>NZ_CP061297.1:626820-1838368 GCF_018687575.1 Polynucleobacter asymbioticus
TTATTACTACGTCACTCTCAATGGTGTGGTGAGTGGTACTGGCAACCTCATTAAGGATCAGGCTGGAGTATTAACTCTGGCTGGTATCAACACCTACACTGGTGATACCACCGTATCAGCAGGTACTGTACGTCTAACTGGTTCCGGCTCCATTGCAACTTCAAGCAGCTTTACAAACAATGCTATTTTTGACATCAGCGGCACTACAGCTGGCGCTTCAATTGTTGGTTTAGCGGGTAATAGCTCGGGATCAGTTGTCTTAGGATCTCAGACCTTAACCATTACTAATGCTAGTGATCGATTTGCTGGCGTCATCTCTGGCGCAGGCAACCTCGTTCTGACTACCGGTACTCAAACCCTAGCTGGCACCAACACCTACACTGGTACAACAACGATTGATGGTGGTACGCTGTCCTTGTCCGGCTCTGGATCGATTGCCACTTCAAGCAGTCTGATCAATAACGCCACCTTTAGCATTAGCGCTACTACAGCAGGCGCTTCGATCATCAGCCTGGCTGGTAACAGCTCTGGTAATGTTGCTTTAGGTAGTAAAACACTGACTATTAGCAATGCCAATGACATTTATACTGGCGTCATCTCTGGCACCGGTAACCTAGTTCTTACTGCCGGTACTCAGACTCTGTCAGGTACTAACACCTACAGCGGCACCACCACCATTAACGGTGGCACCTTGGTGGTCAGTAGTGATGCAGGTTTAGGTTCTGTTCCTAGCTCCGTAGCAGTAAGCTCGCTTGTACTGAATAACGGCACACTGAAGACTATCAGTAGCTTTACTCTGAATGCTTCCCGCGGAATCACCTTAGTAGGTAACGGCACGATCAATGTGGATGGCAGCACAACCTTAACATATGGCGGCATCATTGCAGGATCTGGTAATTTGATTAAAGCAGGCACTGGAACTTTGATCTTGAATGGCATTAATAGCTATTCTGGAATGACTACTGTTGCAGCGGGTATGCTCTTCATGAATGGCGAGATCCCATCAACTAATGTGGTTTCGGTATCAGCAGGTGCCGTGTTTACGATCCCGCATGCCATGACCTTGAATGAAATCTTGGGTGAGGGTAATGTTGTCCTGAATGCTAGCCTGACAGTTGGTGCTGCAGATTCTAGCTTTACCTTTGGTGGTAACTTCAGTGGCACCGGATCCTTGGTTAAGGTGGGTAGTGGCACGATGACCTTGTCAGGCAATAGCAGCTTTAGCGGTAATACCGTATTGAATAGCTCTACCTTGGTCTTGAATAGCGCTAACGCCCTTGGTTCTGGATCACTGACTTCATCATCCGGCAATCTACAAGTTGGTAGTGGTGTCGTTTTATCAAGCCTACGTGTCACTGGGCCGATCACCATTACTGGCAGCATTCATACGCTGGGCGAACAAATTTATGATGGTCGTGTGACCATTAGCCCGGCTGGTGGGTCAGTGACTGAGCTAACAAATTATGCTGGTGCTGCTTACACCACTTCGGGCGTCACCTTGAGTTCTAGCAATAGTGCAATTACCTTTAACAGCACGATTGATGCTGGCAGCGCCAAGTCTGCCTCATTGAAGATCAACGCTGGCACCGGCACTGTCACTATTGGTGATAGCGTAGGCTCAATTGCTCCGTTGCAGAACTTCTATATTGTAGGCGGCAGCATTAAGCTCTTAGCGGACGTATTAACCGGTCAAGAACAAACCTATATTGGTGCGGTGACGATTGGCAACAATGGTTCTAATGGTTTCTTACTCTCAGAATTTGCCAATCGGACACGTCTCATCTCTTCATTTGCAATGCAGAGCACGCTCTATACGCGTACTCTTATCTCCAGGGATCCGACCGTAAGATTTGTCGGTAGCGTAAATCCGGATAGGGCTGGCATCTATTCTCTGCTTGTGGCTGCCATCTACCCTGGACTTGTGAATGGTCACCCCGAAAGAGAGCCAAGGATTATCTTTGATGGCCTGGTTGGCAATATTAATTCATTCTATTCAACGAATTTCCAAACCTTGCAGGCTGGCGATCAATTTATGCTCTCGGGCAAAATTAGCACTATGGGCGTAAAGACAGTCGCCACACAGAGCTACAGCACCGATTCCTTGACTGTAAGTCTAGATCCAGGTAATTCAGTGGCAACATTTAGAGCATCGCAGCCAGGCACGATTAATTTCGACTTAAGTTCGGTTGGCGGTCAGCTCAATATGGGCTCAGCTTCTGGGGTAACCCGAGTGATTATTGATGGTTTAACGAATTTCACCGGTACTGGCATCAGTTTGGCGTCAGTAGGGTTTCCACTTCAAGAAGCCGCAGCAGCTGATGCTGCAGCTAAATCTAGAGCATCATCCGGCAGCATGAGTCTAGAAAACGCTGCTCAGTTTAAGCAGCAACTTAGTGGCTTACGCGCTCAGGTAGATTCATCCAGTGTGAGTGTTGTCATGGATGAAAGTATTCGTAAAGAAAGTCCGCAATTAAGGGCGAATGCCTGTGCTGAAGCCGACAATACGCCTGAGTGCCGTTAACTCATATCGCAATGACCATTAAGCAGTTAAATGCCACCTATTTGGTCAATGAAGACCGAATTTTCTTTCGGTTTAATACTCAAGACCAAGTTGAGTACCGTCTCTGGCTAACCAGAAGAGTGACGCTATTTATCCTCGTTGCTAGCACCCATTTACTAACTAAAAAGCTAGAGCAAGTGCATTCACCTGACACGGCAAAAGCCGTTAATGAATTTGAAAAAGCAGCGCTGATAGAGGCTTCAAAAACTGCTAATGCAGGATCAACAGATTACGAATCCGGTGTGCAATTTCCGCTTGGATTTGATCCATTATTAGTCATGGATGTATCTTATTCTCTGACTAAAAATGGTGAAAAAGTAACAGATCAAGATTCATCAAAAGCAGTTGATTTTGACGATGCATTATCAATAGATTTTCTACTCCCCGGTGGAGGTAATTTGAATCTGAATCTACCAAATAATTTGATGCGCGCAATGTGCCTTTTGTTAGATCAACTGCGTATTCAGGCTGGTTGGGGTGAGGCTGTATTGAGTATAAAAAAAGATGTAGAAATACAGTCTGTTGTAGAAGAAGAACCCAAGAAAAATAGCCCGCTACATTAAAGAAAAAGCGGTGGTGTTTTCATCTTTTTAAGTAGTGATTCTTCTCCATTTCTGCTTTCATCATATTGCTCAAATTGATTACTGAAATTGGATATTTTTTCGATATTTAAAATACACCCATCTTTCCAATAGTTTGATCAAAAAAGACTCCCTAAATACGGGGGTTTCAGGGCGTTATCCCTAGGGCTAATTCCATTAGCTATAGGGCTTTGGGAAAATCCTTTTTCCGGAAATTTCCCAGTAAATGTGTTGAAAAAAGCCCTCCTAGAAAGGTCGCTCCTTTCTTCGAAAATCTCGTTGAAAATTTGTTTTGCAAATGCTTCATTTGCAGGCAAATTGACGCGTGCATTTTTTGTGGGCGCATTGTTTTCAGTAACAACCGTATTAGCAAATCCATCCGTTCCTTTACTCCCGAATGTTTTACCAACAGGTGGAACAGTAGTTGCTGGAAGTGCTGCCATTACCCAAACACAAAACGCAACTTCTGCAACGATGAATGTGAACCAAACTTCACAACGTGCAGTCGTCAATTGGGATAGTTTTAATGTTGGTAAAAATGCCACTGTTAACTTCAATCAGCCCAATGCAAATGCAGTCACTTTGAATCGAGTAACGAGTGCAACACCATCAATGATTGATGGTGCAGTAAAAGCAAATGGCCAAGTGATTTTTGTCAATCCGAACGGCGTTACTTTCGGTAAGGGTGCTGACATCAACGCAGCAGGTGTAGTAGCAACCACCATGAACATCGCCAATAAAGATTTCATGGAAGGTAAGTCCACTTACAAAGGTAATGGCACAGGCCAAGTGATTAATGAAGGCAAAATTCATACCAATGCTGATGGCGGATACATTGCCTTGCTAGCACCGGAAGTTCGTAACGATGGTTACTTGCTTGCTAAAAAAGGTGAGGGTACGGTTGCCTTGGCTTCGGGCCAACAAATTACCTTGGATTTCAAGGGCAATTCCCTGATGAGCCTCAAGGTCGATGTCGCCACTTATAACGGCCTCATTGAAAACAAGCGGGTTGTCGAAGTCAATGGTGGTCTAGTAGTGATAGCGGCAGGTGCCGCTAACCAACTTATGGCCTCCGTTATTAAAAATACCGGCCGAATTGCTGCCAATAGCTTAGTGAACAACGGCGGCGTGATTGAATTAGTCGCCAATAGCGTTACCCAGGCGGGCAAAGTCATGGCTAATAGCCAAACTGCCCAGGGTGGCCAAGTCAATATCGTTGGCAATGAGATCACTATTGCCCAGAACTCCAAAACTACAGCCACTGGCACCCAAGGTGGCGGTCAGGTCAATATTGGCCTAGCAAGCACTAAGGTAACTGGCGGTACTCAGGTCAACGCACAGGCTCCGAGCACTCAAAGTAACCTTCAGGCTGAAGCTGCTATTAAGTCGAACGCCCAAGCAGCAAGCAATAGCAAGCAAATGGCCAGAACAGTCACTGTAGAGCAGGGCGCTCTCATAGATACATCGGCCACTCAGTCAGGTAACGGCGGATATATTGCTATCTGGTCTGAGCTGAAAACCGCAGTAGCAGGCGTTCTGAAGTCGATGGGCGGAGCTGTATCCGGTAACGGCGGCTTTATCGAAACCAGTTCCAAGACCCAAGTTAGTCTTGGATCAACAGCCCAAATCAATACCAGCGCAAGCAAGGGCAAGTCCGGTACGTGGCTCTTAGACCCAATTGACTTAACGATTGATACTGCGGCAGCCAACATCATCTCTGCAGCACTCTCATACAACAACGTGATTGTTGAGGTGAATGCCAATACCACCGCCTGCCCAAGCATTGGTGGGTGCACACAAAATGGTAGCGGTAGCTTAACGATTGCTAGTGGTGCGGATATCCTCAAGAGCGGCACTAACCTAACAACATTGACCCTATCCGCCTCAGGCATCTTCAATCTCAATGCCAACATTAGCGGTCAGAACTTAGATGTCATCATCAGATCGTCTATTGCTTACCTCAATGTCGGTACAACAATCTCCGCAACTACAGTAACCGTTCAGGCGCAGACCATCTATGCTGCCGGAACAATCAAGACCTCTAATTACCTGAACGGCAGCAACTCAGGCTCGCTAGGTAATGCGATCAGCCTATTAGCTCAAGCCATTTATGTTTCTGGCCAATTAAGCCTGAACTCAAGCTTGCCAAATAATGCAGCGACCACTGTATTGGTCAATGGCGCGGCTAAGCGTCCAGATGAACTGCCTGTTTATCTCACTAGTCTGAACGCGAGCAGCAGTAATCTAGATCAAATCTATTCAAGCACAGCTGCTAATGATGTCAACAGCTTGCAAGTAAATCCAATCAGTCAATCTCAAAGTAATGTGATTTACCTCACTGCCAGTAATGAAACCTTCGTTCACACAGCAGCGCAAGTTCTTGCTAATGGGACAACTGGTGGTTCAATCTACTTAACATCACCCAGTATTGCTACCCAGGCGGGTAGTGTGGTGCAGGCCAATGGCAATAACGGCCCCGGTGGTTTAATTGCATTTTCAGGCGATCAAATTACAGCAGCAGGCAGCATTGCAGCAAACGGATCTACAGATGGCGGCGCCATCACCATGATTGCCAATAATGGCGATCTCATCATTCAAAACTCCACAATCCAAACCAACGGCTCTACTGGCCGTGGCGGCAGCATTTCTTTATCCGCAAACAACAATGTCACTGTTCAAGCTAGCTCAATCGAAGCAACAGGCTTAAATCAAGGCGGCAGAATATTAATAGGCAATGATGCGAAAAATGGCACATTGCCTTTTGCTTTATTAACTACCATCGATCAGCATTCCAGCATCAATGCAGCTCAGCTAGATCAAGACCTAAGCAATACAAATGGTGGTTTCATCGAGACCTCTGGCCAAACTCTCAGCATGATGGCAAGTATCAATGCGGGTAGAGGAGGGATGTGGCTATTGGACCCAACTAATGTAACAATTGGCTCGACAGCATCTACTGGAGGAAGTTTAGCGACAGCTCAAGGTCAATCCACCACCTCAAACTTCAGCGCTACCGATATTCAAAATGCAATTAACGCCGGTACCAGCGTTACGATCATCGCCTCTGGCACCATCACTCAAACAGCAAATCTTTCTTTCTCAATAGCCTCTGGTAGTAGTGCCAGCTTGACTTTAGATAACAGTAGCGGAACAGCTCAAGCGATTACGCTTACTGGAACCACTACTAATACCGGTGCTGGAGATCTCAATCTCAACTATATTTCAAATGGCCAAATTATTATCAATGGCGCTATTAACTCCACCAGCACTGGAAAAATTAATGTAGCTGCAAAAACAAGTTACGCAACAAATGCCCTAACAGGTTGTACGGCGGGTGCGTGTGCCAGCATCTATAACGGAGCCTCCGGAACTATCACTACCAAAGGCGGCTACGTTGTAATGGATGCAACAGGCGGAACCGTTAGTGGATCAACTGTTACGATCGGAGCAGTACAAAATGGCCCCATTTATCTCAATGCAGCCATTAATACAACTACAGCAGGTACATCGGCAAGTGGTGCCGGTGGCAACTTCTCTCTAGCAGCCTCAGCTAATCTAGCAAGTGGTATCGGTTCATTTGAGCCTAATGTGGCAACTCTGAATATTGGTGGTAATGCCACCTTCGCCCTAAAGAATTACACCAATGCAAGTTATGGATTTGTAGTCGCCAGTTATGCGACAACTTCTCCTATCACCGCCTTTGGGAATATCGACATCACCAGTATTGGTGTGAGTACCAGTAATACGGGACTCATTTATTTAACTTCTGCCTTAACTTCAACTGCTGGCAACATTACCTTAACAGCAACCTCTACCAATACAAGTGCAACTCTTAATCCCGGTGTCAGTGGAACCTCAAATGGCACCCTTACAGCTAATGCTGGGGCAATTACGGTCACGAGTACATCAAATGCAAGCACGGCGGTATCACTAGTCGGTGCAATGTCAGCTAAAAGTATTTCGATTACTGGAACATCAACAACTGCATCAACCATTGTTTCCCTAGGCGCGATGACGATTGTTGCGGGCGGATCTGATCTCTCAGTCACTGCAATGAATACTTCTGGTGGTGCCAATACAGGCATTACTCAAACTGGAACAATTACAGATAATGCTGATGGAGGAAGCATTAGCTTTATATCTAACAACATCATTAGTCAAGGCGGAGCAATTACATTAGCTGCCAACACTGGTGGCAATGCTTCAACAGTTTTGTATGACACTACTTCTGGTGCTAAGACTTCCACTATTGCTGCCGGCGCGCTAACAGTTGCTTCTGGCTCAACCAGTGCCATTAATTACATTATTAAAACCTCAGGCGCTGGTATTGATACTGGTGCATTGAGCGTTCCAGGATCTGTCTTGCTGGATAACACCTATGGTGGCACTGCAGGAGTAGGGGGCACCCCAACTTCTGGATACATTACTACCTCCAATTCCGGTACGTTTGCGGGCGCAAGTATTGGTGTCCTGATTAATGCTGCGATTACCGCTGGTACCGGCATCACCTTAAAGGGTGCTTCACTCACTGGCTGGTATTCAGTGACATTGCAAGCAGCTATTGCAACATCGACTGGAGCTATTTCAATCACCGGTACTGGTATTAATTACGCAGTGCATAGTAATAGTGCTGGGACAATTCTGGCTTCTGCGGGTGCGGTGATAATTACTGGAACGGCAACAACAGGTCAAGCTGTTCAGCTTGCTGGCGCTATTACTGCACACACTGGAATCACGATTGATGCCAATGGCACCAGCACATCAACTATTGCTACCGTTGGCGCGCTGACTTTGGGTTATGGTTATTACGCTGGTGATAACTCTAATCCAACAGTTATCTCTACTGCTACTGGTACTTCGGGAAGTTTGATAGGATCGCTCACCGGTTCTACATTGCCAACTATAAGCTCAGGCTCAATTAGTGGTGCTTCAGCTCCTGGAACCTACTCTATTACTGCTGCTAGTTTGCAAAGCTCAACCGCTACAACCGCAACGTATGTCATTGGCTTTTGGAATGGTACGCACACCAAAATGGTTCAGCTGGTATTAACTGCAAGTGGCAATAATATTTATGCAACAGAGACAGCGGCCAAATACAACACAAGCGCATTGTCAACTGGAACCGCAGCTAATACATTAGGTGGCACCACTAATTTACTATCGCTATGGAATGGCTCTGGTGCAGGCGGGGTTGGAACCGTTTCAACAATGACTTTAGCTGCCAGCTCATCGGCAGCAGGCTATGCTGCGGCAAACATAGCTTTATCTGGTGGAGACTACACTCAAAATACCCCATCCGGCAATATCACTATTACCGCAAACAATACTTCTGGCGGGGGAAATACTGGCATCACTCAATCTGGTGACATTATTAATAATGCCTCTGGTAGCAGCATCACCTTTACCTCAAATAATTTGATCAACCAAACTGGCGCCATTACATTGGCGGCCAATACGAGTGGAACTGAGTCTAACGTTAGTTATGACACTACTCGTGGAAGTAATGCATCTACTATTACTGGTGGCAACCTCAGTATTATTTCTGGATCAAGTAGCGCTATCAATTATGTTCAAAAGAGTGCCGGCGCTAATTTAGATCCTGGCGTAATCAATGTCCCCGGAAGCATCGCTCTAAATAATACCTATGGCTGCTCTGGTACAAACTGCACGCCAGCTAGCGCTTATATCGTTGCTTCAAATATCGCTCTAGCACCCAACGGCGTTGCTGGTATCACCATTAATAATGCATTGACAGCTACCGGTGATATTTCTATTAATGGTGTTTCTAATGGCAACTACTCGATTTATGGAGTTGCAGCTATTTCCTCTTCGGCTGGCGACATTACGTGGACGGGAAGGGCTACCAACTACGGTATCTATACCAATAGCTCAGGAACTATTACTGCATCAACGGGCGATGTTTCTATTACAGGCAACTCAACTACTGGGCAAGCGGTAAATCTTGGCGCCCTGGTAACGGGAGATAGCATCACGATTGTTGGTAATGGCACAGCAGCATCAACGATTGTGACCTTAAGTGCTTTAACAATTAATGCGGGAGGTTCAGACCTCGCCGTCACTGCCAATAACACCTCGGGCGGTGGTAATACCGGCATTACCCAAGCTGGCGTAATCACAGCTAACGCATCCGGTGGAAATATTACTTTCACCTCCAATAATCTGATCAATCAAACTGGTGCCATTACCATGGCAGCTAATACTAGTGGCAATGCCGCCACAGTAACTTATGACACCACCCGTGGTACAAATGCATCAACGATTACTGGCAGCAATCTCACCGCTAATTCGGGATCAACAGGCGCAATCAATTATGTTCAAAAAAGCGCTGGCGCTAATTTAGATCCAGGTGTAATTAATGTCCCTGGGGCCATTACCTTGGATAACACTTACGGTTGTTCCGGAGCAAGCTGCACTCCTGCCAGTGGATATATCGTAGCCTCCAATATTGCTTCCGGTCCAAATGGTGTTGCAGGTGTCACCATCAACAACGCATTAACAGCTACAGATAACATTCTTGTCAAAGCCGTTTCCAATGGTAATTACTCTATCTACGCTGTTGCAGCAATTACCTCAACTGGTGGCGATATTACTTGGACTGGTATTGCTACTAATTACGGTATCTACACTAATAGTGCAGGAGTCATCACTGCTGCCTCAGGTGCAGTAAGTATCAATGGAACATCTACCACTGGCCAATCAGTCAACTTAGGCGCTGAAATCACCTCTCATACCGGTATCACCATTATTGGAACTGGCACAAGTGCAGGCACCATTGCAACAGTAAACGCTTTGACTTTAGGTTATGGCTACTACGCAGGCGATGCCACTAACCCAAGCATGATATCTACGGCTACTGGAGCTTCAGGCAGTTTGATGGGTAATTTGAGTGGATCAACTCTCCCAACAATTGCGGCCGCATATTTAACTGGTGGATCGATCGGTACAGCGCGCTCAGCTACCGCTGCTATTTTGCAGAGTTCCACTTCAACAACAGCTACCTACCTTATTGGTTTCTGGGATGGAACCTATACCAAGATGGTGCAGGTCGTGCTTACATTAAGTGATGGAAAAATATATGCAAGAGAGTCTCTAGCAGGATACAAAGCAACGCAATTAGCCTCAGGTGGGGACGCTAACGTATTTGGGGGAACTACCAACTTAGCAACCATCTGGAGTAGCAGGGTAAACCAGTCCGTTGCAGCTACATCCTCTGCCATTGGCTATGGTGCTGCTAACTTGTTCCTCGGTGGATCTGGTTACTCTTTAAATTCTCCATCTGGAAACATTTCCGTAACTGCCAACAATACGGCTGGCGGCGGTAATACCGGAATTAGTCAAACTGGCGCCATCACCAACAATGTGGCGGGAAGCAACATTACCTTTACATCCAATAATCTGATTAATCAAACCGGCGCCATTACATTGGCGGCAAATACTACTGCCAATGCTGCAACCATTACCTATGACACCACTGCTGGTACTAAGGCGTCAAATATTACCTCTGGAGCACTAACAATTATTGCCGGCTCAAGCAGTGATATCAATTTACTACTGAAGTCAGCTGGTAGTGCAATTAATCCAAACACTATTGGTACTAGCTCTGTTCGTTTGCCTGGAACAGTCGCTATCGATAATTCATATGGCGGTGCTACGCCAGCGACAGGCTATATCACAACAAGCAATCTTTCCACATACGCTACAGGTAGCTCGGGTGTGACGATTAATAATGCTATTTACAGCACAAAGCTCATTAGCGTAAAAGGATTTTCATATTCGTCTCAAGGCGTTGCATACAGTGCCGTCATTAACTCTAATGCTGGCGGTGTTGAAATCACCGGAGCAACTTATAACAACTACGGTATCTACACCAGCAATGCTTCGCTGATTACCGGTGACTTCATTACACTTAACGGTGCCGCTACTACATCAGTAGCAGGATGGGTTGTTTATGCTGGCGCACTGAGCATTAACTCGGGATCTACTGGTGGTGATATAGCAATTACTGCTACTGGATCTGCCGCTGGTGGGGGTAATGGCCTGTATCAGTCGGGTGCGATTACTGGGGCCAATGGATCTGATCTGACTTTTACGACCAATAATGCCCTGAGCCAAAATGGCGCCATTAGCCTTGCAGCAAATACCAGTGGAAATATTTCTACGTTGACATATGACACCACTAGTGGAAATAAATCTTCTACCATTCTGTCGGGCACTATAACAATTACTGCAGGATCAAGCAGTGATATCAATTTTGTAATGATTGCTGATGGTGGCGCCATTAATCCAGGCCTCATTGGAACAAGTTCTGCGCGTTTGCCTGGAACCATCACTTTAGATAACACTTATGGCGGCGTTTCTCCAGCTTCTGGATATATCACCACTAGCAATATTTCAACCTTCGCAACTTCAAGTGTTGGTGTTACGGTTAACAATGCAATTCACAGCACGAAGCTCATTAGCATTAAAGGTATTTCTTATGCCTCACACGGGGTGCAATACACCGCAGCAATTAATTCGAGCGCTGGCGGAGTGGAGCTAACTGGTACTACCTATAACAGTTACGGTATTTACACCGCTTCATCACTTATTACTGCTAATTTCATTACGATCACCGCAAGAGCCACTGTTGCTGCAACATACGTTGCTTACTTGGGCCCATTAACGATTAATTCGGGCTCAACTGGTGGTGATATCACCATTACATCAACGGGTACTTCAGCGGGAAATGATGCGGGCATCACTCAAACGGGGGCAATTTCTGCTGCAAACGGCTCAGATATCACCTTCATAGCAAATAATATTATCAGTCAGTCTGGCGCTATTACTATGGCAGCCAATACGAATGCCATTTCAACAATTACGTATGACACCACAGGCGGGAATCGACTTTCAAATATCACTACGGGTGTTGTAACAACGACATCCGGATCTACTTATTCAATTAATTACCTGATTAAATCTGCTGGATCTGCAATCACTGTGAATGATGTCTCGGTCCCTGGCTATATCAATATTGACAATACTTATGGCTCTGCTAGTGGGGCTAAATCTAGTGGTTATCTCACTGGTGCCAATGTCACCACCAGTAATACAACGGGCTCTTCCGGTGTGTTGGTTAGCGGTGCCTTAACTGCAGGTGGCGCACTCACTATTAAAGGCGCAGCGCCAAGTAGTTGGGGTATTCAGAATTCATCCGCATATACCTTAACTGCGGGATCTGGAGATCTCACGCTAGTCGGTATTGGTGCCCATGGTATTTATCAAATGGGTAGTTTGATCGCTACAGCAGGAAATATTTCGGCAAGTGCATATGCGCTGAGTAGTACATGGTCTTATTACGCCTTACAAAGCTCTCAAAAGAACTATATTGCCTCGGGCAATATTGACTTGATTGGCTATAGTACGACTTATAGTTCATCAATTTATATGCAGTACATATTAATGAGAACTACCACTGGTGACATTACGTTATCCGCAAGAGGCGGCTCAACAGGTAATGGCGCCTCTCATCCGGCAATCCATTTAATGGCGAATGTGATTAATGCTGGCGGTGACTTTATTATTCAGGGTGCTAGCAATGCCGGTGGTATTGCAACAGCTGCACCAGGGACTGCCTCTATGAACACATTGGCTGATACTGGTGTGCATATCTCGTCTAGTGCTAGCTATGCTTATGGCGGTATAACTTATACCGGGTATAAAGCGGCGGGAGATATTACCTTTGCTGGCTCATCTACGGGTTCTTACGCTAACTACATTGCTGCAGCTATCGAGTCAACTGCTGGCGCAGTCACCATTACGGGTACATCATCAACGGGTTATGGAATTACAACAACCAGCACCGGAACCATCACTGGGGTGACTGGTGTTGCACTCTATGGTGTCGGTAATGCAGGAAGTGTTACTACTGCCGCTTTAGTCCGTAACACTGGAACAACGGGTGGCATCATCATCAATGCGGTTGGTAATGCCAGCATAGGTGCTGTCACCAACTCCGGTGCAGACGGTATTCGGATCACGGGTGGTAATGGTGTTGCTGCTGGCACTACAACAGGCGGAACAATTACTGCCTTGGGTACTGTCACCAATACCGGCGGGGTAGTGGCCTTGTCGATGGCTTCCCCGCGTTCAGCAAATTCTTATGACGTTGAGGGCAAAATTGGTATTACTGCATCAAATGCCTCTACTGCCAATATTCGCTACAACGTTCAAGGTGGTAATTTCACTACGCCAACGACCTATACCAGTGGTAACTACATTGATTACCGGGCTGGTACTACCACTTATACGATTACGGTTTCTCTTGGAGGTAATTATTCAGCAGCCTATGGCACTGCTTATACCGATTCCACTGCGCTAAGCTGGCTCCGCACTAATGCTACGGTAACACTTAGCGCGACACCATTTGGTGTCTCAACTGCAGGTATTAAAGATGGCTTGGTATGGAACAGCACGATTGGTTCTGCTGGTATCAATGCCAATGCAGTGCAAGCTGGAACAACCATCGTATCGGCCAACATTCTTTCTGGAACAGGGCAGAGCGTCACACTCTCTGGAACGAGCCGCACATATACCATCACCGCTAAAGCGCTCACGATTACGAATTTAGCTAGTACAAGCAACTACGATGCTGTCACTACTTACGCATCACTGGTGGGTACAGCGGGGTATAGCGTGAGTGGCTTAGTGACTTCAATAGGTGGTGTTGCGGTAACGGATGCAGTGAGCTCGGTGACGCAAACTATGAAGTCAGGTTCTGTAGTGGGCTCTGGTTCTGTAGTTTCTGGGGTGGCTCAGAACGGATCATTTAATGCGGTTCCTAGTTCTGCGGTTGGTGTTGGTTTATCAAACTACAGCATTACTTATGTAGGCGTAGCCTCTACTGTCAATAAAGCGACATTAACGATTACCGCTGCAGACGATACCAAGGTGTATGGCAATACCACTTCAGCTGCAGGCATTGCTTATAGCGCTGGCGCCGCTTCAGCCACTGGCGGAGTAGGTTATTCATTAAGCTCTGGAACTTTGCTGGGAACGGATACCTTGACTGGGGTAACACTGACTAGTACCGGTGGCTTAGCAGCAACCGCGGTAGGAACCGGAATCTCTATTGCCCCAAGTGCTGCCACTGGTAGTGGTATCGGCAACTACACCATTACCTATGCCAACGGTGCGATGGCGGTGACTCAGCGTCCATTAACGGTGACTGCATCCAATCAAAGTGCCAACTATGGCTCCTCTTATTCCTTGGGCACCAGTTCATTTACAACGAGTGGTTTAGTTAACAGCGATGCCGTGAGCTCAGCCACGCTCAAAAACAGCGGCTCAAGCACGGTTGCTGGAACTACTAATGCCGGCACTTATACCGGCGGCATTATTGCTAGCGCGGCGACAGGTACCGGCCTTTCCAATTACGCCATTAGTTATGTAGCCGGTAATTTAACAGTCGCAACTAAGGCTCTAACGATTACTGCGGATGCGCAAAATAGCACCTACGGTAGCGCTTATGGTTTGGGAACCAGCGCCTTTACCGCTAGCGGCCTAGTCAATAGCGATGCTGTTTCCAGTGTGACTCTGCTGTATAGCAATAACGCTACCGTTGCCCCAACTGTTGCCGCAGCAACGTATTCAGGGGGCATTGTTCCAAGCGCTGCATCTGGTACAGGATTATCTAACTACACGATTTCTTATGTAGCGGGTAACTTGGTGGTGGGCAAGGCTACGATTACCGTAACTCCAAATGGCTCGATAGCGACTTACGATGGCACAACCCTCGCTAATAGTACGTATTCACAGACAACAGCGAATTACACGATTACAGGTTATAAAAATACCGACCTTGCTGCTGATGTTCCAGTGACGCTTTCTGGCTCGATGGCATTTAATGGCAGCACCACAACTGTGGTTAAGAATGCCGCTACTTATGCGCTGACTGTAGGCACATTAGCGGGCACCACAACAAATGGTAATTATCAAATTGCATTTGCTAATCCGTCTAGCCATGTTTATTTGATCAATCCAGCAACCGTATCGATATCTGCAGCTAAAGATTACGACGGCACAAGAAGCTTTGCCTCTAATCAAATTACAGTCGCCACTGGTATCGGATCACAAACCCTTACTTTGAGTGGTACTGCAACTGCGAATAGCGCAAATGTAACCGGGGTTTCTTCACTCTCGACTACAGGCTTAACTTTGGGTAATGGCAGCAATGGTGGTTTAGCTGCTAACTACCAATTACCTGCATCTACTAGCAGTGTGGCGATTCATCCGCTGACCTTGTCCGCCTCAATTACTGGCGCACCTACTAAGCAATATGACGCCACTGATAGCGCTACATTAACTTCAGGCAACTATTCAATGTCTGGATTCATAGCCGGTGAGGGCGCAACAGTTACCCAAACTGTCGGTAGCTACAACACTGCTAACGCCACTAGCAATACCGCTTATTCACCAGCTACAACTGTCAGCGCTACATTGGTGCCGGCTCATTTCACGGCAGATGTAGGTACCACGCTCAGCAATTACGTATTGCCAACAACGGCTACTGGTAGTGGCGTGATTACTACTGCACCATTAACCTTAAGCGCTAATTCATATTCGGCATTTGCTGGTCAATCACCATCGAGCTTTACCGGTAGTGTTACTGGAGCACAGGGTAGCGATAGTATTACTGTGAGTATTACTCAAACTGCCTCAGGTATCACAGGAATTTATACGCTAACTCCTGCTGCCGTCATGAGTACTAGCCTAGTAGGTAACTATGGCACCCCAACTGTAGTCACTGGTACTTATACTGAAGCTCAGCAATATCAATTGGTGGTGTCAGCTGCTAATGCAAGCAATTCATACGGAACATTGAGTTCAAGCTCAGCTGCGAACTCAGCCGTCAATCTCGTTGCCCAATATTGCACCGTCAGCAGTAATTGCACTTCAGGAAGCATTGTCACTCTTGCGTTAACCCTTCCAAGTGCAACGGTTTCGCAAATTACGACATCGTCCTCAACTACACCAACTTGGGTGGCAACAGATTCAGCATTGAATACTTACAACATTAAGGTAGTCTCAGACGCTACTTTAGGATTCAGTACTGGTAATTTCCTTAATGCAGGTACGTATACCTTCACCCCAAGCGGACAAACTAACGCCACGATTTCTGGGGCAACTAATCCGGTAATTTATATTCCTGGGGCGCTCACAGTTACTCCAGTCAGCATCACCGCCACTAATAACTCAGCACCGAATAAAGTGTATGACGCCACTACGACATTGACCACAGGCGTTAGCTTGGCTGCATCCAATGCACTAGCTGGTGACGTCGTGAGCGTATCTGGTGCCGGAGCATACTCCAGTAAAAACGTCGGAACCACGAATTACACTATTAGCAGTGTCACTCTGGGCGGGGCAGATGCTGCCAACTATCGCTATTCAACAGGCAATATCGCAGGGACAAATGGCGTGATTACAGCAGCACCAATTACGATTAGTGGATTGGCTGCAAGTAATAAAGTGTATGACGCTGGTTTATCTGCAACCGTTTCTGGTACTCCAACAGCACTCGGTATCTTGGGCTCTGACACCGTGACTGTTTCTGGAAGTGTTACAGCAGGTAGTTTTGCTACACCAGATGCGGCTACATCAATTGTAGTTACTCCAGTACTGACAGGACTATCGCTTAGCAATGCAAACTATGCCATTACCGGAGTGACTAGCCCCTTATCAGCAAACATCAGCGCTGCACCAGTCACAGTAGCTATTAATAAGACCTACGACGGTACCATGACTGCTGCCAATAGCGACATCACCGTTAGTGGTGTAGCAGGGCAGACACTGCTTTTAGCAACAGGTACTGCAACATTGACTAACCCGAATGTGGGTAGCGCAGCTCTCTCAACGTTGAATGGCGCTAGCTTAGCTGACGGTACTGGATCAGCTGCTAACTACACCTTAGTGAGTCCAACTGGGGTGGTAACGATTACGCCAGCTTCAATTAGCGTGTCCGCAAGCAATGCCGTGAAGGTGTATGACACTGCTACTGATGTCTTGAGTGCCACAACGGCACCTGCAGCTACCTTAGTCAGCGGTACCCTTTATACCAATAGTGATACCGGCTTCACAGATGCACTTTCTGGTGGCACATTTACTTATGCAACAAGCGCAGTGGGCAATGGCAATAAAGTCTTGAATGTGAGCGGAGTAGGAATCTTAAATGGCAGCTCTAATGCTGCATCGAATTACAGCATTACCTATGTCGCCAATACCACGAGCACTATTACGCCTGCGCCAATTACCATTAGCGGCCTCTCAGTCAGCAATAAGCAATATGACACTGGCCTCAGCGCAACAGTGAGTGGCACCCCAACGGCAGTAGGTGCGCTCGGCGGCGATACGGTCACAGTGAGCGGTAGCGTAAGCACTGGTAGCTTTGCTTCAGCAAATGTTGGCACCGGAATTGTGGTGACCCCAGTGTTATCTGGACTGAGCTTAAGTAGCGCCAACTACCAAATTACGGGAGTAGCAAGTGCACTCACCGCCAACATTACTGCTGCACCAGTCACTATTAGCGGCCTCACTGCTAGCAATAAGCAATACGACACAGGCTTGTCTGCCACTATCTCCGGTACACCGACTGCGGCAGGGGTTCTTGGTGCAGATACCGTCACCGTGAGTGGTAGCGTCAGCGCTGGTAGCTTTGCTTCAGCAAACGTGGGTACTGGTATTGCAGTTACTCCAGTCTTGAGTGGTTTAAGTCTCAGTAACGCGAACTATGAAATTACTGGGGTCACTAGCGCACTGACTGCCAACATTACTGCGGCACCAGTCACTGTCACCGCTAGCAATCAAAATACTGCTTATGGCACCCCATTGGCATTGGGTACGGCTAACTTCACAGCTAGTGGCTTATTAAGTGGCGACTCCATTTCCTCAGTGACGCTCACTCAGATAGGTAATACCACCGTACCTGGCACGCAAAATGCCGGAACCTATTCTGGAAGTGTGAACGGCATTCTAGCTAGTGCAGCTGTTGGAAGTGGTTTAAGTAATTACCAAATTACCTATTCACCAGGTACTCTCACTATTGCTAAGAAGGGTATTAATGTCATTGCGGATAACGCCTCGATGACCTATGCAGATGCCAACTTGCCAACACTTTCTTATCAAAGCGTTTCTGGTTTGGTCAATGGCGATCAAATGAGTGGCACCTTGGCAACTACAGCCACCCCATACAGCGGTGTTGCTGGCTCAGCCTCTAACGTGGGTTCCTACTTTATTACTCAAGGCACTGTGACTGCGGGTAGCAATTATGAAATTACATTCACTCGCGCCAGTTTGACGGTGAATCCGGCATCTCTTTATGTGATGGCTGAGAATCAATCTAGCACTTATGGTTCCTTATTAGTCCTCCCGCAATCGGGAAGCGCTGCTTACTCTGTTGTGGGTCTGCGTAATGGCGACTACATTAGCTCGAGCACAGTTCTATATAGCGGTAATCAAACCGTTCCTGGCACTACCAATGCTGGAAGCTATGCAGGCTCTTTGGATATCTCTGCTGCTACCGGTGTTGGCATGTCTAACTACAACATTAGTTATATAGCGGGTGACCTCAGCATTGCAAAGGCAAGCTTGTTACTGACCGCACTGGATAGTGGCAAATTCGTGGGCACGAGCGATCCGTCTGGCTATGGTGGCGTGATGTATACCGGCTTTAAGAACTCAGATACAGCCGTTAGTGGTGCACTAGGCTCAGCCGTAGTAAGCGTCAGTAGAAGTAACTCCTCTGTGAATGATGCAGGCGTCTATAGCGGCGTCCTGGTTCCTAGCGTAGATAGAACATTGGACAACTACACCGTGAGCTATGGCAATGGTAATTTCACAATTGCTGGAGCAAATCAACTCTTAGTATTAGTGGGTAATAACACTACCGTGTATGGAACTGCGCCTACATACAGTGCTGGCGGTATGACAGTTTCTTACTGTACTGATTGTGCTACCGGCAATAGCTCGCCAAATATCGTCAGTGTTACTGGTGCTGACGTTTCTGTATCGGGCTCTACAGTCACTGTTATAGCTGGTAACACCACTGGAGTATTCAGTCTAAGCCCAGTCAATCCGGTCATGAATTCATCTAACACGCAATTGTCGGTTGGTGGATATGGCTTGGGTGCTAGTGGAACCAGTATTAGCACTTCGGGCGGCTCTCCGAACTTCAACGCGCTTACAGCTGTTGGTGGCTTAACAGTGACGCCATTAGTCTTGACCTACGCAGATCTGGGTGTCGCAGGTATTACTCAGCAGTACAGTGGCTCAGTCAATATGACTAATTTGCAGCTCACTACCGCTGCAGGATTCTTGCCAGGTGATTCAGTGACTGCTTCGGCTACTGGTACCTTTGCTGCTAAAAACGTGGGAACCAGTGTGGCTTATACGATTGGTGTAGCGCTTACAGGTTCTGATGCTGCGAACTATCAAATGAGTGCTGGCGCCTCCTACACCGGAAGCAACGGCGTGATTACTCAATTGCCATCGGTGACCTATACAGGCTCTAGTGCGGGTGGCAACTGGTCTAATCCTACGAACTGGACAACCACTGGCACCTCCACCGTGGGCGCCATTCCAGACCTATCCAATGTGGCTACTGTGATTATTCCAGTGGGCTCAACAGTTATTTACGATGCAGGGGTAGAGGGTCCCGTGACCTCAAACGTCGTTACGAGCGGTAATATCACCATGAGCTTGCCGTCTGCCACAACGATCTCGATGCCGATTTCCGGCTCAGGTACAGTCACCATTGCAAATTCTGGTGTGATCACGATGTCGGGTGATAATTCTTACACAGGCGGCACAATCCTATCTGCCGGTTCAAATTTGATTGCTGGTAGCGATAATGCAATTGCTGGAGGCGCAATCACTTCTAACGGCACTAGCGTTAGCCCAGCTACATTCTCTATAAGTAGTGGAGTAACGCCCCCAGAACTCAGCATTAGTGGCGGCACTACTAAGTTAGCTAGCAATATCACTACTAGCGGTTCACAAACCTATAGCGGATCGATCTTGATTGCTCCAGCTTCAGGGTCAACTACAACGCTCACTAGTGGCAATGCAGCGATTATGTTCACTGGCGCATTAGATGCGGTGAGTGATAAGTCCAAGTCCTTAGTGATTAATGCTGGTACCGGTGTCGTGACTATTGCTAATAGCATTGGTAGTGTTGCTCGAATAAATGACCTCACGATTACTGGGTCCAGGATTAATCTTCTTGCAGATATCTTGACTGCGGCCACTCAAACCTACAACGGTGCTATTTTCATTGGCGATGCCAGCTATTTGGGTCAAACACCAAGCGTTGGCTTCCTATACTCCTCAACTTATATCCCATACTTCCAATATCAGTCCGGTGGCAATGTTAGTGCGATTGATTACCTGAATCTCAATCCAATTTACATTCGAACCTTAATTTCTGAAGATCCGAGTGTGACATTTAATGGTTCGGTTAATGACATTACCGCTAATACCCATACTCTATTGGTTGCAGCAATTGCTCCAGAAGTAATTCCAAGTTCAAGTGGTGTTTCAGCCATAAATGCAGGAGCTAGCATCAGTTTTAACGGCGCTGTAGGTGTTAGCGCGCCGCTATACAGCTTGAATTCTCAAGTAGTTGTTAGTCAAAGTGAACCAAATGCTAGTAGCGCCTTCATTGGAACTATTAATGCGGTTGACAGCATTAGGACCTACTCAAGTCAGACATATCGAGCCAACTTGATGAGTGCTCGGGCTAGTACGCAGCCGGGAAGCATGACTTTCTCCGTATGGGATCCTGCAGCTAGCGTTAATTTCAATTTGCCGGAACAAACTGTTGCCAATAGCAGCTGCTCAGGAAATTGTGGTCAGCTGAATTTGCAAAACCCAAATAGCTCCGATGTATTGACGGTCAATGGCGTAAGCAACTTTGCATTGGACGCGAACTTAACCGGCGTAAATAACTGGGGCAATCAGTTTGTTCAGAATGAGGCTTTAGGCTACATTCCTCCGGTCGTTGTGCCGCCCGTTGCGATAGTCCGTACCCCACTTATTCCGGTAATGAATGGCGGTATGTTGCGAGAAGTCCTCGATTTCCACGCTGATCAAGTGCAGATGACCGTGGATGCAAAAATTCTGGCAGCTGGAGTGACTGTTTCCTCGCCTGAGGAGATTGCTCAGGTTGTGAGATCAGTGATTGCCTCTACAAAAACTAAGGGCTCAAAAGCGACTTTGAATTCTTCAGGAGCTGCGGTGATCTGCAGCGTTGATGAGAAGGGTGATTCCTATTGCGGGGAGGAGTAACGGCGGCCCCAAAAAGCTTTAGAACGGTAACTTCGCCTCTGGCTTAGCCGCCAACAACACAGCCTTAAATTCCGCCTGAATACGCTTAATCGCCTCTTCGCTATCCGCCTCAAAACGCATTACTACCACTGGAGTGGTGTTGGATGGTCTAGCTAGACCAAATCCATCGGCATATTCCACGCGGACACCATCAATCGTATTAATGGATTCTGATGTTGGGAACTTGGCATTGGCTTTAATGGTTTCCAGAAGGGTGAATGGCTCACCTTCAGCACAAGCGAGCTGCAACTCTGGGGTGCAGATCGCATTCGGCAAGTGATTGAGGGTGTCGCTCGGATTCTTCTCTTTGCTGAGGATCTCTAGTAAGCGAGCTCCGGTATACAAGCCATCATCAAAGCCAAACCAACGATCCTTAAAGAAGATATGGCCACTCATCTCGCCAGCGAGTGGGGCGCCAGTTTCTTTTAACTTGGCTTTAACTAAAGAATGACCCGTTTTCCACATGATGGGTTCTCCGCCATGCTCTTTGACATAGGTCGCTAGATTGCGAGTGCACTTCACATCGTAAATAATCTGTCCGCCTGGATTGCGGGAGAGAACATCTTTGGCAAAGAGCATCATCTGGCGGTCTGGGAAGATCACCTGACCATCTTTAGTGACGACGCCTAAACGATCAGCATCACCATCAAAGGCGAGGCCTAATTCATTATCGGTAGTCTGCAGATTCTTAATGAGATCTTGTAAGTTCTCAATATGCGCTGGATCAGGATGATGGTTGGGGAAATGCCCATCCACTTCGCAGAATAGTTCTTGCACCTCACAACCCAAAGCTCTAAATAACTTGCCAGCAAATGCACCACCAACCCCATTACCGCAGTCGACTGCAATCTTCATCGGGCGGGCAATCTTGATGTCACCCACAATGTAATTGAGATACATTGGGAAAATATCAAAGGTACTTCTTGTTCCTTGGCCAGTAGCAAATTGCTTAGCTTCAATAAGTTTACGTAAATCCTGAATTTTTTCACCGTAAATCGCTGCTGTTCCCAAAACCATTTTGAAGCCGTTGTAGTTCGGGGGATTATGGCTGCCAGTGATCATGATCCCGGACTTGGGGGTCTTGCCATTGATAGTGTGATTAGCGGCGAAGTAGACCATCGGTGTAGCTACCATGCCCAAATCAATCACATTGATGCCTGTAGAAAGCAGGCCTTCTGTCAAAGCCTCAATCAAGCTAGGGCCAGATAGGCGACCATCGCGACCGATGACGATATCAGTTTCACCAAGCTCACGCATTTCAGTACCGAAGGCTTGGCCAATCAGTTTGGCGATCGAGGGATCCAAGGTCTCATCAATAATGCCGCGGATGTCATAGGCTTTAAAAATAGATGGAGACAATTGCATTGCAGATCCTTCGGTAAGAACACCTCCTAACTACAGGGGGTGATAACTAGTTATTTGAATTTAATAGATTAATGCGAGCAGCAGTAATGGCGTCAATATCTGCGCTGGCAGCAATATCATGTTGATGGCTTGCAAGAGCTTTCTCAATCGGCTTGGCCAGTACTTTTCCGTACTCCACGCCAGGCTGATCAAAGCTATTGATATTCCACAAAGCGCCTAATGTCGCAGTGCGATTTTCATATAAGGCGAGTAGAGCGCCGAGATAAAACGCATTGAGTTTAGGTAGCAACAAGAGATTGCTCGGACGTTTACCGGGATAAACATCATTCGGGTTGCTAGCAGTCTTGCCATTCGCTAATGCTTGCGCTTGTGCCAAGCAATTAGAAAGTAGGATGCGGTGATGAGCAACAGCCTCAGGTCGATCACTCATCGGCTCACGCACCGCGATGAAATCAATTGGAATGATTTCTGTACCCTGATGAAAGAGCTGGAAGTAAGAGTGCTGAGCATTACTACCTGCACTACCAAAGACCACCGGCGAAGAATGCTTCACGGGCTTGCCATCACGATCTACGCTCTTGCCATTACTCTCCATATCCAGCTGTTGCAACCACTTCGGAAACCAGTCCAATGCATCTGCATACGGAATGGCTGCATAGGCCTTGATATTGTGTCTCTCTTGCTGGTGCAGCAAAGAGAGCGCCATGATGACGGGCAGATTTTCTTCTAGAGGCGCATTCTTAAAATGCAAATCCATCGCTTCAGCACCTGCCAAGAATTGCTGAAAGGTCTCAAAGCCGTATTGCAAAGCAATGGGTAGGCCTACTGCTGACCAGACTGAGTAACGACCACCAACCCAATCCCAAAAGGGATAAATATTGTCTTCCTCAACACCAAATTCTTTAGCAGCAGGAATATTGGCAGTCACTGCATAGAGGGCGTGAGCAATCTGACTCTTAGTGCAACCACTGTCCTTAAGCCAAGCCACAACGGCTTTGGCGTTCATAGATGTTTCAAGAGTCGTAAATGACTTTGAGGCCACAATCACACGAGTGCTATGAGGCTGAGCGTGTGCCAGGATACGCGCTAACTCAGCAGTATCAATATTGGCCAAGAAATGCATCCGCATGCCGCGGCTTTCAATGCCGGGTACATGCGCCAAAGCTTCAATTGCCAGGCGGGGACCAAAGTCCGATCCACCAATGCCGATATGAATGACATCCGTAACGCCAACCCATTTATTACACAGCGCCTCAATCCGATGCCAAACCTCTGATACTGCTGGCATGACATCGGAGCCATTGATGAGTACCGGGGTTTTGGTGAGATTGCGCAGCGCAGAGTGAAGAGCAGGTCGATCTTCACTGTTGTTAATGTGCTTGCCCGCAAACAGATCTGTAACAAACTGATCTAACTGCGATTTGCGAGCATTCGCAAATAGCTTTGCCCAGTTGCTGGCATCAATTCCCTGATAGGCGGTATCGAGCACCACATCTAGGGCAGAGTGAATACTTTTGGTAGCTAATTGGGCTTGCACAGACATTTCTAGATTTTATCAATAAGGGCACCAAATCCCCCTAAAACGCTGAAAATGTTACGATTTCATGAATAACAAGGCTTTAGCGGAAGCAAAAGTCATTACAAAATTGAGACATATCTGAAATCAGGTCAGGAATAGCCGAATGGAGCAGGTTGATTGCGTTGTGGTGGGTGCTGGAGTAGTAGGTTTAGCCGTTGCTCGCGAGATGGCGCTCCAGGGTCGAGAAACGATCTTGCTCGAGCGTGAGGCTTCTTTTGGAACCATCAGCAGCGCTCGCAATAGTGAAGTCATTCACGCAGGAATCTATTACCCAAAAGATTCTCTCAAGGCCAAGCTTTGCGTCCAAGGCAACCGACTCTTATATGAATACTGTCGTAGTCATCAAGTGAGTAATCGGGCGTACGGCAAGCTCATTGTTGCTGCAGATGCTAGTCAGTTAGATGATCTACAAGCTATTTTGTACAAAGCTCAAAACAACCAAGTTCCCGATATCAAGATGATCTCAGGGGAGCAAGCTAAAGCGCTGGAGCCACAACTGCAATGCGAAGCTGCCTTACTCTCAGGTTCCACAGGTGTAGTAGATAGCCACGGCTTGATGCTGTCATTGCTTGGCGGCTTTGAGGATGCAGGTGGGATGGTTGCTTATCAATCGCCTTTACTAGCTGCAAAGCCGATCGGTGCTAATGCTGAAGGTGGTTTTGAGCTGACCATTGGTGGCGCTGATGGCATGACCATTCAGACAAAGTTACTCATTAATTGCGCGGGACTGAGTGCGCCAGCACTGGCTCAAAAAATTGAAGGCCTCTCGAAAGATTTGATCCCCAAGGCCTACTTTGCAAAAGGTAACTACTTCTCTTTATCTGGCAAATCACCATTCAGCCATTTGATTTATCCGATCCCAGAACCCGGGGGATTGGGTGTTCACTTAACCCTCGATATGGGTGGTCAGGCGAAGTTTGGTCCAGACGTCGAATGGCTTGATATCGAAGAGGAGGGCCAGATTAATTACAGGGTCGACCCCAAGCGCGGAGAGGGCTTTTATGCTGCAGTCAGGCAGTACTGGCCAGGTCTAAAAGACGGTGCTTTGCAGGCTGATTACTCTGGTGTCAGAGCCAAAATCGTCCCGCCAAATGCACCCGCAGGAGACTTTTACTTCGAAGGACCCCAGCAGCATCAGCTTCACGGCCTATTTAACCTATATGGCTTTGAGTCCCCGGGCCTCACCTCTTGCTTAGCCATTGCCCAGCATTTAGAGGCGCAAATCAAAAGTTCTCTATAATCTAGGACTCAAATCGCAAAGGAAGAGTGGCAGAGCGGTTGAATGCACCAGTCTTGAAAACTGGCGAGGATGAAAGTCCTCCGTGAGTTCGAATCTCACCTCTTCCGCCAAATAAAAAACCCCAGCAATCACTTGCTGGGGTTTTGTCTTTCTAGTGACTAGAAAGCGTTATTGCATTACTTCTTCGCAGCTGGTGCGCTAACTACTGCAGCAATCGCTTCTGTGTAAACCACTTTAACTTGGTCATTTACAGCGATATCTTTCATCAAGTCAGGATTCTGAACTTTAACTTTGAAGACATTACCTTGAGGACCTTTTAAAGAAACAACGTTCTTTGCTGTATCAATTGCTTCAACATTCGCAGTTGCAGTAACAGTATTGGTAGTGATCATGCCTGGCTTGTCGCCTTGTGGGGCAGTCGTAGTGCTAGTCGTAACTTGCTCACTCGTAGTGCCTGGGTTTTTTACCTTAACCAATTCAATCGCAACAGCGAGTTCGTAAACAACGTCAAAACGATCGCCAACTTTGATTTCAGCAAAGTTCTTTACTTCTGGGCCAGCAACGATAGTAGATTCACCATCTTGATTTTTGAGGGTAACTGTACGAGTTGCAGCATCAATCTTGATCACTTCACCGTCATAAATGAGGGCGGCTTCTTGAGCGGCTACGCCAGCGATAGGAGCTTTTGGCTTGTTGAGCATGAAGTAAGCGCCTGCAGCAATAGCAGCAAGAATGACAATAATGACTAGTTTTTTCATAACGGTATTAATCCTTAATAAATTGAATCTCATTACCCGATAGGGGCAATGGGGTAATTGATAAATGCAGTTGTTTTAACAATTATGGAGATTGTATTACTCATGTTATTAACCAGAATGAATTTCTGGGCCTAATTTGGCTAAAAAGGGGTTAATTCCAGGCTATTTGTTGATCTATCGCAATACTCCGTCTTTTAAGGGGCTCATACTTTGATCCTAAGGATCAATAGGGGTGCATATGCTTTGGAAGTTATTTTCGGGATTTATCCTCATGGGGCTGGCTCTTGTAGTCAGCGCAGCAACGCCGCAAGACTTGCTGAAGTCTTATGAGGCTCAATCGGGTAAGGCGTCACCAGCTCGTGGAGAGCAGTTCTTCAATGCCAAGCATGGCAAGGAATGGAGCTGCGCATCCTGCCATGAAAATCCCCCCAATCACGACACTAAACATATCGTTACTGGAAAGGTGATTAAACCGTTGGCACCAAGCGCTAACTCTGCACGCTTTACTGATGAAGCCAAGGCTGAGAAATGGTTTAAGCGCAATTGCAATGATGTACTTGCTAGAGACTGCTCCTCACAAGAAAAAGCGGATGTCCTGTCTTGGCTCATCACGGTTAAATGAATCTCATCAATATGAAAAAAATTATAAAGATTGCGACTGTATTGCTCCTGCTATCTTCGCCTACATTTGCTGCAAAAATGGCGATGCCTAGCGATGCGCCTGCTTCTTATGAAGCTGAGTGTGCAAGTTGTCATATGGCCTATCCGCCAGCACTCTTAAGTCAGCAGAGCTGGAAAAATGTCATGGCTGGACTATCAAAGCACTTCGGTACTGATGCTAGCTTGGATCCTAAGACTCAGGCTGAGCTAACAAATTGGCTAGTAAAGAATGCAGCCACTCGGCAAAAGTACAGCGAGACTCCCCCTGAAAACCGCATCACAAAAACATCTTGGTTTATTCGTAAGCATGATGAGGTGAGGGCAGACGTATGGAAGCGAGCGAGCATTAAGAGTCCTGCCAACTGTGGCGCCTGTCATATTGATGCTGCTAAAGGCATTTTTAGTGAGAACAATATCAAGATCCCACCACAATGAATCACCTCCAGAATGACACCATTGACGCTACTGGCAAAGTGAAGCAAGCAATTATGGTTTGGGATATGCCGGTGAGGGTGTTTCATTGGCTATTGGTAATTTGTTTTGCGGGAGCTTGGCTCAGTTCGGAGAGTGAGCGCTGGGCCATGATCCACTATGCGTTCGGATATACCGCATGTTTGCTTGTTCTCATTCGCTTGATCTGGGGTCTGATTGGCACCCGCTATGCCAGATTTAGTCAATTTCTGAAAAGTCCCAAGGCGGTGCTGGAGCACTTTATGGCCATGCTGCGTGGCCACCCCCATCACGATGTTGGTCACAATCCGGCGGGTGGTCTAGTGATGTTTGCGCTGATGTTACTCATTCTATTGATAGGCTTAACTGGCTATCTATCAGTAAAAGAGTTTTTAGGTAACTTTGCATCTGAGGCTCATGAGGTAGTTGCCAACTTAGTTCTTGGCTTAGTGATTGTTCATATCATTGCCGCAATTGGGATGAGTCTGATTGAAAGACAAAACCTAGTCAGATCCATGGTGACTGGCAAAAAAAAGGGTTTTCCGGAGCAGGGAATTCCTTATCCGCAATATCTGATTGGCTCCCTGATTTTTCTCAGCATGCTTTACTTCTTCTACCTCACTTTAACTGGCGCTATACCGAGTCTGACCCAGTAAAAGTCTATCTGGTTAAAGATTGAGAACGGGGCCGTCTGCCTCGTTGTACGATAGACAGTATGAAGCTCCTGATTGCCCTGTATTTCTACATTCTTGCCACTATTCAGTTGGGCTTGTTATTGGGCGTCTACCACTACTATCGCTCTCAAAGTGCGGTAAGACCAAGTCAATACTGGATGGGGTCCTTGGTGGTGAGTATTTTGGCCTTAGCTACCTTTGGCACCGGAATTTTGACTATTGAGGATGTCTCAAAGCCGGAATTTAATTTCACCATAGCTAATTCTTTTTTCTATATTGCGGCTATTTTGCAATTATTGTTTTGTCAGTCTCTGAATAAACCAATCAGCAAGCGTCTTGAATACGCATTCATGATTTCCGTCTTAATTTTCATTCCATTCTTTGAATGGATGCGGGTTCACGGCACATTCGAAAGTCGAACCACAGTCATTTGCGTCATTACAGGTTCTTTCTTTATCTGGCAAATTTTTCAATTGCGTGAAAAGAGAAAGGCGGCTCCTTCGCAGCAATTAATGTATTTGCAATATGCCACTACCGCAGAATTGTTTTTTGCAATCGGTCGACTTTCTGTGGTGATTGCATCAGGATTTACTATCCGACAAGTTGAGCAAATCCCTCAATTTTTGATTCTTCTGACAATCATGCAAATCGTGATGAACACGCTCGCTTATATTGCGATTGGCGGCTACTGGTCTGAGCGGATTGCACTGGCAAGCGCTCAATCACAAATTGAGAATAGAGAAATTAAAGCCTTGCTAATTGAACGTGAGAATTTAATCTCCAGCTTACTCAGGGCAAATAAAACGGCAGCAACTGGTGCTCTGTCAGCCTCTATTGCTCATGAGCTGAATCAGCCCCTAGGAGCGTCGCAGCTCAATATTCAGTTTCTACAGAAGAAGTTATCTGAGGGGCATTTAACTGCTGAACAAAACCAAGAGATACTGACTGCCTTGCTAGCTGATAACCAGCGAGCCAGCAATATCATCCAATCCTTGCGCTCCATATTTTCAGATGGAAAGATTGGGGTAGAACGTATTGATATTGTGGAGTTGATTGAGTCCGTTCTTAAAATTACTAAGCCAGAAATCCAGGCGAAGAATATTCAAGTAGTTCTAGATCTTGCCTCACATTCTTCAATTAACGTAAATCGTGGTGAGATTCAGCAGGTGCTGCTCAATCTGATTAATAACGCTATCCAAGCCCTAAGCGAATCCACTCGATCTCCTCGAACCCTGCGTATTGAAAGTCGCGATGTCCCTGGTGGAATAAATCTGTTGGTTGCGGATAGTGGTGGTGGTATCCCTGCTGCTGTGCAGGATCACCTATTTGAATTACTTTCGAGCAGTAATAAGCGATCCGGTATGGGTTTGGGTTTGTGGCTTTGCCAGCATATTGTCACTCGTCATGGTGGCTACATTCGTTATGAAGACGCAGCTAGCGGGGGTGCTCAATTTACCGTATTCCTACCCTCCATTCAGGGCTAGGATACTAGCTCTATAGCTAATTGCCCAAAGGCAGACCTATCTTTACATTCGAAGAATAGCTTTTCTACCTATTTCCGCTTTAATTCAAGGCTTCTATGAATACAAAACTATCGCTTCTTGCCCTATCTATTGCCCTAATTGCTGGGAATTCCGCCATTGCTGCGGGCGGGGGTGGAGTCGTTGCTGATCCAGGCGCAATGCAAGGAAAGCATTTTGATCCTAAGGGCAAAGCACCCTCCACATTTACCGTTGAATTGCAAAACGGTTTACGCAAATCACTGCCTTTCGAAGATAAGCGTGACTTTGAAGAGTCCAAGAGGGGATTTATTGCAGCTCCAGCTTATAAAACCATCATGGCAGATGCTGGCAACGTGGCCTGGGATATGGGTAGCTATGAGTTCTTATTGCAAGGCAAGGATTTCGATAGCGTACATCCATCATTGCAACGTCAAGCAATTCTGAACATGGGTTACGGTCTGTATGAAGTCGTGCCGGGCAAGATCTATCAAGTTCGTGGCTTTGACTTATCGAACATCAGCTTTGTTAAAACCAATACCGGTTGGATTGTCTTTGACCCATTAACTTCAAAAGAGACTGCAAGAGCAGCATTAGAGTTGGTCAATGAGAAGTTAAGTAAACGCCCAGTAGTAGCAGTGGTGTACTCCCATTCGCATGCTGACCACTTTGGTGGTGTGCGTGGTGTAGTGGAAGAAGCAGATGTGAAGAGCGGTAAGGTCAAAATTATTGCGCCAGCTGGCTTCATGGATCATGCTGTTGCAGAGAACGTCTACGCTGGCAATGCAATGACACGCCGCTTGTATTTTCAGTATGGCGTTTTATTGCCACGTAGCCCATTTGGCCACGTTGACCAATCTATTGGTAAAAATACTGCAGCAGGAAACCTCGGTTTGATTGAGCCTACTATTCTGATTAATGAGCCATTTGAAAAAATGACGGTAGATGGTGTGGAGATGGAGTTCCAAAATACGCCGGGTACAGAGGCGCCTGCTGAGATGAATACTTATTTCCCGCAGATGAAAGCATTCTGGGCTGCTGAAAATATCACCGGCACCATCCATAATATTTATACCTTGCGCGGTGCTCTAGTACGTGATGCCTTGGCATGGTCTAAGAATATTAATAATGCTTTGTATCGTTATGGCACTGAGGCGCAAGTCATGTTTGCCTCCCATTCATGGCCACGGTGGGGTAATGATCGCGTGCAAGAAGTCATGCGCACGCAGCGTGATAGCTACGCCCACTTGAATAACGAAGTACTCCATTTGGCAAATAATGGCGTGACCATTAATGAAGTGCATAACGTTTACAAGCAACCCGAGAGCTTAAAGTCTCAATGGGCGGCGCATAGCTACCACGGCTCTGAAGAGCACAATAGTCGCGCCGTGATCAATCGTTACTTAGGTTACTGGGATGCTAATCCTGCAACCCTGATCCCATTGTCACCAAAAGATTCTGCACCGCTATATGTGGAAATGATGGGTGGCGCAGGCAAGATCATGGCGAAGGGTAAGCAGCTCTATAAGCAGGGCAAATACCGTGAAGCAATGGAGATCGTGAATAAGTTGGTGTATGCAGAGCCAAACAACACGGCAGCTAAAGATTTGCTAGCGGATATTTTTGAACAGATTGGCTATCAAAAAGAAAGTCCAAGTGTGCGCAATAGTTTCTTGGGCGCTGCTTATGAGTTGCGTCATGGCATGCCTTCTGGCGCCTCACCCAAGACCAATGGCCCAGACATGATCAAGGCTATGACAACCGAGTTATGGCTCAATGCCCTAGCAATTAGCATGGACAGCAAAAAAGCTGCCGGTATGAAGTTCACCATCAATCTCAGTACTCCAGATAATGGTGAAAAGTTTGTGGTGGAGATGAGTAATTCCGCGCTGAGTAATATCAAGGGTTACCAGGATAAAAATCCAAGCCTGACGATCACCGTGAATCGCAGTGACTTAGAAAAAGTCATGGGCGGTCAAACCACCTTTGAAAAACTCCAAGCCGAAGGAAAAGCGAAGTTTCAGGGTGATCGTAAAGCGTTCGAACAGTTGCGAAGCACCTTGACTACCTTTACTCCAGACTTCGAGTTGATGCCAGGCACTAAAGCTAAAAAAGCCCCACCTGCTAAACCAAATAAAGACCCATTTGAGGCTCCTCCAATTGCCAATTCTGATGGGGCTTAATCAAGATTAAGCGGTAGATGGGTATTAGAAAAAATGGGCTCCTCGGAGCCCATTTCTTTTACCTAGAAAAACTAGTGACTCAGGCCGCGAAAGCGCCACCATCCTCTAGTACCTTGAGTGCATCTCCAGCAATACCCAATTCTTCAAGCAATTCATGGGTATGTTCACCGAGTAAAGGGGGGTGACGAGATACCTGCTGTGGAGTCCCCATCATCTTGACGGCAAAACCAATATTCGGAACCTTACCTTCAATTGGATGATCAATTTCCATGCGCATCTTGCGATGCTGTCCATGCTCACTATCAAACGCTTGGGGATAGGTATTAATCGGCCCAGCCGGAATGCCGGCAGCCAAGAGGAGATCCACCCATTCTTCACTGGTTTTAGTGGTGAAGGTCTTTTCCAGTTCGGTTGCCAGAATCAAGCGATTGGCTAGGCGTAGAGGATTTGTCCTAAATAATGGATCCTCAAATAATTCTGGGCGATTAATTTTGTCGCAGAGGAGTTTCCAGAGTTTTTGATTGGTAGCACCCATGACAAAGTAGCCATCAGAGGCTTTCATGGCTTGATACGGCGCGCTCATGTGATTGGCTGTGCCTAGCTTATAGGGCTCAACACCGGTACCCCAGTACTGCGCTGTATCCCAAATCGAGAACGCCAGTGCAGAATCAAACAGGGATGCGTCAATAAACTGACCTTCACCCGATTTAGTCTTGCCAATATAGGCTGACAAAATTCCATAAACCGCAAAGAGGGCGCAACCAATATCTGCCACTGGCACACCTGCTTTTACTGGAGGGCCATCTGGATAACCGGTAACACTCATCACTCCAGACATGGCTTGTGCCATTAGATCAAAGCCCGGACGATCCGCCCAGGGTCCAGTTTGTCCAAATCCAGAGATGCTGGCATATACCAAACCTGGATTGAGATCTTTTAGGGATGGGTAGTCGATCCCCAGTTTTTTCATCACACCAGGTCGGTAGTTTTCTACCAAGATATCCGCAGTCTTTACGAGCTCAAAGAAGACTTTTTTTCCGGCCTCAGTTTTGAGGTTGAGCGTCACACTGCGCTTGTTGCGATTCATATTCAGAAAGCCCATGCTATCTGAACCCTTCATCTTGAATCCCATGGCCCCACGGGTTTGGTCGCCTGTGCCTGGAGGTTCAATTTTGATGACATCCGCGCCTAAGTCAGCTAGCAGCATGCAGCAGTAAGGACCTGCCATCACTTGACTCACGTCAAGAACGCGAACGCCAGCCAAGGGCAGGGGTTTATTTGAAGCTGAATTCATTTTGTCTCAATTATTTTTATATGTTTAGAATGAAGTGCTACCAATAGGTATCAATATAAATCAATTACGCAGAGTAGTTCACGAACCCTTTATTTCAACTTCTTGGCCATACCTTCTATGTCATCAACCGCATCCCAGCCGACGTCTTCAACTGCCAAAGTCGATTTTGAGCTGCGCAATGGCATTGCGTACATCACCTTTGATCATGTTGCTGCTCGCAATGCATTGACGGTGAGGATGTATCAGAGCTTGAAGTCCATTTGCGAAGATTTGACTCAAAGCTCGGCAGCGAGAGTGGCTATTTTGCGTGGTGCTGGCGGCAAGTCTTTTGTCTCTGGCAGTGATATTGCCCAATTCTCTAGCTTTACTTCTGGCGATGATGGGATTGAGTACGAAGAGGGCATTGATGCCTACTTTGCGCCTTTAGCCATGTTGCCGATTCCGACCATTGCTGTGATTGATGGCATGGCTGTGGGTGGGGGCCTTGCGATTGCGAGTTGCTGTGATTTCAGAATTGCTACGCCGGATGCTCGCTTTGGCGTTCCCATTGCCAAAACCTTGGGTAATTGCCTATCGGCCGGTAATATTGCTTGGCTAGTTGCACACCTAGGGGCCAACATCGTCAAGCGTATGTTGTTACTAGCCGAGTTAGTGACTGCGCCCGAGTTGCTTAAACAAGGCTATCTCTTAGCTACTTATCCTGCTGAAGTGCTCGAGCATGAAGCCAATCAGCTGGCTGAGCGTTTAATGAAGCTAGCACCCATCACACAGAAATCTAGCAAGCAGACCCTTGCCAGAATTATCAAGAACAACTTACCAGATTGCAGTGATTTGATTCGGGAATGTTATGGCAGCGAAGACTTTAAAAATGGAGTTACTGCATTCTTAGATGGGAAGCCACCCGTCTGGACTGGAAAGTAATTTAAACCACCGAGCAAATTTTTCGGCTTATAAAAACATCTCTTGCAAGTTATTGAGATAGCGCAAACCCTGTTCAGTTGCCTTGAGCTTGTTAGGGTCTGAATCTAACAAACCTTTTTTGCTGGCCTCATCCAATCCTTTGGATACGACATTCAGAGGCAAACCAGTGCGTTCACTGAACGTAACCGTGTCTACGCCGTCTGTTAAGCGTAAGGTATTGAGCATGAATTCAAAGGGAAGATCTTTAGCGGGAATCTCTCGCGCTTCAATAAGAGCATTGCCTTTAGATTCCATTGCCTGCATATATGTTTCAGGATGACGCTCGCGAACTTGCCGGGTAATTTTGTCTGGGAAGGAGATCTTTCCATGTGCGCCTGCACCAATGCCGATGTAATCCCCAAAGCGCCAGTAATTGAGATTGTGTTTACACTCCTGATCTTTCTTGGCATAGGCCGAGATCTCATAACGTCGATAACCTGCTGCCTCTAGGAGCGCTAAGTTCTGCTCAAAGATTGCATCAATCTCATCTTCGCTGGGAAGCTTTGGAGGAAAGCTTGCAAAGTAAGTATTGGGTTCTAGGGTCAGGTTATAGAAGGAGAGGTGTGGGGTTTTGAAGGAGAGGGCAGTTTCGATATCCGCTTTAGCTGCTTCCAAGGTTTGATTCGGTAAACCAAACATGAGATCGAGATTAACGGATTTGAAGTGTTGCAGAGCAATCGCAATCGCGCGCTTAGCTTCTTCGCCATTATGAATACGTCCCAAAGCTTTCAACTGATCATCCTGAAAACTCTGAATACCTAAAGAGACGCGATTGATTCCCGCCTTGGCAAAGCCGGCAAATTTGTCGGTCTCAACAGAGCCAGGATTGGCTTCCATGGTGATCTCGCAATCGGGCTCTAGGTTCACGCGAGCTCGAATGGCTGAGAGTAGCTCATTCATACCATCAGCGGACATCAAACTGGGAGTGCCACCACCAATAAAGATGCTGTGGACTTGGCGACCCCAGATGCGAGGTAGCTCTGTCTCTAGATCGGTAATGAGCGCCTGGATATAACGCGCCTCATCAAATCCCTTTGAAGCTTTTGCGCCAGACTCTGCATTGCCAATACTATCTTTAATTTGATGCGAATTGAAATCACAGTAAGGGCACTTCTTTTCACACCACGGAAAATGAATGTACAAAGATAGCGGGGGAAGGGCGGTGAGTTTTGGCTGTGTTGCCAAAACAGAATTAAGTGGATTGAGCACGGATTTGAAGTTGTGTGATGAGTTCACGCAAGGCTTGACCCCGATGACTGATCTGGTTTTTCTCGGATGCTGCTAATTGGGCCGCAGTCTTGCCAAGCCCTGGTAAAAAGAAGTGGGGGTCATAACCAAAGCCACCATCCCCCTGAGCAACATCAATCACTTGGCCATACCAGCGAGTTTGCACAATCAGTGGTTCTGGATCATTGGCGCTGTTGACCATCACGAGGGCGCAGAGATAGTGGGCGCCGCGATCCGCTTGACCCTGTAATGATGCAATCAGCTTTTGATTATTGGCTGCGCTATCGCCATCAATACCGGCATAGCGAGCAGAGTACACGCCGGGCGCGCCATCTAATGCATGGGCGCAAATGCCAGAGTCATCTGCCAGTGCAGGTAAACCGCTGGCAGCGCTTGCATGGCGGGCTTTAGCTAAGGCATTCTCAATAAAAGTAGGGTGCGGCTCCTCCGCTGCTGGAATCCCCAATTCACCTTGAGGGATCACCTGAAAGTGAAAGGGCGCCAAGAGTTCCTGAAACTCCCGAACTTTGCCGGCATTGTTGGAGGCGAGAACGAGTTGTTGCACCATCTGCATCAATCTTTTATTTAAACGCTTCTTTTTGTAGCTGCGTTAAATCCGCAATGCCTTGCTCAGCTAAATCCAATAGCGCATTTAACTCGGCGCGAGAGAAGGCCGCACCTTCAGCAGTACCTTGCACTTCAATCATGCCGCCTTTGCCCGTCATCACGACATTCATGTCGGTATCGCAAGAAGAGTCTTCCGGGTAATCCAAGTCGAGTACCGGCACGCCTTGGTAGATGCCAACAGAAATCGCGGCAACACTATCAATAATCGGATCAGCCTTGAGCGCGCCGCTTTGCAGGAGTGTATTGATTGCATCACGTGCCGCTACATAAGCACCTGTAATCGATGCAGTCCTCGTGCCACCGTCAGCTTGTAAGACATCACAATCTAAATGGATAGTTCTTTCGCCCAAAATCTTTAAGTCAAATACGCTACGCATGGCGCGACCGATCAAGCGCTGAATTTCTTGCGTACGACCCGATTGCTTGCCGCGTGTAGCTTCACGATCGCTGCGGGTGTGAGTAGAGCGGGGGAGCATGCCGTATTCCGCAGTGACCCAACCTTCGCCAGAGCCTTTTTTGTGGGGTGGCACCTTTTCCAGCACGCTGGCTGTACAGAGCACCTTGGTATCGCCAAAGGCAATCAGTACTGAACCTTCTGCATGCTTGGTAAAGGCGCGGCTGATGCTGACAGGGCGCAATTGCGTAGGGGTGCGGCCACTGGGGCGGGTGATGTTGGGCTGAGTCATGGGGTGTGGTCCTAAAGATCTACAATGTCCATATGATATCGAGCATGACTGGTTATGGCAGCGCTTCTCGCCAAGTCTCCCTAGGGGCTGGCGTTGTAGCTGATCTGCAAGTGGAATGTCGGGCTGTTAATAGCCGCTTTCTGGATTTGGGCTTCCGTCTTCCGGACGAGTGTCGCGGGGCTGAGCCTGCCTTACGAGAAATGGCAACTCAAAGCCTTTCTCGGGGTAAGGTCGAGTTTCGGGCTGCATGGCGCGTTAATTCGGGTGCTGCTGGAGCTGCTAAAGCAAACCCACATGCTTTGGGCGCTCTCAACAAAGACCGCTTGGATGCCCTGTATACCCTGCAAGAACATGCTCAGGTCGCCTTTCCGAATGCTGAAGCATTGCGTATCGCTGATATCTTGCGTTGGCCAGGCATTGTTTCTGAGCCTAGAGGGGAAGAAGAGGGTTGGATTGCTGCCACTGTAGAAGCAGGCCGCGCTGCCTTAGCTGCCCTGATGGATAGTCGTCATGCTGAAGGTAAAGCCTTAGTGATGGTCTTAACTAACATCACCAGCAAGATGCGTGAGATTGTGAAAGTGATCGAGCCAAAGGTTCCGGTCTACGTAGCCCAGTATCAAGAAAAACTGACTGAGCGCTTGGCTGAAGCATTGGCTGCGCAAGAGCAGGGAAAAACCAGCAGTGGGTCTGGTACTGAGTTAATGGAGCGTATTCGTCAAGAGGTGGTACTTTACGCTGTGCGTATTGATGTGGCGGAGGAGTTTGCCCGTCTTAAAACCCATCTTCAAGTAGTCGATACGGCGCTGGCAGGTAAGGGTCCAGTAGGCAAGCGCTTAGACTTCTTAATGCAAGAACTGAATCGTGAAGCCAATACTTTGAGTTCGAAATCCGTTTCAGAAGAATGTACGCAAGCCGCATTAGAGCTCAAACTGTTAATCGAGCAGATGCGTGAACAAGTCCAAAATTTAGAGTAACTATTGTTGACCTTAATCACTTACCTCAATCACCATGGCCAGCCCTAAACCTAAAGCAAATTTATCTCCTGCCTATCAGGGCAGCATGCTGATGATCGTCGCTCCATCGGGTGCCGGTAAATCTTCCTTGGTCAATGCCTTGTTGCAAGAAGATGCAGCACTGAAGTTATCCCTTTCCACGACAACACGCGCTCCAAGACCGGGTGAGGTAGATGGTAAGGACTACCGCTTTATTGCCAGAGATGCATTTATCGCGGAGCGTGACCAGGGCAATTTTTTGGAGCACGCTGAAGTACACGGCAATTTTTACGGCACCTCCAAAGCGTGGATTGAGGCTCAGATGAAAACCGGGCGCGATGTCATGTTGGAGATCGACTGGCAGGGCGCTCAACAGATTCGTCAAATTATTCCCGAAGTACAGTGGATCTTCATCTTCCCGCCTTCGTTCGAGGCCTTAGAAGAGCGCTTGCGCAAACGAGGGCAGGATGATGAGGCAACGATTCAGAGAAGGTTGGCTGCAGCGCATTTAGAGCTCCAGCATGCCCATGAAGCCGATTTCATTGTGATCAATGATGATTTTGAGCAGGCTTTAATAGATTTGCGCTATGTGGTTGCTGCCAGCCGCCTGCGCTCAGGACCGGTTATGGCTCGCAACCCAGCGCTTTTAAGGCGCCTTGGGGTCTAATCAGTTATCCTATAGGTATTGAAGCTAAATTTAAGTGAGTTCAGCATGGCCCGTATTACTGTAGAAGATTGTCTAAAAACTATCCCAAATCGTTTTGAGCTGGTATTGGCCGCGACTTATCGCGCTCGTCAATTGGTTCAAGGTCACTCCCCACGTGTTGAGTCCAGAGATAAAGCAACTGTAGTTGCGTTACGTGAAGTTGCTGCTGGTGTAACTGACCGTGACATGTTGACCAAAGTACCTTTGTAATTCAGGGGTTCCGTTGTGGAGCTCCCCTTAGGCGACCCAAACACATCGGAATCCAAAGGTCAGGTCTCGCCTAAAGAGACCGCTAAAGGCGATAAGTCTTCCATCATCGCAACTTTGTTGGCTCAGTCGAGTCGACATTTATTTGGCCCCACATCTGCGCCAAAATTACCCTTAAAGCACCAAGTTGTTTCTATTGATGGTCTCATTTCTAAATTAGGCTACCTCAAGCCCGATGAAGTAGCTCTTATTAAGCAGGCCTTCCATTTTGCTGATGCAGCTCACCTCGGTCAGTATCGCCATAGCGGCGAGCCATACATTACCCATCCCGTAGCCGTTGCTGAACTCTGTGCGACCTGGCACTTGGATGCGTCCTCCATCATGGCAGCCTTACTGCATGATGTGATTGAGGACACTGGCTGCACTCAAGCTGATCTGGTGGGTAAGTTTGGCAGCAAAGTAGCGGAGCTTGTAGAAGGTTTAACCAAGCTCGATAAGCTGGAATTCCAAAGTCATGCAGAGGCGCAAGCGGAAAGCTTCCGTAAGATGTTTATGGCGATGGCGCGCGACGTTCGAGTCATTTTGGTTAAGCTCGCTGATCGCACACACAATATGCGCACGCTCGATGCCGTTCCAATGGAAAAGCGTCGCAGAGTGGCCGCTGAAACCATTGAGATTTATGCACCAATTGCCCATCGCTTGGGCCTGAATGTAATCTACCGCGACTTACAGGACTTGAGTTTCCGCTACTCAATGCCTATGCGCTTTAGGGTGATCGAGGATGCAGTGAAGCGGGCGCGTGGTAATCGCAAAGAGATGGTGGAAAAGATTTTGCAGAACGCCCGCATGGCTTTTGCAAAAGTGAATCTCGAGGTCGATCTACAAGGCCGAGAAAAAACGCTGTTTAGTATTTACAACAAAATGCGCGGTAAGCATTTGAGTTTCTCTCAAGTGCTCGATGTGTATGCCTTCAGGGTGACCGTTCATTCAATTGATGAGTGCTATCGTGCGCTCGGTATTTTGCACGCACTCTATAAACCGATGCCTGGCAAGTTTAAGGATTACATTGCGATTCCTAAGCTCAATGGTTACCAGTCTTTGCATACAACGCTTTTAGGGCCATCGGGTGTACCAGTTGAGTTCCAGATACGCACTAGTGATATGCATGCGGTTGCTGAGGCAGGCGTTGCTGCGCACTGGGCTTACAAAGATGGCGGCCCTGATATGAGTGAGGTGCAAAACCGCGCACATCAATGGTTGCAATCCTTAATTGACATTCAGGATAGCAGTGGTGATTCACAAGAATTCTTAGAGCACGTCAAAATTGATTTGTTCCCAGATGCGGTTTATGTCTTTACACCGAAGGGTCAAATTAGGGCCTTGCCCCGTGGTGCTACCGCCTTAGACTTTGCCTATTCGATTCATAGTGATGTGGGCAACACTTGTGTTGCGGTCAAGATTAACGGCATGCAATTGCCCTTACGTAGTGAATTAAAGAATAGCGATATTGTTGAGGTGGTGACATCAGCCAACTCTCAGCCTAATCCGGGCTGGTTGGCATTTGTGAGAACGGGTAAGGCTCGTGCCTCTATTCGTCACTCACTCAAGACCAAGCACTATGCCGAGTCTCTTCAGTTGGGCGAGCGTCTTTTGGCCAGCGCCCTACGTCAACAAGGGGTCGATGCTGGACTGCTAACACCAGAGCTTTGGGAAAAGTTATTACATTGGACTGGTGATAAAACCCGTGAAGAGGCTTGTGTCAATATTGCCTTGGGTCGTAGATCCGCTCAAGAGCTAGCTATTCGATTGAAGATTTTGATTGATGATGAGGGCGGTTCCGAGCAAATGCGCTTAGGCGTGGCAGATTGGGTGTCTCCTCAACAAGAGATCGCCTCACACCACCATCAGCGTCAGGCTATTTTGGTAGATGGTCGCGAAGGCAATTCGATTAGCTTTCAAACTTGTTGCCATCCAATTCCAGGTGACAACATCATTGGTTATCTCGGTAAGGGCGAGGGCTTGCAAGTCCATACCAATGACTGTCCAGTTGCTCTCAGAATGCTCTCTAAAGATAGTGACAAGTGGGTAGAGGTCGAGTGGGGTAAAGAGGTTAACCGAGAATTTGAGGTTGATCTTGCAATCGACACGCGCCAAGGTAAGGGAGTATTAGCCAGGGTAGCCAGCAGTGTGACTGCCGCCGACTCCAACATCATGAACGTATCGATGGATGATCGCTATAAAGAAGATGCTGTCACTATCCGTTTCACAATCCAAGTCTCAGATCGCTTGCACCTTTCTAAGGTGATGCGTAGCTTGCGCACGAACCATGATGTGATGCGCGTGACCCGCGTCCGAGTTAGCTAAATTTCTTTAAACTGGATTTACCGGTACTGAACGTCTAGTATTTCAATCTCGGTGGAGCCGGTTGGTGTCTGAATTTTCACGCAATCACCCAAACGAGCCTTTATTAAGGCTTTAGCAATCGGCGATACCCAACTCACGTGACCCAGCTCTAAATCGACCTCATCAACCCCCACAATGGTGATGGTGGTCTCTTTGCCAGAGTCAGCACCTTCTAGGCTGGCATAAGTGACCGTAGCGCCAAAAAAGACCTGCTCGGCATCGGCTTCACCCGATTTTCGGGCCTGATTGTCGACAACTACGGCAAATTCAAGGCGTTGATTGAGGAAGCGAATTCGGCGATCAATCTCCCGAAGTCGCTTTTTTCCGTAGATATAGTCCCCATTTTCAGAGCGGTCGCCATTGGAGGCTGCCCAGTGAACAACCTTAACAACCTCGGGCCGATCAAGGTTTAGGAGCTGTAAAAGCTCGCTTTTAATGCGCTCGTGACCTGCAGGTGTGATGTAGTTCTTCTCTTCCATGGCATAATTATGGCTGTTGCGGCTGTAGCTCAGCTGGATAGAGTACTTGGCTACGAACCAAGGGGTCGTGGGTTCAATTCCTGCCAGCCGCACCAACCTATATGGGGCCTAGTTGAAAGACTGGGCCCTTTTTCTTTTTTAGCCATTTCACAATGGTTTCATTCAGATCCCTTATAGTTTGCCTATGAGCATTTCAGACGCCATTTCCTCAGATTCACAAGCTCCCGTTGCGGTTTGGTCGCAAGTTGATACATTGCATGCCCAAGTGACCTTGAGCGGCGCTGTGAATGTGTATTCATTGGCTGGCGTATGGACTGAGGTGCGGGAAAAGCAGACCCTATGGTTGGGGCAGGGAGATCCTCAAAGCCGCTCATTGGTGATGGATGCTTCAAAGGTCAGTTCGCTGGATGGATCTGCGTTTGCTTTTTTAATTGACATAGAAGAGGCTCAACAAAAAGCAGGTGGGCGCTTTGAGATCCAGGGTCTAGATCAGAAGTATCAGCCGCTATTACATGAATTCGATCCTATTCAGAATTTGTTCCCTGTCCCTGCTGTAAAACCCAAACGAAGTTTTGTAGTGAGCACCGGGATGGCAGCTCAAAATCTCATCGATGATGCTCGTGGATTGGTTATCTTCGTTGGCCACCTATCAGCAGACTTGGCCTGGTCGATACGCCACATAAAGCAAGTTCGCTGGGGTGACTTTGTCAATGCTGCTGTAGAGGCAGGTATTTCTGCATTACCCATTGTGGGCCTAGTTGCATTTTTAATTGGCGTAATTTTGTCTTTCCAGGCTGCTATTGGCATGGAGCAATTCGGTGCCGTCTCATTTGTAGGGCCGCTAGCTGCCCTCGGTATCGTACGTGAGATGGGGCCACTAATCACCGCAATCTTGCTGGCCGGCCGTTCATCAGCTGCCTTTGCTGCCGAGATCGGCACAATGACTGTCAATAGTGAAGTGGATGCTTTGGTGACTGGCGGTTTAAGTCCTATTCGATTCTTAGTGGTGCCGCGCGTATTGGCAGGTATTTTAGTGGCGCCCATATTGACCTTATTCGCCGATATCGTGAGTATTTTTTCCTCCATGCTGACGATGCAAATTTATGGCATCCCCTTTATTAATTTTTATAACGGCATGTTGGCTGCTGTAGGCGTAGAAGATGTTCTATCGGGTCTTCTGAAGGCTACTTTATTTGGTGTAGTTGTATCTGCAATGGGTTGTTTGCGTGGGATGCAAACAGGCACTGGTGCCGCTGCTGTTGGTATCTCTGCAACTCGAGCAGTGGTGAGCAGTATTGTCATGATCGTCCTGGTAGACGGCATCTTTGCCTACATTTCTTACAGGACGGGTTTCTGATGAGTGCAATCGATAACGCAATCGATGTTCAAAACCTAACCGTGGGTTATGGCTCAAAAGTACTCTTGCAGAATCTCAATTTCTCTGTCAAGCAGGGTGAGATCTTTGTCATCTTGGGTGGGTCAGGATGCGGTAAGTCCAGCCTCTTAAAAAACTTGTTTGGACTATATCAGCCGCTTTCCGGAGATGTGTTGATTGAAGGTCAAAATATCACCGTAGCTCAGGGTGCTGAGCGCCAAAAAATCATGACAAGTTTTGGGGTGATGTATCAGCAGGGCGCTTTATTTGGCTCTATGAATTTGCTCGACAACGTGACGCTCTTTATGGAGGAGTACACCCACCTCAGTAGAGATCAAATGAATCTATTAGCGCGGTGCAAGCTGGATCTAGTCGGTTTACTTCCGTACGAAACTTATATGCCTAGCGAGATTAGTGGCGGTATGCAAAAGCGTGCCGCGATAGCTCGTGCGATGGCTTTAGATCCCAAGATATTGTTTTTAGATGAGCCATCGGCTGGTCTTGATCCCATTACATCAGCCGATCTAGATAGCACGATCCTGGATCTCTCTAAAAACTTGGGATTTACTTTCGTGATTGTTTCTCACGAGTTGGCCAGTATTTATTCGATTGCCGATAAGGTGATCATGTTAGACAAAGACGCTAAAGGCATTATTGCTGAGGGTGATCCCAAGGTGTTGAGAGATACCAGCAAAGATCCTAAAGTGCACCAATTCTTTAATCGCATCATGAGTAAGGACGCAGCATGAGTAATGACTCCAATCCCAATTATTTCCGTCTGGGAATTTTTGTTCTGACTGCAATCGGTGTATTGCTCACCATTATTTTGATCTTTGGCTCAGGACAGTTCTTTAAAAAATCATTCATGGTGGAAACCTATGTCAAGCAATCCGTCACTGGTCTAGATGCTGGGGCAGCAGTACGCTTTCGGGGTGTCAAAATTGGACAGGTGACATCCATTAGTTTGTCGGGCGACTTGTATGAAAAAGATGTTCCGATGATTCAGAAGCAAGAGTATGTCGTTGTGAGAATGCAAATTTTCGGTGATGCTTTAGAGAGGAGCCACCTAGAATCATTCGTCAAAGATAACTTACGAGCACGCATCAGATCTATGGGTATTACTGGCGTGAATTATGTGGAGTTGGATTTTTATCCCAAGTCGGACCCGAATTACATTCTGAAATATCCGTGGGAGCCAGAATATCCGGTAGTACCTTCTATGCCCAATCAAGCTGATGAGATTATTTCTGGTATTCAGAAGTTAATTGGCGCCCTGAATGGCTTGGATGTGGATGGCACTCAAAAGAAATTTGATGCCCTGTTGGGTAATCTGAATAAGTTGATGGCGGGTGATGGCAAACAAAATGCTGGGCTGATTAATTCTGTTCAAGATTTGAATGTGCTGTTGGATCGGATTGCTAAGGCCACCGACAAAGACCAGCTGAATATCTTGATGCGTGAATTGGTTGCAGCCATGGCGTCTTTGCGCCAAACCGTAACTAGTGTGCAGGGTGATACCACAGCAACTTTGGAGAACCTCCGCCAGGCAAGCGAGCAGTTAAATGAATTCACTCGCGTTGCAAGTCAGTCGCCATCTACTCTGATTTGGGGTGAGCCACCTGCACGTATTACACCTCCTTTAAATGGAGTTCAAAAATGACCCCAATTAAAGTTCTGACGATGAAAAACTCGCGCCTGACTCAATTTGCCGCTTGCGTATTCATCATGACTGCATTGAGCGCCTGTTCTTTGCCTAAAAGACCAGCTCTAGAGACTAGCAGTTGGATGGTGGCACCAGAGCGTACTGGTAGCCCCTATAAACCACGGAGTGATCTATGGCTCAAGATGGGTTCAGTATCAACAACGCCGCCGTTTGATGGCAAATCTTTGGTTTACCGTTTAGGTGATCAGCGCTATGAAAAGGATTTTTATAATATCTATTCGGCGTTACCGAACGAGATGGTAAGTAATGCGACTCGTCAATGGCTCAATAACGCTCAAATCTTTTCAATGACGGTGGGGCAGGGAAATAGCTTCTTCCCTTATTACAACCTTCAGGTTTCTGTGGAAGAGTTTTATGGCGACTACCGAGTTCGCCCAGAGGCTGTTGTGACGGCTGAGTTTTTCCTGACTGCGACTGATCCTCAAAAGCGTAATCCTGTTATTGGTAAAAATCGTTATACCAAGAGGATTGCGCTGAAAGACAATACCCCGCAAGCGCTAGTGTTGGGTCAGCAAGAGGCCTTGGCACAAATTTTGCAAGAATATGAGGTAGTGCTTTACAAGTATGCTGGCAATCTGCCCCCACCATTAGGGCAGTAGTTATTCTAGAATTGCAAAAAATATAAAAAGTGGAGAAGACATGGATTTAGGGCTTAAGGGCAAGGTTGCACTGGTGATGGCGTCAAGCCGAGGTTTAGGTCAGGCGATGGCTGTTTCTTTAGCGCGTGAAGGCGTTAAGGTGGCGGTAACTGGTCGCAATCCTGAGGGATTAAAAAAGTCAGTTGAATTAATTGAAGCAGCCGGTGGAACTGCTCTCGCATTGACTTGGGATTTATCAGATCCTTCTGTCATTGATGGGCTGGTGAGCAAAGTAGAAAAAGAGCTCGGACCAATCGATATCTTGGTGAACAATACAGGTGGACCCCCTCCAACCCTAGCCGCTGGTCAGGATCCTGCCTTATGGCAGAAGAGCTTTAACGACATGGTTCTCTCGCTAATCAGTATTACGGATCGTGTTCTTCCTGGAATGCGTCAGCGTCAGTGGGGCCGTATTATTACCAGCACCACCTCAGGCGCCATCGCCCCCATAAAAAATCTCGCCATCTCCAATACCTTGCGTGCCGCACTATTGGCTTGGTCTAAAACCTTGGCTGCAGAAGTGGCTGCTGAAGGTATTACCGTGAATGTGATCATGCCTGGTCGTGTGGCTACTGATCGTTTGCGCCAATTGGATGAGGCGCGCGCTCAACGTGAGAATGTCAGCTATGACTCTGTCGTTCAGGCTAGCTTGAAGCAGATTCCGATGGGTCGTTATGGTGACCCTCAGGAGTATGGTGATACCGCTGCATTCTTGGCAAGCCAAAGCGCTTCCTTTATCACTGGGTCGGTGATCCGTGTTGATGGCGGTCAGATTCAGGCGATTTAAGCGGAGTGCTAGCTAGTTTCTTTCGGGGTATTCGACAAGATCTGCGATCCAGTGAGCTACTGGCTTTACTAGTTGCATTAACGCTTTCTGTAGCAGCCTTATCTAGCGTCAGTTTCTTGGCTGATCGGATGCAACGGGCTTTCCAGTTTGATGCCCGCCAACTTCTTGCTGCCGATTTATTGCTGGTCTCCGATCAACCGCTGCATGAGCGCTTCATTCAGGAGGCAAAAAGGCGGCAACTAAGCTCCGCTCAAACAATTGTCTTTCCAAGCATGGCCACCGTGGGTGCGCAAAGCAAGCTTGCCTCGCTCAAGGCGGTGAGTGCTGATTATCCTTTGCGCGGCAACTTGCAGGTTTCTCCATCTCAGGCAAGTCTGACCCCATCATCTGGTTCGGTTTGGGTGGATCCAGCTATGCTCAATACGCTGCGGGCTAAGCTAGGCGATCAGATGTTGTTGGGGGATAACTCATTTGTCATTAGCGGTGTCCTGGAGCGTGAGCTCGACCGAGGTGCTGGCTTTATGAATTTCGCGCCACGCGTGATGATGTCACTGGAGGATTTGCCGGCCACGGGTCTGATTGGTTTGGGTAGTCGGGTCACTTATCGCTTGCTACTAGCGGGAAGTGATCAAGCTATTTCTGATTATGAGCAGTGGGCCACGCAATGGATTGAAGCTGAAGGTCTGCGCGGTTTACGCATCGAGACCTTAGAGAACGCGCAACCGATGATGCGCAAGACGCTAGAGCGGGCAGAGCGCTTCTTATCCTTAGTGGCCTTGCTGACGGCAATGGTAGCCGCAGTAGCCATTGCCCTCTCGGCACGCCGTTACGTTTTAAAGCAGGCAGATGTCTGCGCGGTAATGAAATGCTTAGGTGCAAGCCAAAAAGTGATTCTGATTAAGCAAATTAAAGTGCTGGGCAGTCTGTGTCTGGCAGCAGCAGTGATGGGGGCTGCCATTGCTTATGGTATCCAGGAGGTATTGATACGTATCTTAGGTAATTTGGTATTTACTAATCTACCTTCGCTATCCCTCTGGCCATTAGTTTGGAGTGCGCTGTTTTCTTCCTGCTTGCTGATTGGTTTTGCTGGACCACCCTTATGGAGCTTGGTCATGATTTCCCCAGTGAGGTTGATTCGAAAAGAATTGGGTTCAGTCAATATCAAAGCACTTTGGGTTGCACTGTTTGGTCTGATGACTTGCCTTGCTTTAATCGCCATAGCAGCCCAAGACCTGAAACTGGCTGCTTGGGTTGCCCTGAGCTTTGGCTTGGCCCTCGCTCTTTTTGCCGCGGTCTCTTGGTTATCACTTCGTCTGTTGAATATTGTGTTTTCGGGGTGGGGTGCCAAGAGCTTTGCAATTCGCTTTGCATTGACTGCACAAGCACGGCGCGCAGGATTTGCTGTGATGCAGATTACTGCCTTAGGCATCGCCTTGATGGCCTTGCTACTGATTCTCTTACTTCGCCAGGATTTATTGGCGGCTTGGCAGGGGAATATTCCGGTGGATGCGCCCAATCGCTTCATGATTAATATTCAGGAAGATCAAAAGCCCAAAATCACCCAGTCTTTACAAGATGCGGGTGTAGCTAAGCCCAGCTTTAGTCCTATGGTGCGCGCGCGTCTGGTTGAGGTGAACGGAAAAGCTGTTGGGCCGAATGACTATATTGATGAAAATGCACGGCGCTTGGTCGATCGAGAATTTAATCTCTCGTATACCGAACAGTTGCCTGAAGGTAATCGCATTACTGCGGGTAAATGGATTGAGGGTAGTGCGCCACAGGTTTCATTAGAGGCCGGGATTGCGAAGACCTTGAAGTTAAAGCTTGGCGATCAGATGACCTTTGAGCTCGCCGGTGAAAAAGTCACTGCGCCTATTACCTCTTTGCGTAAGTTAGATTGGAGTTCAATGAAAGTGAACTTCTTTGTCATCATGCCGCCCGCCATGCTGGAAGAAATGCCACAGTCCTGGATTACCTCCTATTACCAAAGCGCTCAAATTGAAGGTCTCGATTACCAGCTTGCGCAGACCTATCCAAACCTCACTATTGTGGATGTGGCTACGTCCTTGCAGCAAATTCAAGATGTATTAGATCGACTATCTTCTGTGCTGGGTTTATTGTTCGCTTTCACTATTGCAGCAGCGATTTTGGTTTTAGTTGCTGCAATTGCGGCAACACAAGATGAGCGCTTTAGGAGTGCAGCCTTGCTCAAAGCAGTTGGAGCATCTCGTTATCTGCTGGGAAAAATTGCTCTAGCTGAACTCTTCATTATTGGCTCTCTTGCTGGAGCCCTAGCGGGACTGGCCGCTGGAATCGCCGCATGGGCGCTAGGCCGTTTTGTTTTGGAGATTGAGTTCAATGCATTTGCCCAGTCCTTAGCAATGGGCATCATCTTTGGAGTACTTGCCTGTCTATTGGCAGGCTATCGCTTTCAGAGAAAAATTCAAACTACTACTGCGATGGAGTGTTTGCGCGAGATTTAAGACGCGCCCTGGTAGTTGACCCCGTAATTATGAGAGCTTGACTAAGTTCTTTGGCAGCTCTACTAAACGCGTTCCAGCAAAACGGTCTGGCAGGCTTTGGCGTTGAAGAGGATTGACGCGATCTAAGTAAATGCTCAGTGGCCACAGAATTAGGGCAACTGCAAATAGCATCTCAATAATTTGCCATCTTTGAAGTTCAAAGACCCACTGCATCAGGACGCATGGCAGAAGCCATAGGGATCCAAAAACATAGCGCTTGATTGCTTGCTTGCGGCTTAGGTTATATCCCCCTGGGCCAATCATCCGTACACGCCACGTTTGCATGGCAAGCGTCTGCCCAGACTTGGTCCAATACCAAACAAAGTAAATCCCCAGGACGGCATAGAGATAGAGAAAAGTGAGCCAACTTGGCAGTGAAATATTGAAGAGCATGCCCAATCCCAAATTCGGGACAAGGAAAGTGAAGGCGATCACACCAAGCAAGACTAATTGTTCGTAAAGTGTGCAAGACACCCGGCGCCAAAATTGCGGGGCAGGAAGTGCATCTAATTCAGCGGGAGTAATCACAGCCTAGAGATTCTTAGGGGTTGCTTGAGTTGCTCTCTGAGCTTGCGCTCGGAGCCGGAACTTCTTGGACTGGGGTGCTACTTGCTGGCAGGGTTGGTGCTAAGTTCGATTTTTGCGTAATCGGATGCTGTTGTAATGTTGGTGCGCTAGCAGCCGTTGGTTTTTTCTTGTTGACTTCAGCTTGAGCTAATTTCTTTTTTTGCTCATCACTGAGTTTTTGATACGCGCTCCAGGCTTCTGCTTTTTTCTCAGCAGGGAACTTGAGGCTACTTAAGTAATTTTCACGGGCTATGCGGCGGTCTTTTTGAGAGAGATTGGACCAACTGGTCATCCGAGACTGCAATCGATTTTGATCGACCTCGCTCATTTTGGGGTATAGATTTGCAACCTGAATCCATTTCTTGCGACTATCAGGGAGCATGTAATCCCAATCGCTTTCCAGAGGCGCCAAGATTTTTTGTTGCTCAGGCTTAAGGCCTTCCCAAGTTCCATCTGGTTTCTTTTCTGGAATGCCAGTACTTTTTCCATGGCTGGCTGTGGGAGTTTGAGCGAGTGCAAGTGAAGATTGCACCGATCCAGCAACGCCAATCGTCATCATCATGGAGATGCTGAGAGCGGCATGCAAGGATCGTGAATTTTTTAGCATGAGCTAATTTGACTTACCCTGAACCTTAAGATGGTGACTTCACTGAATCCAGGCTATCTTGTTCAGATTCAGCCAAAGGACCATTTTTGAGGAAGCCCATAAAGCCGCTATCAGCATAGGCATCTGGCGGGACATCATCAGTCAAGAGGGCAACATCGAGCTCAGCAATATCGTTAATGCGGGAGTCTTGCTGCCATTGGGCGATGCCAATTAGGCCAAATACAAGAACAACGAGCGGAGCAACCCAACCCACGTTATCCCAAAAAGTACGTGAGCCTGAGGACCAGTTTCCAGAGGTGCTGGCCAGAACATGCTGTTGGACGCGTACTTTTTCTGGTTTTTTGACGGAAAGTGCCTTGAGGCGCGCTGCATAGAGACGATCTTTAATGCCAGCCGGCAGGGATTGGGATCCTTGACGAAGCAGGGCGGCAGCAGACTGGCCAAATTGGTCAGCTTCTGTTGGATTGAGGAGGTCTTGATTGCGGTTCACAGCGTAATTCCTTTTAATTTCAATGCTTTAGCTAGAGCCTGGGTGGCTCTTGAGCAGTGGGTTTTGACGCTTCCCTCGCTACAACTCATGGCAAGGGCAGTTTCAGTAATACTCAGCTCATCCCAATAACGCATCAGGAAGGCTTCTCGTTGACGGGCAGGCAATTTTGATATTTCTGACTCTAAAGACTGTAATAACTGACTGCGTTCTAGCTTGAACGCACCATCTTGGTGAATTTCACTGTCATCGGGGGCCGAAAGGGACTCCAGGGGGTCAAAATCATCTTTTTCATCTGATTTCTTGCCCATATTGGAGAACAGGGTGACCCAGGTATTGCGAACCTTCTGGCGCCTAAACCAGTCGTGAATACGGTTTTGCAGAATTCTGGTGAAAACCAGGGGTAATTCCGCTGCGGGACGATCACCGTACTTTTCGGCCAGCTTAATCATGGCGTCTTGAACGATGTCTAATGCCGCATCGTCATCCCGCACAGCATAGACCGCCTGCTTGAAAGCGCGCTGCTCAACACTGCTTAGAAAGTCAGAAAGTTCTTGGGGTGAAGCCATTCAGTAGATTAGACCTGAATCAGATGGAATTCGTCTATTTTAGGGGATTGCTATAGAATATAGGGCTTACTACCTAGAATCTCATTCAAGAAGTGGTTTTTTCCGGTAGCAGCGCCGTTCGAACTCAGGCCACAAGCAGGAGACAGAACAGACCAATCAATTTTTTGCCGAAAATTGCAAAGGACGAAAGAAAATGAATACAAGCAGCGCCGAATTTTTAGCTTCTAAAGCTAACCAAGACACAGCAAACCCAAATTCCACAGCGAATGCGCCTGAAATGATTGGCGCAGAGATGTTGGTTCAAGCATTGCACAAAGAGGGTGTTGAATACGTTTGGGGTTACCCAGGTGGTTCCGTTCTTTTTATCTACGACGAAATTTTTAAGCAGGACAAGTTTGAACACATTCTTGTTCGCCATGAGCAAGCAGCAGTTCATGCGGCCGATGGCTATGCGCGTGCAACCGGTAAGGTTGGTGTCGCTCTAGTTACTTCAGGTCCCGGTGTAACCAATGCGGTTACCGGAATTGCTACTGCCTACACTGACTCCATTCCATTGGTAGTCATCAGCGGTAACGTGCCAACTTACGCTATTGGTGAAGATGCTTTCCAAGAGGCCGATACCGTTGGTATCACTCGCCCAGTGGTAAAGCACAACTTCTTGGTAAAGGATGTGAAAGACCTTCCTTTGGTGATCAAGAAGGCCTTCCATATTGCACAAACAGGTCGCCCAGGTCCAGTATTGATTGATATTCCTAAGGATGTATCTGCTGCCAAAGGACCATTCGTCTACCCAGAAACACTGGAGATGCGTTCGTATAACCCAGTGGTAAAGGGGCATAGCGGACAAATTCGTAAAGCAGTTTCTTTGTTGCAAGAAGCAGAGCGCCCATTCATCTATACCGGTGGTGGCGTGATCTTGGCTGATGCCGCTCCAGAACTGAAAGAGTTTGCTGATGTATTGGGTTACCCAGTTACTAATACCCTCATGGGTCTCGGTGGTTTCCCAGGCACTAGTCCGCAGTTTGTGGGTATGCTGGGTATGCACGGTACCTATGAAGCCAATATGGCGATGCAGCACAGCGATGTGTTGATTGCAATTGGTGCACGTTTTGATGACCGCGTAATCGGTAACACTGCACACTTTGCAAGTCATCCACGCAAGATCATTCATATTGATATCGATCCATCCGTGATTTCTAAGCGGGTGAAAGTAGATGTACCTATCGTTGGTAATCTCAAAGAAGTATTGCAAGAGATGACGGCTCAACTTAAAGCTGCTGGTCCACGTAAGAACGATGCCAAAGTGGCTGCATGGTGGGAGCAGATTAATGAGTGGCGTAAAAAAGATTGCCTAAAGTACGATGAAGCTTCGCAGATTGTTAAACCACAGTACGTAGTTCAGAAGCTGTGGGAGCTGACTGGTGGCGATGCATTTATTACTTCTGACGTTGGCCAGCATCAAATGTGGGCTGCACAATTCTATAAGTTTGATAAGCCACGCCGCTGGATTAACTCTGGTGGTCTTGGAACTATGGGCGTTGGTTTGCCTTATGCCATGGGTATCAAGAAAGCATTCCCAGATAAGGATGTATTTGCTATCACTGGTGAAGGCTCTATTCAGATGTGCATCCAAGAGCTGTCTACTTGTAAGCAGTACAACACGCCCGTGAAGATTGTGTCATTGAACAACCGTTACCTCGGTATGGTTCGTCAATGGCAGGAGCTGACTTATAACAAGCGCTATTCCAGCTCGTACATGGACTCATTACCAGACTTTGTGAAGTTGGCGGAGGCTTTTGGTCACGTTGGTATGCGTATTGAGAAGAAGTCAGATGTTGAAGGCGCCCTCAAAGAAGCGATTCGTTTGAAAGATCGCACTGTATTCATGGATTTCCAGACAGACCCAGAAGAAAACGTTTGGCCAATGGTTCAAGCGGGTAAGGGTATTACTGAAATGCTTTTGGGTAGCGAGGATCTCTAATGCGACATATTATTTCTGTATTGATAGAGAACGAACCAGGGGCACTCTCTCGTGTAGTGGGTTTATTTTCTGCGCGTGGTTACAACATCGAAACCTTGAGTGTTGCGCCTACTGAAGATCCTTCACTCTCGCGCATGACGATTGTCACGATTGGTTCTGAAGATGTGATTGAGCAAATTACAAAACACTTAAATCGCTTAGTTGAAGTGGTTAAGGTATTTGATTTGACTGAAGGCCCTCACATTGAGCGTGAGCTCATGATGATTAAAGTTCGCGCGGTAGGTAAAGAGCGTGAAGAGTTGAAACGTACAACGGATATCTTCCGTGGTCGCATCATCGATGTGACTGATAAGAGTTACACCATTGAATTAACTGGTGATGGTGCCAAATTAGACGCCTTTATTGATTCGATTGATCGTGCATCGATTCTAGAAACTGTCCGTTCGGGTGGTTCTGGTATTGGGCGCGGTGAGCGCATCCTCAAGGTTTAATTTTTTAACGGATTACTGAATTAACTACATTTTCAAAACAAGGAAAGAGCATGAAAGTTTTTTACGATAAAGACGCTGATTTGTCCCTCATTAAAGGCAAAAAAGTAACCATCATTGGTTATGGTTCACAAGGGCATGCACATGCATTGAACCTCAAGGATTCTGGCTGCAATGTGACTGTGGGTTTGCGTAAAAATGGCGCTTCCTGGAGCAAGGCTGCAAATGCCGGCTTGACAGTAAAAGAAGTTGGCGAAGCCGTTAAAGACGCTGATGTAGTGATGATGCTTTTGCCTGATGAGCAAATCGCTGAGGTATACAACAAAGAAGTTCATCCAAATATCAAGCAGGGCGCTGCATTGGCATTTGCTCACGGCTTTAACGTTCACTACGGTCAAGTTCAGCCACGCGCTGACTTAGATGTGATCATGATTGCTCCTAAGGCACCGGGTCACACTGTTCGTGGTACTTATGCACAAGGTGGCGGCGTTCCTCATTTGATCGCTGTGTACCAAGATAAATCTGGCTCTGCTCGTGATGTTGCTTTGTCATATGCAACAGCAAACGGTGGCGGTCGTGCCGGCATCATCGAAACTAATTTCCGAGAAGAAACTGAAACTGACTTGTTCGGTGAGCAGGCTGTTCTTTGTGGTGGCGCAGTAGAGTTGATCAAAGCTGGTTTTGAGACTTTGGTTGAAGCTGGTTACGCTCCTGAAATGGCTTACTTCGAGTGCTTGCATGAGCTCAAGTTGATTGTTGACTTGATCTACGAAGGTGGTATCGCCAACATGAACTACTCTATCTCTAACAATGCTGAGTACGGTGAATATGTCACTGGCCCACGTGTTGTTACTGAAGACACTAAGAATGCAATGCGCCAGTGCTTGAAAGACATTCAAACTGGTGAGTACGCTAAGAGCTTCATCTTGGAAAACAAAGCAGGTGCGCCTACTTTGATTTCACGTCGTCGCTTGAATGCTGAGCATGACATCGAAGTAGTTGGTGCAAAGTTGCGCGCCATGATGCCTTGGATTGCGAAGAACAAATTAGTTGACCAAACAAAGAACTAAGCTAAGAACTAAGCAAACAGTAGTTAGAAACTAATAGCAGTAACTAAAAAGGCTCAGAACAAAGATGATGTATCCGCACCCCATTATTGCGAAAGAAGGTTGGCCGTATTTGGCATTAGTGGGGGCCGTTACTTTGCTAGTCCACTATCTAGGTGGCATTGCATGGTCATGGCCTTTGTGGATCATCTTTATCTTTGTTCTGCAGTTCTTCCGTGATCCGCAGCGTATTGCTGCTTTAGGTCGTGATCTAGTGCTATCTCCAGCAGATGGTCGTATCGTTGTAGTTGAAGTAGCGAACGATCCTTATGCAGGTCGTGAAGCTTTGAAGATCAGTGTTTTCATGAACGTATTTAATGTTCACTCCAACCGAAGCGCAGTCAACGGCTTGGTTAAAGAGATTCAGTATTTCCCAGGCAAGTTTGTAAATGCCGATTTAGATAAAGCCTCTACTGAGAATGAGCGTAATGCTGTTGTGATTGATGCCAATGGTCAAATCGTCACTCTGGTTCAGGTTGCAGGCCTGATCGCCCGTCGTATTCTTTGTTATATCCATGTTGGCGATAGACTCAAAGCAGGGGAGCGTTACGGCTTCATTCGCTTTGGTTCTCGTGTCGATGTCTATTTGCCACTAACAGCTGAGCCTTTAGTCAGTGTTGGTGATAAAGTTTTTGCTACGAACACTGCATTAGCGCGTGTACCTGGCTTAGATTAATTAAGCTGCAATAACTGGGAATATTCTGTGACTACATTTCGCCGTCGTGGCCGTATTGATCGCAGTCGCTTTTCGCGTACCCGAGCTGACCGCACTCAAGACGAGTGGGCAGAAGATCTTGGCGATGCCATTGATTACGAAGTAGAAGAGCTGCATGCGGATAAGCCGCGCCATCGCAGCAAAGGAATTTATCTCCTTCCGAATGCATTTACTACTGCAGCTTTATTCTGCGGTTTCTTCGCCATCGTTAATGCGATGAACCACCAATTTGAGATGGCTGCCATTGCTATCTTTGCATCTTTGGTTTTGGATGGTATGGATGGCCGTGTTGCACGTATGACCAATACACAAAGCGCTTTCGGCGAACAATATGACTCTTTAGCGGATATGGTGTCATTTGGTGTGGCGCCAGCTTTGGTAGCCTATGAGTGGGCTCTTAAAGATTTAGGTAAGTGGGGTTGGTTAGCTGCGTTTACCTATTGCGCCGGTGCCGCTCTGCGCCTTGCTCGTTTTAACGTCAATACTGGCGTAGTCGATAAGAAGTTTTTTCAGGGCTTGCCTAGTCCAGCTGCTGGCTCTTTAATGGCGGGCTTTATCTGGTTGGCTGATGACAATAAGATTCCAGTGCGAGACAGCGCAATCCCTTGGATTACCTTCTTCTTGGCGGTGTATGCTGGCTTAACCATGGTATCCAATGCCCGTTTTTATAGCGGTAAGGCTTTGGATGTTCGCTACCGCGTTCCCTTTGGCGTGATGGTCTTGATGATCCTCACCTTTGTGTTGATCTCCTCCAATCCCCCATTGACCTTATTCGGCCTCTTTGTGGTGTATTCCATTTCAGGCTATGTCATTTGGGCTTGGGAGCGACTGAGCGGTCGCCGTTTTAGCTAAAACCAATTTTTTTAGGTTATATTCAATCCATGTTGATGAATTTCTCACTTATCTCGAACCTGCTTCTACTAGCACTAAGCCTACAGCTTGGGGCAGGTAAGGCCTGAGTTAATGAGATCAAAGTAATTCATTAGCCACGACATACCAGCCCCAGCAAATTGCTGGGGTTTTTTGTTTTTAGATCGACAATCAAGTTATCAGCAAAATTAAGCAATATTGAACCGGAGAGTAGTGATGAGTGACAAAGTAATCATTTTTGATACCACCTTACGTGATGGTGAGCAGTCGCCTGGTGCCTCAATGACCAAGGACGAGAAGGTTCGTATTGCCCGTCAATTAGAGCGTCTCAAGGTAGATGTAATCGAGGCTGGATTTGCTGCGAGCTCTGAAGGTGATTTTCAAGCTATTTCAGCAGTAGCGGCTGCCGTCAAAGATTCCATTGTGTGCTCACTTGCGCGTGCAAATGATAAGGACATTACTCGTGCAGCAGATGCTTTGAAAGCTGCTAATGCTAAGCGGATTCATGCGTTCTTAGCTACTAGCCCATTACATATGGCCGTGAAATTACGTATGTCTCCTGAAGAAGTGCTGGAGCAAGCGAAGCGTTCTATTCGTTTTGCCAGAAACTTAGCAGAGGATATTGAATTCTCAGCGGAGGATGGTTATCGCTCAGAAATGGATTTCTTGTGCAGAGTAGTTGAGGGCGTCATCAATGAGGGTGCTACTACTATCAATATTCCAGACACAGTGGGTTATGCCACTCCAGAGTTGTATGGCGAGTTCATTAAGACCTTGCGTACCCGTGTTCCGAATTCAGATAAAGCGGTTTGGTCAGTGCATTGCCATAATGACTTGGGTATGGCCGTTGCCAACTCCTTGGCTGGCGTGAAGATCGGTGGAGCGCGTCAAATTGAGTGCACCATTAATGGCTTAGGTGAGCGCGCTGGCAATACGGCATTAGAAGAGATCGTGATGGCCTTGCGTACGCGTAAGGATTATTTTGATATGGTCTGCGGTATCGATGCGACTCAAATTGTTCCAGCCTCTAAGTTGGTTTCTCAGATCACAGGTTTTGTGGTTCAGCCTAATAAAGCGGTTGTTGGGGCAAACGCATTTGCGCATACCTCAGGTATCCATCAAGATGGCATCCTGAAGAATCGCGATACCTATGAAATCATGCGCGCAGAAGATGTGGGCTGGTCTACCAATAAGATTGTGTTGGGCAAGCTTTCCGGTCGTAACGCATTCAAGCAACGCTTACAAGAGCTGGGTATTGCGATTGAAGCTGAAGCGGATTTGAACGAAGCTTTTGTTCGCTTCAAATCATTGGCGGATCAAAAATCAGAAATCTTTGATGAAGATATTATTGCCATCATGTCTAATTCAGCTGCTGCTGAGGAGGGTGAATTTTATAAATTCATTTCTTTGAGTCAGCACTCTGAAACTGGTGAGCGACCAAAATCGAAGGTCACCTTTCGAGTTGGCGATAAAGAAGCCAGCTCTGAGGCTGAAGGCAATGGGCCGGTCGATGCTAGCTTGAATGCAATTGAAGAAATTGTGAAGAGTGGGGCGGAGCAATTGCTCTATTCAGTGAATGCGATTACATCAGGCACCCAGTCTCAAGGTGAGGTTACTGTGCGACTTGCTAAGGGTGGGCGTATCGTCAATGGTGTTGGAACTGATCCGGACATCATTGCTGCATCAGCAAAAGCCTACTTATCTGCACTGAATAAATTGCATGATCCTAGTCAAGCTAAGCTTAATGCACAGATGACGCCTTAAGAAATTGCAGGCGACATCTGTAGTATCTACGTAATAGCTTTATTTATTGAGATCTGTGTTCTTGTAGTACTTAGTGCCTTTGCCGGTAATTTCTACGGCAAGGCCTGAGTCAGTTAATTGGTACATCAGCACGCCAGGTGCAACGACCACTGCGTCTTGGTAGGCATCACCATCTTTTTCATATTTGGCTGCTGCAGTCACTTGACCGCCAAAGGTCCATCCGGAATTGACGAAGTCATTTAAGGCTGCTTTTGTCTGAAATACAAAAATGTTCTGGAATGACTTAATACCAAGACCAAGTCCAGCCTGCACTTCGGCCATATCCATATAAATCGGTTTAGCACCGTCTTTTTGGATAACCACGCCGCTACCTGTTCCCCCGCCTGCAATCAGAATCTTCATGCCAAAGTTGCTAAAGGTGGCATAGCCAATAGACTTTTCAACAACTTCTTTTGCCTTTGGCTGCACTTGGTATAGCGCCTTTAGGGTGTCGCCACTCGTTTTAAGGATATCTTCCCGTTTCTGGGCAACTGTCTTTTGAGAGGCAAAAGGATTGGAAAACTGGGCAAAAGCACTGTTAGTGAGGCAAAAAGTGCCTAAAACCAGGGTGCATAGAGGGGGAGCAAGGCGATGAATTTTCATAACTTATTGATTTTATTGGGTAATTTTATTTTAAATGGGGTGTGATTCCCTAGAGGATAGCAAGTTCTAGGCGAAGCAAGCCATTTTTTGACCTGTCTCTGCTACAATTCGAGGGCTTTGATTTTTAAAGCTTTTTTGTTGTATTTGATTAATTAATGCACGACACAAATTGGGTGAAAGCTCAGGTGTTCGCAAGTAAGGAGTATGAAAATGGCAGTTGCTGATATTAAAACGGCGGAAATCGTCAAAGAAAACGCGCGCAGCGCAAACGATACGGGTAGCCCTGAAGTTCAAGTTTCATTGCTAACAGCCCGCATCAATGAATTAACCCCCCATTTCAAAGCTAACGCTAAAGATCATCACAGCCGTCGTGGTTTGTTGAAGATGGTTTCACGCCGTCGCCGCCTTTTGGATTACCTCAAGGGCAAGGATTTGGGTCGCTATCGCGCATTGATCGAGAAATTAGGTCTCCGTAAGTAATTCTTATCGGTATTGCAATGCCATCTTTCTTAGGGTTGTTTCGTAACAGAATCAGTCTTAAGCAGATGGCATGTTTTTTGAGCGCTTCAAGATTATTTGTGTAGGGGATCGTGTCATTCCAATGAGTTTCTGGATTATTAAATCCAGTGCCTCCCTGGAATGGCATCCCTTGTAATCTTCAAACGCTCCAGTGTTGTCGTGACACTGCTTTATCCCACGACAAGCGTGAAATCTATGTGGCTTTTACGTGAACAATTTGGAGAAGATCAGAATGACTATGTTTAAAAAAGCAGTAAAGACGTTTCAATGGGGTAACCACCAAGTAACAATGGAAACAGGCGAGATTGCTCGTCAATCTGGTGGTGCTGTGATCGTTAATGTGGATGACACCGTAGTAATGGGCACGGTAGTTGCCTCTAAATCAGCCAAGCCTGGCCAGTCTTTTTTCCCATTGACTGTTGATTACCTCGAAAAAACTTACGCCGCAGGAAAAATTCCTGGTGGTTTCTTCCGTCGCGAAGGTCGTCCATCAGAAGGTGAGACATTGATCTCCCGTTTGATCGATCGCCCATTGCGTCCATTGTTTCCAGAAGGCTTCTTGAATGAAGTTCAGGTAGTAGTACACGTTCTATCTATCAACCCAGACGTTCCTGCTGATATTCCTGCTCTGATCGCTGCTTCTGCAGCTTTGGCTGTTTCAGGCATTCCATTTGCTGGCCCAGTTGGTGCAGCACGTGTTGGTTACGCTAATGGTCAATACCTCTTGAACCCAACCCGTACAGAACAAGCTACTAGCGAGATGGATTTAATTGTTGCTGGTACTCAAGCTGCTGTGTTGATGGTTGAGTCAGAAGCCAATCAGTTATCAGAAGAAGTGATGTTGGGTGCAGTTGTATATGGTCACGACCAAATGCAAACTGCGATCAACGCAATTAATGATTTAGTGCGCGAAGCTGGCAAGCCAGAGTGGGATTGGACTGCCGCACCTAAAGATGAGCCATTCATTGCTAAGGTCACTGCATTGGCTGAAGCGCCATTGCGTGAGGCTTATCAGATTCGTCAAAAGGGTGCTCGTTCAGACAAGCTCAAAGAGATCTCTAAAACAGTTTTAGCTAAGCTAGCTGAAGAGGGTGATGTTGATGCAGTTGCTGTTAGCGACATCATGTTTGAAATCGAAGCGAAAATTGTTCGTAGCCAGATCCTGAATGGCGAGCCACGTATTGATGGTCGTGATACACGTACCGTTCGTCCGATCGAGATTCGTAATGGCGTATTGCCACGCACACACGGTTCAGCATTGTTTACTCGTGGTGAAACGCAAGCTCTCGTAGTAGCTACTTTAGGTACTGCACGTGATGAACAGATCATTGATGCGCTCGAAGGTGAGTACCGTGATCGCTTTATGTTCCACTACAACATGCCTCCGTTCGCCACTGGCGAAACAGGTCGCGTAGGTAGCCCTAAGCGTCGTGAAATTGGTCACGGCCGTTTGGCTAAACGTGCATTGATTCCAGTATTGCCAAGTGCAGAAGATTTCGCATACAGCATTCGCGTGGTTTCAGAAATTACTGAGTCCAATGGTTCTTCATCTATGGCTTCCGTCTGCGGTGGATGTTTAGCGATGATGGATGCTGGCGTTCCAGTGAAAGCACACGTTGCTGGTGTTGCAATGGGCTTGATTTTGGATGGCAACCGCTTTGCTGTGTTGACCGATATCTTGGGTGATGAAGATCACTTAGGCGATATGGACTTCAAGGTAGCGGGTACTGCTAACGGTATTACTGCTCTTCAGATGGACATCAAAGTTCAAGGTATTACTAAAGAAATTATGCAAGTTGCATTGGCCCAAGCTAAAGAAGGCCGTTTGCACATTTTGAGCAAGATGCAAGAAGCGATGGGTTCAGTTCGTACTGAATTGTCTGCACATGCTCCACGTATGGTTTCTTTCAAGATTCATCCAGACAAGATTCGTGAAGTAATCGGTAAGGGCGGCGCAACAATTCAAGCCTTGACTAAAGAAACTGGTTGCAGCATCGATATTAAAGATGACGGTACCGTAACTATTGCTTCTACCTCTGCTGAAGGCATGGCTGAAGCAAAAGCCCGCATCGAAGGTATTACAGCTGAAGCTGAAGTAGGCAAGATCTACGAAGGTCCAGTAGTGAAGTTGCTTGAGTTTGGTGCTTTGGTAAACATCCTTCCAGGTAAAGACGGTCTCTTGCACATCTCAGAAATTTCTAATGAGCGCGTAAAAGAAGTCAAAGACTACTTAGCAGAAGGCCAGGTAGTTCGCGTGAAGTTGTTGGCTGCTGATGAGCGCGGTCGTTTGCGTTTATCTCTCAAGGCTGCAATGGCTGATGAGGGTGGCACGATTGCTCCTTTAGCTGGCGCAACTGAAGCTGCTGCTGAAGCTGCTCCTGCATCTGGCGAAACTGCTTAAGTAAAGTTAGCGAGCGGGAGTTCATATGCGCGTAATGGAAATCAAAGAATTTGGCGCCCCAGAAATGCTGGTGGCTGCTACTCGTCCTGATCCAGTAGCTCCGGCTGCTGGTACTGGCGAGATTTTGATTAAGGTGATCGCTGCTGGAATTAATCGTCCAGACGTTTTGCAACGTAAAGGCCATTACCCAGTTCCAGCGGGCGCATCGGATATTCCTGGACTTGAAGTAGCTGGTGAGATTGTTGGTGGTGACTTAGCTCATGCTGACAATCTGTTTGGCCTTAAAGTTGGCGATAAGGTTTGTGCGCTTGTGCAGGGTGGTGGTTACGCAGAACTGTGTACCGCTCCTATTGCGCAATGCTTGCCTTACCCAAAAGGATTTACCGATCAAGAAGCAGCATCTTTGCCTGAAACTTTTTACACCGTATGGAGCAATGTCTTCATGCGTGGTGAGTTGTCTGAGGGTGAAACTTTGCTAGTGCAAGGTGGCTCTAGTGGTATTGGAGTCACTGCGATTCTGATTGCGAAAGCCTTGGGTCATAAAGTATTTGTTACTGCTGGTACTGATGAGAAGTGCGCTGCTTGCGTTGCTTTGGGTGCTGACTTAGCAATTAATTACAAGACACAAGACTTTGTAGAAGAAGTAAAAAAGGCAACTGACGGTAAGGGTGTCAATGTGGTGCTCGACATGGTTACTGGTACTTACGTTCAAAAAGAAATTGATTGTTTAGCTGATGATGGCCGCATTGTGATTATTGCGATCATGGGCGGATCAAAGGCTGAAGTGAATACGGGGCAAATTTTGCGTCGCCGTTTAACTATTACTGGTTCTACCTTGCGCCCACGTCCAGTGTCATTCAAGAAACAGATTACCCAGCAGTTACATGCGCGCATCTGGCCTTTGTTAGATGCAGGTAAGTTAAAGCCAGTGATTTATAAAACATTCACCTTAGACCAAGCGGCTGATGCCCATCGTTTGATGGAGTCCTCTGAGCACGTTGGCAAGATTGTGTTGACCGTTTAAGTATTGAGCTAGATTTAATGCGTCCACTCACTGTTATCGGCAATTGGAAAATGAACGGCAGTCTTGCAAGTAATGCAGACTGGGTCAAGACCGTTTGCCGTGGAATGGAGCAGGGGATGCCAGCAGGTCGCAAATATGCGGTTTGTGTGCCGGCACCTTACTTGGCGCAATGTGGTGATTTGATTCATGAATGCTCATTAGCTTTTTTAAGCTTAGGAGCTCAAGATGCTTCAGCTTATGCTGACGGCGCGTATACCGGTGAAGTGGCTGCCTCTATGCTCAAGGAATTAAATTGCGGCTACGTCATTGTTGGTCATTCTGAGCGTCGCCAATACCATCAGGAGACTGATGAGCAGGTAGCTGACAAAGCACTTCAGGTGCTCGACAATGGCATGATCCCAGTGATTTGTGTCGGTGAGTCTGCTGATGAGCGTAACTCTGGCCGTGAGATTGAGGTGGTACGAGGTCAAATTTCAAAGCAGGTCGCGATTTTGCAAGACCGTTTAGCTGACTGCCTAATTGCTTATGAGCCTATTTGGGCCATTGGTACGGGTAAGGTTGCAAGCGCTCAGATGGCTCAGGATATGCACCGAGCAATTCGCTTGCAATTGGCTGAATTTGATGAAGATGTAGCGTCCCATGTGGGAATTTTGTATGGCGGCAGTGTCAAACCTGATAATGCCGTTGAACTGTTTGCAATGCCGGATATTGATGGTGGATTGATTGGGGGCGCTTCATTGAACCCTCAAGATTTTCTAGCCATTTGTCAGGCCTAGATTTTTTAATTGGAGATAAGCCATGGAATGGTTTAAGACTTTATTGATCGTTTTGCAGGTAATTTCAGCTTTGGCTGTGATCCTGCTTGTGTTGCTTCAACAGGGTAAGGGTGCTGATATGGGTGCCGCTTTTGGCTCTGGATCCTCTGGTAGCCTTTTTGGCGCGAGCGGATCAGCCAATTTCCTGTCCCACACAACCGCTATTTTTGCGGCAGTCTTTTTTGTCTGCACTTTGGGGATTACTTGGATTGGGAATAAAAAGGAAGTTAGTCCTGGTGTTTTGTCTGGCACGGTAGCGCCTGTAGTGGCTCCAGCCCCAGCGCCAATTGAACCACCTCAAGACCCAAGCAAGCCAGCGGTTCCGAAGTAAAAAATAGCTTTTAAGCACTCTGTACCCCTATTTTTGGGGTAACTCAGTGGTGCAATGCAGTAGAATTGACAGGTTTTACAAGATGCCGACGTGGTGAAATTGGTAGACACGCTATCTTGAGGGGGTAGTGGCTTAGGCTGTGCGAGTTCGAGTCTCGCCGTCGGCACCAGATTGTAAAATTTGTAGGGATTTATGCTGTAAATCAATGCTTTATGTAGTTGAGTAAATGATAATTTGCTGTTTCTTAAGATTTGTCAGACGAACGACTCAGGACCATTTTGAATCTCGCTAATTACTTTCCTGTTCTGCTTTTTATCCTCGTAGGTATTGGGGTGGGCTTAGTCCCCATGTTCCTCGGAAAAGTCTTGGCTCCCTCAAAGCCAGATTCTGAAAAGCTGTCTCCATATGAGTGCGGTTTTGAAGCATTCGAAGATGCACGTATGAAGTTCGACGTGCGTTATTACCTCATCGCCATCCTATTTATCTTATTTGACTTAGAAACTGCATTCCTATTTCCATGGGGTGTAGCTCTTCGCGATATTGGCTGGTTTGGCTACGCCTCTATGGTGATTTTCTTATTGGAATTCATTGTGGGCTTCGTATATATCTGGAAAAAGGGCGCTCTCGACTGGGAGTGATAGATATGGCACTAGAAGGCGTTCTCAAAGAAGGATTTGTTACTACCACTGCAGACCAGTTAATCAACTGGACACGTAATGGTTCTTTATGGCCAATGACTTTTGGCCTTGCTTGCTGCGCTGTTGAAATGATGCACGCAGGCGCATCCCGTTATGACTTGGACCGATTTGGCGTGGTGTTTCGCCCATCTCCACGTCAATCAGATCTCATGATTGTTGCTGGTACCTTGTGTAACAAGATGGCTCCAGCGCTGCGTAAAGTTTATGACCAAATGCCTGAGCCACGTTGGGTTATCTCCATGGGCTCTTGCGCTAATGGTGGTGGTTATTACCATAACTCGTATTCAGTAGTGCGCGGCTGTGACCGCATTGTCCCAGTCGATATTTATGTTCCTGGCTGCCCTCCCACTGCAGAAGCACTGATCTACGGAATTATTCAGTTGCAATCTAAGATTGCTCGCACTAGCACGATTGCGCGGAAGGCTTAAACCATGTCAGATCGTTTAGTTCAACTCGCCGCCAACCTAGAAAAAGTTTTAGGTAAGCGCGCTCAATCTATTGAAGTCGCTTTGGGTGAAGTGACTGTAGTGCTTAATGCAGACACCTATTTTGAATCCGCCATGTTATTGCGTGATGAGCCTTCATTGGCTTTTGAGCAATTGATTGATTTGTGCGGCGTGGACTATCAGGATTACCGTGAAGGACAGTGGGGCGGTCAGCGTTTCGCTGTTGTGACTCACCTCCTGTCAGTAGCCCACAACTGGCGTTTACGTGTCCGCGTATTTGCACCAGAAGATGCTTATCCAGTAGTTGCCTCGCTCACTCCCGTCTGGGCTGCAGCTAATTGGTTTGAGCGTGAGGCGTTTGACCTCTACGGCATCTTGTTTGATGGCCATGAAGACTTGCGTCGCATCTTGACTGATTATGGTTTCATCGGTCATCCATTTAGAAAAGATTTCCCTATCTCTGGAAACGTAGAAATGCGTTACGACCCAGAGTTAAAGCGTGTGGTGTATCAGCCTGTCACGATTGAAGCGCGTGAAATCACGCCTCGTGTCGTGCGCGAAGAGCAGTACGGAGGTCCGGTTTAAGTCATGGCACAAATTAAGAACTACACCCTCAACTTTGGCCCTCAGCATCCAGCGGCACATGGCGTATTACGCTTAGTGCTTGAGCTTGATGGTGAAGTCATTCAGCGCGCTGACCCGCATATTGGTTTATTGCATCGCGCTACAGAAAAATTAGCAGAGACACGTACTTGGATTCAAAACGTTCCATACATGGATCGTCTGGACTATGTGTCGATGATGTCCAATGAGCATGCTTACGTGATGGCAATTGAAAAGTTGCTACAAGTAGATGTGCCATTGCGTGCGCAATATATTCGCGTGATGTACGACGAGTTAACTCGTTTGCTAAATCACCTTTTGTGGATTGGTTGTCATGGCTTGGACGTTGGTGCTATGGCCGTATTCTTATATGCCTTCCGCGATCGTGAAGATATTTTTGATATGTACGAAGCCGTTTCAGGTGCTCGTATGCACGCCGCTTACTACCGTCCAGGTGGCGTCTACCGCGACCTGCCAACGCAGATGGCGCAGTACTCCAAGTCTAAGATTCGTAGTACCTCTGCGATTAAGCGTTTGAATGAAAACCGCAGCGGCACATTGCTCGATTTCATTGAGCAATTCTCAAATGGTTTTGATGCTAACGTCGATGAGTATTGCAACCTCTTAACGGATAACCGTATTTGGAAACAACGCTTGGTAGGTATTGGTGTTGTCTCTCCTGAGCGCGCTTTGCAGCTTGGCTTCACAGGTCCTATGTTGCGTGGTTCTGGTATTGAGTGGGACTTGCGCAAGAAGCAACCCTACGAAACTTACGACAAACTCGACTTTGATATTCCAGTGGGTGTGAATGGTGATTCTTATGATCGCTATTTAGTGCGTATGGAAGAAATGCGTCAATCCAATCGCATCATTAAGCAATGCGTAGCTTGGCTCAAAGCAAATGATGGTCCAGTCATGAGTGATAACCATAAAGTAGCTCCACCGAAGCGTGTGGATATGAAAACCAATATGGAAGAGTTGATTCACCATTTCAAACTCTTTACTGAAGGTATGCACGTTCCTGATGGTGAGGCTTACTCCGCTGTTGAGCATCCAAAAGGTGAGTTTGGTATTTACTTGATTTCTGATGGTGCGAACAAGCCATACCGTATGAAGATTCGTGCACCAGGATTTGTTCACTTATCTGCAATGGATGAGATGTCACGTGGTCATATGTTGGCTGATGCTGTAACCATTATTGGTACCCAAGATATTGTGTTCGGGGAGATTGACCGCTAATACAGCGCGCCAAGGATTAATTCATGACAACAACTCTTCAACTTTCAGACAAAACGCTCGCAGATATTGCGCGCAATGTCGCGAAATACCCTCCAGAACAAAAACAATCCGCAGTGATGGCTGCTCTGATTGCTGCTCAAACCGAAGTAGGTTGGGTTTCACCAGAGGTGATTGCTACTGTTGCTCAAATTTTAGAAATGCCCACGATTGCAGTTGATGAAGTGGCTACTTTCTACAACATGTACGACACCAAAAAAATTGGTAAATACAAGCTAGTGATTTGCACAAACTTGCCTTGCCAGTTGACTCATGGTGAAACTGCAGCTACTTATTTAAAAGAAACTTTAGGCATTGGCTACAACGAGACAACTCCTTGCGGCACGTTCACCTTGAAAGAGGGTGAGTGCATGGGTGCTTGTGGCGATTCTCCAGTGATGCTGGTCAATAACAAGCGTATGTGCAGTTTCATGAGTAAAGAAAAGATTGATGCTCTATTAAATGAGCTCCGTGCAGAAGGGAAAGCAGCATGACCAGCTTGCACGATAGACATATTAAGCCTTTGATTCTTGCTGGATTGAACGGTGAGAACTGGCGTTTAAAAGATTACGAAAGCCGTGGCGGATATCAGCAGCTGCGTCGCATTATCAATGACAAAGTTGCGCCTGACGCAATCATTGCTGAATTAAAAGCTTCATCATTGCGTGGTCGTGGAGGCGCAGGCTTCCCAACTGGATTGAAGTGGAGCTTTATGCCCCGCCAATTCCCTGGCCAAAAGTATTTAGTTTGCAATAGTGACGAAGGTGAGCCGGGTACATTTAAAGACCGCGACATCATGCGTTACAACCCGCATGCTTTGATTGAGGGCATGATTATTGGCGCCTACACAATGGGCATTTCCGTGGGTTACAACTATATCCACGGCGAAATTTGGGAAGTCTATTCTCGTTTCGAAGAGGCGCTTGAAGAAGCCCGTGCTGCTGGTTATCTGGGCGACAAAATCATGGGAAGTGATTTCAACTTCCAATTGCATGCCTCTCCAGGTTGGGGTGCATACATCTGTGGTGAAGAGACTGCACTTTTAGAGTCACTAGAAGGCAAGAAGGGTCAGCCGCGCTTTAAGCCGCCATTCCCTGCAAGCTTCGGTTTGTATGGCAAGCCAACCACGATCAATAACACTGAAACATTTGCCGCTGTGCCATTCATCATGGCAATTGGTGGCCCAGCGTATTTAGAGTTGGGCAAGCCAAACAACGGTGGTACAAAGATTTTCTCTATCTCTGGTGATGTCACCTATCCAGGTAACTATGAGATTCCATTGGGCACTCCATTTTCTGAGCTGTTAAAGCTTGCTGGTGGCATGCGAGATGGCATTCCATTGAAGGCGGTAATCCCTGGTGGATCTTCTTCACCGGTGATTCCTGGCGCTGAGATGATGACCCTCACAATGGATTACGACAGCATTGCGAAAGCAGGTTCGATGTTGGGATCTGGCGCAGTCATCGTCATGAATGAAACACGTTGTATGGTTCGCGCCTTAGAGCGCCTTTCCTACTTCTATCACGAAGAATCTTGTGGTCAGTGCACCCCATGTCGCGAGGGTACTGGTTGGTTATGGCGCATCGTTAGCCGAATTGAGCATGGCGAAGGTCGTCCAGAAGATTTGGATTTATTGAATGATGTGGCAGCCAATATTCAAGGTCGCACGATTTGCGCCTTGGGTGATGCTGCTGCAATGCCGGTTCGTGGCATGTTGAAACATTACATGGATGAATTTGCGTATCACGTAGAACATAAGCGCTGCTTAGATTCTGCTAAACCTTTATAAGACATTGAGCACGGGACATCTTAAAGTGAGCATGGTTGAAATCGAATTAGATGGTAAGGCAGTAGAAGTTCCGCAAGGTTCGATGGTGATGCACGCCGCGAACAAGCTCGGCACTTATATTCCTCACTTTTGCTATCACAAGAAATTATCTATCGCTGCCAACTGCCGTATGTGTTTGGTTGAAGTAGAAAAAGCGCCAAAACCATTACCGGCTTGTGCAACACCAGTGACGCAGGGTATGAAGGTGTTTACGCATTCTGCTAAAGCGGTTGAAGCCCAGCGCTCTGTGATGGAGTTCCTATTGATCAACCATCCTTTGGATTGCCCAATTTGCGATCAAGGCGGTGAGTGCCAGTTACAAGATTTGGCGGTTGGTTACGGCAAATCGAATTCACGCTATGAAGAAGATAAGCGTGTGGTGTTTCACAAGAATGTAGGACCACTCATCTCTATGCAAGAGATGACCCGCTGTATCCACTGCACCCGTTGCGTACGCTTTGGTCAAGAAGTGGCTGGCGTGATGGAATTAGGTATGGTCAACCGCGGTGAACATTCTGAGATCACTACTTTTGCCGGTCAAACCATTGATTCAGAGCTATCTGGAAATATGATTGATATTTGTCCAGTTGGCGCCCTGACTAGCAAGCCGTTCCGCTATGCAGCACGTACCTGGGAATTGGGTCGCAAGCGTTCTGTAAGTCCACATGACAGTCTTGGTGCGAATACGACGATTCAAACAAAAGCTAACAAAGTCATGCGTGTCGTTGCTTTAGAAAATGACGCAATTAATGAGTGCTGGATTAGTGACCGTGATCGCTTTGCCTACGAAGGCTTGAATAGCGCAGATCGTGTCACAACCCCGATGGTGAAGCAGGGCGGTCAGTGGCTTGAGACTGATTGGCAATCTGCCATGGATTATGTTGCTCATTCACTCAAAACCATTTCCGCTGAGAGTGGTCCTGAGGCGGTTGCTGCCTTAGCGCATCCGATCTCTAGCACTGAAGAGCTGTATCTCCTCCAGAAGATGATTCGTGGTTTGGGTTCCAAACAAGTTGAGACACGCCTACGTCAAACTGACGTAAAAGGCGCAGCTTCCGCCCCTTGGTTAGGCATGCCGATTTCTAAAGTCAGTGAGCTCGATCGTGTTCTAGTGATTGGTAGCTTCTTGCGTAAAGAACAGCCATTGATTGCTACTCGTTTACGTACCGGCGCAAAGCGTGGCTTACAGGTTTCACGTATTGATGCTGGTGGCGATGATTGGTTAATTCCTAATACCGGTATCGCTGCTACTCCAAGCGCATGGCTCAATGCACTGAGTGAAGTTGCTTTGGCAGTAGCTAAATCGAAGTCTGCCACTGCTCCGGCCGGCACACCAAATTTACAGGTATCTGCGACTGCGCAAAAGATTGCAGATAGCTTGCTTTCTGGTGCATCTGCCTCAGTATTGTTGGGTTCTGCCGCAATCGCGCATCCACAAGCATCTGATTTACATGTACTGGCGCAGTTTATTGCCGAACAAACCGGGGCTACTTTAGGCTTCTTACCGGTTGGCGGTAATGCGGTTGGTGCTAGCTTAGTGAATGCTAACGGTGTTGGTGTTGAATCAGTTTTGTCTGGTGATCGCCGCGCTGTGATCTTAATGAATATCGAGCCAGATTCAGACTTGCCAAATCCTGCCCAAGCTCGTGCTGCATTGGCGAAAGCCAATACCGTGATTGCCTTAAGTGCTTATAAGAGTGCCGATCTTTTAGAAGTGGCTGATGTGATTCTGCCGATCGCTACCTTCACAGAGACAGTGTCTACTTTTGTGAACTCAGAAGGTCGTGCGCAAACGATTCAACCAGCGGTAAAACCTTTGGGCGATTCTCGTCCAGCATGGAAAGTTCTTCGTGTTTTAGGTGGGTTGTTGAACTTAGATGGCTTCCTTTACAACATGCCTGAAGAGGTATTGGGTGAAGCGCTAGGTGAAAACTATTGCACCAAGTTATCAAATCAATCTACTGCAAGCGGATTGAGCAATGGAAGTGCAGCTGCACCAGCAGGTTTGGAGCGTTTATCTGATGTTGGTATTTATGCCGGCGATCAAATTGTTCGCCGCTCATCAGCATTGCAGTTAACCCGCGATGCTAAGCGCGGCAATCAAGTTGGATTAGGTCAAGCACTCTTTAATGAGTTGGGCTTGAAAGAGGGCGATGCTGTGCAAGTGACCCAAGATGGTCAATCCGTAGATTTGCCAGTCACATTAGAAGCGAACCTAGCTAAGGGTGCTGTCAGAATTTCTGCAGGCACTATGGCTAGCGCTAAATTGGGATCGATGTTTGGTCCTGTAACTGTTAGCAAGGCATAAGGGACGAGATGGATAATTTCTTGAACCTCATTACCACCCAAGGTGAGGCTATCTTTGGCTCACTGTGGCCGCTTGTTTGGGCTTTGGTGCGTATTGTCATCATCGTATTACCGATGTTTGGCGCGGTTGCTTACATGACTCTGTGGGAGCGTAAGTTAATCGGCTGGATGCATATCCGTCTTGGACCTAACCGTGTTGGTCCTTTGGGTTTATTGCAGCCAATCGCTGACGCCTTAAAACTCTTGATGAAGGAGATTATTTCTCCGACTCAAGCAAGCAAGGTACTGTATTTCATTGCGCCAGTCATGGTGATCATGCCGGCTTTTGCTGCTTGGGCTGTAATTCCTTTCCAAGCCAAAATGGTCTTAGCTGATGTCAATGCTGGATTGCTGTATGTAATGGCGATCTCATCCATTGGTGTTTATGGTGTGATCTTGGCGGGTTGGTCATCTAACTCGAAGTACCCATTCCTGGGTGCAATGCGCGCTTCAGCCCAAATGATTTCTTATGAGATCGCCATGGGCTTTGCTTTGGTTACCGTGTTACTGACTTCAGGTTCTTTGAACCTCAGCACGATTGTGGCTTCGCAAGAGCAGGGCTACTTTGCCAGCATGGGCTTGAATTTCCTCTCTTGGAATTGGTTGCCATTGCTCCCAATGTTTGTGATTTACTTCATCTCTGGTGTTGCCGAAACGAACCGCCATCCATTTGACGTGGTTGAGGGTGAGTCTGAGATTGTTGCGGGCCACATGGTCGAGTACTCTGGTATGGCCTTCGCGATGTTCTTCTTGGCTGAATACGCCAACATGATCTTGATCGCAGCACTGGCATCTACTATGTTCTTGGGTGGCTGGTTGCCTATCGTTGATTTGCCAATCCTGCGTGATATTCCTGGATTCTTCTGGCTGTTTGCAAAAACCTTCTTCCTCTTGTCATGCGTAATCTGGTTGCGTGCGACTTTGCCACGCTATCGCTATGACCAAATCATGCGTTTGGGTTGGAAGATCTTTATTCCTATCTCTGTATTCTGGGTAGTTATCGTTGGCGCATGGGTTGTATCCCCATTGAATATTTGGAAATAAGTTGATCAATCATGTTTAAGAAAATTTCCCAATTCCTCGATAGCTTGATGCTCAAAGATATTTTGACGGGTATGTCGATTACCGGTCGCTATCTCTTTAAGCCAAAAATTACTGTTCAATACCCTGAAGAGAAGACGCCGCAGTCTGTTCGCTTCCGCGGTTTACATGCTTTACGCCGTTATGAAAATGGGGAAGAGCGTTGTATTGGTTGCAAACTCTGCGAGGCAGTTTGTCCTGCTTATGCAATCACGATTGAAACTGCTGAGCGCGATGACGGTACGCGTCGCACCAGCCGTTACGACATTGATCTAACTAAGTGCATTTTCTGTGGTTTCTGCGAAGAAGCTTGTCCAGTTGATGCCATTGTTGAAACTAATATTTTTGAGTATTTCGGTGATAAACGTGGTGATTTGTATTTCACTAAAGAAATGCTCTTGGCAGTAGGCGATAAGTATGAAAAAGATATTGCCGCTAATCGCGCAGCTGATGCGCCTTATCGTTAATCGAATAGAGCACAACATATGACATTCGATACCTCTACATTATTTGCAGTTTTCTTTTATGCCTTTGCCGGCCAGTTAGTGCTTTCAGCACTGCGTGTGATTACTGCTCGCAACCCAGTGCATGCTGCACTGTTCTTGGTCCTAGCCTTTTTCTGCGCCTCCGGTCTGTGGATGTTGCTCAAGGCTGAATTCTTAAGTCTTGCCCTTATTCTTGTATACGTTGGCGCCGTGATGGTGCTCTTCTTGTTCGTGGTCATGATGCTCGATCTGGATCTTGAGCATTTACGCCGTGATTTCAAGAAATTCCTACCTGTAGCTTTCCTGATGGGTGCGGTCATCGTGTTGGAGTTATCCATTGTTTTGATTCGTAGCTTTATCGGTACTAGTGCGCCAGTCCAGCCGATGCTCGAAGAAATGACAACCAGCAATACCCAAGCATTGGGTATGCTGATCTTCGTTGATTATGTTTATGCATTCGAAGTTGCCGGAGTTATTCTCTTGGTGGCCATCATTGCTGCAGTTGCTTTGACCCTGCGTAACCGTAAAGATTCTAAATCGCAAAATATCCATGAGCAGGTGAATGTGAACTCTGCTGATCGCATGCGCATCGTGAAGATGGGCTCTGATATGGCTGCAAAGCAAGATGCGCGTGGGGAGAAGAAATGACTATTACCCTAGCTCACTACTTAGTGCTTGGCGCAATCTTGTTTGCGACTAGCGTGATCGGTATTTTCTTAAACCGTAAGAACATCATCGTTCTGCTAATGGCAATTGAATTGATGCTGCTTGCGGTCAACATGAACTTTGTGGCCTTCTCTCATTACTTGGGAGATATGGCTGGTCAAGTATTCGTATTCTTTATTTTGACTGTGGCTGCTGCTGAGGCAGCAATCGGCTTGGCAATTTTGGTTGTTCTCTTCCGTAAGGTCGACACCATTAATGCTGAAGACCTGGACCACCTAAAAGGCTAGTGATGCAATTGACCTTAACTCTTCCTGTTCTCTGCGCAATCCCGCTGGCGCCGTTGTTTGGCTCTGCGATTGCCGGACTTTTTGGTACCAAACTAGGCGGCAATCGTATTGGGCAGGGCGCTTGCCAGTTTGTTACTATTTTGGGCGTCACGATTGCTTTTGTTCTATCTTGCTTTGTGCTTGTGCAGGTAATGGATGGCTTCTATTTCAATGGCACCGTATATCGCTGGATGCAATTAGGTGAACTCAATCTAGATATTGGCTTTTTAATTGATCCGCTGACAGCTACCATGATGTGTGTAGTGACCTTCGTTTCTTTAATGGTCCACATTTACACCATTGGTTATATGCAGGGTGAAGCAGGTTACAACCGCTTCTTCTCCTACATCTCACTCTTTACTTTCGCGATGTTGATGTTGGTAATGAGTAATAACCTTCTACAACTCTTCTTTGGTTGGGAAGCAGTGGGCGTAGTGTCTTATTTATTGATTGGCTTCTACTATGAGCGCCAGTCTGCTGTGTTTGCAAACATGAAGGCCTTCTTGGTTAACCGGGTTGGTGACTTTGGCTTCATTCTGGGTATTGGTTTGCTATTGGCTAGCACTGGCTCCATGAACTACGATGTGATCTTTGCTCAGAACACAGCACTTGCTGCACAAACATTACCAGGCACTAGCTGGAATTTAGTTACCGTAGCGTGTATCTGCCTCTTTATTGGCGCAATGGGTAAATCAGCCCAGTTCCCGTTACATGTTTGGTTGCCAGACTCAATGGAAGGCCCAACTCCAATTTCTGCATTGATTCACGCTGCAACGATGGTGACTGCCGGCATCTTTATGGTGTCACGTATGTCCCCGCTGTTTGAGTTATCCGATGCAGCCTTGAGCTTCATTCTGGTGATTGGCTCAATTACAGCTCTGTTTATGGGCTTCCTAGGTATAGTTCAGACCGACATCAAGCGGGTAGTAGCTTACTCAACACTGTCTCAGTTGGGTTATATGACTGTAGCTTTGGGCGTATCAGCTTATCCAATTGCCATCTTCCATCTGATGACCCATGCATTCTTCAAGGCTCTCTTATTCCTTGCTGCGGGAAGTGTGATTTTGGGTATGCATCATGAGCAAGATATGCGCAAGATGGGTGGTCTCTGGAAATACATGCCAATCACTTGCCTAATGATGTTGTTGGGTAACCTTGCATTGGTCGGTACGCCATTCTTCTCTGGCTTTTACTCAAAAGACTCCATCATTGAAGCGGTAGCAGCTAGCCATATTCCAGGCGCAGGCTTTGCGTACTTCGCAGTCATGGCCAGCGTCTTTGTAACCGCTCTGTACTCCTTCCGCTTGTACTTCTATGTATTCCACGGTAAAGCCCGTTGGGGACATGAAGACGCGCATGCACATGATCATCATCATGACCATGCGGAGCAGGGCGATGATCATGCGCATCACGGTTTGGCTCCCGGCCAAAAGCCGCATGAGTCTCCATTTGTTGTGACCTTACCATTGATCTTGCTGGCGATTCCTTCGGTCATCATCGGTTACTACACCATTACGCCTTTGTTGTTTGGTACCTATTTTGGCGATTCTATTTTTGTCGACATTGGTAAGCATCCAGCTATGAAAGAGCTAGCTGAAGAGTTCCATGGTCCGATTGCTATGGCAATGCATTCATTAACCTCGCCAGTATTGCTATTGGTTGTCCTTGGCATACTGACTGCAGCGATTGGCTACCTCTGGGCACCGAAGTTGCCTGGTGTTGTGGCGCAAGCATTTGCTCCCATTAAGAAGCTCTTGGATAACAAATACTATCTTGACGATTTAAATCAAGTGGTGTTCTCCAAAGGCTTGCTGTGGATCGGTGGCGTCTTGTGGCATCGCGGTGATCAACAGGCTATTGATGGCTTCTTGGTTAACGGCAGTGCACATGCAGTAGGGCGCTTTTCTGCGGTGATTCGCCATTTGCAATCCGGTTATCTTTATCACTATGCCTTCGCAATGATTGCGGGCTTGGCGGTATTGTTAGCTTGGGTTTTATACGCTTACCTGCCTTTTGTTCGCTAGGCCTTTGTTACTTAAGTAGCCATCATGATTCTTTCTTACGCCATTTGGATCCCGATTGTTTTCGGCATCATTATTTTGTTCTACGGTTCAGAGAGACCGACTGCTGGCGTTCGCTGGTTAGCTCTTTTTGGTGCCGTACTTGGCTTCATTGCAACACTGCCCTTGATCATTCATTTTGATATTGCCAATCCTGGTATGCAGTTTGTTGAAAAGATTAGCTGGATTCCGCGTTACGACATTAACTATTACTTAGGTATCGACGGTATCTCTGTTTGGTTCATTGTTCTAACTGCATTCATTAACATTTTTGTGGTGATTGCCGCATGGGAAGTAATCGATAAGAAGGTTTCCCAGTACATGGCTTCTTTCTTAATCCTTTCTGGATTAATGATTGGCGTATTTGCTGCTTTAGATGCTTTGCTGTTCTACGTATTCTTCGAAGCAACTTTGATCCCGATGTACATCATCATTGGTGTCTGGGGTGGCCATAACCGTATCTACGCAGCATTTAAATTCTTCCTGTACACCTTGCTTGGTTCATTACTCACTTTGATTGCCATGCTGTATCTGTACAACGTGACCAATACCTTTGACATCTTGGCTTGGCATAATGCGCGCCTCGATATTGTTGAGCAAATACTCTTGTTCTTTGCTTTCTTCATGGCCTTTGCCGTTAAGGTGCCAATGTGGCCTTTACACACATGGTTGCCAGATGTTCACGTTGAAGCGCCAACTGGTGGTTCTGTAGTATTGGCTGCAATCATGTTGAAGTTGGGTGCTTATGGTTTCTTGCGTTTCTCATTGCCAATAGCGCCTGATGCAAGTCAGTTCCTTGGCCCATTTGTGATCTTCTTGTCTTTGGTAGCGGTGATCTATGTTGGAGCAGTAGCCCTGGTTCAGAAAGATATGAAGAAGCTAGTTGCCTACTCATCAGTAGCGCATATGGGTTTTGTGACTCTTGGTTTCTTCCTGTTTAGCCCCCTTGGTATCGAGGGCGGTATTGTGCAGATGATTTCTCACGGCTTTGTAGCTGGCGCCATGTTCCTTTCTATTGGCGTGCTGTATGACCGTATGCATACCCGTCAGATTGCTGATTACGGTGGTGTTGTGCACCGTATGCCTGCCTTCACAGCCTTTGCGGTCTTGATGGCAATGGCAAACTGCGGTTTACCTGCTACTTCAGGATTCGTTGGTGAATTTATGGTCATTCTGGCAGCCGTGGATTATGACTTTGTGATTGGTATCCTAGCTGCAACTGCTTTGATTCTGGGTGCCGCTTATTCCTTGTGGATGGTAAAGCGCGTATTTTTCGGTGTAATCACCAATCACCATGTTGAGGAACTAAAAGATCTCAACGCGCGTGAGTATTTCATGATGGCAGTTTTGTCCATTTGCGTGATTGGTATGGGCGTTTATCCAAAACCGTTTACCGACATCATTCATCCGTCTGTGATTAATCTGCTGCAGCATGTTGCTGTTAGCAAACTCTGAGTAAAAGCTAATGCAAGCATTTGACCTATACGCCGTCCTGCCGGAACTCGTTTTACTTGTAGTTGCCTGCCTCTTGCTGGTTGCTAGTGTTTACGTGCCAGAGCATCAGCCGGCAACACCTGGTGTTGAGCAAGATATTTTCCATACGCCACGCGGTGTTGGTTTTGTTTATTTCTTCACCATCATTTTGCTGGTGTATTTGATCTTTGCATTTGTGGGTCGTATCGGAGATGTATCCGTAGTTGCCATGAATGGCTTGTTTCAGTCTGACCCAATTTCAAACTTGCTAAAGGCCTGCTCATGTGGGGCTGTGTTGGTGAGCTTGATTTACTCAAAACAGTATCTGACTGATCGTGCGATGTTCCGCCCAGACTTCATTGTTTTGGCTTTGCTAGCTTTATTAGGGCAATGTGTATTGATTTCTGGCGCCAATCTGTTGACTCTGTATTTGGGTCTCGAACTGATGGCTTTGCCTACTTATGCTTTGGTAGCAATGCGTCATAACAATGCAAAGAGTGTTGAAGCGGGTGTGAAGTACTTCATCCTTGGTGCGTTGGCATCTGGTTTCTTGCTTTACGGTATGTCGATGTTGTACGGTGTAACTGGATCACTCGACTTAATCGAGATTTTCAGAACAGTTGCTGATCCTCGTGTGAATCACTTAGTCATGGCCTTTGGCTTGGTATTTATTGTTTCTGGCCTAGCTTTCAAGTTAGGTGTTGTGCCATTCCATATGTGGGTTCCTGATGTATATCAAGGCGCACCAACAGCAGTGACATTGATGATTGCTGCAGCCCCGAAGATTGCAGCCTTTGCTTTGCTATTCCGCTTGCTCGTCAATACCTTGTTGCCACTTCTGGGTGACTGGCAGCCAATGTTGGTCTTGTTGGCCGTCTTGTCATTGGTAGTGGGTAACGTCACTGCGATTGCGCAAACCAATATGAAGCGTATGCTGGCCTACTCAGCGATTGCGCAGATGGGTTTTGTACTGCTAGGAATGTTGTCTGTATTCGATGATCATGCTTTTAGCGCTTCGATGTTCTATGCCATCACTTATGTGCTGACTACCTTAGGAAGCTTCGGCCTCCTGATGATGTTGTCACGTAAAGGCCATGATTGCGAAACGATTGATGACCTCAAAGGCTTAAACAAGCGTCACCCTTGGTTTGCATTTATTGGTCTTGTCATGATGTTCTCTTTGGCTGGTATTCCGCCAACGGTAGGCTTTGCTGCCAAGCTAGGTGTACTGGAGGCTTTGGTAGATGGCGGACATACCTTCTTGGCTGTTATCGCTGTGATTGCATCTTTAATCGGTGCTTTCTACTACCTCAGAGTAGTAAAGGTGATGTACTTCGATGAGCCAAAAGAAGAGCACCCTGAAGAGATCTCTGGGTCTGGCTTTGCTCGCGGATTATTGAGTCTGAATGCGATATTTGTTCTGGCCTTGGGGATTTTCCCGGCTGGATTAATGACTGTTTGCTTGGATGCGATGCGCCGTACCTTATTGGGTTCATAAGTAAGCACTTGTAGTGGCTTGCGACAAAGGCTCCGAATAGGGGCCTTTCTCTTTTCTGTCATCTAGGTTTTGTATGATGACTGTTCGATACATGAAAGACTACCTATGACTGAAAAATCGTTTAAAGACCTGCCAATTGGCGATGCCCATTTAAAGGAAGAGCGTTTATCTGGCGAGGATATCTACGGCGGTATCTTTCTGAATATGAAGCGTGACCAGGTGAGCTTGCCGGATGGCAAGCAAGCGGTTCGCGAGTATTTGACGCATCCTGGAGCAGTTGCTATTTTGGCTATCTTGGATGATGGTCGAGTACTGATGGAGCGTCAATATCGTTACCCAGTAGCTAAAGCCTGTATTGAGATTCCTGCGGGTAAATTAGAAATCGGTGAAGATCGATTGCTCTGTGCGCAGAGAGAGCTTGCAGAGGAGACAGGCTATTCTGCGAGCAAGTGGAGCTTTATTCGGCGCATCCATCCTGTGATCTCTTACTCAACTGAATTTATCGACATCTATCTCGCGGAAGGTTTAGTCTCGGGTAAAAGCCATTTAGATGATGAAGAATTTTTAGATGTATTTGCTGCCCCTCTAGAGCAATTATTGGATTGGGTGGAGCGGGGTGAGATTACGGACGTCAAGACGACGATTGCGACCTATTGGTTGGATCGTTATCGACGTGGCTTAGTCAGCCCAATGCCTATACCCAGTTAATTTCATAATCCATTTAAAATAGGGCTATTGAATTTGGTATTTTTGCCCCTATATAGGTCTTATGAAAGTCTACAACCTCGCTTGCCCACTAGATCATCGCTTTGAGGGATGGTTTGCCTCTGAGGAGGATTGCCTTGCTCAGCAAGACAAGGGAATGCTGGCGTGCCCTATTTGCGATAGTACTGAGATTGCTCGGATGCCATCGGCACCACATATTGCCAAATCAAGCTCTAACAAGGTAGATCCAAGCTCAACCGAGCTCACTGTTGCCAGCCCGGCTGCAACAGACCAGGCGGGTATTGGTGGTGCCCTGAGTGGTGATGTGCTTGCCCTTACGGGCAGTGACCATTCTCAACTGGAGGCACAGGTACAGGCAGCCTTTTTAAAGGGTATGCGTGAGCTGATGGGGCGCTCTGAGGACGTTGGTAACTCTTTTGCCGAAGAGGCCAGAAAAATTCACTATAAGGAATCACCCGAGCGGAGTATTCGTGGTCAAACCACTCTTGACGAAGCTGAGTCCTTACGCGAAGAGGGTATTGAAGTGATGGCGATGCCAATGTTGCCGGCCTTTAAAAATACTCTGCAGTAGCCAGCTCCCGCCTAATTCCCCTATACTTGTTGTGCACCCAGAGCTTGGGTATCAATATTCACTAGGATAGGAGAATTACCCATGAAACGCTTTTTCCTGGCACTGTTTGCTGCTGTTTTAGCGCTCACGATGGTGGCTTGTTCTAAGTCCTCAGATACCAAAGAAATTAAGGTAGCTGTATCGCCTGCATCACCCCCCATGTTGTTTGATGACAAGGGCCAGATCGTTGGCGTGGATATGGATATTTTCCAGGGCTACTGCCAGTCCCGCGGCTGCACTTTAAAAGTTACTCCGTATGACTGGGCTGGAATGTTGGGTGCCGTTTCTAGTGGTCAAGCTGATGTGGCTTTTTCGGGCATCTCTATTACCGATAAGCGTAAAGAGGTAATGGATTTTTCTCAGCCCTACTATGACAATGCTTGGCATTTGGTCAGCATGAAGAATAAAAATATTCAGATCACGGATTTAAATCAGCTGAAGAAATACTCCATCGGTTACCCTCGTGGCATGGCTTACGATGATCTGATAAAGAATGAGTTGGAGCCAAAGGGTTACTATTCTCTCAGCAAGGTCAAACTATATCCTTCCTATGCTGAAGTCATTACCGATCTTCAAAATAGCAATCTAGATTTAGCCTTTATTGAAGAGCCTGTATTTCTGAATTATGAAAATAAACTCAAACTACCGATTCAAAGTAGTTATGTATTTAAAGGCTTTGATAAGCTTGGTTTTGCATTTGCCAAAGGTTCTAAGTTGCGTGATGACTTTGATAAATATCTCAATGAACTGGGCCCAGAAAAAATCAAGGCTATTCTGGATAAGTGGATGAAATAAGCATTCCTCATCAACACCTTAATCAGTAGTCGAAAGCCCGCCCTGTGACTTTTCTGGATATTCTTGCCCAGTTAGCTCAGGGCGTTTCTTATACGGTTGTAGTAACGCTAGTTTGCTCTATCACTGGCTTGATAGTGGGCTTAACTGTTGCAAGTCTTCGTCGCCTAGATATCCCTTGGCTTACCCCCTTAATTGATTGCTATACCTATGTCTTTAGAGGTGTGCCAGTGTTAGTGCTCTTATTCATGGTGTACTTTGGTTTGCCGGGTATTGGGTTTAAGGTTCCGCCTTTAATGGCTATGGCGCTCAGCCTGGGCCTTGTTGCTTCAGCCTATTTGGCCGAGGTATTTCGGGGTGCCTACAACTCGGTTGATCCTGCTGAAATCATAGCTGCCAAAGCCATGGGTATGACACGTATTCAGGTGCTGAGATTTATTGAGTTACCTCAGATGTTGAGATTCTCCATTCCAGGCATGGTCAATGAGTTCACTTCAGTTTTAAAGTACTCACCATTCGCCTATACCGTGGGGATTCCAGAGATTACTAAACAGGCTATGACATTAACTTCGACAACGCTGCGTGGCATAGAGGTCTATCTGGCTGTGGGCATCCTCTATTTTGTGATTTACCGAATTTGCTTAGCTGGTGTTCAGCTTTTAAGTAAGCGTTTTCAAATACCGGGAATGAGTCCAGCATGAGTACTAAGGTGGCTACCAACGTGACATTGCTAAATGAGGCAATTTCGTGGCATTAATTCAGGTACGGGACTTGGTCAAAGAGTTTGATGGGCAGACAGTTCTGTCCAATATCAATCTTGATCTGAATGAGGGTGACGTCCGCGTATTAATGGGCGCCTCTGGTTCTGGTAAATCGACGTTATTACGTTGTCTCAATCGCCTAGTGGAGCCCACCTCAGGATCAATCGTTTTTCGGGGTAGGGAGGTACTAGCTCCTGATGTAGATGTGCGGGAGTTGCGCAAGCAAATTGGTTTCGTATTTCAGCAATTCGCTCTTTACAGTCATCTCACTGTTTTGGATAACGTCTCATTAGGTCTGCGCAAGCTGCATCAGATGGGTAAAGCAGAGGCCAAAGAAAAGGCCTTACTTGAGTTATCTCATTTTGAGATGACACCCCATCAGGATAAATATCCCTCGCAACTTTCAGGAGGGCAGAAGCAGCGGGTTGCGATTGCAAGGGCGCTTGCGATGGATCCAGCAGTCTTAGTTCTGGATGAGCCTACTTCGGCTTTGGATCCCGTCATGTCTAGAGACGTGGCTGATCTGATTAATCGCTTACATAGCGAGGGCATCACCATGATCTGCGTTACGCATGATCTCAACTTAGCTCGCAATATTGCCGATACCGTGATGTTCTTAGATCGCGGCGTTATTCGTGCCGATGACCGGATTGATGTCTTAAGTCAACACTCTGATCCAGAAATTAAAGCCTTCTTTGGTTCGGAGGAGAAGCGTTAATGGGAGGGTGGCCATCCTTCATTCGTGATCTCACGGAGCAGATGCCCTTGATTTTGACGGGGCTAGTAAAGACCTTGCAATTAGCGGGCTTGATTAGTATTTCAGGATTGCTACTGGGTATTGTGGTGTTTTATCTCACGCTCAATAAAAATCAGTATGTGCGTAGCGCCATTAATTCTTATATCTCCTTCTTTATTGGAATGCCCTTAATCGTTTTATTATTCTTGATGTATTACGGCTTACCGCAGTGGGGCGTCAGACTTTCTCCATTCACAGTTGCTTTCATTGGTTTTACCTTCAATGTGGCCGCATATAACGCAGCTTATCTAACGACTGCCTTTAATGGTTTAGATAAGAGTCAGCTTGAGGCGGCAAGCGCTCAAGGCTTTAGTCCCTTGCAGATCTTTCGCTTAATTACCTTGCCGCAAGTCATTCGCCTTTCTATTCCAGCGCTCACCAATCAAGTGATTGCTAACCTGAAAGATAGTTCAGTGGCATTCTTAATTCAGTACACCGAATTCTTTGCCCGCGTGCAGGAGTTAGCTGCAACCAACTTCCAATTCTTCAAGGCTTATTTTTTGGCTGCCTTGGTCTACCTAGCATTGGTATCCATCATTGTGCTGTTCGCGCGCGCAATTGAGAGGCGGTACTTTATCCCAGCTTGATGTGCCAACTTAAACTCGAGTTGATGTTAAAAAAATAGCGACCCGAGGGTCGCTATTGTTATTGGCAGATGCTTGCCACTGTATCGATTACTTCGAAGTGGGCATCACAAACTCTGCACCCTTAGCAATACTTTCAGGCCAGCGCTGCATCACACTCTTTTGCTTTGTATAGAAGCGAACGCCTTCTTTACCGTAGGCATGCATATCGCCAAAGAGGGACTTCTTCCAACCGCCAAAGCCATGCCAAGCCATCGGCACTGGAATAGGGACGTTAATACCAACCATGCCGACCTGAACGCGGCGGGCAAATTCACGGGCAATATTGCCATCGCTCGTAAAGCACGCTACACCGTTTCCATACTCACAGGAGTTAACCAAATTCAATGCTTCAGTGAAGTTCGCTACGCGCAAGCAGGATAGAACTGGTCCGAAGATTTCTTCCAAATAGATCTTCATGTCTGGGGTCACGTTATCAAAGAGGGTGCCGCCGATAAAGAATCCGTTGTCATGGCCGGGTACTTTCAAGCCACGACCATCTACTAACAACTTTGCACCAGAAGCTACGCCACTCTCAATATAGCCAGTGATGCGCTCTAAAGCAGCTTTAGTAACGATGGGGCCCATTTCAGCATCGAGCTCCATACCGTTCTTCACTTTGAGTGTCTTGGTACGCTCAATCAGTTTTGGCATGATTTTTTCTGCAACATCACCAACCAAAACAGCTACTGAAATTGCCATGCAACGCTCGCCAGCTGAACCGTAGGCTGCACCAATCAAAGCATCAATGGTTTTATCGATGTCAGCATCGGGCATCACTACCATGTGGTTCTTGGCACCACCTAAAGCTTGGGAGCGCTTACCAAAGTGCGCGCAACGCTCATAGATGTAATTCGCAATTGGAGTGGAGCCGACAAAGCTGACAGCTTTGACATCCGGATTCTCGATCAAGGCATCCACGGCTTCTTTGTCACCCTGAACCACATTGAATACGCCATCAGGTAAACCCGCTTCTTTTAAAAGCTTGGCCATCAATAAAGAGGCTGATGGATCTGTGGGGCTTGGCTTCAAAATGAAAGTGTTACCGCAGGCAATAGCGACTGGGAACATCCACATTGGAACCATCACTGGGAAGTTAAACGGTGTGACACCTGCAACTACGCCTAATGGCTGACGCATGACCCAGTTATCAATATCAGTAGATACCTGCTCGGTGTAATCACCCTTGAGTAGTTCTGGAATACCAGTGGCAAATTCCACAATATCAATACCGCGAGTTACTTCGCCTTGCGCATCGGTAAATACCTTGCCGTGTTCAGCGGTGATGATGGCGGCTAATTCATCGCGATGGGCATTGAGCAATTCAAGATACTTAAACATGATCCGTGCACGGCGAAGCGGGGAGGTTTGGCTCCAGCTCTCGAAAGCCTTTTGGGCAACTGCCACGGCAGCGTCCACCTCTTTGCGGCTAGCCAAGGCAACCCGTCTTGCGACAGCCCCTGTGGAGGGGTTAAATACATCGGCAAAACGACCGTCTTTTGGGTTGACGACAGTACCGCCAACAAAATGGCCAATATCTTCTTTTGATTCAAAGGCTTGTGGTGCACTCATAGTATTTTGCTTAATAATTTTTTACTAGTTTTAGGTTCAATAAACTTGTATTGCGAAGTAATCGCACAAGTTTATGGTCTCGTTTATCCTACTCCTTCTATTTTATCGCTTTCATCCCCATTACGCACCTCCGAATCTAAAGGTATTGAAATGAGTCTCTTATTTTCCAGCTACAAGCTGAGCTCCCCTAGGGGTGATTTAATGCTGCCCAATCGCATCGTGGTGGCGCCGATGTGCCAGTATTCAGCGGTAAACGGAGAGGCTCAGGATTGGCATCTCATGCATTGGGGCAACCTGCTAAATAGCGGAGCCGGACTATTCATGATTGAGGCTACTGGGGTAACTCCAGAAGGCCGGATTACACCAGCCTGCCTTGGCCTATGGGATGACCGTACCGAAGCCGCCCTGAGGGATAAGCTCGGCAGGGCTCGTAAGCTGGCGCCTAAAACAGCCGTTTTCATTCAATTGGCGCACGCTGGCCGAAAAGCCTCCAGTGCAACCCCGTGGGAGGGTGGTCAACTACTCTCTAAAGACCAGGGTGGCTGGGATATGCTTGCTCCTTCTGCCATCCCTCAGTTAAAGGATGAGCGTTTACCGCATGAACTCTCCAAGGCGGAATTGACTGAGCTGATCGATGCATTTGTTGTTGCAGCGCAGCGTGCTGAGCGGGTCGGGGTAGATGGTATTGAGTTGCATGGGGCTCACGGCTACCTCTTGCATCAGTTTCTGTCGCCGATTGCCAATCAACGTACTGATGAATACGGCGGCTCTTTTGAAAACCGCATCCGCTTTCTATTGGAGTTATTTGCAGCGGTTCGCGAAGCATATCAAGGTGTTTTGGGTATTCGGATTTCGGCTAGTGATTGGATCGAAGGGGGTTGGACTCCGCAGGAGACTGCCGATTTTGCATCTCGCCTAAAACCATTGGGATGTGATTTTGTTCACATCTCATCAGGGGGTATTTCACCGCTACAGAAGATTGCAATCGGTCCAAACTATCAAGTGCCGTTTGCCAAAATTGTAAAAGACCAATCTGGTTTGCCCACCATGACAGTCGGCTTGATTACGGATCCCCAGCAAGCAGAAGATATTCTTCAAAAAGGTGATGCAGATTTGATCGCCTTGGCCCGTGCATTTTTATATAAGCCAAGATGGGCTTGGGAGGCTGCTGCAGCATTAGGTGGTACCGTGCCATCGAATGAACGTTACTGGCGCTGTTTGCCACGTGAGGCTCAGGCCATATTTGGTGAGGTCAAAGTAGGGCAACGATAATAGAGACTTAATCCGCAGCCCATAGCTAACATCACCAAACTAAAAATATAAAAGAGTTATTCATGAAGCAACACTCCGTAAGAGAATCTTGGCTTGAAGATGCCGTAAGACATTTGGAACCTGTTTTTTCAAAAGCGGGCTATGCCATTCCACCGGTCAGGGTGTCTTGTGGTTTTCCAGCTTCAAGTAGTCCAAGAACTACGCTGGGACAATGCTGGCCCCGTGAGCGCTCTGGCGGCGGGGTAAATGAGATTTTTATCTCCCCCAAGCTAGATGACCCTGTTCAGTTATTAGATACCTTGGTGCATGAACTTTGCCATGCGGTAGATGATTGTTTTAGCGGCCACGGCGAGGACTTTAAAGGCATTGCCCAAACTGTTGGCCTGGAAGGCCCTGCCCGAATGGCCCATGCAACTGAAGAGTTGATGGTGCGCTTGATGATGATTAGCCAAGAGCTTGGCCCATACCCTCATCAAGCCATTGTTTTCCCACCACCCCGGCCGAGCAATGCGAGTCGCAATAAAGCCAAGTGTGCTCAGTGCGGATATGAGGTAACGCTACTCAAGAAGTGGGCAACTTATGGTGCACCTATTTGTCCCAAGGACAATATCCGTATGCAAGAAGCGGTGATTGAAACAATTGAAAATACAACTGGGCACGATACAGAGTCTGTTACCGGTTTTAAGCCCAAGGCGGATGAAATTCGTCGGGCAATTAGCTAAACCCATTCACACTGAAAATGAGATGAGACATTAAATGAAGAAAAATACAATCATTCAGAATCCAAAAATCGCCGTAATTGCTGGCGATGGCATTGGTAAAGAGGTCATGCCAGAAGGGGTTCGCGCACTAGAGGCTGCTAGCAAAAAGTTTGGTATTGGTATGCAGTTCGATCATTTTGATTTTGCAAGCTGCGACTACTATCTCCAGCACGGCAAGATGATGCCCGATGATTGGTTTGATACCCTGATGCAATACGATGCCATCTTCTTTGGTGCCGTTGGTATGCCAAATATTCTGCCGGATCACGTGTCTTTATGGGGAAGCCTCATTCAGTTCCGTCGTTGCTTTGACCAGTATGTCAATTTGCGACCAGTCCGACTGCTCCCTGGTGTTCCATGTCCATTAGCCAATCGCAAGCCAGGTGACATTGATTTTTACGTCGTGCGTGAAAATACTGAGGGTGAATATTCCAGTGTCGGTGGAAAAATGTTCCCGGATACTGATCGAGAGTTCGTGATTCAGGAATCCATCTTTACCAGACAAGGCGTTGACCGCATTCTTCAATATGCTTTTGATCTCGCCCAAAGTCGTCCCAAAAAGCATTTAACCTCTGCGACTAAGTCTAACGGTATTGCCATCACCATGCCTTATTGGGATGAACGAGTGGAACAAATGGCGAAGCAATTTGGCGATGTGCGGATGGATAAATACCATATCGATATCTTGGCTGCCCATTTTGTGATGAACCCCGACAGATTTGATGTTGTAGTGGCTAGCAATCTATTTGGCGATATCTTGTCTGATTTAGGTCCAGCCTGCACTGGAACCATCGCGGTAGCGCCATCCGGAAGTATTAATCCAGAAGGTAAGTTCCCATCATTGTTTGAGCCGGTTCATGGCTCAGCTCCTGACATCTATGGAAAGATGATTGCCAATCCGATTGGACAGATCTGGTCTGGATCCATGATGTTGGATCACTTGGGTTATCCAGAGGCAGGCAAAGCGATATTCAATGCTATTGAGCGAGTTCTTTCTACAGCTGGCGCTCCGCTTACGCCTGACTTGGGTGGTAAAGCTCGCACTGATGATTTGGGCAAAGCAATCGCCGCTGAAATCTAAATTGGTATTTAGTTAGACTTTAGTTGGCTGCAGCAGAAGGACTCCATACGGGGTCCTTTTTGCTTGCCTTTGCAATCTCACCCAAGATCTTTTCGTGTAACTGGCAATCCTCATCGCTCGCGCTCAAGAGTTTGAGCTTGCTTGGTAGGGCCTTCATCTGCCCAGATGCATCAGTGCCGACGGTGTAATCAATCAAATCAATCGAGAGATCTTCTTGACCGCGCGTCATGGCCACATAGACTTCGGCCAAGAGCTGGGCATCTAACAAAGCGCCGTGCAGGGTTCTATGTTGATTGCTAATGGCAAAGCGCTCACAGAGTGCATCCAGCGAGTTGCGCTTGCCTGGGAACATCTGCCGCGCATCTAAAAGGGTGTCAGTGATTTTGGCAGCAAGGCCTCTGAAAGCCGGGCGCTTCAGTAAAGCAAATTCGTTATCTAAGAATCCCAAGTCAAATGCCGCATTATGAATAACTACCTCAGCACCATCAACAAACTCAATCAGCTCTTCAACAATATTGGCGAACACCGGCTTGTCAGATAGAAACTCACGTGACAGTCCATGAACTGCAAACGCACCTGCATCAATATCACGCTCTGGATTAATGTAGTAATGGAAAGTGCGATCAGTTAAGCGGCGACCTATCATTTCAACGCAACCGATTTCAATAATACGGTCACCCGTAGCAGGATTCAGGCCAGTGGTTTCGGTATCGAGAATAACTTGACGCATTAGGTGCCTTCCAACACAGATGGGGGGATTTCCATGGGTCCATTGCCTGCGTATTTATCTAAATAGAGGTAGATCACAGGCGTAATGATGAGGGTTACAAATTGGGAGAAGATGAGTCCGCCGGCCACGCTAATACCCAGGGGTTGGCGCAATTCTGCTCCAGCGCCTAAGCCCAATGCGATAGGGAGTGCACCCATGAGTGCAGCGATGGTGGTCATCATGATTGGTCTAAAGCGCAAGATACAGGCTTCACGAATCGCTTTTTCTGGAGACATGCCTTGATTACGCTGCGCATCCAAGGCAAAGTCGATCATTAAGATGGCATTCTTTTTGACAATACCAATGAGTAGCAAGATACCAATCGATGCAACGATGGTCAACTCAAATCCAAAGATGCGAAGCGATAAGATGGCCCCAATAGCTGCTGAGGGGAGGCCAGCCAAAATGGTGAGTGGGTGGATATAGCTCTCATAAAGAACACCGAGCAAAATATAAATCACACCCAAAGCCGCCAAGATCAGAATGATCTGACCAGATTGATTATCTTTAAAGACGGCTGCATCACCGCCATAGCTGGTAATAATTGAAGGTGGAAGTCCAATCTCTTTCTCGTACCCATCGATTGCCTTCGTTGCATCACCCAGGAAAACATCTGGCGCAAGGTTAAAGGAGATGGTCACCGCTGGAATTTGACCCTGATGATTTACGGCTGTTGGCCCAACAGTGCGAACAAAGCTAGCCAAACTGGAGAGGGGAATTAATTTATCAGTAGCCCGACCTCTCACAAATACTTTACTGAGATCAGTCTCAAACTGACGATCATTCTCAGCAGTTTCTAGGATGACGTAATAGGTGTTGACTGGCGTATAGATCGTGGATACCTGGCGCTCACCGAACGAGTTATACAGTGCACTACGAATATCTGCAATCGTGACACCGGCGCTCGCAGCTTGTTCACGATTGATCTCAATTTTGACGTTGAGACCTTTCATCTTGGAGTCGCTTGTAACATCTCTAAAAATGGGGTTGGAGCGGATCTTATCGGTCATCTTATCCGCCCACTCATTGACGCCCTCAAAGCCTACGCTTTGAAGCGTAAATTGGTAGCGACTCTTACTGGTGCGACCACCCAGTTGTAAATTCTGAACTGGACGCATGTAAACCTGAAGACCTGGAATATCTTTGAACTTATTTCGCAGGCCTTCAATAACCTTAGACATCTTTTCGCGGTCACCCTTAGGTTTTAGGATGATAAAGAAGCGGCCAGTATTTCTTCCGGCGCTTTGACCACCACCCAAAATGGAGATTGAGTTAGCGACGTTGGGATCGTTGTTCACAATCTCTGCTGCGCGGTCTTGAAGCTCCAGCATGGTTTTAAAGGAGGTGTCCTCTGCAGCTTCTGTGGTTGCAGTAATTTGGCCAATATCCTCTTCAGGAAAAAATCCTTTAGGACTATTGGCAAACAAGTAAATAGTCAGGAAGAAGCTTGCAACGGCTCCCCACAATACTTTTTTGCGATTGGCTAATGCTAGATCCAGATAGTGGACGTAAGCCTTGAGAGACCAGTCAAAAATTCGATCGAATTTTTTAGTGATGGCATATTCTTTTGGATGGTCGCCAGGCTTTGGTAGGAAGCGGCTGCAGAGTAGGGGAACTATGGTGAGAGAGACCACTGCCGAAACCAGAATTGCCAGCGAAACCACTACTGCAAATTCTCTAAATAGTAGGCCGATTGGGCCGGCCATAAAGAACAGGGGAATGAAAACTGCCACCAAAGAGATGGAGATCGAGATAATTGTGAACCCTACCTCTTTACTGCCTTTAAGCGAGGCCTTAAGCGGATCCATGCCTTGTTCAATGTAGCGCATGATGTTCTCAAGCACAACGATGGCATCGTCCACTACTAGACCAACGGCGAGCGTAATTCCCAGCAAGGAAATATTGTCTAGGCTATAGCCTAAAACGTAGAGTAAGAAGAATGCGCCGATGAGTGAGATGGGAAGGCTGATCGAGGGAATCAGCGTTGCTGATATGCGCTTCAAGAATAAGAAGATCACCATCACAACAAGCAAAATAGTTAAGACTAAAGTGATGTTGACATCATGAATCGCTTCAATGATGGAGAGGGATCGATCGTTAATCAGCGTTAATTTAATGGACGCTGGCATTTGCTCTTGCAATGAAGGGAGCAGTTTTTTGATCGCCTTAACCAGATCAACAGTATTTGCATTGGGTTGGCGTAAGATGCCAATCGCAATGGAGCGCTCTCCACCGGATGTAGCAAAAGTTTTTACATCCTCAAAACTTTCTTGGACATCTGCGACATCGCGAAGATATACCGGCAAGCCATTTCGCTGCGCGATGATGAGGTTGCCGAATTCTTCTGCTTTGACTAACTGGGGATTGGCATAAATAGTGATCAGCTGACGTGGTCCATCTAAGGTACCTACTGGGCTATTGGTATTGGCCTTATTAATCGCCGTGGCCAATTCTTCCATGGTGATGTTGCGGTTGCCTAAAGCATCGGGGCGCACGCTCACACGGACAGCATAGCGTTTCGCACCGTATACCTGTACTTGAGAGACTCCGCTAATAGTCGAGATATTCGGAGCTAGCAGATTCTCTGCGTAGTCATTAATCTCAGACAGGCTCATCGATGGTGAGCTGACTCGAATGACAAGCACTGCTGTATCAGCAGGATTAATTTTGCGATAAGACGGGGGGATTGTCATTTCTATCGGAAGCCTACGCTGTGCACGTAGTAAGGCTGCTTGTACATCCACCGCAGCTTTATCAATATCTCGTTCGCTCGTAAATTCCAAGGTGATGCTGGTGGAGCCTAAGGTGTTAGTTGAGCTAATCACCTTGATGCCATCAATAGTGGAAAACTCTTTTTCCAGTGGCAGGGCTACCGAGGACGCCATATTTTCTGGTGCTGCTCCAGGAAGACTCGCGCTCACCGAAATAATCGGCGTATTAAAGCTAGGCAGTGCTGCAACGGGAATATTGAAGTAGGCAACAGCGCCTGCGATCACGAGTGAAATAGAGAGCAGCACCGTCATGACGGGCCGTCTGATGCATAACTCAGAGAGTGTCATTTTGTCTCGGGCGCAGGAGTGGGTGTAGCTGCTTTAGCGGGAGCGGCTGCAGGAGTTTGTTTCTTGGCTTCACGGATCTTGCTACCAGGCCTCAGATTTTGTTTGCCCTCAACAATGACTCGAGAGCCCGCTTCAATCCCTCTGATCACTGCGCTACCTTGGTACTCGTAAATTACTTTGATAGGTTTAGATTGCACCTTATCGTCTTTATCCACTAGATAGACCACACGACCTTTCGGGCTAATCACAATGGCTTCAGATGGAACTGCGATGGCATCTTTTAGGGTGTTTGCACTCAAGGAGACACGAGCGAACTGACCGGGTAGAAGAGTCATCTTCTCATTTGGAATTTGAGCACGCACTCGTACTGCTGCAATACTAGGATCCACTTGGTTGTCAATCACAAGCACTTCACCTTCGTAAACAGATTTAGCATCATTGCCAACGCTCACTTTGACTTTGAGTGGCTTATCCGCCTGTTTACCGTCCATTAATAAGGGAATGTCTTTCTCAGGCACTACAAATTGAACGTTGATTGGATTCAGTTGGGTAATCGTCACCATGGAACCAACGCTGGAGGTTGCTGTCGAGCTCGTTGCAGTAGTTACCACGTTGCTTGCTTGTACTAGAGAGCCTGGGAATACGTTGATGATGCCGGCTCGTCCCGCAATAGGGGATCGGATGGAGTCATAGGAGAGTTGTACTTCAGCAGAGCGTGCAGCTGCCTGTGCTGACTTAGCATTCGCTAGAGAAGTCTCCAGACCTGCCTTTGAAATAAAGTTCTTGGTGACTAGTTCTTTAGCTCGCAAGTATTGTTTTTGAGCGTCGTCTGCCAATGCTTTTAATTTCTCATAGTTGGCGCGATCATTACGGTCATCTAGAGTGAAGAGGAGCTCACCTTCCTTCACTTCCTGCCCATCTTTAATGTGAATGGTTTTGACCGTATTGGTTGTCATTGGGCGAATATCCACAATACTGCTGGAGATGATCGTGCCCGTTGCCTCAATAATTAATGGAATATCTTTTTTCTCCACTACGACGCTCGTAATGGTTTGTGCCCCACCTGTTTTGCCGGCAGCAGGGAAGAAATAATCAAATGCCTTGGAACCAGCATATAAAACAATCAGCAGCGCCAAAATACGCCACTTGTATTTGAGTGTGAACTCCTTCGCTGTCGCGTAATCTAATTGTTTGACCTTAGCAAGATAGGGGGATGCTTTTTGCCAAAGAGTGCATAAGCGAGCCTTTAGCGCATTTTTGAGTAGGGGCAGCTTGGCAACGACTTTATCGAGTGCTGATTCAATTTTTGACACGGTCTCGGAGTTTTTCTTGGTTCTATATGGGTTAAGCGGTGAATTCTGTACCAGCTTTGAATGCAATCATTCTCTCATAAGACCGTTAAAAACGGGCTTGCTAAGGCCTATCCAGCCTAGGGCAGAAATTCCTCTACACCTTTGTTTGCCAGCAGGTCTGCCAGCTCATTTCCGGGGTGGCCATTGTGTCCGCGCACCCAATGCCAGGAGATCTTGTGATCAGGAATGAGGGCATCCAATTCCTGCCATAAATCCGCATTCTTGACGGGATCCTTGCTGGCAGTCTTCCACCCCCTTTTTTTCCAGCCTTCTAGCCACTCCGTAACGCCTTTTTGGACGTATTGTGAGTCAGTCCATAGCTCGACTGAGCTGGTTTGCTTGAGGGCTCGAAGCGCATGAATCACCGCACTAATTTCCATGCGGTTATTGGTGGTGTGCTCAGCCCCTCCGTGTAAATGCTTTTCATGACCACCCGAGCGTAAAACCGCGCCCCAGCCGCCAGGCCCGGGATTGCCTTTGCAGGCGCCATCGGTGTAAATAACAATATGGGGGAGGGATTTGGTGTGGGGCATGCCGTTAATTTACTTGGTCTTGGCTATTTGCCAAATTCTGGCGGCTTTCAGCTGCCGGAGTTAATTGAGCCATTGCGGGTATGCGTAAGCCTTGGGCTTGCCCAATCAGGCGGATACCTTGCTGGCGTTTAATGGCCGAGACCAAGAAAACAGCCCCAAATATAGGCCACCAACGATTGCCCGCAGGTTCCATAAAGTCCATTCTGGATATACCTGATTCACCGCTCAGTGGGAGTTTGTAGCACCCAAAATGACCTCGATCCAATGAGAAATTCAAAAGCTGTAACCAGTCTTTAATCCTCAGAAGGCTAATAAATTGACCATCTCGCGGCAAATAAGGGCTGCCGATCAAGCGGCTGAGATATTGGCGCATGCCCCAAAGGCTGGCGGGATTAAATCCCGAAATGATCAAGCGACCCTCAGGGCGCAAGACGCGCTCAGCCTCCCGCAGAATTTGATGGGGGTCGGCAGCAAATTCCAGAACATGCGGCAATACCAATAAGTCGATGCTTTCCGAGGCAAAAGGGAGCTCATTGGCATCCCCCTCAATCTGATGCCAACTGAACAGGCTGGCCTGTTTTTGGCGATCATGGGCGTCAATCAGCAGGGCCTGCAAAGGCATGCGGTTTTCTGCCAGGGTATTCAGTTGCGGCAAGCCAATTTGAACGGCATAAAAACCAAAGACATCAGCCACAATTTGATTGAAGCATTTCTGCTCCCAGCCAAGTACATAACGTCCTGGGGGTGATTGCAACCACTTTTCCCATGAACTCCATGGTGGTGCAGGCATCTGGGATGGGGAGGGTGGGATTGGTATCATCGGTCTATGGTGAAGAATACTTTATTGCAAGTTTGGCCGATACCGGCTTTTGATGACAATTACATCTGGTGTATCCATGATGGTCAGTCTGCCTTAATCGTAGATCCGGGTGATGCTGCCCCCGTTTTGCAATATCTCGAGCAAAAAAATCTGACTCTGACAGGTATTTTAATTACCCATCATCATGCTGACCATACTGGCGGCATATTGAACTTATTAGAGTTCTTGGGTGTTCAGGTTCCTGTGTATGGCCCTGCAAGTATTGACATTCCGGGTCGTACGAATGCCATGATGGAAGGCGACAAGATTGAAGTGGCTGCACCACGGATTAGCTTTGAGGTGTACGAGGTACCAGGCCATACCCTGAGCCACATTGCTTACTTTGCCAATATGCAGGCTAACGTCGTCGAACCCATGCTGTTTTGTGGCGACACCTTATTTGCCTCTGGCTGCGGTCGTTTATTCGAGGGCACGCCAACCCAGATGAGCCAGTCGCTCGCCAAGTTCATTGCCTTGCCAAAAAATACCTTGGTGTATTGCACTCATGAATACACCTTATCCAATATCCGATTTGCTCTAGCCGTTGAGCCCAATAATGCAAACCTCATCACTTGGGCAGAAACCGCTAAAGCTCTGCGCGATCAACATTTGCCGACCTTGCCAACGACCATCGGGCAGGAGTTGCAAGTGAACCCCTTCATGCGCTGTGATCAGCAAGCTGTCATCGACGCAGCAGTTGAGGTCTCAGGAGAAAAATCTCTGCCGACGCCGGCACATGTATTGGCCGTGATTCGAGCCTGGAAGGATCGGTTCTGATGTTGTGGCGCTATGCGGCAATATTTCTCATTGCCGCACTCTCGGGTTGTGCGAGTACGGGAGATTGGTCTTCGGATACGCCGACTCGTCAGGATCCTCGTGCCTCTAAAGCAAAGCGGGTTAATCTAAAGAATCAGTCTGTCAGTGATCTGTATGCACCTTCCAGCAATCTCTGGATCCGCATTCGGGATGGCTTTGAGATGGAGCCCATGAACACACCATTGGAGATCGAGCAAGTGCGTTGGCTGAGTGCGCGTCCCGACTACGTTCACCGTTCCATGGCCCGTTCATCACGCTATCTCTTTTATATCGTGCAAGAGGTCAATGCGCGCAATATGCCAACTGAGATTGCATTGCTCCCATTTGTAGAAAGTGCTTTTGTCACTCATGCCAAATCCAGTGCAAAAGCAATGGGATTGTGGCAGTTTATGCCTGCAACCGGTAAAGACTTTCGTTTAACTCAAAACGTCTTTCGAGATGAGCGGCGCGATGTGCTGCAATCAACCGATGCTGCATTGGATTATCTGCAGCGCTTACATAAGCAATTCGGTAGCTGGGATCTTGCATTGGCAGCCTACAACTGGGGGGCGGGCAATGTCTCGAAAGCCCAAAAGCGCAATTTGGCCGCAGGACTCCCAACAGACTATCTGAGCCTCAAAATGCCCAATGAGACCCGGAACTATGTGCCCAAGTTGATGGCTTACCGACAGATTGTGTTGGATCCAACGGCTTACGGCATCGTGTTGCCTGAGTTAGAGAATCACCCTTATTTTGTAGCTGTGGATGTTGGCTCTGATATCGATGTGGAGTTAGTCATCAAGCTTGCTGAGATTCCATCGGATGAATTTCATAGTCTCAATCCATCGTTTAATAAGCCGGTGATTCTCAGTAATGCTAACCAACAGATTTTGCTGCCGTTCGGGCATGCGGAAATCTTCCAAGAAAATCTTAAGAAGTACAACAAGCCACTGTCCTCTTGGACGGCTGTGCAGATTACTAAAACCGAGACAGTGGATAAGGCTGCCAAAACCCTGGGGGTTGATGTGGATGCCTTAAGAGAGGTCAACGCTATTCCCAAGGGCATGCGCATTCGGGCTGGATCTACCGTTTTAATCCCCAAAACCAGTCAGCGTCCCGGGGATATTTCATTGGCCATGGCAGAAAACGGCAGTCTGAGTCTGGATAAACCAGCTCCACCGGCAGCTCAAAAGTGTGCAAAAGGGGCTAAATGCCCGGTAGTAAAGTCTGCAAAAGGCGCTACTAAGGGTAATTCTTCTAAAAATAATGCTGCATCTCAGCATAAATCCGCATCGACAGGACTTGCAAAATCTGCGAAAAATGGTACTGCGAATGCTTCTAGCTCGACTGCCAAGGTTTCCAATAGCAAAGGGGCTAGCAAGATTCAGTAATCCCAGACACTTTAATTTACTTATTTAGGTTGACCATGTCCTACAAATCAGAACACGAACGCTCCATTAAAGACCCAGATGGATTCTGGGGAGAGCAGGCAAAACTTATTCACTGGGAAAAGCCTTTTAATAAAGTTCTGGATTACGCAAACCCCCCGTTTGCGAAATGGTTTGAAGGTGGCTTAACCAATCTTTGCTACAACGCAGTTGACCGCCACCTGAAAGATCGTCCCGATCAAATTGCTTTGGTTGCTGTTTCAACCGAAACCAATGTAGAGAAAGCCTATACATTCAAAGAGCTCTACGAAGAAGTCAATCGTATGGCTGCAATCTATCAAGCGAATGGCGTTAAAAAGGGCGATCGCGTATTGATCTATATGCCGATGATTGCTGAAGCATGTTTCGCAATGCTCGCTTGTGCCCGTATTGGTGCAATTCACTCAGTTGTATTTGGTGGCTTTGCATCTCATAGCTTGGCATCTCGTATCGATGATGCAAAACCCAAAATGATTGTGACCTCAGAGGCAGGATCACGTGCTGGCAAATCCGTTCCCTACAAGCCATTGCTTGATGAGGCCATTACTCTGGCAAGTTACAAGCCAGAAAAAGTATTGATTGTGAATCGCGGCTTAACTGAGTTCACTACAGTTGCTGGACGCGATTTGGACTACGCAAGTGAGCGCCAAAAACATTTAAATGACTTGGTACCAGTTGAGTGGGTTGATGCCACACATCCTTCTTATATTCTGTATACATCCGGTACAACGGGCAAGCCTAAGGGAGTGCAGCGTGATACCGGCGGTTATGCTGTGGCCTTGATGTCCACGATGAACCATATCTTCTGTGGCAAGCCTGGTGAAACCATGTTTACTACCTCAGACATTGGCTGGGTTGTTGGTCATAGCTATATCATTTACGCACCACTACTCAATGGCATGGCAACCATCATGTATGAGGGCACACCATTGAGTCCAGATGCGGGTATTTGGTGGAAGCTGGTAGAGAAGTACAAAGTCTCTGTCATGTTCTCTGCACCTACTGCAGTTCGTGTTCTCAAGAAGCAAGATCCCGCATTCTTAACTAAATACGATCTCTCCAGTTTGCGCGCCTTGTTCTTAGCTGGTGAGCCTTTGGATGAGCCAACGGCGACATGGATCCATGGAGCGATTAATAAGCCGATCGTAGATAACTATTGGCAGACAGAAACAGGTTGGCCAATGTTGGCGATTCAGCGGGGCGTAGAAGTCATGCCGCATAAGTTTGGCTCGCCTGGCGTTCCTTCCTTCGGTTACAACATGAAGTTATTGGATGACGCTACATCGCAAGAGCTGGGCCCAGATCAGAAGGGTGTGATTGCGATTGAGGGACCTTTACCTCCAGGTTGTATGCAAACCGTTTGGGGCGACGACAAACGCTTTGTGAGCACCTATTGGGAAACCATTCCTGGCAAGACCATTTACTCTACCTTTGACTGGGGCATTAAGGACGAAGACGGTTACTTCTTTATCTTGGGTCGAACTGATGACGTGATTAACGTTGCTGGCCACCGCTTGGGTACTCGCGAGATAGAGGAGAGTATTTCTGGTCATCCCAATATTTCTGAAGTAGCTGTGGTGGGTATTGAGGACAAGCTCAAGGGTCAGGCCGCAATTGCTTTTGTGATTCCAAAGGATTCCTCTAATACGGCGACTCTTGAAGCTGAATGCATGAAGACTGTGGACACTACCTTGGGCGCGATTGCCCGTCCGGGTCGCGTGTACATCGTCACAGCATTACCAAAGACCCGTTCTGGCAAGATTGTCCGCCGTGCACTCCAGGCTGTAGCGGAAGGGCGCGATCCAGGTGATATCAGCACCATGGAAGATCAGGCTGTTTTGGCTCAAATTAAGACCATCATCGAGCAAAGCGCAAAGTCTTGAACAAAGCCCGAAACTGGCCAAAATAAGCCTCTTAGTCTGATGACTTTGGGGCTTATTGCCTTCTGAGCCTAATTGGCTGGGAATTCAAGGGTTTATACGTAAAACTGGTATCATTGGCAGGTTCAAAACTTAATAAATTACCCTAGCGCTTAAAGACACTCACCTCCCGCACAAACAGTCCTGGGTTGGTCTTTTTGGGGTGTTGAGCGTCGGATGGAGCAGGGACTGGAGATGGTTTGTCACCCTTGCTTCCTTCTTTTCCTCCCGCCGTGTTGGCTCTAGCCGACGGCACCGTATTTCCCGGTCTGAGTATTGGCGCCCCTGGCGAAACTACCGGCGAAGTCGTTTTCAATACCGCACTTACTGGCTATCAAGAGATCATTACTGATCCTAGTTACTCGCGCCAAATTGTCACTTTGACCTATCCCCATATCGGTAACGTTGGGGTAAACGGTCAAGATGCTGAGTCGGATCAGATTCATGCGGCTGGCTTGGTTGTTAAAGACCTTTCCAAGCGTGTCTCCAATTTCCGCTCAGAAGAAAGCCTCGATAGCTATCTCACCAAAGCGGGGGTAGTTGGCATCTCTGGTATCGATACTCGTAAGCTCACTCGCATCCTGCGTGACAAAGGTGCTCAGTCTGGCGCAATCGTCGCTGGCAACATGGGTGATGACCTTGAGGCTCTTGGCAAGAAAGCCTTGGAGTTGGCTAAAGCCTTCCCAGGTATGTCCGGTTTAGATCTGGCTAAGGTAGTTACTACCAAGACTCCATATCAATGGCGCGAAGCTGAATGGGATCTACACGGCCCTGACGGTAAAGCTGCATACAGAAGCTTAGATACAAGCAAGCCAATCAAAAAAGTGGTTGCTTATGACTTTGGTGTGAAGCGCAATATTTTGCGCATGCTGACAGAGCGTGGCTGCGAACTCACAGTTGTGCCTGCACAAACCAGCGCTGCTGAAGTGTTGGCGATGAATCCAGATGGCGTGTTCTTCTCAAATGGCCCTGGAGATCCTGGCCCTTGTGATTACGCTATTGCTGCTGCAAAAGAAATTATTGAAAAGGGTATTCCAACCTTCGGTATCTGCTTAGGTCACCAAATCATGGGCTTGGCTGCTGGTGCCAAAACTTTGAAGATGAAGTTTGGTCACCACGGCGCCAATCACCCAGTAAAAGATTTGGATACTGGGCGCGTAGCCATTACATCGCAGAACCATGGTTTTGCGGTCGATGCCAATACCTTGCCTGACAACATTCGTGTTACCCACGTTTCCTTATTTGATGGATCACTGCAAGGCTTGGCTTGGAAGGATAAGCCAGCTTTGTGTTTCCAAGGTCACCCAGAGGCCTCACCAGGCCCTCATGACATTGCTTATTTATTTGATCGTTTTGTGGAGCTAATGAATGCTGCCGCTGTTAGTAACAAGGGAGGCAAATAATGCCTAAGCGTAGCGACATTAAGAGCATCCTGATTATTGGTGCTGGCCCAATTGTGATTGGCCAGGCTTGTGAGTTTGATTATTCCGGTGCGCAGGCTTGTAAAGCTTTGCGTGACGAAGGTTACAAAGTGATTTTGGTGAACAGCAATCCTGCCACCATCATGACTGACCCGGAGATGGCTGATATCACTTATATCGAGCCGATTACCTGGGAAGTGGTAGAACGTATTATTGCCACCGAAAAACCAGATGCGATTTTGCCAACTATGGGTGGTCAAACTGCCTTGAATTGCGCACTCGATTTGCATCGCCATGGTGTTCTCGAAAAATACGGTTGCGAATTAATTGGCGCTTCACCAGAAGCGATTGATAAAGCAGAAGACCGTCAAAAGTTTAAAGATGCCATGACCAAAATTGGTCTGGGTTCTGCGAAGTCTGGCATTGCGCATTCCATGGATGAGGCGCACGAAGTTCAGCAGCGTATTCAAAAAGAAACTGGTAGCTTAGGTTTCCCAGTTGTGATTCGTCCATCATTCACCATGGGTGGATCTGGTGGCGGTATTGCTTATAACCGCGAAGAGTTTGAAGAGATTTGCAAACGCGGCTTAGATTTATCACCAACCCGCGAACTCTTAATTGAAGAGTCCCTCTTGGGTTGGAAAGAGTTCGAGATGGAAGTGGTGCGTGATCGTGCTGATAACTGCATCATCGTTTGCTCAATCGAAAACTTAGATCCGATGGGTGTGCATACCGGCGACTCAATTACTGTTGCCCCAGCACAAACACTGACGGATAAAGAGTATCAAATTCTGCGCAACGCCTCGATTGCGGTGTTGCGTGAGATTGGTGTTGATACTGGCGGTTCAAACGTGCAGTTCTCGATTAACCCAGTCGACGGTCGCATGATCGTGATTGAGATGAACCCACGCGTTTCACGTTCATCTGCATTGGCTTCTAAAGCAACCGGTTTCCCAATCGCCAAGATTGCTGCAAAGCTGGCTGTTGGCTACACCTTGGATGAGCTGAAGAACGATATTACTGGTGGCGCAACTCCAGCATCCTTTGAGCCATCCATCGACTATGTTGTGACGAAGATTCCACGTTTTGCGTTTGAGAAGTTCCCGCAAGCGGATTCTCGTTTAACTACGCAGATGAAGTCCGTAGGTGAGGTGATGGCGATTGGCCGAACTTTCCAAGAGTCGTTCCAAAAAGCATTACGTGGTTTAGAGGTGGGCGTCGATGGTCTCGATGAAGTTTCTACAGATTTAGATGACATCATTCAAGAAATCGGCGAACCAGGACCAGATCGTATTTGGTATTTGGCAGACGCGTTCCGTATGGGCATGGGTCTCGATGAGGTTTACAACGAGACCAAGATAGACCCTTGGTTCTTGGAGCAGATTGAAGAGCTCATCACGATGGAAACTGAGCTCAAGCAGCGCAAGATCGATAGTTTGTCAGCGCCTGAACTACGTTTTATTAAACAAAAAGGCTTTTCAGATCGTCGCTTAGCGAAGTTGTTGGGAGTGGATGCTTCCTCCGTTCGTGCAGCACGTCATCGTCTTAAAGTGGTGCCCGTATACAAGCGGGTGGATACTTGTGCTGCTGAGTTCTCTACGAACACAGCGTATCTGTACTCCACATATGAAGCAGAGCATGGTGAGTGTGAATCCCAGCCAACCACCAAAGATAAGATCATGGTGCTTGGTGGTGGACCCAACCGCATTGGTCAAGGTATTGAGTTTGACTATTGCTGCGTTCATGCCGCACTAGCAATGCGCGATGACGGTTATGAAACCATCATGGTGAACTGCAACCCAGAAACAGTTTCGACTGACTACGATACATCTGATCGCTTGTATTTTGAGCCATTAACTTTGGAAGATGTTTTGGAGATCGTTGCGATTGAAAAACCAAAAGGTGTGATCGTGCAGTACGGCGGTCAAACTCCATTGAAATTGGCTTTGGATCTCGAGGCGAACGGTGTTCCAATTATTGGCACATCGCCAGACATGATTGATGCCGCTGAAGATCGCGAGCGCTTCCAAAAGTTATTGCATGAGTTGAACTTACGCCAGCCACCTAACCGTACTGCACGCGCAGAAGACGAGGCCCTCAAGCTTGCCGAAGAAATTGGCTATCCATTGGTAGTGCGTCCTTCCTATGTATTGGGTGGTCGCGCCATGGAAATCGTGCATGACGGTCGTGATCTCGAACGCTATATGCGTGAAGCGGTCAAGGTTTCTCATGACTCACCAGTTTTATTAGATCGCTTCTTAAATGATGCGATTGAGTGTGATGTGGACTGTATTAGCGATGGCCAGCGTGTATTCATCGGCGGTGTGATGGAGCACATTGAGCAGGCCGGTGTCCACTCTGGCGATTCCGCTTGTTCATTGCCTCCTTATTCCTTGTCTGATGAGACGATTGCCGAAATCAAACGTCAAACAGCAGCAATGGCTAAAGGATTGAACGTAGTTGGTTTGATGAACGTCCAATTTGCGATTCAGAATGTCGATGGTAAAGATGTTATCTATGTTCTCGAGGTAAATCCACGCGCCTCCCGTACCGTGCCATTTGTATCGAAGGCAACTGGTTTGCAGTTGGCGAAGATTGCAGCGCGCTGCATGGTTGGTCAGACTTTAGATCAGCAGGGCATTAAAGCTGAGGTGAAGCCAGGCTATTTCTCAGTGAAAGAAGCGGTATTCCCGTTCAATAAGTTCCCAGGCATTGACCCGATTCTCGGGCCAGAGATGCGCTCTACTGGTGAAGTAATGGGTGTTGGTAAAACTTTCGGTGAAGCCTTGTTTAAGTCTCAGTTAGGCGCTGGCATTAAATTGCCTAAGAGCGGAACTGTAGTCTTAACGGTGAAAGATAGCGACAAGCCTAAAGCTGTTGAAGTGGCTAAGCTCTTGCATCAACTCGGCTTCCCAATGGTTGCCACTAAAGGCACTGCTGCGGCGATTGAAGCTGCTGGATTGCCAGTACGTGTAGTCAATAAAGTAAAAGATGGTCGTCCCCATATTGTTGATCTGATCAAGAATGGTGAGATTTCACTGGTATTTACTACTGTTGATGAAACTCGCACAGCGATTGCAGATTCACGTTCCATTCGTACCAGTGCTCAAGCCAATAATGTGACTTACTACACTACGATTAGTGCAGCACGCGCGGTGATGGATGGTTTAATGACATCGCAAAATGGCAATAAAGAGTCTCTTGAGGTGTATTCATTGCAGAATCTGCATAAGACTCTCAATTAAATTAAGTTAGGTAAGAAGCATGAACACAATCCCGATTACTAAGCGTGGCGCAGAGCTCCTCAAAGAGGAGTTGCATCGCTTAAAGCATGTCGAGCGCCCATCAGTAATTAATGCAATCTCTGAGGCACGTGCACAAGGCGATCTTTCTGAGAATGCTGAGTACGATGCCGCTAAGGAGAAGCAAGGATTTATCGAAGGTCGTATTCAAGAGCTTGAAGGCAAGCTGTCCGCAGCGCAAATCATTGACCCAGCCACTTTGGATGTGAACGGTCGGGTGGTGTTTGGTGCGACTGTAGATCTTGAAGATTTAGAAGATGGCACCAAGCTCACTTACCAGATCGTTGGCGATGATGAGGCGGATATTGCCGTGAATAAGATCTCGATTAGCTCGCCGATTGCCCGCGCTTTGATCAGCAAAGAAGAGGGCGACGTTGTTGCCGTTCAGGCTCCCGGCGGTAATCGTGAAGTAGAAATTCTCGCGGTTCGTTACATCTAATATCAACGAGAATCAAGATGCAGACTGTAGAGACTCCGAATCATATGGGAGCTCAAAGACTCTTCATTTTGATTTCGGGCTTATGGGTTGGAAGTCTGCTCGCTGTGGGCTACTTGGTTGCCCCAGCTATTTTTAGCACCATGACTGATCGTCAGGCTGCTGGCATGGTTGCTGGCAGCATCTTTAAGTTAGAGGCCTATCTGAGCTTGATCGTATCTATCAGCCTGATGGTCTTAGCTAATCTCTTAGTCAATCGTGGACTGAATCATTTCAGAATCATCCGCTGGCTCTTATTGGCCATGCTGCTGTGTTCTATTGCCGCAGCCTTTGTCTTGATCCCTTGGATGAATACCCTTCGCGATAACGCTTTGCTCCAAGGTATGCCGGTCATGCTCTCTCCCTCCGCTACTTTGTTTGGAAGGCTCCATGGCGTCTCCAGCATTCTGTTTATGCTGCAAAGTCTCTTGGGAATTACTTTGGTCTGGCGGCTTACTAAAAGGTAGGCAATAAAAAACGCCGACTAGCGGCGTTTTTTTAAAACTCATTGATGCACTCTGCATCAAGAACCTAATGATTTCTTCTTCGTGCTGCTCATGCGTACCTTACGTTTCTTAATTGGCGCAGGCGCTGCTATTGCCTTGCGGTAGCCAGGCGATGACCAGCCAATCTTAGACTCGGCAGCATCAGCACGCAGAACGCGCTTCTTTGGGGCGGCGCTTTTGACTGCAGCTGCTCTTTCAAATGGTGACTTGCTAGCAGCAGAGCGTCGATCCGATCTTTCAGAAGTGCTGGTGCGAACACCGGCTTTTGCCACCACACGATTCGGTTGACGCTTCGTGCGAGGTGCTTGCAATGATTTCTTGGTTTGCTTGCTGGATCTTCCTAAGTTGGAGAGGGCAGCATCCACAATATCGATTGGCTTCCAAAGTACAAGTAACTTGCCGATGTGCTGAACTGGCGCTGCGCCCAGTTTGTCGCAAAGCTCTTCATAGATGGCAATACGGGCATCACGATCATCGCCAAATACGCGAACTTTGATCAAGCCGTGATGAGAAATAGCCAACTTAGCTTCTTTGATGACCGCAGGGGTCAGGCCGTCGCCGCCGATCATGACAACTGGACTCAGTCCATGGGCATCAGCTTTGAGGGATTTACGTTGTGCGGGGGTAATAGTAAGTGCAGTCATGGCCTCGATGATAGAGCATTAGGGCTTGTAAAACAGGGCTTTCGGCCCCATATAAACCGATATCAAGCTGTTTTACGTCGATTCCTTTTGCCTTGTAGGGCATAAACAAGGAAAATGGATGCCGAAAGTGGGTAAGTTGTGGCAAAGAATAAATTTAATAAAAGTTGGTTGCAGGATCACTTAAATGATCCATACGTGAAGATGGCCCAAAAAGAGGGTTATCGTGCACGAGCAGTCTATAAGCTGAGTGAGATAGACGAGCAAGACCGACTCATCAAAGCAGGTATGACTATTGTGGATCTGGGGAGTGCTCCTGGGAGTTGGTCTCAGTACGCCCGTAATCGCCTGACTGAACTTGGTAAAAATAATCCAGATATTGAATCTGGGAAGCCGGATGGAACCATCATTGCAATCGATATCCTGCCAATGGAGGATATTGCCGATGTTTCCTTTATTCAGGGAGACTTTCGTGAGGATGAGGGTTTAAGGGCACTTGAGGCGCTTTTGCCAGCTGATGCAGAAGGAAAGGTCGATCTTGTGATGTCGGATATGGCCCCCAATCTCTCTGGGGTGGGTGTGGCAGATGCTGCTCGCATGGCTTTTCTGGCAGAAATTGCCCTGGATTTTTCAGTCCAGCACCTCAAACCAGAAGGTGCCTTACTCATTAAGTGCTTTAACGGCAGTGGCTACAGTCAAATCGTGGAATCCTTCAAAAAGGTCTTCAAAACCGTGGCCTCCAGAAAGCCCAAAGCCTCTAGAGCGAAGTCCTCGGAAATCTTTTTACTTGGCCGCGACCTCAAACCACCTAAATAACCCCCAAAAAGCAGGGGTTTATCAAATAAATCCGCTCTCAGCTCTTGAAAAAGCCTAGTAGTAGAATCAAATACTTAGATATAGCAATCCGCTTTAACTCCCGGATTAATCCGGCAAAGGTCTCCTTTTGAATAGCAATATGTTGCAAAAAGTCGGTGTGTGGCTCATTGTGGGTTTGGTCTTGTTTACTGTCTTCAAACAGTTTGATAAGCCAAAAGACCAGAATCAAGTCACGTATTCTCAATTCATGGACGATGCCAAAGCTGGCAAAGTAAAACGAGTTGATGTGCAAGGTCGCACTCTGCAAGTGACTCCAAATGACGGCAACAAATATTCCATCATCTCCCCGGGAGATATTTGGATGGTTGGCGATCTCATGAAATTCGGAGTTCAGGTAACTGGTAAAGCGGATGATGAGCCAAATATGTTGGTTTCTGCTTTGTACTATCTCGGACCAACTCTATTGATTATCGGTTTCTGGTTCTTCATGATGCGCCAGATGCAAGGTGGCGGTAAGGGCGGTGCATTCTCCTTCGGCAAATCCAAAGCGCGCTTAATTGATGAGAACAGCAACACAGTTACTTTTGCTGATGTTGCTGGTTGCGATGAAGCAAAAGAAGAAGTCTTTGAGATCGTTGACTTCCTGAAAGATCCACAAAAATTTCAAAAGCTCGGCGGCCGTATTCCGCACGGTGTATTGCTAGTAGGCCCTCCGGGAACTGGTAAGACCTTGTTAGCACGTGCGATTGCGGGTGAAGCAAAAGTTCCGTTCTTCTCCATCTCTGGTTCAGACTTCGTAGAGATGTTTGTTGGTGTCGGCGCATCACGTGTGCGTGACATGTTTGAGAACGCTAAGAAAAATTCTCCTTGCATCATCTTTATTGATGAGATCGATGCAGTTGGTCGTCACCGTGGTGCTGGTATGGGCGGCGGTAATGATGAGCGCGAACAAACTCTCAACCAGATGTTGGTAGAGATGGATGGCTTTGAAAGCAATAGCGGTGTCATCGTGGTTGCGGCAACTAACCGTTCTGATGTGTTGGACCGTGCCTTGCTGCGTCCTGGTCGTTTCGACCGTCAAGTACATGTTGGCTTGCCAGACATACGTGGTCGCGAGCAGATCTTGCAAGTACACATGCGTAAAGTTCCAATTGATCCGGATGTTGACGCAGCGGTTTTAGCGCGTGGCACTCCTGGTTTCTCAGGCGCTGATTTAGCTAACTTAGTTAATGAGTCTGCATTGTTTGCGGCGCGTCGTAATAAGCGTGCTGTCGATATGAAAGACTTTGAAGATGCAAAAGATAAGATCTACATGGGTCCTGAGCGCAAATCAGCAGTCATGCGCGAAGAGGAGCGTCGTAACACGGCGTATCACGAGTCTGGCCATGCTGTAGTTGCTAAGGTATTGCCTAAGGCTGATCCGGTACACAAGGTCACCATCATGCCCCGCGGTATGGCGCTGGGTGTTACCTGGCAGTTACCAGAATTTGATCGTGTGAATTTATATAAAGATCGCATGATGGAAGAGTTAGCAATTTTGTTTGGCGGTCGTGCTGCCGAAGAAGTCTTCTTGCACTCCATGAGTACTGGCGCATCCAATGACTTTGAGCGTGCTACCAAAATGGCGCGTGACATGGTGACGCGTTACGGTATGAGTGATAGCTTGGGTACGATGGTTTATGTCGATACCGAATCAGAAAGCATGTTCGGTCGTACTAGCTCCAAGACGGTTTCTGAGTTGACCCAACAAAAGGTGGATGCAGAGATTCGTGCATTGGTAGATAGTCAATATGCCTTGGCAAGATCCATTCTTGAGCAGAACCGCGACAAGGTAGAAGCCATGGTGGCTGCTTTGCTTGAGTGGGAAACCATTGATGCTGAGCAGATCACTGACATTATGGAAGGTCGCCCGCCACGTGCACCTAAGCCTCCACCAGCAACCCAGTTTGGTAACTCTGCTGGTACGCCAGGTCCTGCTGCAGGCGCTGCGCCAGCGACCGCTTAATTAGCCCCAAGCTAATAGCAAGGTGATGAAACAAAATCTGCCCGCAACATGGCGTTGCGGGCGTTTTCTTTTTGACTTTAGCAAACGTCAACGCCCAGTAGTCATGGGTATTCTCAATGCCACACCGGATTCCTTTTCTGACGGTGGCAAGTTCAGAACTCCAAGTGATGCTATTGCGCAAGCAGAGCGCATGATTGCTGATGGTGCAGACATGATTGATATTGGTGGTGAATCTACTCGCCCTGGTGCGGAGCCTGTTTCTCTACAAGAAGAGTTGGATCGCGTCTTGCCGGTGATAGAGGCTTTAAAAGATTGTGGTGTTGCTTTGTCGATTGATACTTATAAATCTGAGACTATGCGTCAAGCCCTTGCGGCTGGCGTCGATTGTGTCAATGATGTTTGGGCATTGCGACAAGAGGGCGCAGTTGAAGCCATCATCGAGAGCGACAGAGTCAATTCAGATAGACAGTGCGGTATTGTCTTGATGCACATGCAACGTGATCCCCAAACCATGCAATTTGATCCTGAGTATCAGGATGTCATAGCTGAGGTCAAAGTATTTCTACAGGAGCGCGCTAGTTTGTTAGAGAACCAAGGCATCGCGAAAAACAGAATTGCGATTGACCCTGGATTTGGCTTTGGTAAAAGTCTGGAGCACAACCTTAAGATGCTCGCTGATTTTGATCAATTCTCGGAATTGGGTTATCCGGTATTGGCAGGCATCTCTCGTAAATCGATGTTGGGAAAATTAACGGGTCGCGATACCAACGACCGTGTGGCGCCCAGTGTTGCGGCTGCCATACTGGCTGCAGATCGCGGTGCTCGCATCATCCGCGTCCACGATGTTCAGGAGACAGTAGACTCCTTAAAACTCTGGGAAGCCATTCAAGGCTAATTGCGCAATAAACCGCACTAGACAAAAGGTCACAAGTTTTATAATTAAACCCATGAAAAAACAATACTTTGGTACTGATGGCATCCGCGGTGAAGTGGGGCAATTTCCGATTGTTCCGGAGTTTATTACTCGCCTAGGTTACGCGGCTGGCAAAGTATTGAGCAAAAATACAAAGCAGGGTGAGCGCTGTAAAGTACTCATTGGTAAAGATACCCGGGTATCAGGTTATTTATTGGAAGCCGCCTTAGAAGCCGGCTTTGCTGCTGCCGGTGTAGATGTCATGCTGTGCGGCCCAATGCCAACCCCTGGCGTTGCCTACCTTACCAAGGCATTGCGTTTATCTGCAGGCGTGGTGATTTCTGCATCACACAACCCTTATCAAGATAACGGCATCAAATTCTTCTCCGCTGAGGGCGGTAAGTTAACTGATGAGTTTGAATTAGCAATTGAAGCTGAGCTTGAAAAGCCGATGGGCTGCGTTAGTTCAAAAGAATTGGGTAAAGCATTTCGTATCGATGATGCCGCTGGTCGTTATATTGAATTTTGTAAATCCACTTTTCCTGGCGAGCTTAATCTCAAGGGAATGAAGTTGGTAGTTGATTGCGCGCATGGCGCTGCATATCACATTGCACCGCATGTCTTTCATGAGCTCGGGGCAGAAGTCATTTCTATTGGTGTTCAGCCTGACGGCCGTAACATTAACGACGGCTTTGGTGCAACAGCGCCAGCAGCATTGATTGCTAAAGTTAAAGAAACTAAAGCAGATCTCGGTATTGCTTTAGATGGCGATGCAGACCGCCTGCAAATGGTCGATGCCTCTGGCAGATTATTTAATGGTGATGAGCTTTTATATGTACTCGCAAAAGATCGCATCGAGCGTGGTCAAGCGATTGGTGGAGTGGTGGGCACCTTAATGACCAATCTTGCCGTAGAGAACGCCATTAAGACATTGGGTATTGGATTTGAGCGAGCCAATGTGGGCGATCGTTATGTCTTGGAGTTACTCAAGCGAAAAGGCTGGATTATTGGTGGCGAAGGGTCAGGCCATTTACTTTGCTTAGATCAGCATTCCACCGGAGACGGCACTATTGCTGCATTACAGGTGCTGGCGGCTATGAGCCAGACTAAGAAGAGTTTGGCCCAGCTTCTAGACTCCGTCAAAATATTTCCCCAAGTGCTTTTGAATATCAAGTTCAAGTCCGGCTATGACTGGAAGGCGGATGCCAATCTCAAATCCAAGATAAACCAGGTAGAGACCGATCTCAATGGAACGGGTAGGGTGCTGATTCGTGCCTCAGGCACAGAACCCGTTCTGCGGGTCATGGTGGAGGCTCAAGATGGCGACCTCGCCATGAGCTCGGCTAAGAGCATTGCTGATCAGGTGCCTACATCTAAGTAATTGATTTTATTAATTTATTTTTTGTGACATGGGTTGTCATAAAAGAGTCATACAGACATCGTATCGTCCTCCTATCGCAATCTTGCGTAATTTATCTGAGGAACGATCCACATGAACTCATTTTTGAAAAAAGCGCTCGTGATCGGCGCGATTTCAGTAGCCCCAGTTGCATTTGCAGCCGATATGACCGGCGCTGGCGCAACATTCCCTTACCCAATCTACGCTAAGTGGGCTGAAGCTTACAAAGCAAAAACAGGCGCCAACATGAATTACCAATCTATTGGTTCTTCAGGCGGTATTAAGCAGATCAAAGCAAAAACTGTTGATTTCGGCGCTACAGACAATCCAGTGAAGTTTGATGATTTAGAAAAAGATGGCCTTGTTCAATTCCCAGCAATTATTGGCGGTGTAGTGCCAGTCATTAACGTGGAAGGTGTCAAGCCATATGAGTTGAAATTATCTCCAGATACTTTGTCTGATATTTTCCAGGGCACTATTACCAACTGGAATGACAGACGTGTTGTGTTGAACAACCCTGGTATGAAGATGCCTGATTTGCCAATCACCGTAGTTCACCGCGCTGATGGTTCTGGAACTACAGCAATTTTTACCAATTACTTGGCTAAAGTAAGTCAGAACTGGAAAGATGCTGTTGGTGAAGGTGCAGCAGTTAAATGGCCTGCAACGTCATCCGTTGGTGGTAAAGGTAATGAGGGTGTAGCGGCAAACGTATCACGCGTTAAAGGTGCCATTGGTTATGTTGAGTATGCTTATGCCAAGAAAAACAAAATGACTAGTGTTTCTTTGAAGAATAAAGATGGTCAATTTGTTCAGCCTGATGACATCACCTTTGCTGCCGCGGCTGCTGGTACAGATTGGTCTAAGATTCCAGGTATGGGTACATTCATTACCAATGCTTCTGGCGCTAAATCATGGCCAATCACTGGCGCATCCTTCATCTTGATCTACAAGAATCCAGAGAACAAGGCTAATGCTGCTGAAGTAATTAAGTTCTTTGATTTTGCTTTCAAAGATGGCAAGAAAATGGCGGAAGAGTTGGACTACGTTCCAATGCCTGACGTTACAACAGACTTCATCCGTAAGAATGTATTTTCTAAGGTTGTCACTAAGTAAGGTGTAATGATTAAGACTTCTTAATCATTGATAAATAACAGCTCCACCCAAAGTGGGGCTGTTTCAATATTTAAATAAGCGTAATTTATGATTGAATCGACCCAGTCTCACTCAGCACCGACGCCTCAAGCACTCCGAATTGCTAAGTTGCAACGTATTCAAGATTTTCTGTTTCATGCGATTACTCAATTTTTTGCTTTATCGGTACTGATTGCTTTGATCGGAATCATCATTTCACTCATTATTAATGCTTGGCCAGCTCTTGATAAATTTGGTATTGGATTTTTCTTCACCAAAGAGTGGGATATCGTTAACGGTGAGTTTGGTGGCTTAATTGCCATCTACGGCACTATCGTAACCTCTCTGATTGCCTTATTAATAGCTGTGCCATTAAGTTTTGGAATCGCTGTATTTTTGACAGAGTTATGTCCAGGCCCATTGCGTAGGCCTTTGGGTACCGCAGTTGAATTACTTGCTGCAGTGCCATCAATTATTTACGGTATGTTTGGCTTGTTTATTTTTGCCCCTCTATTTGCGGACTATATTCAGCCGGCCCTGGCTGCCACTCTTGGACAAGTTCCAGGTTTAGGAATTTTATTCTCTGGCGCTTTTAACGGCATCGGTATCTTGTGCGCTGGATTAATTTTGGCGATGATGATTTTGCCATTTATTGCCTCTGTAATGCGTGATGTATTTGAAATCGTTCCACCAGTTTTAAAAGAGTCTGCCTACGGAATTGGGTGCACTACTTGGGAAGTGGTTAAGAATGTTGTTCTCCCTTACACCAAAGCGGGTGTTATTGGCGGGATCATGCTGGGTTTAGGTAGAGCACTCGGTGAGACTATGGCTGTGACATTTGTGATTGGTAATGCCCATCGTTTATCTGCATCACTTTTTGCCCCAGGGAATTCCATTGCTTCAACGCTTGCAAATGAGTTTGGCGAAGCTGAGCTAGGACCCCATTACTCCTCTTTATTTGCTCTAGGTCTTGCGCTATTTATGATTACATTCATTGTGCTGGCTATTGCGAAGTGGATGTTAATGAATATGGAGAAAAAACAGGGATTGAAAACATGAACGGCTTATCGAATATTGACCCTGCGATTTTTGCTAAACGAAAGCGTGCAAATAAAATTGGTTTAGTGCTTTCTACTGGTGCCATGGTTTTAGGTATGGCATTTCTATTGTGGATTTTGAGTATTCTCTTTATTAAGGGATTTTCCTCAATCAATTTTGATGTGTTTACACAAAGCACACCTGCCCCTGGATCTGAGGGTGGTGGTTTGGCAAACGCAATTCTTGGAAGTCTCATGATTGTCGCCAGCTGCACCTTGATCAGCACTCCAATCGGTGTATTAGCAGGTTTATATCTTTCTGAGTATGGCGATAGAAGTAAGGTAGCCTCGATTACGCGTTTTGTGACAGATATCATGCTATCTGCACCATCAATTGTGATTGGACTATTTGTATACGCGATTGTGGTCGCACAAGTTCGGCACTTTTCCGGTTGGGCTGGCACAATTGCATTGGCTTTAATTGCTATTCCAGTAGTAGTACGTACGACTGAGAATATGTTGCGTTTAGTTCCAGGCAGCTTGCGCGAAGCTGCATATGCTTTGGGTACTCCGAAGTGGAAGGTGGCCTTCATGATTACCTTGCGTGCAGCTCAAAGTGGGGTGATCACCGGTATTCTGCTCGCGCTCGCACGTGTTAGTGGAGAAACCGCACCGTTGCTCTTTACTGCTTTGAATAACCAGTTTTTCTCTACCAATATGAATGCCCCGATGGCGAACTTACCAGTGGTCATTTTCCAGTTTGCAATGAGCCCATATGACAACTGGGTTGACCTCGCTTGGGCCGCCGCTTTGCTAATTACATTTGCAGTGCTTGGATTAAATATCCTCGCCCGTGTTGTCTTCCGTGAAAAAGTGCAAAGTTAATGGCTGATATGAAAACAATGTTTGACTTAAATACAATCGATAGTCAAGGAAATAGAATGATCGACAATACTAATATGCAAGCAGGTAAAGAAGTCAAAAATGCACTTGAAGTACGCAATTTAAATTTCTTTTATGGATCTTTTCAGGGTCTGAAGGATATCAATTTAGATATCGAAGAGGGTAAGGTTACCGCATTCATCGGACCATCCGGTTGCGGTAAATCTACTTTACTTCGCACCTTAAATCGCATGTATGACCTTTATCCAGGTCAGCGCGCTGAGGGTGAGATTAACTTCTATGGCCAAAATATTTTGGAGTCAGGGCAGGACTTAAACCTACTGCGCTCACGTATTGGTATGGTTTTCCAGAAGCCAACCCCATTCCCAATGTCTATCTACGAGAACATCGCTTTTGGCGTGCGTCTTTATGAAAAGCTTTCTCGCTCTGAAATGGATGAGCGAGTTGAATGGGCTTTGAATAAAGCTGCATTGTGGAATGAAGCCAAGGATAAATTAAATCAAAGCGGCTTGTCTTTGTCCGGTGGTCAGCAGCAGCGCTTATGTATTGCTCGCGGTGTAGCTGTTAAGCCATCTGTGATTTTGCTCGATGAGCCGACCTCTGCCTTGGATCCAATTTCTACGGGTAAGATTGAAGAGCTGATTAATGAGTTAAAGCATGAGTACACGATTGCTATCGTTACTCACAATATGCAGCAGGCAGCCCGTGTATCGGATTACACTGCTTATATGTACCTTGGAAGCCTGATTGAATATGGCAAAACAGATGAAATCTTCATCAAGCCTAAACGTAAAGAAACAGAAGATTACATAACCGGTCGATTCGGTTAATTGGAGATGAATATGCCAGATAAACACCTTTCCTCGCAGTTTGATGCTGATTTAAATTCCCTCTCTAGTCGTTTGTTGGAGATGGGCGGCTTAGTTGAGTCTCAAATTTCTTCGGCGATGCGTGCTTTTACGCAAATGGATGTTGATACCTGCAACATCGTTATTGCTAATGAGAAATTAGTCAACGATCTAGAAATTCAAATTGACTCGGCGTGCACTGAGTTGATCGCTCGTCGCCAGCCTACAGCTCGTGATTTACGTTTAGTGATGGCTGTTTCTAAGGCGATTACTAATTTAGAGCGTGCTGGTGATGAAGCAGAGCGTGTAGCCAAAAGAACTAAGCGTCTCATTGAGTCGGGCGCAACCCACAATATCAATGTGGCGGAGATTCGCTTGTCAGGTCAGATGGCTATTTCATCACTGCGCCGCAGCTTGGATGCATTCGCTCGTTTAGATACGGTTGCTGCTGCCGAGGTTGTACAGGAGGATCGTCAAATTGATGAAGAATTTAGAGGCTTTGTTCGTAAGCTAATTTCATACATGATGGAAGATCCACATACTATTTCCACGGGCCTAGATATGTTGACTATTGCTAAGGCAATTGAACGTATTGGCGATCACGCAAAGAATATTGCTGAATTCGTTATTTACATTGCTAAAGGCTCCGATGTGCGTCATATCCCCCATGAGGATTTGGTTCGCGAGGCAAATAAACCGTAACTAGTCAAAGCGGAATCCCAGATGACTCACCGAATATTGATTGTTGAGGATGAGCCTTCGATTGCTGAGCTCATTGCAATCAACCTGACTCATGCAGGCTATGAAGTGGAGAGGGCTCTTCAGACTGATCTCGCCATGAATTTGATGCGAGATGAGCTGCCATCCCTTTTAATCTTGGACTGGATGCTCCCTGGTAAATCAGGTGTTCAATTTGCTAAAGAGCTGCGCTTGAATGAGCGTACTCGCTCTCTACCCATCCTCATGCTTACGGCTAAAAGTGACGAGTCAGATAAGGTTCTAGGCCTAGATTCTGGTGCAGATGACTATGTAACTAAGCCTTTCTCGCCCAAAGAGCTGGTTGCGCGTGTAAAAGCACTTTTACGTCGCCAAACCCCAGTAGAAGACTCTGGGCCTTTAGCTGTCGGCCCATTAAGAATGGATCCACTCTCTCATCGTGTAACGGCTGTCTGGCCTAATATCGAGCCTCAATCCATTCCCTTGGGGCCTACCGAATATCGTCTTTTACAGTTCCTGATGGCCAATCCTGAAAGGGTGCATTCTCGGGCAAATTTGCTGGATAAGGTCTGGGGAAATGAGGTTTATATCGAGGAACGGACTGTAGACGTTCACATTAAGAGGTTAAGAGCCGCTTTGTCACCTACGGACTGTGATCGCTATATTGAGACGGTTCGTGGAAGTGGTTATCGTATTACTAAGACGCCAACCCAGACCTAATTAGAATCAGGCCTGACACCAGAGTTTTGGATCCGATTGAGCAAATGCTCTAAGATTGTCTAATGTTATCCGTTATTTCCCGCTTTATTCTGCTTATTTGCCTAGCTTTTCTTGCTGCTTATATAGCATCCTCCAATTTGGGCCATTACTACGGGGTTGCGGCAGCAATATCGGTGCTTGCAGTGCCCTTAATTTATTCCTACATTAATTTAGCCCGTTTAAGAAAATTTACCTTATCCGACTCAGTCGAATCCATGCCCCTGCCAAGCGGCTACTGGGAGGAGATTTTTTTTCGACTGCAGCGCTTAGTTCGTAATCTGAAGCAACAAATACTATCCATCGAAAAACAACACAATCGTTTCATTGAGGCTTTTCAGGCCTCCCCCAATGGCATTGTGATGCTGGATAGCGAAGATCATATTGAGTGGTGTAATGCCATTGCTGAGCGCTTCTTTGGCTTGAGTTTCAAGCGTGATGCGCTCCAGAGAATTAATTTTCTGATTCGACGCCCCGAATTTATTCAGTATTTATATAAAAGGTCTTTTGAGGATCCATTGTTGATGGAGAGGATGGGTCCAAGTTCTAATCTGAGTTTGATGTTACAAATCTTCCCATTCGGTGATCAGAGGCATCTCTTGCTCGTTCAGGATGTAACGGATCTGCAGAAGGCCGATGCAATGCGTCGTGATTTTGTGGCTAACGTTTCGCATGAAATGAGAACCCCAATTACAGTTTTGATGGGATTCTTAGAGACTATGCAGTCACTCGATCTTGAGAAGTCTCAGCAAAGTCAATATTTTGAAATGATGATGGCTCAGGCTCAGAGAATGAAGAGTCTAGTAGAGGATTTATTGACTCTAGCGAACCTAGAGGCAAATACCTTGCCGGCTTCTATTGAAAAAATCAACATTACCACTCTGATGGCGTTGTTGAAGAATGATGCAGAAGCACTTTCTCAGGGCCGTCATGCGCTTAGCTTTGAGGTTTTAAACCAGAACAATCTGATGGGTGAGGAGAGGGAGATTCTTTCTGCATTTGGTAACCTGGTCTCCAATGCCATCAGATACACACCCGATATTGCTTCAATTCAAGTTACCTGGAGCGTAAATGAGCATGGTGAGGGTGAGTTTTCAGTGGTTGATACTGGTCCGGGCATTGCTTCGGAGCATCTTTCACGGCTGACTGAGCGCTTCTATCGAGTCGATAGAAGCCGCTCTAGAGATACTGGTGGAACTGGCTTAGGTCTGGCCATTGTTAAGCACATTGCGAATCGCCATCAGGCTCAACTGATTATTAATAGTACGCCAGGTCAGGGCAGCACCTTTACCCTTCGCTTTCCTAAGGAGCGTATTTCAGCTTAAAGGTACTTGTATTGCTTAGTCCTTTTTATCCTTTTTATCTTTTTTATCCTTCTTATCCTTCTTTTTCTTAGATTCTTTAGGAAGCTTGTCTAACTTGCCATTGGCATAGAGGCACCATACCTTGATTTCCTCAAGCAGCTCGTTTAAGTCTTCATAGGATAGATTTTTAAAGTCTTGTAGGCCAATAGCGCCAGACTCTTGAAGCTGTTTTACAGCATCTTCATATTTATATTCGCTCATGGATATCCAGGTAAAAGTAATAAGAACGGACAAATGCTATCAAAGAAATATGACAAAACTGCTTTTTTCGCATCGAGAAGGGTATTTATCTGGATCGGAAGAGGTTTCGGCCGGCAATAGTCAGGCCCAATGCCAGGTCACTGCCCCCAAAAGCTGACTTTTGGTAATCTAGTGGCCTAGCATTAAATGATTTTCCTGACCTTGAGAGCCGTATAAACGGTGGCGCCAGCAGCCGCCATGAGAGCCATCACGAAATAAAAAGATTCCTTAAGGCCTGGCAGGTCCTCCATATTCATGCCCATGATGCCGGTTAGCAGTGTCATTGGCAGGAAAATCACGGTCATTACGGACAAAACCTGTAAGTTTCTTGCATTGAATTCGGCAACGTGAGCAGCCTGTTCATCTTGCAGCACTTTTGCACGGTCATACAGATTGGAAATTTCCTGTACCAAGAAGGAGAGCAACTCTAAGTCCTCATTTAGACGGAACTTATCGTCCTCAGAGAACCAGTATGGAAGGCGTTTTTGTAGGCGATGTAAGGCAATCAGTTCGGGTGAGAATTGACGCCTCAGGCGGCTACACTGGATTCGAATCCTGCCCAAAAACTCATGCTCGGGAAGCTCTTTGCCTTTTAGGAGAAGTTCCTCCAAGTCATCCATAGTTTCAGATAAATTGATGAGGAGGGTGCGTAGGTATTCTGCGCGTAAATCAATTAGCTCATGAAAGAGTTCGATTGCGGAGCGGGGATTGAGTAAGCCAGAGCGTAAATCAGATCGCAAGCGATCCGTTGTCCTCAGCGGGATATTTCGTAAAGAGATCATGAGTCGTGGAGTCAGAATGGCCCAAAGAGTCCCTAAGTCACCATTACTGAGATCATCTCCAAACTCTTGCTCAAAATCATTCATCACCATCAATAGGCAATCGTCTAGTTTTTCGATTCTCTCCAGGCGACTACGAGTTACGCCCTCATCGATCATCTCCACAACTCGATCTGGAATGAGGGAAGTATTTTTAAGCCAGCGCTGTACTTGAGAGTTGGATAGGTTGAGGTGCAACCAAACTGATAAATCTGAATTACTTAAGGCGTCCGCAATATCAAATAAGGGGATTTCATAATTTCTTCCATCGGATGTCATTGCCCAAGCAAAAACAACACCATTAATGGGGAAGGGGAGTGTAGGAATTAAGGTCAAAATGAATTTCCAAAGGGAGCTAAAAATATTATTAAATTGTAAGAATTTGACATCAAGCTGAAATACTCAAGCAATAAGATCAATCAGGTAAGCATCTTGATTAACTCTATGGAGGTTTGTATGAAACGCTTTTTTCTGAAAGTACTGATAATTTGGCACGACACCAAGGTGGCTTATCGCAATCGGAATATTCAACACCGTCTTGGTAGCTAAAACCGCCATGTGAACCCGATCTCTGAGCGGGAAGCATTAATACCTGAATTGCTGATAATGATGCCCATATTTGCGGCGCTTTTCATGTAAGAGATGCCGATATCAAGACTGTCACTTGCCGATATGATGGCCGCAACCAGAGCATAGTTGCTTAGATATTGCTCTGTGCTCGGTGGATTGGTAGTTAGACCAACATCCAATGCCAGCCGTAGCTTGTTTGCCACCCTCCAAACGGGTGCCATTGAAAAGAACCAGATATTGGTTCTATTTTCTGTAACGCCAGCGCCAATCTGGTAATTGGTGTTGTAGAGAGACTTGCTATACATTGCATTGAAGTGAACTTCTACTAAATCCCAATATCGTGAAGCAATCAAATTGACGCCATAATTTGGTAACGCGAGATCCAATCCTGCAGCTTGCTGCTGTGGAGATCCAGGTAGGGTGATGCTGGGTTTAAGGGCTAAACCCCACTGATCATTTTCAGCAAAGCGCCATTTCATCGCTATTACCTTGTTCGATAAAGGTGAGAAATTGCCTCTCGGGGCTGCAAAGTAGGTAGTGCCTAAAGAGAGCTCAACATTATCTGCCACGCCCCGGATATAGGTAAACGGGAAGGCCTTGGCACCTTGCCCACCAAAATATTCTTCACCGGGTGTAATGACGTCTGGAGTGCTAGCTGATCCACCGCCATGTGAGGCAGTGGTGAAAAAATACTGCTCAATTTGATTTAAACCCTTTGGTACTGTACCTGCGTCATCTGTATTCAGTGGCTCAAACGCGTTACATACAAGCGGAATCAGCAGTAAGAGAAGGGCAATCGATCGCATCTAACTTAAATGCCTAAAGCCTAAACTTTAGTCATGAAACATGACAATTCGATGTCACAAAGTGCTCCAATTGCTTGGTGAATTCAGTTAGCAATTGCAATCAATCTGAAATATTTCCTTCTTAAGATGGAGCTTTCATTACTTATTGTGAAATGCCATGAATAAACATAGCGATATCAACTTATCAACTCTATTTCGGCGCAATCTTGATACCCATGCGCTTGATGGTATTAGCATTAAGCAGGAATTTCTTAATGAAAAATACGAAAAGAGTGAGCACCTAACTAGTGTATTTATTGTTGATCAAAAGTACGCCTTAAATTTGGATGAGCTTATTTAGTTATTGAGCCATGGAAAATAATTACAACATCCTCTTTCTTTGCAATGAAAACTCTGCGCGATCAATTATTGCGGAGGCTCTGGCCACCACACTAAGTCACGGACGCTTCACGGGATATTCGGCAGGCGCTAAGCCCAGCGGGATAGTTCATCCGATTGCTTTGGAGATGGCTAAATCCATGGGATATCCGATTCAGCTTCTGAGAAGTAAAAGCTGGGATGAGTTTAGTCGTGAGGGCGCTCCCAAGATGGATTTCATTATTACCTTGTGTGATACCGCTATAGCCGAGGAGTGCCCAATTTGGCCAGGCCATCCCTCAACGGCTCACTGGGGATTCCCGAATCCAGCTACCTCAAAAACTAGCGATGATGAAAAAATTATTCAGGCATTCAAACAGGTTGAGATGGGTTTACGTAACCGAATAGAGCTGCTTATTGACTTGCCGATTGAAACTCTCAATAAGCTACAAATTCAAGACCAACTTCACAGCATTCATTACAGTAGTTAGCTTGAGCTACTCTGCGCAGTGTTTACGTTGCGGGGATTTGAATTATCACCACTATGTAATGTCATGACATTGACATCAAAAGCAGTGAACATGAGAAACCGATCGTCTCTTTAAGAGTTTTAGAATGTCTATTATCAAAGTTGCCTATCCAATTGTATTTATTACCCTTCTTCTTCAGGCGATTTGGGTTGAGGCAGCGGCTATTTACCCAATTAATAAGGCTTCCATTCTTGTTGGCTCATCATTTGATATCAAAATTGAATTCGATCAAGAGTACAAATTAGAAGATTTAGAAATTCAGCTCAATGATGCTCCCATCAAGGCGCAGATCAAGTCACAGCCAATATTTATTTCAAATGAATCAGGGAAGGGAAGTTCTCTGATTTATCGAGACATTCAACTTACAAAGCCTGGGCAATACACTCTGATCGCCAAAGCAGGTCAGGAAAATATCCAGGTGAACTGGGATGTCTATTCTAGCGGACCCAGAAAAGTAAAGAATGTCATTCTCTTTATTGGTGATGGCATGACGATTGCGAATCGTACTTCAGCCCGCGTTTTATCCAAAGGTATTGACGAAGGTAAATATCAGGGTAAGTTGTCATTTGACGATATGCCCAATATGGCGCTAATTGGAACCTCAGGTTCTGACTCATTGATAACGGATTCTGCAAACTCAATGAGTGCCTACACAACTGGTCATAAGACTGCTGTGAATGCTATGGGGGTTTATGTTTCAAGAGCAGCAGACAATTTATCCCATCCTAAAGTAGAAACTATTTCTGAATTAATTAAGCGTAAAACTAAAATGTCGGTTGGCATTGTGTCGGATGCCGAATTGCAAGATGCGACTCCAGGTGCCATGGTTGCTCATACAAGAAGACGTGCAGATAAGCCATACATTGCAGATCAACTCTTTGCTAGTGGGGCGGAGGTCATTCTAGGTGGAGGTTCTGCTTACTTTTATCCACAGTCTACTAAAGGGTCAAAGCGTAAAGATGATAAAAATCTTGTAGCTCAATTTGAAGCTTCGGGATATACAGTTGCCTTAAACAAACAAGAATTGTTGGCAGCAGCTAATGCTAAGGAAAGTCGAAAGCTATTTGGGGTATTTCATCCAGATAATATGGATGGATCTTTAGATCGGTTTTTCTTAAAGAAAAATACAGTGGCGCAATACCCTGATCAACCCGACCTAACGGAGATGACGCAAGCAGCGATTAATGTCTTATCCAAAAACCCTAACGGCTTTTTCTTGATGGTGGAAGCGGCTTTGATTGATAAGTTCAATCATCCCCTAGACTGGGAGCGGGCTGCTTTTGACACCATTATGTTGAGTAACGCTGTGCAAATTGCCAAAGACTTTGCTAAGAAAAACCCAGATACGTTAATCATCGTTACCCCTGACCACACCCATAGCGGCTCAATCAGTGGCGTTGTGAATGATGCTAAACCTGGGCCCCTGAGAGAAAAAGTGGGGGTATATGCTGATGCAGGCTACCCAAACTACCCCAAGGCTAATGTAGCGGGTTATCCAAGTCAGATTGATGTAAGCAAGCGCCTAGCCTTCTTCTATGGGAGTTATCCTGATCACTATGAAACGCTGCATCCAAAACTAGATGGTACATTTAAGCCGGCAGTTAAGGATGCATCTGGCAAGTATGTTGCTAATCCAAAATATATTCAGCAACATGAGGATGCTATTCATATGCCCGGCAATTTACCTTCAAACCAGGAGATGGGCGTTCATACGGCTGATGATGCAGTGTTAAATGCCATGGGCCCCGGTTCAGAAAAATTTCGTGGATTCATGGATAACACAGAGGTATTCAAGGTGATGGTTGACACTCTTGGGCTGGGTTATACCAGGCGCTAAGAAGTAACTTGAATGTCACCATCTAGGATCGGGTACCTTAGATAAGCCCCCAATTAACAGTGTTCTTACTTTATTGATTCATTACTATTATTCAACGACTTTGTAGTTCACAATGAATGCTGACAAGTAATATCTTGTTATAAATGGACTTAGCTTGAATGAAAAGAAAGTTATACGATTCACTGGTGGATTTAAGGCTTACTATTTCTAAAGTCCTTGGGCTCACTCAAGAGATTAAACATGGCATACCAGCCGCCGTTGTAGACGAGTTTGGGTTTGCACATGATCTTTCTTATGCTCTCTCAGAGACTCCTCTACTAACCCCCAAAGCAAAATTAATTCCGCCTAATACTCCTGTAAAGTCAAACATAGACCTGACTCTGCCTAATATCCAGTATTTTGATATTGCGAATGAGGGGGGCAATAGAAAACTTGCCTACAGCATCTCTGGGAATGTCAACGCAGAAAAAGTGTTGCTTTGCTTGCCTGGCCTCTTAGAGACTAAAGATTCCTTCAGTGTGTTGCATGCCTATTTTTTCGGGTTTGAAGATTGCAAGGTTGTTAGCGTTGATTTTCCTGGAAGGGGGGATTCCGAGTCTATTGCCTTGTCTCAAAACTACACCATGTCTCTATATCTATCAGACATTCAAGGCTTGATTAAGATGCTTTTGGAGAATCATTCATCGAGCACTCAAATTACTATTTTGGGTACTAGTATGGGTGGTGTGTTGGCCATTTATTTAACGAAATCATTTGGAAAAAGAATTTCAGAAATTATTCTGAATGACATTGCTTTAACGGTGAATTGGACTGCTCTCTATTCGCTGTATAAATCGATGAAAAATGAAGTTGGCTTTAAAGAGGTTAAACAATTAGCAGAAGAGCTGAGGGTGGATGAGAGGGCGTTTGCGGATGTGCAGTTACCTGGCCACTTTGATTTAAGTTTTAAAGCTGATGTATGGGGTATGAACTTCCATGAGGCAATGGAGGGCTATAAAGGTAAGGTTGCACTTATTTATGGTTCTGACTCAAAGGTATGCACACGCCAGCAAGTGCGCTCAGCAAGGGCTGCAATACCTGGATTAATTACATTCGAAGTAGAGGGTGTGGGGCATCCAGTCCCATTTACAAATCAGGTCTGTGAGTTTGTTCAAGTGCAAATGAAACTTGGGTAAGCTGTTGCTAATTATTTTCTTTGAGAATGATGGGTCTGAAGCTAAAGGGTTGCTCTTGCGCAGGATTAACCTGAACTTCAACTGCTTGAACTTGGTCGGCTCCCATCACTTGAAGTCGTAATACATTTTCCAGTACCTTTTTTTGATTCTGACGATATAGGGGCTGATCAATTTTGAGTCGGTGACTATCTCCATGAATCAATAGCACCGGTTTATTAAAGATCTCTGACTTGGATATGAGGCGATCTAATGTATCCCGATAGCCACTATCGCTACTCGTCAATTGACTGGGCTTATAAAACATATCGGCTTGATAGGCAAAGATGATCCCTTTCAAATTTCGCTGAGTGGCTAAATTAAATGCCTGATCAATCCATACTAGGTTGGCTTGATTTCTCTCTTGATATTCTTTGATAGCCGATTCTGTACCCTCATTATTATTATTGGAGCCGGGTATATGGACGCTGACAAATAGAAAATTATTTTTGATCCAGTAGGCGTTCTCTACATATTTAGAGTAATTAGAACTGATATCTGCCTGCCTGTGGAGGCGTATTGTATTTTTACCCAAGCTTTGATTGGTGTTAAAAAATACTGTTCTAAGCGCTTCCAGTCTTTCTAGTGGATCGTATGCACCAGCTAAGGGGCGGTGACAGTCTGTCCATTCATTGTCCCCTGGGCTGTAGATCAAGGGCGCTTTAAAGCTTGTGAAATAGGATTTAGTGATTTGATTATGCTCATCACTACAAAGTGACGAGCCAGATTTAGTGTCGCCAATAAAAATACTGAAGCTGGGTTTAAGTCGATTAATTTCAGTGATCAAAGTTTCAAAGCGCTGATAATCCTTTGGCGGTGAGTAAGGCATATCACCTAGGGCGACGAACTTAAATGTCTGGCCAATAGCAGCTGTTGAAAAGCTGACTATGGTGATAGTAAGAAAAAATAGGGTGAAGCGTATGGCTTTGAAGGATTTCATTTATTTGTATTGCTCAGGTTCATCACTGATTTCTTTGATCTCTAGCTCACCAAAGATGTATGTATTTCCCCCATATCCTTCCACCCAAGATCTTGAAATACATTTGCATGTTCTCCGGAAAACTTTTTTGATTTGCCATAGAAAATGTCTGTAAGCTCATCTTGCTCGTCTTCATCAATAGTCTCAGAAAAGTAGATCACCTTTTCCCCGTTATAAGTCTTGCTAATCACTGCTCCCGGAATATCGGCAATACAAATTCCCACTTGAGCTTGATATCGACTCATGAACCTTGGCTTTGTGGTGGTGATGATGGAACCCAGCTTCCAAACAGTCCCACATTTAATTTCTTTATTCTGTTTTTTAAAGATAGATCTTTGGACTAGAGAGCCCATTTCTAGAGGGATAATTTGATAAAGCATCCTATATCTCCTGTAGTGAATTCAGGCTTTTATCATGCTCTTAAAGTATGACGGTTCAATGAAGATGGGAGGACTTGATCAAACTTTAGGCGGGATAGTGTTTGGTGTATGAGGATTTAGCTGTCTTCATTTTGTAATAGTCACAGTTCATCATTCAGCCTGTGAACTCACTACATACAACCATTACCTGTCCCAACTGCCGTGGACAAGAAACCCTAGAAGTTTCGCAAGGCTATTCTCAGCACTTATATCGCTGTCCAAAATGCAGCACCATTCTGAGGCCTAGATCAGGAGATTGCTGCATCTTCTGTAGCTTCGGAAGCCAAGATTGCTCCAGCGCTGAGCAAAATTTAGCTGCCTAAGCCACTTCCCCAGTAGACTGAGGGCTAGTTTCACGAATATGTCATCAGATTTTAATAAAATAGACATATTCAAGTTAACCCGTTTCTATTGGAAATGCTGTGCCCTTAAATCTTCATCAAGCTGCAATGAATGCAACTGAGCTCGTCGCTGCAGTCGACCTTGGCTCTAATAGCTTTCGTATGCTGGTGGCTCAAGTCGTTAAGACGCCTTCGGGGACTCAGCTGCGTCCGATTGATACGCTGCGTGAGTCTGTCCGCCTTGCTGCTGGATTAACTGACAACAAGCTATTGGGGAATGATGCCTATCAGCGCGGGATTACTGCAATTCGGCGCTTTGGTGAGCGCATTCGAGGGTTTGATCCTGCCAATGTGCGCGCTGTTGCCACCAATACCCTGCGAGTAGCCAAGAATGCGCCTCACTTTATCCAAGAGGCCGAGGAGGCCTTAGGCTTCCCAATTGAAGTTATCGCAGGTGTAGAAGAGGCGCGCCTGATCTATATTGGTGCCGCTCACGAAGTCCCGGCGGTGCAGGGCAATCGCTTGGTGGTCGATATTGGTGGGGGCTCTACTGAGCTGATTATTGGTAAAGGTTATGAACCTAGGCTAATGGAAAGCCTTTATATCGGGTGCGTTTCTCATAGCCTGAGATTTTTCCCCAAGGGCAATATAGATTCTCATGCTTTCAAAGAGGCGGAGCTAGCCGCAAGAAGAGAAATTCAGGTAATTTCTGAGGCATATCTCAAGGCGGGCTGGAAGCAAGTTATCGGCTCTTCAGGAACCGCACGGGCTTTAGCCGAACTCATTGCAGAAAATGACTTCAATGGCCAAATAGACGGTTCCGATGGTTTGATTACTCGCGATGGCTTAAGAGCCATGAAAAAGCATTTATTGAAATATGAGCATGTCAATCAGGTTGAGCTCCAGGGTCTTAAGGACGATCGGCGCTCAGTTTGGCCCGGTGGCCTTGCCATCATGATTGCTGTTTTTGATGAGCTCGGTATTGAGTCTATGGAGGTCACCGATGCCGCTTTGAGAATCGGCGTTCTTTATGATTTACTAGGTCGCTCTCAGCATGAGGATATGCGCTTTGTGACTGTTGAGCAATTTATGCAGCGCTATGCCGTAGATCGTGACCAGGCTAAGCGTGTTGGCAATCTTGCCGCTGAGTTTTTGGCGCAATTACCCAAGCCAGATGAAGAGAGTCGAGCCGACAACATTGCTTTATTGCAATGGGCAGCTAATCTTCACGAAATCGGCTTATCGATATCACATAATGGTTATCACAAACATTCTGCATACATTGCCGGTAATGCTGATATGCCAGGTTTCTCAAAAAATGATCAGGCTAGATTAGCCGCCTTACTGATTGGTCACACCGGTAAGTTGGGGAAACTGGCAAATAACGCTTCCTTCACAGATTGGCGTATGTTGTTTTGCATGCGGCTTGCGCAAGTACTTTGCCGAGGTCGAAGCGATGTCAATTTACCCAAGGTTAAAGTCTCCGAGCACAATGGAGACTATTTGGTTAGCCTCTCTAAGGATTGGGCTAGAGAGCACCCATTAACCGAGTTTAGTCTTCAAAAAGAAGCGGCCGAGTGGGAGCGCATCGGCCGACCTTACCGAATTAGCTTAAAGTGATGCTTATAGCCCTAAGAAGTGTTTAGCGTAGCGAGGATTGATTTCTGACAGGCGCAACATAGTTAATACATCTGCCGTATTGAAATCTGGATCCCAGGCTGGTGCGCTGCAAATCTTGGCCCCTAATTTCAGATAGCCTTTAATCAACGGTGGCGGCTCTACTTCTAGACCACCATTCAGTCGCTCGAGTGGTAAGGGCAGGCGAGGGAAGGCATGATTTTCAACTGGTGCCATTTGATCATTGCTCAATGAGTTATATAAGCTTGCTGCAAAATGACCGCCATCACCCATAGGGATACTGGCACATCCAAGCATGATTTCATAGTCGTGCTTTTGCATGTATTGCGCTAAACCGCTCCACAAAGCCATGATGACTGCGCCTGAGCGGTAATTCGCATGAACACATGATCTCCCTAATTCAACCATCTTTGGTCGTAGGTGATTTAAGCGTGAAAGATCAAACTCAGAATCAGAGTAAAGGCGACCAATTTCTGCAGCTTTATTCGGAGGTAGAACACGATAGGTTCCCACTACCTTGAGGGTCTCTTGATCTCGAATTAATAGGTGATCGCAGTAGGCATCAAATTCATCAATATCGAGGTTTTCTGGATTATTGGGTAAATTGGCGCCCATCTCCTCAGCAAATACTTTGTAACGTAATCGCTGCGCTTCTTTAATCTCATTGGCATTGCTAGCCCAGGTAATTTGGAATGCAGGGCGTTTTGGCTTGGCAATTACCTTCTCAGTAACTGGCTCAAGTGATCGGAGCTCAGCTCTTGCTTTAGTGGCGAATTTCTTGCCAAATAATTTTTTCGCAATTTTTTTAGAAAAGAGTTTTTTAATTGCTTCTGCTTTACTTTTTTTGATCTTTTTTGGCTTTACTTCAAAGAGATCAAACGCAGCAAGCGGGTTTGGAATATCAGACATAGTGTTCCTTAGGTATTAATGATCAATAGTAAAAAATGGGTATTACTAATTGATGACAAGGGGTATACAAATCGTTGCCCACAATAAAGTGGCTATGAGTAGGGCAAGCATCACTGCGGCCGAGCCAAAATCTTTGGCTCTTTTCGAAAGATCGTGATGATCAAATGAAATGCGGTCGATGGCTGCCTCAACACTGGAATTCAGTAACTCAACAACTAAAACCATGATGAGAGAAGCAATGAGGGCGCATTTCTCAAGAGGGCTAATTGGCAATAAAAGAGCAACAGGGCTCAGCACTACCAGCAGGAAAAGCTCTTGTCTAAATGCGCTTTCCTCTTGAAACGCATAGACTATCCCGCACCAAGAATTCTTGGCTGCATGCCATGCTCTTGTCACTCCCCGATTACCTTTATGGGGGTTTTGCTTGATGTTGTAAGGTGCTGACAAAATAAACTCTTAAGCTAGGGCGGTAATATGAACTGCCGTGGAGGGTACAGGCTTTAAATGGTTGGCAAACTGCTCCGAAGCCGCTCTCCATGAAAACTTTTCTGCATGCGCTCTGGCTACTTCGCGAGGAATCTTTAGAGCTTGCAGGCAAGCCACTCTAAGATCTTCATGCATGGCGCCTGCCGCAGAGTTACCTAAAACATCAATTGGACCAGTTACAGGATAAGCCGCTACAGGCGTGCCGCAAGCCATGGCCTCTAGGATTACTAGCCCAAAAGTATCGGTTTTGCTTGGGAAGACAAATACATCAGCAGCGGCATAGACCTTTGCTAGCTCATGTTGCTGTAAAACTCCCAAATAGTTAATGTTGGGATATTTTTCTTTAATGCCGGCCATTGCAGGACCATCACCAACTACCCATTTAGAGCCAGGAAGATCTATTTCCAAAAAGGCGTTGATGTTTTTCTCTACTGCCACTCTACCAACATATAAAAAGATCGGATGAGCACTATTGAGCGCTTTAGATTCCTGCATCTTGAAGATGTCTAAATCTACTCCCCGTGACCACAACACGACATTTTTAAGACCATACTTCTCGAGATCATCTTTAACAACGATAGTTGGGGCCATGACTGCCATAGATGGTCCATGGAACCAGCGTATAAATGCGTAAGTAATAGCCAGCGGGATTCCTGTACGGGCTTTAACGTACTCTGGAAAACGGGTGTGATAGGCCGTAGAGAACGGTAAATGATTCTTTACGGCATATGAGCGAGCCGATAATCCCAAAGGTCCCTCAGTAGCAATATGCATTGCATCGGGTGCAAATTCTTTAATGCGGCGCGCCACTTCTTTTCCTGGGAATAAGGAAAGTGCAATATCAGGATAAGTAGGGCAGGGGATGGACTTAAAACCAGTTGGGGTAATCATTTCGACTTCATGACCCATATCGATGAGTTCGGCTCTAGTTTGTTTGAGTGTTCTCACAACACCATTTACTTGCGGATCCCATGCATCAGTAATGATCATAATTTTCATACAGTAACCTCTTTAATAAATGTTGCAAGCTCGGGTTGGAGGGTAATTTCAGGTACTTCCACTGGATCGCCATGAATATGTGTCCAGTAGATAATTTTTAGTTCACCGCTTGTGGTCTCTACTAGTGCTGATAGGCTTTCGACCCAATCACCATCATTGCAATACAGCAGACCATCAATTTCACGAATTTCTGCTTTATGAATATGGCCGCATACGACACCATCACAATTTCTTAGGCGGGCTTCTCTTGCCATGATGTGCTCAAAGTCTGCTATGTAGCTAACAGCATTTTTTACTTGATGTTTGAGATATTGCGAGAGGGACCAGTACTGCAATCCCATCTTGACTCGCAGCATATTGAAATAGCGATTGACGTACAGGATGAATGAATATAGGGAGTCGCCAACATAGGCAAGCCATTTAGCGTATTGCATTACCCCATCAAATAGATCGCCGTGGGTTACCCAAAGCTTGCGTCCATCTAAGGTTGTGTGTATTACTTCTTCCTGAACCTTGATGTCACCAAAGGACATGCCGAAGTACTGCCGAGCTGCTTCGTCGTGATTGCCAGGAATGTAAATCACTTCAGAACCCTTGCGAGCCTTACGCAATAACTTTTGCACTACATCATTGTGGGTCTGAGGCCAGTAAAAAGATTGCTTTAATCTCCAGCCATCAATAATGTCACCCACCAAGTAAAACTGATCAGCGTCATTATGTTTTAAGAAATCAAGGAGGTAGTTTGCCTGACACCCTGATGTTCCTAGGTGTACGTCTGAAATCCAAATCGCTCTGTAATGCGTCATGAGTACGTATTAAGCCGATTCATTATGAAGACCTCATGACACTTTTACGACAGTTTGATGACTTGATTTATATTACGGATAACTATGAAGTGCTCCCAATCACAACCCATTCCAACCCTGAATATTTGTTTTCGCTACTGGATTTGGATGCAAGTCCTTTTGCATGTGATTTCTGGAGTCTGTAAGCTTTCTATCCTTTTCCCCTTGCTAAATCGAGATCAAAAGGATCGCCATATTCATCAATGGTCTAGGAAATTATTAAAAATATTCAATATTCAGCTGCGTGTGATTGGCGCCGACAATTTGACATCTAGACAGTATTTACTCGCATCAAATCACATATCCTGGCTGGATATTCATGTGATCAATGCATTTAAACCGGTTCGCTTTGTTGCTAAATCGGAAGTGCGGGGTTGGCCTGTCTTTGGTTGGATGGCGAAGCAGTTGGGCACCGTTTTTATCCGCAGGGATAGTGCGCGTCATGCGAGGCAGGTTGTAGATCAAATGGCTGAGGTTCTAAAAGTAGAGCCTATCTGTATTTTTCCTGAGGGTACTTCAAGCTCTGGTGAATCAGTATTGCCATTTAAGCCCAATTTATTTGAATCTGCCATCCTTGCTCGTACGCCAGTCCTGCCACTTGCTATTGTGTACCGGACGAGGTCAACAGGTCTTAAGAGTGATTCTCCTGCCTTTATTGGAGATATGGGTCTACTGGAGTCTATGTCCAAGGTCATAGGCAATCGGGATATTGAGGTGCATTTATATCTTCTGGAGCCCTATTTAATTGATGGAGTGAATAACCCGGATCGCAAACAACTCGCCGTTTATTGTCAAGAATCTATAGCTAAAACCATATAAACAGCATATGTAATAAAAGTGTCATATGCTTGAGATACAACCATAGCAATGCATCTGGAAGAGATATGACATCAAAACATCAAGATATGGCCGAGTGGTACAAGCGGGCTCAAGAAGAAATTTTAGATAGTATGGACGAAGAGCTCGAAATGGAGCTCGACGATGATCGCCTATCACCAGACGGTGGAAGTGGTTCGATCATTCCTCGCAATGTTTACTTTAAGGAATTATTTCGCCTTCAAGGTGAGTTAGTAAAGCTTCAGGACTGGGTTGTAGAAAATAAGCTGAAGGTGGCTGTCTTGTTTGAAGGTCGTGATTCTGCAGGTAAGGGTGGCGCCATTAAACGGATTACTCAGCGTCTTAATCCACGTGTGTGCAAGGTTGTCGCGCTCACTGCGCCAAGTGAACGTGAGAAAACGCAATGGTACTTTCAGCGCTATGTATCCAACTTGCCCGCTGGTGGCGAGATCGTATTGTTTGACCGTAGCTGGTACAACCGTGCAGGTGTTGAAAAAGTAATGGGGTTTTGTACTGATTCCGAATATGAGGAGTTCTTGCGAACAGTTCCTGAGTTTGAGCGAATGATTATTCGCTCTGGAATCATCCTAATTAAGTATTGGTTCTCCATCTCAGATGATGAGCAATATAACCGCTTCATGATGCGTATTCATGATCCCCTAAAGCAGTGGAAACTAAGCCCCATGGATCTTGACGCACGCCGTCACTGGGAGGCCTACACCAAAGCAAAAGAGACTATGCTTGAGCGCACTAATATTCCTGAGGCGCCTTGGTGGGTTGTCGCTGCTAATGATAAGAAAAAAGCACGTTTAAATTGCATTTCTCACTTGCTGAATCAAATCCCTTATAAAGAAATTGATCATCCAGAGATTACTTTGCCTGCACGCGTCCATAACCCAGACTACTTGCGTGGCCCCGTTCCCAAGAGTATGTACGTTCCGGAGATCTACTGATTCGCGCTAGATAGTGTTAACCTCTCATCAATAATTGAGGGGTTAACCAAATGAAGCCACATGCCTTAATCACCAATCGGGAGTTCAAGCTTCTGATTAAGCCCAAGGGTTTAGATCGCCGTAGCAAAATTACCGCTCTGAGTGATCAGATTCTGAAATTCTGCAAAAAGAGTCAGGTTGAGTTCTTTCACCTCGACAATGCCAGCACTGGACTGCGCAACATATACTTTTTCGATACGCCTGGAGAGGATTTTCGTCGCAATAACATCATCTTGCGGGTGCGGGAATCTCGTCAAAATGTTTGGGTTGATGACTTTTGCGAGGTGACACTCAAGTGCCGCGCGCATGACCTCGGCGAATCATCCAAATTTGATCCTAAACCCAAGAAGAGCATTAAATCTAGATTGAGATTAAAAGAGGAAATCTTACGTGGAGATGGACTAGGAACAACCAGATCCATTTACTCGAACAACGCCATTTTGGACGCAATTCCGATTGATAGCTTGTTTGATAGATCATTGAGTAGTGCGATGAAATTTTTTCCAGGCTTAATTACATTACCTATCGATAAAAAATTACCGCTCCGCATCGTCGGAGGTAGAACGAATAAGATTTTAGAGGCTTGCCTACCTTTGGGTAATTTGGTCTTTGGCGATGGAGTACAGGCCCATTGTGATATTGCGATTTGGATGAAGAGTGTGGGGGACCCCATAGTTGGGGAGCTTGCTTTTTCATATCGCGTAAATGATGAGAACCGCGCTCAATCAAAAGCCCATAAACGTGCCGATAAGTTTTTTAAAAAATTGCAAATTGAACTTGCCGACTGGCTTGAAATTGGCAGTACCAAAACGGCATTAATTTATGGAAAACCAGAGTGAATCTAGAGTCCGAGCCCCTGGAATCAAGAGCTCAAGCTCTAAGCTTTGGAGATTTATTTATTCAGTTTCTGATTATTGGTGCCATTAGCTTTGGCGGCGGCATCATTGCCTATGAGCGCATTTTGTTAGTTGAAAAGCGTAAGTGGTTATCGCCAGATGAATTCATGGCCTATTTAGCGATCAGTCAAACTATGCCGGGACTCAACTCAGTCAATATGGCTGTCTTGGCTGGAGATCACTTACGAGGCGCATTAGGGGCATTTGTTGCCAGTATCGGTTTAATCTTGCCTGGCAGTGTATTTGTATTGGGTATTGGCATTCTCTATGCTGGCGCCTCCGATCATCCTCTAGCAAATCTCATTTTGATTGGCATTGCAGCGGCAGCGAGCGGCTTGCTAGCTGCCATTACTTATCGGATCGGAGATGCCAATTGGCGGCATCTCAAGTCTTTGCTCATCATTTTTGCCACCTTTTTACTGATGAGCATTGCTAAATTATCTTTACCGCTGGTTCTCCTCATCATGGCGCCGATTGCCATCTATCTATACCGACCAAGCAAGGCCGCATGAGTCTTTTAATCAACCTAGCCCTAAGTTTTTCTTTACTATCGCTTTTGGCAGTAGGGGGAGGCACTGCAGTATTGCCTGAAATGCAGTCTCTACTGTCCCATCATTTTGGTATAGATCACACCCAATTTGTTCATATCTACAGTATTGGTCAATTGGCGCCTGGCCCTAATATGCTGATGGTATTAGTTATTGGATATCAGTTGGCTGGCCTGCTCGGGGCTGGCATTGTTCTACTTTCTTTCTTCCTGCCCTCTAGTGTTTTATGTTTTTATATTGGCAGGCTCTGGAACCGCTTTGGTGAAAACCCATGGAGACGTTCTATACAAAATGCTCTTGAACCCATCTCTATTGGCTTGATGGCCTCTGGAGTTTATGCCGTTGCTAAGGCATCTATCGTTGGCGGGGTTACTGCAGCACTCGCATTAGTCAGCTTTTACCTCATCCTCAGAACCAAGATTAACCCAGTATTGGTTATTCTGGGCTCCGGAGGATTTGGTGCGCTACTGATGGTCTACCTAAAGTAGCCTCAGTTTAGAAAGTACCTCGCAAGCCAACCATGAGACTTCTACCTGGTTGGGGTGCAAAGAGTCTGACTGCCATTGGTGTAGTCGCATAACGAATTTGCTCATTGAGTAAATTCTTGAGGTTCATATACACAGTCCAATTTACATCTTTAATTTTCTCTGTGTAAGAGATTCCGGCGTTTAGTAAGTTGTAACTCGGTGCAGGCCCAATTTCCCAATTGGCTAAACGATTTTGCTGGTAGCTATAAATATAAGTAGCATTGGTAAGCCAGCCATTGCGCTGATGTGCTACCTCAGCACCTAAACGCGGAGCAGGTTGGAGCGGCAGATTTCCGCCCGCATCAAATGTACCCTGAGAGGCATCACCAAAGATGCGCCCACCAACACCATGCTGTCGCCAGTTATAGGTCAGTTCACCTTCAACACCTTTGATGGTAGCTGCTGCTTGTTGTGCAACGACTACTGAGAAGTTTTCTGCATCAGGTACCGATTGGCCAGTGTAGTAGCCATAGATGTAGTTATTAAAGCGGTTGGCATAGACGCTAGCTTTAGCACGCATCAAACCGCTGGTTTTCTGGATATTGAATTCTAGGTTATGCGAAGTCTCTTTATTTAAATTGGGATTACCAATATCAAACGTTGCAGTAGATTCATGTGCACCGTAAGAGTAAAGCTCTTGAGCGCTAGGAGCTCGCTGAGAAACGGTATAGGCAACCCCAGCACCATGTCCCTGCATAAAGTTCCATAAACCACCAGCAGAGTAGGACATTAGATTGAAGTTGCGGTTTTGCAAGGTAATGGTGGGCATATCACCAGTATTGACTGGTTCAGATACAAGCTCGGTTCCCAGATTTGGCTTTTGAGCCACATTGTTGTAGCGCAATCCTAAACTGCCTTGAAGAGAGTTCCACTTGCCTTCTTCAATCCAAAATAGGGCAGTGGAATTTGTTTTTGTTGGTGGCACGATTGCATAGCTACCGGTTCCAACTTCAGTTGCGTTGAGTGAGGCTGCAGAGACCTGTGCTCCAAAGGTGCCTTTCCATCCAGCGATAGGATTATGGGCTAATTCAAATCGAGCCTCATTGGCAATATTCTTCCAAAGGGAGGCTGCTTCACCAGCATTATTAAATTCTGTATGGTTGTAATTAGAATTCGCTGCACTAAATTTGAATGAAGAGAAGCCTGCGAATGGATCGCGCGTTTGATGTTGCAGGTCATATCGATTCTGCGACTGATTAATCGAGCCACCTTCTGGTGTTGGAATGCCGTAATTGTTATTGAGGCGCTCAACCGAAACACCGGTATATCCATTTTGACCAATGTAGGAGACGCCAACACCCAAATTATTTTGATTGCTAAAAGAATTCGGTAATTTGCCCGAGTATGGGACGCTGAGAGGTTCGCCTGGATTAATTGCCCATTCTTGATTTGGTCCGCCTTGATTGGCATAACCCGGTATACGATAGTTATTAGCATTATTAATTGCAGTATCAACGTGCACTGCAACTGAACCAAACGCTCCATCCACCTCAGCTGACGCAGCTCTACCATTGTTAACAGTTTCATAACTGGTATTGATGGCGCCTGTAGCTCTATCGGGCAGGTTGGTCAGGATTCGATCATTCACTACATTCACAAGTCCACCGCTGGAGCCTGAACCATAGAGAAGGGCGGCTGCACCACGCAGGATCTCCACTTGATGGGCGTTTTGCATATTGTTTCCAACCGCGTGGTCCTGTGAGATGTTGGAAACATCACCCACTGATAAACCATTTTGCAAAATCTGAACGCGAGCACCTTCAAGTCCACGAATCACTGGACGCGATGATCCCGCGCCATATCCGGTTGCAGACACGCCTAACTCATTGGCAAGAGTGGCGCCTAAGGTCGTGCCTAATTTATTCAGAAGCTCGTCACCTTGCAAAATCTTAGTAGGCGTCAAAATACTCTGGGTGGCTTCTTGAGATCCAGTAGCTGTTATTTCAAGTGAGGGTTGAGATTGTGCAAGCGCGGTAGAGCTAATCAATCCTGTGACTAAAACGTAGATCAGCTTGTGCTTAGCCAATGGCTTATCAATTTGATACATGGTATTTCCTTCAATCCTAATGAGCGCTAGCAATGAGATAGCGCAATAAATCTGGAGGCCAAACAAATTCTGTTTGGCGTGTTGGGCGATTTACAGGATGAAGCTAGGTGGCGCTCTCGATTGATATAGCCCAACATAGATTCGGGCTGGCAAAGAGTCATTGGATACCAATTGCACTTCATGAGAGAAGTTGATGCCAAGGAGTAAAGCGGGCGCTGAGGCAACGAAACCAGCAAGCGTGAGTGCGTCTAATAGATGACAACTTGCGGAGCTATGGCCAAGAGTAGGAGATTGATCTACACAACTCAGTTCGATGGCTTGATTCTGTATTCCGGAGTGGGCAATGCTATGCGCAAAGCCAATCCAGTGTGTGCCTACTAAGCTGGCAAGCAAAAAGCTCAGGGCGATCCAAGCCCGGAATTGCTTTCTGAATTTGCTTAAAAATAAGGCTTCCATACGCCGAATCTTACAGTATTTGCCCATGCAGGCCATCTCGGTGTAGAATATCAATTCCGTCGGAGTGTAGCGCAGCCTGGTAGCGCACCTGCTTTGGGAGCAGGGGGTCCAAGGTTCGAATCCTTGTACTCCGACCACTTTCTCTTTGTATTACGTTTTCAGTCCCAGTACACACTGCCTATAGCTCAGCTGGATAGAGCAACGCCCTTCTAAGGCGTAGGTCGCACGTTCGAATCGTGCTGGGCAGGCCAAATCCTCCTTATTTAATATTGTTTCAGGCTAGTTAATTGTGTCTGATTGGCTCAATCATGGCTAGAGCTTGGCTAGTGTTGGAGTGGCCTTTGGTAGGGCGTAGGTGATCCTGGATGACTATTAGCGACTCTGCGACTGAGCAACTTTAATGAAATTTAGGGGCTGGGCTTGTGGTGTCGGTTTGACCCGACTCGGAGGTGTCCGGTTACGTGACGGTCGGGTGGCTCTTATAGGGTGGCTTGCTGATACCCAAAACTGGATGATTGGTGGTGATGGGTGTCGGAGAGCGGCCAATAGCGGTCTATCCTCATGATCCTCAAAAATTACGCTACATTACTGATTTAATGTCAAATCATCTCAATCCCTCAATCTCTAAAACCATATTCATCGTGCCTGCTATGGATTGTCCATCGGAAGAGCAGATGATCCGCATGGCATTGGGCTCATTATCAATACACACGATGGATTTTGATATTCCCAATCGAAAATTAATCATTTGTCATAGCGAAGAGCCTAATGTGGTTCACGATAAATTAGTTCCCTTAGGTTTTGGGGCAAAGATTGAAAGCAGCCAAGTATTAGAAGACTTTGAAATTAAGCCAATTCAATTGGATGCCGCCAAAGATGCTCAAGAGCGAAAAGTCTTAATTTGGCTCTTGGCATTAAACGGATTGATGTTCTTTGTTGAGATTATTGCGGGCTGGATTGCCCAATCGGCAGGGCTTATTGCTGATGCTTTGGATATGTTTGCCGATGCCGCAGTCTATGTGGTGGCTTTATATGCCGTTGGTAAAGCCGCACAGCATAAGCTCAAAGCCGCTAAATTAGCTGGTGTGGTTGAATTACTTTTAACTGCTCTTGCTTTTTGGCGTACGGGTTATCAAATTTACATTGGGACAATGCCTGAACCCAATGCCATGATTTGGATTTCGCTACTTGCTTTGACAGTTAATGTCACCTGCCTATATCTAATATCTAAACGCAAGAATGATGGCGTTCATATGCGAGCCAGTTATATCTTCTCCGCCAATGATGTTTTGGCAAATCTAGGAGTTATTATTGCTGGTGTATTGGTGGTTTGGCTCAATAGCCCCTATCCAGATTGGGTCATTGGACTAGTTATCGGATTCTTAGTATTAAGCGGTGCTATTCGTATACTGCGTTTGAAGTAAAGCTAAAAGAGGGTAATTTGGAATTTATAAAACTCACAGGACTATTTGCTATTACGGCTGTAGCCGAGATTATTGGTTGTTATCTTCCATGGCTTGTATTGAGACAAGATAAGCCTGCTTGGTTGTTTTTGCCAGCGATAGTATCTCTACTATTATTTGCGTGGTTGCTAACCCTTCACCCTACCGCCGCAGGTAGAACTTATGCGGCGTATGGCGGTATGTATATTGTCGTTGCTCTGATATGGCTCAGACTAGTTGAAGGAATTGAACTGACAAGGTGGGATGTAGTTGGGGCAATAGTCGCCTTAATTGGTATGGCAATTATCGCTTTTCAACCATTTAGTAGGAGCTAGTGGCATGTTGTTTAAAACCACAGTCTAGATACAGAGTCGGGCATCCTAAGCTTTGGTCGATTCTGCCTAGGGACATCAAGAAACACTAAAATTGTGTGTAGGTGTTTTACTGGTATGAGCTGTCGGTAACATCTTTATCCAAAGCTAATCCATTAAGCGTTTGTGAGAAAGCTCATAATGCAAAATACTAAGAAATATGCTGTAATAGAAACATGAGAAAAATCCTGATAATTCTGGCCCTGCTAGCTTTATCTATACAAACATCCTATGCTACGGTTTCTGCTTACTGCCAAGAAGAGCGGGCAGCAGCTTCTCATGTTTCACATCACGAGCATGAGAAGCCAGTCAGTATTGCCTCAGCTAGCGATTCTGCAAGCTACGATTCTGATTGTGGAGTCTGTCATTTAGCACATTCTCCAGCATTGCATTCCACTTTTACCATTTCAGTTACTTCTACCGTCTTTCATTATGAAGATGCTCGATTAGAGTTTTTAGTCGATATTTCTCCTCACCGCCCCGAAAAACCCAATTGGCTCGCTCTCGCCTAAGTTAGCGAGAGCCTTAACCTAATTCTTCTCCTCTCGCTAACTCTGTTTTGAACAAACAAATGGAGTTTTTATGTTGCGAGAGTATTCGGGCGTAGTTCGTCGCTGCGTCATTCAATTTACTGGATTGGTTTTTATATTGGGATCGCCAATAGCGCTGGCTAATGGCGAGCGCAAAGCTGAGTCGGCCTTAAAGTCCTTCTATGAATCTTCATGGGAGCGCCAACCTGACAATAAGTCCTATCAGTATCGAGTAGAGGCCGCGCTTGCTAAGCAAAAAATTGCTAGCAGCCTTTTGGTAAGCCCCGCTTCGGTTGAAGTGTCGCAAAAGACCGATAGAACTAACACCAATCAAGGCGCTAGCGAAACCATACTGGGTTTAGATATTCCTCTGTGGTTGTGGAATGAGCGGTCAAGCTCAATTAATTTAGCGGATGCTGAATATAAAAAGCTTTTGTCTCAATACTATCTATCCCAATTGAGAATTGCAGCTGAAGTAAGGGATGCCTATTGGAATTACCAGAAATCAAAAATTGAGTCTGATTTAGCGCTACGCAGAAATGAGAATGCAAAGAGCTTAGCTCTTGATGTTGAAAAGAGATTTAAGGCTGGAGACTTATCTCGCGCAGATCTTCATCAGGCTAATGGCGCCCTCGCATCATCAGAAGCTTTTTTGGTCGAAGCGCAGGCCAACGTCATTAATGCTGAGCAAAGGGTGCGTTCTTTATTGGGAAGTGAGTATCTCAAGAAAATCCAATTCGGTGACATTACTAAAAATATTGAACCGTTACCCAAGGTTCCTGAAAACCTGTCAGGACTAGATTCTAGTTTGCCAATCGTTGCAGCCCTTGTAGATCAGTTAGAGGTTGCTAAAAAAGCAGTTGACCTAGCAAAGTCTCAAACTCGGGCCTCCCCACAATTGCAAATATGGACTACTAAGGGCCGTGAAGTCTATGGCGTTCCGTATCAGCAATCAGTTGCTGTTGGGTTAAGAATTCCTTTTGGCTCTGATGCTCGCAATACCAATAGATTGGCCAGTGCTACCGCTGAGATGGTCGATTCAGAGGTTCGATTGTCCTATGAGCGAGAGTCTGCATTAAGTAATGTGGAGTCAAATGTGGCTTTAGTGAAGTCGGCAAAAATGAAGCTTGGCGCCGCAGATAAGAGGTCTAACTTAGCCAATGAAACACGTCAATTTTTTGACAAATCATTTCGCTTTGGTGAAACCGATTTGCCCACAAGACTACGTATAGAGCTAGAAGCAGTCGATGCAAATAGACAGGCTGCGATTGCAAAAATCAATTACGCAGTTTCAGTTTCAAATTTACGACAGGCCCTTGGCCTGTTACCAGAGTAAGGTCACTTTAACTATGAATTTATTGAACAAATATAGTCAGTTGGCGTCAAAACTATTAATTGCGCTATCTCTGACAATCGCATCGGCAGCTTATGCAGGGCCTGGTCATGGGGAGGAAAAACCCACTACTGCACAAACTCAATCATTACCCCGCTTTTATGCTGAATCTGATCTCTATGAGGCGGTAGGAGTGATTAACGGCAAGGAAATCACGCTCTACCTAGATCGCTACTCCTCCAATGAATTGGTCAAAGGAGCTAAGGTTGAAATAGAGCTTGAGGGCTCTAAAATTAGTTCAGAGCCTCATGGCGATGGAGAGTATCTCTTTCGCCTAAAAAATAAAATTAAAGATCAGCCTACTGCGATCACTATCACGATTAATGATGATGATGTTACCGACATACTAGCAGCCACTATCGATCTAAGTTCCTTTGAGCGCTCCTCATTGATCACTTGGAAATCAGCAATAAAAATCTTGCTTTATTTCAGCCTCTTGATGGCAATTGCCTATTTGTCTTATCGCAAGAAAGAGATGTTGATGACGCATACAAAAAAGTTAATTAAACAAATCAAGGAGCGGGTATGAATCGCAAACAAAGAGATTTTGTATTTCGCCCCATTATCCTTATTGGTTTATCTGTGGCGCTATTTGCTTTTAAGGTTCATGCTGGGCCGGGTCATGGCGAGTCGGAAGTATCCCAAGTTCAAGGCGACGCCCCGAAAAGACAGTCGGACGGCAGTCTTTTTATTCCCAAGCCTGCGCAACGCCAGTTACAAGTGATGACAACTCCTGGCCAGTTCGGCGAATATGCCAAAACCTATGATTTAGCTGGAAAAGTCATCATGGATCCTAATTTTGGCGGTAAGGTGCAGGCGATTGTTGCGGGCCGTATTACGCCGGGACCAGCTGGTTTTCCATTGCCCGGACAGAAGGTTAGTAAAGGCGATGTCTTGGCGTATGTAACTCCAGAGGCTGGCCCAGGAAAATCAAGATCACTTGCGGAAAGTCGACTAAAGCGTTTGCGAGATCTTAGCGATACGGTCCCTCGTAAGACTATTGAAGAGGCAGAAGCGGCCGTCGCGAACGAGGAATTAAGAGCCCCAGTCAGCGGAATTATTTCTACTACGGGTGTTGTATCTGGCCAAGTAGTGCAAGCAAGAGATCTAATCTTTGAGGTCGTTAATCCATCCAAGCTATTAATAGAAGCGCTTGCCTACGACTCAAATCTGAGTAAGAACATTGCTGATGGCAAAGTGGATGTCAATGGCAAAGTGATTGAGCTCAAGTATCTCGGTGGTGGACAGACCCTCAGAGAGCAAGCTTTACCTCTTACTTTTTCTGCTAAATCGGACGATCTCCAATTTTTACCGATAGGCCAACCCATTCGAGTATTCGTAAATACCGATAGCAAGGTCACTGGAGTAAAGGCCCCTTCAAAATCATTAGTCAAAAGTAGCTCGAACCAAACAATTGTCTGGATTAAAAAGTCCCCAGAAATATTTGAGCCCAGAACAGTTGTATATGAGCCTTTAGATGGTCAAAACATTGTTATCACTAGCGGTATTAAAGATGGTGAACGAGTCATTACTGATGGGGCATCCCTCATCAATCAAATTCGTTAAGGACTAAGACATGTTTACTTGGTTATTAGATTTCAGCTTAAAAAATCGCATGATGGTGATTTTGCTTAGTGCTATATCTATGGTCTATGGTGCGTACACCTTAAGCAAGATGCCTGTGGATGTCTTTCCCGATCTGAATAAGCCTACTGTCACCATCATGACTGAGGCTGGCGGAATGGCTTCAGAAGAAGTTGAACAACTCATTACATTCCCACTCGAAACGGCTATGAATGGTTTACCCGGAGTAGAGGCCATTCGCTCAGTATCTAGCGCCGGCCTTTCTTTCATATACGTTACTTTTGACTGGTCTGTAGACATCTATCGCGCTAGGCAAATGGTTTCAGAAAGACTGTCATCTATGGACGGAGCAATTCCGGATGGCATTGTTTCGCGCATGGGGCCCATTAGTTCAATCATGGGTGAGATCATGCAAATTGCCATTCCGATTGATGAATCTAAGATTTCATCCATGCAGGTTCGCGAGTATGCTGACTGGGTTTTGCGACCCAGATTGATGGCTATCCCCGGGGTAGCGCAAGTCATTCCTATTGGCGGGCAAGTCAGGCAGTTTCAAGTACAACCCAATACTCGTCGTATGGCGGAGCTAGGCCTTAGCATATTGCAGATTGAAGATGCATTGCGGGGCTACTCTGCAAATACGTCTGGTGGATTTCTTGAGTCTAATAATCGTGAGTATCTTATTCGTCATATAGGGCGAACTTCTAGCCTTGAAGATTTAAAGAATATTGCCGTATCGAACCGCAATGGACAAACAATACTTTTAAGACAAGTTGCCGATATTACTTTTGCACCAGCAGTTAAGCGAGGCGATGCCGGTTATGAAGGTGGGCCAGCAGTCATCCTAGGTGTACAAAAACAACCTTCAGCAGATACGGTAGCGCTTACAAAAAAGATTGAATCAGCTATTGCAGAATTAAAGCAGGGCTTGCCAACTGGCATGGAAGCTCCAAAAGTAACATTTAGGCAGGCGAGCTTTATTGATGCATCCATTAGCACTTTAGAGGGTAAGCTCATCGGCGCATCAATCTTTGTTGCTGTAGTGCTGTATCTCTTTTTAGGAACAATTCGCCCGGTCCTCATCTCATTGACAGCAATTCCAGTTTCAATTCTCTTAACTGCCCTGGTTTTTAAGTACTTTGGTTTATCAATTAATACGATGACCTTGGGAGGCCTAGCCATTGCAATCGGCGGCCTGGTTGATGATGCAGTAGTTGATGTGGAAAACGTGATTCGTCGCCTTAGAGCAAATCTAGATAAAGCATCTTTAGACCAATTAAGCCCACTAGCGATTGTGAGAGCCGCCTCGCTTGAGGTAAGAACCGGAATTATCTACGCTACAGCCATCATCGTTTTGGTATTCATCCCATTATTTGCATTACCAGGTATAGAGGGGCGACTATTTGTGCCTTTAGGTATTGCTTTTATAGTCTCCACTCTTGCATCACTTTTAGTTTCAGTCACTATCACGCCAGTACTCTGCTTTTATCTGCTGCCCTCAATGCAGTCCCTGAGGGATCACGATACAAAGATTGTCACTTGGCTTAAAAGTCATTATGAGGTTCAGTTATCAAGGTTGTTAGCGGCGCCTAAAAAGCCTCTGATGTATGCTTTTACATCCGTCATAGTCGCTGCTGCCAGTGTTCCCTTTATGGCGAGCTCATTTTTACCGCCCTTTAACGAAGGGACTTTACTGATCGGACTGCGTTTAAATCCTGGTGTCTCTCTCTCTGAATCGGCAGGCGTGGCTAGCCAAGCAGAAAAGTTAGTCAGGCAGGTTCCTGAAGTAACTTATGTTGGACGCAGGAGTGGCCGCGCAGAATTGGACGAGCATGCGGAAGGTGTGCATGTGAGCGAGTTAGATGTTGGTTTAAAGCCTGCGGGAGATTTAGATCGCTCCATGGCTGAGATACAGGCAGATATCAGGTCAAGATTAGTTAACTTACCCGCTGCAATTGCGATCGGTCAGCCAATCTCACATCGAATAGATCACATGCTTTCAGGGGTTCGGTCGCAAATTGCAATTAAGATCTTTGGCGATGATTTAGACGTGCTGCGTAGCCAAGCCGATCTTTTGAGATCCAAATTAGCGGGCATTGAAGGCTTAGTTGATCTAGAAATAGAAAAGCAGGTTTTAGCACCACAAATTAAGGTCCGAATTGATTACGATAAAGCAGCGCAATACGGAGTTTCAACTTCTCAGATTATGGCCACCTTGCAGGGCATGGTTGAAGGGGAGAGACTCTCGCAAATTATTGAAGGTAATCGGCGGTTTGCCTTAGTGATCAAGTTACCAGACTCAGCAAGAAACTTAGAAGGGCTTGCTGATATTTTGATTGATACGCCAAATGGAAAAATTCCACTCTCAAAAATTGCTAGCATTGAGGATGGGGATGGTCCAAATCAAATTAGTAGAGATGGCGGTAAGCGAAGAATTGTCTTATCGGCTAATGCCTCTAAGCGCGCCTTGTCAGATATTGTGACTGACATTAGAACTGTTATCTCTAATCAGACTCTTCCAGAGGGGTACTTCATTACCTTAGATGGTCAATTTAAAGCGCAAGAAGAGGCATCTAAAGTAATTGGTTTGCTATCAATTGGATCATTTCTTTTGATGTTTGCAGTATTAAATAATCGCTATAAGTCCATGCGCCTATCTTTAATGATTATGTCTAACATTCCATTAGCTATGGTCGGAGCAGTGATTGGTTTGTGGATTTCAGGTCAGCCACTCTCGATTGCTGCATTAATAGGATTTATCACGCTAGCAGGAATATCTGTGCGTAACGGAATCTTAAAAATTAGCCATTACCTGAATTTGATGCAGTCAGAAGGTGAATCGTTTAGCCTGGCAATGATTATTCGCGGATCAATTGAGCGCTTAAGTCCTGTACTAATGACAGCTTTGGTTACAGCTTTTGCCTTGGCGCCATTGTTGTTTGAGGCAGAACGTCCTGGTACAGAAATATTGCATCCGGTAGCAGTCGTTATTTTCTCCGGGCTCATCAGTTCCACCTTATTAGATACTTTTTTAACGCCAGTCATGTTTTGGCTTTATGGGAAAAAAGCATCCGAAATAGCGTTGAGCCATATGAAATCTAACGAAGTATTTTAATTTTAAGGAGTCTATATGAAATCAATGATGGTGATTGCAACCTTGATAATCAGTTTTATTGGTCCAGCCCATGCTGGAGCCGGCCATGATTTAAAGCCAATGCATGGCGGTGTCATAGTAGAGGCTAAGGACATTGATGTTGAATTGGTTGCAAAGCCTGATAGCTTGTCGCTGTATTTGACGGACCACGGTAAACCGATACCTATAGATGGTGGGACCGCAAAGCTGACAGTCTTAATTGGATCAGATAAAAAAGATTATGAGCTACTGCCTAATGGAGGCAAATTCGAACTGAAAGGAAGCTTCGCTATTCCTAAAGGGGCTAAAGCCATAGCAGTTATCAAGATAAAATCGAAAGTGATTACAGCAAGGTTTAATTTATAAGTTAAATCACCTCAATCTAGCCTATAAATTGGGCCGTCGTGAAGTGATCGGATTGCTATCGTTGATTAGTGGAGCCATGTTCCGCCAAGGTCGGCTTTAGGTCGAACTCTGCCTGCCGCTATTAAGTAGGGTGTGGGCCTGCTTTGTGTTCAGTGAAAGCCCATCACAGCCCTGATGCTGTAGTGTCGGTTTAACCGACAGTAAATAATTCAGGTCGCCCAAAAGTAACTCTGAAATTAAGCTAACAAGTGTCCGGTTTCGAGACGCTTGTAATGAATAATTTATCACTCTTATTTTCTACCGTTATCGCTGATGATGAGCCCATCAAACTGCTTGATGGTGCCGTCACCCTCTACAAAAGACCTAGTAGTCACCAATGGCAATGCCGCTTTAAGCTGGCTACTGGCACTTGGCATTCCGCCAGCACAGGCGCAGATCAAGTAGCAGAAGCCGCTACCCAAGCCATTGCCATCTATGAAACTGTCAGGGTCAAGCTGGCCAGCGATTTAGCTGTTAAAACCCGGACCTTTCGGCAACTAGCCACGCAAGAACTAGCGGCTGCTGCCAGGGTAGTTCAAGCCAATCCCAATAAGCGCACTCATGTTGATTACATACACATCTACGCCAAGTACCTCATCCCATTCTTTGGTAATTATCAAGTTAATGACATAACCCAAGAGTTAGTAGATGACTATGCAGCGTGGCGCATATCCCAGATGGGCAAGAATCCCAAAACATATACCCAAAGACGTCATGCTGGGCTTTATAAGCGAGTAATTGAGCGAGCCAGAGATCAAGGCTTAATCCATCGAAATCGCACCATTCCCTTGTTGGAGGTTAATGCCGATAGGGCAGAAATTAGGCCTGCATTTAATCAACAGGAGGTCAATTACTTACTAGAATACATGCGGGATTGGGAGCGTTTCGGCCGCAATCAACGCAGTAATCACATGAGAAGGTTATGCAGGGTCTATGTGGAGTTCTTGCTGGGAACAGGCATAAGGCAGGGAACTGAGAGTATGCCAATCCGCTGGAAAGCTCTACAGTGGCATTGGATTGGTGAGCAGCGTTACCTAAGAATTTGGGTATCGGGTAAAACGGGCCCTAGATACCTAATAGCAAGACATTTTGTGATTGAGGCACTAGAGCGATTAATTGCTTGGCAAAAGCTACCTTATAAGAACCTAGAGGCTGTGATTGAGGCCAGATTGGATAAGAAAGTATTTGTATTTCCAGAGGGGGATGCTCCACATAGCCTAGATGATGTCTTTGAGCGGCTCATGGTTGAATCTAATTTATTAAAGGATGCGACAGGTAAGAATAGAACCCTGTATAGCCTACGCCATACTTATGCAACCTTTGCTCTAGCTGAAGGTATTGATATACATACCTTAGCCAGGCAAATGGGTACTTCGACTTTAATGATTGAAAAACATTACTCAAAGCTTACTCCTATGATGGCGGCCGCCAATTTAGCTTAAGCTGCCATGAGCGGGCTAATTGGCTCAGGCGTTGGTACTTCTACAACTACTCCACCGGGATTACTCGGCGGATTGCGTACCGATCTAACAAAGTCTTCAAGACGCTCTAATAATTTACGATTGCTAGAGCTTATTTGCAATTGCGCTGAGAGGACTTTGAGTAGCTGATCGTCGGGTAGGGCAATACCTTCTTGCTGCAAGATCCACTGTGCACGTGGTAACCAGTCTTTAGCCGAAACTGGAGGTACCACCAGGCAGCTGCTACGATCGCGTAAAGCAATATCCACTTGATCAATATAGTTCGTTGTAAAGATGAACTGGGTATGACTGATCATGTCATCGATTACATCTCTAAATGCTATTGCAGCTTTAGGGGTGAAATTAATTTCATTGGAAATGATGTAATTACGCTTTTGATCATTAATCGTAAACACTTGATAAAACATCGTGTGATCTTCAAACGTCTGCATGACATCGTTGATCGAATTAAATTCCACTGCTTTAAGGCGGGTAACTTCAGCCTTTTTACTCTCAATGGAATCAGGCAGTAAATTGGCGATGGTAGTTTTGCCAGTACCAACCCCGCCATGCAGTATTAACGGCTTTAAGTCTCGCCCGTTAATGTATTCAGCTAGCTTGTTTTTGAGAGTGATGCTACCTAGAATAACCTCATCGAGAGTTTTAGGTGCATATTTGAGTGCGAAGCTCATGGTATTTCCTTTCTAATTGGGTAAAAGCAGGGGCGGTTGATCAGCCCTAAACCCCTGTCAAATAATGAACAATGGCTTATGCCATCTCTTTGAAATAGGCTTGGTTAGCCGCTTCAGTGATTGCCGCTTGCGCTGCAAGCTCTGCTTGGGCTTTGATATGCTCATCAACCTTATTGAGCAGTTCTTGCGCAATCTTGCGAATAGCTTGCTCAATCATGGCAGTAGTAGAGCCTGGCACTACACTTAAAACCTGCGTTTGACCGCTAGCTAGCATCTTGCCAATGAGCAAGGTGTATTCAGCAGAATCAGCTGGATGCGCTAAGCCAGTTTTTGGCACCAAACTTAGCGGGTGTTGTAGTTGGTTAACTAATAATTGCTTAACCTCGGCAACCTTATTATCAAGCTGGCTACGCTTTTTAATAGTCTCATCGGTAATACCTTTGGTACTGGCTACTTCCTCAATGCCACCAACCTTGGTTACCCATTCAGCAAAATTACCCACTGAAATTGCTTCTTTAGCCGCTACCCGTAATGCACGGGAATAAGCAGAAGCACGGCGGCGCTCGGCATTAAACACATACTTTACGATCAAGGTTAGTACTGGAGTGCTGGTTTGCACTTTAATGCCACGTCCTTCTAGATTGGCTTTAATACCTTCTAAAACGACTTTCTCAGCAGAGCTGCCTTTGATCTCGTAATACATACCAAGGCAATCCGAGAGAAGGGCGTAAAGCGCCTTATTGGATTTATCGTAAAAGTCCCGTTGCCAGACTTGACGACGATTTGCTAAGGCATCTAGTTTTACCAAAGTGGCATTAGCGATTTCTTGCTTTTGATTTGCTGTGATTCTCATGGTGATGCTCCTTCAAGTTTTAAAATTACCAACACGGTTTTAGCGAAAGTGCTGTTGATACTTTTTTGTGTTGATTGAGTCACTGTACATTTTTGGGATTTTTCGAACAAATCACCTAGTTGTTTTATTTCCTTGACAGAAAAACACGAAAAATCAAAGCCACATGAACAGGGGCTTGTAGGGCGATTTTATTTTTGAGAAAAAATCACCAAAAAACTCTGTTTGAAAATTTGATGAAAAATAAATAGAAAGAAATTTCTAAATTAATTCAACTGCGTTTCTCTTTTGCTCATCATTTACATCGATGTACCGCTGAGTTACAGCAATTGATCTATGACCTGCTAATGAGGCTAAGATTCTTACACCGATGCCTTTATTAGCCAAAGTCGTAATAAAAAATTTTCTGCCCGAGTGGCTGCTTCCGCCGCTAATGCCCACATTCTTATAAAGTTGATGAAACCAAACGCATAAGCCATTGGGGCTAAAGCGTAAGCGGTGATCAGTATGAAAGAAGGGAATATCAGCGCCTTTGGCATGCCTTGTGGTGAGGTAATTAGCCAATTCCGCTTGTAAACGCTGTGATACGAAAACGGTTCTGGGGTGTTTGCCCTTAGTTTGCGCTGCCGATAGTCGAATCTCGTTTTTAATGGTGCCATCGGGGTTCACTACGTCCCCCATGGTTAAAGATGCGATCTCCGCAACGCGAAGCCCTCCGAGAAAGCTGGTAAGAATAATTGCGCGATCACGCAAAGCGTATTTTTTGGTACTAACGTAGCCTAGAACTTGATCAAGTTCTGCTTGAGATAAGGTTTTTGCTTGTGCCATTTGGTTTTCCTGTCATAAATAAAATGTGCGTTTTAAGTATGTTTCCTTAACGGGAAAAGGTCGACCTCAGTTTGTTTGCGAAGTGTCACGTAACAAGACAAAAAGACCTTCCAAGAATCAATGACTTACAAGACTGGGCTAAGAATATGTGAATATTCTTAGCCTCTTTCTTTCTATAAGTATTTAGCAATATTTACTAAGATCTGTCGTCTTTAGACGACGACCTTAGCTAACACCTCAAATCACTGGATAGCGTACTTTTGTAAGTTCTCAAGTGCTTGCTTATAACCCCCGGCAAACACGCCGTTTGTAGACGGTTTTTGAGGGGAATTTAGCTCGGATTGCGTTGTAGCTATCAGTGCAGGCGTGGGTTTTCCAGGAATTCTGGCAATACAACTTCTAACGGGTAGTTCCCAGTAATCATTTATTCCGTGCCCTGAATCTTTAATTTCAATATAAATTCTGCTGTAGTTCATATCCAAAGACGCATATCCCTCAATAGGGCTTTTTGAGCCATTCTCGTAGCGGTAGATCCAGCTCATTAATACTCCGGCTTCATTAACTGGTGGGTTTGCCAAGCGATTAGCCATTTCCACATGAACTGGACTCTTTGGGAAATGAAACCAAGTTTCGACTTCCTCAAAATCAACTAAATACTTGGCATAAGGACTTGGGATCTCTAATGTCCCGTTATAGATGGCCTTGCGATATTGACCTTTGCCGAAGGTTGTTCCGTACATTTTGTTTTCCCATAAGCGGGCTGTGATTTCTTTCATTTTTAATCTCCTTGAATGTTGAAAGGAGTCGCGGTGTTGCTTTGAGATGCTCTGAGAGGCAAAGACAAAAGATAGTTGCTGTTGCGTGAGTTGCTGTTCAGAGCTACTCATTTGTCCCAAATACAGCAACTTAAGCAACTCCTATTTACAACTGCAACTTATTTCTTAATCGCATCTCAATGCAACTCATTACGCGACTCGTAAATATTTAGCCCTTGTTAATAAAAACCATATTTTTTATGTCCAAAATGAGCCGATTTGCTCGTGATCTAAAAAGAGGTCGACCTTAAAAAGCTCTGAAATTAACTTGTATATAGGCAATCACGCCATTGATCACAAGGAGACGTAAATGAGTCAATTAAGTAGCCTCAACCTAGTAGCAGTCAAAAAGCCGATGCACCAACCAGCCATTGTTAATCGTAGGAATAAGTTATCTAGTCATTTGTGGGAGCAGATTCAATTAGCAAAAGGGCAGTTATCCGGAATCCCATTTGTATTAATGAAATTCCGTAGCATTAAGGATGCTCACACAGGGGTGCGTAAGCAAGTAGAGGTTCCTAAGAGGATCAAGCCTTGGTGGTTTCAGACGGAGGAGGGCAAAGTCTGTGTGTCCATTAAATATGGAGCGCGAATACTTGAGCTAGCAAAAGGTAAACCCAGTATTCAAGTTGATAGTGCCGAAGATTTAATTAAGGCACTTGAAGCGGTTAAGGTTGCAGTAGAGGCAGGTGATTTAGATGCACAAATTGAAAATGCTAGTGACTTATTAAGAGCTGGATTTCGCAGGTAAGCTGGGGGACGTCATATTCAAGGTGACGCCTATTGCCGAGTAATCCAACTTTACTTTAATAAGGAAAACTATGCGAGCAGTTGTAATAAAACCCCATCCAATCGTCTTTGACAAAGTTGAAAGATTGATTAATGTTAATGGTATGAATTTTGAAGAGGAGTTTATTGCTAAGGTTATTGGCGAGCATTTAGCAAGGCGGAAAAGTGGCAAGCTACCCACTATTACAGATGCTTTTGAAATCTATATGCATGAAGCTAAATCTTCTCATCGCCCAACATTTGTGAAGCATGCTAATTATCATTTTCGTAGCTTTAAAGAGTTCTTTGGTGATTTAACACTAGAAGAGCTCAAGCATTGGCATATTACGGAATATAGAGATTACCAGCTTAACAGAGGCATAAGCCCTACGAGTGTTCGTAAACACAACAATACTTTGAACGCTATGCTAAATGTCGCATTTAAACATTTAGATATAGATAGGCTAAGCCCTTTTAGGGCACTAAAAATTAGAGGTGAGGGTGAAACAAAGCGTTCTATGCCAATTATTATCACTCAGTTGATACAGCAAGTAAAAGAGCATTTGTTAAAAAACTCGACCGCACATAAGCTGGTGGCACTAATACAGCTCAATACGGGATTTAGATTGAGCGAGCCTTTGTTTGCGAGATTGGAAGATTGTGTCTTGGATCATGATATTCCGCACTTGTGGATTAGGCGAAATGTCCTAAGCGATAGAAAGACCAAGTCCAGTATTAGAGCTGTGCCGCTATGCGGCGTGTCATTAGATGCTGCAAAAGAGCTATGTAAGATTGCAAAAAAGAAAAACAGCGAGTGGTTTGTTCCACATTACGCAAGAGATAATGGGAATTCTAGTTGCTCCCAAATTATTAAGAAAACACTTAAACAATTTGACTTTAAGAGTCATATGTTTAGGCATGCCATTATTGACAGAATGAAGGCTCGTAATGACATACCTACACGTCTAGCGGAAAGCATTACAGGACATAGTAGTGGCGGGAGTGAATTTAATATGTATGGGACTGTTGGCTACACACTGGAGCAAAAGAGGGATGTAATTTTGAAGGTATTAATTTAAGCATAAGGGCGTCTAGTTACTAGAGGCCCTTATGCATGCTGCTTTACGGTTAAGAAAAGCTAAATATCTATATGAAACGATATAAGGCAACAGTCAATGCAGCGGGCTTGTGGGTAGAAACTATTCTGTACGCCCAAAATCAAGCCCAGGCATACAAGCTATTTCAAGCTATCTTTGGCGCTACAAATGTTCCACATCAACCACAGCAGATTGGTTAACTATGCGATTCGATGAAATAGCCCCAATTAAGCCTTTAAGCCCAGAACAGGCCAGACTTAAATCAATGAAGGATCGCGTTAAGCGTGATCAAGAGGCTGTAAAAGCTGAGCGGGCTAGACAAAAGATCAAGGCTGGACAGAAAGCCCTGACTCAAATAAGTCGAAATTAGATTAAACCCGCCGAGGCGTCCTGATGGCATCCTTGTTTGTATAGGTATATCCACCCCAATACTCTTCATCATCGTATTCGGACACAACTAAAGCTATTGCAATTGCCTGGATTGCTGCCTTAAGCCAATTGGAATCTGTAAAGTTTTTGGCTGCCTCAAGCTCTTTTGCCTCCCAAGGAGCAATCATTCCATACTCATAATTTAAATAATATTCAGCTTCTGCAATCAGCAAGCATGTGGTTTCTTGGTGATTTTCATATCCCCGGGTAAGTTTGAGGTCAAGTTTTTCGAGTTTCTCCAGGATGTCATTAAACATACATACTTTCTTTGTGAATTGCGGTGATAACTGCTTCGGTTCATTCTAAGTCAAGTGTCACTTAACGCGACACTTGCTCGGTTCTCATTGATGATATCGATATTCCTGGGTCTTGCCTCCATACCCATAGCTAGCAGCTCTAACATCTTGCACATAGATATAGCTCTCTTCATGAATATTACCTAGGATGCCTTCAAAACCCTCAAATGCCTCCTTGATGTACTGAGCCTTCTCATCTTTGGTATTGGTCTCATCGGTAATCTTGATGTCAAAGTAAAAGCTGTTCTTGCCTTGCTCGCTTAATAGCTTGCCACCCACAAACCAACAATCGAGATCTACGTATTCGATGGCAATGGCAGTAACTTCCTTTTTCTTACCCAGAATGCGATGAGTAAGGTCTAGTAGTAGTTCATTGATCGCCTTGGTAGTAGCGATATTCTTTTGGCCGCTGACTTTCACGTTCAAGATTGGCATGTAATTCTCCTTTGTTGATTCATTAAAATAAGTTAGCTATGCAACTATTAGGGAAATAAAAAAGTCCCGTTACTTCAGGGCAGAGCTAATGCCCCGAAGTTGCCCAACAACATCTTCAAAGTGTCCAGTTCCTAACGTTTTCTTCAGGCGCTTGGTAACAGCTCCACTGGCAGCATTAATGGCATCTTTCATCTCAATAGCCTTCTTGGTTGGATGAATCTCTTGTTCCCGACCATCCTTTTGAGAGGAAACCCGCTTAATTAGGATCAATCTTTCAAGGCCATCTAAACCTCTAGTAGCGGTGGGGCGGCTGATATTCATTTCCAAAGCCAGCTCACTTTGTAATAGTGGGGCTTTATCTAATACGACCCTGAGCATGAAGGCTTGAGAAGGGGTAAGACCAAAAGGCTTAAATGCAATCGTCCATTCTCGCTCCAGCTGGCGAGCTAGGCTGGTGGTATTGAAATAGAGGCATTGTTCGAACATATGGGTAGTGTAATCGATATTGGTTAGCTATGCAACTATACAGGTATAGTCATCATGCAGGGTGACGGTTGAAAATCACACAAATCTATAAACGCAATGTATTAATTAAGTGGAGCAGGTCAGATAAAAGACAAAGATCTCTTTTTCGGATATTTTTCGTAAAAACTCTTAAGGCGTCCATTTTTCTCAAGCAAAATTCGGTAGTGAGAGTGATTTGGTTCATTGATATGACAATGTACGCATAGGACCTTAAGATTAAGGGTGCTATTGTTGCTTGCATCACCATCGAGATGATGGGTATCCAAATCCTTTGGATCAAATCTATCAAAGCAGCCGTGACACTCTTTTTTTGATCTTAATTCTGCTGATAGAGTTTTGAAGCTAGCGGAATATGTATTGTGATTTGCCTGAAGCACTGATCTCCTGCTCGTTATAAACTCGTCAGCACAATTAAGTGGAAATTTTTCAAAAAACTGTTCGACAGTAAAATTTATCCTACTTGGAAAGGGAATTTCCGGAAACAGGCTTCTAAAGCAATACCCGCAGGGGTGAAGGCCGCTATCAAAAGTTTCTTTCTTTTTTCCATTTACAAGTAGCAGTCTAAACTTCCCATCCGGAGTAATTGGCCTTACATATCGATCGGCCCTACCAATTGATGCCATTTTGCTAATTGTGGTGCATTCGGTGAAATGGTACTTTGGTAGAGTAGCTTTGTCCTTTGTGTTCAATTTCCCCATGTAGTTAGATGGGTTACATATATAAATGAATGTGCGTTTGCCATCAACAATTAGCGTACCGTCCTTGGCTACTTGGTATTCTCCATGACGAATTTCAACTGCAGTCCCAAGGTTAAGGCGACTTGGATCCTCTTCAATAGGAGCTGCCATTTGGCTTGGAATCTTTGCTATCCCCGATAAATACCCAAAGCGGCGCATTAGATCGCCCAGGTAGTCTTCAATCATTTGATGTTTCCAAGGAGATTAATTTTGAATTCAACCCTTTGGTTACGAACATCATCAGCAGATACAACAATGGGTTTTGAGCTGGATAGTCCAATCGAGTATAAATTCGATACAACCCAATCATAATTCTGATCTGAGTTTTGTAATGTATAGGTAAGTGTTGATAGGGCTCTTCTCTGAGACAGCTCCATATTAAGTAAATAGGCAGTTTTTGTGTCGGTACCTACAGCCCAAAATGCAGAGGTATGCCCTTCAATCCTAAGCTCTTTAATGTACGGCTTAAATTTCGGCTTGGTGATAATCGCAAAGTAACGAGGTAGAAAAGAATCCATAACAGCTTTAAATTCAGGTTTTACCTCTGCTTTGCCAGTCGCAAACATCAAATCCGGATTTTTAAAGCGTAATGTTAGATCGTCAAGAATTTGTGCGTCCCATTTGGGGAGGTCTTGAGCAAACTCGGCCTCTAATTCACCGAGTAGTTGGATTCGAGTTTGTTTAGCTGAATCTTCATTAATACTAATGCGTGAGACTTCAGTTAGTAGAACTACTGTTAGTAACAAGAAAATCATGAAAAGCGACGTCATAAAGTCGCTCATTGCAATGAAGGAGGAGTTTTTAGACATGCTTATCTGTTTTCAGATTGAGATAGTCTTTGCTTGATATCTGAGATTTGTAATGCCATATTTTCGATAATGTCAGCTAATTGCTGCCCAAATTTACTCATAGTTGAGTCAAGATTTGACTTAATCTGCTTATCAAGGGCAACTAGATTATTTTTGAGTTCTTCAGTGGCCTTTACAGTTGCTCCAGTTGCTTTTTCTTGTCCATCTGTAACTGTTTGAGTTAACTTGGTTGCTCCATCTTGCAGTTGGCTAATCATTATCTCAATCTTCTGATTTACCGCAGGCGGAAGCCCTTCGTAGGCAAGTAACGTTTTTGTGAGTGATTCTTGACCTTGAGCAAGTAGTGCATATTGCTTCTCCAGCTGAGCTATAAGAGCAGAAATTTGCTCACTTCTTAGAGTAAAGTTGGTTGATGATCCTGCTAATTGATCCAGGCTGGCGCTAATCTCAACTAAATGCTGTGTTGCTTTACCAAGATTTTCAGTAATTTGACTATTTTTTTCTTGCTGAATATTTAGCTCATCTTTGTATTGTCGTTGCCAAACTACAAGCTCTCCAACTGCTTGATTCAACTGCTTAAAGTTTTCGCCAAACTGTTCAGTAAGATTTTTGTTGAAGTCTTTTACAACCTCTTCTAGAGCAGCCACTATTGCCTTTGTGGAATCTTCCGCTAGTCTTTTTGCAAAATCTTCAAGTGTTTGATTTAGCTTATCAAATTGTTCAATTTGTCGATTTTGGTTTATAAGTAATGTATCTTGTATGTGACCTAAATTAACATCGGCATGTGTCAGTGTCTTTCTTAATCCATTTGCTATGCCCATTGCTAATTTGCATCCAAGGCCAGTTAGGCTCATGATGAAGCCAAATCTGATATCGCCTAAAAATGCGGTAATTGATTCAATTGGGTTTGAGGGATTGAAATTAAATAGGGCTACAGATATAGAGAAAAGGCAACCCACTAAAGCTGCGGTTACGAGAACTTCTTCAGCTCGATCTTTCCAGTTCTGATTGTTTGTTCGTAGGGCAAATATAAAAAAACCTACGATTGCGACTATAAAAAGGTATTCATATCGCATTTAAGCGCCCTTATTTGTTTTTGGTAATGTGGAAATTGATGGTAATTTTTATAGTTAAATATTACCAGCTGGAAAATTATTCCTAGGGCTTATGTTTGATATCTCGCCTAGAACGGCTGGAAAGTGTCTCGAAACACGACACTTCGGGTTGATTTGACAAGTGGGTAATAGGCCCCTAAATCCTTGTAATATGTAGAAAATCACTAAAAAATTACATATATGCCATTACTTGAAATCTGGAAAGCTACAAAAGATTCCGTACTTAAGATGAATCTTGAAACCATTGTCAAAATGGCGGGCGATGGCCAGCTCAAGGATGGAAGTGAAACATCTCTTGAATTTAGGCAATTTCTCACCGAGGTAGACAGCAAAAAACTTGCTGAATATGCCACTTACTGCACAGACCATGCCTTTACCAATAGCGGTCAGGTGCTTCAGGATGTCGTCAATGAGATTGGCAGAAGACTTGGATTTACTGCGGAAAACGGCCGCTATCAGGGTGTTCGTAACGACATTGGCTATGACGGTATTTGGACGTCTGGATCAGATTGCCTGGTAATTGAGGTAAAGACTACTAACGCTTACACAATTAAGTTAGATGTCATTGCCACTTATCGAGATCGATTGGCTGAAGCGAGGAGAGTTCCCCATGACTCACCAATATTGATTGTGATTGGTAGAGATGAGACTGAATCACTAGAAGCCCAGGTTAGAGGCTCTAGGCATGCCTGGACTATGAGGATTATTGGAATTGAGGCCTTGATTAAGCTCATGGAAGTTAACTTATCAACTTCAGGCAAAGAGGTTACTGAAAAAATTCACACTATTCTCAAGCCCATTGAATACACCCGTATAGATAAGATTGTCGATGTGATCTTTACCGCAGCTGAAGATAAGGATCTGGAGATTGATGGAGCAGGTGAGCCGCTAGATTATCAAGACAAGCCTGAGCAGAAAACTTACGCCACACCTCAAACAACCCCTAGAGAAATCATTGAACAGAAAAAGCAGGTAGCAATTGAAGAATTGGGTCTCAAGCTAGATAAGGTCTTAGTCAAGAAGAAATACTCCCTTTATTCAGATCAAAGTGGGGATGTTCATGCAGCAGTCGCTATATCTAAAAGATATGTTCGTTCTGAGATTTTCTACTGGTATGCCTATCATGAAGTGCAGCGTCAATTCTTAAGCGAGGCTGCTTCTGGATACATGCTCTTCGGGATGGTCGATTTGGATGTCAACTTTGCCGTCCCTTATGCCAAGTTAGAAGAATTGAGGGAAAAACTCAGTTCCACTGTTCGTGAGGATGGTCGTGAGTACAAGCATATCTTCATTTATGTGGATGGCGACAAGTACACCATGCGCTTACGAGGTAGTGAAGAGATGGATTTATCGGCTTATAGAGTTTGAAATGTAAATTAATGTGAAACAAGATATTTTCTTTAATAGGGGATTGTTTTGATAAATGCTTTCTGGACTGTGAGATTTAGAGCGAAAGATGTTCGTATTGGCGAGGGTGTAATAACTACCATCGACGGAAGAATCTATGGGGGGGATAGTTGTTACAAGTACATAGGTTCATATACTGAAAATGAAGGATCAATCACTGCAAAGCTACAAATAAGCAAATATTCAGACCTAGCCAATCTGCAATCAGTGGTTGATATTGACAACTTCAGCCTATCTTTAACTGGAAAAGTTCAACGAGATTCAATTTACCTAGATGGGGAGTTGCCGAGTGATCCAAATAATCGTTTTGAGGCAATACTGACAAGAATTACAGATATTGACTAGTATCTGTGGTTCTGTTGCTGCTGCGTAATTCTGTGGGTGTATTAGATCCAAAACAAAGTTGAGTGGAGATATCTCAACCAGTGGAATCATGAGTCTGTAGATGCCATATCAAAACCAATCAATTCCACGTGATTCCACGACTCTCGGTGCGTATGCCACACCTGATCTAGCAAGGCTTAAGTCATTGTTTCTGCTATTGTTTTAGCTCATTTTTAAAGCTTCTAAGGCGTAGGTCGCACGTTCGAATCGTGCTGGGCAGGCCAAATTTTCCTGTTCCCCCCAGCTTTACTTCTGCTTTAAATTCCCATCTCTGCAAAGACCTCTTTTGCACATCTAAAGCTATCAATAGCTGCAGGTACGCCACAGTAAATTGCGGCTTGTAAAAATACTTCTTGGATATCTTCTTTAGTTAAGCCGTTATTAATTGCGCCTCTCACATGAAGCTTGAGCTCATGAGGGCGATTTAAGGCAGTAATCATGGATAGGTTAATGATGCTTCTCGTTCTGCGGTCTAGGCCAGGGCGGTTCCAAATTTCATTCCAGCAATACTCAGTCACTAGTTCCTGCATGGGCATATTAAATGCATCCGCATTCTTGATGGAGTTATCTACATACTCTGCACCTAGTACTTCGCGACGAGTTTTAAGTCCTTTTTCAAACGCTTCTTTGTTCATTTTGGTCTCCTGTCTTGCTGCTTTGTTAAATGGATTCCCTATATTGCCACTATTCAGGTGTCTCCGTTTGGCCTAGAATAACTTTCATGAATAACACTTTACTTTTGCGCCTTATCGCCTTGTCTTCTATTCTCACTCTATTGAGCGCCTGTAGTGTTGATAAGCTGGAGGCCAGATTGCAGGCTGATCCTCAATGTAAGTCGGTTATGAATGCGAAAACAGGGGCTTTGATGCCATGCCCTGGAACGGATAAAGAATTCTATAAATCCATACCGACTCTCAGTGCTGCTTCACCGAAGGTGGCTCAGGCTGCAGAAGTGCAGGCATCTACTGTTACCCCAACATCAACCCCAAAATCTATAGCTGCACCAGTAGAGTGCAAGCCACAACTCCATCAAAAGTCTGGCAGCTTGATGCCTTGTCCAGCGCCATAGATCTGTAATAAATTGAAGCCTGCAATGAAGCGTATGATCTGATAAAACTAGCTCAAGGGCTAATATCAATAAAACTACCCACTGGATATCACAATGAATAAATTAGGCGCTTTAGTTGCAGCAATCTCTGTAGCTACTTTATTGACTGCTTGTAGTAATACCCCTAAATTGGCGAGTCAGCCAATGCCCAAGTCTGGCTTCTTGCCGAATTATTCAGTGCTAGTGCCGATAGCTACATCTGAATCGGACACCCGCATTTGGAGATATCGCAAGGCTGGGGTTAATCCAGGTGCATACACAGCAGTGATTTTGGATCCGATTTATTTAAACCAAAACGCTACCAAGGAAATTTCTCCAGAGGTGATTAATCAAGCGCGGATTGCATTGCAGGATTCCATGGTGAGCGCGGTGAATAGCCGCGGAAATATCAAGATTGTGAATCAGCCTGGCCCTGGCGTAGCTCGTATCTCAGTTGGCATTACTGGTGCAGAGAGCTCTTCAGATAGTCTGCAGCCATGGAATTTCACACCGATTGGTTTAGCCATGAATGCTGCTGCTTATGCAGGTGGCATGAATTCTAAAACTCCAGCGATGTTAGTAGAAAGCAAGATTACAGACAGTCAATCTAAAGAAGTCATTGGCGAAGGCTTAGTGACTATTCAGGGTGAATCTTTCCGTACTGGCGGTGGTTCAGTTGAATCATTTATAGCGATGGCTAAAAAGGTAGTGCAGGTTGCATTGGAAACCTCTGCCGACCCAAGAGCTACTGCTGCTAAATAAGACTCTCTCATGTTAGTATTTATTTCTAAACTAGGTCTCATCAGCACAGCAGCATTCATGCTCATAGCAATGCCTGTCTCTGCTGATGAAGCATCACGAAATAAAGAAATCCAAGAGCGTTTTTCTCAATGCGATGTAAACCGTGATGGCAAGCTCACCCGAGATGAAGCTAAGGGTTGTATGCCGCGTATCTATGATCATTTCAGTAGTATTGATACGCAAAACAAAGGCTATGTTACTGTTGCTGAAATCGAGGCAATGACCAATAGGTAGTCCATTGGTCAAATAGAAGAGCCTCTGATGAGGCTCTTTTTTATTGGAGTAGGTGTATGGCGTACGTAATTGAAGGCTTTAAAGAATCCACTATTACCGTTCCCTCGGCAGATGGACCGATAGATATTGCTTGCCAAACCGCGGGCTCTGGACCAGCCTTGCTATTACTGCATGGATTTCCTCAAACTAAAGCAATTTGGCGTCATGTCGCTCCGCAGTTAGCAAAACGCTTTTCTGTTGTTGTGACAGATCTTCGTGGCTATGGCGCCTCATCAAAACCAGCGGGCGCTCCAGATCATTCGACGTACTCAAAGAGATCTATGGCTGCAGATCAGCATGCAGTAATGCAAGCACTTGGGCATAAACAGTTTTCTGTAATTGGCCATGATCGCGGTGGACGGGTATCACATCGTCTGGCAATGGATTTCCCTGAAAGTGTTGAGCGACTGATGGTGCTCGATATTTCTCCAACACTCTCCATGTATGAAAACACAACGATGGAATTTGCTAGAGGCTATTGGCATTGGTTTTTCTTGATCCAAGCTCACCCCATTCCAGAAACACTGATTGGTGCTAATCCAGAGTTTTGGCTACGAAATCACATGGGTAGACATGCAGGTATCGGAATTTTTGATCCGCAATGCTGGGCCGAGTACCTTGCGGGGGCAAGCAATGCAGAATCGATGCATGCTATGTGCGAGGATTATCGTGCCGCAGCTTCAATTGACTTAATTCATGATCGAACGGATAGGGATGCTGGTAAAAAATTGCAAATGCCGTTTCGGGTTTTGTGGGGAGAGCGGGGCCTTGTGGCTAAATGCTTTTCACCAATTGAAGACTGGAAGAAAGTCGCTACGGATGTTTCTGGTAAAGCGCTGCCTTGCGGCCACTACATTCCTGAGGAGTTGCCGCAGGAGCTAATTGTTGAGGCTGACTTATTCCTTGCTTGATGAAGCTATTTAGCTAGTTTGGGCAGTTTTTTAGAATTCTCTGGCCAGCTTAAAACAATCTGAGGATCAACTTTTAAGATCTGCTTATCTTGGCCTGGGTAGGTAACTCGGGATAAGAGATTCGCAATCAAATTCAGATGTGCAAGCTTCTTGTCATCCGCACAAATCACGGTCCACGGTGCATCAGATGAGTTAGTTTTCTTGAGCATTTCATCTCTAGCCTCAGAGTAGGCGTTCCACATTTTCTGAGCCTTTTGATCAATAGGACTGATCTTCCACTGCTTCAGGGGATCTTTTGCTCGAGCCTTCAGTCTTTTGGCTTGCTCTTCTTTTGAGATATCTAGGTAGTACTTGATTATTTGAATATTGGATCTGACGAGCAAGGATTCGAAATCATTTACTGTTGCCATGAACAACTTGTATTGATCATCAGTACAAAAGCCCATGACTTTTTCAACACCAGCCCGGTTGTACCAGCTTCGATTGAAGAGGACAGTTTCACCATTTGATGGGAGTTGTGCAACGTACCTCTGAAAATACCACTCATGTTCTTCTAGAGAGGATGGGGGGGCTAGAGCAACTATTTTTGTATCTCTAGGGCTTAAATTTTCAGTAATGCTTTTAATGCTTCCATCTTTGCCCGCAGTGTCACGTCCTTCAAAAATAACTAAGAGACGTTTACCTTTTTGAATAATGTGACGCTGTAGTTTAACTAACTCAATTTGTAGTAGTCGTAGGTCTGCCTCATAAGTATTTTCAGTTATCAGTGATTTACTCATGGGCAGCCTTTAAAAACGCTGAATGATTATTGGGCAGCGCTTGTCGGAGCGACTTTTTTAGCTGGAGCTCTTTTTACAGCTGGCTTTTTTGTTGGTACTTTCTTAGATACTGCTTTTTTAGCAACAACTTTCTTTGCAGGCGCCTTTTTGGTAACTACTTTTTTAGCTGGGGCTTTCTTGGCAGCAGCTTTCTTTGCTGGCGCCTTTTTAACTGGAGTCTTTTTCTCAAGCTTGTCCAACGCTTTTGCCAACTTGTCGATTAATTTCTCTCTTTCGGCTTCGAGCTTATCCAGTTTTTTCAATAATTGCTTAACTAATTTTTTCTGACTCATGATGTATTCCTTTAAAGAGAGTGCCTGTTAGGTAATCGGTGTACAAGGCTGATGCCTACCTCTTGATCCTACGTTCTATTGATCTCAGTTTCAAGCGATTGTGACAGTCTGGGCCATATTTAATTTGGTGCTACATTGAATCAGTATGTTCAAAACTTTAATGTCTCTACCCCGAACTGTATGGCTAATTGGTCTGATTAGTTTTGTGAATGATGCCGCAAGTGAAATGCTTTATCCCTTGATGCCGCTATACCTCGCAACCGTTCTGATGGCAGGACCTAAAGCGCTCGGCTTAATTGAGGGGATCGCTGAGGCTAGCTCCAGTATCTTCAAGTTAGTTTCTGGGGTCATTGTGGATCGAACCAAAAGGACCAAGCCTTGGATAGTGATTGGATATTTCTTGGCTGGGGTTGGTAGGCCATTGATTGCGATTGCCAGTTCTTGGGCATGGGTTTTATGCATTCGGTTTACCGATCGCCTCGGCAAGGGCTTGAGAAGTTCGCCGCGAGATGCCCTGCTTGCAGAGAGTGTTGCGCCAAATCAGCGAGGAATAACCTTTGGCTTACATCGTTCGATGGATAATGCCGGCGCTGTCTTTGGCCCCTTGATGGCGGCATTTCTGTTGTCGATCAATATCCCCTTGCGAGATATCTTTCTGTGGGCGGTAGTCCCCGGCATCATTGCCGTCAGCTTGGCTCTCTGCCTCAAAGAACCGCCACTTGATCAAGTGAAGACTAAGCCTTTTTCCTGGTCACTAGAGGGATTGCCCTCACAATTTAAGCGCTATATTTTGGTTGCTGGAATTTTTGCCTTAGCCAATTCATCTGACATGTTCTTATTATTGAGAGCTAGAGAGCTCGGCGTTCCTCAGGAGCAGATTCCTCTTCTGTGGGCTGCCATCTCTCTAATTACGACTGTTTTTGGAACGCCGCTATCTGCACTTTCGGATAGATTTAGTCGTCAGCATTTCATTTTGGTCGCTTGGTGTGCTTTTGCTTTCTTCTACATTGCTATGAGTTTTTCTGGACTCTCTATATGGATGCTCTGTGGGCTATTTGGAATATATGGATTATTTAAGGCTGCAACCGAAGGTGTGGAAAAGGCTTTAGTAGCCGATTTAGCTCCAAGTGGGATGGCTGGGACGGCATTTGGCTGGTTTAATCTCATCTCAGGCTTGATGTTGTTGCCCGCGTCCCTAATATTTGGCTGGCTTTATGAGTCATTTAACCCTAGCTATGCATTTCTATTCTCGGGCTCATGTGCCGGCATAGCCTTTTTATTGCTGGCATTTTGGGTTTTCAGACCCCTAGAAACACAAAACCCCAGATAAATACTTCATCCGGGGCGATTGGGTGCCTATGGGCTTAGCAGAATTATTCCGGGTGGAAGTTATTGCTGGCCATAAAGCTGATAGTGCGCTCAAAGCCCAAAATGCGGATATAGCGCCAAGCGATATCGCGGTATTTGCTATCTAAATAGCCAATAGCGACTTCTGGCGTCCCTTTGGACAAGTCGATTTGTTGAATTGCGCGGGCCCAACGTTTGAGTCTTGTTGACATATTTGTCACCTCCATGGGCATACAACGCCTGGAAAAGTGACTGAGATGACAGGAATTACTAATATTTTTAAAGAAATCAGCAAAAACCTACCCAATAAGTCCTTTTTTGCCCTTTACTCATCGATTCCTGCGGCAGCCCGCTCCTTTTTAGCCGCTTTAGCCCGTGCTTTGATGGGTTTGAGGTACATGAGCAAGCAAATAAAGCCGACTGTTCCTACGGCCGTTTCCAGGGCAGCCATCCAGAAATTAGCCCCAGTTTCTAGAATCCGGACCAACCCTTCGGTGATGTAGAGCAGGATCAGCATTGACGCCCATTGCATGGTGTAGACATTGCCTTTCCATAAGCCGGGAATGGCAAATAGCAGGGGAATGGCCTTCAGAATAAGCCAAGAGCCGCCAGGCCTGAGCGGGGAAATAAACCATTCCCAAGCAACACACAGAATAAATAGGTCAACAAAAGCTGCAGTAGCAATGAGTTGATATGGATTTTTGGAGAGCCAGTTTTTGAACATAAATGACCCTTAAATAAGTTTGAGTGCTGTGAGTGCGAGACGTTTGCCCTGAGCAATCGCGAGGCGCTGCTCTTCGGCGCTAATCGGTGCTCTGCCATCTGCATGGGCGAGATGAGTTACTCCATAAGGGCTGCCGCCAGTTGAAGTGCTCATCAAATCAGGCTCGCTATACGGAATACCCATGATCATCATGCCGTGGTGAAGCAGGGGAATCATCATGGTGAAAAGAGTGCTTTCTTGACCGCCATGTAAGCTACCGGTACTTGTAAAGACGCAGGCTGGCTTGCCAACTAGCGCGCCATTCATCCACTCTGAGGAGCTGCCATCCCAAAAGTATTTCATGGGGGCAGCCATGTTGCCAAAGCGCGTGGGGGATCCCAAAGCTAGGCCAATACATTCCTTCAGGTCTGCATATTCAACGTAAGGAGCACCATCGGCTGGAACGGCAGCCTCTGTAGATTCGCATACGGTAGAGACGGCTGGAACCGTGCGCAATCGGGCATTGGCACCCGGAACACTTTCAACACCTTCCGCAATCAGGCGAGCCAAGTCCCGAGTGGCTCCGTAGCGCGAATAGTACAAAACTAAAATATCAGATTGGCTCATATTGATCTCTTATCTCTTATGATATGGGCGATGCGCCTCATTCAGAATCCTCAATTATGGCTCTCTCTTGGAAAAGAGACTTGGGAGCGCAATCGTGGCCACAATCTCAAGCAAGTGGCGGCTAGCTTGGCCTTTACAACCACGCTCTCCTTGATTCCAATGCTGACGGTAGCCTCCATTTTGATTGGCTATCTTCCAAGCGTTGTGAGGATTAAATATGCCTTTCAGGCGTGGCTGCTCGATACCTATATGCCTGGTGGATTAAACCAACAAGTCTTTAATTATCTCGATCAGTTTTCAGCTCAGGCCAAAGGTCTCACCTTAATTGGTTTGCTCGGTTTAGTCATTACAACAATCATGACACTGGCGGTGATTGAAAGCGCTTTTAATCAGATCTTTCGAGTGACTCAAACTCGACCCATTCTGAAGAAGGTGGCAATCTACTCCGCGGCTACCTTATTGGGCCCCATCTTATTGGGTGTGGGAACCTATTTCAGCGGTCTTTTGTTTAGTGCGGCAGAAGGGTGGACCGAGGCTTTAGGTTTTGGGCTGGGCTTATTCGCAACCGTGGTTCCCGTATTGCTGGCGATGTCGGTATTTTCTGTGGCTTACAAAATTCTTCCTTATGCCCAAATTCAGTGGCGTGATGCCTTGAGTGGAGCCTTTTTTGCTGCGCTCACTTTTGAGTTAATGAAGTTTGGTTTTGGTCTCTTTTTAACCAATGTCGCCTTCTATAAAACTGTCTACGGTGCTTTTGCCATAGTCCCATTGGCACTGATTTGGATTTACCTGACCTGGTGGATTACTTTGGCCGGTGCCATCTTGGTTGCGGATCTCCCAAGCATTCGAAGTGGACTCGTAAGGGTTATTCGTTACTGAAATACTGTACTTGACCCTTGATTCCTTAGGGGCTTGAGAATATATTGCTTATATAAGAACTCATTTCCGGAGGCTGTATGAAGGTTTGTGACATATTGCGCGTTAAAGGCAGCACACTATTTACAGTGGCGCCAGATACCGCTCTGCAAACTGCGGTCTTGGTGATGAGTGAGCACGATATTGGCTCATTGGTCGTCATGGAGTATGACAAGTTGGTCGGCATCCTCACATTCCGCGAGGTGATTGCTGCATTGGCTAAGCACCACGGCAAATTAGACGACCTGAAGGTTCAAAGCGTCATGAATGCCAAGCCACTGACATGCAATATGGAAACTGAGATTGATGAAGTACGCCGCATGATGCTCGTTGAGCATGCGCGCTATTTACCGGTGATTGATCAAAAGATGCTGATGGGTGTGATTTCTTTCTACGACGTGGCTAAATCCGTTGTTGAGGCTCAAGACTTCGAGAACACCATGCTCAAGGCATATATCCGCGACTGGCCAGAAGAGGCCGAAAAAGCTGCTCCTTAAGCTCGGCCTAGCCTAAGCCCCCTGAGCAATGACATAATGTCAATATGTCAGGAAATACTTTAGGCCTTCTCTTTACCGTCACTACTTTTGGTGAATCCCATGGTCCCGCGATTGGTGCTGTTGTTGATGGCTGCCCTCCGGGGATGTCTTTGTGCGAAGCGGATTTGCAGATTGATTTAAATCGTCGCAAGCCCGGCACCTCCCGCCATGTGACTCAACGTCAAGAAGCTGACCAAGTGGAGATTCTCTCCGGCGTATATGAAGGTAAAACTACTGGTGCGCCCATTGGTTTGTTAATTCGGAATACCGATCAACGCAGCCAGGATTACGGCAACATTCTGCAAACATTTAGACCTGGTCATGCGGATTACGCCTATCACTACAAATATGGTTTGCGCGATCCTCGCGGTGGCGGACGATCTTCTGCTCGATTAACTGCGCCAGTAGTGGCCGCAGCAGCCATAGCTAAGAAGTGGCTCAAAGAACAGTACGGTACTGAGTTTTATGGCTATATGAGTCAACTTGGTGAAATTGAAATTCCATTCAAAGACGCAGCGCTGATCGAGAGCAATCCTTTCTTTGCTGCCAATGCCGATATCGTCCCTCAGTTAGAGGCGTATATGGACTCACTGCGCAAAGCAGGGGATTCATGTGGAGCGAAAATTGAAGTGCGGGCGCGCAACGTTCCGATTGGATTGGGCGAGCCTTTATTTGATAAGTTGGATGCTGATATTGCGCATGCCATGATGGGTATCAATGCCGTTAAAGGTATTGAGATCGGCTCAGGCTTTAAGTCAGTAGCGCAACGTGGCAGTGAACATGGTGATGAGCTGCATCCAGATGGATTTGCTAGCAATAATGCTGGTGGTACTTTGGGTGGCATTAGTAGCGGTCAAGATTTGCGCGTATCGATTGCCATCAAACCTACCTCTAGCATTCTGAGTCCAAAAGAATCCATTGATTTGGATGGCAAGCCTATCACTGTGCAAACCAAAGGTCGCCATGATCCTTGTGTTGGCATCCGAGCAACACCGATTGCTGAAGCGATGCTGGCTTTGGTATTAATCGACCATGCTTTACGTCATCGCGCTCAGTGTGGTGATGTAAAACATACTGTTCCGCCGATACCGGCTGCACGTCCTGGTTCAGTAACCGATTAAGTAAAGCTCAAAAAAGAAAATGACACCTTCAGTGCGTTGGGCCTTCGGGTCCTTTTTCTTTTTATATTTCGCTTATGTCGGCTTGGTGTCTCCATACGCCAGCCTCTTTTTTCTTGATCGCGGTTTTAGTGTCATTGAGATCGCAGTCTTGATGTCCATGTTGCAAATTACCCGCATAGTGGGCCCATTCTCTTGGGGGTGGTTATCGGACTATCTGTCCGATCGTATTGGGATTATTCGTTTTTGTGCTTGCCTGGCCGCAGCGACTTTCTTGAGTATCTTTTTTCTCCAAACTTACATTGCCTTCTTTATCTGGATGTTTGTACTGCATACCATCCTGAGTAGCTTGATGCCATTGGGTGAGTCTGCAACGGTGCATGCTTTATTTAAAGACAATTCATTTGATAAGCGTTATGGCCGTTTACGTTTATGGGGATCCATTGGTTTTATCGTGATGGTCTTATTTGCTGGTGAGTTATTTCAGCGTGAGGGCATTGAGCTATACCCCATTGTGGGCGCGGTGATCTTGACCTTCTTAGCCTTGGTGACCTTTCGTCTACATGAGCCAAAGATGGAACGCCGCAAGATGGTCAAGGGCGAGTTGCTGATTGTTTTATTTAATCCGGATGTGCGTTGGTTTCTGCTATCAGGCTTTTTTATGATCTTTGCACATGCTGCTTTGTATGTGTTCTTTTCACTCTACCTAGCCGATTTGGGTTACGACAAATTTCAGATTGGATTATTTTGGGCTTTGGGTGTTGCTGCAGAAGTCATCTTCTTTTATTTCCAGAGCAAAGTGCTCAGTCGTTTGGATGCCGAAATAGTTTTGCAAATCGCATTTGGTATTGGTGTGATTCGTTTCATCTTGATTGCCTTTTTCCCGGTAACTTGGGTTTTGATTCTGGCTCAGCTGATGCATGCAGCAACGTTTGGCGCTCACCACAGTGCGGCCACTAAGTTATTGCAACGTTGGTTTACTGGCTCCCTACAGGCGCGAGGGCAGGCCTTGATGGCAACGGTATCTTATGGTTTGGGTGGAACGCTGGGTGGCTTAGTTGCTGGTTGGTTATGGGATGCAACGCAACCACGCAATGTGTTTGTGATGTCAGCTTTAGCCTGTGGTCTAGCGGGTATGGCGATTGGAAAAATGCGCCCGCGCCGCTACCCAGCTAGATAAATACTAGGCTTAGAGTAAAACCCTTTACATTGACCCGTAGTTAGGGCCACCACCACCTTCAGGCGTAATCCAAACGATGTTCTGACTTGGATCTTTGATGTCACAGGTTTTGCAATGCACGCAGTTTTGCGAATTGATTTGCAACTGCGGCTGCCCCTCTTTTTCTACATACTCATACACGCCGGCAGGGCAGTAACGCTGCTCTGGTCCTGCGTAGGTTTTGAGGTTCAAGCTAACCGGTACCGAAGCATCTTTTAAAGTGAGGTGGATGGGTTGATTCTCAGCATGATTGGTATTGGAGATAAATACGGATGAGAGGCGATCAAAAGTAATCTTGCCATCTGGCTTCGGATAGTCAATTGGCTCATGCTGTGCTGCTGGCTCTAGGCATTCATGATCAGCATGCTTCAAATGAATTGTCCACGGCACATTGCCGCCCAATAGCTTTTGCTCAATGCCAACCATCAGAGTGCCCAGGTAAAGTCCTTTAGACATCCATGGCTTAAAGTTACGCGCCTGATTTAATTCCGTATGTAGCCAGCTATTTTTAAATGCGCTTGGATATGCTGCCAAGACATCGGCGGAGCGATTGTCAGCAAGTGCAGCAACTGCTGCTTCTGCAGCAAGCATGCCAGTCTTGATGGCAGCATGACTTCCCTTAATACGTGATGCGTTTAAGAAGCCCGCATCACAACCAATTAAAGCGCCACCAGGAAATACTGTTTTAGGCAAACTATTGAGACCACCAGCTGTCAGTGCGCGCGCACCATAGGCTAAGCGTTTGCCACCTTCAAAAGTCTCGCGAATCTTCGGATGTAACTTATAGCGTTGGAATTCTTCAAAAGGCGAGAGGTAAGGGTTCTTATAAGAAAGGCCGACCACTAAACCTACTGCAACTTTGTTATCACCCAAGTGATACAAGAATGAGCCGCCATAGGTGTCGCTCTCCAATGGCCAGCCTGCGGTATGGACCACTAGGCCGGGCTTGCTCTTAGAGGGCTCCACTTCCCATAACTCTTTAATGCCAATCCCATAGCTTTGGGGGTCGGCATCTTTATCCAATGCATATTTTGCAATGAGTTGTTTACCCAAATGTCCGCGGGAGCCTTCAGCGAATAGCGTGTACTTGGCACGCAACTCCATACCAAGTTGAAATTGATCTGTCGGTTGACCTTCTTTATCTAATCCCATTGCACCAGTAACGACGCCACAAACTGCACCTTGCTCGTTATAGAGAATTTCTGCTGCAGGAAATCCTGGGAAAATTTCTACGCCTACATTTTCTGCCTGCTGGCCAAGCCAACGAGTCACATTGGCAAGACTGACAATATAGTTGCCTTCATTTTTGAAGCAGTGGGGCAGCATCCAGTTCGGAACTTGCAATGCGCTTTCTTTTGTCAGGAACAAAAACTGGTCTTGGGTAACTTCGGCATCTAGCGGCGCACCTAATTCTTTCCAGTTAGGAAAAAGTTCAGTCAGCGCCTTTGGATCCATGACGGCACCCGACAGAATATGTGCGCCGATTTCAGAGCCTTTTTCGAGAACGCATACGCTAATCTCTTTACCTGTTTCATTGGCGAGTTGCTTTGCTTTGATGGCGGCGGACAAACCGGCTGGGCCACCCCCTACGATGACTAAGTCATAGTCCATGGATTCTCTAGGTCCAAATTGTTCGAGCAATTCCTGGGCAGTCATTTCATTTCTCCGACATTACTAATAGATAGGGCACTTAAGGAATTTTCAGCATTTTGAGTATTTCTGCCGTTTCTAATGCCTTAAATCACACCTATAGTTTAGTTCTAAGCTTGAAAAACTAGGTTGCTGCCTATTGCCAAAGGGCTTAAGAGTCTAAGGCGTTATGATTACTTTTTTACCTTTTTGGCAATATTAGGACGAATTTATGAATAAAACTTACCCATCGGCTGTTGATGCCTTGCGGGATATCTTGAAGGATGGTCAGAAGCTCGCTGTTGGCGGTTTTGGCTTGTGCGGTATTCCCGAGGCACTAATCCAAGCGGTCAAGGATCTTGGCGCACAAAATTTGACTGCCATTGCCAATAATGCTGGGGTGGATGGCTTTGGCTTGGGTTTGTTGTTGAACTCAAGACAGGTTAAGAAAATGGTCGCATCCTATGTGGGTGAGAACAAAGAATTTGAGCGTCAATTTTTAGCGGGTGAACTCGAGTTGGAATTTACTCCGCAAGGAACTTTGGCAGAAAAGTTGCGCGCAGGTGGTTGCGGTATTCCTGCTTTCTATACCAAAACCGGTGTAGGCACTTTGGTTGCTGAAGGTAAAGAAGAAAAAGAATTCGATGGCGAGCGTTACATCATGGAGCGTGCAATCGTTTCAGACATCTCACTCGTGAAAGCATGGAAAGCTGATAAATCTGGTAATTTAGTTTATCGCTATACCGCCCGCAACTTCAACCCAGTAGTTGCTATGGCTGGCAAGATCACCGTTGCTGAAGTGGAAGAGATCGTCGAGAACGGTGAATTAGATCCAGATCAAATTCATACACCAGGCATCTACGTACATCGCTTGGTGCTCAACACGACACCTGAGAAGCGTATTGAGCAACGCACCTTATCTGCAGCTTAATACCCATAGAAGCAATATAAAAGAACAGTAAAGAATAGTTAGGAAGATCGATATGCCTTGGAATAGAGATGAAATGGCGGCACGTGCTGCTAAAGAACTAAAGGATGGTTACTACGTCAATTTGGGTATTGGTATGCCAACTTTGGTTGCTAACCATGTTCCCGAAGGAATGGAAGTATGGCTCCAGTCTGAAAATGGTTTGCTTGGTATTGGCCCATTTCCGACTGAGAAAACGATTGATGCAGATTTAATCAATGCGGGCAAGCAAACGATTACTACTTTGCCAGGCTCATCCATTTTTTCTTCAGCAGATTCATTTGGAATGATTCGCGGTGGAAAAATCAATATTGCGATTTTGGGTGCAATGCAGGTCAGTGAGTATGGTGACTTAGCCAACTGGATGATCCCGGGCAAGATGGTGAAGGGTATGGGCGGTGCCATGGACTTGGTCGCTGGTGTTAAGCATGTGGTTGTCCTGATGGAACATGTTGCTAAGAAAAAAGATGGCACAGAAGAAATCAAGATCTTGCCTAAGTGCACCTTGCCATTAACTGGTGTGGGTGTCATTAGCCGCATCATTACCGACCTGTGTGTGCTCGACATCACACCTAAGGGCTTGAAGCTGGTCGAATTGGCTCCAGGCGTGACTAAGGAAGAAGTGATCTCCAAAACGGGTGCCCCTGTTGATACAACGGGTTTCTAAGCTATTTTTCATCGGATGGTGAAATAATGGGGTCAATGACCCCATTTCTATTTCTAGAGACCCTTTTATGAGCGCTGCAGACCATTCACTTCATGCACATAAGCAGGGTGATGCCAAGCATTCCCATGCCAAGGAAGTCTCCAATCAGAATCTATTGCTAATTGCCTTAGTGCTCACTCTAGGGTTTTCTGGGGTTGAGGGGGCAGCAGCTTATTTCGCCAATTCACTAGCCTTGATATCAGATGCCGGTCATATGGTGACTGATGCAGCCGCACTTGGATTGGCTTTATTGGCTCAAATTATTTCTCGACGCCCACCGTCACCAAAGCATTCTTTTGGATTTGGTCGTGCTGAGGCCTTAGCTGCCTTTGTCAATAGTATTGCGATGTTGGCTTTAGTGTTGTGGATTGTGGTGGAGGCGGTAAGTCGGTTTTATGATCCGCACCAGGTTGATGGTTTGACCGTCACGGTGGTTGCTGCGATTGGTTTGCTAATGAATATCGTAGTGGCATGGGTTCTTTCGCGCGACAAGAAAAGCGTGAATACGCGTGCCGCCTTAGTGCACGTCATGGGCGACTTGCTGGGATCGATAGCCGCCTTAATTGCCGGTATTGTTATTCAGCTAACAGGATGGATGCCGATCGATGCCATTTTGTCTATTCTCGTTTCGCTGCTGATTTTGAAGTCAACTATTTCCATTTTGCGTGAGTCATATCACTTCTTAATGGAGGGTGTACCTTTACATATTGATTACTTGCAGGTCGGCAGTGATCTTAAAAAAGTTCCTGGAGTATTGGCAGTCCATGATCTGCATGTTTGGGAAATGACGCCTAGCTTTCCAGCGCTGATTGGTCATATTGAAATCGAACGCATTAATGAGTGGCCAGAAATCATGGCTCGCATTAATGAGATGTTATTAAATAAACATGGTATTGATCACGTTACCTTGCAGCCTGAAGTTGCGGGTATGGTGGATGAGCATACGCACGACGAAAAACTTCAGGATGAAATCAAGCGATCTGATGTGATTCATCATGGTGATACCTTCTTTGTCACTTGTACTAGTCCTGATGGATCGCATCGCATGGCTTACCATGCCTGGGGAAATCCGAACAATCCCAAGGTATTGGTTTGTGTTCATGGACTAACTCGCAGGGGTAGTGATTTCAAAACCCTTGCGCAGGCGATGAGTCATGATTACTACGTCGTTTGCCCGGATGTGGTCGGTCGCGGAGATTCGGATCGACTTCAGAACCCCATGCTCTATGCCGTTCCTCAATACGTTGCAGATATGGCAAGCCTGATTAAGCACTTGGGAGTCTCGCAGGTAGATTGGTTTGGCACTTCGATGGGCGGTCTCATTGGTATGGTCTATGCCTCAATGCCTAAGAACCCAATTCGTCGTATGTTAATTAATGATGTAGGCCCAAAGATTGAGCCCGAAGCAATCAAGCGCTTAGGTTCTTACGTCGGCCAGCCATTTAGCTTTAGTAATCGCGCAGATGCGCTGCAGCGCCTGAATGAAATCTGTGCGTCGTTTGGTAGTCATACACCAGAAGAGTGGGAGATTTATAACGGACCCATGCTGGTACAAAAGGATGGGCTGTGGGTAATGCACTATGACCCCGATATTTCTGTACCGTTTGCATCTGTTAATCCGATTATGGCAAAGGCAGGAGAGATGGCAATGTGGCATGCCTTCAAGCAAATTCATATCCCGATGCTGATCGTGCGTGGTGGCGAATCGGATTTACTGTCAGCTAAAACTGTTGCCGAGATGTGCAAGGTCAACCCCTACATTCGGAGTATTGAGATTCCCGGAGTAGGGCATGCACCCGCTTTTGTGAAGTCTGAGCAAGTTGCTTTAGCAAAAGAATTCTTTAGTTAAGGATCTTGGTCACCCATGTCAAATGCTGGCAACGCATCTGAGAGCATCAAAATTGTTGATGGGTGGTATGGTGAGCCTTCTGAGAATCATGCTGCTGGCGTATTCAAGATCCTGAACTTACTTCATCTGGATGAAGCAACCCTTACTGCTGCAAACAATATTGCCCGCACCCATGGCAAAGAATCGCTTACCAAGCTCATTGGTGAGGAGTCAGCCAAGCTTCTGATTGGTTACCGTGGTCTGAGGCAGGCTCAAGCTAAGCTTGTGCGCAATGATGGTGGTTTGAGCATCTCTGGACAAGAGGAAATGCTCAGAAAGATGTTGCTGGCCTTTGGTGATGACCTGCGCGTAGTCCTTATTTATCTTGCCTCTCGGTTGCAAACCTTGCGCTGGATTACCCAAGAAAAGATGGATATGCCAAAAGCTTGGGCGCAGGAAATTTTGAACATTGATGCATCTCTCGCAAATCGTCTTGGTATCTGGCAGATGAAATGGGAGATGGAGGACTTAGCATTTCGGGTTCTGTCCCCAGAGGTCTATCGAGATATTGCCAAGATGTTGGATGGCAAGCGTATTGAGCGTGAATCTTTTATTGAGCAGATCGTCAGAAAGCTCCAAGAAGAATTAACAGCCGCCCATATTCAAGGTGAGGTTCAGGGTCGCCCAAAACACATCTACAGTATTTGGAAAAAGATGCAGGGTAAGTCACTCGACTTTGCAAATCTGTATGACGTCAGAGCATTCCGGGTTTTAGTGGACGACGTGAAATCCTGCTATGCCATTTTGGGAATAGTACATAACGTTTGGCAGCCCGTGCCTCGTGAATTCGATGACTACATCGCACGGCCAAAACCGAACGGTTATCAATCTTTACATACTGTTGTGATGGATGAGCATGGCACCGCGTTTGAGATTCAGGTGCGCACCAATGAAATGCATCAACAAGCTGAGTATGGATTGGCTGCGCATTGGCGCTATAAGGAGGGTGCATATATTGGTGCTGCAACACCACCAAAAAATAAACCCACATCTAACGGCTCAAGCACGCCAAACCCAAATCATCAAAATGGCACGCATAGTGCGGCGGTTGCCTATGAGCGTCAGATTGCTTGGGCAAGGCAGCTGATCTCCTGGAAAGAAGATGCTTGGGAGCAACTGAAGCATCATGAGATTGATGATCATATTTATGTTCTCACCCCACTAGGAAAAGTAATTTCCCTAGAGAAGGGCTCATCACCAATCGACTTTGCATACGCAGTGCATACCGATTTAGGGCATCGTTGTCGAGGTGCTCGGGTTGATGGTGCAATGGTGCCATTGGATACGCCGCTCCAAAATGGCCAGACTATTGAAATCATTGCTGTGAAGCATGGTGGTCCTTCACGAGATTGGATTAGCCCCAACCGAAACTACTTGCGTTCTCAGCGTGCCCGTACTCGTGTGCGGACCTGGTTTAATGCCTTGGACGATGAAGAGGCTGGTACTAAATCTGCCGATATCAAAACAGAGCAAAAGCCAGAAGCTAAGGCCACTGCACCTGCCCCAGAAATTATTCTGAAGCAAAGTACTCGAAAGCAGGGTCAGGCTGGTGATGTTTTAGTGGTTGGAGTAGATTCATTGCTGACCCAGTTAGCTCGCTGCTGTAGACCGGTTCCGCCGGATGCAATTGCGGGCTTTGTGACTCAGGGACGTGGCGTGTCTATTCATCGTCGCTCTTGTAAAACTTTTAGGGGTCTGCTGGAGCGAGCACCTGAGCGCGTTATTCAGACTGCTTGGAATGATTCCGGAGTCGAAGCGGTCAGTGGGAATGATGCTAAGCGGGTGTTTCCTGCTGATTTGGCCGTAACGAGCCTAGACCGTCCGGAGTTGATGCGCGAGTTATTTGAAATCCTCACCAGGCAGGGCGTTCATGTGATTGATTTACGTAAATCTGCCAAACGAGGCCTTGCTCAAATACTGTTGACCGTTGAAATTAAAGACTCAGAAGCCTTACGTTTAGTTCAAAACAGTCTAGAAGAGGTCAAAGGGGTGACCCAAGTACGCCGCCGGTGATAAACTCTATGGCTATATAGGCTCGTAGCTCAGCTGGTTAGAGCACCACCTTGACATGGTGGGGGTCGTTGGTTCGAGTCCAATCGAGCCTACCAACGAATAAAGACCCAAAAGTGCGCGGTTGCCCAAAAGCTTCCGCGCTTTCTTTTTGGTAGCTGTTGTGAAGTACATCAGTCAATTGGCTGAATCTTAATAAGATGGAGTGGTCATGCTTGTAGTTACTCTGCCAGATGGATCTAAACGTGAGTTCGATGCTCCCGTTCGCGTGCTTGATGTTGCCCAAAGCATTGGTAGCGGTCTTGCCAAAGCTGCTCTCGGTGGCATTGTCGATGGAAAAATGGTTGATGCCAGCTTTGTGATCGACAAAGATAGTCAGCTTGCGATCGTCACAGATAAAAGCCCTGAAGCTCTGGAGATCGTGCGTCACTCCACGGCACACTTACTGGCTTATGCCGTTAAAGAACTCTTCCCAGAGGCGCAGGTCACCATTGGTCCCGTGATTGAAAACGGTTTCTATTACGACTTCTCATTTCATCGCCCCTTCACGCCGGAAGATCTAGTTGCAATTGAAAAGAAAATGGCTGAGCTGGCTAAAAAAGATGAGCCAGTGATTCGTACAGTGATGCCTCGTGATGAGGCGGTGCAGTTTTTTAAAGATCAAGGCGAGAACTACAAAGCAGAAATCATCTCTAGCATTCCGCAGGGTGAGGATGTGTCTTTGTATGCTGAAGGCAAGTTCACCGACTTATGTCGTGGGCCGCACGTGCCATCTACTGGCAAGCTCAAGGTATTCAAGCTTCTGAGCGTTGCTGGTGCTTATTGGCGTGGCGATAGCAAGAATGAGATGCTGCAGCGGATCTACGGTACAGCTTGGTTGAAAAAAGAAGATCAAGATGCGCATTTGCATATGCTTGAAGAAGCTGAGAAGCGCGATCACCGCCGCCTCGGTAAGTTCTTGGACTTGTTCCACTTTCAGCCTGAAGCACCTGGTTTAATTTTCTGGCACCCTAAGGGCTGGTCTATTTGGCAAGAGGTTGAGCAGTACATGCGCCGCGTTTATCAGCGCGAAGGTTATCAGGAGGTGAAGGCTCCACAAATTCTCGATCGTGGATTGTGGGAAAAGTCTGGTCACTGGGATAACTACAAAGAAAATATGTTTACGACCGAGTCGGAGAATCGAGCTTATGCGTTAAAGCCGATGAACTGCCCAGGACACGTTCAGATTTTTAACTCTGGTTTGCATAGCTATCGTGAGTTGCCATTGCGTTACGGCGAGTTTGGTCAGTGCCACCGCAATGAACCATCAGGTGCATTGCATGGCTTGATGCGCGTACGTGGCTTCACACAAGATGATGGCCATATTTTCTGCACTGAAGATCAGATTCAATCCGAAGTGGCTGCCTTTGATACAGCAGTTCGTGGGGTCTATCAGGACTTTGGCTTTACTGAGGTTGCTGTCAAGCTAGCCTTACGCCCGGCAAAACGCGTTGGCGATGATGCTATTTGGGATAAAGCCGAGGCTGCCTTACGTGGCGCTTTGACTGCCTCAGGCCAAGAATGGGAAGAATTGCCAGGCGAGGGTGCTTTTTATGGTCCGAAGATCGAATATCACCTCAAAGACTCCATCGGACGTACTTGGCAGTGCGGCACGATTCAGGTGGATTTCTCGATGCCAGCCCGTCTAGGCGCTGAATACGTCACAGAAGAGAACACCCGTAAGGCTCCAGTGATGCTTCATAGAGCAATTGTGGGCTCTTTAGAGCGTTTTATCGGTATTTTGATCGAAAACCACGCTGGAAACATGCCAGTTTGGCTTGCTCCGACCCAGGCTGTAGTCCTGAATATCTCCGACAATTCCGCTGCATATGCACAAAAAGTCCAGCAATCTCTGAAAAAACAAGGGTTTAGAGTCGAATCAGATTTGCGGAATGAGAAAATTACGTATAAAATACGCGAGCACGCATTACAGAAGCTCCCATTTTTGTTAGTTGTAGGGGACAAAGAAGCAGAAAGTAATTCGGTGGCCGTTCGTGCCCGTGGCGGAGTGGATTTAGGTGTAATGCCTCTTGATGCCTTCGTTGCCCGACTCCAGCAGGATATTTCCCAGAAAGTCGGACCCGAGCCTAGCTAGGGGTGGAATGGTTTTTATTGTTTTTTTAAAGGAATTAAGAAGATCGCTACTGATAAATCGCAGCGCATAAACCGGGAGATTACTGCTCCTGAAGTGCGTCTGATTGGACTAGATGGAGAACCCATCGGTGTAGTTAAGTTGAGTGAAGCCCTGGCTTTAGCAGAAGAGAAAGAAACCGATTTGGTTGAAATTGCTCCGACGGCTGTGCCACCTGTAGTCCGCATCATGGACTTCGGCAAATTCAAGTACCAAGAAGCCAAACGTTTGCATGAAGCCAAGCTTAAGCAAAAAGTGATTCAGGTGAAGGAAGTGAAATTCCGTCCCGGCACAGATGATGGTGACTATGGTGTGAAGCTACGCAATCTAATCCGCTTTTTAGAAGATGGTGATAAGACAAAGATTACGCTGCGGTTTCGGGGTCGTGAAATGGCTCACCAAGAAATCGGAGTCAGAATGTTGGAACGTTTGAAGGCAGACCTGATTGAGTATGGTCAAGTAGAACAGTTTCCAAAGATGGAAGGTCGCCAGATGGTGATGGTATTGGCCCCCATTCGTAAGGCTAAGTAATAAACCAAATCGCAAGATTGGGTTTGTTGTTTAAGTAGGGAGGAGTCGCAAGGCTCTGGTAGTTAGAAGTGCTTCTAGGTACAGGAAGCGTAACCGTCGGTTACCACCTATGTTGCACAAGTAATTGAAGGGGTGCTTTATGCCCAAGATGAAGAGCAAGAGTAGCGCTAAAAAGCGCTTCACGGTTCGCGCAGGCGGAACGATCAAACGAGGTCAGGCTTTCAAACGCCACATCCTCACCAAGAAGACCACAAAGAACAAGCGTCATTTGCGTGGTTCCACAGAAGTTGCGAAGGCAGACGTTAAGTCAATTCGCTCCATGCTTCCATACGCTTAACCTCAGACTAGATTAGGAGAAATAAATGCCAAGAGTCAAACGTGGGGTTACAGCAAGAGCCCGTCATAAGAAAATTACCGATGCCGCAACAGGCTATCGTGGACGTCGTAAAAATGTATTCCGTATTGCTAAGCAAGCAGTTATGCGTGCTGGTCAATATGCATACCGCGACCGTCGCAATAAGAAACGTGTATTCCGCGCATTGTGGATTGCTCGTATCAACGCGGCAGTTCGTCAGCATGACATGACCTATAGCGTATTCATGAATGGTATGAAGAAGGCTGCGATCGAACTCGACCGCAAAGTGCTTTCTGATATGGCCATTGCTGACAAAGCGGCTTTCGCTGCTTTGGTTACTCGGATCAAATCCGTAGTAAACGCTGCAGCTTAATTCTTAGTTTATTTATTAACTAAGCTGCAATGGTTTCTCTCGACCACATTGTCGAGGATGCTAAACGTGATTTCCTCGGAGCTGCCGATGCGGCAGCTCTAGAGGACGCGAAAGCCAAGTATCTCGGTAAGTCAGGTGTTCTCACTGAGCGTTTAAAAGCGCTTGGTGGAATGTCGCCTGATGAGCGCAAGAGTGCTGGCGCCCAAATTAATCAAATCAAAACCCAAGTTGAAGCTGCATTGCAAGAGCGTCGCCAAGCATTGGCTGATGCGGTATTACTGCAACGTCTTGCGGCAGAATCCATTGACGTCTCTTTGCCTGGTCGTGGCCAAGCAGTAGGTAGCCTGCATCCCGTGATGCGTACCTGGGAGCGTGTTGAGGAGATCTTCCGCTCTATTGGTTTTGATGTAGCAGATGGCCCAGAAATTGAAACCGATTGGTTTAATTTCACCGCCTTAAATAGTCCTGAGAATCATCCTGCTCGCTCAATGCAGGACACCTTCTATATCGATGGCAAAGATTCCAATGGAAAGCCTTTGTTATTGCGTACGCATACCAGTCCAATTCAGGTTCGTTATGCGAGTGAGCATGTCAAGAAATACGCTCATGCTGATGTGATGCCGCCAATTAAAGTGATTGCTCCAGGCAGAACCTATCGCGTGGATAGTGATGCCACCCATTCACCGATGTTTCATCAGGTCGAAGGCTTGTGGATCGCAGAGAGCGTTTCATTTGCCGACCTTAAAGGTGTGTATACCGATTTCTTAAGAACCTTTTTTGAAACGAATGAATTACAAGTTCGTTTCCGCCCATCGTATTTCCCTTTTACTGAACCTTCAGCTGAAATCGATATGGCCTTTGGTAGCGGCAAGTTGGCTGGCCGTTGGTTAGAGATTTCTGGAGCAGGGCAGGTCCATCCAAATGTATTGCGCAATATGGGTATTGATCCAGAGCGCTATACCGGTTTTGCTTTTGGCTCTGGTTTAGAGCGCTTGACGATGTTGCGTTACGGCGTTGATGATTTACGTCTTTTCTTTGAGAACGATCTCCGTTTCTTAGCGCAATTTCCGGCTTAATTCGCCAACCTTCTAATAGTAGATAGCGCATATGCAATTTTCTGAATCTTGGTTACGCCAATATGTAAACCCTTCGCTCGATAGCAATGCCTTAGGTCACGCAATGACTATGGCGGGTCTAGAGGTTGAGGAGCAAAATTCAGTAGCACCCCCATTCACAAAGATTGTTGTTGCGCAAATTCTCTCTGCTGAGCAGCACCCTGATGCAGATCGTTTACGTGTTTGTAAGGTTGATGCTGGCACTGGGCAGGAGTTACAAATCGTATGCGGCGCCCCAAATGCGCGCGCTGGTATCAAGATCCCATGCGCCCTGGTTGGTGCCGAACTACCGCCAGCTGAATCAGGTGGCAAGCCATTCATGATCAAAGTAGGTAAGTTGCGTGGTGTCGAAAGCCAAGGCATGTTGTGCTCTGGTCGTGAATTAGGTCTAGGCGATGATCATGAAGGTATTCTGGAATTGCCTACGGATGCACCAGTAGGTGAGGATATTCGCCAGTATTTAAATTTGGATGATCAGATCTTTGTTATTAAGTTGACGCCAAATAAAGCCGATTGTTTGTCTCTGATGGGCATGGCTCGTGAAGTATCCGCTATTACTGGCGCTGCACTATGTGCCCCTAAGTGGACTCCTGCCAATGTCACTATTGCTGACAAGCTCAAAGTGACCGTTGAAAACACGGATCTTTGCGGACGTTTTGCTGGTCGTGTGATCCGCGGTGTGAATCCAAAGGCTAAAACTCCAGACTGGATGATTCAACGACTTTGTAATGCTGGTCAAAGAAGTATCTCTCCATTAGTCGACCTATCAAACTATGTGATGTTGGAAATGGGTCAGCCAACCCATGTGTTTGACATTGATAAATTAGCTGGTGATATCTCTGTTCGTTGGGCAAAGTCCGGCGAAAGTCTTGAACTATTAAATGGCCAGACAATTACTCTGCAAGGTCCAGACTCTGCAGGCAAGATCCAAGATGCTGGCGTAGTTGCAGATCAAAATGGTCCAGTGGCTTTAGCTGGAATCATGGGTGGCAATCACTGTGCTGTAACTGACGACACTAAAAATATTTATGTTGAAGCAGCCTATTGGCAGCCTTCAGCAATTCAGGGACGTGCTCGTCGCTTTAATTTCAGTACCGATGCCGCTCATCGCTTTGAGCGTGGTGTGGATCCACAAAATACGGCTAACTGTTTAGAGTATTTAACTGCTTTAATTGTTGAGGTATGTGGTGGTCAAGTTGGTCCAATTGATGATCAAGTATTAGCTGTTCCAGAGCGTAAGCCAGTGAGTATGCGTTTGGCTCGCGCCATCAAAGTGATTGGTATTCCACTGACTGCTGAAGTTGTTTCTGATGTATTCAAGCGCTTAGGTTTTGAGTTCAAGCAAGAAACTGGCGATGTATTCGTTGTGACTCCACCAAGCTATCGCTTTGATATCGAAATTGAAGAAGATTTAATTGAAGAAGTCGCACGCATGTACGGCTTTGAAAATATTCCTGATGTGCCGCCTGTTTCTTCTTTGAAGATGAGCGCTAAAGCTGAAGCAAAGCGTGGCGTGCATTTATTACGCCAACGTTTGGCTCTGCAGGGCTACCAAGAGGCAGTCAATTTTGGATTTACCGATCTTGAAAGTGAGCAACGCTTAGCAGCCGCTACTGAAAAAGATTTAATTGCCGTACTCAATCCAATTGCTAGTCAGTATGGTGTGATGCGGAGTAATCTCTGGGGTGGCTTATTAGGCAATCTCAAGTCAAACCTGAATCGTGGTGCTGGCCGTGTCCGTTTATTTGAAACAGGCCGGGTATTTAAGCGTGATTTAAGCGTTCAGGAAGAGGCTGGCAAGGTAGCTGGCTTTCATCAGCCGCAGCAAGTTGGCGGCTTAGCTTATGGTTCGTTTGTCCCTGAGCAATGGGCGAGTGCTGATCGTGCAGTTGATTTCTTTGACGTGAAGGGTGATCTGGAGCGCGTGCTCGATCCCTTACATTTCACAACTGAGGCTGCAGTTCATCCTGCGCTTCATCCAGGCCGTAGTGCACACATTCAATTATTAACCCCATCTGGCAAGCAGCATATTGGCTGGATTGGTGAATTGCATCCTGGATTGCAGCAGGCCTATGAATTACCTCAGGCTCCAGTGCTCTTTGAAATGGATCTTGAGGCCATTCGCAATCTCGGTATTCCGCAGCCAGAAGAGTTAAGTAAATTCCCTGCTGTTCAACGAGATTTGGCAGTAGTGGTGAAGCAGACTGTTTCTGCACAGGTTTTACTAGATGCAATGAATGCAAAGAAGCAGAACTTGGTGAAAGCGATTGAGCTCTTTGATGAGTTCAAGCCTAAGGCTGGTTCTAGCAGCATGGCTGATGATGAGAAGAGCTTAGCCTTCCGTGTTACCTTGCTTAATCCACAAGAAACCCTGCAGGATGCCCAAATTGAAGCAGTTATGACGGCTTTATTGTCATCGCTTGAGAAAAATTGCGCAGCCCGTCTGCGCTAGGTTTAATATTAGTAAAAGATATTACAAAGAGACTTCCGCCATGAATGACTTAGTTAGCAACGATACCGTTACCAAGAATGAACTCTCGGAAGCCCTCTTTGATCAAGTTGGTCTAAATAAGCGTGAAGCTAAAGACATGATTGATGCCTTCTTTGACCGCATCGGCCAGTCGCTAGAGGCTGGTGTTGAGGTGAAGATTTCTGGATTTGGAAATTTCCAACTACGTAATAAATCAGCTCGCCCAGGTCGCAATCCAAAAACGGGGCAAATGATTCCCATTGCAGCACGTCGCGTTGTCACATTTCACGCAAGTCAAAAGCTCAAGGACGTAGTTGAGTCACATGCTCGAGAAAACAGTATTTGATGCTGGGTCGGTGCTGCTGAGTTCGCAGCTCCCCCCAATTCCCGCTAAGCGTTATTTCACTATTGGTGAGGTATCAGACCTTTGCGGCGTGCGCTCGCATGTCTTGCGCTACTGGGAACAAGAATTCTCGCAGCTAAGTCCGCAAAAGCGTCGAGGTAATCGACGCTACTATCAGCATCATGAGGTGGTCTTAATTCGCAAGATTAGGGCGCTTCTATATGAAGAAGGCTTCACGATCAGTGGTGCCAGAAATCGTCTTGATGAGGCTCGTGGTGAGCTTCGATTGCGCGATGAGTTGCAAGCTGTTCTGCAAATTCTCTCGAAATAGTAACTGATACAATTTTGTTTCTCGTCGGGGCGTAGCGCAGCCTGGTAGCGTACATGCATGGGGTGCATGTGGTCGGAGGTTCAAATCCTCTCGCCCCGACCATTCATTCAATTTCAAATCTGCCATGACATCAAGCTCAAACGACATTACTTATTTTGGTTTAACGATTCCCTTTTTAGCGCACCTTGGCGTTGTGCCTGAGTATGCTGAAGGCGGTAAATCACGTATTAGCTTAGTGATTAAGCCTGAGTTTGAGAATAGCTTTCAGATTGCCCATGGTGGGGTGGTGATGACGCTCCTGGATTTTGCGATGGGGGCAGCAGCTCGTAGCACTGTTAACCAGCCACTTGGAGCCATGACAATTGACATGAGCGTGAGTTTTTTGCGCCCAAGCGTGGGCAAGATTGTGGTGGAGGGTACCGTTCTTAAGTCTGGAAAAACGATTAATTATTGTGAAGCTGTAGTTTTAAATGAGGCTGGCGAGATAACTGCTAAATCTAGCGGTACCTTTATGTTGAGAAGGTAAGGCTTATATACTTGTTTTAAATATAGTATTTATAATGATTATGTTAGTTAATAATTTAAAAATGCCTAAAGAGCTTAATTGAATAAGGTTTTAAGGGATATTTAAATATATATTCGTATTTATTAATATGTGTATATAATTTTTATTCAGGTTTAGCAAATTCTTTGTTATCCCATGTAACTAATATTCGGAGAAATTCATTCATGTCTTCTTATAAAGAGCTTTTAGCCCAACGCGAATTGTTGGATAAACAGATTAAAGAAGCAGTTCTACGTGAAAAAGCCGACGGTATTGCGAAGGCCAAACTCATCATTGAGCAATACGACTTAACAGCATCAGATTTGTTCAGCCGTAAGGCTGGTGCCCGTAGCTCTAGTGGCAAGGTTGCTCCTAAGTACCGTAATCCATCTACCGGTGATACCTGGACTGGTCGCGGTAAGGCGCCAAAATGGATCGAGGGAAGAGATCGCAGTAGCTTCTTGATCTAAGTTACTGATTCATAAACTTTTATCTATGAAAAGGCCGCTCAATGCAAATTGAGTGGCCTTTAATCTTTATTGGAATAGGTTGGAGAGCTCTAAACACACTTTCTATTGAGTGCCTGAATAAATATAGGCTCTAGGAGTTCATGCCGATTTTTGTCTCCTAAGGCATCCTCAAGCTCTGGATTGGTAGCGGGATACCCAATAATGAGAGGATTTTGGTCAATCAAGCCATTTTGTACCTCTTCCTGTAAGACTTCTGGGTACTGGGACCTTACACCTACAGTATTTTCATCTGCCAGACCCATTACCCCAGGGTGAAGACGAATAAATCCTTCATCTACTAGTATAGGAATGCGCTGCGTGTCCTTGTTTTTACTCAGATAATGTATTAAATGAACCTGCTCAACCGGTGGTATCAGGGCGTCTAGGAATATGAGGTCTGGTGCTATTGATACGGCCTTCATGAGGCCCTCTAGGCTATCCACGGATACCTCCATCTCTACCTTGAGTTGCCAGCATTGAATCGATTCGATTAACTCATGGCTATTTTCTACTCTCCTGAATATCCCCATGGCAATACAGTTTTGGGTGGTTTTTTGCCGCATGGCTCTTTTACGTCGAGCAAGTTGCTGGTCAAGTGAGCTTGCCAGGATGCGTCGATGACCCCCGCGGGTCTTCCAAGCGATTAATTCGCCTAATTCAACCATTTTCTGGACGGTGCCAAGCGAAACCTGCAGTACTTTTGCACTTTGGCGAGTGCTTAGATATTCCAAATCAGGGGTAATTGCTTTCATATGTCCTTAATCTCATTAATTCATTTGAAGATTTAGAGAATACGAATCAACCCTTGGGGAATCTGTCAGGAGGGGTTTAAATCAAAGTAGGAAAATTCTTATTCGGGGCTTAATTGGACAAATACCCCCAAAAGCCCCAAAATCAGGGAAAGCCCTTTATGAATCAATGGGTAATCGTGTTAAATTAGCACCGTTGTATATGTATTCGCACAGATCAATTCGTATCGCGGTTAAGCCGTAGAGCGAATGGTTTTAACCACAGTTTTTATTCGGGAAACCCGATGAAAGGTGAGCATCATGATGCAGGATCAAAGAGATAACTCCTATCTCTTCGGCGGAAACGCACCCTACGTAGAGGAACTCTACGAATCCTACTTGCACGATCCAGCTTCTGTAGCTGATCATTGGCGAGACTATTTTGATAACGTGAAGCAAATTCCAGCGGCCGATGGTTCATCTAGAACTGATATTGCCCATGGACCTATTGTTGCTTCATTTGCTGAGCGCGCAAAGCAAGGCCCGATTCGCACAGTGTCTGCTGATTCAGCTGACTCTGCTATGGGTCGCAAGCGCGTTGCTGTTCAACAGTTGATCGCGGCGTATCGTAACGTCGGTAATCGTTGGGCAGATATTGATCCGTTGAAGCGCTCAGAGCGTCCGGATATTCCTGAATTAGATCCAGCCTTCTACGGCTTTGGTGATGGCGATATGGATATCGTCTTTAACACCAGCAACACCTTCTTCGGCAAGAACGAAATGACCTTGCGGGATTTACTGCAAGCCTTGCGCGAAACGTATTGCGGCACTTTGGGTGCTGAGTACATGTTTATTGCAGACCAAAAGATTAAAAAGTGGTGGCAAGAGAAGTTGGAGTCCATTCGCTCAACCCCGCATTTCAATGTGGATCAAAAGCGCCAAATTCTGGATCGCGTTACTGCGGCTGAAGGTTTGGAGCGCTACCTCCAAGCTAAGTATGTTGGTCAGAAACGCTTTTCACTTGAGGGTGGTGAAAGCTTCATCGCCTGTATGGATGAGTTGATCCGTGAGGCCGGCGCTAAGGGTGTTCAAGAAATCGTCATTGGTATGGCCCACCGTGGTCGTCTCAACGTGCTGGTCAATACCTTAGGCAAGATGCCTACGGATTTGTTTGCTGAATTTGAGCACAAGGGCCCAGAAACTTTACCTGCTGGTGACGTGAAATATCACCAAGGTTTCTCAAGTGATATTTCTACTCCAGCTGGCCCAGTGCATTTGTCATTAGCATTTAATCCATCCCACTTAGAAATCGTGAACCCTGTTGTTGAAGGTTCTGCCCGTGCTCGCATGGAGCGTCGTGGTGATATGTTGGGTGAGCAAGTAATGCCGGTATTGGTACACGGTGATGCTGCGATTGCTGGCCAAGGCGTCATGCAAGAGACCTTGGCAATGGCAGAAGTTCGTGGCTATTCGACTGGCGGTACCATCCACATTGTCATTAATAACCAGATTGGTTTTACTACATCCGATCCACGCGATTTACGTTCAAGCTTGTATTGCACTGACATCATGAAAGTGATTGATGCGCCGGTGTTGCATGTGAATGGTGATGATCCTGAGGCAGTCGTGTTGGCAACGAAGTTGGCGGTTGAGTTCCGCAGCCAGTTCCACAAAGACGTTGCAATTGATATTGTTTGTTTCCGAAAACTCGGTCATAACGAGCAAGATTCTCCAGCAATGACTCAGCCTTTGATGTACAAAATCATTGCCGCTCATCCTGGTACACGAAAGCTTTACGCTGATAAGTTAGAAACCCAAGGTGTCTTACCTGCGGGTACCGGTGATTTGATGGTGAAAGAGTATCGCGCCGCAATGGATGCCGGTAAGCAAACCTCCGATCCAGTATTGAGTAACTTCAAAGGCAAGTTTGCCGTAGATTGGTCACCATTCTTAAATAAGAAATGGACTGATGAAGCCGATACGGCAATTCCATTAACTGAATGGAAGCGCTTGGCTGAAAGAGTTTCAACTGTTCGTGAAGGTTTCCAGGTCCATCCACTCGTTGAGAAGGTACTAAAAGACCGCGCAGCTATGGGTCGCGGTGAAGCGAATATCGACTGGGGCATGGGTGAGCACATGGCTTTCGCGTCCTTAGTAGCAAGTGGTTACCCAGTGCGTTTGTCTGGTGAGGATAGTGGTCGTGGTACCTTTACCCATCGTCATGCGGTACTTCATAACCAGAGCCGTGAGAAATGGGATGAGGGTGTCTATATTCCTCTTCGTCACATTGCAAAGGATCAAGCGCCATTCCTGGTAATTGACTCTATCTTGTCAGAAGAGGCTGTCCTCGGCTTTGAATACGGTTACGCAGCGGCTGAGCCGAATACCCTGACCATCTGGGAAGCTCAGTTCGGAGACTTTGCGAACGGTGCTCAAGTGGTGATTGACCAATTTATTGCCTCTGGCGAAGTGAAGTGGGGCCGTGCAAATGGTCTCGTCATGATGTTGCCTCATGGTTATGAGGGTCAAGGACCAGAGCATTCATCGGCACGTCTAGAGCGCTTCATGCAGTTATGTGCCGACACCAATATGCAGGTAATTCAGCCAACAACTGCAGCGCAGATCTTCCACGTATTGCGTCGCCAGATGATTCGTCAGTTCCGCAAACCGCTGATCTTGATGACACCAAAATCATTGTTACGTAATAAAGAAGCTTCTTCACCATTAACCGAGTTCACTAAGGGCGGTTTCCAAACCATTCTTCCAGAGCGCGATGACAGTATCGACGGCAAGAAGGTGACTCGCTTGATAATGTGTTCCGGTAAGGTGTTTTACGATCTAGCTAAAACACGTACCGAGAAAAAGCTTGAAGATGTGGCGATTATTCGTTTGGAACAGCTTTATCCGTTCCCACATAAAGCATTGTCTGCTGAGTTGAAGAAGTATCCAAACCTACAAGAGGTTGTGTGGTGTCAGGATGAGCCACAAAATCAAGGCGCCTGGTTCTTTGTTCAGCACAATATTTTGGAGAATATGTCTGAGGGTATGAAGTTGGGATATGCGGGTCGTCCAGCATCAGCTTCACCAGCTTGCGGATATGCCCATCTCCATCAAGAACAACAGAAGTCGCTTCTTACTGCAGCATTCGCAAAACTAAAGGGTTATGTCATTACGAAGTAATCGTAGACGTCACTCATACACAAACACTAAATAGGATTAATCATGGCTATTTTTGAAGTTAAAGTTCCCCAGCTCTCCGAGTCAGTAGCAGAAGCTACTTTGTTGCAATGGAAAAAGAAAGTCGGCGATGCCGTCGGTCAAGATGAGATCTTGATTGAAATTGAAACAGACAAAGTGGTATTGGAGGTTCCAGCCCCATCCGCTGGTGTCATTACTGAGATCGTAGTTGCTGATGGCGGCACGGTTGTTGCTGAGCAGCTGATTGCAAAGATTGACAGTACTGCTGTTGCTTCTGCCGCTCCTGCAACTGCAGCTGCACCGGCACCTACGGCAGCCCCAGCTGCTGCTCCAGCTCCAGCTCCAGCTCCAGCTAAAGCTGCTCCTGCAGCAAAATCCTCTGGCGCTGCTGCTGCACCTTCTGCAGCAAAAATCCTCGCAGAGAAAAACATCGATGCTAGTCAAGTTGCGGGTTCTGGTCGCGATGGTCGTATTACTAAAGGTGATGCATTAAACGCTTCTGCCGGTGGTGCAAAATCTACGGCCTTGCCAAGTGCGCCGATTCCGATGGGTGATCGCCCAGAAGAGCGCGTTCCAATGAGTCGCTTGCGTGCTCGTATCGCTGAGCGTTTGCTTGAGTCTCAAGCAAACAATGCCATCTTGACTACTTTCAATGAAGTCAACATGGCTCCAGTAATCGCCATGCGTAATAAGTACAAAGATCAGTTTGAAAAAGTCCATGGTGTGAAGTTGGGCTTCATGTCTTTCTTCGTTAAAGCGGCTACACATGCTTTGAAGAAATTCCCATTGTTGAACGCTTCTGTTGATGGCAATGACATCGTGTATCACGGTTACTTTGATATCGGTATTGCAGTAAGTTCACCACGTGGCTTGGTAGTTCCAATTCTGCGTGATGTTGATCAAATGAATTTGGCTGACATTGAGAAGAAGATTGCAGAGTTTGGTGCTAAGGCACGCGAAGGTAAGTTGTCACTAGAGGACTTAACTGGCGGTACATTCTCCATCTCTAATGGCGGTGTATTTGGTTCTATGCTTTCTACTCCGATTATTAATCCTCCGCAGTCTGCAATCTTGGGTATTCATGCAACTAAAGAGCGTGCAGTGGTTGAGAATGGTCAAATAGTGATTCGTCCAATTAACTACTTAGCTTTGTCATATGACCATCGCATCATTGATGGTCGTGAGGCAGTACTTGGTTTGGTTGCTATGAAGGATGCATTGGAAGATCCTTCACGTCTCCTCCTTGACTTATAAGAGGTAGAACATGAGCCAATCATTTGACGTATTAGTAATCGGCGGTGGCCCTGGTGGCTACATCGCCGCAATTCGTGCAGCCCAATTAGGTTTCAAAGTCGCCTGTGCTGAATCGAATGCCTATGACGATCCAAAGGGTGAGGTCCGCTTGGGTGGAACCTGCTTGAACGTCGGTTGTATTCCTTCTAAAGCTTTGCTTGCCTCTTCTGAAGAGTTTGAGAAGATTAGTCATCATGTTGCTGATCACGGTATTACCGTAGGATCAGTCAAGTTGGACTCCGGAAAAATGATTGCTCGTAAAGATGCGATTGTGACCAAGATGACTGCAGGTATTCAGTTCTTATTCCGTAAAAACAAAATTACTTTGTTAAAAGGCCATGCTTCTTTTGAAGGTAAGGGTGCCGATGGCTATCAAGTCAAAATTGACGGCAAGGATAATGAAGTTGTTACGGCAAAAAATGTGATCATTGCTACTGGATCAAAAGCGCGTCATCTGCCAGGTATTCCAGTTGATAACGTCTTGATTAGTGATAACGAAGGTGGCTTGAAATTTGATTCCATTCCGAAGAAGCTTGGCGTGATTGGTGCTGGCGTAATCGGTTTAGAGTTGGGCTCTGTATGGCGTCGTGTTGGCTCTGATGTGACGATTCTTGAGGCGCTACCCACTTTCTTGGGAGCTTGTGATCAAGGTATTGCAAAAGAGGCTCATAAGATTTTTACCAAGCAAGGCCTCAAAATCAATATGGGCGTCAAGATTGGTGAAGTGAAGGCTGACAAAAAAGGTGTAGTTGTTAATTACACTGATAGCGAAGGCAAGGCGCAAAAATTAGAGTGCGATCGTTTAATTGTTTCTGTTGGCCGCGTTCCGAATACTGAAAAATTAGGTCTCGATAAGATTGGCCTTAAAGTGGATGAGCGTGGCTTTATTCCAATTGACGACCATACTTGTGCAACAGCAGCGCCTGGTGTTTACGCGGTGGGTGACGTGGTTCGTGGACCGATGTTGGCACATAAAGCGGAAGATGAAGGCGTGCTCGTTGCTGAAACGATTGCCGGTCAAAAGCCGCACATTGATTACAACTGTATTCCTTGGGTGATCTATACCGATCCAGAAATTGCTTGGGTTGGCAAAACTGAAGAGCAGCTCAAGCACGCTGGTATTGCTTATAAAGCTGGTCAATTCCCATTTGCCGCTAACGGTCGCGCCTTAGGCATGGATCGTGCTGATGGTTTTGTCAAAGTCTTAGCTGATGAAAAAACAGATGAAATCCTAGGCGTTCACATCATTGGCCCAAATGCTTCTGACCTCATTGCTGAAGCAGCTGTAGCGATGGAATTTAAAGCCGCAGCCGAAGATATTGCTCGTATCTGTCACCCACATCCAAGTTTGTCGGAAGTGGTTCGCGAAGCAGCATTAGCGACGGATAAACGTGCATTAAACATGTAATTGAAAGCTTTAGAGTATTACCATCAAGAGTTAAAGGCGCGCGGGTATCAAAGTGATCCCGCGCAGCTTGCTGCCATTGAGCGCTTACAGCGCTGCGAAGATGAGTGGATTGCTTATAAAGAAATTCGTAGTAATGGCTTAAAAAAGAAACTCTTTAAACCAAAACTTCCCCGAGGCGTCTATCTATGGGGCGGCGTTGGACGAGGCAAATCCTTCCTAATGGATTGTTTCTTTGCAGCATCCCCGCTAGAAAAAAAGATTCGCATTCATTTTCATGAGTTCATGCGAGAAGTTCATCGCGAGCTTCATGAGCTCTCCGGCATGGCAGATCCGCTAGATGAACTCTCCAAAAGAATTGCCAAGCGATATCGACTGATTTGTTTTGATGAGTTTCATATCAATGACATTGCAGATGCCATGATTCTGTATCGCTTACTCAGTGCGCTGTTTGAGGATCGTGTCCAGTTTGTCATGACCTCAAATTATCAGCCTAGCCAGCTTTATCCTAACGGCTTGCATCGTGATCGTCTATTGCCCGCTATCAAATTACTTGAAGAGCAGCTTGACGTCTTAAATGTGGATGCAGGCAATGACTATCGTCGCGTACAGATGGCACAAGTTGAAGCTTATCTAACACCAGTGAATGCCGAAACCCACTCAATCTTGATGCAGATGTTTCAGACTCTGATTGGTAATCAAAAAGAAACGGTCCGCCCAGTTCTTCGTATTGAATCCCGTGAATTAAGACCTCTGCATATGGCTGAAGGAGTGGTTTGGTTTGACTTTCAGACCCTCTGTTGCGGCCCCAGGTCTCAAAATGACTATTTGGAGATTGCCAAGCTGTTTCACACAGTGATTCTGTCTGGGGTGCCTTATATGCCCCCTAGAATGACTAATGAAGCCCGCCGCTTTATTTGGCTAATTGATGTTCTGTACGACCATAAGATCAAATTAATCATCTCTGCAGAGGTTCCTGCGGTGGATTTGTATACCGAAGGTCAAATTACCAGCGAGTTCTCTAGAACGGTTTCCCGCTTAATTGAGATGCAATCCCGTGATTACCTAGATGCGCCTCGCCGGGTAATTGATACCAGCTTGACCTAAAATAGGGTCATGATCAGCAATTCCAGCCTAAACGCCGATTTACACTGCCATTCCGTTGTTTCCGATGGAACTCTAACCCCGGAGCAGTTGGCTGAACGCGCCCATGCTAATGGTGTGCGTTTATGGGCTTTAACCGATCACGATGAATTGGGCGGCCAAGAGAGGGCTCAGGCTGCGGCAGGTTCACTCGGTATGGATTACCTTTCTGGAGTTGAGATTTCAGTAACCTGGATGGGGCAGACGATTCATATTGTTGGCTTGGGAATTGATGCTGCGCATGCAGGAATTCTGGAAGGCTTGCGATTAACTCGTGAAGGCCGTGGAAATCGCGCTAAGCAAATGGCGGAACAATTATTAAAGGCCGGCATACCTGGTGCTTATGAGGGCGCTCTCCATTTTGCAGGTAATCATGACCTGATTTCACGCACGCATTTCGCGCGTTTCTTGGTGGAGCAGGGCGTATGTCGCGATACTGATCAGGTCTTTAAAAACTATTTGGTTGAAGATAAACCGGGTTATGTTCCACACTTGTGGGCAAGCTTAGATGATGCCGTTGCCTGGATCAAAGGGGCGGGTGGCGCTGCGGTGATTGCGCATCCTGGCCGTTACAAGCTGAGCGCCATGCAGATGGATGAGCTCTATAAGCACTTCAAAGAAATCGGCGGCGTGGCTATTGAGGTGATTACTGGTAGCCACAGCCCGAATCAATATCAAACCTATGGCAAGATCGCTCAGCATTATGGGTTCTTGGCTTCTCGTGGCTCGGATTTTCATGATCCAAAGGAGAGCTACATTGATCTCGGTACCTTGCCGCACTTGCCGGATCATTTGACTCCAGTATGGTCGCTATTTCATTAGGCGATCGTTCTTACTTAACCATTTTCAATTACCCTTAAAGAATAAAGATCAAGATGTTTGCAGAACGCGTTCTCTCTGGCATGCGACCAACTGGTAGCTTGCACCTCGGCCATTACCATGGCGTTTTAAAGAACTGGGTTCGCTTGCAGTCAGAGTATCCCTGCTTCTTTTTTGTAGCAGACTGGCACGCTCTAACAACTCACTATGAAACCCCGGATGTCATTGAGCAATCTGTTTGGGACATGGTGATTGATTGGTTGGCTTGTGGTGTTGATCCAAACCAAGCCACTTTATTTATCCAGAGCAAAGTGCCTGAGCATGCAGAGCTATTTTTATTACTCTCTATGGGAACCCCATTGGGCTGGCTGGAGCGGGTTCCAACCTACAAAGATCAAATCGAGAAACTCAAGGAAAAGGATTTACAGACTTACGGTTTCTTAGGCTATCCCTTATTACAGGCTGCCGATATCCTGATGTATCGAGCCCAGTTTGTTCCGGTAGGCGAAGACCAGGTGCCCCACGTAGAGATGACGCGTGAAGTAGCGCGTCGTTTTAACTATCTGTATGGGCGTGAACCTGGTTTTGAAGAGAAGGCATTAGAGGCTGTTAAAAAATTGGGCAGCAAGCGCGCGAAGATGTATGCTGAATTGCGCGTTGCATTTCAGGAGCGGGGCGATGATGAGGCTTTAGAGCAGGCTAAGGCTTTGCTGCAAGAGGCGCAAAGCCTCTCGATGGCTGATCGCGAGAGATTATTTGGTTTCTTGGAAGGTGCTCGCAAAATTATCTTGCCTGAGCCACAGGCCTTGTTAACCACTGCATCACGTATGCCAGGGATTGATGGGCAAAAGATGTCCAAGTCTTACGGCAATACGATTGCTATTCGTGAAAAACCTGAAGAGGTGATTCGCTCAATTCGTACGATGCCAACTGATCCTGCAAGGGTGCGCAGAACCGATCCAGGTGATCCTGCGCGTTGTCCTGTCTGGCAACTCCATACGGTGTATTCAAGTGAAGATACTAAAACCTGGGTTCAAAAAGAATGTCAGTCTGCAGGTATTGGTTGCTTGGAGTGCAAGCAACCTGTGATTGATGCCATTCTGGCAGAGCAACAACCCATGTTTGAGCGTGCCCAAAAGTACCTGGATGACCCTAGCTTGTTGCGTTCCATTATTGCGGACGGTTCAGACAAGGCGCGTAAGGTTGCTCAAGAAACCATGCGAGAGGTCCGTGAGTCTATGGGCTTAGCGTACGATTAAGGTCGACCTTTGACCGCAATGCACGGTGTGATCACGGATGCCTCTCCTTGGGTGAGGCGGTTTGCCCCAGTTCTCCCAAAGGATGGTTTAGTTCTTGATCTGGCTTGTGGCGCCGGCCGACATACTGCTTTGCTGGCTTCTTTGGGTCATCACATTCTGGCGGTTGACCAAGATATTTCCGCGGTGGAGTCACTCAAAACCGAGGCTATCCAAACGCTAAAGTTAGACCTTGAGGGTGCTGACTGGCCCTTACTGAACCAGCAGTTTTCGGCCATTGTGGTAACCAACTATCTATACCGCCCATTTTTGGATGAATTACCCAAAATGCTGACTGAGGGTGGGGTTTTAATCTATGAAACCTTTGCCGATGGCAATGCCGAGTTTGGCAAACCCTCCAACCCTAATTTCCTACTGAAATCAGGGGAATTGCTCACTTTGGCACAGCGATCTGGTCTTAAAGTGATCGCCTACGAGGATATTTACCTTGAGCAGCCTAAACCAGCCAGGGTTCAGCGGATTTGTGCCGTAAAAGGGCATTTAAAAGGGTGCGTTCCGTTACAATTTGGTGGTTAACATTCAGATAATTCAGACACATTCAGTGACTAATACAACACAATCCAAAGCTAGTAAAAAGCCTATTGCAGGTAGCATGCCTGCCATTGTGACACCCATGTTTGAGGATGGAAGTCTGGATTTTCCGGCCTTGCGTTCTTTGTTGGATTGGCACGTTGCTGAAGGCTCCGATGGCATTGTCATCGTTGGCACGAGTGGAGAGTCTCCTACGGTGTCTGTGGAAGAGCATTGTGAGCTCATTAAAGTCACTGTCGACCATATTGCTGGACGTATTCCAGTGATCGCTGGTACTGGTGGAAATTCCACTACCGAGGCAATCGAGTTAACTCACTTTGCTAAGTCAGTTGGTGCTGATGCCAGCCTCCAGGTAGTTCCTTACTACAACAAGCCGACACAAGAGGGTATGTACGCCCACTTCAAGAAAATTGCGGAATCGGTTGACCTGCCCGTCATTTTGTACAACGTTCCTGGTAGAACCGTTGCTGATCTTGCTGGTGAGACTACTGTTCGTCTAGCAGCAGTGCCTGGCATTATCGGTATTAAAGATGCTACCGGTAGCATTGAGCGTGGCACCTTATTGTTAGCCGATCTCAAGCGTGCTGGGCACGCAGAATTTTCTGTATTTTCAGGCGATGATCTGAGTGCGGCAATGTTGATGCTGATGGGTGGTAAAGGCAATATTTCCGTAACAGCCAATATCGCTCCACGTTTAATGCATGAACTATGTCAAGCCGCGATGTCTGATGATGTTGTAAAGACACGCGCCATTCAATATCAATTACTGGCTGTTCATAAAGCCATGTTTACTGAGGCAAATCCGATTCCTGTGAAATGGGCTCTGCATGAGATGGGCAAAGTCACTGCTGGAATTCGTTTGCCTTTAACCCCTTTAAGTGTTGCTTTGCGTGAACCTTTGAAGATTGCAATGAAACAGGCTGGCTTACTATGATGAATCTGATGCAATTCTTGCGCAAGTATTGTGCAACCTTATTAATTCTCTCTTTTGCAAGCTTTGCCTTGCTTGGATGTAAGTCCGTAGGAACAAATGATAAGGTTGATTACAAGTCTGCTGGCGCTGTTCGCGGACCTAACTTGTCCTATCCGCCAGATCTCATTACTGCTCAGGCTGATCGTCGTTATATCGTTCAAGATGGCTCTGCCACGATGTCCGAGTACAACGCTGCAGTAAAAAAATCAGTGCAGACTCGCAAGGACGTCATGACTGGTATTCCGGGTATGCGCATTGCTCGTGATGGTGAGCGACGCTGGTTGGTGGTCGAAAAGCCTGCTCCAGAGCTCTATCCACAAATCAAAGATTTCTGGCAAGAGAATGGTTTCTTATTGGTGGTTGACTCACCATCAACCGGAATCATGGAAACCGACTGGGCTGAGAATCGTGCCAAGATTTCACAAGACTTTATTCGTAATATTATTGGTGGTGCCTTAGATTCAATTTATGACACTGGTGAGCGTGATAAGTACAAGACTCGTCTTGAAGTGAGTAAGCCTAATGAAACCGAGGTTTACATTACCCAACGAGGGGCAATTGAGAAATGTGTCACAGACGCCACCACCACCGCGTGTAATTCTACGGTATGGACTGCACGTCCAAACGACCCTGAACTCGAAGCAGCATTCTTAGCCCGCTTAATGGAGCGCTTGGGAATGACACAAGAGCAGGCTAAGGCTCAGGTTGCAACCCCACTTGGAGCAAAGACACCAAAGGCAAAGCTAGTTCAGGAAGGTGTTAATACTGCTTATATTGAAATGGCCGCAGGCTTTGATCGCGCTTGGCGTGATACTGGCCTTGCTTTGGATCGTTCTAACTTTACCGTTGAGGACCGTAATCGTGCTAACGGTGTCTACTTTGTGCGCTACGTTAATCCGAAGGATTTAGGTGACACTAAGGGTTTTTTCTCGAATCTCTTTAGTAGTAAAGATGATTCAAGCTTGAAGGCCAAGAAGTATCTCGTAGTTGTTAAATCCTCTGGCGACAATTCCTCAAGGGTTTACGTACAAGATGCTGATGGCAAGCCAGAAAATACCGCCGCCGGACTCAAGCTGTTAACCTTGCTTACCGAACAGATGTCTAGGTAAGCCCATAGCTAAAAAACTTAGCCAATAAAAAAGCCGCTTTTCAGCGGCTTTTTTTCTTCAAGAAGAAGATTACTTCTTCGCGTCAGCAGCTGGAGCAGCAGCAGGTGCAGCTGGAGCAGCAGCAGGAGCGTCAGCAGCAGGAGCAGCGGCAGGAGCAGCAGGAGCAGCTTCTACAGGTTTTGCTTCTTCTTTTTTACCGCAAGCGGCCAAAGCGATTGCCAACATTGCTACGAGTGCGAGTGACTTCTTCATTTGTAATTTCCTCTTAAAAAATTATCATTAATAACCGGTTATTAATACAAGAAAAGTACAGGGTTAGCCCTTAGGTACTTTCCAGCATTCATTATAGCCATCTCCTAATCTGGTGCTAAAAAACCAGCCAGCCAGCTTCAAAGGCTTCAAAAAGGCTGCTATTTGCCCCATTTTTAGGTATCGACCCTTGAAATTGTCTGTTTGCGGCCAGTGCTCGCCAGGCGGCTTGTATCTGCGCAGCCTGATTGCTAGTCATATCTTCGCCATTACAGTAAATCACTGAGCCCAAGGCTAAAAGCCGAGTTTGGGGATGTGCTTTCAGTGCTTGCTTGGCTAGTTGACGCGTAAATTCTTCTGGTGCAAGATTGTTTGCCATACCGTCAAAGTAGGCTTGGGGTTTTGGTTCGCTGAGATAGGCGGTGATGCCGGGAAGAAATGTTTCCACGCGATCTAGCTTTAAGTCTTTCAATTTGTTGGCTAGCTGCACAATGATTTCTTCAGGAAGTTGTTCTGCATGTCGAGTCGCTCTTTGCTGTGGATCAGCAAAACGTTTTTCTAGCTCAGGAATATTTTCAAGCGATTCAGCTAAGCGCCATAAGCCTTCTTGCAGTAGTTCTTTATAGCTTTGCGCCCTAAAGCCGACGGACCAAGTTTGGCAGCCGGCATCTAGAGCGATCCCATCATGGGCAATATGGGGTGGCAGATAGAGCATATCCCCAGGCTCTAAATCCCACTCCTGTTCAACTTTAAAGTTCTGCAAGATCTTCAGAGGAAGATTGGGATTTAGGCTCAAATCTGTTTGCTTGGAAATGCGCCAGCGCCGACGTCCTGACATCTGAATTAAAAAGACGTCGTATGAATCAAAGTGGGGGCCTACGCCACCACCTGGACCAGCAATGCTAATCATTAAATCATCTAGACGTGCATCTGGAATGAAGCGAAACCAGGAAAGTACTTTTGCAGCAGCGGGATGTCTTGCCTCCATACCTTGAAGAAGTAGTGTCCAGTCTGGGGTCTCAAGCGAAGGAATGGATTTTTTCTTCATTGGACCATTTGAAAAGGTCCAGGGCTTGGCCTGAATTAATCTCGATTCAACAGCGTCATCGCCCGCTATTTTGAATAAGTCTTCAGGCGATATTGCACTGCCCAAGGGTTCACCTAGTTTTTTTGCAAGCTCAAAAGCTGGGATGGCGCCGCGCACTAAAAGCGGCTTCTTATGCCAGTAGGACTTCATGAACTGCTGAGGGCTTTTGCCACCCAGAAGCGCCCATGGGCGATCTAGCGGGAGGTTTTGGGGTGCCTGCGGCGGATCGTAGGGTTTGCTCAAGTAAAATGATGTCATATCAGTAAAAAGCTGTTTAAAACACAATGTTGAATGAATTACGCATGAAGATCGAAAAAAATACTGTTGTATCCCTGCGCTACAAATTAACAGATGCGCAAAACAATATTATCGAGGAACCGGATTCTCCGATGGTATACCTGCATGGCGGATATGAGGGTACTTTTCCAAAGATTGAAACCTTATTGGATGGCCAGGATGTGGGTTATGAAGCCAGCATTCAGCTTGAGCCTAGTGAGGCGTTTGGTGAGTATGACCCTGAGTTACTGAAGATTGAGCCACGCGCACGCTTTCCAGAGCCTTTGGAAGTTGGCATGCAGTTTGAGGGCGTTCCTGATGCCGAAGAAGAAGGCGACTCTGGTGATGTGGACGATGAGCCTTTGATTTATACCGTCACCGATGTGGCTGACAGCCAGGTAGTCTTAGATGGCAATCATCCACTGGCTGGTATGGCTCTGCGATTCTGGGTTCAAGTAGAGGATATACGTGCCGCTACTGAAGAAGAAATTGAAAATCGTCATCCCGAGGGTGGCGAAGGATTTGCATTTGGAATGCCCGATGATTCCGATGAGGGTGATGATGAGTTTACGGATAAAGCTGTGAATCTGGGCGGCTCGTCACCAACCCTGCATTAACTTATTCTTTAAGCCACTCTTTTAGGGCACCAAGGTCGCGCTTAGTATCGCTTGATTCACTAGCATCGGCAGAGGGTGTATTACTGAATTTCGCCAGTGCTTTCTCAAGAGCTGCTATTTTGGCTTCTTGCTCTAGCGTCGCATCAATCAAGCCTTTCAGGGCCATCGATACTGGATCATCCACGTTCGGTGTCACACCATAAGCAGAGAAATATTCCTTAGCCTTACTATCAGGCGTGCTTGCCTGCGGCAAGTCTGGATGCAAGATGCGCGCAGGTATTCCAACTGCCGTTGCTCCTGCAGGAATTTCTTTTAGTACTACAGCATTGGATCCAACGCGAGCGCCATCACCCACAGTGAAACCACCGAGAACTTTGGCGCCAGCGCTAATTACTACGCCTTTGCCTAAAGTGGGATGACGCTTTACACCTTTGTATAAAGAGGTTCCGCCTAGAGTAACGCCTTGGTAAATGGTGCAGTCATCACCAATTTCGGTAGTCTCGCCGATGACGATGCCCAAACCATGATCTAGAAATACGCGGCGACCAATCTTTGCCCCGGGATGAATTTCAATACCGGTAATAAAGCGAGCCAGCATTGATAGCAGTCGTGCGATCCATTTCAGGCCCAAGTTCCAGAGACCATGAGACACCCGATGAATCCATACCGCATGTAAACCTGGATAGCAGGTGATGACCTCTAAGCGATTTCTGGCGGCGGGGTCACGAACAATGATGGAGTCGACTTGGTCGAAAAGCGAATTAAACATAGAGCGATTTTAACGGGTAAAGGCTGAATTTATTTTCTGAGGATCATCTGTTTAGCGATCCCACGTAGAAGATCGATTTCTTCTTTATGAAGACGGGTTCTGGCAAATAGCGCTTGTAAGCGCGGCATAAGTTTCTTGGGATTGGCTGGATCAAGGTATCCAATGGCCTCCAGCCCTTCACGCCAGTGGTCTAGCATGGCAGCTACAGCTGCCGGATCTGCATAGTCCACTGGTTCAACATTTGTATTGGATGGGTCAGCTCCCGCATCTTTACTCAAGGCCTCCCTGAGGGTAAAAGCGCAAACCATGATGGCTTGAGCGAGATTTAGTGAGGGGTAGAGGGGGTTGGCATCCAGCCAGACCCGATGGGTGCACAGTGAGAGATGGTGGTTATCCAGACCCGTTCGCTCCGGACCAAAAAGAAGGGCGACCCGGTGCTTGCCGGTAATAGCAGCTTGAATTAGGGGGCGGGCATCTTGCCAGCTGATTGCTGGTGGCCCAAACTCCCGATCGCGACTGGTCAGTCCCAAGACAAGGGGGCAGTCTTGAACAGCTGATTCTAAGGATGAGCTCTCCTGACTAGATTCCAAGATATCAAGGGCACCACTAGCTAAAGCAATCGCCTCAGGCACCTGAGCGACCCCCGAAATCTTTGGGGAAATCAGGCGTAGATCGCTAAAGCCCATGGTTTTCAGTGCGCGTGCAGCTGAACCTACGTTTCCGGGATGACTGGTTTCAACCAAAACCCAGCGCAGTAACTGTGCGTGTGCGGTATTCATATGAATAGGAATTCTCTAGGAGCTTGGACGTTTAAAGGAGCAATCGTTTAGAATCAGGGTGTTAGCTCCTTATTGTCCTGCAGTTTGCAATTTGGTGAGCTTGTTCTTATTTAATTTGTCCATCAATACTATGCATCCCATGTTAAATGTGGCCGTTAAGGCTGCCCGTCGTGCCGGAACCGTGATTAATAGAGCCTCTCTCAATTTAGAGCGCCTGCAGGTTGACCGCAAACAACATAATGACTTTGTAACTGAGGTGGACAGACAGGCTGAAGCGGCGATTATTGAAACGCTCAGCGAGGCTTATCCTTCCCATGGCTTTTTGGCTGAAGAAACTGGCGCTCAAAATGCCGATGCCGAAAACGTATGGATCATCGATCCACTAGATGGCACAACCAACTTTATTCATGGTTTCCCGCAATACGCAGTTTCGATTGCACTGTCTGTTAATGGGGTAACTCAACAAGCAGTAGTGTATGACCCAACCCGTGATGAACTTTTCACCGCCACTCGTGGTGCAGGTGCTTATTTGGATCGCCGGCGTTTGCGTGTTGCCACTCAAGATCGTTTGGCTAGCTCCTTATTGGGTACCGGTTTTCCTTATCGCGAAGATCAGGATCTAGAAAAGTATTTAAAAATCTTTGCAGACATGTCCCGAAATTGTGCTGGTCTGCGTCGTCCTGGTGCCGCATCTCTCGATCTAGCCTATGTGGCTGCTGGTCGTTACGATGGATTCTTTGAGAGTGATCTCAAGCCATGGGATATGGCTGCAGGTGCTTTATTAATTACTGAAGCTGGTGGGCTCATTGGCAACTACCGCGGCGAAGAAGGTTTCTTGCAAAGCGGTGAAGTGATGTGTGCAAATCCACGCATCTTTGCTCAGATGGTCCAGTGCTTATCCAAATACTCGACCTGCTAAAGGGGTAGCAGTATTAAGTTTTGATCAGGTCGGCGTAACGAACGCCGTCTTGGTTAATCAGCAGTGCGCTTGCGCGTGGTCGCCCGCTCTCAGGGTGATCTAAATCCCAATCCGATAAGACCCAGCGTTGCCATTCTTGATCTAAGAGTTGCTCCTGATGATGCTGAGGTAGATGTGTATGCCCATGAATCAACTGATTGCCAGCTAGCTCTCTGAGAACTGCCGCGCATGCTGCTAGGGTGACATTCGTTTTCACTTGTGTCCCTTCAATGGAAGATTGCATTGCACGTTGGTACTGCACACCACTATTGCTACGAAGTTGATTTGCAATCGAGCGACGCCAATTCAAGGGCAATCTCAAGAATAGTTTCTGGATCCAGGATTTACGAACCCATCCACGAAAAACTTGATAGCCAATATCTGCTGTGCAAAGCGAGTCGCCATGACACAAAACATATTCCGATCCGGCAATGTTGATCTTGTATGGATCGGGCATGAGGGTCATACCCGTTTTACTTAAGAAATGGTTGCCAACTAAAAAATCACGATTACCGTGAAGATAAAACGTTTTTACTTTAGTGGAGAGTGTTGCAAGCGCATGTTTCACTTCCTGATGAAAGGGCGAGTGTAGGGCGGCATCATCCCCAACCCAATACTCAAATAAGTCTCCTAGGATAAATACTGCCTCAACCTGAGGAGCATCCTTTTCACAAAAATCAAAGAAGCGTTGCGCCGTCAAAGGCATTGACGGCGTGAGATGCAGATCAGAAATCAGTAACGCGCTTGCGTATTGCGGAATCATTCCTCGAGAATACTTGCCTTCTCAATCACAACATCTTCCGCTGGAACGTCTTGATGAAAGCCGGCGTTACCAGTCTTTACTTTACGAATAGCATCGACCACATCAAGACCATCAGTCACTTTGCCAAAAACCGCATAACCCCAGCCTTGCGCGCTTGGTGAAGTGTGATTTAAGAAATCATTGTCATTGACGTTAATGAAGAACTGGGCTGTCGCAGAATGCGGATCGCTAGTGCGAGCCATAGCAACTGTGCCACGCTCATTCTTGAGGCCATTGTTTGCTTCGTTCTCGATTTGGGCGCCAGAAGTTTTTTCTTTAAGACCGGCAGTCATGCCGCCACCTTGAATCATGAAGTTATCAATCACGCGATGGAAAATCGTGCCATCGTAGTGACCGCTTTTCACATACTGCAAAAAATTAGCAACCGTCTTTGGCGCTTTAGCGGCATCTAATGTGAGGGTGATGTCACCTTTATTGGTTTTGAGTAGAACTTTAGCCATGATGAATTTACTTTCGATGAGTTAGTAGATAAATAGGTATGAATATTATTTTGAAGCAGGCGCCGCTGGAGTTGAAGGTGCTACTGGCGCAACTCCTTTTTTGGTCGGCTTCAGAATTTCCATTAATGCTTTCGCACGATTCGTGTATTGACGCTGATTGAGGACGGCATCTTTTGCTGCATTGTCGTAAGCCTGTGCTGCCAGTCGAATGTAGACCTCGCCGAGGTTAGCTGAGGCAACGGTGTAGCTTGGGCGTAATTTCAATGCCAGCTCTAAATAATCTCTAGCCTCAATCCAATTGCCCTGATTGGCTGCTAGTGCAGCGAGGTTGTTATAGGGCTCAGGTAACTCTGGAAATTGTTGGGTAATTTCAACCAAGGTCTTTTTAGCTGCATCCCATTGACGCATTTCAATCTGCATACGCGCTTTGACATAACGTAACTGCACATTGCCCGGTGTTTTCTTGAGGCGCTGATTAATGAGGTCAATGGCTTCTGGATATTTTTTGGCTTTTACTAACTTTTCAATATCAGACGGAACCCCATTTTTAGTTACAGGATCGGGCTCAATGATTAAAAAAGATAGGAATGGAACGGCTACTGAGTCTGAGAGCTCAGAATTAAATTGATCGTACCCTGCGTCATTGCCAGCAAGTCTTGGCGGGTCATTGGGTCCATATGAGCCTAGATACGGGGCCTGGGCGCCTGGTGCGGCAGCAGTTGAAGCATTATTGAGGGCTCTGATTTCAGCATCTGCCAGCTGTTGTCCTGGGGTGCTGCAGCCTGCCATGAATAAAACAGCAAAAATAGCGCTCAAGCCACCCAATTGGGCTGGACGAGGTGAAAAAAGGTTAGCTGGCATAGGGGGTGGGGTGAAAAACTGGCTCATTCGATATACTCAGCGCTCAGTCTAACAAATTGGCGCTACTTGCCCACCTTTATAGCCCCTATGCTGCAAATTTATAACACCCTCAGTCGATCTAAACAGGCATTTAAGCCTATTGAGCCAGGCAAGGTGAAGATGTATGTCTGTGGAATGACGGTCTATGACTTTTGTCATATTGGCCACGCTCGGGTGATGATTGTCTTTGATATGGTGGTGCGCTGGTTGCGGGCCAGCGGCTACGAGGTGGTTTACGTACGCAATATCACTGATATTGACGACAAGATTATCAATCGCGCGATTGAGAATGGTGAGCCCATTTCTGCCTTGACCCAGCGTTTTATCGATGCAATGCATGCCGACTCTAATGAGTTGGGATTAATGCATCCGGATCATGAGCCCCGCGCAACTGATTACATTAATCAAATGCAGGGCATCATTGGCCGCTTGATTGAAAAAGAATTAGCCTATCAAGGCGAGGATGGCGATGTTAATTTCGCCGTTCGTTTATTCCCAGAGTACGGCCGTCTCTCTGGTAAATCCTTGGATGAACTCAATGCTGGTGAGCGCGTTGCCGTTGGTGGTGGCAAACGTGATCCATTGGACTTTGTTTTATGGAAAAGCGCTAAACCAGAAGAGCCTGCGGATACGCGCTGGAAATCCCCTTGGGGCGAAGGTCGCCCTGGATGGCATATCGAGTGTTCTGCTATGTCCTGCGATTTGCTGGGGGAGCATTTTGATATTCATGGTGGTGGTGCTGATTTGCAGTTTCCCCATCATGAGAATGAGATTGCTCAGAGTGAGGGCGCTCTCTATGGCCAAGAACACAAAGCCAGCGATCAGCCTTTTGTAAATTATTGGATGCACAACGGGCACATTCGGGTGAATGAAGAAAAGATGTCCAAGTCATTGGGCAATTTTTTCCTCATTCGAGATGTTCTTAAGAATTTTGACCCTGAGGTCTTACGCTTCTTTATGTTGCGTGCTCACTATCGCAGTCCGATTAACTATAGCGATGCCCAGCTTGAAGAGGCTCGCTCCGGACTAGTGCGCTTGTATACAGCCTTAGCCCAAGTACCAGACAGTAGCAAGTCTGTAGAACTTCATTCTGCATGGGCTCAGCGCTTTGCTGATGCCATGAATGATGACTTCAATACACCTGAGGCTATTGCTGCTCTCTTTGACTTGGCTAGTGAAGTCAATCGGGCGCAGGGTGCAGAGAAGGTACAGCTCGCTAATACACTCAAAACATTGGCTGCAACTCTGAATTTCTTACAACGAGACCCAACCGCATTCTTGCAGGAAGGATCGCGGGGCGCTGATGCAGGTTTATCTGCCGCTGCGATTGAAGAGCAAATCGCGGCTCGGGTTGCTGCAAAACAAGCCAAAGATTTTGCACAAGCGGATTTGATTCGTAAAACCTTGTTGGATCAGGGCGTGGTTTTAGAAGACAAACCTGGTGGTCTGACAGAATGGCGTAGAAGCTAGATAACTCATTTCGTGATTGAGAATGTATTTTGAATAAAGTAGTAGAGCAAGTATTTATTGAAGAATCTGCACCCGAATACTGGGAGCAAGCTTGCGCTGAGTTGATGAAGCATGATCGCATTCTAAAAAAGCTCATTCCAAAACATGGTTCAGTTTTTTTGAGAACGCGCGGTGACGCATTCGTCACATTGGCTAGATCGATTGTTGGCCAACAAATTTCAGTAGCGGCAGCCCAGTCAGTTTGGAATAAGGTATTGCTTGCCGCTAAAAACAAAGTTAATCCTAAAAATATTCTCGCTTTAAGTGTTGAAGAATTGCGCGCAGCTGGCCTATCGGGCCGAAAAGTGGAGTACATCCGCGACCTGGCAGAACACTTCAATTCCGGCCGTTTACACGCCAATCAATGGAAGGGCATGGAAGATGAAGTAATCATCAAAGAACTGTGTGAAATTCGGGGTATTGGACGCTGGACAGCTGAAATGTTCCTCATTTTCAATATGGTGAGGCCCAATATTCTCCCTTTGGATGATGCTGGCCTAATTAAGGCCATTTCCCTCAATTACTTCAGCGGAGAGCCTGTCAGCAGGCATGAGGCCCGTGAAGTGGCTGCAAATTGGGCCCCTTGGCGCACGGTTGCAACCTGGTATATGTGGAGAAGTCTCGACCCCGTGGCCGTTGAATATTAAAATCAAGCTATGAAAACGACTTTCCTGGATTTTGAGCAGTCAATCGCTGAACTAGAGTCAAAGATTGAAGAGCTGCAATTTGTACAAGATGAATCATCAGTGGATATCTCTGATGAGATCAAAACGCTGAGCGAAAAAAGTCAGCAGCTGACGAAAGATATTTATGCCAACTTAAGCCCTTGGCAAGTTTCTCAAGTGGCTCGTCATCCACAGCGTCCTTACACATTGGATTACGTGAGCGCACTATTTACGGATTTTCATGAGCTGCATGGCGATCGTAATTTTGCGGATGATCAATCCATCATTACCGGCCTGGCCCGTTTTGAGAATCAACCCTGCATGGTGATTGGCCATCAGAAAGGTCGCGATACCAAAGAACGTGCATTAAGAAACTTTGGCATGAGTCGCCCTGAAGGTTATCGAAAAGCAAAGCGTGTCATGCGCTTGGCAGAAAAATTTAAATTACCTGTATTTACCTTTGTGGATACACCGGGCGCATTTCCAGGGATCGATGCAGAGGAGCGCAATCAATCCGAAGCTATTGGTCATAACCTCTATGTGCAAGCTGAATTAGAGGTTCCTATCATCGCCACCATTATTGGTGAAGGTGGTTCTGGTGGTGCACTTGCGATTGCAATGGGCGATGTAGTGTTGATGTTGCAAAACTCCACTTATTCCGTGATCTCACCTGAAGGCTGTGCATCTATTCTTTGGAAGACTGCTGATAAAGCACCAGAGGCTGCTGAGCAATTGGGTTTGACTGCGCAACGTTTAAAAGCAATTGGCTTAATCGATAAGATTGTTCCCGAGCCAACTGGTGGCGCGCATCGTGATTACGACACCATGATGAGCAATATGCGCAAAGCTTTGAATGAGTCCCTCAAAACCTTTAGTGGTATGAAAGTGGATGCGCTTCTTGAGCGTCGACACGAACGCTTGATGAGCTATGGCAAGTTCAAGGAAATCGAAGCCAAGCCTTAAGGCAATCCCCGGAGCAGCCAAACCTATTGGGCTAGCCTTAAGTGGTGGGCTTGACTCGGTTGTGTTGCTCGATACCGTATGTAAAGCGGTTCAAGCCAATTCAAATAAGCCCACTGAGATTTGGGTGTTTCATATTCACCACGGACTTCAAAAGCCTGCTGATCAGTGGCTAGAGTTCTGCGAGAAGCTGGCAAAAAAATATCAAGTGCATTTTGACTTTCGTCTTTTGCATTTTGCAGATCAAGCGCAGGGCAATATTGAAGCGAGAGCAAGGGCAGAGCGCTATGAAGCTCTTACTGACTTGTGTGTAGAACACAACATCGAAGATCTACTGCTAGCCCATCACCAAAACGACCAAGCAGAAACCGTGCTCCTGCAACTCTTGCGAGGTTCTGGTGTAGCAGGTCTCTCTGGCATGCCACTGCATCGCGCCAATTCTAAAGAGGGCCACCAAATTACCCTCTGGCGGCCATTGCTCAATCAAAGCAGGGCAGAGTTAGAGGCTTATGCCAAAGAACACAAATTGAAGTGGGTTGAAGATCCTAGTAATCAAAATACGCGCTATCGTCGCAATGCCATTCGCAAAGACATTATTCCGAAGCTGGAGAAGATTCAGCCTGGTGCAATTGCTAACCTAGCTCGCAGCGCAGACTTATTGGCTCAATCCCAAACATTGCTCGATCGCTTAGCTGAGTTAGATGGCAAAAAAATTCTTCAAAGCAATCAATTGCAGCTGGCACCTCTTCTAACCCTTGCCAGGGTAGATAAATCAGCTGCTAATAATCTGATGCGGTATTGGCTCAAACTCCATGATTTGGCAATGCCATCCCAAGAACGTCTTGAGTCTTGGTGGAAGGATCTGATGCTTGTAAAAGCTGATTCCAGTTTGGAATGGCAGCACGATGGGGTGAGCATTTATCTCTGGCGTGACCGCTTGCAGGTGGTCCATTCCAATGCGGGGCAGTGGATCTTTCAGGCTGTCCCTGCACGAAGCGAATTACTGGGCTTACCTGCAGACTGGGTTAGCAAAGCCCAGGAGCAGGGCCTGATTGAGGAAAGTCTGCGTCAAGGTGCGGAAAAGATCCAAATCAAGCCCAATACCCCACGTAAAACGCTCAAGAACCTTTTCCAAGGGTCCGACATCCCACCTTGGGAGCGTCAGGCGCCATTGCTTTATATCAATGATCAGCTCATAGCGGTCGCTGGTGTTGGCACGAGCTATCCACATTTAGTATCGACTGGTAAGCGAGTGCTCCCCGTATGGCTTGAGAAGCCATAGCAAAGCATAAAACCCTGTAAAATAAGCCCCTTTTAGACCCTCGGGAATGTAATTCCCTATAAATAGACAATACGACGGTTTTTATGGCTCTTATCGTTCATAAGTATGGTGGCACCTCAATGGGCTCAGTTGAGCGCATTCAGAATGTCGCTAAACGCGTTGCTAAGTGGATGCGTGCAGGTCACCAGGTAGTTGTGGTGCCTTCAGCTATGTCTGGCGAAACCAATCGTTTGCTTGGTTTGGCTAAGGATATCAATCCCGATGCAAATCCACGCGAACTCGATCAAATCGCCTCTACAGGCGAGCAAGTGAGTTCTGGCCTATTGGCCCTGGCATTGCTCCGTGAAGGTGTTGATGCAGTTAGTTATGCTGGCTGGCAGGTGACAGTTCACACAGATTCTTCATTTACTAAAGCGCGTATCAAAAGTATCGATGACAAGAAAATTCTTGCTGATTTGAATGCTGGACGTGCTGTTGTAGTCACTGGCTTCCAAGGCGTTGATCCCGATGGCAACATCACGACTTTAGGTCGTGGTGGTTCAGACACATCTGCTGTTGCCATGGCGGCGGCCCTGAAGGCGGATGAGTGCTTAATCTACACCGACGTGGATGGTGTCTACACGACTGATCCACGTGTTTGTGAAGATGCACGTCGCTTAGACAAAATTACTTTTGAAGAAATGCTAGAGATGGCAAGTCTGGGTTCAAAGGTATTGCAGATTCGTTCAGTTGAGTTTGCTGGTAAGTACAAAGTTAAAACCCGTGTTCTGTCATCACTGACAGATCCGTTGATGCCCCTTGATCAAGAGATGAAGTCGGGCACCTTGATTACATTTGAAGAGGACAGCACTATGGAAGCCGCAGTTATTTCCGGCATCGCCTTTGCGCGTGATGAAGCAAAAATTACCGTTCTTGGGGTTCCTGATCGCCCAGGTATCGCTTATCAAATTCTGGGTCCAATTGCGGATGCCAATATTGATGTGGACATCATTATTCAGAACCAGTCCTTTGAAGGTAAGACAGACTTCACTTTTACAGTCCCACGTGCGGACTATCAAAAAGCTCTGGACTTGTTAAAGAACAATGTTCAATCTCATATTGAAGCCAAAGAAATTACTGGTGATCCAAAGGTATCTAAGGTTTCCGTTGTGGGTGTTGGTATGCGCTCCCATGTTGGCGTTGCTAGCAAAATGTTCCGCACATTGTCAGAGGAGGGCATCAATATCCTGATGATCTCCACCAGCGAAATCAAGATTTCTGTAGTGATTGATGAGAAATATATGGAGTTGGCTGTACGCGCTCTCCATAAGGCATTTGAGCTCGATCAGAAGTAAAAAACACGCAGTAATCGCTGTAAATCCGCAGTAAAACCCCGCAGTCAACGGAATCCGTTAAACTGTGGGTCGTTGTAAAGGCATCAAGCAGGGAGACGTGGCCGAGCTGGTCGAAGGCACTCCCCTGCTAAGGGAGCATCGGGGCTAAAACTCTGATCGGAGGTTCGAATCCTCTCGTCTCCGCCAAAATCCTTGTGATTTAACTGCTTGAGCCGCTACGACAAATAACTAAGCCCCTTAACCGGGGCTTTTTTATTGCCTATACCTTTACTAGGCCCGTCGGATCTTCGCAGCAAATCTCCAAAAACTAATTCATATCGTTCATTTTGGCCCGAACGCTGCCAATTTATTTTTTATTACTAAAGTTCACAACTTCACAACTTCTGTGGTATAGTGTTTCTAAAGGAGGGTAAATGAGAAGAGCGATACCAAAAACACATCAAGCTTTAGATTGGATAGGGAAGGGAATGACCGCAGCTCAAGCCGCTAGGAAGATGGAAATTTCAGAATCTAGCGTCTACGCCGCCTTAAGAAAAACCAAAGCAAAAGATTCAGGTTGTTGTCCAACATGTGGTCACAAATTAAGGAAATAAGATGAAAAAAACTCTATTGGCTGTTGTTTCAATCTCCGTAGCTGCATTTGCTTATGCAAATACCTCATCCGATTCATCTGAATTGGTAAGTCAGCAGTGCAAGATTTCAGCTGAAGCAGTTTCGACATTGAAGGGATTGCGCTATGGCAATACATCGATTCGTAAGGATGTAGCCGGTCTGATTAATATCAATCTGAAGGTGCAAGAGAATAAAGATGCAGCTCAATTGACCTTAAATAGAATGGTTGATGACCAAGTTAATACAGCCTCCGCATTAGAAGCTAAGTATTGTTCTTAATGTTGTTGTGAATGGGTTATTGCCCAATCATCTATAAAGGCGTTTGATGACCCATTCATTTGAGTGCCCAGAATGTGGTAACCCAAGAGGTATGCTGGGGGAGTGCCGTCAATGCGGTAGTGAGGATCCACCGATTCCGCATAGCGACACAATGGTGTTGAATTTAAAGTTTGATAGTCCGAGTGCAGAAGAGGCTTTGGATCGACTGACTATAGGGCTTCGTCGAGCCTCTGAGGTCGGTATCAAGGCAATCATCCTGATACATGGTTATGGAGCTAGCGGCGAGGGTGGCAAGATCAAGTGGGCGGTGCATGACGCCCTAGATAACAACTATTTCTCGGATCGGGTTGATGAGTACCATTTTGGTGAGCAGACTGCGTTTGGCAGCGAGGCTTACCATGCGCTTTTGAGGAGAAGGCCTGGATTAAAGGCGTATCTCAAGCTCTTCAAGGAAGGTAATGCAGGGATGACGGTATTAATACTGTGATCTCTGTTGGAATTGCTTAGAATGGACTTACCTATCAAATTAGATGGCATCAGCAAGGAGTGGTAATGACAGCTAAAAAATCGACAACTGTGCATGAAGAGGTTCAAATCAATTCTGAAAATTTAATTGGTGATTTCAAGGCGCTCATGGCGGATGCCGAAGACCTCATTAAGGCCACAGCTAGCCATGACGATGGCCCTCTTGGCGCAATTCGTTCAAAGGCTCTGGAGACTCTTAATAGCGCAAAAGAAAGCCTTTCCTCTGTTGAAGGCACTGTGACTGAAAAAGCTAAAGTCGTTGCTGAGCGCACTGATGAGTTTGTCCACAGAAATCCCTGGGAGGCAGTAGGTGTTGCTGCTGGGATTGGCTTGTTGGTCGGTCTATTCATTCGTCGTCGCTAGGAACTCATGTCACAAGAAAATCTTTTTTCCTCACTCAAGAATCTAGTCTCCACCGGGGCATCCATTGCTCAAACTCGTCTGGAGTTGATCTCGATTGATGTGCAGATTGCTCGCACTAAGTTTCTGAGTCTTTTGGTGATGGTGATTTGTACTTTATTTTTCTTGTTCTTTGGCTTGGTGATGCTGGCCTTGCTTATTGTGATTTATAGCTGGGAGACTGATCGAGTCTTGGCGCTAACTTTGCTTACTTGCGGTTTCTTAGCGGTGGGCTGCATTCTTGCGTTGGTAGTTTTACGTTCACTCAAGGCCATGCCTAAATTATTTGATGCAACCATTAGCGAGTTGGCTAAAGACCGCCAGGAGCTTGCAAAGCGATGAGTCAAAAGCTCGCTGAACTCCAGGCCAGGCAAAGGGAGCTGCAGGAGCGAGCTGCCCAAGAGCGCGCTGATTTTGCTTTGCATTTTGAACCCATAGAAAAACCCTTGTCATGGGCTGATAAGGGTATCGATGCCTTTAATTTCATGAAGAGTACGCCCATCTTATGGACTAGCGCATTCGCTGTACTAGCGCACTACAAACCCAAGTTGGCCAGCAAGGTGCTCGCAGTAGGTTGGGGCACTGTCAAGCTTCTGAAGGGCGCTAAGAGCCTTCTATAGCCATTACTTAAGCAAGCATCACCGTCTGATTGGCAATCCCATTTTCATTCAAGATCTTGCTGCCATGTAAACCATCGATTTCCAGCAAGGTGATCGCGCCAGCTACTCCAAAACCCGCTTTTTGAAGGAGCTTGCTAGCCGCAATGATGGTGCCACCTGTAGCCAGAACATCATCCACAATCAAAACACGTGCATCTGCTGGCAAGGTAGATTGCTGAATTTCCAGGGAATCAGAGCCATATTCCAGGCCATAAGACTCTCGATGGCTTGCCAGGGGAAGCTTATTGGGTTTGCGAGCCAGTGCTAGCCCCGTATGGGTTTGCTGGGCTAGGGCAGTAGCAAAGATAAAACCACGTGATTCAATACCTAAAATATGGGTGTAGTCAAACCGTTGAGCGAGTGCCTCTAACTGACGCGTAGCCTCCTTAAAAGCGTCTGGATTGGCTAATAAGGGCGAGATATCCCTAAAGAGTATTCCTGGCTTGGGGAAGTCGGGGACTCCGGGTAGATAATCTAATAAATTCATTATTGGCTGACATGAAAACACAATTACTCATTATTACCGCATTGGAATCCGAGCTTGCAAAAACCGCCTTGCCAGCGGGTGTAGAGATCGTCTATTCCGGTGTTGGAAAAATCAATGCAACTGCAGCAAGCCTTAGAGCTATCCATCAATATCAGCCTCAACGGATCGTGAACTTTGGGACTGTCGGAAAAATCAATTCTGCATTAGAGGGTTTATTGGAAATTGGTAAGGTTGTTCAGCGAGATATGATGACAGTACCTCTGGCTCCACGAGGTCAAACACCATTTTGCTCGAAGCCATCTCAATACCTTTCGCTGGGCGGTGAGCATACTTGCGGAACTGGCGATAGTTTTGTAACAGCTCACGATCCTTGGTTAATCTCCCAGGGCATTGATGTTGTGGATATGGAATTGTTCGCGATTGCCAATATTGCCTATCAATCCAATATCCCATGGCAATCATTTAAATATGTGACTGATGATGCGAATGCAGATTCCGGAAATGAGTGGACGCATCGCGTCAATCATGGTCAGGAACTCTATCTAGACAAGCTCAAAGAGCTGATGAGCGCCTAATAACAATCCCATATTGATCATGCCCATGAATGCTCAAAAACCTTGGCTGAAAAACTATCTTGAGGGCGTTCCTCATGAGATTGATCTGGCTGGGCACACTTCGATTGTGGATTTCATAGAAGAATCATTTCGCAAGTTTCCAGATCGTATTGCAATCGAGTCGATGGGCTACAAAATCAGCTACCGTCAACTTGACATCCTTTCCAAGGACTTCGCTGCGTATTTGCAAACCTTAGGTCTCGATCAGGATGCGCGTGTCGCCATCATGTTTCCCAACGTTCCGCAATACTTGATAGCGATGTTCGGTACGCTGCGCGCCGGCTTTGTCGTGGTGAATATCAACCCGCTATACACCGCCAGGGAGCTCGAACACCAATTACAAGATAGCGGTGCATCTCTTTTGGTGATGTTAGAAAACTTTGCACACGTGTATCAGGAGATTGCTGATCATGGGCTGGTAAAGAAGGTGATTGTGAGTAGCTTGGGTGAGAGCCTTGGTCCAAAAGGTGTCATCATTAATCTGATTGCACGTCATATTAAAAAGCTCATCCCACATTGGAGCTTTCCTTGTATCAAATTGAATCAGGCGCTCAAACTTGGTGCTGGCCATGGCTTTACTAGGCCCACTCTAGCGCAAGACGACATTGCCTTTTTGCAATATACGGGAGGCACTACGGGAGTCTCTAAGGGCGCCGTCTTGCTACACCGAAACATCTTGGCGAACATCATTCAAATTGAGTCTTGGCTTGAGCCTGCTCTAAAAGGCCGTCATCAGCAGTTAGTCTTCTTATGCGCACTACCCATGACCCATATTTTTGCGCTCACCGCTTGCGGTCTGCTTGGAATGCGCAAAGGCGGAAAATTATTATTGGTGGCAAATCCCCGCGATATCACTGGCTTTATTAAGCTACTGATGAAACATCCTGAGATTAATATTTTCCCGGGTGTGAATACACTCTTTCATGCGCTGATCCATCGCCCTGAATTTAGCAAGGTGAAATTGCCCAATCTCTTGGTTACCATTGGTGGCGGCATGGCGGTGCTTAAGAAGACTGCGGAACTGTGGCAGAAGATGATGGGGGTGCCGATTGCTCAAGGCTATGGACTATCGGAAACCTCACCGGTGGTATGCGTCAATACACCATTTGTTAAAGAGTTTACGGGCTCTATTGGTATGCCAGTACCCAGTACAGATGTGCTGATACTAGATGATGATGGAATAGAGGTTCCCTTTGGTGTGCCAGGTGAGATCTGTATTAAAGGACCACAAGTGATGGCGGGCTACTGGAATAGACCCGAAGAGACTGAGCAATTTATTACCCCAGAGGGTTACTTTAAGTCTGGTGATATTGGCACTATGAGCCCAGAGGGTTATGTTCAGATTGTGGACCGCAAGAAAGACATGATCGTCGTTGCTGGCTTTAAAGTATTTCCGAATGAGATCGAAGAAGTGATTTCATTAATGCCTGGGGTCAGGGAGTGTGCCGTGATTGGCTTCCCGCACCGTAAGCTTGGCGAGATCGTCAAAGCCTATATCGTCAAAGATCAGCCTGACTTAACAGAGGCTCAAGTCATTCAGTATTGCAAAGAGCAAATGACGAGTTACAAACGCCCTAGAAAAATTGCCTTTATTGATGAAATGCCAAAGTCCAATGTTGGTAAGATTCTGCGTCGTCACTTGCGCGACTTATAAAACTATAAGCCGCCACCAAAGCGGTATTGCCAAGAGATGCCATACAGATCGTAGCTATTATTAGTCCTGGAGTAAGCGCCAGTACTGGCAGATAGTCGCACAGAGTTGTGTTTATTTACTGGGTAGGACATGGTTGTTCCAAAGCGCCAGTTCTCTTGATTGCCGCTGATCGGATTGCCATTCACATACGATTGCCCGCCAGTAAAGTAGGTGGCATCAACCGAGATCCAAGCCGTATTCTGAAAGTAATAGATTGCGTGAGTTTGAGTTGAGTAGACTGGGTTTTGAGATAGCGAGTTCCCACCCATAAAGTTCGTATTGCTGGTGTAAAAAATACCTGCGCCGGCCAACTCCAATCTCCATGGACCAAGCGCCTTCGAGATTCCAAGGCCGGGTTGGATAAACCAGCGATTAGCACCCACATTAATCAATTGATTGTCATTGTATTTGCCCCATGGGATGGAGGCTGCCAGACTCACGCCGACAATGAGGTCTTGCTGATAGTCTTTAAATTGATCTAGCGTTAATGCGGGCGCACCATAGAGATTAATTGCAGCCTTGATGAGTGGATCAGATAAGCCCTCAGTACTTGCGTTGACTGTTCGTCCACCGACGCTGCTTGATCCACTGAGTTGGCCATAGGGAACAACCAGGGTGAGTTTTCCGGATTGTCCGCCTGCATCAAAGATGTGGGTCAGGCCCATGACCTCACTTGTCAGGGTGTAGTTGCCCGCTTTTGCTTGCGCCACTCCAGCGCTGATGAAGTTAATGCCGACCGGCGCATTGGAATAGGTTCGTGCCTCGATTTCTTGGGCATACGACAGGGCGGGAAATAAAGCGCTGAAGCTAAGCGCTAGATAAGCCAATACCCTGAAAATTCTGCCTTGACGGATGGAGAATGACTTCATCATCAAGGCAGTCTTGCTGGACTTAATTGCTCGATTTTGATTTATCGCCAAACAAGATTTCTAGGGTGGCGTTGCTACCCAGCATCAAAGTCATGCCCATCAATAAGAGATAGGGCCATACAATTAACCAATACACAATCGACATAGCCACAACGCGCAATGGATCAGCTTGTCCAAATTCAGTCATGGAAATCAGGAATTCTTTTCCATGAAGCAGTCCATGAACTCCAGCCTCCAAATAATTTAAACCCAAAACCACAAGCAGATAAATCAAGGACTCTAGTATCAGAGAGCTCACGATGCCATGATTCTTGTCCACTTTGATTGGGAAGGCAGCTTGAGCAAGTAGCAAGAATTTTGCACATACGGCCGCTTTGATTAAAGCAAAACCAAATATAGATAAAGGAATAGGTCTTTCATCTAGTGATGTTGCAGCTAAAAAAGCAATAGCGCAAAACCAAGCCCCAAAGTAAACGGTTAACTGAAAGGCTTTAACAAACTCTTCCTTTGCCTTCTCTTTAAAGGTTTTGGGTTTGCCGTGTAACGTGTGTGTGGAATTCATATGGATATCTAAGTGCGATGCACCCCGGTTAATGGTTTAGCAGTTACTGCAAGAGCCGCCAGCTTCAACGGGGGCGGGTTCTTGGGTGTAGCGGGCAATAAATGCGTGTTTACTCTTGAGTGGCAACTGAATCCATACAAAGTGACCCGATCCAGGGGCAACATCGATTGGTTCGCCTTTTAGATTCCACATGGCATCGAGCACCATGTCTTGGTTACCTTCAGGCTCAATAATTTCTAATTTATCGCCTAGAGAGAAGCGATTCTTAACATCGACCTTAACGCGACCAGATGCCTCATCAATTTCTACAGTTTCACCAACGTAAAGACTTCTGCCTGAGAGGGAGTGGCCGCGCATATAGAGTTGATACTCTTTATCGTGATGACGCTCATAAAAGCCATCGGTATAGCCACGATTTGCCAGACCCTCTAAGTTACCAATGAGAGACATATTCATCGGACGGCCTGCTACTGCATCATCAATTGCGGTACGGTAAGACTGACAAGTGCGTGATACGTAATAGGGTGACTTAGTACGACCCTCAATCTTGAAGGAGTCCACACCCATCTTCGTCAAGCGTTCAATATGCTCAATCGCACGTAAATCTTTTGAGTTCATGATGTAAGTGCCATGCTCATCTTCTTCCATGGGCATCAAATCATCTGGACGGCGGGCTTCCTGAAGAAGAACTACATCACCACTGGTATTTTGTTGGCCAGGCTTAACCTTGTAATCCCAACGGCAAGCATTGGTGCAAGCACCTTGGTTAGAGTCGCGATGGGACATGTAGCCAGACAAAAGACAGCGACCTGAGTAGGCGATACATAAAGCCCCGTGAACAAATACCTCTAGTTCCATTTCTGGGCAGTCTTGACGAACTTCTTCGATTTCATCAAAAGAAAGTTCACGAGACAAAATCACTCGGCTAATACCAACGGAGCGCCAGAACTTAGCAGAGGCGCCATTCACGGTATTAGCCTGAACTGATAAATGAATAGGCATGTCTGGCCAAGCTTCTCTAGCCATCATGATGAGTCCAGGATCTGACATGATCATGGCGTCAGGTTTTAACGCCACTACAGGATCCATGTCTTTAATGTAGGTGCGGGTCTTACCGCCATGAGGAAGTAGGTTAGATACTAGATAAAACTTCTTACCTAAAGCATGCGCTGTATCGATGCCTTCTTTGAGCGTTTCCATTTTTCCAAAGTCATTGTTACGCACTCGGAGTGAATAACGCGGCTGCCCGGCATAAATGGCGTCAGCACCAAAGTCAAAGGCGGTACGCAGCATGGAAAGGCTGCCGGCAGGGGCTAGAAGTTCTGGAATCTTAGTCATGGCGCTATTTTAGTGAATACAGGCATTCTTGTTGGATTTGCTGCAACACCAAGCCCTCGGAGCCACTCAGCCAGCGTTTATCCCAGCATTCCAGTCAAATTACCCGCTATGAAGAGTATCCTACGGGGTCTGTGGCGAGCATTTGTAAAAACAGAGCAGGGAGCCTTCCCTTGAATCGTCCACCCGAAATTGAAGGCACTAATTTAAGAATCAGAAAGAACGTCATGACAAAACTCACATCCAAGCCAATCCTCAAAAAAGCGAGTGGCATTTTGGCGCAAGAGTTTGCTATACCTAAGGACATCGCCTGGGCCTGGTTCACATTATTGCTGTCACAAGAAGAGCAAAAGCGCGACAGTGAAGAAAAGCGCTATGCCCGAATTGCAGAATTTGAAGCTTGGATTGCAGAACTCAATTTACCAACTGACCCTAAAAATCCCGCAAGTGGCGCAGTGAGTCCAGAGTCAGTAAAAAATTCAGCTAGAAATGTATTTGAGTGGCCCCATGAGTACATTTTTGATGAGCCGGTAGCAGCCAAGCATCCAGACTCTAAGGTCACCTACAGCGATACGATTACCAAACCAATCTTAGATGCCATTAAAGATGCTGGAGGTTCTGATGATCGACCGGCACTTATTGCCATTTTGGAAGGCTATGCAAGAGAGGGTAAAGAGCCATTTGCCAATGTCACACCAGAAGGTATTGAATGGAAGGGCAGCAATTGGTCCGAGGGCGACAAGCTCAATCTACTCACCATCAAGACCTTAAATAACCGCCTCGCTAATTTAAAAAAGAAGGGGCTGATCTAAGTTCAACTTGGTTACCCAAGCTGCAAAGAAGAAGCCACCCATAAGGTGGTTTTCTTATATCTAGCTACTCTACCTAAAGATTAACAGAGCAAAAAACACTCTCGTATCTTGTATTAAGCTTCTCCAAGGTTCTGTAAAGATTGGGTATTAGCCTAATTCAACTAATATTGATTGACCGCTTTCGGCCAAAATGAGAGGCTCTTGCTTCTCTACAAGAATCTAACGGTTGCCCCTTAAACAGATATCGAAATCATTGTATTTAAGTAAGCATTTGCAGGGATTTGCTATTGGATTTTGGTATATTCATTATTCCAATTCCCACCGAATAAACCCAATCGGAGATTAATGTGAAATTCGCACCAAAACTACTTGCTGCTTTATTGATGGCGCAATGCTCCTTGGTTTTTGCCGCAAGTAATGCGGACACCATTTTTTATGGCGGTGATATTGTCACAATGAATAAGGCCCAGCCTGCAGCAGAGGCTGTAGCGATTCAGGGTGGAAAGATTGTCAAGGTCGGCTCTTTATCCCAGGTTAAAAGCCTTCAAGGGAAAGACACCAAGCTCATCAACCTGAATGGTCAAACTTTAATGCCAGGTTTTGTAGAGCCTCATGTGCATATCTTTGGCACAGCATTTTCAGAAGAACTTTGGCAAAACATGTCCAACTTTGAGATGCCGCATGACACCTTAGACAGTTTGGTTGCAAAGCTGACGGCGTATAGCAAGAATGTTAAAGATGGTGAGTGGATTACTGCGTTTGGCGTTGATCCCTCAAGGACTGACCCATTCATGGCTGAGTTGACAGCCGATATCCTGGATAAGGTATCCACAACTAAGCCAATCTTTGTCATGAACCAAAGTATGCACATTGCCTATGTAAACCATAAGGCTATGGAGATGGCGGGGATCACTGACTCCACTCCAGATCCTAAGGGTGGCAAATTACTAAAAGATAGCAAGGGTCGTTTAACTGGCGTAATTTATGAGGTGCCAGCCTTCTATTTGTTCTTAAAAAAGATGCCTGTACCTAACCAGGATTTAATTGAGCAAGCGGTTGCAAAGGTGGGGCAGAGAATGGTGCGCAAGGGCGTTACGACCTCAGCAGAAATTTCTCTCGGAGGTTACCTTGGAGTTGATAAGGAAAATGCTTTATTAAACGACATGACTCATAGCGGAAAGCTGCCAGTTCGTGTCAGGGGGTATATGTATTCAAATGCATTTCCACTAACGAACAATAGCTATAAGCCAGGTCAGGGTGATGATGTCTACAAGCTAATTGGTGTCAAGATCGTGTCAGATGGATCTGATCAGGGTCTTACTGGCGCAATGAATCAGCCCTACGCATATCCTGCGGGGACTAAAAATACAGGTAACCTAAACTTTACTGAGCAGGAACTCTATGATCTTGCTAAACCAAGATTTGATCAGGGCTGGCAGATCTCGGTGCACTCCAATGGCGATAGAGCAATTGAGCAGACTCTCAATGTTTTTCAGAAGCTCGTTACCAAACCAAGTGATGCTAAGGCTAGATTAAGGATTGAGCATTTCACAGTTCCTACTGAGGCACAGATTGCAAAAGCAGCAAAATTAGGCGTTGTTCCTGGTTTCACTATTGGACATACAGATTATTGGGGTGAAGCGTTTCACGATCATCTGCTTGGACCAGAGAGAGCTAATCGAATTGACCCAAGCGCTAGCTTGATAAAGAATGGCATGCGCTTTGCGTACCATAGTGATTCTCCGGTCTCCCCAATTCACCCATTGAAGTACGCTTCTGAGGGTGCCTCAAGACTTTGGCAAGTAACACCACAAAAGGTATTGAATGCCAAAGAAAAGGTATCTATCAATGATGCTTTAAAGGCGATCACTATTGATGCCGCCTATCAACTCAAGATGGACGATAAGGTTGGATCGGTTGAAGCGGGTAAATATGCTGACTTCGCTATCGTGAATCAGAATCCCATGAAAACGGATGCCTATAAGATCCGAGACATTCAAGTTAACGAAACTTGGGTAAATGGTCAGCAGGTGTTTAAGAAGAACTAAGACTCAGCTTTTCTTGTTTAAAAGATTAACCACCTTTGGGTGGTTTTTCTTTGTGCGTCCGCTTTGGGTCGATTGCGGGCAATCGCTGTTCGCTGGATTATTAATCTATCGATCATTGAGTTACCAAGCAGAACCAATAAAAAAGCCCCTAGATTGCTCTAGGGGCTTACTAATTTGGCTCCTCGACCTGGGCTCGAACCAGGGACCTACGGATTAACAGAGTCCTTGGATCTCTATTTGCCTTGACATGGCTCTAATTTACACCAATTTACTCAGGTTTTAAATACCTCTTAAATAGTGATTTTCTCGCTAGAATTTCCCTATGAACAATGGCTCAATTTTTACTGATTCGGCTCTTAATGCCTTGATAACTGCCCACTACATTCGTGAGTTCTTGGATAGGGGGTTGGTTAAAGAGGATTTAAATAATGAGGATGCGGCAAACAGTGCATCCTGCTGTTGTCTAGAAATAGGCTGGGGAAATTTTTAGGGGTGTATTCAGCGTAAGATAATTTCATCTCACTGACAATGCTTTCTTATGATACGTAAGGCACTTTCGTACGACTCTGAGAGGTCTGCAACCCAAATCCTGCCCTCACTATCTGAATTGGGGTACTGAACCATCTTTATTCCGTAGTCATTAAGGTTCCCGACAATAGTCTCACGCTCAATTGGATCATGGCCACCTAACCATTCCAAGACATAAAGTCCTTTTGGACCATCAGCAATAAAGTGGTCACATGAACCAAATTTCTCAACAACAACCCCAGTTTCTGCACAAACAAATTTTGTCATTAACATAAGGATAAATAATCCAATAAATTTTTTCATGTTCTACTTTTTATGAGGGTCTATCGCACTTTAGTTATTTAGTTGACAGATGAGTGGTAACAGGGTCTTTGATTATCTGAGGCAATGATTTTTATTTTTAAGCACCAGATTTAAAAATCTTACTTCTCATCGCGTCGGGTTGCTATATAGATCTATCAGTCTAATTCTTGGTTGATTCGAGTAATATTATATTTTTTCTGGTTATAGCCAGTATTTTTTTGCTTAGTATGCGCATTTACGCTCTGATCGCCTTTTTCTTGTATTTTATTTCTGCTGGTGCAATAGCTGCAGCAGAAGAGTCGATGGCGTCTGTTGCTATAACTATGGATGATTCTCTCTCCTTTGGCGGTAAGAGTCCGTCTCTGGATCTTGGCGGCCTGGGTGTTTGGCAGGTCACACCGGTTGCGTCGGCTTTAGCCTTCTCGCAAAACAATCCGCAGGGTGGTGCGGGAGATATATCTAATGCACAGCTATTAATTCAGAAATCCGAGGGTGACCTTCACTTTTTTATGCAGACTGGACTTTATTCGGTTCCAGTCTTAGGAAAGCCAATTGTGCGCACTTTGAGCAATACGGTAGATACCTACGGGTATATCCCAAGCGCTTCACTTTCTTACATTCTTGACCAAAACTGGTCTGTTACTGCTGGAAAATTAGCTTCAATGGGTGGATATGAGTCCACCATGACATTCCAAAACTTGAATATTCAACGTGGTTTGCTTTGGGACCAGACTAGCTCGGTATCTTATGGAGCTGTTGTGAATTATTCAAAAGATGATTTATCTCTCGCGGTTACATGGAACGATGGCTACTATTCAAATAAAATGAATTGGCTAGGTGCCTCTGGAGCATATCAACTAAATGATAAAGAGAGTGTCGGTTTGAGTTGGGTTGGGTCTACCAGTGGGAATGGACAAAACACATACAACACGCCTCTTTTACAAAACAACTCACAGATATTTAATGCACTCTATAAATATGATGGAGAGCGCTGGTATTTCGCACCATATTTACAGTACACCCTCATTCCCGTTAACGGCGCCATCGGAATCACATCGCAATATCAAACCTATGGGGCTGCACTCTTGGCAAATTACCGCTTTCCTGGCGCAACCCTTTCTGGTATCGGACATGCCAAGATGAGTCTGCCATTTCGTCTAGAGTACATCCAAGAAAAGGGTGGAACATTGAATAACGTAAACTCCATGTTGTATGGCCCCGATAGCTCAGCTGTATCGCTTACCATTACACCAACAATACAGCTTAATGGGTTTTTTGCCCGTGCTGAAGGCTCAGTAGTTCGGATTTCGAATCCAGAGCCTGGATTGGGTTTCGCGGCCAATGACTCAAAGCGCTCCCAATTTCGCATGATGTTAGAAGTTGGCTTGCTGTATTAATTGGAATATCTAAGAGGGAATTAAATGAGTATGGAATTATTGGAAAACCTTCCTAACTGGGCTCTTTTTATTATTTTCCCAGTCGGCTCATGGTTAGCTTTAGGGTCGCTTGTGCTCTTATTCAGGACTATTTCTAAGCCTCTGGGGTTTGAAGATTTTGATTCAAATATCCTTGATACGGCAACCCAAAATGTTATGTCTGGGGCTTATGTGGTTCTTGGATTTGTACTGGTGTTGGTGATGGCTACTGTAAATGAGATTGATAGCAATATCACAAAAGAGGCCAGCCAAATCGAGGGTCTTGATCGACTTTTAATTATCGAGGGGTCTCAAGCCGCTCAGACCACACGCCAAACTTTACATTTATATACAAAATCTATTGTGAGTGATGAATGGAGTCGCTTGGCTGGAGGCCCCAGAAATCCCATTACTCGCCAATATGCTGATGAACTATTTAAAAATCTGAGGGCTATACAGCCAGGCTCGGCTCTTCAGGTGGCGCTTTTCACAGACATCATTAGATCTGGGGATGAGATTGCTCAATATCGAAATCTCAGAATAATGAATTCCCAAAGCCACCTCCCAAATCTTTTTTGGCAATTAAGTTGCCTTACTTTTTTTGGCGTAATTGTTATTGCAGCTTTAAGATTGACTAATCTATCTAATATTCGAATCATTGCACTCTCGGTTCAACTAGCAATGCTTTCTTGGCTGCTAGCAACCGTCATGATTCTAGACTTGCCATACCTAGGCGTAGTTAAAGCCTCACCAGAAGCTTTTGAGAGGAGCATTCAACTAATGCAGGCTCGGTAACAGGGTGGAGGGACTATAGGCCAAAAACGTTAAGTGCTGTTTCAGATATCAGCCCTAGCAACCCTGATTATTTTGGCTGCAATATGCCCGTTATTGAATCCCAGTGCAATCCAAGGATGCTAAAAGATTAACTGCTTACTTTAGTCCTTAAGTATTTCAAGTTTTTGTTGTGCATCTCGCTTAATGCCAGCTACTGCATTTTTGAGATTGAAGTAGAAGCGAGAATTTTCCCCATATACATACAAGCCGGTGATATTTTGCTCGTATTCATGTGCCATCTTTAAAATCTCTTCAAGTTCCTGCCTTGTTTTAGCTTCAATAATTGCTTCATCTAGTACTCGAAGATTGATAAACATTTTATTCATCAAGCCCTTTGATGGGTAAAGTCTAGCTTCTTCAATCAATTTGATTGCTGGAATAATTAATGCAAAAAATGCAAAGATATAAACCCAAATGCTATCAAGCAGACTTGCTACCCAAATGGGCATGTAGCTAAATATGGTCGGGACGCCATTCTTATAAAAGCGCTCTGCAATGGGGCTCAACGGGAAGCTACGATCAACATCCCTTGGGAAAAAATCTGGCGAAGAGAAAAAGGCATTGGAGTCTCTATTGCTCTCTTTAGCTGCCAAAAGAAATGCCCATTGAATTGCGCGATGTGTATCTTTTTCAATTAATAGGTTTGTTGTTGAGGCTAGGATGGTGATATCTTGAGGAGGCTGAACTTTTTCGATGCTTCGAGAGCCCTTAGGCACAATTAGTTTTTGTAAATAAGGCAGCTTCTTAATATAAGCATCTGCAAGCGGGAAATTCATAATCTTGATATTGGTGTTCTTCAGCAATCCTTTAACTGTTTCGGACTGGATACCATCCACGATAAACAAAGCATCTATTTTTCCCTCTTCAAGGGCGAGGGCGCCATCTTTATGAGAAATCTCCAACACATTTCGAATAGGCCCAGATTCGCTAATTTGATATAGTTTTCTATAAAGGGTATTGGTAGCTTCCCCCGGCAATCCGATGGATATTTTTTTATTTGAAAAGTACTGAAATGGATCATTTGCACTTATCTCTGGCCCTTTATAAAAAATCCATATCGGAGCAAACTGTACGCTTCCAAGCGATACCAGATTGGGATAGTCCTTTCCTGAGGTATATCCGACCGTTAGAAAGCTTGCATTAATTTCAGAATCATTAGTATCTAGACCCTTAAGTCCATCACCAAGACCCTTAGTAGGGATTAACTCAAGTTTTATCTTTTGTTTCTTAAAAAAATCTTCAAAGTTATTGGATATTCTTTCGTAAGACGAACCGCCTTGTCCTATTGCTAGATAGGCAGTCTTTGGGGGAAGGGGGTTTATATAAATTGCTAACCCTATGAGGCATAGAATTCCGAGGGGAATGTAAATGTTAAAAAAGAATAATACTTTCAACCAACTCTTTTTCTCTTTTTGAAAAAAGAGCCTCAAGTACCTTTTGAGGTACTCCATTTGTGTGCTTACCTGGAAATTCATATTACTTCTCAGTCTTCATTAATTGAATAAATTAGTGCTGCTCGTTTAATTTTGCCGGAGAAAAAGTATTCTCTTTCATTATCAGTTCTAGTGTTTGGCCTTGGCATTTCAGGCGAGCTTAGGACTAGCTGATCTCCAAATACGCCTTTAAGTTTTACCGAACAACCAGGGTGGAGCTCAATATACGATGCGCCATCAATTGTTTCAAGATCAAATAAGTCACGATCAATATTTTTTGTTTTGCTGGCATCCAGCTTTAAACTACGATGAATTTCTATACGACTACTACTCGCATTAATACAGTCCTCAATTGGATTTAAGATTTCCAGATTCATAATTTGAACATGAGAATTTGCAAAGTCAATGCCATCATCAGCTGAATGATTGCATTTAATAGATTTGATAGACCATTCTGTTGGACCAACTCCTAATACTGAGAAGCCATCAATATCATCGCCAATACCAATAAGATTCCCAGACTTGGGGCTAATGTAGCTATCAGCCCTACCAAGATAGTTGGTGGTAATTAATTGAGCCGAGAAGTGAGAGAGTGGGTTTTTGCGGTTGGTTTTGAGGTGAAGGCCATCTTTACTTGCATTTGCATAATTGCCAAGAAACCAAATACCGCCGTTATCTGCTAACTTCACAGGTTTTAAGAGTTCATTCGCTGCCATAAGATGCATTTTCTTTGCGCTAAGACGAGAGCCTTGGTCAAAGATCAAAGCCGATCTTTTCAGGCGGCTAGATTTAAAAACACCATTTACTAATAATATTCTTACACCATTCCGAGCTGTTACTTTTACGTTTTTTAGAACCCTAACTTCGCCTTTGATGACATAGATCTTTGATGCACTTAAATTGAGGTTTTTCCGTATTTTTGATGGAAGGGTTACAAACTGATTTGTCATACAGATATTAAGGGCTTGAAGGGTCAGATTGTATATATTAGTCGTTATGTAATGTTCAGTGTTATTTTAGGCAATATATAATATTTTTTTTCGTATGGCCGCCAGGCAATCAACACATCAAATTCAACACTTAAGTTAATTATGACGAATTTCTCCCTAGCAAGATTTAGTCCATTTTTTTGTTTAATTGCACTCTTAATATTGCAATGCGTAAATATCGTCAATGCACAGTCGCAAGCGGTGACTGTTCAAACGTCATCAGGAGTCTTAAGGGGTCTTGCCGCTAATGGAGTTAGTGAATATAAGGGGATCGCTTATGCAACGGCAAATCGCTTTGAGATGCCCGTTGCCGCTCGTCCTTGGGTTGGGGTAAAAGATGCCACTAAGTTTGCAAGTAATTGTCCACAGGCAGCTCGTTTTAATTTAACCGAAGAAAGCTTAAACGAAGATTGTTTGTATCTCAATGTTGCAGTTCCATCAGATATAAAAGCCAACGAAAAGCTTCCGGTAATGCTGTGGATACCTGGAGGTGGATTTGTCGGGGGCGGCTCAAACCTGTATAAATTAGATCAGATGGCACGTGAAGGGCGCATGGTTATTGTTTCCATGAATTATCGTGTGGGACTTTTTGGTTTTATGCCCCATCCCGCCATGGATTCCTCCTCTAATGGGGATTTAGGCTTAGAAGATCAGCGTGAAGCCATGAGATGGGTGCAGAAGAACATTGCCGCATTTGGTGGGGACCCTAACAACGTAACCGTTGCAGGAGAGTCTGCTGGAGCTGGATCAATCTGTCAGCATTTAGCCAGCCCTGAAGTTGTTACCGGCCTATTTCAGAAAGCGCTTCTCATTAGCGGCGCCTGCTTGCAAGTTCTTCCAACGCTAAATCAAGCATTAGCTACTCCTATATGGAAGTCTGTTTCTAATAACCCGAAAGATCCTAATAGGCGCTTTAAGTGCCCAGTGCCAGGGGATACCAACTATTCCGAAAAGGAATCTTTGTCATGCCTGAAAAAGATATCCGTCGCAGAATTATTGGAGGCCCAAACCTATGAAGCAGGTAACTCCATTTTAAGTTTTGTGCCGGTGACCGGAAATAAGACGGTTCCACGCTCATTCAAGGATGCTGTTGCAACAGGCAATGTTGTGAGAGTCCCTATAGCGTATGGTGGAGCGCAAAATGAGCTTCGACTATATGTGGGCTATGACGCCTTAGGTGATAATGCAAACCATACAAAGTATCCTGCAAATCTAGAAAATGCTAATCGCTACTATTTGCCTGCGTTCTACGGATCGGATGAAAAAATAAACCAAAAAATTCTTGCACGGTATTTTGGTGATGCGAAAAATCCTAAGAACTTAAATGGCGCAACTTTAGGATCTATGTTGTCAGACTTTAATCCGCATGTCGGTATTAACAACTGTTTTTATCTCAGAACCTCTAATGCACTGAATGGCGTATCAAATATGCCCCCAATTTATCAATTTGAATTTGGAGATCCAAATGCACTTGTACTAGGTGTGGGTATTGCAAAAGGAAGTAACCCTGGTTTTCCATTAGGAGCCGTTCATTCTTCAATCCTAAATTATTTCTTCCCAAATCTTTCTAATACCGCTGCAATTAATGCTCCTAATTTACCGCCCCCTTCAGAGAAACTTGGTAAGCAGATGACTGCATATTTGGCGAGTTTTATGAGAGATGGAAAGCCAAGTCTTGCTGGTCAACCGGTATGGCCTCGATATGATGGGACAAAGGAAAAGCCATCTTCTAAGAATGTAATGTTCTTTAGTCCTGACAATATCCATACTTATAGTGCGTATGGTGGAGTGCAAGCAGGCTCCAAAGCAGGGCATCAATGTGCATTTTGGAATGAGATTTATCCCGAGTAATTAAGGGGAGGCAATGTTAAGTAAATGAAAGACTGTTTGATTATGAAAATTCGGGCTCTAGCTACTATTAGCATATTGGGATTGATAACAGGCTGCACTACGATTAACTCAACTAGTTTTAGTGATATGTCATCCGCCTATCGCGAGGTAGTGGAGAGTTATAGTAATGACAATATTCTTTTAAATATTGTTAGATCCTCCAAAAATATGCCATTAAGTTTTTTGGATATTCCCTCTGTTATTGGAACGGGGAACGTCCTTGCTAATGCAGGAGTTACTAGCTACCAGGCTGGGGTCCCTAGCGGTGCTGCCCCACCAACATCTACTACCGCCAACGTAGGTCTAGCAGTTAATAATGGCTTTACCTTCACTCAAGCATCATTGGATAACGCTCAATTCATGCAATCTTTTCTCAAAGAGATTCCACTGAGCGTTTTGGGTTTGAAAGGAACGGAACGACTTTTGCCAAGAGCAGTTTCTTATACACTGCTCATTGAGAGTATCGAATTGCGTTCCGATAATTCCATCGTTCACCGCTTTAATAACGACCCTTTAGACCCTAATTATCAAGAGTTCCAAAATCTTCTCTATTTGCTGATTGAGTCAGGTTTAACAGTAGAAAATAAGCCTCTCAAAACTCCATTGGGACCTCCGATTGATAAGAATCTGCTGACAAAATCCTTTGACTCTTGGGGTTCATCAACGATAGATAACTTGGCGAAAGGTACTATTTCGTTCGATAAGACAAATCTTGGTGGAAAAGATGCTTATCAATTGGTTCGTAATGATTCTCGTGCTCGCGTTTGTGTAAACGAGGCTCGAGCAAAAGAGCTTCTTGGGAATTTATTAAGTGCGGAGGCTTATTGCATGGATTCGCCAAAGTATCCAAAGGCTGATCTGAGCTATGCAAATGCAATAAAGTCATTTTCTGCCTCTTATCCTAAAGCAAAAAATATGGAGCTTGTCATAGGAATTCGCTCCCCCGGTAATGTCTTTGATTTTCTAGGCTCTGTCTTGAATGCACAATTTATGGGCGATGGATCCAAGATGGTAATGATTAAGCCTTCTAGGTCGGTTTTTGATAGCTATAACGAGCGCTATCAGAACAATCTTCCATTTTTTAAGGTTTATAAAAATGAGTCAATAAAGAACTCCGTTGCTACAGTTAAATATAAAGGTGTAACCTACTCAATAGCGGATGACGATGGCTCATACAGCAAAGATGTGATGGAGTTTATGTCTACCCTTGTCACAGTTGCAAAGATTCCTGGGGCCATCCCCCCATCACCAGCTGTAATCGTGAGATAGCTTTTTATTCCATGCCTGTTGGCGCTGCAATGATGATTTCTAATTTTTCACACAACGAATGAGTTAGAAATCATCAGCCAAGTGGCTAGTCCGATAGCAGCGAAGAACATGGTGTAACTAACTAGTGGCCCAAGAAAAATAAAGTAACTATCTGGAAGATCGCTTTGGGGAAGGGTTTTCAGGAAGTTTTTGTATTGCAGCACGGATAAAAGGGAGACCATAGCTCCCATAACTATAAAAAATATTCCGATAAAAGTTGAAAGATGAATGCTGTTATCTGGAATGCTATTAGCAATTTTTAGGAATTTTATAAAAATACCAAAGCGTTCAATGACAAATCCAAGCGCAATAAAAGAAATAGATGATCTTTGCCATGCTAGGAGGGTTCTTTCTGCTGCAAAGAAAACCTGAGGATTAAAGGCGGCTAATTTTTTATTATTTTCCATGACCGATATTATCAGCCTAATTCAGATGGCCAATTGCCAAGGGTAAAAAGAATTTCTGAGGGGCAGGGCTTAACGATTAAGTTCCCGGTTTCGGGTTGATAGCAAGAATCTTGATAATGAACCCATGAGTTTTCCTGCCCATAGGCTGAGCTCACTGTTACTGGGTCGGTACTATTTTTTTTAAATAAATGCTCCAACAATACATGCAAAAGAAGCGCCTTGTCACGATCTGTGCCCGAACAAAGTCGTATTGTTTCATCGGGAAGCGCAACACGATCGCGATCATTAAAAATGGAATCCATTTTAGTGATGCCCTTAACTAGTGCGATTGCTTCAGACGCATCTTTCATTCCATGCGCAATTTGTATAGCTAGTGGACTGCGCCTTGCTGCCTCAAGGTAGGGCGTAACACTCTCTACGAGCCAGGAGCGATATGTATAGGTTATGGTTGACTGCCAGGGTTCAGGGAGTTTCTTTATGATGCTTTTGATATCCTCTTTAGTTCCAATTCTGAGTGTACTTTGTAGTGCGGCACTAAATGGGGACTGTGTGATGACTCTTTTTTGTTTAATCAAGCCTGCGTCCAACTGTTGTAGACGCATACCAAAAAACACATCCATCTTCTGTATGTACTCATTAAGGTGATCTGAATCTATTGAGCATTGTCCGGAACTCAGTTCAAAGACTCCCGCAACAGTGATAATCTTATTGAAATCTGCGAATACTGTGTCAAAACATGCCTGTGCATCCCCCGCAAACTCAGTTTCTACTAATTTTTTCCACTGGGATTTTGAGTGCAGGTGATTTTTTCCGTAAAACCACCACAACTCGTTAGTGGGCCCATATCCAAATACGCTATAGTGACTTGGGCTGGAAAGAATTATGATGCTAGAAATCTCCTTGGATTTCATTGTAAGAACAAGTGCTATAAAAATAGTTGCTTCATCCAGGCATGAGGTTAGGCCATTGGGAGCTCGTGACCCATGAACGCTGAATTTTCTGTGCGCGTGCACGAGATCATAGATCTGGTAAATATATGCTGGGAATCGTTCATGGCCGATCTCCTCGAGTTGTCCCTTCAATGCCACAGATTGCTGACCCCCTAGACAAATCCGCTTATTAAAAATTTGCTGAATATCTTTAATAATGGGGTTAAGCAGTCTTGAGCCTAGTCTATTTTTTTCGAGCTTAACATCTAAATAACCATAAATTTCTGCTATTTCGTTGGGATGTAAATGTTTGAAGTCTCGATCAATTTGACGTTGAATTGCCCTTATGATTCTTGGAACGCCTTCATCGATTAAGGACTCAATTGACGATGCGCGCTCATTTATATCGAACTCAGATATGGTTGAGTATTTTGAGTTGATCTTTTCAGATAATTTCCATAGTTCAGGCGAAAGCAAGTTTGCTAAAAGAAGGGGTGCAATTAACTCGCTGTTGCACAAAACATCAAATATGTTGGGGGAAACGTAAGCACTAAAATCACGATTAATTTCTTGGTCCATGATCTTAATAATAAGGCTATCTCTATTTATGTTTCTGGGCAGACCTAAATTATCATTATTGATGGTGTCTAATGTCTAATTTCTAGTGTCTTGTATTCTTTGTGTATTGACGACTTTACTTAAATATATGAAATATTTAAAAATTCTGGGATTTTTATTATTAGGCCTAGTAGTTTCAATAGTTTGCCTCTACCTAGCCTATGCAAATAAAAAGCCTTGGCTTAATCAACCTCTCAAGTTTGAGCCATCAATAACTAATGTAGGCCTCGGCACAAAAATCCTTGGTGACCACACAGATAATTTCTCTACAGTAGTCGTTTTAACTTTTTCAGGGGGCGGTACTCGGGCCGCTGCTTTTTCATATGGTGTTTTAGAGGGATTGCGAGATTCGAAAATAGGTAAAGGGGCTTTTAATAGAACATTACTTGATGAGGTGGATCTGGTAAGCGGCGTTTCTGGGGGGAGCATTCTGGCTTCCTATTTTGTTGCATTTGGCTCAGAGACTTTCAAATCATTTAAAGACCAGTTTTTATATGCAGATTTTGAAACTAACCTAGTTAAATCCTCTCTACGGCCAGATAGACTTTTCGGAATGATGTCACCGTGGTATGGACGGGGGGACGTATTGGTTGAGCAGTTAAATAATTTGTTTCAAGATAAAACATTTTCAAATTTGCCGGATAGGCCGCGTCTGCTGGTCTCTGCAACCGATTTAGCTACAAGTAGACCATTTCCTTTTACAGAAGAGCAATTTTCATTAATATGTTCCGATTTAAGGTCTGTTCCCCTTGCATATGCTGTTGGCTCATCATCGTCAGTTCCAGTAGTATTTAGCCCTATCGTTTTGCAAAACTATTCCAATACGAGTGCGTGTATTCATAAATCTCCCATTACATTAAATACAAAATATAAGCACAACTATCATATGGATGGGCTTTATGAAGATAAGAGTTCTTACTTAAATTCTCCAGATAGAAGATATATACACCTGGTAGATGGAGCTGTTTCTGACAATCTTGGTCTTTTATCCTTATTAGAGCAATCAAAATCAGAAAGCATTGCATCTCTGGTTGATTCTGCCCCCAAAAATTCCGTACATAATCTTGTATTCATAGTTGTGAACTCTGAAATTCCTCCACTAAGAGCAATTGACCAAAGTGGGGTAGTGCCAAATGTGGGTCAGGTAATTAATGCCATTCGCACGACAAAAAATTCCCAAGCTTCTGCAGACTTAAGTAGGGTGCTTAAAACGTCTATTGGCAGCTGGGAAAAGCAATTAAGAGCTAGAAATGATTCGAGATCTCCATTTGCAAACGATATTCAAATTCATTTAGTAATGGTTAACCTTTTAGATACCCCTGATCTAGCATTGCGCGATAAATTAGTAAATGTTTCAACTACACTTCAACTTCCCAAGGATGTAGTTGACGATTTAATAGGTGCTGGCAGGCTAACTCTTTATTCTCAATCTTCATATGCTAATTTAATGAAAACCCTTGGAAAATAAGGAGGGGTAATAATTAGATAGATGCTACGCGCCAGGCTCAAACCAGGTAGACCTGCGGTCTAATAAAGTTCTTGGATCTCTATTTACCCCGACATGTCTCTAATTTTCCCAGAGTTTAAATATTATCTAAAAGGATAATATTTAAACCTTGCTTGGCGTTGTCTCACGCAATATACGGAGGCGTCATGATTTTGAAGCGTCTGGATTCGTCAATTCTTGCTCTCGAGCCTTCCTCACTGCCGAGTACATCATTCGAGTCGTCCATATCGAACCATCCGCTGCGTGCCCATTCATGCAGCTTTGTGACATCTTGTAAGGCCCGCCTGACAGAACAGGGATTCGGGCCGATGTTCGAAAAACATCGCATTGACCTATTTAAATGCTGGATCATCGTGTCATCCTCTATCGCATTGATCTGATGGTCAAGTACATAGTTACGGAACACCAGCAGACAGCCCTGGCGTCTAGGAAGAACACCAATTGGTTCAAAGCACCCGATAATCTGATAGGGCGTGTTCTGCGGATCTATCCCGTCAATCCGCAAAATTCTATAACGCGTCGACGCATCATCCTCTGCTATGCGCTGCTCAGGAAGGGCAAATGGTGGGCAAGGGTAACCAATGATCCCGGACATCGATGTGTACAGCTCAACGATGCAGCCATTGGTTGCAATATATTTCATGAACGCACCACCCTGATGCGACAACCCCATAGTCTTGAGAGCGACACTGTCGATGTCTGTTTCCAGAATCTCTGCAGCGGCATAGGCCTCGCCGAGTTCGCCGATGAGCGCTAATAGATGTGATCCCTCATAGCCAAGCGCTCCAAGAGCGTTGTCAATAAACCGTCCTTTCAGATAGTCTTTGCCGCGATGTTTGGTCATTTCTACGATAACCCGGGTCGGGGTCAAAGCGAGTGCCAGGACCTTATCCTTGACTGCCTGAGTGATTGCAGAGGAACAGTAATTTTCATTTACAACAATATGCCCTTTGTGGCTTGCTAGTACTGCATTGACTAGGGCAATATCCTCAAAATCGCAGATCGGTTTTTCGATCAGAATATTCGCATAAGGGTTGAGCGCGCTGATAGCCTGTAATATTTCTGCATGCACACGCGTTGGCGTACAAATATCAAAAAAATCAGGATGCAGGGCGATTGCTTCCTCTACCGACCCTAATGGTTTCAGGCCCGCCTGTCTGATCTGCTCAATGCGCAGTGGATCTGACTCAAGGACGCCGATGGTTTGAACGTTCAACTTACTGAACGCTTGTTCGTGAATATGGGCGATTGTCCCATAGCCAATGCGGATGCATTTCATATCAATTGTTCAAGCGTACGCTCAGGAATGGGAATTGAGCCAGGAATGTCTTAAAAAATCAAGACTTTCGCGCATAGCGGTGAGTGGATCACCCTGAATATAGCCTTCGACGCTCAGTCGACCAGAAAAGCCACCTTGTTTAATATTTCTAAAAAAAGAGCCATAGTCATACGATCCTGTCCCTGGATTCAGCCGACCTGTATCTGCAAGGTGAAGGTGTGCTAGCCAGCCTGTATCTCTAGACAACACGTCGAGTGCTTCGGACTCCTGATCCATATGAAAGAAGTCTGCTAGCGCGCGTACCCGGGGGTGATTGAATACTTTTGCGATCCGTACGCCATCGGCGACACTGTTGATGAGACTGGATTCCTTGCGGTTTAGGGGTTCGATGACTAGAGTAGTCTCGAGACCTTTCAGACCTTCTGTGCACCATGTGAGCGTGGTGAGGAAGTCTGCTTCTGCTTGTTCGGCGCTCCAGCCCTCTGGAATATTTCTGCTCGCACCGCTTCCTAGAACCAGAATGTCAGTCTTGGCAATTGCCAGAAGTTCGGCGACCCGATCAAAATAGTTGCGGTTTCGACGTGTATCTTTTTCAGGACCTACAATTTTTAAATAAGCAGGGAAGAGCATGTTGAATGCTCGCGCCGGTAGGGCAAGGTCTCTGATTTGTGCTTTGGCATTTGCAAAGGCGGTATCATCTTCAAGTTGCATCGGAGCAAGCTGCCCCTCAAAATAGTCAACTCCCGCCTGTTGCATCAGCACGGCATGTTTTGGATGGCCACACCAGCCGAATTGGGGTACATCACCTTTGGTTTGCATACTTTTCTGTAGCGTCTTTAAAGAATTAATTATTTTAAAGCTTATTCCTGACAGTGATTTTATTTTCTAATTTTTGAATATGACGTGTCAACGCCCCTTTTTAAGTAGGCTTTCAAGTTTGCTGCAGAGATATCCGGGCAAGCTTCTGGGTCTGTTGCGCATCCCAATGGATCTCGCGATGTTCTGGGCGGGCGTGCAGACGATGACATTTGCTCCGTTATTTATAGGACAAGATTTGCATGCTCGTGAGTGGGTGATCTCTGTCGGGGGACTTGCCACCGTGATGCAGACAGGTAACCCCTGGATTGCCTGCGTCGGTCTTATCGGACTACTCTCGAGTATCGTGCTTATTATCTACGCAGATCCTGTGAAACACCCCGGCGAGCCAGATCCACAGGATCATCAGAGTTTGCTAAACCCTTTGAAGTTCTGGAAATACCCCTGGGAGTTTGCGTCACTGATGGCGATTGGTAAAGCACTGAATCTGCTGATGTCAGGGATATCCCGTGGGCGGCTAGATGACCTCTTTCTGGCGATATGCCTGATTATTGGTCAGTTACTTGTGCAGATCCCTCAACGTTCCCTTATTCCTGGTGCGCTTAGCCCTCAAAGTCTGCTTGCGAAGTTGAAAGAAAAAATTGCAGAGAATCCTAATAGGGCTTGTGCGCACGTGATGAATATCGGGAATCTAGTTTTTACGATCTCCGCATTGGTAATGCTGGACTTTCCAAGGATTTTTGCCGGTCTGTGGAATATATGCTTGAATGCCTACTTGATGGCACGCTCTAGTAAGCGACTAACTCCGGTGAGCCGCAACCAGAATTAAAAGGCTGCGCGACTTTGTGCAAACTCTAATCGTGGTGATAGTGGTGGTTAGTGATGTTGTCAGTGCTGGTCAACCAAGAAAGACCAAAACTATTTTCTAGCAGTTTTTCTTTGAATATCTGCTTTGGGTCGATAACAGCCATCCAAGACCAACGGATTGATTGATCCGTTGCTCCTAGATCAAAGTATTAGGGGCTTAATATCTCTGCTGGCTTAGAATATCTGAATGTCATTTAATCCGAATCTTGAGCAGGGTGCTGAGCTAATTAATGAGCAGTTATGCAATCTTTTTGGCGTAAGTCCTCAGGGCGGCATGAGAAGGTCGCTTAAAAATGATGCTTTAGTGCTAATTTCTAATCGGATTGAGTCTCCCTATCAAGACCGTTTTGTCGATGGAGTAATTCACTACACAGGCATGGGGCAAATTGGCCACCAAGATCTAAACGCTTCTCAAAATAAGACCCTAAAGGAATCACCGTCAAATGGAGTGAGCATATTTTTATTTGAGGTCCTAGAGACAAAAAAATATACCTTTACTGGTCAGGTTCATTTAGTTGGGGAGCCTTATCAAGAGATCCAAGAGGATGTTGAAGGCAAAGATCGAATGGTGTGGATGTTTCCTTTAGGACTTGTTGCGGGGCAGGTTTTACAGCCAGTACCAGTTGAGAAGGTAAAAGAGTTGGAAGTTGCGCGTGAGCGCAAGATTACTAAGTTGGACAGAGTAGTGCTTGTTCACAGGGCTAAGCAGGCGGCTAAAGTTCCTGGTTCAAGATCGGTTATTGCTAGGCAGTACCAGCGGAATGAGTATGTGGCAGAGGAGGCCAGGCGAAGGGCTCAAGGTGCCTGCCAGCTATGTGATACCGCTGCTCCATTTGCTAATAAATCTGGTCAGCCTTACCTTGAGGTTCATCATGTCGTTTGGCTTGCTAGAGGTGGTGAAGATAGTCTTGAGAATACGGTCGCTCTTTGCCCGAATTGCCATCGTCGAATGCATGTTCTCGATTCTGATTCCGATAAAAACTTACTGCTCACCAAAATAGCCTCACATCAATAGTTATTTTAATTCTCTCCATTAACCAACGGATGGTTGGTCCGATTCTCGTCCGGTTGGTTCGTAGGCTTGTGGCTCAACCTAGACCAATGGTTTTGATATCCTTTGCACTGAAATTTAGTCTTTTGATAGCCAATGCGAGACATTGGAAGGATTTTGTTCGTGACGGCCATATCCATATGGAAATTCATCTATAACCTTTGTAATCATCGGTTGAAGTATTTGTGCCTGGGAGTTTCCTAGCTTTGCATGAATATAGGGTGCTGCCGCTACTGCATAGGGAAATGCTGCTTCATATTCACCTTGGTCAACCTTATCACTCATACACCTCAAAATAACCTCTAGGGGCGTCATTGCCTCTGATTGAACAAAGTCCCTTGCAACCTTTGTTGTTTTCTCTGTAGGGCTTCCTTTGCGCCTTCCTGAGCCTGGTCTTCTACCGCCATGTCCAGCCATTATTCGCTCCAATCTTGAAATCATCGATTCTTTTCAATTTCTTGATACCAAGTTTATTTGGCTAATGCTTATATATGGGCAAAAATGACCAAACTACCTTAAACCTTTTACAACCGATAAATTAAACCGAAAGCTTTCTGTTATTGATGCTCATAAGGAGTGGCTTTACTAGAGGGTGTCCTTGCTTTGGTCTAAGAAACTTATAAGATAACCCCAGATAGATCCTTGCTCTGGTCTTACGGATAAATTGATCAATCCTTGCTATGGTCTTATGGTTATGTTCATAAGTCCTCTCCATGGTCTAAGAACATCAATTTCGATTAGCATGATTGCGCAATTTGACAATGAGTTTGTCTAATCTTTAGCGGCTTAACAGGTATCATCTTTCTTCTAAGCTTTGTTTCGGGTGATGGTACCCAATGGGCATAGGCGCCTCGTGGAAAATCTTGAACTTTCACATCAATACCTTTCGTTATTTGTAGTGCTACCCAACAGATTGCGAACCAGCTTGCTTTATTGGGCCTATGGCCCTGAACCGTTTTAAAAATTAGTTGATGCTCTAGAAGCTCATCTAACGCCTTCTTAAGGGATCCAGCAGAAGTCCATCCACGTCTCTCGCTCATATATCTCCATGACGCTAACAAAGATCCATTGTTATCACGGCCGTTATATTGCATTGCTATGTCAATCATGAGGCGAATTGCATTTCCTGAAAGGGTTTTATATGCCGAGCTATTGAGCACATAATGGGGAATAACAATAACTGCGCCATTTGGATCATCACGCTTTGCGGCATATAGTTTTTTGCTATTTTTAGCGCTTGGCATCTTTGAGCTCAGAATGGAGAATCGCTGCCACCAATTATCGGATTCTTGACTCTATCAAGAACCCTACTGAAATCTACTACGTTGTCGTTTGATTTTGATAATTGTCGGGCAATTCTGATATCTTCTTTTTGGCATTGGAGAAAGTGCTGTTCTTGAGTCTGCTTTTGATTTAACCATTCTCTCTCTTCATATTTCTCAAGAATGGCGAGAAGGGCGATCATTACATCGCGATAGGTCGAATTTTTATCTATCTTAATAGGATCGCTTTCATCATCGATTGAGTCACACGGCGGGGCCGTATTTAACTGATTTAATTCATGTTCTTTTATTTCATAAGCAAGATCATGAAAATTGTCATTTATTTCTTTGGTAATTTTATTTAGGATGCGAATCACATCCTTTGGTTTAGCACTGGGATCTATATTTATAGAAATGATCTCGGTTTCAAATTCTTTGGGCTGTAAGCTTCTCGAGAATGGTCTTTGAAGAATGTGGTCACCATCAGGATCGTTCCAACAATCATCCGCAAAGACTTTTTCCCCCGATAACCTCTTTTCAGTAATTCCGCTATACCTTATGACCGTCCGAATTTTGTTTGAAAGATAGCTTTCAATTAGAGCCAATGACTTCGGGCTGTCATTTTCGATAATGAATAATTTTTTTAAAATTTCTAATTTTGTATTCATTTTTCGAGCTCCTCTTTGGCTAATGCCTGAGCAATCTCAATTACCTTAAGATCATAAGCTGGTCGTATGCGGTGCCATCTTCTTCGCACTTTAATTAGCACGCCAGCCTGTACCAAGGACTTGCGATTGATGCGCTCGAACCAGTCGAGAGCGTTCTGAGACCCAAATAGACTCTTTCCTTCGGGTGTTTCTAAAAATTCAGTTTTGCTCTGAACGCTAGACAAAGTTGCCTCCATAATTCTTTTCCTTTTAATAAATAATTCACACAAATGCGTATGTGGTCTGTTGATTGGTCAGACGAGACGGCGATATACCGTCCTGAGTGAGACTTTATTTTTTAAGAGGTGGAATGAGAATGGGGGGATGGAACCTAACAGCTTATGTTCGAACCTAGGTGGCTAGGTGTGGGGATATATACAACAGTATTACTCTATTTCAGAGCGCCATTGTCTTAATGTCTTTGTAGTGAGGGTTTTATAGAACTTGCATTCCTTAAGCATTTCTTTAAGAAAGGTTTCCTGATCTGGATAGTCAAGTGGATTGCTTTGCCAGATTGCAAATTCTCTTAAGATCATTTCCTTGTCGATCTGAGCTTCAGGTGAATTGGTCTTGCGTTTATCTTGATTCATGCCACCTATAAGTGACTTCTGATGTGGATATAAGGACGCCACATGGATTTGACCTAATAAGTAATTGGCTTGAGCGATTAATTCCAATGACTTATTTATGTCACCCAATATTGCATAGTGCTTTGCAAGCGGAAGACTAAGCAGTAATTCAGCTATTGCCACATTCGTTAATGTCATCAAGTTATCCTTTATTAAATCACGGACAAATGAGACTTCTCGTGGATCTGTTAAGCACTCGATCCGATCTCTTTTAAACTTCTCATGAGTTTCTTTAATAAATTCTATGTCCGATTTACATCTCAAATCGTTAAGTTTTTTTATTTCCTCAATCTCCTCAAGCATCAAGATGCGCTCAGGATCAGTTGAATCCACTTTAGTGAAACTAAGCTCTGATACCGTCTTAATAATGATCAAAAGTCTCTGATAGACCTCGTCTGCTTGTTGTTCAATTGAAGGTGTCAATAAATTTAACTTATTGTTCATATGATTTGTCCTCATTAGTACTTTATCAGTTGGTCTGCGTCGCCATCTGTCCACCCTGGAAGGATTTGCGGATCATCTCTTTGCGAGAGTCAATGCAAAGGTGGGCATATCTTTTAGTCATGGCTAAGGACTTATGGTTCATGGATTCTGCTATTGCCAGCAGGGGTATTCCTTGTTTGGCCAACCAACTTGCATGGGAGTGACGTAGTGAGTGAAAGCACAGACGATCCTTGGGTGCGACCTCTGGTCCGTCCTCTAAGTTAGCGTCCTTCACGGCCCGCTTCCAAGCCTTGGTGAAGTTCATTTGCCGATAAGGGTTCTGTCCACAGAAAATCAGTTCATCAGGCTTGGCAGCCCCTTTAAAGCGTTTCAATTCTGAGATGATTTCTGGCAAAAGCACCAAGACAAAGGGCTCTCCGTTTTTGGTTCTTTGGACTAAGGCTTCGCCAACTTGAAGATCAACATCCTGCCATCTCAAGTTCATCAATGCACCCCTGCGTGCACCAGTAGTCACAGCCATCATGATTAGGGCGGTTAATTTGTGCCAACATGAGATCCGAGCCATCTTGACGAGTCGATCGTATTCATCATTAGTAAGGTAGCGAGTACGAGCGTTATCCTCTTCTAAGCGCTCCGTATCTGTAACAGGGTTGGTCCAGCCTTTAGGCATAAGGCGTTTTTTTCTTGCCCAGGTTAAAACACCTTGAAGAGATGTGCGATAACGATTCACGGTAGCTGGAGCAAGTGGCTTGTTGACCTTAGTCATTTCACCACCAGGCTTTGTTCCACCACGGTTATGAAGTTTTCCACGATTGGTAAGAACATCAAGGCAGTCTTGAACATCATCAGCATCGATGTCACAAGCATTCTTGTTTCCTAGAATTTCTACAAAGAAATGGAGTCGGCTACCAAGGTAGGGGTCTAAGCCCCTATATCCAGCCATGTAAGTATCAGCGAGTGCCGATAAACTGAAGCTTTCACCCCTAATCAGGGGGCGATTAACTACTAAATATTGATGTTCCATGTTTATTTCTCCAGAAAAGAGCAACAGTCAGTTGCAAATTAATGTCGACGGCAAACACAGACCACACAAGCATTTGGCTCCTCGACCTGGGCTCGAACCAGGGACCTACGGATTAACAGTCCGGCGCTCTACCAACTGAGCTATCGAGGAATAAGCCGATATTATAGCAAGATGAAATCACTCACTCCAAGTTCTGTACAGATCCCTAAAGTATTGACTATCGCCGGGTCCGATAGTGGCGGCGGCGCGGGCATTCAGGCTGACCTCAAAGTCATTACAGCCCTTGGTGGCTATGGGATGACGGTCATCACCGCCATCACAGCCCAGAACACTTTGGGGGTGAGTCGTATTCAGGATATTGACCTCGATGTAGTGGAGGCTCAGATCGATGCGGTATTTATGGATATTGGAGTAGACATCGTCAAAATCGGCATGTTGGCCAGCCCAGAAATCGTTGGTACAGTGGCATCAGCCCTCAAGCGCCTTGGTGCCAAAAGAATTGTCCTAGATCCGGTATTAAGGGCTACATCAGGCGCTAGCCTTGGGGGCGATGACACCGCCCAAGCCATCATTAAGGAGTTATTCCCCATGGCGACTTTAGTGACCCCAAATCTGGAGGAGGCTTCTTTATTACTAGGTCGGGAGCTGCGTGGTCCGGATGACTTCAAACTGGCTGCAGAAGAATTGCTCGACATGGGCCCCCAAGCCGTCTTGATCAAGGGTGGTCATCTCGATAAAACCCATACTCAATTGACCGATTTTCTGATGTGGCGGAGTATGGAAGATGGTCTTGAGGTAGTGCAATCAAAAGAGTTCAAACACTACCGCGTCAATACCGCCAATACTCATGGCACTGGTTGCTCATTAGCATCCGCTATTGCAACCTATTTAGCAGACGGACATGATTTGCCACATTCTGTAGCAAAGGCAATTTCTTATGTGGAAGCAGGGCTCGAGGCAGGGCGTTTCTTGAGTATTGGTGAGGGACCAGGCCCTTTATGGCACATGCATGATTTCTATAAAACAGTATTGCCAGAAGAAGAGGGTAAGTATTAATTAAGCCTGAGGCTAATACTTTAGGTTTTCATTAACTCTTGTAATCGTTTCACCGCAGCCTGAGGGTCACTTGCACCATTAATTGCTCTGACAACCGCAACAGAGCCAACACCGCTTTGTGCCACTGCATGAATACTGCTTTCATCAATGCCGCCAATGGCTACTAAAGGGTAGTGATTCATTAACTGGGCGTACTTATATAAACGCCCTAAACCTTGAGGCGCTGTAGCCATCTTTTTGAGATTTGTTGGGAACACAGCACCCATCGCGATGTAGCTTGGACAAAAGCGATCAGCGTAGACCATCTCGGCATAGCCATGCGTACTAAGGCCTAAGCGCAAACCTGCAGATCGAATGGCATCTAAATCTGCCGTTTCTAAATCCTCTTGCCCCAGATGAATGCCATAGGCACCAGCCTCAATCGCCTCTTGCCAATAATCATTGATAAAAAGTAGTGTCCTACTACCTTTAACCGCATCAACAGATTGTTTAATCTGCTTGCGGATCAGTTTTTGGTCGTCTGATTTCAGGCGCAGTTGCACGGTTGGCACTTGCGCATCTACCATTCTCTTTACCCAATCCGCATCAGGCATCACAGCATACAAACCCAAACGCTTTGGACACTCTGCGAAAGCCTTAGGGTTCATGTTTCGTGTCCAGGGAAGCAAATCAAAATGCTCTGGCCTAGACGGCCATTTAAAGGGATTAAAGCCACCATCTTGATGGACCATGCGTGACCACGCCTTACCTAAGACCTTGGCATCACATTCAATAAAGCCCATTTCAATTGCGGCGAGCATGCCAGCTAGTTCGTAATGATCGGCAGCAGATTCATTATCAATTTTTGGTGGTGGTGATGACATGCTGTATGCCGGAATAGGCAAACTCAAATCATCCTTGGAATGGGCTGCAACAATTTGATCCGCAAGGTCGCGAACTAAGCTCATCAGTAGCGCTCTTTAACTTTGATGCCAGAAGGGCGTGCCAACTAGCGGCGTACTAGCTTGCGCAGACTGCTGAGCCTTCATGGCACCAGAGAGGTAGGCAGTACGACCTGCATCAACTGACATCGCAAACGCTTTGGCCATGGCGACCGGATCATCAGCTAAGGCAACCGCAGTATTCAATAGAACACCATCAAAACCCCACTCCATCACACTACAGGCATGAGAAGGTAGGCCTAAGCCAGCATCGACTAAAAGTGGAACGTCCAAGCGGTCACGAAGCAGTTTTAAAGCGTAAGGATTTAAAGGGCCTTGACCAGTACCAATTGGCGCAGCCCAGGGCATGACAGCCTGACATCCCACATCCACTAAGCCTTGGCATAAGATGAGATCTTCGGTGCAATAAGGCAGAACCTTAAAACCATCTTTAATTAAAGTTTCCGCTGTAGATACCAAACGCAAAGTATCGGGCTGCAAAGTGTAGTCATCGCCAATGAGCTCTAACTTAATCCAATTGGTTTCAAAAACTTCACGTGCCATCTGCGCTGTAGCAATGACTTCCTTTGGGCTATGGCAACCGGCGGTATTGGGTAAAACGGGTACAGCCATTTTTTTCAAGAGATCCCAAAAACCAGAATGGGCTTCAGTAGTTGAAGTGCCTTGTCTGCGTAGACTTACTGTAATCATTCCAGGATTAGACTGCTTCACAGCATTCTCTAAAACTTGTGGAGAAGGGTAGCGTGATGTCCCTAGTAATAATCGGCTGGCAAAAGTCTCCCCATACAGCACTAATGAATCTGCAGTATTTAAAGGATTCGGTAAAGGGGCTGTCATCTTAATCAAGTACTCGTATCTATTTTTCTGTATTCGGCGCGGGCTTAGCCACCAGTCACAGGAGAAATCACTTCCATCTCATCGCCTTCACGTAATACCTCATCAGCATGTCTGGTCTTGGGTACAAATTCATAATTGATCGCAACCGCAAATGGGGGCTGTGCATCAATCATGATTAGCACATCATCAATCGTGCTGTTCTCTGGAACCTCTTTCGCAACTTGGTTTACTAAGATGCGCATGCACTGAACTCCTGATGGCTAGTAGCGGCGATGCTGACCTGTAAACCCAAATCAATTGCAGTTGGACTCGAGCCTGAGCTCAGTAGCTCGAGGGCGCAATCCAAAATCGCTGGTGAGATCATGAAGCCATGGCGATAAAGGCCGTTGATCATCATCAGGCTAGCGTGATTGGGTTTTTCTTCAACTGATATTTCAGGCAGATTATCTTTGAGCGTAGGGCGGCACTGGGTTGCCATCTCTAAAATGCGCGCTTCGGCAAATCCGCTATGCACGGTATACACCGCACTCAGTAACTCCATGGCTGAACGCAGACTCATTGGCGAGAGATCTTCAGACTCAATCTCTGTAGCGCCAACCACATAGACATCATCTTCCTTGGGGGCGATATAGATCGGATAGCGTGGATGAATTAGGCGAGTAGGGCGTCGTAGCTTGACCTCGGGTGCATGGAGGCGAATCACTTCGCCACGCACTCCCCGTAAATCTTTGGAGGCTTTATCAGGCTGATTCCAAGATCCCTTGGCACCCAGGCCACGACAATCAATCACCCAATCAAAGCCATTCTCCTGACTGCGAAGTTGCTCTGGGTCGGTAGCTTGATTCCAATGACAAGGCACTTTCATCAAGGTGAGCTCAACTAATAAAGCCTCCAGTAATTGGCGGTTATCAAGCTGACCTTCATTAGGGAGGTAAAGGCCTTGGGTAAACCGCTCTGCAACACCGGGCTCAATTTCTGCGAGAGACTGACTGTCCAAATGCATTGGCTTTGAAAGAGATGGATTACGATCACAATTTCTTTCAAGATGAGAGGCAAAACGTTCTGCATCACTGGCATCTTGACGGTGCCACAAGATCAAAGTGCCATCTTGCTGAAAAAATACTGGCTTAGCTAGCTCATCAATAATTTGCTTCCAACGAGGCAAGCTATGAACACCCATACGCACAACGTTATCTTCAGTAATGGCAGATTCCGCTAGTGGAGCCAGCATGGCCGCAGCAACCCGTGCTGCCGAATTAGCAGCATCTGCAGCACCTTTCTCAAACAGCTTTACACGAGCACCACGCTTCGCAAGTGCGACCGCTAGCAGCCGACCCATGAGGCCGGCGCCAACGATGGCATATTTGCCGTTTGAGAATGCGCTACTCACTTACTGATAAATCTCACTACCGCGCTTACGGAACTCTGCTGACATCTCTTCCATTCCCTTTTGTGGATCGGTAGAAGCCTCTGCAGTAATCGGAATAACTTTCGATTTAGGATTGCCGTCAGCATCTAAAGTCGCTGCGTAATCACGCACTTCTTGAGTAATCTTCATTGAGCAGAACTTCGGTCCGCACATGGAGCAGAAGTGAGCAATCTTGGCGCCTTCCGCAGGCAAGGTGGCATCGTGGTATTCACGGGCACGCTCAGGATCTAAGCCCAGATTAAATTGATCTTCCCAGCGGAACTCAAAACGCGCTTTGGATAAAGCGTTGTCGCGTACTTGAGCACCCGGCAAACCTTTGGCCAGGTCGGCACCATGCGCCGCAATTTTGTAGGTGATGATGCCGGTACGAACATCTTCTTTATCGGGCAAACCTAAATGCTCTTTCGGTGTGACATAGCAAAGCATGGCCGTACCGTACCAACCAATTTGCGCAGCACCGATACCACTGGTGATGTGATCATAGCCAGGAGCAATGTCGGTAATCAATGGTCCGAGGGTATAGAAGGGTGCCTCTAGGCAGTGCTTCAATTCCTCAGTCATGTTCTCTTCAATGCGCTGCATAGGGACGTGACCAGGGCCTTCAATCATCACTTGAACGTCATGCTTCCAGGCTTTGGCAGTCAATTCACCCAGAGTATGGAGTTCGCCAAACTGGGCAGCATCATTCGAGTCAGCAATACAGCCTGGGCGCAAACCATCACCCAAGCTAAATGACACGTCATAAGCCTTCATGATTTCGCAAATCTCGTCGAACTTCGTGTAGAGGAAGTTTTCTTTATGGTGAGCCAAGCACCACTTCGCCATAATCGAGCCGCCGCGAGAAACAATGCCAGTAATACGATCGGCTGTTAATGGCACATAACGCAGCAATACACCAGCATGAATAGTGAAGTAGTCCACACCTTGCTCAGCCTGCTCAACTAAAGTGTCGCGGAACATTTCCCAAGTGAGGTCTTCTGCAATACCACCTGTCTTATCAAGCGCTTGATAGATTGGAACGGTACCAATCGGAACTGGTGAATTACGAATAATCCACTCACGGGTTTCATGAATATGCTTACCGGTAGACAGATCCATGATGGTGTCTGCACCCCAACGAATCGACCACACCATTTTTTCTACTTCCTCATTAATGGAGGAGGTCACGGCTGAGTTACCGAGGTTGCCGTTAATCTTCACGCGGAAGTTACGGCCAATAATCATTGGCTCCAGTTCTGGGTGATTGATATTCGCTGGAATGATTGCGCGACCCGCAGCAATTTCAGAGCGGACGAACTCGCCAGTAACAATCTCAGGCAGGTTGGCACCATAGCTCTTACCAGGATGCTGCTTGAGTAACTGTTTGTATTCCGGATTCTTGCGCAATTGCTCAAGACCCATGGATTCACGTAAAGCTACGTATTCCATTTCTGGAGTGACGATGCCTTTGCGGGCGTAATACATTTGGCTTACGTTCTGTCCTGCCTTAGCGACGCGCGGAGGATTGATATGGGCAAAACGTAAATTCTGAGTTGCCGCATCTTGTGAGCGGGCAACACCGTATTCAGAGCTCGGTCCAGCCAATTGCACTGTGTCACCGCGTTCTTCAATCCAGCTCTTACGCAATAAAGGCAAACCTTTTTCAAGGTTGATCACAATGTCAGGGTCGCTATAGGGACCTGATGTGTCATAAACCGGAACAGGGGGGTTGGGCACCATCTCTTCGCCTACACGCGTTGATAGCTGCTCAATCATGCGAATTGGCGCTTTGATGTCTGGACGCGAGCCCTCTAAATAGGTTTTGGTAGAGGCGGGATAGGCAAATTTTTGGCCAAAGTCACGCTCTAAGCTTTTTAAGCTGGGGATTTCTTGTTTAGTTTTTGTGTTGGTATCGCTCATGTCCATCTCCTGACTGTAATTAGATGGACGAAACCGGGTGACGGTCTGATGGAAAACTCCCCACGCCAGCATTACCTGGATCGGGTTATAGGGTCTTTCTCAGCGCCTAAAAGTAAAAATCACTAAAAGGGCACCCCTGTTTCATCCTTAGAGCTAATTTAACCACGAAATGACATCAAGATGGATGACCAAAATCAAGCCGTCCATTTAGCCTCTAAAAGTTAAGCAGCTTTGGTATTGCGCAAAATGAAATCTGCCGTCACAAAGGCGGCATCGCTGGTGAATTCATCAGCCAAAATGCGTGCCGCAGCCTCTGAAAGCGAGATTTCAATAAAACCACTTACTTCCCCGTCATGGTTGGTCGGAATGAAGTTGTCTGCGAGCTCTAGGTCATAAATGTAGAGCTGCTCGTCATGGAAACCGCGCCCTGGAATAGGGCGACGCATATGAATTCGGCCTACGGGCTCAATATGGTCAGAAATTTGGGGTGGAACGCCAGCTTCTTCCCATAATTCCCTGCGGGCATTCACCCAGGGGGTTTCATCTGCACCAATACCGCCTGCAGCTAAGTTATCCAGGCGACCCGGATCGGTTGGCTTAGTCTCGCTACGACGTCCAAGCCACAGATTACCCGCCTTGGTATAGCCGTTAATGTGGGTTGCCATGCTGCGAAAGCCAAAAGTACGAAAGGCAGAGCGCTCCAAACGGAAGTATTCATGGCCATTTTGGTCAATCCAGGCGAAATCCTCATGCCGCCAGCCCGGAATAAAGCCACCTTGCTGCATCCGATCTGCTAGCTTTGCCAAACTGGCGGAGAGCGCTATGGGTCTTGCGTGGCAAATGGTCAGGCGATCATGGCCCATTTCAAGTAAAGGGATTGGGTTTTTTGCCAAGGATTCTTGTAAAAAAGCGATAAATTCTGGATTAAGGTGCCCAATGATCTGTCCGGCTGAGCTAGCACCCAAAAAATGGATAGGCAAGAAATCTGGCGGTGCAGACCTAGCTGTGTTCTGGAGCATCTCCTCTAGGGCGGCGATGGTGCTAGTCGTGAGCGTATTGGTGAGCTTATGCATGCTCTAAGTGTAAGAGAAATTAAAAATGCTGAAAAAGTAGTCTAAAAATTGATAAGCGAAGTTCAATTGTCAACAGATCTTTATGTAATCTTTTGTCAGATATGGATGCCCATAATTTAAGCAAGCTAGGTCACTCTATACAAATCTGTGACTTACGAAAACTTTTGGGGATTTATCCACAAAACCTGTGGATAAGTTTTTTATTTTGGAATGGTCCCGCCGACAGGAATCGAACCTGTATCCCACGCTTAGGAGGCATGTGCACTATCCATTGTGCTACGGCGAGACTGAAAAAATAAAAATGATTTTTTAAAAAGATGCTGAGACTCGAAGCATTATCCACTGATTACCAGCCACACATCGCCCATACTGAATTCGTGATAGCAACCATCATGTCTGGGGCAAAGTAGGCGAAAAAAATAATTCCTAAAGCAATAATTAAAACAAAGTAGAAAAGCCATTGCGAGAGTCGAAATGTTTTCTGCATGAACTTTTAGGCAAGTGCGGTGCGATCGAGTGCACGTTCTTTTACGGGAAGATTGACCAAGAATGCAAATACGCCTAAGGCAATCGCAATATTCCAAACAATGAGGTAAGAGCCGGTACGGTCGAATAAGTAGCCGCCAAAATAAGCCCCGCAAAAACTACCCAATTGATGGGAGAAGAACACCAGCCCTGAAAGCATGCTGAGGTATTTGACACCAAAGATCTGCGCTACGATCGCATTGGTGAGTGGAATTGTGGATAGCCATAGAAAGCCCATAATGGCTGCAAAGATGTAGGTAGAAGTAGGGCTGAGAGGTAGCCAAATAAAGGCCATGATGGCAATAGATCGGCTGATATAGATGCCCGACAGCAGGTAGCGCTTAGGAAAGCGTTGACCGAGTATTCCAGCGCTATAGGTCCCAAAGATATTGAATAAACCAATTAAAGCTAATGCACTGGTTGCAATAGCGGGGGCACCAACATCGGGATAAATTGATGATAAATCTTTGAGGTAGGGTGCTAAGTGAACCGCAATAAATACCACCTGAAATCCGCATACAAAATAACCCAAGGTGAGCAATTTAAAACTAGGATTGCCCATCGCTTCTCTTAAAGCTTGTTTAATCGTTTGATCATTCGCCTTTTGTAAATGGATGGCAGTTGGTTCGCGCAACATAAATGCAATTGGAATCATGAGGCTGGCCATGAGTGCCAACATCAGTAGCGCATCATTGGCACCAAAGCTGGTGAGCAAACCTTGCTCAACCGGAATCATCAGGAATTGTCCAAACGATCCTGCTGCTGCTGCAATACCCATGGCCCACACCCGTTTTTCTGCAGCAACGTTACGACCCAAAATTCCGTAGACCACACTGTAGGTAGTTGCAGTTTGTGCAAGACCAATGAGCAATCCGCCAGCCAATGAAAAGTTCAGAGCATCTGTAGACATTGCCATGCCGGCTAGACCAAGCGCATAGAGTGCGCCACCAGCAATCATGATTTTGAATGCGCCGTAACGATCAGCTAAGGCACCCGTGATGGGTTGAACTGCTCCCCAAATCAGATTTTGTAATGCAATAGTGAGGGCAAAGGTTTCACGTCCCCAACCGTTTGCCGAAGTGATGGGCAGGTTAAAGAGTCCAAATCCATGGCGAATACCCATGGAGAAAGTGACCATCAGCCCGCCAAAAATCAGCACCTGTTGTAGTGATAATTTTTGGCTTTGAGGGCTAGAAGACATTGGGTCTAAATAATGCCTTTTTCTTGGAGGGCTGTAATGGCTTGGGAGTCCAGATTCAAGCGCTCTTGCAAAATTTCATCTGTATGTTGACCCAGAGTCGGAGGGGCCATCCTCACTTCAACCGGGGTCTGCGATAGCTTCATAGGACTCGCTACCAGTTTCATGGTGCCTGCCGTTGGGTGTGGAACCTGAATTTGGACGCCACGAGCCTTCACCTGCTCGTTATCAAACACTTCTTCAAAGTTATTAATAGGTCCACAGGGCACGTTAGCGGCCTCTAAAAGGCTGATCCACTCAGCCTTAGTTTTACGTCGAGTCATGACTTCTAGCAATGGAATCAATGACTTACGATTTTCTACCCGAATTGGGTTGTTGATATAGAGGGGGTTGCTCGCCAAATGCGCCTCACCACCAGCAGTCACAAAGTGTTTGAATTGTCCATCATTACCAACTGCCACAATCATCCAGCCATCAGATGTAGGGAAGGTTTGATAGGGAACAATGATTGGAGATGCATTGCCCCAGCGTTGAGGCACTTTATCGGAGCATAAATAGGCGCTAGAAACATTGGCCATTACGGCAATCTGGGTATCTAGGAGGGCCATATCAATATATTGACCCTGTCCTGTTTTATCTCGATGCACTACGGCAGCCAAGATGGCGGTGCTGGCATACATGCCAGTAAAAATATCGGCAATGGCAACCCCAGCCTTTTGCGGGCTTGCACCTGGAAAGTCGTCTGCCTCGCCAGTGACACTCATAAAGCCACCCATTCCTTGGATGATGAAGTCATACCCAGGGCGATGCGCATAAGGGCCGTTTTGGCCAAAACCTGTGATTGAGCAGTAAATCAGGTCGGATTTGACCTTTTTGAGGCTATCGTAGTCCAGGCCATATTTAGCTAGATCCCCAACCTTGTAGTTTTCAATCACTACATCTGACTCTTTAGCCAGCTGGCGGATGATTTCTTGGCCTTCTGGCTTGCTGATATCGACTGTAATAGAGCGCTTATTGCGGTTAATACAGATGAAATAAGCTGTTTCTACCGTATTTTGACCCTGTGCATCCTTCACAAATGGAGGGCCCCAGTGTCGGGTATCGTCCCCAACGCCTGGACGCTCCACTTTAATGACATCTGCACCGAGGTCGGCGAGGTTTTGTGCGCACCATGGGCCGGCAAGAACACGGCTGAGGTCTAAAACGCGAATATGACTTAAGGCTCCCATCCTGTAATTTTGGCATGAATATGGGGTTAATTATGGAAATTTCGGGTTTTGCTTTGCACATGACTACAATTTGCCCGCATGGCTACCCGTAAAACATCCGAATACAGCGAATCATCGATTCAGGTCCTAAAGGGACTCGAACCCGTCCGGCAGCGGCCGGGAATGTACACCCGTACTGATAATCCATTGCACATCATTCAAGAGGTGCTCGACAACGCTTCCGACGAGGCTTTGGGAGGATTTGGTAAGCACATCATCGTGACTTTGCATACGGACAGCAGTGTGAGCGTTGAAGATGATGGACGCGGAATTCCGGTTGGAATGCATCCCACAGAGAAATTACCCGTAGTAGAAATCGTTTTTACCCAGCTTCATGCGGGCGGTAAATTTGAAAAAGGCACCGGTGGCGCTTATGCTTTCTCTGGCGGTTTGCATGGTGTTGGTGTTTCTGTAACGAATGCCTTATCTAAACGCCTTGAAGTGACTGTATGGCGTGAAGGCCAAATTTCTACTTTGACCTTTGCTGATGGCAAAGTCATTGAAAAGTTGAAAACCAGCGCTGCTGGTAAAGAAGATAAATCCCACGGAACTCGTGTGCGTGCGTGGCCTGATGGCAAGTACTTTGATAGTGCTGCTATTCCTATGCCAGAACTCATTCGTTTGTTGCGTTCTAAAGCAGTCTTACTCCCAGGCGTCAAAGTTACTTTGATTCAGGAGAAATCGGACGAGAGTCAAACTTGGCAATATGCCCAAGGCTTACGCGGCTATTTAAATGAAGCAATGGCCCAAGCTGGCCATGGTGCAGAAGTCATCCCCCCATTTGAAGGCGAGCAATATGCTACTGGCAATGGTGAAGATGATTCCTTTGCTGAAGGTGAGGGCGCTGCTTGGGTTGTGACCTGGACTGAAGATGGCGCACCTGTCCGCGAGAGTTATGTGAACTTGATTCCCACTCCTGCCGGCGGAACACATGAAAGTGGACTGCGTGAAGGTCTCTTTAATGCCGTTAAGGGCTTTATCGAAATGCATGCATTGCAGCCTAAGGGTGTGAAGCTCATGCCTGAAGACGTCTTTGCAAGAGCGTCATTTATCTTGTCTGCCAAGGTTTTGGATCCGCAGTTTCAAGGGCAAATTAAAGAGCGTTTGAACTCAAGAGATGCAGTGCGTTTGGTTTCTGGCTACGCTAAATCTGCACTAGAGCTTTGGCTTAACGAGCATGTCGACTATGGTCGCAAATTAGCCGACTTGGTAATTAAGCAGGCACAAGCGCGAACTCGTGCTGGCCAAAAGGTGGAGAAGAAAAAATCTTCCGGTGTCGCAGTGCTGCCCGGAAAGTTGACCGACTGCGAGAGTCAAGACATTGGCCTGAATGAAATTTTCCTCGTCGAGGGAGATTCAGCAGGTGGTTCTGCAAAGATGGGGCGCAATAAAGAATATCAAGCCATTCTGCCTTTACGCGGCAAGGTTCTGAATACCTGGGAAGCAGAGCGCGATCGTTTATTTGCGAACAACGAGGTGCATGACATTGCCGTTGCGATTGGCGTGGATCCTCATGGCGCTAATGACACGCCTGATTTATCCAACTTGCGTTATGGGAAAGTCTGCATCTTGTCAGATGCGGACGTGGACGGCGCACATATTCAGGTATTGCTACTGACTTTGTTCTATAAGCATTTCCCGAAACTGATTGAATTGGGCCATGTCCATATTTCAAGACCACCTTTATTTAGGGTGGATGCGCCAGCGCGCGGTAAAAAACCAGCGCAAAAGATTTATGCCTTGGATGCAAATGAACTGCAAGCAATTGAAGACAAATTGCGCAAAGATGGCGTTAAAGAAACGGCTTGGCAAATTTCTCGCTTCAAAGGTTTGGGTGAGATGAGTGCTGAGCAACTGTGGGATACCACTTTGAATCCAGATACCCGTCGCCTTTTGCCGGTGACCCTGGGTACGTGGACAGAAGACGAAACAATTAAAACAATGGATATGTTGATGGGTAAGTCCGAATCCGGGGCGCGTCGTGATTGGCTGGAAGAGCGCGGTAATGAAGTAGAGGCGGATATCTAATGGCAACTAAAAAAACTCCAGGTAGTACTGGTTCAGATGATCAAGCAGACTTATTTGCTGGCGAGCCAATTGAAATGAATATTGTTGAGGTAGATGAACCCATTGTCCCTCTGGCAGGCGGCCCCAAGGATCCACATGATCCCAAGAAGGTTGAGCTCAATGAGGATGACAAAGACAGCCTAACGCTGGCAGTCTATGCGGAGCGCGCTTATCTTGATTACGCCATTAGCGTAGTGAAAGGTCGTGCCTTACCAGATGTATCCGATGGTCAAAAACCAGTTCAACGCCGCATCCTATTCTCGATGAGTGAGATGGGTTTACGTGCTGACGCAAAGCCAGTTAAGAGTGCGCGCGTTGTGGGTGATGTGCTGGGTAAATTCCATCCACATGGTGATCAATCTGCTTATGACGCATTGGTACGCCTTGCGCAGAGCTTCTCATTACGCTATCCCTTAATTGATGGTCAGGGTAACTTTGGCTCACGTGATGGTGATGGCGCAGCGGCAATGCGTTACACCGAAGCGCGTTTAACCAAAATTGCCGGCCTCTTATTGAGCGAGATTGATGAAGGTACGGTAGATTTTGCTCCGAACTATGATGGATCTTTCCAAGAGCCTAAGTTATTACCAGCGCGCCTACCTTTTGTTCTGTTGAATGGCGCTTCCGGTATTGCTGTGGGTATGGCGACGGAGATTCCCTCGCATAATTTACGTGAAGTAGCTAGCGCAGCCATTGCTCTAATGAAGTCTCCAAAAATGAGTACTTCAGAGTTGTTAGAGATCATGCCCGGCCCAGACTATCCAGGTGGCGGTCAAATTATTTCCTCTCCAGCAGAGATTGCGCAGATTTATGAAGCAGGGCGTGGTAGTTTAAAAGTTCGCGCTCGTTGGTCTATCGAAGAATTAGCTCGTGGCCAATGGCAAATTGTGGTTAACGAGTTGCCACCATCCACCTCATCACAACGTGTTCTGCAAGAGATTGAAGAGATTACCAATCCAAAGGTGAAGGTTGGCAAGAAGACCTTAACCCCTGAGCAGAATAATCTGAAGTCCACCATCTTGAATGTGCTAGATGGTGTGCGAGATGAATCGAGTAAAGATGCGGCTGTACGCTTGGTATTTGAGCCTAAGAGCAAAAATATTGATGTCAATGAGTTCGCAAACTTATTGCTGGCCCACACCTCACTAGAGTCCAATGCGCCAATGAACTTGGTGATGATTGGTACTGATGGTCGACCACGTCAAAAAGGCCTTAAAGAGATTATTGCTGAGTGGATTTCTTTCCGAGTCGGCACCGTTACACGACGCACTCAGCACCGTTTAGCTAAAGTCAACGACCGGATGCATATCTTAGAAGGGCGCTTAATTGTTCTTCTCAATATTGATAAGGTCATCAAGATCATTCGCAATAGCGATGAGCCTAAAGCTGACCTGATTAAAGAATTCAAGCTCAGCGATCGTCAAGCAGAAGATATCTTGGATATTCGCTTGCGTCAGCTCGCTCGTCTGGAAGGCATCAAGATTGAGCAAGAGTTGAAAGAGCTCAAGTCTGAGCGTGACGATCTTGAAGGTTTGTTGCAAAGCGATACTGTATTGCGCAAGCGCATCATCAAAGAAATCGAATCTGATATGAAGGATTTTGGTGATGATCGCCGTACTTTGATTCAAGAAGACAAGCGTGCCATTGCAGAAACTAAAGTATTGGATGAGCCTGTAACGGTTATCGTGTCTCAAAAAGGTTGGGTACGTGTTCGCCAGGGTCATGAGCATGATGCAACTCAGTTTGGATTCAAGGCGGGCGACGCCCTCTATGGAACATTTGAGTGCCGTACAGTTGATGTGATGCAAGGTTTTGGTAGTGATGGCCGCGTCTATACGGTACCAGTCAGTGAGCTACCGGGTGCACGTGGTGATGGCTCACCATTGACCAGCTTCGTGAACTTAGCTGCAGGCTCGCAAATGGTTGCCTACTATGCTGGCCAGGCTGATGATCTCGTACTGATTTCTACTAGATCAGGCAATGGCTTCCTTGCTAACGTAGCAGACATGACTACCCGTAACAAGGCTGGTAAATCATTTGTGGGCATCGACAGTAAATTCCCTGGTGGAGATGCACCTCTCGGTGCGGCTAAGGTGACCGTAGGCATGAAGCAGGTAGCTTGTCTATCTGAGAGCTCCAAGTTATTGGTTTTCCCGCTAGACGAACTCAAGCGTTTACCAACAGGTGGTAAGGGCGTCATTCTGATGGGCTTGGACGATAAAGAAAAGCTGGCTTCAGCCATTGCGGTTGGACCTGATGGTGCTACTTATTCAGGTGCTGGACGTGCAGGTAAGCCAACAGAACTCAGTCTGGATGCAAAAACCTTGAAGTCGTTTGCAGGAAATCGTGCTCGTAAAGGTCACTTTGTAGAGCCAAGACTGAAGGATGGAAAGCTCAAAGCCAATTAAGAGCTGTATTTAATCTGGCGTAATCCAAAAAACCCGGTCATCAACTGATCGGGTTTTTTATTCAATGCTTAGACTTTTTTGGGGATTGGTACACCGTACTTCACGGCAATGACTTCAGCCAAAATCGATACGGCAATTTCTGGTGGGGTTAAAGCGCCGATAAATAGACCAACTGGCCCGTGAAGTCGTTCAACTTGTTCCTGTGTTACATCAAACTCTAGTAAGCGATCCTTTCGCTTCTGAGTATTGATTCGGCTACCTAGTGCTCCAACATAGAAAGCAGGAGACTTTAGTGCCTCCATCAAAGCCATGTCATCCAGTTTAGGATCATGCGTTAAGGCAACTACGGCGGTGTGTGAGTCGACGCCGATCTCTAGAAGTACATCATCTGGCATTCCCTTGACAAATTGAATATGCTCGCGATTGATGCCTTCTGCATACTCTTCACGCGGGTCAATCACAATCACCTCAAAGTCAGATGCAAGTGCAAAGTCGGCGGTATAGAGTGATAGTTGTCCTGCGCCAATGATGACCATACGCCAACGGGGACCATAGGTCGTTTTCATGAATCGATCATCGCAAACAAATGCCTCGTTGCGATTTCCAGCTTCTAGAGTGGATTTGCCGGTTGCGAGATCCACTGTGCGAGATGTGATTTGGTGATTACTGATGGATGCCAGAATAGTTTCTAAGATTGCTAATTCTGGTTTTGGTTCAACAAGCAAGCGTAGCGTTCCGCCGCAAGGTAAGCCAAAGCGAGCCGCTTCTTGTTGGCTCACGCCGTAGACCACCATTTCCGGTAAATCCCGCGTCAAGATTTCAGTTTGAACCCGGCGGATCAAGTCATCTTCGACGCATCCACCAGAGACCGATCCAGTCACTTGTCCATCTCCCCGTATGGCCAACCAAGAACCGATAGGTCTAGGTGCGGAACCCCAGGTTTGAACAACTGTGGCGATTGCAACGGGATGACCGGCCTTGAGCCAATCTACTGCAGCTTTCAGTACGCTTAAATCAGTGCTATTCATTTCTTGTCTTGAATTTCTTCTATTTATTATTATTTGCTAGGAATGTATTTATTATCACTCTAATGACAAGTTCTAGCCCATCTGCTCAAGCTAAACAATTACGCCTTGCCGTGCTTTTGCTGGCGGCGGGAGAGGGCAGCAGGTTAGGTTCGCACCCTAAGGCCTTGCTTCATCGAGATGGCCAGACTCTTTTACAGCGATTCTCAAACTCAATACAAGGATTTCATCCTGTTGAATACATAACAGTCACTGGTTTTCATGCCCAAGTGATTGAGTTGGAGATAGCAAAGTTAAACGCCTGCTTAGCGTATCCAATACGCATCATTCCAAATCTTTCTCCAGAAAGAGGCCAATCTTCCTCTGTGCGCCTTGGACTTGAATCACTCCGGAGTGCATTTGATGTGCTGCTCGTTGCCTTATCCGATCAGCCTGAGATTGGAGGAGCAGAGATTCAAGATCTGCTGGATGAGTACGTCAAGCGAGAGGCTGGCGAGGAAATCATTCTGCCAATGGTTGATGGGAAGCGTGGTAATCCAGTACTGTTTTCTCACAAGGCCATATCTGATGTGCTCAAGACCCCTGATATGGTTTGTAGAGCTTATATGGATGCTCATCCAAAACAAGTTAGGATAATGAATACGAGTAAGCAGGAATTTGTAATGGATGTCGACACGCCGGAAGACATCCAACAGCACAAGTTAAGCCTGCTGAGTTATTAAATCTCAGCAATAAGCTCAATTTCAACGCAAGCGCCTAAGGGGATTTGAGCAACGCCAAACGCGCTACGGGCATGCTTGCCAGCATCGCCAAAAACCTCAAACAGCAATTCAGAGCAGCCATTAATCACTAAATGTTGCTCAGTAAATTCAGAGGTGGAATTCACCAATCCCATCACTTTGACGATGCGCTTTACTTTATCGAGAGAGCCCAAGTGATTTTGCAGGGTAGAAATCAAATCAATCGCAATCGATTTGGCAGCCGCTTTACCAGTCTCCGTATCCATATCTAGACCTAACTTACCAATCCAAGGCTTGCCATCTTTCTTGGCAATGTGGCCAGAAAGAAAAACAGTATTACCAGTCGTAGCAGCCATGACATAGGCGGCTGCAGGTGGTCCAGGCGGTGGTAAATCAATGCCAAGTGTTTTGAGACGGTCGCTAATATGGTTTGTCATAGGTTCTTAGTAAAAATGGAAAGAAAAAAATAAAAAATGGCTTCTGTAAATCTTACTGGATTACTTAGACAATTGACGCATCGCATCCTCAAGACCATTTAAGGTCACGGGATACATATGATCTTTCATGAGACCTTTCATGATGTCAATAGATTGTCGATACTGCCAGACTGATTCCGGCTCTGGATTGAGCCAAGCAAAATGGGGGAAGTGGTCAATGAGGCGGTTAATCCAAGTTGCACCAGTTTCACGGTTGTTGTATTCGACTGAACCATTCGGACTCAGAATTTCATAGGGAGACATCGTGGCATCGCCAATAAAAATGAGCTTGTAGTCTGGACCATATTTATTGATGATGTCTTGTGTTGCCGTAACTTGGTCACGTCTGCGACGATTGCTTTGCCAAAGATGCTCATACACACAGTTGTGAAAGTAGTAATACTCCAAGTGTTTGAATTCGGTTTTGACGGCAGTGAATAACTCAGAGATACGCTGGATGTGATCATCCATAGATCCGCCTACATCCATTAGCAATAAGACTTTGACTTGGTTATGGCGCTCAGGGCGCATTTGAATATCCAGCATCCCTGCATTTGCAGCTGTCGAGTGAATGGTCTTATCGAGATCCAGCTCTAGACTAGAGCCTTCTCTAGCAAAGCGTCTCAAGCGACGTAAGGCCATTTTGATATTGCGAGTTCCTAGACTGAGATCGCTGTCATAGTCCTTGAATTCTCTTGCTTCCCAAACTTTGATAGCAGTGCGATTACCAGCACTTTCTCCACCAATCCGAATACCCTCAGGGTGGTATCCACTATGCCCAAAAGGAGATGATCCTCCCGCGCCAATCCATTTTTTACCGCCACCGTGCCATTCTTTCTGCTCTTTCAAAAGCTCTTGAAGACGCTTTTGTAAAGCTTCGGGACCGCCTAATTTTTTGAGTGCCGCTTTTTCTTCTTCCGTTAGTACACGTTGCAGTTTCTTCTCGAGCCAGTCTAGGGGTATATCAGGCGCTAAGGCCATTAGTTGCTCTACACCATTGAAGTAGGATCCAAAGACCTGATCAAAGCGGTCAAAGTGCTGCTCATCTTTCACCAAGGTCATACGTGCGAGTTGATAAAACTCATCAATGGAGGGCTCAATGACCCCTTCCTTTAGGGCTTCCAAAAGCGTTAAAAATTCTCGTACAGAAACCGGGACTTTAGCCTCTTTGAGTTTCAGAAAGAATTGAATCAACATGATTCAGCTATTGCAGTGTGAGATATCAGCGATGATTGCGGTTCATCATCACCAAGCGTTCAAATAAATGAATATCTTGTTCATTTTTAAGTAGCGCCCCATGCAGCGGTGGAATTGCAATCTTGTCTTCGCCGCTATAGAGGGCCTCAGCTGGAATATCTTCGGCCAACAATAACTTTAACCAATCAATTAATTCTGAAGTAGAGGGTTTCTTTTTCAAGCCTGGCAAAGACCGGATCTGATAAAAAGATTTGAGTGCTGCTTCCAGTAATGTTTGTTTGATGTTCGGATGGTGAACATCCACGATACTTTGCATCGTTTGGGCATCTGGGAACGAGATGTAATGAAAAAAGCAGCGACGCAAAAATGCATCGGGTAATTCTTTTTCATTGTTGGAGGTGATGATGACAAGAGGGCGGTGCTTTGCCTTAATCAACTCCCGTGTTTCGTACACATAGAATTCCATGCGGTCAATTTCTCGCAAGAGATCATTTGGAAACTCAATATCTGCTTTATCTATTTCATCAATTAATAGAACGACAGGTTCATCCGCTTCGAATGCCTGCCAAAGAACGCCTTTAACAATGTAGTTACGAATATCATTTACTTTTGCATCGCCGAGTTGGGAGTCTCTTAGTCGGCTAACAGCATCGTATTCATAAAGGCCCTGCTGAGCCTTGGTGGTGGATTTAATATGCCATTGCATCAGTGGCATATTCAAGGCTGCGGCGACTTCCTCGGCCAACATGGTTTTACCTGTTCCTGGCTCTCCCTTAATGAGCAGGGGGCGCTGCAGCTGAATGGCAGCGTTGACCGCCAATTTCAGGTCATTAGTGGCTACATAGCTTTTGGAGCCGTCGAAGCGGGATTTGGTCTTGGTCATCTTGAGGGGGTAATTTGTCTGTAAATAGCGCTCAAGTATAGGTAAAAGGGCCGTTATTTTCAGTGTTTTTGCTAATTTAAGGGGGTGAAAAGGGGGTATCTTGGTCTGTCTCCGCTATACTCTTTCCAAATTGATTTGAATCAAACTCGTTAATGATGATTTCTATGAAAAAACACCTCATTCTTTCCCAATTGACTCTTTGTGCTGGTTTGGCTTTTGCTGGATTTGCTGCACAGGCTCAAGACGTTAAAGGCTCTGCCCAAGCTGGACAGGGTAAGGTTTGGCTTTGCATCGGTTGCCACGCCATTCCTGACTATCGTGCTGACTATCCTTTGGTTTACAAAGTACCAATGATCGGCGGCCAAAATGCTGCTTATATTGCCAGCTCCCTAGCGGCATATAAAAAAGGCGAAAGAAAGCATCCGACGATGCGATCTATAGCTGGAAGCTTGTCTGACCAAGACATGGCCGACCTTGGCGAATACTATGCTGCGCAAACAGCCAGCTCACCAAATAACCCATTGAAGTGATATTTAGAGGCATGTTTATGAAATTCGCACTAATTACCGCCATGTTGTTATCTAGCATTGGCGTAGCTCAAGCAGCTAATGCTGAAAAAGGTCAGGCACTGGTAGAGAAGGCCAATTGCGCCTCATGCCATGGCGCTGGTCTCAATGCTCCAATCTTGCCAGCTTATCCAAAGTTAGCTGGCCAATATTCTGATTACCTTTATTACGCCTTAAAAGCTTATAAGGTAGGTAATGGCAATGCCCAATACGGCCGCAACAATGCCATTATGGGATCTCAAGTTCAAGCGTTTACTGATGCTGATTTGCAGGATATGGCTGCATATATCTCTAAATTACCTGGAACCTTTGTCATTAAGAAGTAATTTCAGCCCCCATCCTTTAAAGGCCTAGGTGTTCACTTAGGCCTTTATTTTTTTTGGGAGCAGCTTATTTAGTGGCTTCAAGCCCCCGAGCTAGATGTTTGCGCATAGCAAGCTCGGCTGCTATTGAATCGCGCTTCAGTATGGCCTGGAGAATCTCTCGATGCTCAATCAGTGAGCTCAACAGTCGACCACTCCGACTTAAAGAATCCCGCCTTTGAAGTTTCAGAACCTTGCGCAGGTCCTCAATAACGCCATTCATCCATTTATTTCCTGCAATTTCTTGGATGAGGTCATGAAATTTGACGTTGATTTCGAAAAATTGCTCAATATCTCTGTCTGCTGCCGCTTTTTCTAGTCGGTGATGCAGGTTATCCAATTGGGTTAGCTGCGCTTCAGTTGCCTTGAGCGCTGTTTCTTTTGCTGCTTGACCCTCTAGTAGGGATAGAACGGTAAAGATTTGCTCAAGATCACGCCTATCAACCTCGGTGACATACGCGCCTTTATTCATCTTGGTTGTGACCAAGCCTTCCGAGGCCAATACTTTGATGGCTTCTCTCATTGGGGTCCGGCTGATCCCAAATGCCAGAGCTAGGCTTTGCTCATCTAGCCAGCTCCCAGGGGCCAATTCATGTGAAAAGATCTGCTCGCGGAGGCGCTCAGCAACATCTTCATATAGAGGTCTATTAATCAGTTTTGTATTCATAATTATGTATACAGTATCTAGACAAATTTAAAAATGTCAAGCAAAATAGCCTTACAAATTTAGCAACAATGCAATAAAGCCAACCAGGAGTGCTTTATGAGTACAAGTAAGAAAACGCCATCATCGAATACATCTAATAGTTGGCCAAATGTGCCTGATAGCAATTTAGATGCGTGGAAAAAATCAGCCCAAAAATCAGCTCCGAATGGGGATGTTGATAAATTAGGCTGGCAAACCCCGGATGGTATTCATCTCAAGGCTTTGTATACAGCGGAAGATACAGAAGGTCTTCAGTACACCCATTCCTTACCAGGCTTTGAACCATTTGTTCGCGGTCCTCAGGCAACGATGTACTCAGTACGACCATGGACTATTCGTCAGTACGCTGGCTTTTCAACTGCTGAAGAATCGAATGCGTTTTATCGCAAGGCTTTAGATGCAGGTGGTCAGGGTGTATCAGTGGCATTCGACTTGGCAACCCATCGTGGCTACGATTCAGATCATCCACGTGTGACTGGTGATGTTGGTAAAGCAGGTGTTGCCATTGACTCTGTTGAAGATATGAAAATCTTGTTCGATGGCATTCCATTAGACAAGGTATCTGTGTCGATGACGATGAACGGTGCCGTGTTGCCAGTATTGGCTGGATATATCGTTGCTGGTGAAGAGCAGGGTGTTAAGCAAGAGTTGCTATCCGGAACAATTCAGAATGACATTCTGAAAGAGTTCATGGTTCGCAATACTTATATCTATCCGCCAGAGCCTTCTATGCGGATCATCGGCGACATTATTGAGTACACCGCCAAGCACATGCCGAAATTTAACTCGATCTCTATTTCGGGTTATCACATGCAAGAGGCTGGTGCAAACCAAGTTCTCGAGTTGGCATTCACATTAGCCGACGGTAAAGAATATGTAAAAACTGCTTTAGCTAAAGGCTTAGATGTGGATGGCTTTGCTGGTCGCCTTTCATTCTTCTTTGCTATTGGTATGAACTTCTATTTAGAGGTTGCCAAGCTACGTGCTGCTCGTCTCTTGTGGTGGCGCATCATGAAGTCTTTTGAGCCAAAAAACCCTAAGTCATTGATGCTGCGCACACACTGCCAGACATCTGGCTGGTCTTTGACTGAGCAAGACCCCTATAACAACGTTGTTCGTACGACTGTTGAAGCCATGGCTGCGGTATTCGGCGGTACACAATCCTTGCACACGAACTCCTTTGATGAAGCCATTGCGTTGCCATCTGAATTCTCAAGCCGTATTGCGCGTAATACCCAATTAATCTTGCAAGAAGAAACCCACATTACTAGCGTGATTGATCCATGGGCTGGCTCTTACATGATGGAGAACCTCACTCAAGAAATGGCTGATAAGGCCTGGGAAATTATCCAAGAAGTTGACGCCATGGGCGGTATGACCAAGGCAGTAGAAAGCGGTTGGGCCAAGCTCAAGATTGAGGCTGCCGCCGCTGAGAAGCAAGCCAAGATTGACTCCGGATCTGATGTGATTGTCGGAGTGAATAAGTACAAGCTAGGTAAAGAAGATTTAGTTGATGTCTTGATGATCGATAACGACAAGGTTCGTGAAAGCCAAGTTGCTCGATTAAAAGATATTAAGGCGAAGCGCGATTCCAAAAAAGTCGAGGCTGCATTAGAAGCATTAACCAAAGCCGCAGAAGAAAACACTGGCAACTTATTAGAGTTGGCTGTTCAAGCGATCCGTTTGCGTGCTACGGTTGGTGAGGTTTCAGATGCATTAGAAAAAGTTTACGGGCGCCATCGCGCCGATACTCAAAAGGTGACTGGTGTGTATGCAGCTGCTTATGACTCAGCAGAAGGTTGGGAAAAATTGAAGGTAGAGATCGCGGAATTTGCAAAAGACTTTGGTCGCCGTCCACGTGTGATGATTGCTAAGTTAGGTCAGGATGGTCATGATCGCGGTGCTAAGGTTGTGGCAACCGCTTTTGCTGACCTCGGTTTTGACGTAGATATCGGACCTTTGTTCCAAACTCCTGAAGAATGTGCCCGTCAAGCAATTGAGAATGACGTACATGCCTTAGGCGTTTCTACTCTGGCTGCAGGTCACAAAACCTTGGTGCCTGCCATCATTGCCGAGCTGAAGAAGCAGGGCGCTGATGACATCATCGTTTTCGTGGGTGGTGTTATTCCAAGGCAGGATTACGACTTCTTGTATGAGTCAGGGGTGAAGGGCATATATGGTCCTGGTACTCCAATTCCAGCTTCGGCTAAGGATGTGCTCGAGCAGATTCGTAAATCTGTAAAACCTGCTTAATCCCAAGATCGAAGACATCAGCATGCTTAATGCAGTTGACCAAGCTTTGGTGAATGATCTCACTGGTGCGCCTTCGCCGGCGCAGCGTCGAGCCTTGGCTAAGATCATTACCTTGCTTGAGTCAACACGCATGGATCATCGCAAGCGTGCTGATGAGGTTCTCAATACCTTATTGCCAAAAACAGGCAAATCATTTCGCCTGGGTATCTCAGGCGTACCGGGTGTTGGTAAATCTACCCTGATTGAAACCTTAGGTTTATACCTCATTGAAAAAGGGCATCGGGTTGCAGTTCTGGCGATCGACCCTTCCTCCAGCTTATCTGGCGGTTCTATCTTGGGTGATAAGACCCGAATGGAGAGGCTCTCAGTTTTAGATAACGCATTTATTCGTCCAAGTCCGTCATCATGCACCCTAGGTGGTGTAGCTGAGAAAACACGCGAAGCAATGCTGGTTGCTGAGGCAGCCGGCTTTGACATTGTGATTGTTGAAACTGTTGGCGTCGGTCAAAGCGAAATTGCAGTTGCTGGTATGACGGATATGTTCCTTTTATTGCAATTGCCCAATGCCGGAGACGATCTGCAGGCCATCAAAAAAGGGGTCATGGAAATTGCTGATCTGATTGTCATCAATAAGGTCGATATCGATCCAGATGCAGCAATGCGCGCTCAATTATTTATCACAAGCTCTTTACGCTTATTGGGTTTCCAAGGCAACCCCGATCATGCTTCTCACAATCAGGAATATTGGCACCCAACTGTCATGACTTTGAGCGCTCTTGAAGGCAATGGAGTGCCTGAATTATGGGAAAAAATTCTGCATTTTCAGAAGCTGCAAAACGCAAATGGCCAGTTACAGTCTCGTCGCAAACAACAAGCCGGTGCTTGGATGTGGGATCGAATTGATGCAGGCCTCAAGAATGCTTTTCAGAATCACCCGGAAGTACAAACACTTTTACCCATCCTGAGTGGCGAGGTAAATCAAGGAACCATGGCCGCATCTGTTGCTGCGAGACGATTGCTCGAGGCAATGGGACACGAATTTTTCTAAGGGAGTAGTTATGAAGGAAATCATTCAACAGCTTGAAGCTAAGCGCGAGCTTGCCAGATTAGGTGGCGGGCAAAAGCGTATTGCTGCACAACATTCCAAAGGCAAGCTTACTGCTCGTGAGCGTATTGAGCTCCTGTTGGATGCGGGTACCTTTGAAGAGTGGGATATGTTTGTTGAGCATCGTTGCTACGACTTTGGCATGGCGGATCAAACTGTTCCAGGAGATGGTGTTGTTACTGGCTACGGCATGATTAATGGCCGCTTAGTTTTTGTGTTCTCACAAGACTTCACTGTTTTGGGCGGCTCTCTTTCTGAAGCGCATGCTGAGAAGATTTGCAAGATCATGGATCAGGCGCTTAAAGTAGGCGCCCCTGTGATTGGTCTGAATGACTCTGGTGGTGCACGTATTCAAGAGGGTGTTGCTTCTTTGGGTGGCTATGCCGAGATCTTTCAACGTAATGTGACTGCCTCTGGCGTCATCCCGCAAATTTCACTCATCATGGGTCCATCTGCTGGCGGTGCAGTGTACTCACCAGCTCTGACTGATTTCATCTTCATGGTGAAAGATAGCTCTTATATGTTTGTTACTGGACCGGAAGTGGTCAAGACGGTAACCCATGAGGATGTAACGGCAGAAGAGCTTGGTGGTGCCGTTACCCATTCCACTATTTCAGGCGTATGTGACTTAGCTTTTGACAACGACGTTGATGCCATCATGATGCTCCGCCGTTTCTTTAACTACCTCCCATTATCTAATCGGGAAAAGCCACCCATGATCAATGGGGCGCAACGCACTGAAGAGCCAGATTTCTCACTAGATACATTGGTGCCAAGCAATCCAAACCAACCTTACGATATGAAAGAGTTGATCGGGAAAATCGTGGATGATGGTGAATTCTTCGAGCTCCAGCCTGATTACGCAAAAAATATCCTCATTGGTTTTGCTCGTATGGAGGGCCGCTCGATTGGTATCGTTGCAAACCAGCCTTTAGTTTTAGCAGGCTGCTTGGATATCAAGGCATCCATTAAAGCTGCTCGTTTTGTACGCTTCTGTGATGCCTTCAATATTCCAGTTGTAACCTTGGTTGACGTACCTGGATTCATGCCTGGTACATCACAAGAATACGGCGGCATCATTAAACATGGCGCGAAGTTGCTGTACGCCTATGCGGATTGCACCGTTCCAAAAGTAACGCTGATTACTCGTAAGGCCTACGGTGGCGCCTATGACGTGATGGCATCTAAGCACTTGCGTGGTGACGTTAACTTCGCATGGCCATCAGCTGAGATTGCAGTGATGGGCCCTAAAGGTGCCGTTGAGATTATCTTCCGTGAAGAAAAATCTGATCCCGCAAAAATTGCTGCTCGCGAAGCTGAGTACAAAGCTAAATTTGCAAATCCTTTTGTAGCGGGTCGACGCGGCTACATTGATGATGTGATCTTGCCCCATGAGACACGGAAGCGTATCTCACGCTCTTTGGCAATGCTCAAAGATAAAGAGCTGACAAACCCACCGCGTAAACACGGCAATATTCCTCTTTAAGGCGCCGACAAATCATGACTACGAAAATGTTTAAGAAAATTTTGATTGCTAACCGCGGCGAGATCGCCTGCCGTGTGATGAAGACTGCCAAGAAGATGGGTATCAAGACAGTGGCCGTCTATTCCGAGGCAGATAAAGAAGCGCGACATGTGCAGATGGCTGACGAAGCGGTTTGTATTGGGCCGGCTCCTTCACGCGAATCTTATTTGGTAATGGACCGCATTATTCAGGCCTGTAAAGATACTGGTGCTGAAGCAGTTCACCCTGGATATGGCTTCTTATCTGAGAATGAGCAATTTGCTCGCCGTTGCGAAGAAGAGGGTATTGTTTTCATTGGCCCTAAGCATCAGTCTATTGCGGCAATGGGCGACAAGATTGCTTCAAAGAAGTTGGCTCTTGAGGCTAAGGTCAACACTATTCCTGGCTACAACGAAGCGATTGATACAACTGAAGAAGCGGTAAAGATTGCCCAAGGAATCGGTTACCCGGTGATGATTAAGGCATCTGCAGGTGGTGGTGGTAAAGGCTTGCGTGTTGCATTTAATGACAAAGAGGCTGGCGAAGGTTTTGCTGCTTGTAAAACAGAGGCGATGAATAGCTTTGGTGATGATCGTATCTTCATTGAGAAGTTTGTTGAAGGCCCACGCCATATTGAAATTCAGGTGTTAGGGGATGCACATGGCAATGTGGTGTATCTAGGTGAGCGTGATTGTTCTATTCAACGACGCCATCAAAAGGTGATTGAAGAAGCGCCATCCCCATTTATTGATCCAGCTACCCGTAAGGCGATGGGTGAACAGGCTGTAGCTTTAGCAAAAGCAGTGAACTATCAATCTGCAGGCACTGTGGAGTTTGTGGTCGGCAAAGATAAGTCGTTCTACTTTCTTGAGATGAATACCCGCTTGCAAGTAGAGCATCCGGTTACCGAGGGTATTACTGGTCTCGATTTAGTGGAGCAGATGATTCGTGTGGCCGCTGGCGAGAAGTTGGCATTCAAGCAGGAAGATATCAAGCTTGATGGATGGTCGATGGAATGTCGTATTAATGCAGATGATCCATTCCGTAACTTTTTACCTTCTACAGGGCGTCTCGTTAAATACCGTCCACCAGAAGAGTTGGATGGTGTGCGTGTTGATACAGGTGTATATGAGGGCGGCGAGATCCCGATGTACTACGACTCCATGATTGCCAAGTTGATTGTGCACGGTAAAGATCGTACTGAAGCAATTGAAAAGATGCGTGCTGCACTAAATGACTTTGTCATTCGCGGTATTCATTCGAATATTCCTTTCCAGGCAGCCCTGTTGCAGCATCCACGCTTTGTCTCTGGTGACTTCACTACTGGCTTTATTGCTGAAGAATATCCCGATGGTTTTAAAAAGGATTCCGTACAGCCAGCAGATCCAAAACGTTTAGCAGCTTTATCCGCGTTTATGCGTTACCGTTATCTTGAGCACATCCAGATGATTGACGGCCAATTGGCTGGTCACGAGATGACAATTGCCAAGAATTTCGTAGTGGTCACCGGTTCACGAGTTGGATCTAGCGAAGAGATGAAAGAGATTCCTGTTCGTGTTGATCTGAAAGATGGTGTGTATTCCGTCTATATTGAAGAAGGGGGCGATGTTAGTCGTTATGACCTTGTCAGTAATTGGCGTCCAGGCGAGCTATGTTTGCGCGCAACCATCAATGGCACGCACAAAATTACCGCTCAAGTAGAGCGCAAGGGTGTGAAGTACGCTCTTGTTTTAGACGGAGCGCACTACGAGTGTATGGTGCTAAGTCCCCTGGGCGCTGAGCTTCAGCGTCGGATGTTGGTCAAGGTTCCACCAGATACTTCAAAGTTGGTGATGTCACCAATGCCAGGCCTATTAACCAACATTTCCGTCCAAGTTGGTGAGGCAGTCACTGCTGGTCAAAAATTGGCTGCGATTGAGGCTATGAAAATGGAAAACACATTGGTTGCGGCGCAAGACGGTGTGGTTGCTGAAATCTGTGCCAATGTTGGCGAAAGCTTAGCGGTTGATCAATTGATCATTCGCTTTGAATAAGGCCTGCTATGACTAAACCATTCAAGATATTAGGCGTTCAACAAATTGCCATTGGCGGCGAAAATAAAGAGCGTCTCCGTAAGCTGTGGGTTGACCTGTTGGGCTTTGAATATAAGAGCACCTTTGTCTCTGAACGTGAAAACGTCGATGAAGATATTTGTGCAATTGGTAAAGGTGCTCATGAAATCGAAGTGGATCTCATGCAACCCTTTGATATTGAAAAAAAGCCTTCCGTTCATCAAACTCCCTTAAACCACATTGGCTTATGGGTGGATGATCTTCCCAAGGCTGTGGAGTGGTTGTCTGCACAGGGTCTGCGTTTTGCACCAGGTGGTATTCGTAAAGGTGCAGCTGGCTATGACATTACCTTTGTTCACCCCAAAGGTAATGAAGAGTTTCCTTTCTGTGGTGAAGGTGTGTTGATTGAACTTGTTCAGGCGCCACCGGATATCATTGCAGGTCTGAATTCATAAGTATCTAGAAAGCCCCAATTGACCCATATATTGGCCATCGACACCTCATCAGCTTGGTGTTCGGTGGCTTTATCTTTAACTGATGCTGCACCTATTTTCCGTCACCAAAAAGTGTCGGCAGGCGCTAGCCAACTCTTATTGCCTTGGGTTGAAGAGTTGTTATCTGAAGCCTCAATCGAACTTTCTGCGCTGGATGCTATTGCTATTGGCGTAGGTCCAGGAGCCTTCACGGGTGTTCGACTTGGAGTCGCAGCAGTCCAAGGTTTAGCAATCGCAGCAAGACTACCAGTACTGCCGGTAGCCAGTCTGGATGCTATTGCCAGCCAACTGATTCTGACGCCTGCATTTATTGCTTCAAGGGCGCAATCCTTTGTAATCTCTGTGGATGCCCGCATGGACGAGGTTTACTGGGCCAGATATCAGGTAAAAGTAAATCAATTGCCATATCGTCAGGGCGATATTCATTTGACGAAACCAGAGGAAATTGAACTCTCGAATACTGATTTCTTGGCGGGTAGTGCGATTAATGAGTTTGGAGATCGTGTATTTGCCAGCCTTTCACAATCTCTTGCTAGCAATCAGCTTGATTCGTCTATTACAGTGAATGCTTTAGGAGTTTTAGATTGTGCTCGGGACATGTGGAGCAAAGGCTTGCAACAAGATATTCACTTGCTTGAGCCACTGTACATACGTAATAAAGTGGCATTGACTTCCGCTGAACGTAGTCAACAGCATGGTTGATAGTATCAAGCCCGAGCAGTTAAGTTCTGCAGGCGTAGCGGAACTTTCTTTTCTGCCCATGACAGTCGCAGACTTAGATTCAGTTCTCGCTATAGAGTCTGTTTCACATATCCACCCTTGGACAAAAGGCAACTTTTCAGACTCACTAGCTGCAGGTCATTGGGCCTATTGCGTCAGGCCACAATTGTCTGATGCAGTAAAGGGCAGTTATTTAGACCCAGAAATTCTCTGGGCCTACTGCATTTTGTTTCCGGCTGTTGATGAGTTACATCTCCTCAACATTACCGTTTCTCCAAAATTACGTCGTTTGGGTATTGGCGTAAAAATGATGAATGCCATCGAGGGTGTAGCCGCCCAGCAAAATATGCCCAGAATTATTTTAGAGGTTCGACCCTCTAATGAGTCAGCCTTAAAGCTCTATCAAAGTCTTGGATATGAGCAGATTGGTTTACGCAAAAATTATTACCCAGTGGATATCGCTAGTGGTTTGCGCGAAGACGCCCTAGTTTTGGCTAAATCGATTAAGCTTGAGTCATGAATATGAGTACAAATTCCACCTTCCTGAAGGAGATGGGTATTACCGAGTGGACTTCACGAGATGCGGCTCCTGAACAAGCCGCAGAAGTGATCGCTACTGAGGTTTCTCAGCATCAGACTGCTGCCGCTGTCGTGACTGAAAAGCAGGAGAGAGCTTCGGCTGGCATATGGTGGTTTTATGGCAATAAACCTCAAGGTGATGTCGAATTGCTCTTTCAGAATATCATTCGGGTTCTCGGCTTATCTTCCCAAGAGTGGTCTTGGAAAAATCCTGCCGAACAATTCAATCCCGAACAGTTGCCACAAGACGGAACACCTATAGTGGCTCTGGCGTTTGGTGTAACTGCTGCTCAAAGGTTGTCAGGTGAGCGTGATGCGCTGCCTGAGCTTCGGGAGACTGTCTTGGCTATTCATGTTGATGGTGCAGAGGACTTGCCACTCATTGCTACTTTTGAATTAAATCAGTTGATTGCTAGGCCGAAAGACAAGAGTCTATTTTGGCAAGATCTGCTATTGGCTAAATCCGTCTTACAAAACATCTAAGCCTTGCGCTTAGTGCTTGTGCTCCCCAATCAAATGCATTGAGTCATATTCAGCCTGATTAGCAGCATGGCGCTTAATGACTAGCCACATGATGGCGCTTACTGCTACACCAAAGCCAATAATGACTGCCTGAATTGGTGCATCCAACCAAATCAGTCCGGAATAAATCAACAACATCATCAGCACAGAAATATTTTCATTAAAGTTTTGCACGGCAATCGAATGACCTGCAGACATCAGAACATGGCCGCGATGTTGAAGCAGGGCATTCATCGGGACCACAAAATAACCCGCCAACCAACCAACCAAGATCAGCAAGAAATAAGCTGGCAATAGGTTGAGTGCAAGTTCGAACTTGCCAATGGTCAGAATGCTGGTATTGGGTAACATGTCGGAGTTGTAGATTGCCATTACGCAGACAACTAAACCCATGGCGATGCCATAGGGAAGAACCTTCAGCGAGCTCTTAAGAGGTATACGCCAAGCAGCCCATACAGCTCCACCAGCAACGCCAAATGCAGAAATCGCTTGAAGAATGGCGCCTTGGGATAGGGTCATATGTAGGGAAACTTGTGCCCACTTAATCACAATAAACTGCAAGGTTGCCCCAGCACCCCAAAATAAGGTCGTCACTGCCAAGGAGATTTGACCAAGACGATCGGCCCAAAGAGTCTTAAAGCAGACAGCAAAATCTTTTACCAGTTCAATTGGGTTGGTCTTTTGGGACTCATAGCGCGCTCCAGTATCTGGAATGCGTAAATTAATCAGGGCAGCCAAGATGTAAATCATCATGATGATCATGATGGCAGATTCGGCTGCGGTATCAATGCTGGTCTCTAGTATTGGCATATCAAGTCCTAGGAGGCTCTCAGATACAGACTTGCTAATTAAGACGCCACCAAGCACGGTGCCCATGATGATGGAGCCTACAGTGAGGCCCTCAATCCAGCCATTCGCTGCCACTAATTTTTCTGGTGGAAGCAATTCTGTGAGGATGCCGTATTTAGCTGGGGAGTAGGCCGCAGCTCCTAGGCCAACAATCGCATAGGCCAATAAAGGGTGGCTGCCAAATAGCATCACTACACAACCAATGAATTTAATCGTATTAGTGATGAACATGACATTACCCTTAGGGCGGGAGTCAGCAAAGGCTCCTACGAAGGCAGCCAACAAGACGTAGGACAGAACAAAGAATAATTTGAGTAAAGGGGTCATCCAGGCCGGAGCGTTAAGCTGGACCAAGAGGGCGATTGCTGCAATCAGCAATGCGTTATCAGCAAGCGACGAAAAAAATTGCGCCGCCATAATGATGTAAAAACTACGGTTCATTCGTACAATCTAGTCATTAATATAATTAAAACACGAAAGGGGGTGCATATGAGCTTGTCAGCCAATAGCTTAATTCATAGGCCAATTCTGGCAACTATACACACAGATGCCTTTCGTCATAATTTGGGCCGTATTCGTGAGCTCGCCCCTGAATCTAAGATTTGGTCTGTAGTAAAGGCTAAGGCCTATGGTCATAGCCTAGAAGCAGCCTATAAGGGCCTTGAATCCACTGATGGCTTTGCCTTACTAGATATTGCAGATGCCCAATGGTTAAGGGATCATGGCTGGGAAGGCCGCATTCTCCTTCTGGAAGGTCTTTTTAGTGAACAGGAGCTTGAGTTGGCAATCCAACTTCAATGCGACTTAGTGGTTCATAGCGAGAAGCAGGTTTTATGGCTTGAGTCCTTTAAAAACCATACTGGTCACCCCGGTAATATTTTTTTAAAGCTGAACTCGGGAATGAATCGCCTTGGTTTAAGACCGGATCAATATCGCCTCGCTTTTCATCGCCTCCATTCTGCTGGCTATCGCCTTCATCACATGACCCATTTTGCTAATGCAGATCAGGTTGACCAAGCACCATCGGTCGGCGAGCAAATGGAATGTTTTGAGCAGACCATCGAGGGTCTTCAGGCACCCAGCTCTTTGGCTAATTCGGCTGCAATCCTGTGGCATCGAAATGCGCTTGGTGATTGGGTTCGCCCCGGAATCATGCTCTATGGCATATCACCAACTGGAGTGCATGCGGATATTATTCGATCCGAACTCCAGGCTGTCATGCAATTGCGTAGTGAAATCATCGACATTCAGGAACTTAAGAAGGGTGACCGGGTTGGTTACGGTGGTCGTTATCAAGCTCCGGAGGATATGCGTATCGGTGTTATTGCCTGTGGTTATGCAGATGGTTATCCACGTCATGCAGAAGACGGCACGCCAGTTTGGGTTGATGGTGCTGATGCACAGGGTGATGGTGTGATTTGTCCGATAGTTGGCCGAGTTTCTATGGATATGTTGACGATTGATTTGCGCGAAGCGCCCAATGCCAAAATTGGTAGTGCGGTAGAGCTATGGGGCAATGAAGTGCCGGTAGATGATGTAGCTCAAATGAGCGGGACCATCGGCTACGAGCTTATTTGTGCATTGGCACAGAGGGTGCGAGTGTTAATCAAGTAACGCCCTGCGCTACTTGATCGATCCTTTTATTTATTCCAGATCTGCCACCAACGACGTTCTTTCTGAACGCGTTGACCAGTAATCATCATCTGGCTATCTGGGAAGTTCAGCTTAAATACACGCGCCGCATCATTGCTGAGGTCAGTCATACCTAGCTTCTCATATGACTTGGTGAGAAGGTAAAGCGCTTCTTCTACAGCAGGTGCACGATCGTAGTCACGAATCACGAGCTGCGCTCTGTTGGCGGATGCTAGATAGGCGCCACGTTGATAGTAAAAGCGAGCTACGATCACATCTGCTTCGGCAAGTGAGTTCACGATGTAGCGCATGCGGTCCAGAGAGTCAGGCGCATACTTGCTATCGGGGAAGCGTTCAACCACCACCTTAAAGGATTCAAAAGCTTCCTTGGCTGCCTTTGGATCTCGCTCGCTTAAATCTTGTCCTGTGAATTTACCGAGCCAACCTAAATCATCATTGAAGCTAATTAAGCCTTTAAGGTAATAGCCATAATCTAAATTAGGGCTGCCCTGATGTAGTTTGATGAAACGATCGATAGCCACTTGAGCTTGGGCCTGCTCTTGAGCTTTCCAGTAACAATAGGCAGCATTAATTTGTGCTTGCTGAGAGTAGGGTCCGAAAGGAAAGCGTCCTTCTAACTTTTCAAAGTATTTGCCGCACCTCGCATAATCGGCATCTCTTAGTTTTTCGGTTGCCTCGGAATACAGCTTTGTCTCTGACCAGATATCGGTGTCATCCTTTTGACCATCACTACCAGCGCATCCGCTAAGAACTAGGCAGGCTGCAGTAGCTCCGACAAATAAAGAAATCAGGGATTTTTTGGAAGATGACCCAACACTGGCAGCAAGCCTTAAACTGGCGTCTGTAATAACGTCCGACATAACTAAAAGGCTCTTTAAGCGTGGCATTGCCGCATACTCCCGATTCGAATCCCATTGATTATATCGATGATGAGGATTTCATAGCCCTAGAAGTTCCCCCTGAGGTCAGTGGGGAGCGTTTGGATAAGTTCCTAGGCGGTGCTTTGCCTGATTATTCTCGTAATCGGCTCAAAGCCTGGGTTGAGGCCGGGGCAGTCACAGTCGATGGAAAAGTCACTAAAGTGCGCCATTTACTCCGTGGAAGCGAGAGTATTAAGGTGTTCCCACAAGAAATGCCCGAACAATTTGCTTTTGCTCCGGAAGATATCCCTCTTGATGTTGTCTATGAGGATGAAGCCATCATTGTCCTGAATAAACCCGCTGGGCTGGTAGTACATCCTGCCGCTGGTAATTGGACGGGAACCCTATTAAATGGCCTATTGCACCGTTTCCCCGAGCTCAAAAACCTCCCAAGAGCTGGAATTGTTCATCGCCTCGATAAAGATACTTCGGGATTAATGGTGGTAGCTCGGACGGATATCGCACAAACCGCACTAGTAAGACAGCTCCAAGAGCGAACTGTTGGACGCCGTTATCTTTCTTTAGTTTGGGGGGAGGCGCCTTCTCAAGGAAAGGTGCTGGCAACTGTAGGTCGCGATCAGCGTGACCGCCTCAAAATGGCCGCTGGCTCTGCCCAAGGTAAACCTGCAGCCACTTTGTTTCGACGCCTGGCTAAAGGCGCATTTTTAGAGAGTCCAGTGGCTTTGCTGGAGTGCCGCCTAGAGACGGGAAGAACCCACCAAATCCGTGTTCACCTCGAATCATTAGGCTTCCCACTATTGGGCGACCCGGTTTACCGTAAAAGAACGCCTGGTGCAGCTAAAACACTACCTTTCGGTCGGCAAGCGCTGCATGCTTATGCTCTCAGTCTGCAGCACCCAGTAACCCAGGAGGTGATGACCTGGTTTAGATTGCCACCTCCAGATTTCATGGAGTTACTGCCTTTGGTTGCCATGGTTGAGGCCGACCTGCCTAAAGAAGACGCCTTGATGGCATCCATCAAAAATGACCAGCGCAATTAAACAGATCAAGCCCAACTGGGATGTGCCGCAGCAAATTAAGGCTTTTTGCACAACTCGGGAAGGTGGAGTTAGCAAGCCTCCTTTCAATGGTCTCAATCTAGGGCTGAATGCGGGTGATCATTTGCAGGATGTTCTGCAAAACCGCAGCATTCTCAAAACATACCTGCCCAACGAACCAATTTGGCTTAAACAGATTCATGGGGTCAAGGTCAGCACCCCGGTCTCAAGACAAAATTTGAGCAATGGCCCATTTGAAGCGGATGCCTCCGTTAGTAATGTTCCAAACGAGGTTCTAGCTATTCTGACGGCCGATTGCATGCCGGTATTGTTTGCAAGTAAGAGAGGTGATGTTATTGGCGCCGCTCATGCTGGCTGGCGCGGTCTCAGTGGTGGAGTCCTTGAAAATACCATCCAAGAAATGTGCTCTCTATCTGCGGGTTTGAGGCCTCAAGACATTACGGCATGGATGGGCCCGGCAATTGGACCTTCAGCCTTTGAAGTTGGTCCAGACGTACTGCAAGCATTTGCCAGTCAATCTCAAGCCATCTTATCGGAGGCGTTTCAGCCTATTGCTGGCAGTCCGGAAAAGTATTTAGCCAATCTATATCTTCTCGCTCAGGATCGCTTGCGTTCTTTTGGTATTAAGCAGATCTATGGCGGAGACTTTTGTACTGTGAATAACCCGACGCATTTCTTTTCTTACCGCAGAGATAAGGAGACAGGGCGCTTCGCTTCCTTAATTTGGATTTCAGACAAAACCCCATCTTCGGGTTATTACTAGCTTAGCCCTAGGGCTAGGGTTAGTGCGTATAACCCTTCCAGCTTTATAGATGGAGAATGGTCTCAATAACTTTACGAGATCATTATGTTTGCAGGTATGAATACAGGTGTAGCGCCGTCATTAGCGCCGCACCACATGGCATTAATTCCGCCGGAACGCTTGGCGGAAATTCAAAAAGAATACTTTGCTGAGTTTGCGCATCTCGCAACAAATCCAGAAGCGATTGAGGTAAAGGATCGTCGCTTCGCCGGCAAAGCATGGCACTCCTCATGGAGCAAGATGATTGCCGCTACTTATTTACTCAACTCCAAGCATTTGCTTTCTCTTGCTTCAGCAGTTGAGGCAGATGAAAAAACAAAGACCAAAATTCTGTTCACCACAGAGCAAATGATTGATGCCTTATCCCCATCTAACTTTATTGCAACCAACCCAGAGGTTCTTGAAAATATTATTAGCACCCAAGGACAGTCTATTCAAAATGGAATAGTCAACTTGTTGGGGGACCTAAAAAAGGGCAAAGTTTCCCTGACTGATGAAAGTGCTTTTGAAGTTGGCAAGAACATTGCAACTACCGAAGGTCAGATCGTTTTTCGAAATGATCTTTTTGAATTGATTCAGTACACGCCGTTAACTGAGACAGTGTATGAGCGCCCATATTTAATGGTGCCCCCTTGTATTAATAAATATTACATCCTAGATTTACAGCCAGATAACTCCGTTGTGCGATATATGGTGGAGCAGGGTCACACGGTGTTTTTAGTCTCTTGGAAAAATCCTGACGCTTCCATGTCGAAGGTGACTTGGGATGACTATGTTGGCGACGGCGTGATCAAGGCGATTGAGGTGGTCAAGGATATTGGTAGCACCGATCAGATTAATGTACTCGGCTTTTGTGTCGGTGGCACTTTAACCTCGACTGCTTTAGCGGTTTTGGCAGCGCGTAAAAAGGATTATGTCGCCAGCTTAACTTTGCTCACTACCTTATTGGATTTCACTGATACTGGAATCCTGGATGTGTTTATCGATGAAGGCATGGTGAAATTACGCGAGAGCACTATTGGCGGTGAGGGCGGCCACTACGGAATGATGTCTGGCTTGGATTTAGGTAATACATTCTCTTTCTTGCGTCCAAATGATTTGGTGTGGAACTATGTTGTCGAGAATTACTTAAAGGGCAATTCACCACCGCCGTTTGATTTGCTCTATTGGAATGGTGATTCAACTAATCTACCGGGTCCAATGTATTGTTGGTATCTACGTCACACCTATCTACAAAATGAACTGGTTAAACCAGGCAAGCTCACTGTATGTGGTGAAAAAGTAGACCTAGGCAAGATCACTGTTCCAGCCTATATTTACGCGTCGCATGATGATCACATCGTGCCCTGGAAATCTGCTTATGAGTCTACCCATATCCTCAAGGGCAAGAATCGATTTGTCTTAGGTGCATCAGGACATATTGCTGGCGTGATCAATCCACCAGCAAAAAATAAACGTCATTATTTTGAAAACAACAAATTGGCCAAGACTGCAGAAGAGTGGTTGGCTGCTGCAAAAGATATTAAGGGTAGTTGGTGGCCTAACTACGCTAAATGGTTAGAACAGTTTGGCGGCAAGAAAATTAAAGCTAGCAAAACGTTTGGTAATGCACAGTACAAAAAACTAGAAGCGGCGCCTGGTAAGTACGTGAAAGAAAAAGTATCCGCTGCTCAATAATATTTTCATAAGGGGAAATACATGTCTCAAAAAATTGCATACGTAACTGGCGGTATGGGTGGTATTGGCACCGCTATTTGTCAGCGACTTGCCAAGGATGGATTTAAGGTTATTGCCGGTTGTGGTCCAAATTCCCCTCGCAAAGATCGCTGGCTTGGTGAGCAAAAAGCGCTTGGTTATGACTTCATCGCCTCTGAGGGTAACGTCTCTGACTGGGAAAGTACTGTTGCTGCATTTGATAAGGTGAAGGCTGAAGTAGGTCGTGTGGATGTTCTAGTCAACAACGCCGGCATTACTAAAGACAGCGTATTTCGCAAAATGACGCCTGAACAGTGGAAGGCGGTCATCGACACCAACCTCAATTCTTTATTCAATGTGACTAAACAAGTGGTTGATGGCATGGCCGATAACGGCTGGGGTCGCATTATCAACATCTCCTCTGTCAATGGTCAGAAGGGTCAGTTTGGCCAATCCAACTATTCCACTGCAAAAGCGGGCTTGCATGGATTTACGATGGCTTTGTCACAAGAGCTAGCTTCTAAAGGTGTGACTGTAAACACAGTCTCTCCTGGCTATATCGGCACAGACATGGTTAAAGCCATTCGTGAAGATGTTCTAGAGAAGATTGTGGCTGGCGTTCCTGTGAAGCGTTTGGGCACCCCAGAAGAGATTGCCTCTATCTGCTGCTGGATTGCTTCTGATGATGGCGGCTACGCCACTGGGGCTGACTTCTCCCTCAATGGCGGCCTGCATACTGGCTAAACAACAAAAAAACGCAGTTTTAGTGGTCTATACATCGGCATATTTACCCTCAGGTCAAACTAGGGATAAACTATGCCGATGTTGCATTGCAGTACCGAGATTTAGGAAAAATACACATGGCCACACGTTCCAAGAAAGCCGGCGATAGCCGCTTGATTAAGAAGTATCCCAATCGTCGTTTATACGATACTCAAACTAGCACTTATGTAACGCTGGCTGACATCAAAAATTTAGTCATGGCCGGTGATGCTTTTAGCGTTGTAGATGCCAAAACTGAAGATGATTTAACCCGCAATATCCTGCTACAAATTATTTTGGAAGAAGAGGCTGGCGGTGCGCCAGTATTTTCTACTCAAATGCTTTCTCAAATCATTCGTTTTTATGGAAATTCCATGCAAGGTTTGATGGGCAGCTATCTTGAAAAGACCATGCAATCGTTTGTCGATATTCACAACAAGTTAGGCGATCAAACTCAAGGCTTAGGTGTGGGTAGCACTCCTGAGGCATGGGCTAAGATGATGAATCTGCAAAACCCAATGATGCAGGGCCTAATGGGCAACTATATGGAGCAGAGCAAAGATTTGTTTGTGAAAATGCAAGAACAAATGCAGAGCTTCCCATTTGCTGGTCAACCTACTAAAACAGAAAAAGAATAGTTGTGGCGGGTAAAGTTGGTTTTGTTTCCTTGGGATGCCCCAAGGCGCTGGTGGATTCGGAGCTCATCCTCACTCAATTAAGTGCTGAGGGTTACGAAACTGCTAAGGATTATTCTGGTGCCGATCTGGTGGTTGTCAATACCTGTGGCTTTATTGATTCAGCAGTAGAGGAAAGTCTTGCAGCAATTGGTGAGGCTTTATCTGAAAACGGTAAGGTTATCGTTACCGGTTGTTTGGGTGCCCGTAAGAATGCAGATGGCAGTGATCTCATTCAGAGTATTCACCCTAAAGTCCTTGCCGTTACAGGCCCTCACGCCACCCAAGAGGTAATGCAGGCTATTCATTTGCATTTACCAAAGCCGCATGATCCCTTTACAGATTTGCTGCCGCCGATTGGTGTCAAGCTCACGCCGAAGCATTATGCATATTTAAAAATCTCAGAGGGATGCAATCACCGCTGTACTTTTTGCATCATCCCCAGCATGCGCGGTGACCTGGTCTCACGCCCCATAGGCGAAGTATTGCTAGAGGCTAAAAAGCTATTTGAATCGGGTGTAAAAGAATTATTGGTTGTTTCACAAGACACGAGTGCTTATGGTGTTGATATTCAATATCGCACTGGATTTTGGGAAGGCAAACCCGTGAAGACTCGTATGTTTGATTTGGTGAATGCTTTAAATCAAATTGCGAGTGAGCATCAAGCTTGGGTTCGTCTGCATTATGTTTACCCCTATCCACACGTTGACGATGTTTTACCTCTCATGGCGGAATTTGCTGAGCATGGCTATGGCGTACTGCCATATCTAGATATTCCATTGCAACATGCTCACCCAGATGTGCTCAAGAGAATGAAGCGTCCTGCTAGTGGTGAAAAAAATATAGAGCGTATTCAAGCTTGGCGTGCAGCTTGCCCGGATCTGGTTATTCGCAGCACCTTTATTGCTGGCTTCCCTGGTGAAACAGAAGAAGAGTTTGAATATCTATTGAATTTCTTGGATGAGGCGCAAATTGATCGTGCCGGCTGTTTTGCTTATTCGCCTGTTGATGGTGCCAGTGCAAATGCCTTGGAGAATCCCGTGCCCGAGCCAGTGCGTGAAGATCGACGAGCACGTTTTATGGCCAAGGCTGAAGCAATCTCAACCAAGCGACTTGCTAAAAAAATAGGCAAACGAGTTCAGGTCATCATTGATCGCGTTGATGAATCTGGTGGAATTGGTCGAACTATAGGCGATGCCCCTGAAATTGATGGTTTGGTGAGGGTTTTACCCCCAAGTAAGCCTTCGAAGCGCTATCGCGTTGGCGAAATCATTAAAGCAACGGTTATTAGCTCCCAAGGGCATGACCTAATAGCCGAAACTTGACTATTGGAATAAAAATGGTGTTTTGGCCTACTCTTGGGGTCAATTTTTTGCCTAATTAGGCGCCGCAAAGGGGATTGATATGAGTCGTGATGTCGTCGTTTTAAGTGCTGTACGTTCTGCAATTGGTGCTTTTAATGGCTCACTAAGTAGCCTTGAGCCATCCGAGCTCGGCGGTATCGTGATGAAGGAAGCGGTGGCCCGCTCTGGCGTAGATCCAGCATTAATTAATTACATTACCGTTGGAAACACTATTCCCACTGATAATCGCTACGCCTATGTCGCTCGTGTAGCCTCCATTCAGGCTGGTCTTCCGATGGAGTCAGTTGCAATGGCTCTGAATCGTTTGTGCAGCTCTGGTTTGCAAGCGATTGTGACAACAGCCCAAGCCATCATGCTGGGTGATTGTGATTATGGCGTTGGCGGTGGTGTTGAGGTGATGTCACGCGGCATGTATGGATCTCCAGCAATGCGCAGTGGTGCACGCATGGGCGATACCAAAATGATTGACTTGATGGTGTCTGTGTTGACTGATCCATTTGGAGTTGGTCATATGGGCGTTACTGCAGAGAACCTCGTTGAAAAATGGAAGCTGACTCGCGAGGAGCAAGATGCTCTAGCGGTTGAGTCACATCGTCGTGCAGCGCATGCAATTAAAGAAGGTCGCTTTAAATCTCAGATTGTTCCAATTACGATTAAAACTCGCAAGGGTGATGTGGTGTTTGACACCGATGAACATTGCAAGCCAGATACCACCATGGAAACTTTGGCGAAGATGAAAGCAGTCTTCAAAAAAGAGGGTGGTAGCGTTACTGCGGGTAATGCGTCTGGTATCAATGACGGCGCTGCATTCTTTGTGTTGGCTGAAGCTGAAGCAGCTAAGAAAGCTGGCCATAAGCCAATCGCTCGCTTAGTTTCGTACGCTATTGCCGGCGTACCGAATCACATCATGGGTGAAGGTCCAATCCCGGCTACCAAGATTGCCTTGGAGCGTGCTGGTCTGAAATTAGATCAAATTGATGTAATCGAATCCAACGAGGCGTTTGCTGCTCAAGCATTAGCTGTGACTAAAGGCTTAGGTCTAGATCCAGCTAAGACCAACGTCAACGGTGGAGCTATTGCATTGGGTCACCCAATCGGTTGCTCTGGCGCTGCAATTGCTACTAAAGCGATTCACGAGTTACATCGCGTTCAAGGCAAATATGCTTTGGTCACAATGTGTATTGGTGGTGGACAAGGTATTGCAACCATTTTTGAGCGCCTATAAATAGCTTTCATTTACTGCTGAAGCCAAACTCTTCGTGAGTTAGGCAATCAGCAGTAAAGCAGCATCCAAGCCGACTCGGTCAAAAGCCGCGTCGGCTTTTTCTTTGACAATGGGTTTTGCTTTGTAGGCTATGCTGATGCCAGAACCTTGCATCATCGGCAGATCATTAGAGCCATCGCCCATGGTGATGGCGTTCTGCTTATGGCAATTCATCAGAACGCAGGCTTGCTCTAGGTAGGTATTCTTAGCTGCGCCATCAACAATATCGCCAATCACCTTACCCGTTAGTTTGCCGTCGATAATCTCTAGGGTGTTTGCTTGGGTTTGCTTGAAGCCCAACTCCTGCTGGAGTTTTTGGGTAAAGAAAGTGAAGCCTCCAGAAACGAGTAGGGTGTACAAGCCCCTAGCATTTGCTCCAGCCAGTAATTCAGCAGCACCAGGGTTAGGCCGTAAACGTTCGCGATAGACTGAGTCCAAAACATCGGCTGATACACCTTCTAGAAGAGCCACACGTCTACGCAGGCTTTCTTTGAAGTCTTTAATCTCACCACGCATAGTAGCTTCCGTAATTTCAGAAACTGCTGCCTTCTTTCCTGTGAAATCAGCAATCTCATCAATGCACTCAATATTAATCAGAGTGGAATCCATATCCATGGCCAACACTTTGACCTCAGCTGTTTTAAGACCTGGGGATAGAAAAGCTAAATCCACACTGTGTTCGGCGGCAATATCCCGCATTGCCACTCTGGCTTCGGGTAGTAAGGTATGTGAGCAAGCCCAGCGGCCAGTGAAGTATTTCGGGTGGACTTGTTCTTTTTTGTCTCTGGCAATATCAATGCCTAAGACTTTTGCATGAGCAATCAATGCAGTATTTAATTCCACCGGAATCGGAGCGTTGGCAAGAGCTACTAGTGTGAGGTGACTGGACATGGTTAGTAAGCGTTAAAAAAATTAATTGGCTTGAGCAGTATTAAGCATCGCAGATTCATTCAGGCTTCTGAGAATTTTCCTGATATGGTCTAGACGTTGCTCTAGTTTCTCAAAATCCTTCTCTTTTTGGGGGAGTATTTTTAATTTATCTTGCCCATTAAGCTGGATGTACTTTGACGACTGAATCAATTGAATGATCTTCATTGGATCAATCGGGGGATTCGGGATGAACTGAATTTGAATCGACGTTGGGCTGGCATCAATCTTTTTGATGCCAAAGCCATCCATCTCCAAGCGGAGGCGATGGGTTTCATATAGGGATTTAGCCTGGTCTGGCAAATCTCCATAGCGATCTACTAACTCTTCACGCAAGCCCATGAGTTCGGAGAAATCATTTGTACCGGCAAAGCGTTTGTACATAGAGAGTCGCTCATGTACATCGGGACAGTAATCATTCGGAAATAGGGCAGGCACACCTAAATTCACATCGGTAGTTGCCTGTAGCGGAGAAAGCAAGTCCGGCTCTTTCCCGCTACGCAGAGACTTAACAGCCCGATTAAGCATTTCGGTATACAGCTGAAATCCGATTTCATGAATTTCACCCGATTGTTTGTCGCCCAATACTTCACCAGCACCACGGATTTCTAAATCGTGCATTGCTAAATAAAAGCCAGAACCGAGTTCTTCCATCGCTTGAATGGCATTTAAACGCAGTTGCGCTTGCTTGCTGAGTGCCTCAGGATCTGGCACCAGTAAATAAGCATATGCCTGATGATGCGAACGACCGACGCGTCCACGCAATTGATGTAACTGCGCAAGTCCAAATTTATCTGCACGATGCATGATGATGGTATTGGCTGTTGGAACGTCAATACCGGTTTCAATAATGGTGGTACACAGCAGAATATTAGTACGTTGTGTCACAAACTCACGCATGACTGATTCCAATTCGCGCTCGTGCATTTGCCCGTGCGCTACGCTAATGCGTGCCTCTGGAATCAGTTCTTGTAAAGCATGCTTACGATTTTGAATAGTTTCAACTTCGTTATGTAGAAAATAGACCTGTCCACCACGCTTAATCTCTCGAAGAACTGCTTCACGAATAACGCCATCACCTTCGCGCCGCACAAAGGTTTTAATGGCCAAGCGTTTTTGTGGTGCGGTAGCAATCACAGAGAACTCACGCAGGCCTTCCATCGCCATACCAAGAGTTCTCGGAATCGGTGTAGCAGTCAAGGTCAGTATGTCGACCTCAGCACGCAATGCTTTGAGCGCATCTTTTTGTCGTACTCCAAAGCGATGCTCCTCATCCACAATCACCAATCCCAGGTTGGCAAACTGTGTTTCCTTAGATAACAACTTATGCGTACCAATAATGATGTCAGCTTCACCTTTAGCAATCGCCTCGAGTGCAGCATTGATTTCTTTGGTCGTTTTAAAGCGTGAGAGCTCAACAATGCGAACAGGCCAATCAGCAAAGCGATCTTTCCAGGTTGCGACGTGTTGTTCTGCGAGCAGGGTAGTTGGCGCCAAGATGGCTACTTGCTTGCCACCCATGACCGCAACAAAACTGGCGCGTAAGGCAACCTCAGTTTTACCAAAGCCCACATCTCCACACACTAGTCGATCCATTGGCGTACCGCTGGTCATATCTCCAATCACTGCAGCAATCGCATTTGCTTGATCGGGAGTTTCCTCAAAGCCAAAGCTTTCAGCAAATGCAGCGTAATCATGAGCAGAAAATTCAAAGGCGTGACCTTTGCGGATAGCTCTTGCAGCATATAGACTTAAAAGTTCTGCAGCAGTGTCTCGAATTTGCTGTGCAGCTTTACGTCTTGCCTTATCCCACTGACCAGACCCCAATTGATGTAATGGTGCTGAGTCAGGATCGGAGCCTGCATAGCGCGTCACCATCTGCAACTGTTGGACTGGAACATAAAGAGTGGCATCTTTGGCGTAAACCAAGTGCAAGAACTCTTCAAAAATAGGCTCGTCTTTTGGAGGCGCTAAATTCAGGAGAACTAAACCTTGATATCGACCAATCCCATGATCAGAGTGAACCACGGGATCACCAATCTTGAGTTCAGACAAATCTTTGAAGAGCATGTCTGGATCAGCGCTCTCGCTTTCTTTACCCTTGCGCCGTTGGCGTGCAGTTGACGTAAAGAGCTCAGCCTCGGTAACGATGATGAGATTCTCTGCCGGCCAAGTAAAGCCATTAAAGAGTTGCGCTGTTACAAGACCAAATAGGGCATCGCTCTTAATAAAATCTGCAACACCTTCGAAACCTTCCGGCTTTAATGGGTAAAGCGGTTTGCCATTCTGGCCGGCAACTGAATTACTCTCTTCAAAGAGTTGGCGAATCGATTCTTTACGGCCATTGCTATCGCTACAGATGAGCACGCGCACTTTTTCTTGAGAGACTAATGCGCGCAAGCGATTAATCGGATCAGCGTCACGGCGATGTACTGCTAAATCCGGTACGGCTAAAAATTGTGGAGCCTCTTTAGCTTCCTTATCTGCCTCTTTATCCAATGACAGGCGAGCATTGGGTTTGGCAGCGCTAAAAAATTGATCTACATCGAGGAATAGCTCTGCTGGCGGAAGAATGGGGCGATCAAGATCATGTTTGAGGAATTCATATCTAGAGAGCGTGTCTTTCCAAAAGCTCTTGATGGATTCTTCAACATCACCAATGCTGACCAACCAAACCGGATCGCCAGAGCGGGGGAAGTAATCAAAGACGGTTGAGGATTCCTCAAAGAAGAGAGGTAGGTACGACTCGATACCAGCACTAGGGATTCCCAGGTTCGCATCTTTATAAATTGAACAACGCGTTGGATCACCCTCGAATACCTCGCGCCATCTGCCTCGGAAGGCGGTACGAGAAGCATCGTCAAATGGAAACTCATGACCCGGCAAGAGACGAACCTCTTTAACGGGATACAGGCTACGCTGCGTATCTGGATCAAATGCTCGAATTTGCTCAATCTCATCGCCAAAAAGATCCAGGCGATAAGGGAGGCTTGAGCCCATTGGAAATAAATCAATCAAGCCGCCGCGAATACTGTATTCACCAGGGCGCATGACAGAACTGACGGGGTCATAACCGGCTTGCTGCAACTGCAGTTTTAGGGCTGCTTCATTGAGACTGTCACCTTGTCTAAAAAAGAAGGTGTGTCCTGATAGAAAGTTTGGCGGCCCAAGTCTTTGTAATGCCGTAGTGATCGGCACTAAAACGATGTCACAACTGCCATTCAGTAATTCATAAAGCGTGGCCAGTCGTTCTGACACCAAATCTTGATGTGGTGAGAAGTGGTCATACGGCAAGATTTCCCAGTCGGGTAGCAGCCGCGTCTTGAGCTGCGGTGCAAATGCTGGGATCTCCTCTAAAAGGCGCTGGGCTTCCTGTGCCTGAGCACAAAAGATGACCATGACCGAGAATTCAGCTCGATAGCGTAGGGCGGATTGGGCGATTAAGGCGGCATCAGAAGAGCCAACTAAGCCTGAAAAGGTAAAGCGCTGCCCAGCCCGCGGTGCGGGTATGGGGGGTGCTAGTTTTAATGCATCAGACATCTGTGCTCATTATAGAATCAGGTATGGACGCAGTAATTCAATCTTCACCCCAATGTCATGCCTTGTTACCTACAGCTGGGACTGGGTCTAGGCTCGGCGGTGTCTTGCCAAAGCAGTTTCAGGAGTTGGCAGGTAAGCCGATGCTGTCCTATGCCTTGGAGGCGTTTGCTAAGACTCCCGAAATTAATTCAATTTGGGTTGGTGTGAGCCCTGGTTTCATTGACAATCCCATTTTGAGTGCACTTTCCAGTAATTCCACTGCTATTCGATTTCTGCCAAGCGGCGGCCCAACTCGACAAGAAACCGTCAGAAATACTCTGGCAGCCATGCTCAAAGCTGGCATTCCCGAGACCGATTGGGTCTTAGTGCACGATGCCGCTCGCCCCGGAATCTCTCCTGCGCTCATTCAAAAGCTGATTCATGCTGTGACTCAAGCTGGTGAGGGCGGCCTATTAGCAATGCCATTGGCTGACACCCTAAAAATGGCTGATGCCAACTCGGCTATTGCCGGCAACCCCAATAGGGCAATGAAGACGATTTCTCGAGATCACCTTTGGCAAGCCCAGACACCTCAGATGTTCGGTTTAAAGCGCCTTCATGATGCAATTGAAGAGGGGATTCGTCTTGAGGCAGACATTACAGATGAGGCCAGCGCTATTGAGCTCTCGGGCTCTAGCCCCTTACTAGTAGAGGGTGCAACCTGCAATTTCAAGGTAACCCACCCAGCCGACTGGGATTTAATGCAAACCATCTTGCGAGCCTGCGATAAATAAGCCCTCAAAATACATCACGACAACTTAATGACCTCAAACGCCCCCCAAATCCCCCAATTTCGCATCGGCCAGGGTTATGACGTTCATGCTCTAGTTGAAGGTCGAAAGCTCATCTTGGGAGGCATTCATGTTCCCAGCGACAAAGGCCTGTTAGGCCATTCTGATGCCGATGCTTTGTTGCACGCTTTAACCGATGCGCTGCTGGGGGCGGCCGGACTCAATGATATTGGTCAGTTATTTCCAGATACGGATCCCCAATTTAAAGATATGGATAGCCGAATCTTGCTGAGAGCTGCTCTGCAAAAGGTTCAGGCAGCCGGTTTTCATGTCGGTAATGTGGATGCAACGATTATTTGTCAAAAGCCCAAATTAGCCACTTTTCTGCCGGATATGGTCCGTAATATCGCGTCTGATTTAGCGGTTACACCAAGCCACGTCAACCTCAAAGCCAAGACCAATGAATCGCTTGGCCATTTGGGGCGAGGCGAGGGCATTGCAGTTCATGCTGTGGCTTTGCTCTACAAGGTCTAAATATCCTCCAAAACCGCTAAGCATTGTAGAATTACGGTCTTTAGAGTGAAGCTTCAGCTCGGTAGTGTTTGCGGAATTCGCGCGAGGATGGCGAAATTGGTAGACGCACCAGGTTTAGGTCCTGACGCCAGCAATGGTGTGGGGGTTCGAGTCCCCCTCCTCGCACCACAAGATAGCTACTTGGCTTGGGCTTCACATATTCCGATTTTCAATTAAGAGACGAGAATGGCTGTGCAGATAGAAAATTTAGGTCAGTTAGACCGCAAAGTGACCTTAGAGTTCGCTCGTGCCGATTTGGCTAAGGCAAGAGAAGACCGTTTGGCTAAATTGGGTAAAACCATGAAGGCTCCGGGCTTTCGTCCAGGCAAAGTGCCTAAGAACATGGTCGAAAAGCAATATGGCATGCAAGTGGATTTCGAGCTTCAGTTCGATAAAGCTCAAGAGCTCTTCTATGACTTAGCGCAAAAAGAAAAAATTCTATTAGCTGGTCAGCCCCGTCTAGACCCTAAATCAGAATTAGACGCAGACAAAATTGTGTTTGATGCTTACTTTGAAGTATTGCCAGAAGTAAAAATTGGCGACTTTAGTAAAGCAGAAGTAACTAAGTACACAACGGATATCTCTGATGCAGAAATTGATCGCGCATTAGATGTATTACGCAAGCAGCAAGTTCATTACCATCCACGTGGCGAAGCTGGCCCACATGGTGATGGCGGCGCAAATACCGCTGCTCAAGCGGGCGACCAAGTGGTGATCGACTTTGTTGGCAAGATTGACGGTGTTGAATTCGCTGGCGGCAAAGCGGAGAACTTTGAATATGTTCTTGGTGAAGGTCGCATGCTCCCAGAATTTGAGGCTGCAACATTAGGCCTCAAGGCGGGTGATAGCAAGACTTTCCCATTAAGCTTCCCAGCCGATTACCACGGCAAAGATGTTGCTGGTAAGACAGCGGATTTCACTATTACTGTGAAGTCAGTCAATTGGGCGCACTTACCAGCTGTTGATGATGCTTTCGCGTTGTCTTTAGGCGTAACTGAAGGTGGCGTTGCCAAGATGCGCGAAGAAGTAAAAGAAAATTTAGATCGCGAAACGAAGCGTCGCATTACTTCCTTGTTAAAAAGTGAAGTAATGGAGAAGCTCAATAGCATTTGCGAACTGGATGCACCAAAATCTTTGGTTGCCCAAGAGCAAGAGCGTTTGGTCGAATCTGCTCGTCAAGACTTGATGCAGCGTGGCATTCCAAATGCTAAAGATGCGCCGATCCCTGCTGAGATGTTCGCTGAGCAAGCCCTTAAGCGTGTTCGTCTTGGTTTGATTTTGAGCGACTTAGTAAAACAGCAGAATCTAGCTGCCACTGCCGACCAAATCAAAGCTGAAATTGATGAGCAAGCGGCAACTTACGAAGATCCAAAAGAAGTGGTTCGTTGGTTCTACAGCAATCCAAGCCGCCTGAAGGACATCGAGAACTTGGTACTTGAAGATAACGTGATTAAGTATTTCACTTCACAAGCTAAAGTGATCGATAAAGCGGTTACTTTCGAAGAACTCAGCAAGCTTAACTAAGCAATACATTAATAAAGGTCTGATCACATGAACCAGAATCATTTCCAATCTGAGAATTTAGAGCCCAAAGGTTTGGGTTTAGTTCCAATGGTCATTGAAACCTCTGGTCGAGGTGAGAGGGCCTATGACATTTACTCTCGCTTACTCAGAGAACGCGTTGTTTTCTTAGTTGGCGAAGTAAATGATCAAACTGCAAATTTAGTTATTGCTCAGTTACTCTTCCTAGAGAGTGAAAACCCAGATAAAGAAATTTCTCTGTACATCAACTCTCCCGGCGGTTCTGTATCAGCTGGCTTAGCAATCTACGACACGATGCAATTCATCAAGCCACATGTCAGCACTTTGTGTATGGGTATGGCTGCCAGTATGGGTGCATTCTTATTGTGTGCTGGCGAGAAGGGTAAGCGTTATGCATTGCCCAATTCACGCGTGATGATTCATCAGCCATTAGGCGGTGCACGTGGCCAAGCTTCTGATATTGAAATTCAAGCACGTGAAATCCTATATCTACGTGAGCGTTTAAATAAGATTCTTGCTGATCGCACTGGTCAATCTATTGAAACAATTGCTAAAGACACAGATCGAGATAACTTCATGTCTGCAGACCAGGCTCAAGAGTATGGCCTGATCGATAAAGTCATCGACAAGCGCCCTTAATCTACCTCCACACTTAGATTGCCATCTTGAGCGAAACAAACAACACCAATAGCGCAGACAAAATTCTGTATTGCTCCTTCTGCGGCAAGAGTCAGCATGAGGTGAAGAAGCTGATTGCTGGACCTTCTGTATTTATTTGCGATGAGTGCATTGACTTATGCACCGACGTCATTCAAGAAGAGTTGGCAAAACTTCCCAAAGCGGAAGGTGATGACGCATTACCAACTCCCCATCAGATTCGTGAGAATTTAGATCAGTATGTCATTGGCCAAGATCATGCCAAGAAGACGTTGGCGGTAGCGGTCTATAACCACTACAAGCGTTTGCAGTATTTGCCAAAACCTAAAAAAGAAAAGTTAGACAAAGACGGCAAGCCTGTTGAAGCTGCTGACAAAAAAGAATCCAAGACTCCCGCTAAAGCAATGGTGGACGGTGTTGAATTGGCAAAGAGCAATATTTTGCTGATTGGCCCAACGGGTTCAGGCAAAACATTACTAGCGCAGACCTTAGCGCGTATGTTGGATGTGCCTTTCGTGATGGCTGATGCTACAACATTAACTGAGGCAGGTTATGTTGGTGAAGACGTAGAAAACATCATTCAAAAACTATTACAAGCTTGTGACTACAACGTAGAAAAAGCCCAGCGCGGCATTGTGTACATCGATGAGATCGATAAGATCTCTCGCAAGTCAGATAACCCGTCCATTACCCGCGATGTGTCGGGTGAGGGCGTTCAGCAAGCCTTGTTAAAGCTAGTTGAAGGTACGATGGCCTCTGTGCCTCCGCAAGGTGGCCGTAAGCACCCAAATCAAGACTTCCTGCAAGTGGATACAACCAATATCCTATTTATTTGTGGCGGTGCTTTTGATGGTCTTGAGAAGGTGATTCAGCAGCGTACTGCGAAGACTGGCATTGGATTTAATGCTACGGTTCCCGGTAAGGATGATCGCGGTGTTAGCGATCTCTTAATCGAAGTGGAGCCAGAAGATCTCATCAAGTTTGGCCTCATTCCTGAGTTGATTGGTCGTTTACCAGTTGTGGCCACTTTGGCGCAATTGGATGAAACGGCTTTGATCCAAATTTTGACTGAGCCTAAGAATGCCCTGGTTAAGCAATATCAAGCCCTATTGACCATGGAAGGCTCTGAGCTAGAAGTTCGTCCAGCAGCACTCTCAGCCATTGCTAAGAAAGCCATTGCACGCAAGACTGGTGCTCGAGGCTTACGCTCCATTCTTGAGGGATCCCTCATGGACGTGATGTACGACCTACCATCCTTGAAGAATGTTCAAAAGGTAGTCATAGATGAAAATACGATTGCTGTAGGCGGAAAGCCGATTTTGGTCTACAAGCAGGGTGAGGAATCTACAGAAATGAGCAAAAAAGCCTAATTTTTGGTCTTTTTTGCTGTTTTCACAGGGTTTTTGCTCACTTTTCGCGTATTTACCCCTTGTTTTTCACTAGGTGGCACCCATATAGGTAGTATCCTATTCTTAATTAATGTCCGTATGTAGTGGTACGGCATTTTTAGAGAATTTTACGGAATGACTATTTTGGAGGAATTGCCCTATGCCTGGCCACTTATTACTACCCTCTGAACCTATTCAACTACCACTTCTCCCTTTAAGGGACGTCGTAGTGTTTCCACACATGGTGATTCCACTATTTGTGGGTCGCCCAAAATCAATCAAAGCCTTAGAAGCAGCCATGGAAACTGGCAAAAACGTGCTTTTAGTAGCCCAAAAGACTGCCGCCAAGGATGAGCCAGGTGTCGAGGACCTCTATGAGGTTGGTTGCATCGCCAATATTCTTCAAATGCTGAAGTTGCCAGATGGCACCGTCAAGGTTTTAGTTGAGGGTGTTCAGCGAGCTGAAGTCAGCCAGGTTGAGGATAGCCAAGGCTATTTCGGCTGTGAAGCTACGCCAACTCCAATGTCCTCCTTAGATGCTCATGAGACTGAGGCATTGCGTCGCGCCATCATGGCTCAGTTTGATCAATACGTAAAACTCAATAAAAAAGTTCCTCAGGAGATTTTGTCTTCACTGGGTGGTATTGATGATCCAAGCCGTCTGGCCGATACGATTTGCGCTCATCTTCCAGTTAAGCTTGAGCAGAAGCAACGCTTGCTTGAGATGACCGATGTAGTACAACGCTTAGAGAGTCTCTTAGCCGATCTCGAGAGTGAGATTGATATCTTGCAAGTTGAGAAGCGCATTCGTGGACGTGTGAAACGTCAGATGGAGAAAAGTCAGCGCGAGTACTATTTAAACGAACAAGTTAAGGCCATTCAAAAAGAATTAGGTGAGGGCGAAGAGGGTGCTGATCTCGAAGAACTTGAGAAGCGCATCAAAGCTGCGCGTATGCCGAAAGAAGCATTGAAGAAAGCAGAGTCTGAGCTCAAGAAGCTCAAGCTCATGTCGCCAATGTCTGCTGAGGCAACGGTGATTCGTAATTTTATTGATACCTTAGTCACTCTTCCGTGGAAGAAAAAAACCAAGATCAATAACGACCTAGCTAATGCCGAAAAAGTCTTGGATGAAGATCATTACGGACTTGATAAGGTTAAAGAACGCATCCTGGAATATCTCGCAGTTCAACAGCGTGTTGATCGTGTTAAGGCTCCGATCCTCTGTTTAGTTGGCCCTCCAGGTGTTGGTAAAACCTCTCTCGGTCAATCTATTGCACGCGCAACAAACCGTAAGTTTGTGCGCATGGCCTTAGGTGGCGTGCGCGACGAGTCTGAGATTCGCGGCCATCGTCGCACCTATATCGGCTCTATGCCAGGCAAGATTCTGTCTAGCTTGACCAAGGTAGGCGTACGCAATCCTCTGTTCCTTCTGGATGAAGTAGATAAGATGGGCATGGATTTCCGTGGCGATCCTGCTAGCGCCTTGCTGGAAGTTCTAGATCCAGAGCAAAACCACACATTCCAAGATCACTATGTCGAAGTTGATTTTGATCTGTCTGATGTGATGTTTGTTGCAACATCGAACTCTTTGAATATTCCTGGCCCATTGCTTGATCGCTTAGAAATTATTCGTCTTGCGGGCTACACCGAAGATGAGAAGACAAGTATTGCGATCAATTATTTAATTCCTAAACAGATTAAAAATAACGGTCTTAAGAAGGATGAGTTGAAGATCGAAGAATCTGCTGTTCGCAGCATGATCCGTTACTACACACGTGAAGCTGGTGTGCGATCTTTAGAGCGTGAAATCAGCAAGATCTGCCGAAAAGTAGTGAAGTTGCTACTTCTCAAGAAAGAAGCTGCACCTGTTACCGTGAATGCGGACAATTTAGAGAAGTTCCTCTCAGTCAAGATGTATGACTTTGGTCTTGCTGCAAAAGAGAACCAAGTTGGCCAGGTAACGGGTTTAGCTTGGACTGAAGTTGGTGGCGATTTGTTGACCATCGAAGCAGCAGTGATGCCCGGTAAAGGTGTGATTACACGTACTGGCTCGATCGGTGATGTGATGAAGGAGTCAGTCGAGGCGGCAAAGACCGTAGTCCGCTCTAGAGCGAGAGCTTTGGGAATCGCTGATGAAGCCTTTGAGAAGAAGGATATTCACATTCACTTCCCAGATGGCGCAACACCTAAAGACGGTCCATCTGCCGGCATCGCAATTACGACGGCCCTGGTGTCTGTATTTACAGGTATTCCAATCCGCTCTGATGTGGCAATGACCGGTGAGATTACTTTGCGAGGTGAAGTGCTTCCAATTGGTGGCTTAAAAGAGAAGTTACTAGCTGCTCATCGTGGTGGTATCAAGCTAGCCTTGATTCCCGAGGAAAACGTCAAGGACTTGATTGACATTCCAGATAACGTGAAGAATGCGATTGAAATTGTGCCGGTACGCTGGATCGATAAAGTTCTCGAGTTGGCTTTAGAGAGAAAACCGGTTGCTTTGCCAGATCCGACGCCAGAAGAACTTGCTAAAAAGGCTGCTGAAGCTAGCAAAGCCAATGAAAAGATTTCTTCTGGAGAGGCTCTCAAGCATTGATAGCTAGGGATATTTGAGGGATTTTGAGTCATTTTGTACGCTTTATTTAAGTTCATTTTGATGAAGAATCTCTCTTTTATTCCCGCACTAGGTTACAATCTCGTCTGTATTAATTTGGGGCGCTTAGCTCAGATGGTAGAGCGTCTGCCTTACACGCAGAATGTCGGCGGTTCGATCCCGTCAGCGCCCACCAGTTTCCCAGATCGCATTTGTTTTCCCTCTCTTAGGCTTTCTAGTTCCTCTAGACCTTCAGCCTAGTACACTCGCATCATTGACTTTATTTTCGAGCGATTAATTCATGTTTGATTCCGTACGTAAGCACCAAAGAGTTTTGCAGTTTGTATTGATGCTATTTATTGTTCCGTCTTTTGCTTTATTCGGGATTTCGAGTTATTCCGAATTTATGGATAAAGAAACCGATATTGTTAAGGTCAATGGCAAGCCTATTACTGCACAAGAAGTTGATGTAGCTGCAAAACGTCAGGCTGAGCGTGTTGGTGGTAATGCACAAATTGCACAAAGCCTGCCATTTCGTCAGGCAATCCTCAATGAGTTACTACAACAACGCATCTTGGGTTTTGCAGTGAGTGATTTGCGTTTGCAAGTCGGCAAGCAAGAGCTAGTGAATAGCCTGCAAAAGATTCCTCAGATTCGCGCTCTATATCGTCAGGATGGCACGTTTGATGACGTCCGTTTTAAGCAGCTATTGGCTAGTAACGGTATGAATGAGGAACAGTTCTATGCCGGCCAGAGTTTTGATTTAAAAATCCAGCAGTTAGTGAATTCAGTAGCCCGTACAGAACTTGCTAGCCCAAAATTATCTGAAGTTGTCTCATCGTTATACGAGACTGAGAGACAGGTTCAGACCCTCCAGTTCAATGCTAAAGATTACTTGTCTAAAGTGAATCCAAGCGCCGAAGAGTTACAGGCTTTTTACGAGGCTAATGCTAAGTTATTCGAGCGCCCTGAATACATTGATGTTGAGTACATTGTCCTCAAGGCTGATCCCAAGGAAGATTCCAAAGCCTTTAATGAAAAAGCCGATCAATTTGCGAATATGACTTATGACCAGTCTGATAGTTTGAAGCCTGCTGCTGATAAATTGAAGCTCAGCATCCAGACTCAGAAGGGCGTTACTCGTGGTGGTGCTCCTGGCGTATCCAGGGATCATCCTTTAGCCAATCCCAAGGTGGTTCAGTCGCTTTATGGTGACGAGGCCCTGAAGAACAAGCGAAATACTGAGGCTGTACAAACAGCACCGGGCGTATTTGTATCGGCTCGCGTGGTGACTTTGCATCCCGCTCAAATCATGCCTTACAAGGATGTTGCTGCAGAGGTGAAGCGTCAGGTTAGCCAACGTGCTGCAGAGAAGCTAGCTATTGCCGCCGCGAGTGAGAAATTGGCTGCCCTTGAAAAAGATCCGAAGAATGCTGCTGGGTTTGGTGCTGCTAACTGGATTTCCCGCAATAAGCCTGGTAGCTTAGTGGGCCCATCGATGGATGAAGTCATGTCGGTCAATGCTGATAAATTACCCGCTGTAGTTTCGGTCTCCAATCCTGGTGTAGGTACAACTATTTACCGTATAGATTCGGTCCGTCAACCGACATCAGTGGATGCCAAAGTTCATAAGGCACAAGCGCAACAAATTCAAGCTTTGGCAGCACAGTCAGAATTTGCTGGCTTCATGGCTTATTGGCGCAATAGTGCCGGAGTTAAAGTCATCAATCCACTCAAGCAAGCAAGCTCAGCTAGCGCAGGTAGTTAAGGCTAAGGTATTTTTTTCAGCAAGTTACTGTATGGGGCCATCGAGCCCCATACGTTTTTGAAGATAACGCTTTGCGCTTGAACGTTTGGATGCAATTGATCTGCCTGAAAGAACTCTGGTTTAGTTGCAACGCCTTCCAAGAAGAACGGTAGCAACTCAATGCGTTCTTGATCTGCAAGTTGTGGATAGAGTTTCTTAAATTGCGTGGTGTAAGTTTGGCCGTAGTTCGATGGGATTTGTATGCCACAGAGCAAGACTTTGGCCCCAGATTTTTTACTCATCTGAATCATCTTGCTTAAGTTGCTCTCGGTTTCATTCACCGGCAATCCGCGTAAGGCATCGTTTGCTCCAAGCTCTATTAAAACGATGCCGGGTTTTTTCTGATTCAGTAGTTTAGGTAGTCGGGTCAGCCCGCCCGAACTTGTTTCACCGCTAATGCTGGCATTAAATACGGTCCAAGGGCTTTTATCTCTGACGAGTTGCTCTTCAAGAAGATTGACCCAGCCCGTGCCACGAGGCAGTCCGTATTCAGCAGAAAGACTATCCCCCAGCACCAGGATCACGGGGTTTACTTGTGCCCAAGAAGAAATGCTCATTACGAGGCAAAATAGGCCTGCTATACATTTATTAGTAGTTAAGATTTTGATCCGCATCTTTCCATTCTAGAAACTTTTCCATATGAACAAACAGTCTAATTCCATTGTTGCCGATCAGATAGGCAAGCTGGTAAATACAGCTGATGGAGACTTGGTCATTTTGCATGATCTCAGCTTTCAAATTGGGCAGGGCGAAAGCGTAGCCATTGTGGGTGCATCTGGATCTGGGAAAAGCACTCTTTTGAGTCTTTTGGCCGGATTGGATGTGCCGAGTGCAGGTCATATTCAGTTAATGGAGCAGAACCTCAATCAATTGGATGAGGATGGTCGGGCACGCCTAAGAGGTGAGTTTGTTGGCTTTGTTTTTCAGTCATTCCAGCTACTGCGGCATCTAACAGCCCTCGAGAACGTGATGCTGCCCTTGGAAATGTCTGGCATGGGCCAAGCGCAAGCCAGGATAGCCGCCCGCCAATGGCTTGAAAAGGTTGGTCTAGATACGAGGGCAAATCATTTCCCGAAGACACTTTCAGGTGGTGAGCAGCAGCGCGTAGCCCTGGCTCGCGCCTTTGTCAATAAGCCCGCTATTCTCTTCGCCGATGAGCCAACTGGAAGCTTGGATGAGGTCAGTGGAAATAGGGTAATTGAGCTCCTTTTTGAGCTGAATCGGGAGAATTCCTCGACCCTGGTTCTGGTAACCCATGATCCAGCCTTAGCCGCTCGGTGCCAACGCCAATTAACCCTTCAGGGCGGACGCCTCGTCTGATCAAAACCTTATAATCTTGGCATGTCATCATTCTGTTGCTTGCCCGGGGCAAATGCCCTTTCAGCCTTCCGCCAACAGCGACTTTTAGCTTCGCTCGCAGCCCAAGGAATTCAACTTGAGTCTATTGAGGCTCAATACCTACATTTCATTTGGTCTGAGTCTGAGCTCAATACCAAAGACAAAGAGGTGCTTGAGAGTCTTTTAACTTACGGCCAACCTTTTGTGTCGCAGATAATGCTTGGGGGCTCCTTATTTAGCAAATCTGCTGACAAGCAATCAGCAATAGCTATTCCTCGTTTCGGCACAGTTTCTCCATGGGCTAGTAAGGCAACTGATATTGCTCGTCAATGTGGACTTCAAGTATTGCGAATTGAGCGCGGTGTTCAGTATGCGTGGCAGAGTAAAAAATCACTCGATAAAGCACAAGAGCAACTGGTATTAAGTGCTTTACATGATCGGATGACGGAAGCGGTTATTTCTGATATCAACGAAGCTAGCGCTTTATATCAATCTCTGCCTGATCGCCCATTTGTCCGCATCCCTGTTTTAGCAGAGGGTAGGGCTGCACTAGATAAGGCGAACCAAGAACTTGGGCTTGCATTGTCAGAAGATGAGGTGCTTTATCTGGTTGACAATTTCACTCGCCTAGAGCGCAATCCGAGCGACGTTGAATTAATTATGTTTGCGCAGGCGAATAGTGAGCATTGTCGTCACAAGATATTTAATTCCAGCTGGACAATTGATGGTGATGATCAAGAGAAATCTCTATTTGCGATGATTCGCAACACCCATCAGCTGCAACCCGAAGGAACGATCGTTGCTTATTCTGATAACTCAGCGGTGATGGTGGGGGCCGAGTCAGAAACTTGGTCGCCAAAAGGCCAGGATCGTCGATACGAAAAAGATACGCGTCTAGTACATACCTTAATGAAGGTGGAGACGCACAACCATCCAACTGCAATTGCGCCATTTCCAGGAGCCTCCACAGGCGCTGGTGGTGAGATTCGTGATGAAGGTGCTACCGGTATCGGTGGACGACCTAAAGCTGGCCTTACTGGCTTCTCTGTATCCAATCTCAATATTCCTGGCACTGATTTGCCATGGGAATCTGAAAAGTACGGTAAACCAGAACGGATTGCAACGCCACTCCAAATCATGATTGATGGCCCATTGGGCGGTGCTGCATTTAACAATGAATTTGGCCGCCCGATTTTGGGTGGTTATTTCCGCGTTTTCGAGCAGACCTTAGAGGGCGTTCGTCGTGGTTACCATAAGCCAATCATGATTGCGGGCGGTATCGGTAGTATCGATTCAATTCATACTGCTAAAAAACAAATTAAAGCAGGGCACTTATTTATTCAATTGGGTGGTCCTGGTATGCGAATAGGTATGGGTGGTGCAACTGGAAGTTCTGTTGCAACCGGTACCAATACGGCAGATCTCGATTTTGACTCTGTTCAACGCGGTAATCCTGAAATGGAGCGCCGTGCTCAAGAGGTGATTAACTCCTGTATTGCTATGGGTCAAGCCAACCCGATTATTTCCATTCATGACGTTGGTGCTGGTGGTATTTCAAATGCATTCCCTGAGCTTGCTGATGGTGCAGGCTTAGGCGCACAATTTGAATTACGTAAAGTACCTCTTGAAGAGAGTGGTATGAGCCCTGCAGAGATTTGGTGCAATGAATCTCAAGAGCGCTATGTGCTTGCAATCGAAGCTAAAGATCTGGAGCTTTTTAAGTCGCTCTGTGAGCGTGAGCGTTGTCCATTTGCCGTAGTTGGTGAAGCAACAACTGAGCGTCAACTTCAGCTCGCTGATAGCAAAGAATTGACTGGCAGCGATGCGGCTATGCCGATTGACATGCCGATGGAAGTGTTGCTTGGTAAACCCCCGCGCATGCATCGCGATGTGAAGCGTGTTGCTCAAGAGTTTGAGGAGCTAGATGTCACGGATGCTGATCTGGCTCAATCGATTGCCTGGGTTTTGCAGCAGCCAACCGTTTCCAGTAAATCATTTTTGATCACAATCGGGGATCGTACTGTTGGTGGTCTCAATGCACGTGATCCATTTGTAGGTCCTTGGCAAGTTCCCGTTGCCGACTGTGCTGTTACCTTGATGGATTACAAAGGCTACCGCGGTGAAGCAATGTCGATGGGTGAGCGTACCCCATTAGCCGTTATCGATGCGCCAGCTGCTGCCAAAATGGCCGTAGGTGAGTCCATCACTAATTTATTAGCTGCAGATATTCGTCGGATAGAAGACGTCAAGCTTTCTGCTAACTGGATGGCTGCGTGTGGCGCACCCGGTGAAGATGCAAAGCTGTATGACTCAGTTCAAGCAATTGGCATGGACTTATGCCCAGCACTGGGAATTTCGATCCCAGTCGGTAAAGATTCCTTATCCATGGCTACCGCATGGCAAGACGGCGATCAATCCAAGAAGGTGGTGTCACCAGTTTCATTAATCATCTCTGCTTTTGCCGCGGTTCAGGATGTGCGCAAAACAACGACTCCTTTGCTGAAGCTCAAGGATGAGTCTGGAGCTCCTCTAGAAACAGAATTGATTCTCATTGATTTGGGACGTGGTAAGAATCGTATGGCTGGAAGCATCTTGGCTCAAGTGCTGAACCAATCTGGCAAATCGGCTCCTAACGTAGATCATCCAGAGGATCTCAAAGCTTTGGCTGCCGCCATGATTGAGTTGCGCCAAGAAGATCAATTGCTTGCCTATCATGATCGCTCTGATGGTGGATTATTTGCTGCTATTGCGGAGATGGCTTTCGCATCACATACAGGTATTTCGATTAATGTCGACATGATTGCGGTGGATGTTGGTCAAGAGGCTGATTGGGGCGATGCTAAGAATTGGGCACAACAAGTTTCCGGCCGTCGCCATGAGCAAACCATGCGCGCTTTGTTTAACGAAGAGCTTGGTGCCGTAATCCAGATTCGCAAAGCTGATCGTGATTCAGTATTTGCAGTCTTGCGTAAGTTAAATCTCAGTGCATATAGCCATGTAATCGCAAAGCCCAATACCAATGGTCGCATCGAAATTTGGCGTGACGCTAAAAATATCTTTGCAGAGCCTCGTGAAGTACTTCAAAAGATGTGGGCCAACACGAGCTATCAGATTGCCCGATTACGCGATAACCCAGACTGTGCTGATAGTGAGTTTGCGTTACTAGACGACGTCACTGATGCAGGGATGTCGCCAAAGTTGACATTTGATGTTGCGGACGATATTGCGGCGCCGTTCATTAATAAGAATGCTCGACCTAAGGTCGCTATCCTGCGTGAGCAGGGTGTTAACTCTCATGTAGAGATGGCTTATGCCATGAACTGGGCTGGTTTTGATAGTTATGACGTGCACATGTCAGATTTACTCTCCGGTAAATCCAAGTTAGATGATTTCCGTGGGCTGATTGCCTGCGGAGGCTTTAGCTATGGAGATGTATTGGGAGCTGGTGAGGGTTGGGCAAAGACTATTCTCTTTAATAGTCAATTGCGTGATCAGTTTTCCGCTTTCTTTGACCGTCAAGACAGTTTTGCATTAGGCGTTTGTAATGGTTGCCAAATGATGAGCAATCTCTCTGGAATTATTCCAGGGGCAGAAGCCTGGCCTAAATTTACTCGTAATCAATCTGAGCAGTATGAGGCTCGTCTAGTGATGGCTGAAGTAATGGCGTCACCTTCGATCTTTACGCAAGGCATGACGGGCAGTCAGTTGCCGATTGCGATTGCTCACGGTGAAGGCTTTGCTAACTTCAGTCAACAAGGCAATCTCGACACGTTGCAGAAGCAGGGATTGGCAGCACTGCGTTTTGTGGATCACCAAGGTAATCCAACTGAAACCTATCCAATGAATCCCAATGGCTCTCCTGGTGGCTTGACTGGTGTTACCACTCCTGACGGTCGCTTTACAGTCATGATGCCGCATCCTGAGCGAGTGTTCAGAGCCGTACAAATGAGCTGGGCACCAAAGCAATGGTTAGAAACACCCGATGGAGCTAGCCCTTGGATGCGTTTATTCCGTAATGCCAGAGTCTGGGCTAAATAATTCATGTCAGATGTTTCTATGGCTATGGAGTCAGTAACGTTTTCTGAGAGTGGTGGGGTGCGCTATCTGCACTTTGGTAGCGAGTTGATACAAGGTGCAATGCGTATTCGCGACCCGGATGAGATTTACCTTGAGTACAACCAACAAATGATGGCTTGGCTTCTATTCTTGGAAACTAAGCCAGGAATGCGGATTGCCCAACTTGGTCTGGGTACTGGAGCGCTTACCAAGTTTGCACATCGTTATTGCCCTGCAGTCAAAACAACTGTTGTTGAGCTGAATCCCGCGGTAATTGTTTCTGCTCGCAGTATGTTTTTCACTCCGGATGATGATCGTCGCTTAGAAACTTTACAAGTAGATGCCAAGGCTTTTGTTCAGAATGCGAAGTATCAAAATCATTTTGATGCAGTTCAGGTCGACCTATATGACGCTATTTGTGATGGGCCCGCAGCGAGCTCCCTGGATTTCTATAAAGGCTGTTACAGCATTCTGAAATCCCCTGGGGTTTTAACAGTGAATTTGTTTTCACGTCACAAGAGTTTTGATGTCAACCTCAATAACATATGCGAAGCTTTTGATAATCGCGTGCTGCTATTTCCTGAATCACATGATTGCAATGTAGTTGCTTTGGCTTTCAAGGGGCCGAAATTAGATGTCGAGTGGAAAGAGGTCTCTAAGCGGGCTAAGTTATTGATGGAAAAAACAGGATTGCCAACCAATACCTGGGCATCGGGCTTAAACCGCGAAAATGCCCATCAAGAAAATAAATTGTCTATCTAAAAAATGATGACAAGAAAAAAGGCGATCGGTTGATCGCCTTTTTTACTGCCCCTAACATCAGGGCACATCGATGCTTAGACTGTCACCGTATCAGCAACATCGCTGAATGATTTAATCTTGTCAAAGTTCATGTACTTATAGACTTCACCAGCTTTAGCATTCAAGGGTTCAACTTGCTCGAAGTATTCCTGAGGTGTAGGTAAGCGACCCAAGAGTGCTGCGACCGCTGAAAGCTCAGCAGAGGCAAGGTACACGCGAGTATCAATACCCAAACGATTCGGGAAGTTACGTGTTGAAGTAGATACGGCAGTAGAACCTTTACGGATCTGCGCCTGATTACCCATACAGAGAGAGCAGCCCGGAGTTTCCATGCGGGCACCTGTAGCACCAAGAATGCCGTAGTAACCCTCTTCAGTCAGGATCATCTGGTCCATCTTGGTTGGCGGAGCCACCCAGAGACGAGTGGGCATATCTTTTTTACCTTGAAGCACTTGGCCAGCTGCACGGAAATGACCAATATTGGTCATGCAAGAGCCAATAAATACCTCATCGATTTTTTCGCCAGAAACTTCAGACAAGAACTTCACATCATCTGGGTCGTTAGGACAAGCCAAGATTGGCTCTTTGATTTCGCTCATGTCGATTTCAATGACTTCAGCATAGTCTGCATCTGCATCAGCCTTCAGTAAATCTGGTTTGGCAATCCATGCTTCCATTGCTTTGATACGACGACCTAGAGTGCGCTTATCTTCATAACCATTGGCGATCATCCACTTCATTAAAGTGATGTTAGAGCGCATGTATTCAATGATTGGCTCTTTGCTCAGAGCAATCGCGCAACCAGCGGCAGAGCGTTCAGCTGAAGCATCTGACAACTCAAATGCTTGTTCAACTTTAAGATCAGGCAAGCCTTCGATTTCTAAGATGCGGCCAGAGAAAACATTCTTCTTGCCTTGTTTCTCAACAGTGAGCAAACCTTTTTTAATTGCATATAAAGGAATTGCATTTACCAGATCACGCAAGGTGATGCCAGGCTGCATTTTTCCTTTGAATCGAACCAATACAGACTCAGGCATATCCAAAGGCATGACACCAGTAGCCGCCGCAAAGGCAACTAAGCCTGAACCGGCGGGGAAGGAGATGCCGATTGGGAAGCGTGTATGGCTATCACCGCCAGTACCGCAGGTATCGGGTAGGAGTAAGCGGTTTAACCAGCTGTGGATCACGCCATCACCTGGACGCAAAGCCACGCCACCACGATTAGTCATAAATGCTGGTAACTCATGGTGCGTACGAATGTCTACTGGCTTTGGATAGGCAGATGTGTGGCAGAAAGATTGCATTACCAAGTCAGCAGAGAAGCCTAAGCACGCTAGGTCTTTCAATTCATCACGAGTCATTGGACCTGTGGTGTCTTGAGAGCCTACAGTCGTCATGTGTGGCTCGCAATAGGTGTCTGGGCGAACGCCTTGACCTTCTGGCAATCCACATGCACGACCCACCATTTTCTGCGCCAAGCTGAAACCTTTTTTATTGTCAGGCGGGCTAACTGGAATGCGGAATTCTGTAGAAGCTGGCAAACCAAGCGCAGCGCGCGCTTTGGCTGTAAGGCCACGACCGACGATCAAAGGAATGCGACCACCCGCACGAACTTCATCCAGGATGACTGGTGACTTTAATGAGAATGAAGCAATTTCTTTACCGTTTTTAAATGCTTTACCTTCGTATGGTCGCAATTCAATTTCATCGCCCATGTTCATATCAGATACATCGAGCTCAATTGGCAATGCACCAGCATCTTCCATGGTGTTGAAGAAGATTGGAGCGATTTTGGTACCCAAGCAAACGCCACCAAAGCGCTTATTTGGTACAAAAAGAATATCTTGGCCGGTCCACCACAAAACAGAGTTCGTTGCGGACTTACGTGAAGATCCTGTACCAACTACGTCTCCAACATAGGCAATTTGATTGCCTTTCTTTTGGAGTGCTTCAATTTGCTTCATTGGGCCGCGAACCCCAGCTTCGTCAGGCTCAATACCTGGACGTGGGTTCTTCAACATAATGGTTGCGTGCAGTGGAATATCTGGACGGCTCCATGCATCAGGAGCAGGGGATAGATCATCCGTATTGGTTTCACCAGTCACCTTAAACACGGTGAGCTTCATGCTTTCTGGAACGGCAGGGCGACTTGTAAACCACTCGGCATCAGCCCAGCTTTTCAGTACGCCTTTAGCTTCTGCATTCCCTTTTTCTGCCAACTCCTGAACATCATGGAAGTAGTCGAACATCAATAGGGTTTTTTTCAATGCTGCTGCAGCAGTAGCAGCGCACTCAGCATCAGATAACAATTCGACTAGAGGCTTAATGTTGTAGCCGCCCAGCATAGTGCCTAAGAGCTCAGTAGCTTTGATGCGTGAGATCAAGGGAGTCTTTTCAGTACCCTTGGCAACGGCATCCAAAAACTCTGCCTTTACTTTAGCTGCTTCATCAACACCAGCAGGTACACGATTGGTAATCAACTCAACCAGTTCCGCTTCTTTTCCTTTTGGAGGATTTTTCAAAAGGCCGACGAGCTCAGCTGTTTGATCTTTTGTCAGAGGGAGGGCTGGAATTCCAAGGGCTGCGCGTTCGGCAACTTGGGCGTTATAGGCTTCTAGCATCGTGTTTCCTATTGGGTAAGAGTTATCAACAGTAAGGCTAAGCAGGGTGTATTTCCCTAACCAGTCTATTGTAATTCCTAATTCATGTCTTATATAAGACTTAATGATCAAAATACCTAAAATTGCTTAAAAAATAGGCAATTAATGGCCATGTACTCAAATTATTGGAGAAAGCGAGAGTTTCAACACAGGAAATTAGGGGGTTGTAGTTTTGGAAGAGTGCTTATGGTTAGCAAATATAGGTAGCAAATCAACAAAAATTGAGCAAAAAAATGGGCTCGGTAATCAGTAAAACCGTCTAAGCCTTTGAGTAATTGGGTGGGTTAAGAAATCTTGATGACATAGTCGCTATCGTTATAATTACTTTTTCCAACAGAGCTTAAGCGATGACCAAATACGTTTTTGTCACTGGTGGTGTGGTTTCTTCTTTAGGGAAAGGAATCGCAGCTGCCTCGCTTGCCGCGATTCTCGAATCCCGCGGCCTGAAAGTCACCCTCCTAAAATTAGACCCTTATATCAACGTTGACCCTGGGACTATGAGCCCACTTCAACACGGCGAAGTGTTCGTAACCGAAGATGGCGCTGAGACTGACTTAGATCTGGGGCATTACGAGCGCTTTGTTTCTGCAAAGATGCGCAAGAGCAACAACTTTACTACTGGCCAGATCTACGAATCTGTTATCAGCAAAGAGCGACGTGGTGAGTACCTCGGCAAAACAGTGCAGGTGATTCCCCATATTACGAATGAGATTCAAGCATTTGTAGAGCGTGGAGCAAAAGCCAGCCATGATGGCAATGCTGATATTGCTATCTGCGAAATCGGGGGCACAGTAGGTGACATCGAGTCTCTGCCATTCCTTGAGGCAGCACGCCAAATGAGTATTCGCCTACCAAGGCACAGCTGCGCTTTTGTGCACCTTACCTTGGTTCCTTACTTGAGTAGCGCAGGCGAATTAAAAACCAAGCCGACTCAACACTCCGTTCAGAAGCTACGTGAAATTGGCATCATGCCCACAGTTCTTTTGTGTCGTGCAGACCGTCCTATCCCAGAGGATGAGCGCTCAAAGATTTCGCTTTTCTCTAATGTACGCGAAGAGGCTGTCATCTCTGTATGGGATGTAGATACCATCTATAAGATTCCTGAGATGCTTCAAGCGCAGGGTATGGATGATCTAATTTGTCGTGAGTTAGATATTCAGGCTAAGCCTGCAGATTTATCTGTTTGGGCTAATCTTGTTTACGAGCTAGCCAATCCCCAGCATGAAGTCACCATTGGTATGGTTGGAAAGTATGTTGAGTTAACTGAATCCTATAAGTCTTTGATCGAAGCCTTGCGTCATGCAGGTATTCATAACCATACTCGCGTGAATATCAATTACATTGACTCTGAAGCGATCGAAAAAGATGGTGTTGATTGTCTTCAGAATTTAGATGCGATCTTAGTACCCGGTGGTTTTGGTAAGCGGGGCACCGAAGGTAAAATTGCCGCCATTCGTTATGCCCGCGAGAACAAAGTGCCTTACCTTGGTATCTGTTTAGGTATGCAGTTAGCTGTGATCGAGTTTGCCCGTCATGTCGCCAATATTACACAAGCCAATAGCACTGAGTTTGATCCAGAGACTGAAAGTCCAGTAGTCGCCTTGATTACTGAGTGGCTTGACCGCGAAGGTCGTGTTGAGAAGCGCACTAATGATTCCGATCTTGGCGGGACTATGCGTTTAGGTTCACAGCGATGCCCAGTTAAAGTGGGTACCTTGGCTCATGAGATCTATGGGCCTGAGGTAAATGAGCGTCACCGTCATCGCTATGAAGTAAATAATGTTTATGTGCCACGCCTTGAGAAGTCTGGTCTCATTATTTCCGCCAGAACACCGAACGAATCTTTGCCTGAAATGATGGAGTTGCCGAGCACTATGCACCCTTGGTTCTTTGGTGTGCAGTTCCATCCAGAGTTCACCTCGACTCCTCGTCATGGCCATCCATTATTTTCCGCTTTCATTAAGGCTTCATTAATGCATCAAGCTGCTGTTCAAAAGCAAGCAGCCTAGGAGATCGCAATGAGTGCATTTAAGTTATGTGGTTTCGATGTTGGTTTGGATCAACGCTTTTTTTTGATTGCGGGTCCATGCGTCATTGAATCTGAGCAATCGGCTTTAGATATTGCTGGTGAACTAAAAGAAATTACTTCTGCATTAGGCGTTCCATTTATCTACAAGTCTTCTTTTGATAAAGCCAACCGTTCCTCAGGTACTTCTTTCCGTGGTTTAGGGATGGAGAAGGGTCTTGAGATTTTGGCTCGCGTTAAAAGAGAAGTCGGTGTTCCAGTATTGACTGATATTCATGACATCAGTGAAATTGCGCCCGTATCCAAGGTGGTTGATGTGCTTCAGACGCCAGCATTCTTATGCAGACAGACTGATTTCATTCGAGCTTGTGCTCAGAGTGGTAAGCCCGTTAATTTTAAGAAGGGTCAATTCTTATCACCTCATGAAATGCTCAACGTGATTGATAAAGCACGTGCAGCCGCTTCTGAAATGAATCTGCCAGATCAGTTTATGGTTTGTGAGAGAGGCGCCTCTTTTGGTTACAACAATCTAGTTTCAGATATGCGTAGTTTGGCAATTCTTCGTGAAGCAAAGGCACCAGTTGTTTTTGATGCAACGCATTCAGTTCAGCTTCCTGGCGGACAGGGTAATGCAAGTGGTGGGCAGCGCGAGTTTGTTCCTGTATTAGCCCGTGCTGCAGTTGCAGTAGGTATTAGTGGCTTATTTATGGAGACGCATCCTGACCCAGCTAAAGCGCTTTCAGATGGCCCAAATGCTGTACCGCTAAATCGCATGAAAGAACTGCTGACTTCTTTAGTGGCAATTGATTCTGTCGTGAAGAAGCCCGGATCATTTTTAGAAGATAGCTTTAAGTAACACCCCAAATTCATTTTTACTTAGGAGAAGGTGCATGAGCGCCATTGTTGACATTATCGGTAGAGAAGTTTTAGATTCACGCGGCAACCCAACGGTGGAGTGTGATGTATTGCTCGAGTCTGGTGTTATGGGTCGCGCAGCAGTACCCTCAGGTGCATCAACAGGTTCACGTGAAGCCATTGAGCTTCGTGATGGCGATAAGGCACGTTACTTAGGTAAGGGCGTTCTTAAGGCTGTTCAGAACATCAATATCGAGATTGCTGAATCGATCTTGGGTCTAGATGCAAGTGAACAAGCATTTCTCGATCGCACTTTGATTGAGTTAGATGGAACGCACAATAAAGCACGCTTAGGTGCTAATGCTACCTTGGCCGTTTCTATGGCTGTGGCACGTGCAGCTGCTGAAGAGGCAGGCTTGCCTTTATATCGCTACTTCGGTGGATCAGGCGGGATGCAGCTACCTGTACCAATGATGAATATTGTTAACGGTGGAGCACATGCCAATAACAGCTTAGATATTCAAGAATTTATGGTGATGCCGGTTGGCGCCCAAAGCTTTCGTGAAGCCTTGCGTTGCGGTGCTGAAATCTTTCATGAATTAAAGAAAATTTTAGGCGCCCAAGGCATGCCAACTACGGTCGGTGACGAAGGTGGTTTTGCCCCAAACTTCAAGAGCAATCAAGAGTGTTTACAGACCATCATGAAGGCTATTGAGGGTGCAGGCTATCAAGCGGGTGAAGATGTCTTATTGGCTTTGGATTGTGCTGCGAGTGAGTTCTATAAGGATGGCAAGTACCACTTGTCAGGCGAAGGCTTGCAACTATCTTCAAGTGAATTCTCGGACTACCTTGGTAACTTAGCTGATCAATTCCCGATCGTATCTATTGAAGATGGAATGCACGAGAGTGATTGGGATGGATGGGCTGACATTACTCAAAAATTAGGCAAGAAGATTCAATTGGTTGGAGATGATCTATTTGTTACCAACACCCGCATTCTCAAAGAAGGTATCGAGAAGGGTATTGCTAACTCCATCCTTATTAAGATCAATCAAATTGGTACATTGACTGAAACTTTTGCTGCGATTGAAATGGCTAAGCGTGCTAACTACACCGCAGTAATTTCTCATCGCTCTGGTGAGACGGAAGACAGCACGATTGCTGATATTGCAGTTGGTACGAATGCTGGTCAGATTAAGACTGGCTCTTTGTCCCGCTCTGATCGCATTGCCAAGTACAACCAGTTATTGCGTATTGAAGAAGACTTGGGTGATGTTGCTACTTATCCAGGTAAATCTGTTTTCTACAACCTGAAGCGCTAACTGATAGTCCTTACTAGCCTATGCGTATCGTCATCTACTCCATGCTGCTATTGCTCATTGCAATACAGTACCCACTTTGGTTGGGTAAGGGTGGGTGGCTTAAGGTTTATGAGATGGAAAAGCAACTCGAGCTGCAGCAAGCTAAAAATAGCCTGCTCAGCTTACGCAATGCGAAGCTGACAGGTGACGTGAAGGACTTAAAAGAAGGAACTCGCGCAATTGAAGAACGGGCTCGTGTTGAGCACGGTATGCTAAAGGAGGGCGAGTTCTTTGTGCAAATTCTGCCAACCGAAAAATCAGCTAGCAATGCATCTGATGGCGAAAAGCCAGCAACTACTAAGCAATAAACAGTGCTTAATGTCCGCTTGATGGCGGCCTGGTTGCATCTGCAAGAAGATCTGTTTTGAAGACTTGCCTGCAATCTACTGCATCAAAGCGATACGCTTTAGCGCAAAAATCACACTCCGTTTCCACTGCTCCTTGCTCTGCAAGGATGCTTTCTACCTCTTCTTCGCCGAGCATTCTGAGGACATCTGCAACCTTAGCTCGCGAGCAACGACAAGCAAACCGAACAGGGCGGGGCGGGAAGCTGCGGACACCGCTTTCTGTTGATTCTTCTAAAAAGAGGCGTCTTAGGATGGTTTCTGGTGTCAGGGTCAGCAGCTCTTCATTGGTAATGGTTTCGCCAAGCGTTTGAATTCTGGTCCAGCCCTCGGCGGCAAGTTGAGGGTCAAGATGGGCATGACCGCCAGAATCTGGTAAGCGCTGTAAAAGTAACCCACCAACATGGGTGTCGTTTGATGATAACCAAATACGGGTATCCAATTGCTCAGAATTCTGCATGTATAGAGCGATAGCTTCAGCAGCACTGGTAACGGGCTTAATGACAGTCCCACGATGCTCTTGGAGAGCCACAATGCCCTGATAGGGTGGTTGACCAGGCTGTCGGTCAGAGGGATCCAGGGTAATAACTAGGCGGCCTGTATTGTTGGCGTCCAGTAGCTCACCCAAGCTTGCATTGGGATCAATACTGTCGGCGTCTACGGAAAGCTTTACGGTTGCCCGCATTGTCAGATCTGACTTGCATTCAACTACGAGAAGCTGAATAGGGCCTTTGCTTTGAGCCTGAATAATCAAGGTCCCATCAAATTTCAGGCTAGCGCTTAAGAGGGTGGCTGCACCCACAAAGTCGCCTAGGATCCGCCGTACTACCGGCGGGTCATTTCTACGCTCTAAAACGGCCTGCCAGGCGCTACTAATAGAAACAATTTCCCCGCGGACCGGGGCGCCATCACACATAAAGACAAGTAATTCATTCATAGGTGAAAGTATCCACTTTTTTATGAATTGGGGTGCTAAAACAAGAATTTCAAGCCCAACCTGAGATAATGTCGTTTATGCATATACGTACACGTTTCGCCCCTAGTCCAACGGGCTTTATTCACTTGGGCAATCTTCGCAGCGCTTTGTATCCATGGGCCTTTGCCCGTCATAACCAAGGCGATTTCATTTTGCGTATCGAGGATACCGATGTTGAACGTTCTACCCAAGAAGCGGTGGACGTCATTATTGAGGGTATGGCCTGGCTGGGTCTAGATTTAGATGAAGGCCCGATTTATCAAATGCAACGCATTGATCGTTATCGTGAAGTTGTTAAACAGATGTTGGATGCTGGTCTTGCTTACCCTTGCTATATGAGCGAAGAGGAGTTGAATAAACTCCGTGACCAACAAATGGCCAACAAAGAAAAGCCACGGTATAACGGTCTATGGCGTCCTGAGCAAGGCAAAACTCTGCCAACCATTCCAGAAGGTGTTTTACCGGTGATTCGCTTCAAGAACCCCATTGGTGGATCCGTCATTTGGGATGATGCTGTAAAGGGCAAGATTGAAATCAGCAATGATGAGCTCGATGATCTGGTGATTGCTCGTCCGGATGGCACGCCAACCTATAACTTCTGCGTCGTCGTAGATGATCTAGATATGAATATCACCCATGTGATTCGTGGTGATGACCATGTAAACAATACGCCACGTCAAATTAATATCATGAAGGCGCTCGGTGGCACACCACCGGTATACGCTCATTTACCCACAGTTCTGAATGACTCTGGTGAAAAAATGAGCAAGCGCAATGGTGCGATGAGCGTTCGTGATTATCAAAAAGCAGGGTACTTGCCCGAAGCTATTCTGAATTACTTAGCAAGGCTTGGTTGGTCTCATGGCGATGCAGAGATTTTTACTAAGGAGCAATTTGTCAATTGGTTTGATTTGGATAATCTTGGCCGATCACCGGCGCAACACAACCCTGAGAAGCTGCTTTGGCTAAACCATCAATATATTCAGAATGCAGACTTAACTGCACTGGCAGAAGCAACCAAACCCTTTGCACATGAATTGGGTATCGATACCGAAAACGGCCCCGACTTTGTACAAGTGGTTGCGCTTCTCAAGGATCGGGCGAATACCTTGATTGAAATAGCAGAGGGTGCAAAGCTCTTCTATCTGCCAGCTCCCGCACATACTGCCGAACAAATATCTGCAAATATCCCGCCTGAAATTATTCCAGCGCTGAAGGATTTGATTGATGCATTTAAATCTGCTGAACACACAAAAGCAGCTTATGGAGCAGCTTTTAAAGAGGTGTTAGCCAAGCATCAGATCAAAATGCCAGCCTTAGCAATGCCTGTTCGCTACGCCTTGTTTGCCACTACACAGACCCCAGCCATTGATTCTGTCCTGGTTGTTTTGGGTAAGGATGAAGCCGTACAAAGGCTTTCTAAGGTCGTCTAATCCAGAATTTGCGTCCTCCTACAAAAATAGGATAAAATCTTGGATTGTTTTGAGTGTCTTGTAGATTTTTAGCGAGATTTCGGGGGTATAGCTCAGCTGGGAGAGCGCTTGCATGGCATGCAAGAGGTCAGCGGTTCGATCCCGCTTATCTCCACCAAAGATTTACAATGGCAGCATAAGTTTTTGTAGTAGTCCAGGTCCCCATCGTCTAGAGGCCTAGGACATCACCCTTTCACGGTGAGTACGGGGGTTCGAATCCCCCTGGGGACGCCAAATTTTTTGGCTAGTTGTGAGTAGTAAGTAGTGACACAAGTAGCATGCGATGTACTTGGAGCGGTAGTTCAGTTGGTTAGAATATCGGCCTGTCACGCCGAGGGTCGCGGGTTCGAGTCCCGTCCGCTCCGCCAAGTAATATTAAAAGCCTTATAATTCATTGAGTTATAAGGCTTTTTTCTTTTCTTTTTTATCCGCCGAACTCTATATGGAATCGTTGATTTCCATGATTTCCTGGCATTTCCTTACATAATTTCCCGACAAATTTCCCGACATTTTCATGCTGCGTCGCAGCTAGTACAAATTTCACGGGATATTAAAAGATTTGGCTTTGCAGGCCAATGATTACGGGGGCAAATATTACGAACAAAAAAAGGTCGTGGGTTCAGCTCATTAGCTCATCTCAAAGCCCAGAACAATATTTACCAATGAGGATTTTCCGCTTCAAAATCAAGATAATTTACTCGCGTTTTTTATAACCTGTTTGTAGTCACTGTTGAAGTAAGAGATAAGAAATTCGGCCTGCTAGAGGGGTTCTTATCGTGAAAAAATGATGCGAAATTAGATATAACTGAGGGTTTCGATATTGTCATTTATAGCCCCTCTGTCCGTTACACTGATTATGTGATATTTAATAGATTAATAATCATTAATCCCCACTTAGGTCGGACTAAACAACAGAATATAGGCAATATGAGCGAACAAAATTTATCCAGCTTAATTTGGTCTGTAGCAGACCTTTTGAGGGGTGATTACAAGCAGTCTGATTACGGCAAGGTAATCATGCCGTTTACCGTTTTGCGTCGCTTAGACTGCATTCTGGAGCCTACAAAGGCACAAGTCCTAGCTGAGTACGAAAAACGGACTAAAGAGGGCGTAGACCCAACGCCGTTCCTTAACCGCATCTCTCAGCAGTCCTTTTATAACCATTCCCCATTAGATATGAATAAGGTCTTAGCTGACCCAGCTCATATTAAGTCCAATTTACTCAATTACATTAACGGCTTTTCAAGCAACGTTAATGACATTTTTGAGCGCTATGAATTTGACAAGCAAATTGAAAAGCTCGACGAAGCTGGCTTGTTATTCATGGTCACTAAAAAGTTTGCTGAAGTTGACCTACATCCCAATGTTGTTAGCAATGCCGGCATGGGGACCCTATTTGAAGAGTTAATCCGCAAATTTGCCGAGCTTTCTAATGAGACTGCCGGTGAGCACTTCACCCCGCGTGAAGTTATAAGGCTTATGGTTGACTTGCTGCTACATGCTGATAGCGAAGCGTTATCAAAGCCAGGCGTCATTCGCACCATCTATGACCCAACTGCTGGCACGGGCGGCATGCTTTCTATCGCTGAGGAATACCTAACTGGCCCAAATGGTCTTAATCCTGATGCGACCTTAATTGTTCATGGCCAGGAATTAAATCCTGAATCCTATGCAATCTGCAAAGGTGACATGCTCATTAAAGGGCAAGATATCTCAAACATCAAGTTTGGCGATACCCTAAAGAACGATGGTCACCCCGATGCAAAGTTTGACTACGGCATTGCCAATCCACCATTTGGTGTGGAATGGAAAAAGTCGGAAAAAGAAGTAAAGCAAGAACATGAACGCCTAGGATTTGCTGGACGATTTGGTCCTGGATTGCCGCGTATTTCGGATGGAAGTCTTTTGTTCTTGCTTCATCTTATTTCTAAGATGCGTGAGCCTGAAAAGGGTGGTGGTCGCATTGCGATGGTCCTCAATGGTTCTCCACTATTTAGTGGAGCCGCGGGCTCAGGCGAATCAGAGATTCGCAAATGGATTCTTGAGCAAGATTTACTTGAGGCAATCGTTGCTTTGCCAACAAACATGTTTTACAACACTGGAATTTCGACCTACATATGGATTTTGTCTAACCATAAATCCAAAGAGCGTCGTGAAAAAGTGCAGTTAATAAATGCTGCTGAGTTTTATCAAAAGATGCGAAAAAATTTAGGCTCAAAAGGTAAGGAATTGAGCGATTCTGATATTGAAAAAATTGGCAAGCTTTATTCTGATTTTAAAGAAACAAAGGAAACAAAAATCTTTGATTTCCAGGATTTTGGCTACACGACTATAACGATTGAGCGTCCGCTCAGGGATGAATTGGGCAATCCGGTTGCCTCCACTAAGGGTAAAACCAAAGGGCAGCCCCAACCCGATTCAAATCTTCGCGATACTGAAAATGTGCCCCTAAAGGAAGATATTGCGGAGTATTTCAAGCGAGAAGTTTTGCCGCATGCGCCAGATGCCTGGATTGATGAATCCAAGTCAAAAGTTGGTTATGAGATTCCATTTGCGCGCCACTTTTACGAATACATACCGCCGCGTTCGCTGGCTGAAATTGATGCCGACCTTAAAAAAATAACCGCAGAAATTCAGTCATTACTTGCTGAGGTTGCTGAATAGTTATGGCTTTGCACAAGAGGTACCCATCCTATAAATCAACATCTGATGCTTGGTTTGGTGAAGCCCCATCTCATTGGGATGAGCTTCCAAATAGAGCATTTTTAAAAATTCATAAAGATGTAGTTGGTGATAAATCGTCGGACTTGGATTTACTTTCCCTGACGCTTAGAGGTATTGTTTGGCGCGATAAAGATAGCGGTGAGGGCAAGTTCCCGGAAAGTTTTGATGGTTATCAACATGTAGCAATAGGTGATTTAGTTTTTTGCTTATTTGACATGGATGAAACACCAAGAACCGTAGGGCTTTCACAATATTCGGGAATGATTACTAGTGCATATACAGTAATGAGGCCGTCTGAGCGGGCTTATTCAAAATATGTTTACTACTACTATTTGAATCATGACACCCAAAAAAGTCTTAAACCCTACTACAGCGGCTTAAGAAAGGTTGTTACAAAGGATATATTTAAGTCAATAAAGGTTTCATTGCCGCCATACGAAGAACAGGTCTGTATCGCCAATTTCCTGGACCGTGAAATATCAAAGATTGATGAGTTAATTAACAAACAAGAAAAGTTAATAGCTTTAATTGGTGAGCAAAAGAACTCATTAATTACCGAGGTTCTCACAAAAGGCTTAAATAAAAAGACAGATTTGATGGGTTCTGGCAATAGATTCGTGCGCGAAATACCGTTAAATTGGGCTATGAGGCCATTGAAGTATTGCCTTAAGGCTAATAGAGGTGCGTTAAGAACTGGACCGTTCGGTAGTGAGCTAACCGCAAAGGACATTCTTGATGAGGGTGATATAAAAATATACAACCAAAGAACAGTGATAGATAATGACTTTTCTGGCGGTGAAAATTTCATCACGCGGGAGAAGTATGAAAATCTAAAATCATTCGAAGTTTCTCCAGGTGACATTTTAGTTACCAGTAGAGGCACAATAGGCAGAGCATCTATAGTTCCGAAAAGTATTAAGAAAGGGGTTCTTCATCCTTGTCTAATTAGAATGCAGATAGATGAAAATATTCTTCTGCCAGAATATTTAGTATTGGCAATGAATGAAAGCAATCTTTTGATTAATCAATTAGCTTTTTTGAGTAATTCAACAACAATTGAAGTTATCTACTCTTACACTCTAGCTAACATAGTTCTCCCAATACCACCTCTATCAGAGCAAATAGAAATACTATCGTTTGCTAACAAAAAAATTGACGAAATAAAAGCATTAAAAGACAAGGCAATTTGCTCGGTTAATCTTCTTAAAGAACATCGTGGAAGCCTAATATCTGCAGCAGTTACAGGCAAAATCGACGTGAGAGAAATGGCTCTATAAGAAAGAAAATAAATGGCTATACATAACGAAATCGAATTTGAAAAAGACCTTTGCGACTACTTAAAGTCTCATGGTTGGCTATATTCAAAAGATGACACTGGCTACGATGTGGAACGTGCATTATTTCCAGAGGACCTTTTGGGCTGGATTCAAGATACCCAACCAGAAGCTTGGGCTAGATTGAAGAGTTTTCACAATGGCAAAAGCGAAACGGTTGCTCTTGACCGTTTGGTAAAGGTCACGGAGACCGAGAGTTCTTTACATGCTCTACGAAAAGGCTTTAAAGCCACTGGTGCGGGTTCAGGCGGCTTTGAGCTTATTCAATTTGCCCCTGCGCATAGCTTTAATGAAGAGGTGAAGGCTAAGTACAACAAAGTGCGTCTTCGCGTCATGCGTCAAGTGCATTACTCTGCACATAATCGCAACTCCATTGACCTAGTTCTTTTCGTTAACGGCATTCCAGTCGCTACTCTAGAGCTCAAAACTGATTTCACTCAAGGGATTGACGATGCAAAGAATCAATATCGTACTGACCGAAATCCAAAAGACCCTACAACAAAACAAATTGAGCCACTGCTTCAATTTAAGCGTGGTGCCTTAGTTCACTTCGCCGTTTCTACATCAGAGGTATGGATGACTACCAAGCTGGCTGGTATGGATACCTACTTCTTGCCATTTAATAAGGGATTTAATGGTGGCAAAGGTAATCCACCTAATCCAGCTGGCTATCAAACCGCCTACCTTTGGGAGCAAGTGTTTCAAAAGGACCAATTCCTCAAGATTCTAGAGAGCTTTATTCAGCTAGAGAAAAAAGAGGTTATTGAAAAGAATGGCGAAAAGAAAACCAAAGAAACCCTCATTTTTCCTAGATACCATCAACTTGATGCTGTGACTAAGCTTGTCGCGGCCGTCAAGGAAGAGGGTGCAGGTAAGAATTACTTATTCCAGCACTCTGCAGGTTCTGGCAAGTCCAACACAATTGGTTGGAGTGCTCATAAGTTGGCGACTATCCATGATGCTAAGGACAAAAAGATATTCGATACGGTCATTGTGATTACTGACCGTACGGTCTTAGATGAGCAATTGCAGGACACAATCAATCAATTCTCGCAAACTCCAGGCTTAGTTGTTTCCATTGATTCTGAAAATGGCTCAAAGTCTGGGCAGCTCGTTGAGGCACTACGAAGTGGCGCCATGATTGTTGTCGTCACCTTACAAACATTTCCATTCATTCTCAAAGAAATTCGAGAAACTGCCGACCTATCTAAGCGTAACTTTGCTGTTATCGCTGATGAGGCTCACTCATCTCAGACTGGGGCATCCGCAGGCAAGCTACGTAAGGCTCTTAGCTCCGAAAAGGTTGAGGTTGATGAAGATGAGACCTATGAGGACTATTTGGAGCGTGAAACTGCAAGCCGAGCTTTACCTCCAAACGTCAGCTTCCTGGCTTTTACAGCCACACCAAAATCCAAGACGCTTGAACTGTTTGGTAGAAAAGATGTCAACGGTATCCCAAGGCCTTTTCATCAATACACCATGAAGCAGGCTATCGAAGAAGGCTTTATTTTGGATGTATTGCAGAACTACACGCCTTACAAGGTGGCATATAAGCTTGCACATAACGGTAAAGATTGGGACGATAAAGAGGTTGATAAATCGGATGCTGCTAAAACGATTGCTCGTTGGGTAAGGCTGCATCCGCATAATATCTCCCAAAAGGTAGCCATTATTGTTGAGCACTTTAGAGCTAACGTTGCTTGGCGCTTAAACGACGAAGCAAAAGCTATGGTCGTTACCGATTCTAGGCAGGCAGCTGTGCGATACAAGATTGAAATGGATAAGTACATTCAGTCTCAGGGCTATGCAAAAGAGCTCGCTACTTTAGTTGCTTTTTCTGGCGATGTTGAAGACCCCGAGTATGGTGGCGAAAAGTTCACTGAAGGTAGTATGAATAAGCAACAAAAGGGAATGGGAATTCGCGAGGCTTTTGCCACCGACGAATTTAAGGTTCTGATTGTTGCTAATAAATTTCAAACTGGCTTTGACCAGCCCCTACTAATGGCGATGTATGTCGATAAGCGCATTGATGGTATTACAGCTGTTCAGACCTTATCTCGCCTAAATAGAACAACTTTTGGCAAAGACATTACTTATGTCTTAGATTTCGTAAACGATACAGAAACTATCCGCTTGGCTTTCGAGCCTTATTACGAAACTACAGAGTTACAAGCAACAACGGACCCAAATATGGTCTATGACTTGGAGACCAAACTTGGCAAACAAGGCATATATTCAGAGCAAGATGTAAAAAACTTTGTTGAGGCTTATCGCAAACCTAAAGCTCGTCAGCAAGATATTCAGGCGGCCTTATCCTCACCAGTTTCACGCTTCAATGGATTATTTAACGCAGCAGAAGAGAGTGATGACAAAGAAGAGCTTGACCGATTGGCTCTCTTCGAGAAGGACTTAGGAACATTTTGCCGTTTCTATGATTTCTTGTCCCAAATCGTCAATTATGCTGATACGGACTTGGAGGCTAAATACCTATTTTTCAGGCATTTAGCTCCATTAATTAAACCCGAGAATCGTCGCCTGCCAATTGATTTGACCGGTCTTGAGATGACACACTACAGGCTTGAGGCCGATAAAACACGTGCAATTAAGTTAACTGGTGATGATGCAACCCTCAAGGGTGGCACCGGGGCTGGTAGTGGTAAGTCCAAAGACCCAGAGGTAGTTCGTCTTGAAGAGCTTCTAAATAAGCTTAACGACTTATTCCCGGATATAACCGATACAGACCGAATCAATCTCTTTAATAATGCCAAAGCAAAGATGATGGATAACGAAGAGCTTCGCAAGCAGGCTATGGCTAATAGTGAAGACCAGTTCAGTCAATCTCCAAAGTTTGAGGAAGAAATGCTTGATAGCTTAATTTCCAGTATGGATAGCCATAGAGCAATGACTACTAAGCTATTAAATGACGATAAGCTAAGAGCTAGATTTAAAGATTTACTTGCTAAGAGCGTTTTTGAAGATATAAATAATTCTAAAACCGCTATTTAACTACCAGCCCTTTAGTGCTGGCGCTTGAGGCGCTTGGCGTGGAGTATTGATGGTTGTATTTGGCGTTGCTGGGGCAGGGGTAGCGGTATTTGTACCTACATAAGCACCATTTGGTGAATAGTAGTTAGTTTGGCCATTATCAATCTGGGAAGACCCGACTGATTGACCGCTTGGGGTGTAAGTAGTTGTAACACCGCTTGGCGATGTTTGCGTATAACCCTTGTATTGGCCATTGGCATCATAAATAGCCTGAGCGGATAGAGTTATTGAGAACAAAGACAGAACTGCCAAAATGAGCTTTTTCATAGTTTCATTTTAAGTCTGTATGCATAGATATGGAAATGCATAGGATGTGTATTTAAAGCATTTCTGGGGTGCTTCATGACGGCATTGCTTGTGGATAACTTTCCCTACATTTTCCCGACATTTGATGGTCAGGCCTGAAACATCATATGCAGACGGGCTTTTAGCCGGACGTCCGCTCCGCCAAGTAAGTTTAAAAAGCCCCTACATCAGGGGCTTTTTTCATTCCCGCACAGTCTTTCTTAGGGTTTTTTAGTGGGCACCGGTTTTGGCGCCACCTTATATAGAGGCTCAACCGCTGGCATTAATGCTGTTAATTGCTCAATACGGGTTTCACCAGAGGGGTGCGTGGATAAAAATTCTGGTGAGCTTTTATCTTTTGTTGCCTTCAGCATCTTTTGCCAAACGCTAATAGCACCGTTTGGGTTATAGCCCGCTCTTGCTGCAAGCTCCAATCCAATGGCATCTGCCTCAGACTCATTTTCTCTGGAGTTGGGTAAAACGATTGCGTAATGGGCCACTTGATTAGCAGCGCTCACTGCGGAACCGTAGGGACCGGCAACAGCCATAGCAATGTTGACTAATACATTTTGGGCGGCAGCTTGGGATACACGCTCTCTACCATGCTCCCTGAGGGCGTGAGCAATCTCATGTCCCATGATGGCGGCAATTTCATCATCACTTAAATTCAGTTGTTCAATAATCCCCGTGTAAAAGGTAATTTTCCCCCCGGGTGCGCAGGTGGCGTTAAGTATTGGCGCATCAATAAGAGTTAATCGCCAATCCCATTGCCTTGTGTCATCACGAAATACCTCGGTCTGTGGGATCAGTCTATTCGCAATCAACTTTAAGCGATCATAAGTAGGCCCAGATGTGACTAGGATGTTTTTCTCTTTGGCTTTTTGATTCTGCTCGTTATAACTAGCCGCAGACATGCGATTGACATCCTCAGAAGAGGCCATCATGAACTGGGAGCGATTGATGCCTACAACCCCTGAGCGAGTAGTGTTAGCGCAAGCTGAGAGCAGGGCGATGAGTGCAAGGACCCATAAGATGCGAATACTCAAATGAGATCCCTGCATTTAAAACGAACTACTTTTTTCTTTATTTCTTCTTAGGCGTTGTAATTGATGCAGCCATTGCATCAAAATAAATCACCTTAACTTGCTCACCAACATTAACGTCCGCTAATAGCTGGGGATTCTTAACGGTAACTACCGTGACTTTGCCACTTGGACCTTTAACTGATACTAATTTTTTGGCACGATCAACATCAACAATATCAGCAATGATGGTTGTTGTATTAGTGATAGTGCGAGTTGGTTTTTCGCCTGGCTTTGATGCTACTTCAGATGAAGTTTCTACCTTGCTGCGGATACCATCACTCTTGGTTTTAATGAGCTCAATTGCAACAGCGAGTTCATAGGTAACACTGAGGCGATCGCCTTTTTTGATTTGATCAAAGTTCTTGATCTCAGGACCGGCAACAAACTTGGATTCACCTTCATTGTTTTTAAAGAAAATCGTGCGCGTTTTCTTATCAATCTTGGTCACTGTACCTTCATACAACTGGAATATGTTGTCGGTTACAGCCGCATCAACAACTACAGCATTTGGAGCAGTTGATTGAGCCATCACCAATGCTGGACCAGCCAGCAAAGCGGCGGCAACGAGAGTAATTGGAGCGAATTTAATTTTCATAACTTTCCTTAATATTAAGTATTGCTATTCTCATATTAGCGTATTTTTAAGCCAAATTTCACTTAAAGTGCCAACACTTGCTGCCCACAGAAATTTATTAGCTTCTTTGATAACATCAGTCCTTTCTCATTGATTGAACTCAAAGGAACGAGATGCCCCGTTTTGCCGCCAACCTCACCATGCTATTCAACGAAGCCCCCTTCTTGGAGCGCTTTGCGCTTGCCAAGACCGCTGGATTTAAAGCTGTAGAATTTCTGTTTCCTTATGCATTTGATGCGCAAGCTATTAAATCTGCATTAGATAACAATGCCTTGAAGCTAGCCTTACATAATCTACCGGCAGGGGATTGGGATGCTGGAGAGCGTGGAATCGCCTGCCTACCGGATAGGGTTGCTGAGTTTCGTACTGGCGTTGCCAAAGCGATTGAATATGCCACCATCTTGGGTGTACCGCAGCTCAATTGCCTAGCCGGTAAAGTGCCTGCAGGGGCTGACCCCAAAGCATTGCACGATACTTTTGTTGCCAATGTGCAATACGCTGCTAGCGAACTCAAAAAAGTGGGGCTAAAGCTTTTAATTGAGCCAATCAATATCTTTGATATCCCAGGCTTTTACCTATCTAAGACGGAGCAGGGCATAGCCATTTTGGATGCGGTTGGCGCAGATAACGCCTTTTTGCAATACGACATCTACCATGCTCAGCGCATGGAGGGGGAACTGGCGAATACGATTCAAAAGTACTTTAGCCGAATTGCGCATATCCAATTGGCTGATAATCCGGGTCGTAATGAACCTGGTACTGGCGAAATTAATTACGACTATCTCTTTGGATTGCTAGATCGTCTTGGGTACGCCGGCTATATCGGCTGCGAATACAAACCCCTTAAATCCACCGAAGCTGGTCTTGGGTGGATGGGTCAATACGAACAAGAATAAATCAGAAAGACATCATGAATAAGTTAAAGCTAGGATTTGTTGGTCTCGGAATCATGGGCGCTCCCATGGCAGGCCATTTAGTGGCTGCTGGCCATGAGGTGTTTATCAATACTCGCAGCAAAATCCCAGAGGAGCTGGCTAGCAGCGCGGCCATCCCATGTTCAAGCCCAGCAGAAGTAGCCAGCAAAGCCGACATCATTATCACGATGGTACCGGACACTCCGGATGTAGAAAAAGTTCTCTTTGGTGAAAATGGCATCGCTTTAGCATTGACCAAAGGAAAAATTGTGGTCGATATGAGCTCAATATCACCAATCGCTACTAAAGAATTCGCTAAAAAAGTTAATGATCTGGGATGTGAGTATTTGGATGCCCCCGTCTCAGGAGGTCAACTTGGTGCTAAAGGTGCCACGCTCACTATCATGGTCGGTGGCAGTGAAGCAACTTTTGCAGCAGTGAAGCCCGTATTTGAGTTAATGGGCAAGAACATCACTCTGGTTGGCGCCAATGGCGCCGGTCAAATTACCAAAGTAGCCAATCAAATTATTGTGGCTCTAAACATTGAGGCTGTCGCTGAAGCTCTGGTGTTTGCAGCTAAAGCTGGGGCTGATCCTGCCAAAGTCCGCGAAGCACTCATGGGTGGTTTTGCAAGTTCCAAGATTTTAGAAGTTCATGGTGAGCGCATGATCAAGAGAACCTTTGATCCGGGATTCAGAATTGAATTACATCAAAAGGATTTAAACCTAGCCCTTAGTAGCGCTAAAGCCTTAGGCGTCTCATTGCCTAATACGGCAACTGCTCAGGAGCTCTTGAACTCCTGTAGCGCTCATGGCGGTAAAGCTTGGGATCACTCGGCTATGGTTAAGGCGCTTGAAAAAATGGCGAACTTTGAAATTGGGCAAAAGAGTTAAGCTGCTTAAATGAAAACAACACTATTGGTCTATCTTCACGGCTTTCGCTCATCTCCAAACTCTACCAAGGCAGTGATGACTGGTGAAGCGGTGAGGGCGCTCTCATCAGTAGAAAACACATATGAATGGTATTGTCCTCAATTATTAGCATCACCAAAGCAAAGCATGGATATGGTGGTCAAACACATTGATCAATCGGAAGCTGATCATATCGTCATTATCGGGTCATCCTTAGGGGGCTTCTATACAAACTACCTCGCTGAGAAATATCGATGCAAAGGCATTGTGCTCAATCCTGCTGTATATGCGGCAAGAGAACTTGAGCCTCATGTCGGAATGATGACAGCTTACGACAGTGAAGAGCCCTTTGATTTCAAGGCTGAGTACATTGATCAATTGCGCGCCTTACAAGTTGATGCGATTAGCGATCCCCATTGTTATTTTTTAATTGCAGCCAAAGGTGATGAACTTTTAGACTGGAAAGAAATGGTTGCTTTTTATTCTGGTGCTCAACAGTTAGTTTTGGAAGGAAGCGATCATGGAATTGCTGACTATGCCGATCATCTTCCAGCAGTAATTCAATTTATCGAGCATTAATGTCTTGATTGATACCGGCAACCTGATGCAAGGTATTCGCAGAAAATCTCTCTGGATTCTGGTTGCTGCAATTTTTCTATCGGTATTTGGTCATCTGATTTTATTTTTCGGCTTACCATTTTTTTCTTTTGGCAGTCCACCACCCATCCCTGAAGATCTGATTATCAAAACAGATCTGCGTGTGGAGCCTCCCAAAAAAATTCAGATGGTAAGTTCACCAAAGAAAAAATCTCTTCCCAAACAATCTAATGCAGTGTCAGCGGATCCCCTATCCGATCAAGGTAAAGGAGAGCAGGGTGCACTCGGCAACCAAGCTGGACAAGCATTTCGCCTCCCTGATTCTGGCACCTATTATTTTGATGCCTATATGGATGGGCAGCTTTATCAGACTGCACAGTTAGACTGGATAACCGAAGGTAATAACTATCGCCTTTACATTAATATTCCATATGCTGTAGTTGGCCCCTTTGTGTTTGAATCTCGCGGCTCTGTTGATGCATATGGAATTGCACCATCTATCTATTGGACTCAACGCGGGACAAAGCCTCCACGTTACTCAAGATTTGATCGGGACCAGAGCGGAGCAGGGAAGATGTACTTCTCTGAGAAGCCCGATTACACGCCAGAGTTACTGCCTGGTACTCAAGATCGCTTCAGTTTGATGTTCCAATTGGCCTCCCTTTTAAACGGTAGTGACAAGATTGATGAAGCGGGCAGCGTTAGGGCGCTTCCCGTTGTCGACTACAACACTTTAGAAATGTGGCAGTTTAAAAGCTATGGCGAGACAGAATCCGAGGAGATTCCTAGCTTAGGGAAGTCCGTAAATCGTCATTACGCTCTTATGCAACGCGAAAATGATCCATATAAGCGGCAAGTGGATATCTGGCTCGCCAGGGACTTAGATTGGCTCCCAGGCAGGATGCGATCCCTGGAGTCCAATGGACGAATTTTGGAGCTTGTATTTAAGCAAAAGATGCCGATAGATAAGTCTAAGCTCATCAATTGAGCTATCAATTCCAAAATTAGACTGACTTTTTAGAATCCAGATCCAGATTTTGGGTTTTGATTACCTCTATTGAGTAATGCACCCATCATGGAATATAAGGCCGCACCGGACATCGAGACGGCAAATATGCCCGAGAAGGAAATAATAATCGGAAGGATTCTCCATTGCTCTGACAGACTATAGGAGCCAAAACCGACGGTTGTGTACATTTCACCGGCGAAATAGAAGGTTTGAGGATTGGTAGGAAAAACCTGCAATACAACACAGATATATGCCCAGGCAACAATTTCAACCAAATGACTGGCAATGATCAAAAGAATAGCCACAAAATAGGATAGAAAGTTGGCGCCATATATGCGTCGATTTTCTAGCTTTCGATCTATCCAGTGAAATGTACCTGCGATCATGAGCACTGCAATGCCGTGGAATGTCAGCATAAGGCACGCCAATATCAAAACGAACCAGATCTGGCTGTTTCCCATATCGGTGTTGATCTCTGCAAATAAGGTACTAAAGCTAGGTAGATTGTGAAAGCCGGGGAGTTTGACTATGTGATCGAATAAATACATTTGTTCGCTTATCTAGCCCCTAAAACCGTACGTGAATTTCTTATTTGACATAATAATGATTATACGCAGATGGAACATATATTACTTAAGTAGGAGACTTCTTTGGGCCGCCTGGATAAGGCTCTTTATAGAGTTTTAACCAACGTGACTTTAGGCCATCCCGAATATCATCCTTGCCAAACAGCTGAGCAACGTCAATGGCTGTATAGCCCTCATGATTACGCATACGCAAATCAGCACCGTTATCAAGCAGATACTTAATCAGCTCATCATTGCCAGATCCAATAGCCATCATTAAAGGTGTTGTTTCACTTGGGCTTAAGGCGTTAACCATGGCGCCATTTGCCATCAAGAACTGGACTATTTGGAGATGTCCGTTAGTAGCTGCATAGTGAATTGGTGACCAACCAGGCTTATTGACGGCAGCCTTCTTATCTAAAACAAGCATCTTTACCGTAGGTAAATCACCATCAAATGCAGCCATCATGAGCGCATTTTCACCACTTTTATTAGCCAAATTAACGTTGGTTGATGGATTTGAAAGCAGTAAATCAGTAACCTTCATTGATTTATCCCGGATGGCAAGGATCAACATCGGATTGCCCTTTGGATCTAAGGTATTTGGACTGACCCCAGCCTTCAATAGAGATTGAACCTCAGAGACATCATCAAACTTTGCCGCCTTAGTGAAATCATCAATTTGAGTAGCGGTTTGGGCTAAAGCTAAGCTAGAAATAGAAAAAATGAAGATGCTTAAGGCTGAATCTAATTTAAATGAGTTTCTCATGAAAGCGTTCTATTTATCTGAAAACATTGAAAAAAATTATTTGAAGTTTGCTCAGCTAGCAATTCAACTGATATGCCCTTTAGATCAGCCACAAATTCACCAACCTTAGAGACCCAGGCAGGTTCATTGGTCTTACCGCGGTAAGGAATGGGTGCCAAATAAGGGGAATCTGTTTCAATCAGCATTCGATCTAGAGGTACCTGCTTGCAAGTTTCTTGAAGGTCCTTGGCGCTTTTAAACGTCACAATGCCCGAAAACGAGATGTAAAAACCCATTTCTATGGCGGCCTTGGCAACTTCCGTGGTCTCTGTAAAACAGTGCATCACTCCACCAATTTGATCTGCACCCTCCTCCTTCAGGATTCTGAGGGTATCGGCTGAGGATGAGCGAGTATGGATAATCAGCGGCTTCTTGGAGGCAATAGCAGCTCGTATATGGGTCCTAAAGCGCTCTCTTTGCCATTCCATAGATTCATAGCTGCGATCACCCATGCGGTAGTAATCCAGCCCCGTTTCACCAATGGCAACGATTTTGGGATGCTTAGCCTCCCCAACCAAAAATTCAAAAGTGGGCTCGGGGGTATCTTCGTAGTCTGGATGCACGCCAACAGAGGCGTACAGGTGGGAATGATCCTCGGCAAGCTTTCTTACCTTGGGAAAATCGGGAATATCCACCGAAACGCACAAAGCATGACTAACCTTGGAGGCAGCCATATTAGACAAAACCTCAGGTAAACGGGTTTGAAATTCAGGGAAATCGAGGTGGCAATGTGAGTCTATAAACATGACTCATCATTTTAGTCTTCAAATACCTGCTGGTATTGAGAAAGCAATGCTTCTAGCTGAATGCGGGTAGCTAGGGGGTGGTTTTCATGCCGTCTTGCCTGTGTCAAGGACTTCCAAAAACGGAGTAACTTAGGAAGACGCGCTTGTTGAGCAAGACTTTTGATTGCGGCCTCATGTTTTGGGTAATAGCGAGGCGAGCCCATTTGGGCGCAACTTTGCAAGTCAGAAACCCACCGTTGCATGGTGGCTAACAATATTGAATAACGCGCTTTTTGAGTCTTATCCGCAGCATCCAACCAATTAATCCGAGCACCCTGTGACATTGCCTGAAGCAAATATCGCGATGCTTGAATAGCAATGGTGAGCTCATCCTTTTCGTCCTTATTGTGCCGAGCAATCAAGGAGTCTAAAACAGCATAAGGCGCCCCGCCCTGTTCGTCATAGATAGACTCAACATCGCTATCACTCATTTTTAAACCAGGGATCTTTCCCAGTTGAGTGCGTAACCAATGTAATCCCGTTAAGCGATCTGGCCTTGGCGCAGATATCAAACGACAACGCGAACGAATTGTTGGCAAAACTCGATCCAAGCGATCTGCCAGTAAGATAAAAATAGTGTTTTTGGGGGGCTCTTCAAGAGATTTAAGCAAGGTATTGGCGGAGTCCGATCTCAGCATCTCCAATGGGTAAACCAAAATCACTCGATTGCCACCGCGGTGCGAGCCAATAGAGAGACCTTCGATTGCACCTCTAGCATCCTCAATAGAAATACTTTTCTTTTCTTTTTTCTCGGGTGCATCACCATCAGCATCGGCTTGGCTGGCTTTAGACTTTTTAGGTGAGTCAGAATCAGAATCAAAATCGCCATGAGGCAACAGCTTGCGGTGTGTTTCAGGCACAAGGGCAATAAAGTCAGGGTGATTGCCAGAGTCGAACCACCGACAGGCTTCGCATTGATTGCAAGGCTTTGTCCCGGCTGACGTCTCGCACAAGAGTGCCTTAGCTAATTCAATGGAGAACTCAAACTTACCAATACCTGACTGACCATGAATCAAAACAGCATTTGGAAATGCGTTTAAATCCATACTGCTCCAGACTGGCTCTAGCCAAGGGGCTATTTTTTTGGCCGACTCTTGTGGGAACATCAAGTCACTCATTTAGAGATCAATCTTTAAAGATTCGAGCTCATTCCAAATGGCTTCCGGAGTTTTTGTGGCATCAACCAAGTAAAAGCGTTTTGGATCTGCCTTGGCTCTACGCAAATATTCTTGACGAACTTTTTCAAAAAAATCTAAGTCCATTTTTTCAAATTTATCCGGCGCCCTCACCTTCGATCTTCTAGCCTCTGCAACTGCACCAGGTAAATCAAATAAAAATGTCAGATTAGGCTGAAGCAATGAACCGTCAGGACGACCCTGAACCCATTGCTCTAAATCATTCAGCTTTTGCAAACTTAATCCTCGGCCACCACCCTGATATGCAAAGCTGGCATCAGTAAAGCGATCAGAGATCACAATCTTTCCGGCTTTTAATGCCGGCTCTATCACTTGCGCAATGTGTTCACGACGAGCGGCAAACATGAGCAACGCCTCAGTTTCTAAATTCATCGGGGCATCGAGTAATAAAGCGCGGAGCTGCTCACCCAATTGCGTGCCACCAGGCTCACGGGTCATGACGACTTCACGATCAGAGTAACGCTGTTTGATTAGGTTACTGAAAGCTTCAATATGAGTGCTTTTGCCGGCACCATCAATACCCTCAAAACTAATGAAATAACCTGGAAATTGAGTTGTCATATCGATTGGCATTAATTTGATTGAGGGGAAGCGCTACGTTTTCGTTGAAATTGATCAACCGCACTTTCATGCTCTTTTAAGGTTTTGGAAAAATGGCTGCTGCCATCACCACGCGCTACAAAATAAACGGCATCACTTTTAGCTGGATGCATCACAGCCATCAGCGACTCTTTGCTCGGCATTGCAATGGGTGTGGGGGGTAAACCTTTGTGCATATAAGTATTGTATGGACTGTCCTTGCGTAAATCTGTTTTTCGAAGATTGCCGTCAAATTTAGGGCCAATTCCATAAATGACGGTTGGATCCGTTTGCAATGGCATATTTAGATTCAGGCGGTTAACAAAAACAGCTGCAACGAGGGCTCTATCGCTAGAGCGGCCCGTCTCCTTCTCGACTATCGACCCCAGAATGAGCAGTTCGTAAGGTGATTTGATTGGTGATCGTGCATCTTTTTGCTCCCAAGCGCTGGTAAGTTGCTTTTGCATTGCTTGAGATGCCCTTCGGTATATTGAAATATCAGTGTCATCTGGATCAAATACGTATGTATCTGGATAAAACAAGCCCTCATCGCCTGGATAAGAAAGACCAATAGCCTGTAAAAGCTCCTTAGAGCTCATCCCCTTAGTCTGGTGGATCAGCGCTGGGTGCTTGTCAATTACGCTTCTAAGCTGCCATATGGTCATGCCAGGGATGATCGCAAGACTTTCCCGAACCCGATCACCACGTGAAACTTGTAACAAGATATTGCCTAAACTAGCGCGAGGTGCAAATAGATAGGTACCCGGCTTTAGTTTGGAAGCTATAAAAAGTGACCTTGCTGCAATCTGAACGGTCACAATATTTGCGGATACACCTTGATCTGATAGTTGCTTTGAAATTGCAGATAAGCCCGATTGGGGTGCAATCTTGACTTTGTATGAGCTTCCATCGGGGGTGTTCGATAAAGACGGAACTACGGGCCACAAAAATATTACCCCATACATGAAGGCAATCAGGCCAAGCAGGCTAAATACATAGGGTTTCCATGCCCCACCATTTGTATGTTTTGTGAAAAGAGTTCTTCTCTGAAATTTTCCGCTCATCACGCTATGATAAAAGCTCATGACCCAAAGCCCAGAAAATACCCTAATGCCCACCACTAGCCTGAACAATGGATCCACCCCCCTGACTGATTGGGGTCTGATCCTAGTTGAAGGGCCTGATGCTGCCACTTTGCTCCAAAGTCAATTGAGCAATTCCGTAGTTAGCCTGAGGCGTACAGCCATAGATGGGATCGCGCAAGGTTTTGATTCTGTGCGCTTGGTTGGCTACTGCAGTCCAAAAGGACGGCTTTTAGCCAGCGCTTGGTTAGGATTATTCCCAGAATCTGCTGATTCAGACGACCGTTTTGCACTCTTTATATCTAGAGACATAGCTGCGACTACAGCTAAACGATTATCGATGTATGTATTGCGATCCAAAGTCAAAGTGATGGATGCATCAAACGACTGGGATGTATTTGGGTCCTATCAATACGTTCAGGATGCTGAATCTCCTTCCACGCTAAAGGATTCCATTGCATTACGTATCCCAGATGTCTTGACTCAAAATCGATCCTTTCAGAGAATTCTTTTTGCTAAAAAGAAAACAGAATCCACCAACTTGACGGTTGATGAGGCGTCTTTAAGCCAGTGGAATTCTTTAGAGGTGTTGAGTGCAATCCCCAGAATCGTGATGGCAACCCAAGAACAGTTTGTTCCCCAAATGATTAACTTTGAATCTGTTGCAGGCGTGGATTTTAAGAAGGGCTGTTACCCTGGCCAGGAAATTGTTGCGCGCAGTCAATACCGAGGGGCGGTAAAACGTAGGCTGCAACTTGCTCACACTACTTCAAGCACAACATCCCTTGAGATTGCTAAACCTGGTGTGGAGTTATTTCAAGATAGCGATGCAAGTCAGCCATGCGGCATGGTGGTTCTTGCTGCAGCTAATCCAGAAAATATAGATCGGATTGATCTTCAGTTGGAGTGCAAGTTAGATGCCCTTGAGGCTGGAGCAATTCATTTGGGTAGCTCTGATGGGCCTGTGTTAAAAATAGATCAACTGCCATATCCTTTATTAGAAATTTAACCTCCAGGGATTGATTCATTTTCTTATGTGCCTAATTCTTTTCGCCTGGAAATCTCATCCAGACTACCCCTTGGTGGTCGCGGCGAATCGAGATGAGTTTTATGAGCGCGACACTGATCCTATGGGATGGTGGTCAGACCACCCTCACCTATTGGCTGGCAAGGATCGGGCAGATGTATTAGGAAGTCCAGGAACATGGCTAGGCTTTACAAAGACAGGTCGCTTTGCTGCGCTCACGAATGTCAGAGCGCCTAGTGAAAAAAATCCTGATGCAAGAACTCGTGGTGAACTCAGTCTTCGCTACCTGACTGGTCATCACAAGCCGCATGCTTTCATACAGGAAAATTCTAAGCGCTTTGAGCAATATAACGGCTTTAATTTACTGATGGCAGATTTAAGTGATCCAGCAAATGCTGAAATGCATTGGGTAAGCAACCGCCTCATGATGGGTCAAAATATTCGCCCGAGAAAAGTATTTCCCGAACAGGCCCTCAACCCTGGAGTCTATGGCTTATCGAATGCCATGCTCGATACCCCATGGCCCAAAGTGAATCACCGGGTGGCAGCATTTGCACAAACTCTTGCTATGGATAGTGGTCAACTAAAAAATGCAGATCACTATTTGCGTGTATTGGCCGATACGCATGAAGCCAGTCCGCAGGAATTGCCTAGCACTGGAGTCAACCCAGATTGGGAGAAGGCCCTATCGGCTGCTTTCATCAAGACCCCCTCTTATGGAACCCGCTCCAGCACTATTTTGCGCGTCCGCAAAGATGGTCAATTCGAGATGGTTGAGAGACGATTTGATGCAAATGGCACCGTAGGCCATGATGTTGTTACTGGAGAGCTCAGCGCCGCTCCAGGATCAAACCTTTCGGTCTAAGGACGCAAAAAGCTAAATTACTTTTGCTGACGAGAGTCCTCATTGATGACTCGTTCGCCATTTGCATTTTTAGTTGCTAGACGCTTGATAAACTGAAAAGTCCCTGTCGACATACAGCAGATCTCACCTTGATCGTTGTAGAGCTTAGCCTCGCAAAAAGCCATTGTGGCGGTACGTCGTACAGTGTCTGCTTTTACTCTCAAGATGCCATTGGCAGCCTGCATAAAATTATTTTTCATCTCAACAGTCACCACGCTTCGATCGCCGGGATCGCTAGAGCGAGCAGCAACTGCCATAGCAACATCCATAAGGGTAAGTAATACGCCACCATGAGCTACGTCCCAAGTATTAGTATGCTCAGGTTTCAGCGCTAAAAGGATTTCGCCCTTGCCCATTTCTGCGCTGATCAGACGCACGCCCAGCAGCTTCAAAAAAGGAACATTCAACTCTTCACCTAGGTTGGCAAGCTGAGTTGCCGCATTTAGTTGTACTTTATTTGTCATAGGGTCATTTTAGTAGCTTCTGCGACGCTTGTGAATTGCCCATAGAATACAAATATGCCTTTTACCCTTCGTGGCGATGATGTCTGCCAAGTAACCCCACCTACCCCGCTACCCGATCCTTACTGGGTGGCATTTTCCCCTTCTGTTGCCAAACTGATTGGCTTGGAGCTTGGGGATAATGACCTGCCAAAAGATCCAGGGTGGTTAGCGGTTTTGGCGGGAAATCAACTGCATGTCGGAACACAGACATTTTCAAACCCAATTTCTACAGTCTATAGCGGACATCAATTTGGCTCATGGGCTGGACAATTGGGTGATGGTCGAGCCATTCTGCTTGGCGATATCAATCAGCTGGAACTGCAACTAAAAGGTGCTGGTAGAACGCACTACTCCAGAATGGGTGATGGAAGAGCTGTACTCAGATCTTCAATTCGTGAGTTTCTATGTAGCGAAGCAATGCATGCCCTGGGTATACCCACTAGCCGGGCTCTTGCGCTAGTAGGATCAAAGCAGTCTGTTCGACGAGAAACTATGGAAACTGCAGCGGTCTGTTCTCGTGTTGCCCCAAGCTTTATCCGCATCGGACATTTCGAGCACTTTGCGTCACTTCAGAATGTAACTCGCTTGCAAGAATTGGCAGACCTTTTGATGAATGAATTTTATCCAGAGTGCGCATCCAAAAAAGATTCCTACTTAGAGCTATTTAAGGAAATTAGTGCCCGAAATGCAAAATTAGTTGCCGCTTGGCAAGCGGTAGGATTTTGTCATGGCGTTTTAAATAGTGACAACATTAGCGCCTTGGGTCTTACCATTGACTATGGCCCTTTTGGATTTTTAGATCACTTTGAAATCGATCACATCTGCAATCACAGTGATCATGGGGGTCGTTATGCATACCATCGTCAACCCCAGATCATGCATTGGAATATGGCCTGTCTTGCAAGCGCAATGCTACCCCTATTAGAACTGGAACATTCTGCGGAAGATTCTCAAGAACTGTTGCGCTCTGCCTTAGAAGAGTTTCCTCTTACCTATGCGAAAGAATGGCAACGGACATTTCGCTTAAAACTAGGATTGCAATCTGAGCAAGATGATGACATTCAGCTGATTGAACGACTCTTGCAGTCGATGCATGACTCAAAAGTCGATTTCACCAACTTCTTTCGCAGCCTCAGTAATATCAAAAAAGATTCCAAACCACTAGCAATACCGCAAAGAAATGAATTTATCGATCGTGAAAGTATCGATCAATGGTTTACCGATTACATCAATAGACTTCAGTCCGAGCTCATCAGTGATGATGATAGAAAAGATCTAATGAATCGAGTCAATCCAAAGTACATTCTGAGAAATCATCTAGCCCAAGTAGCTATTGAAAAGGCGCAACAAGATGATTTTTCTGAAGTTGATACCCTATTCAAGATACTGAGCAAACCATTTGATGAGCAGCCAACGTTTGATAGCTACTCGAAACCACCAGCCCTCGATATGCAGCGCATTGAAGTGAGCTGCTCCTCATAACCCAACACACGAAACACCATGACTAAGAAAACAGATCAGGAATACAAAAATATACTCAGTGACATTCAATATCGCGTGACCCGCGAAGCTGCAACTGAAAGACCATTTTCTGGTGAATTTTGGGATCACTGGGCCAATGGTCAATATCGCTGCATTTGTTGCGATACTCCCCTATTTGCATCCTCAACCAAATTTGACGCTGGCTGCGGTTGGCCCAGCTACAGTGCCCCTGAAAATAATGACGCAATCACGGAGATTCGAGATGTATCTCATGGGATGATTCGCACGGAAGTACGTTGCACTCAATGTGATGCCCATTTAGGGCATGTGTTTGAGGATGGCCCTCAGCCCACAGGGCTTCGCTACTGCATCAACTCGGCATCTTTGAAATTTGAACCATCTGCGAATGCTTCCTCCGGTAAACCAGAGTAACTCTTAAATAGCTGGATAATCACTCCATGAAATTTCTTTTCGACCTCTTCCCGATCATCCTCTTTTTTATTGCCTTTAAATTTGGCGATATCTACACCGCAACCATCGTAGCGATGGTTGCCACAATTGGGCAAATTCTTTGGGTCTACTATCGCCATCGAAAAATTGATGCGATGCAGTGGGTTAGCCTCGTCATGATTCTCGTATTTGGAAGCCTGACCATATTTCTCCACGATAAGACCTTTATTCAGCTCAAACCAACAGCGCTCTATTGGCTATTTGCAGGCGCATTATTTATTAGCGCCCAGTTTTTTCAAAAGAACTGGATTCAGGTATTAATGGGCAAACAGATTACGCTGAAAGAGCGCAATTCCAAATCAGTTTGGCATCAAGTGAATATGGCCTGGGCATTGTTCTTCTTTTTTATGGGCGCCCTGAATCTCTACATCGCTTTTGAGTTCTCAGAGGAAACCTGGGTTAACTTCAAGCTATTTGGCAGCACTGCTTTACTGATTGTCTTTGTCATTCTTCAAGGAATCTGGCTAAGTCGCCATATGGAGCAACCTTCAGAATGAGCATCAATCAGCAGAGAATTGCACACTTCGAGGCAGACTTACGATCGGCTTTTCAAGTAGCAAAATTAGCTATCGACGATGAAAGCCATCTGCATGCAGGTCATGCCGGTGCCGCTTCGGGTGGAGGACACTTCAAACTCACAATCGTAGCCCCAGAATTTGAGGGGATGAATAAGGTGGCGCGGCACAGAGCCATTTACGCAGCCCTAAATCAGCACTTTCCAGAGGCGATTCATGCTCTCACTATTCTGGCTTTCACCCCTAGTGAAAGCACTAATTAAACCCAGATTGCTTTAAGATTCACTTTTACCCCTATTTATTTACTAGCCCATGTTGAACACACGCCAAATTTTGACCATTAGCGCTTTTAGCCTAGCACTTCTCTCACCAGCAGTTCATGCGCAAAATGCTGCCATCGTGAATGGAAAGCCTATCCCAAAAGCACAGTTGGATAAATTGATTCAAAAATCGAATCAACCAGACAACCCTCAAGTTCGCGATCAAGGCAGGGAAATGTTGGTGACGCGTGAACTCATTCTGCAAGAGGCAAACAACCGCGGTATCACCCAAAAAGAATCCGTTCGAGAGCAGTTGGAGCAATCTAAGATGGGTATATTAATTGCTGCGGTGTTTGAGGATTACGTTGAAAGAGAAGGCGTAACAGAGGCTGAGCTTAAAGCTGCTTACGAGCAAGTGAAAGGACAGTACACCGGCAAGGAATATCACGTTGAGCATATCCTTGTTGAAAAAGAAGCTGATGCTAAAGCGATTACTGCACAAATTAAGGCTGGCGGTAACTTCGCACAGATTGCCAAAGAAAAGTCAAAAGACCCTGGTTCAGCCCCTAATGGTGGTGATCTTGGTTGGGTCAGCGATAAGTCACTCGTTCCAGAGTTTTCGAAGGCAATGGTGCAGCTTAAAAAAGGCCAGATCACTGACAAGCCAGTAAAGACCCAATACGGCTGGCATGTTATTAAATTAGACGATGTGCGCGATGTCAAGGCACCTAGCATGGATGAAATTAAAGATCAGTTAAAGCAGATGATTGCCGCTGATCAGAATTGGCAAAAGGCAAAATTCTCTGAGTTAATGCAAAAGCTTCGTGCTAAAGCCAAGATCCAATAATTTTGGATCTCTTTAGATGCCCTAACCCAGGCTGACCCCCTGGGTTTTTTCTTGTCCAACGAGAATCCACTTTTACCTTTATATTTGAAAGATGATGATCCTACACACCATGCTCAGAGTCGGCAATATGACTCGCTCGATTGATTTCTATACCAAAGTTCTAGGGATGAACTTACTTCGCACGACTGAACGTCCAGAGCAAAAATACTCTCTCGCATTCGTAGGCTTTGGTAAAGGAAATGCAGATGGACAATCTGAGATTGAGCTCACGTATAACCATGGCGTAGATAGCTATGAGCTCGGTAGCGCCTACGGACACATCGCCATTAGTGTGCCTGACGCTTATGCCGCCTGTGAAAAAATCAAGGCTGCTGGTGGCAATGTTACCCGGGAAGCTGGACCAGTCATGGGCGGGGATACTGTGATTGCCTTTGTTACCGATCCAGATGGTTACAAAATTGAATTAATTCAACACTAAATTCTTCTTAATTGAGTTGAAGCAAGGCGCTATCCAACTTCGAGTCATCAATAGTCTTTCAGATATTACTGAAAGTGCTTGGAATGATCTCCTCTCGCCCAATGCTGGACCCTTTTTAAAGTATGCATTTTTAAATGCACTAGAAACAACCGCTTGTGTTGGTGGCAATACTGGCTGGCAGGTGGCTCACTTACTCGTTGAGGATTCCGATTCCAATCTACTTGGAGCAATGCCTCTTTATCTTAAGCAGCACTCCTATGGCGAGTTTGTATTTGATTGGGCTTGGGCTCAGGCTTATGAACAGAATGGCATGAATTATTTCCCAAAGGCTTTATCAGCCATTCCTTTTACGCCAGTTCGAGGGCCTAGATTACTGGTGTCACCAAAGGCGGATAGAGATGCCATACAAGATATCTTAGCCTCAGGCTTGAAAACACTAGTAAGCCAAAATACCCTTTCCTCGGCTCACGTCCTCTTTCCTGAGAATGATGAATTAGAGCAGTTCAAGAAACAGGGTTTCATGATGCGTGACTCTGTACAGTTTCATTGGCATAACGCTGGATATGCAGATTTTGAAGAGTTTCTTGCTGCACTAACAATGAAACGCCGCAAGAATATTCGGCGAGAACGTGCCGCTGTTGCTCAGCATCAAATTCAATATCGCCATATTCCTGGATCCATCGCCACCAAGGATGATTGGGCATTCTTTTATCGCTGTTACGAAAACACCTATATTGAGCATCGCTCTGCCCCCTACTTGTCGGAGGAATGTATTCAATTACTAGGCCGCGATATGCCTGAGCATTTTCATCTCATTATTGCCATTCTCGATGAGAGGCCGATTGCCGCCTCCTTGCTCGTAGTCGACCAACCCAATTCAAAAGCGTATGGTCGTTACTGGGGTGCCATTGAACATATTCCCTGTCTGCATTTTGAGTTAGCTTATTACCAGTCAATTGAGTATTGCATCAATGAGGGCATCGAGATATTTGAAGGAGGCGCTCAGGGTGAACATAAGATGGCAAGGGGGTTTTTGCCAACCACAATCCAATCAGCACATTGGATAGAGGATCCGGGCTTTTCAAAAGCAGTAAAGCGCTTCTTAGAGCGTGAGCATGAGGGTATGGCTGCCTATGTCGATGAGCTCGAGCAACACATTCCGCTGAAATCGTCTAAAGTACAGCCATGACTTCTTCTAATAACCCATCAGAGCAAGCTGGAGCGAATTCTTTGGCCGTTGGTGATGATGCCTCTGACTCTCCGTGTATTGGAGTTTGCACAACCCTTTACGATGAAATTTGCCAGGGCTGTGGTCGCACTCTAGGTGAGGTCAGTAATTGGGTATTTTTTAGTCAAGAAGAAAAAGATGCGGTATGGAAACGCATTCGTGCCGATGGCACTGCAATGCGATTCCAGCGTCAAGCTAAAGAAAATACTTAGCCAGCTAAAGCTTGGCTGCGCAAATATTCTTCGTAGGTTCCCGAGTAATCAACTACAGTGCCGTCCATCTTCACTTCCAAGATGCGGTTAGCTAAAGCAGATACAAATTCACGGTCATGAGAAACGAAGATTAAGGTGCCATCAAATTTCTCGAGTGCAATCTGCAAACTCTCAATGGATTCCATATCCATGTGATTGGTAGGCTCATCCATTGCTAGGACATTGTATTTTTGAAGCATCAATTTACCCCAAATCATTCTGCCCTTCTCGCCACCAGATAGTACTTTGACAGACTTGCCAATATCATCGCCTGAGAATAGCAAGCGGCCTAATGTGCCACGAATGACCTGATCATCATCGCCTGTATTGCGCCAGTTATTCATCCAATCCATGAGTAATTCGTCTTTTGCGAACATCTCTGTATTGTCTTGCGGCATCACACCCACATTAGCGTTTTCAGCCCATTTCACATCACCGCTATCAGCAGGAATGCCATCGAAGCGTTTGCTTAAGATCGTTTTTAACAGTGTTGTCTTGCCTGCACCATTTTGACCAATGATGGCGATCTTTTCACCTGCACGAATACCAATCTTAAAGTTCTTAAAAATTGGACGATCGTAAGCCTTAGTCAGTGCATTGCACTCAACAGCCATGTTGTGCAGTTTTTTCTCGGTATCAAACCGAATAAATGGGTTCTGACGGGAGGAAGGTTTTACCTCAACAATCTCAATCTTCTCTAACTGTCTTTGACGTGAGGTTGCCTGACGTGCCTTCGATGCATTCGCTGAGAATCGAGCCACGAAAGCTGCTAATTCAGCAATTTTTTCTTTGGCTTTTACGTTGTTGCTGAGCTGTTGTGATCTTGCTTGGACGGACGCCAGCATGTAAGAGTCATAATTTCCTGGATACACCTTGAGGGTTCCATAGTCCATATCGGCCATGTGCGTGCATACCTCATTGAGGAAGTGGCGGTCATGGGAAATAATGACAATCGTGCTCTTAATTTGATTCAGAATATCTTCCAACCAATGAATGGAATGAATATCTAAGTTATTGGTTGGCTCATCCAGCAACAGTACGTCTGGATCAGAGAACAGTGCTTGCGCTAGCAAAACACGCAACTTCCAGCCAGGTGCAACATTGCTCATGAGGCCATTATGTTGCTCGATCGGAATACCGATACCTAATAGCAACTCCCCTGCTTTTGCCTCTGCGGTATAGCCGCCGTACTCAGCATACTTGCCCTCGAGCTCAGCTGCCTTCATGTAATCTTCATCAGTGGCATCTGGATTGGCGTAGATGGCATCTCGCTCGGCTGCAGCCTTCCACATCTCTTCGTGACCCATCATCACCACATCCAGCACGCGTACATCCTCATACGCAAACTGGTCCTGACGTAATTTACCCAAACGAATGCCCGGGTCTAAGCTCACATTGCCGCTGGTTGGCTCTAACTCACCACCCAAGATTTTCATGAAGGTGGATTTACCGCAACCATTGGCGCCAATCAGGCCGTAGCGATTACCGCCACCAAACTTAACGGAGATATTTTCAAACAGGGGTTTTGCCCCAAACTGCATAGTGATATTAGATGCGGACAGCACGGATGTGTTTTTACTTTCTGATAGGTCAATTCGAGGGTGCGGATGCAGGTTTTGCATCAAAGACCATTATTTTAACGGCTTGTGATCAAAAAAGCCGTAAATTAGACTTTCAGCTTAAATGGTGTGAAATCCGTGTTCAGGTCATAGTGATCCTGGTTCTCCTTGCGTTTCAGAAAACCCACCACCCAGTACGTTAATGGGGTTGCTAGAACCTCCCAGGCGGTCTTCAGGACGTATTGGGACGCTGCCACAGCCAAAACCTCATTTACGGGCCACAGGCCGTAAAAAGCCAGCATATAGAACAATGAAGAATCAACCAATTCTCCGCTAGCTGTAGACCCGATCGTGCGCATCCAAAGGTAGCGACCCTGAGTCAAAATCTTCATTTTGGCCAATGTATAGCTGTTGACAAAACTGCCACACCAAAAGGCAAGCATTGAGGCGAGAGCAACACGCCACGAATTGCCAAAAACCGTCTCCATACCCTGCTGGTAATTGGCCATATAGGATCCAGGAGCTACCGGCAAGGCAATGACTAGTTGAGCCATGATTGCAGCAAAGGCAAGTGCAGCAAAGCCAGCCCATACAGCCCTACGGTCATAAGCATAGCCATAGACCTCAGTTAAGATGTCGCCGAAAAAATAGGCGATTGGGAAAAAGAGGATTCCGGCGCCAAAGGTCACATTGCCAAAATAAGGCAAATCTAGAGTAGCAGCCTTACCTGCGCCAATGAAGTTGGAGCAGAGAAGAACCACGACAAAGGCCGTCAAGATGAGGTCGTAGTAGCGGTGGTGACGTCTTGGTGCGTCCATCAATTCAGAAAAAAATGGATAATAGGAAGAGAATATCTGTATTCCAAGAATTTCACAGAGTACACATTAAAAACCTAGATAGGACGACTAAGAACCATGAGTAAAGCCAGTTTTAATTGGGCAGACCCACTACTTCTCGACACACAGCTGACTGAAGAGGAACGCATGGTGCGTGATGCTGCCGCTGAATATGCTCAGGGTCGTTTAATGCCACGTATTCATGATGCTTATCGCAATGAAACTACTGATCCTGCTATCTTCCGCGAAATGGGTGAACTGGGTCTTTTAGGCATCACGATTCCCGAGGAATACGGTGGCGCAAACTTGAATTATGTTTCTTATGGACTAATTGCTCGAGAAATTGAGCGTGTTGACTCTGGGTACCGCTCTATGATGAGCGTGCAGTCCTCCTTGGTCATGGTCCCTATCAACGAATTTGGTAGTGAAGCGCAAAAGCAAAAATACCTTCCTAAGCTAGCTACTGGTGAATGGATCGGCTGCTTCGGATTGACTGAGCCCAACTTTGGATCCGATGCTGGCGGAATGATCACCAGAGCTAAAAAAGTGCCCGGTGGTTTTTCCTTAACAGGCTCAAAAATGTGGATCTCCAACTCCCCTATTGCCGATGTATTTGTTGTTTGGGCTAAAAACGATGAGGGTTTGATTAGAGGCTTCATTCTCGAAAAAGGTATGAAGGGTCTATCAGCTCCTAAGATCACTGGAAAAATGGGTTTACGCGCCTCTATCACTGGCGAAATTGTGATGGATGATGTCTTCGTCCCCGCTGAAAACGAATTCCCAGAAATTACCGGCCTCAAAGGCCCATTCACCTGCTTGAATTCTGCGCGCTACGGTATTGCTTGGGGCACGCTTGGTGCTGCTGAGTGGTGCTGGTATGCGGCTCGTCAATACACTATGGATCGCAAGCAATTTGATCGCCCTCTCGCTGCCAATCAGCTGATTCAGAAGAAGCTCGCGGACATGCAAACAGAAATCACGCTAGCTTTGCAAGGCTGCCTACGCTTAGGTCGCATGAAGGATGAAGGTATTGCCGCTCCGGAAATTACCTCCATGATGAAGCGTAACTCCTGTGGAAAGTCCTTAGATGTAGCCCGTTTAGCTAGGGATATGCACGGTGGAAACGGCATCTCAGATGAGTATGGCGTTGTGCGTCACATGCTCAACCTAGAGGTCGTCAATACCTACGAAGGTACGCATGATATTCACGCCCTCATTTTGGGTCGCGCACAAACTGGAATCCAGGCTTTTAGTTAAGGGTCAACCTTGGTGATGAGGTCTTTGGCTGTTTTTGCAAAGGCTTCATCGCTATCGCTATCAAGTTGTACAAAGTGATCCTCCCGATAACTCGGAAAATTACGAACAATTGAAGATTGGTACGATGGGTCGTAATGCATCACCAATAACTCTTCTACCAAGCTTGCGAAGTCGCCAGCATCAATTGACTGATGCCACTTTTCGATTTGAACTTTGCCATAACGCGATGTAAGCAAGCCGAGTTTTTGTTTAAAGCTCTCCGGACTTGATAAGAAGTGTCGATACTCTCGCATTAACCAAGAAACACGCGTAGAAGTACTGGAGCGAAGTTCAATGCATTGACCCTCGCGAATCCGCTCCATTAAAGGATCAGGGATATGCAAACCACCTACTTTTTTACTTTCAGACTCTACATAAACAACTTTGTTAGGATCTAGTTGATTTAATGCATTCCAGAGTTTAGTTTCAAAAGCTTTTTGGGAGGGTTGCTCAATATTTGGCTCGTTACCAAGTACTGACCCGCGATGGATTGCTAAACCCTCTAGATCCAGAATTTGCTCACCCAAAGCGCCAATCTCCTGAAGAATGCGAGTCTTACCGCTGCCAGTCATACCAGCAATCACTTGAAAAGAAAAATCTTTAGCAGCCTGATCTAGGCCATCAATCACAACACGTCGAAATCCCTGATAGCCACTCTGCAGTTGCATAGCTTTCCAGCCAATGCGATTGAGGATATGAGTAAAGGCACCGCTACGCTCGCCGCCACGCCAACAGTAAACCAAGGGGCGCCACTCCCTCTGAAAATCAATAAGGGAATTTTCTAAATGGTTGGCAATGTTTCTAGAAACATAGGCGGCGCCTAACTTCTTTGCGGCAAAAGGTGAAACCTGCTTGTAGAGCGTGCCAATCTCGATACGCTCTTCATTACTGAGTACTGGCAGATTAATAGCACCTGGAATATGGTCTAAGGCAAACTCAGCAGGTGATCTGACATCAATGATTGCATCAAACTCGCTTAAGGAAGAGGCTAGTTTCTCAATACCAAAAATGTGCGGGTTACTGGGTTGCAAACAATATCCTAGCGTCGCCGAGATTAGCCAACTTGCAGAGCCATTTGATAGAGATTGGTAGAGCGAGCACCTGAACGGCAAAAGGCTAATATTGGGCCAGGCATCGTCTTTAGCAGGCGGGCCATTTCAACAACTTGATCCGGTGTGAATGCACCAGGGATCACTGGTAAAAATGCATAGTTCAAGCCAAGCGCTTCTGCTTGTGCCTGAATTTGTGCATTGGTTGGCTGATCAGGGCCACCTTCAAAATCAGGGCGATTATTGATTACGCTTTTATAGCCTTGTTTAACAATCTCAGCTAAGTGGCTAGGGTCAATTTGACCCAAGGTACCGAATTGAGCGGAATGGCAAGAAATAGGAAGACTCATCTAAACCTCAGAAATGGAGTATGAATTTAAAAAGACAATAAAAGTGATTTTAAATCATGCTGACTTTTTGTGGCCTGTAAAGAAGCGATTGCAAAGCGCCATGCCAGCAAGCATTGCCAATACAAAAACCAAGGCCTTGAGGTGACCGGCCCCCAAAGCAACTATTGCAGGCCCTGGGCAGAAGCCAGCAATACCCCACCCCGCCCCAAAAATAAGGCTACCGATGACGAGTGGTTTTGAAATATCTCTTCTAGTAGGAATATGAAGAGCACCGCCGAAAAAGGCTTCAGTTCTTTTAGAGGCAAGGTAGAAGCCACCAAGACCAACGAGAATCGCTCCACCCATCACGAACATTAAAGATGGATCCCAATTGCCGGCTAGATCAAGGAAGCTGAGGATTTTCTGTGGATTACTCATTCCAGAAATAATCAGACCCAGTCCGAACAAGACACCAATCAAGTATTGGCTAAAGAGGTTAAAGTGTTTTCTCATGATTTATAGCCCCAGCACATGACGAATAACAAACACAGTCAAAAAGCCGGCACCCATAAACGATATGGTGGCCACCAAAGATCGTGGAGATAAGCGAGATAAACCACAGACACCATGACCACTAGTGCAACCAGATCCGTAGTTAGCACCAAAACCCACGAGTACACCAGCGACAATAATGACAATCCAATCGGCATCAATCACTGTGGTTGTTTGAAGACCAAAAAACAAGGCACCTATCAACGGCGCGCTCAATAAACCCAATACCAGGCTAAAGCGCCAATCGATATCACCCCCTTTAGGGCTAAGTAATCCCGAAACAATTCCACTAATACCCAGAATGCGGCCGTGCAAAATCACATATAAGGCAGCTGCTATACCCAATAAAATTCCACCGAAAAAAGCCGGGCCCGGGGAAAAAGCTAACCAATCTATCTGCATATTGTTCAACCCAGTCTAATAATTAACTGCATGGATTAGGCGCATTACGCGTTTCCAAATATCGCAGAGCTAAGTACGCGCCAAAAATAAATCCCGGTAAAGCAAGAATGGAGCCTATTGCCAATGTAGAGATACCACTCAACCCCTGGCCAACAGTACAACCCAGTGCTGTTACACCACCGAAACCCATCAAACTCGCACCAACCAAATGATTGGCCGTATCCTCAGTATCTCGAAAACTCTCCCAGCGAAATGATTTTGTAATAAGGGATACGCAAGCAGATCCTGAAATCATTCCAGCAACAGCGGCGATGCCCACTGTAATCACTTTTGAGGTGTCGCTATACAACATTAACCAATCTAATGAGAACGCATAAGGCGCTACAAACGACAGGCTCTCCATACGCCCAGAATTAGTAAGCAGGAAAACCTCTTCCAAAGTATTGGGATCCTCAGCAACAAAACCCAAGTTACCAGATACAAACCATACGGCACAAATGGCCAGACCAACAAAAATTCCGGCAAACAAATTCTCCACAGTCCAAAACGCCTTATTTGCAAGGGCATATGTAATGAAAGCAAATCCAACGATCAAGCCAAGAGCAAGATGTAGATTATTTCTAGCGATTCCAGTAATGGGGCTCAACATACTAGGTAAATCTTGGGGGGTGCTGAGCGCGATGAAAACAGAATCCAAGGTGTTGATACGAATCACCCCAAGAAAGCCTTTCATCGTCATGTAAGCAGTAAGTCCGAGAACAATGAAGACGATGATGGACTTTAGATTACCGCCACCAATACGAACCAGAGTTTTGCTACCGCAGCCAGATGCAAGCACCATGCCAAAGCCGAATAAGGTGCTACCTACTATAGTAGAAAGCCATAGAAATTTACTGCCGGTATACATACTCTTAAGCGGGTCAATAAGACCTACATACGACATTAAGGCGAATCCAACAACAGCAACACCAATAGCTAGAAACCACTGCTTGAGACGACCCCAGCTAGACATAATAAAAATATCTGAAACAGCGCCCATGCTGCAAAAACCTGTTTTTTGCATTACAGCGCCAAGCAAAAAAGTAATTACAAAAGTAGCAATTAAAACAACTTTGCTAAGAGAAGAAATATCTACTGCATCCATAATCAAAATTCTTTACTGAAATTATTTAAATTTATAAAACTGTTTATTTAGGAAGGCTGTTACATCCGCCTCATCCTCGGGGAAAAGATCAAGTCTTAGCTCTGTGTTGCACAATGCAACCATCGACTTTAAGTTCTGGAGATTTTTAACCTTGCTATCGCTGCGGGTGTAGATCATATCGCCATTGCCAAATCCAGATTTTTTGGCATGACAGGCATAGCATTTTTGCTGGTCAATCTTCTTGCCGTTTGCAAGATCCGGTGAGGCGTAGGCGGACAAGTGCAGCCCGAGAAAGGAAGCCAAGACAAAGGAAAGTCTAATTAGTAGTAATTTCATTTGAAATCAGTCATTTAGCCAAGTAAACGACTATTTTAAAGCCCAGAAGACAAAACTGCCCTATTCCGCCTGAATTGAGAGATAGACGTTGTAGGCATTCATCCTGTTTGCAGCCCTAAACAAGGGCATTCCTTCATATTCTGACCAATCAGCCTGTAGGTAGGCATCCTCAAAAGGATCCATATTTACAGCTGATTTCGTCATGGATTCACGTAAATACTTCAAATAATCCCTTGTAAAACGAACATCTTCAGTTGGATTGCTTGAATAAGCTCCATGACCAGGGATAACAATGCTCGGACTGAGTGCTTCGATTTCATCCAAAGCTTGCAGCCAACCCTTGCTATCTGCATTACCAACAAATGGGATGCGGCCACGGAACACCAAGTCACCAGCAAAAAGTACTTTCTCAGAGGGTACATAAATAATCAGGTCCTCAGGTGCATGGGCAGGGCCTACCCTGCCAATCCTAAAATCAACACCACCGATCGTTAATGTATAGCGTTGATCTACCCATACGTCGGCACCCACTAATTTTGTTGAGTCATTAACCCAGGGTGCAAAGTCGATTCGCGAAGCAATGAGTCGCTGTTTGGCAGTTTCAGAGGAAATGTAACCTCTACCCTCCCCTTGAGCATAAATTTTTGCCCCAATTTTCTTAAACTCTTGAAGACCATAGACATGGTCTGCATGGTAGTGAGTCACAATGACTGCAACTACTTTCTGGGAGGTAATTTTTTTAATCTCGGCAATGAGCTTCTTAGCCAAGACAGGTGATCCGAGTGCGTCAATAACAACCACTCCCTTTGGGGTAATTACAAACCCAGCATTGGATATGAAGTTTTGGTTCTTACTACTACCCATTTCAGCAAAGCCCTGCACGAAATAAGTATGGGGCGCCACTTGTATCGGCTTTAACAGCAAGTCATCTGATGCATACACAGGGAATACGAAAAGCAAAAATAAGGTAGAGCTAAAAAAAGCGGTGCGCAGTACACAAGCTCTGATCCTAAATGCCATCAGCAACATAAGTTAAGGCTTTATATAAGCAAAATGATTTTGATACTGAAGGTCGGCAACTCGAACCACGCCTGATGGAGTGAAGTCGGTATCCAGAATAAATTGGTCTTTTTTAAGATTGCGGTTCTTTAAGGTAATCTCGCAAACCTCAAAACGAACCCCGCGAGACTTTAATGCACCAACCAGAGGTGCATACTCAATTCCATTCTTCTTATCTTTTGCACCATCCATCATGATGTCGACGCCATTTGCATGAGTAACAACGATGATCTTGGTTTGTGGAGATACATCCAGGTGATTTCGAATATTACGTAGACCTTTAATGCCTTGGGATTCAGCGTCATCAATGTGATAAACCACTTCAGTAGATCCTGCAGCATATGCCCCCATGGTAAGCAGAGCAACAGAAGCTGCAAGGCACTGAAGTAATTTTTTCATTGTGTATATCCGTTGATTAATATTACAGTGAAACCATCCCAGGATTATTCTTTACGCCTTTGATGATTGGCTCATTCAGCTTCACAGCCTTAACCACCTTCACATCGCGTAAATGGCGCTCGATGACATCCCAAATTGGTTCGCCGCCAACATTCTTTGCCTCTTCGCTAACCGGCGCCCAGCCAGCCACTTTATACGTCTTGCTTGGATCGATATCCTTACCGTTGAGGCGCATATCGCTGATACGTTTGCCTGCGGATGCGGCTGGATCAATGGTGTATTGCATGCCACCCACACGCACCATATCACCACCCTGCTGATAATACGGATCGGGATTAAATAGGTTGTCAGCCACATCTTCAAGAATTGTCTTGATGGTTTCACCGGTCATATTCGTTACAGTGGTGTAAGGATAGGTGATGGCAGTTTGATCCAACAAGTTCTCACGAGTGATGGCTTGACCTGGAAGCAGACTGGTACCCCAGCGGAAACCGGGAGAGAACGCAATCTCTGCATTCTTTTGGGCCATCAGACCATCGAGAATTAACTGATCGAAGCTGCCGTTGAAGTTTCCTCGGCGATATAAGAGCCCGTCCGTAGTGGACAACTTTTCATTCAACTTTGTTTCATACGGAGCCCGTACTTTTGCGATCAGCTTATTCATGGCAGGATCGGCGGGAATCATATTCGAGAAAATTGGGAAGAGCTTGTAACGGAAATCAACCGGCTTGCCACCCTTGACATCAAAATCGAGTACGCCTAAGAATTTACTATTGGAGCCTGCATTGGTGACTAAAGTTACGCCCCCTGAATTTTTAACCTTAACGGGAATGGGTACGCCATCATGCGTATGCCCACCCATAATGGCATCCAAACCAGTAACACGAGAAGCCATTTTCAAGTCGACATCCATACCGTTATGGGATAGCAATACCACTACTTTTGCACCCTTAGACTTCACTTCGTTAATGGTCTTCTGGAGATTTTCTTCTTGAATACCAAATGTCCAATCGGGTGTGAAGTAACGTGGATTAGCAATCGGCGTATACGGGAACGCTTGACCAATAATGGCCACTTGAATACCGTTCTGCACTTTCATAACATAGGGGTTAAATACAGAATCCCCAAAGTCAGCTGTCTTGATATTTTGAGCAACAAAAGAAACCTTGCCCTTGAAATCGCCATTGACGATTTCCATGACACGCTTCTCACCGAGCGTCATCTCCCAGTGTGGCGTCATGACATCAACACCCAAGAGAAGTGCCGCATCAACCATATCCTGGCCATTTGTCCAAAGCGCAGTACCGGATCCTTGCCATGTATCACCACCGTCCAATAGCAATGCGCCTGGCCGACTGGCTTTAATTTGTTTTATTAAAGTTGCCATATGGGCAAAGCCACCCATCTTGCCGTAATTTTGTGCTGCAGCCACATAATCTAAGTAGGTAAATGCATGGGCATCACGTGTACCCGCTTTAATGCCATTGGCCTTTAAAAAATATTCACCCACTAAGTGTGGCGTTTTACCCTCTTGAGCACCAATACCTAGGTTCACATTTGGTTCGCGGAAATAGATTGGCAAAAGTTGCGCATGACAATCTGTGAAATGCAGGAAGTGCACATTACCAAATTTCGGCAAGTCATAAAACTTTTGCGCTGTAGTTTGTGCGCTAGCAAAGTTGGATTGCAAACTCATGCCACCCGCGGAGGCAATAGCTAATGCTTGCAAAAATTCACGGCGATTTAAAGACATATTGTTTCCTTAAAAAAACAGGCCTTTCGGCCCGTTTTAATGTGTTATTTATTCACAGGGGATTCTGGGTCAAGCAATAAAGCCATGACGTCCTGAATTTGCTTCTCATTTAATAACTTGAAGTGGGCAAAGCGAGGCATATTGCTGCATGCGTTATAGGCCTTGGAGTTGTTAATACGGTTCCAGGTATAGGTAATTACCTCTGGAGAGTAGCCACGCATTTTTCCGTAACCAGTCAAAGATGGGCCAATGTTTCCATATGAGATTTCTTTTGCATCAATTTGATGACAGTTGTAGCAACCACCACCGATCGGGGTATCGGCTTTATCAGACCAGGTTGCACCGCGACCGCTTTGGGCAATTCTCTCGCCATTCTTCCAGTCGCCGATGTACTTGCCATCAGATGGCTGCTGAATAGAATCCATATTGATCTTTTGGATTCTTGCAGCCATTGCCTGACCCTGCTTACTGCTTGCAAACTGTGGGTCTGAGCAGAACTTCTGCGTCGCATCTTGATCAATACGATTCAGGCCGGCAATACCTTCTGCGCGGAAACTGTCTTGAATCATCTTATTGAATTTTGGATCATTTTTTTGCTGCGCTACTGCAGGAGTCTGCACTAGGCCAGCAGCAAGAATCAATCCAGAAATAGCTAAGAGCTGTTTTAAGTGTGTAATTTTCATATTCATCTCTTATCCATTAACGCTTTAAACCAGGTGTTTCAACGGTTCCACCATTTGCAGTTTTTGCCATGTACATAGATAAGGCAATAGTCACATCCGAGCCGTAAATAGGGAATGGGAAACGTTGCTGACGGAAACAATCATTCAAACGTTGTTGCATAGTCCAAAATTGGCCGCTTGATACGCGGTAGGCTGGCCAATAGCCCCAACCTAAAGCAGCGCCTTTTTGTTCTGTGATGTTTGGTAAGTCTTGCAAGCGAATCCGTTTGCCGTTTTCTGCGTGGCAAGATGCGCAGGAGAAGTCCATCGGACCACCTTGAAAGAAGAAGGCGCGCTTACCCAGGTCATACATCTCTTTTTCTTTTGGATGGGCAGTACTTACCTTAATCTTGTCACCCTTAGACTGGGTTACAACATAAGCAACTATGGCCTCCATGTCCTTCTTAGGGCCTTTTTGGAATGGAGCATCAATCATTTCCTGTGGATCGCGACCTTGCAATACTTGCATACAAGTCATCAAGCGTGACTCTAGGTCTTGAACCTTATTGGTGTCTTTGAAGTAGCGTGGCAACTGAGCCGCGGCGCCCTTCACAACCCCAGGCCCTAATCCCAAATTACATTGCTCAAGCGTTGCATTCTTTGGGCCGGCTGGTTTTTTCCATAAATCTTCACCCGCCGCCTCATAAAGCTCAGAAGGGTTACCGTCCGCAATCATCTCTCGATATTTAGCAATATCGTCTGTAGCACTCTTTTGTGCTGACACCGAAGATGTCATTGTTAATAAAGTTGCTACCAAACCAGTAGCTAACCCTATGGTCAATTTACGCTGCATTTCCTACCCTTTCAGAGCCATGGAGGCGGTGAAGATTGATTAAAGCAATTAAGAAGCAGTTGCTTCGTCAGTGCGTTTGTCGCCTTTATTGTCATTCCAAGTAACAACAATTTTGTCGCCCTTAGCACCCTTGTATTTAAAGTTCAAAAATGGATCCTTAGATACTGCTGGGCCAAATTCACCGGCAAATACTTTTTTACCATTGGCTGTAACAGTAATAGTGCTGATAAACCACTGAGGAATAGTTTTACCAGCAGCATCTTTACGCTGACCAGATTCCATATCGTGTTTCATCAAAATTTTTACATCTACAGTACCGCCGTTTTCGGCAGCTCTTACGCGCATTGGATCACCCATTTTGGTTCCTCTTTTTTCTATGTATGAATTATGTCAATTAATGTGCTTCGGAATTAACCGCCGCAACCACCAAGCGTTACTTTGACTTCTTTAACGGTCATGAGCCACTTACCATCAGCTTTAACCAAACCGTATACGTTGGATGTTTGACCCATTTTGATGCGGGTTGTTACAAAAGCATCTGTGCCAGCCGGAATAAAAAATTGGGCAGCTAAAGCGCTTGGGTTCTTTTCAACCAAGATTGCCATCTGCTCAGCCTTAAGAGTAGTCGTAATTCCGACAGGAACTACTGCACCATTTTCAGCAATATCAGGAGCATTCAAAGTAACGGCAGAGGACTTATCAGGACTGCCGGCACCTAGAATTTTAAAAACATCATCCAAGCTCTTGCCTTCAAAAGCGGCTTTATTCCACTCTTGAGCTTGAGCAGTTGAGATAAGGCCTGAAGAAGCCATCAAGCCAAATACTGCTGAATACTTCAATAAACTACGACGCTGCTGATTCATAGAAACTCCTTTATTAATCTTTACTTCTCTCAATTTATTGCTTATTTTGCATTAAAACACTGTGATTACTACCTAATTAGCTATTTATTTACCACCAGAAAGCATCCAGACCACCAAAGCCTTGCGGTCTTCATCAGAAAGCTGGGCCTGGGGCGGCATTGGAATGGAGCCCCAAACGCCCGCGCCACCTGATTTAACCTTGGCCATCAACTTCTCCAGAGCCCCACTCTGGCCATCATACTTCTTAGCAACATCAGCAATGGATGGCCCGACTAACTTGGCATTGGGAGCATGACAGGCTGAGCAGTTCTCATTCTTAAAGAGCGTTGCCGGCCCTTTTGCTGCAGAAGAATGGGTATCTGCAGCATGCGCTAAACCAGCCCCTGATGCACCTGGTAACTCCTTAATAGGAGGCTTAGTAGTATCTGCGCCACGATATGGGCCGTACATACGGTTTTGCTCAGCAATATTCTCATGTGCATTTCTAGCAAAATCCGGCAATGTGGAGCCGATTTGGACAAATGGCACACAGTTATGCATACAGGCATTACCGTTCACATCGGGCTTGCCACTTACATTCCAAAAACCATGCTTAGTCGTCATACCGTTTCGGTTTGGCATTTTGACTTCCGCAATATTTTTATCGCTCAGCACAAAATCATCGGGCACGATCTCACCCAAACTCAGAATAAATGCCACCAATGCATAAGTATCATCCGGCGTTAATGATCTAGGCGCATTCCATGGCATCGCACGATAAATGTAATCCCATAAAGTTGAAACAGTTGGAACCTTCATTAAGGTTGTTCGTTGCGGTTGCTTCATATCGTTTAATGAAGCAACACGACCTGTCTTCACATCATCCTTCGTAGTGCCGCCAGCAATCGGCGTAAAGATTTCATTGGACTCACCAAAGGTGCCATGGCAACTTGCGCACTTGGCCTCCCAAATAACCTGACCCTTTTCTACAGAGCCCGATCCTTTTGGTAAACCTTTGAAGTCAGGACGAACATCAATATCCCAGGCAGCGACTTCTGCAGGAGTAGCTGTTCTACCAATGCCGGGGAATTTGGCTGAACCAGACTGCGCTAACGCTTGTTGCGCAGTAATTGCGATGAGCGCCGCAAAGCCTAGGCCAATACTAAATTTATCCAACTTGAACATTGCTCACCTCGCCGTTTGAATCCAATTTCCATGATTGGATTGCATTGTTGTGATAAATCGAACGAGTACCACGTACATCACGTAACTTTTTAATGCTCGGCTGAATGTAGCCAGTGTCATCGAATGCACGCGATTGAAGAATCGCAGGCGATCCATCCCAAACCCAATCAATGTTGAAGCGAGTAATTGATTTAGTGAGAATCGGCGTCTCTAAACGAGCTGTTCGCCAATTATTGCCGCCGTCAAATGAAACATCTACACGGGTAATTTTTCCACGTCCAGACCACGCCATTCCGCTGACGTTATAGAAACCCTTATCCAGCAATTGCTGACCGCCTGATGGAGTTGTGATGACCGATTTGCATTCTTGAATCGATGCGTACTGACGATGCATTCCGTTTGGCATGAGTTCAATGTAGTGAACTGCTTCGTCTTTAGAGTTCCAAGGCATATCACCTACCTCAAGACGGCGCAACCATTTAACCCAACTAACGCCCTGAACACCAGGCACCACCAGGCGCAATGGGAAGCCGTTTTCAGGTCGTAACATTTCTCCGTTCATTGCCCAAGCAACAATCGTGTCGTTTAGACAGCTTTCCAGGTTGATGGTACGAGTCATGCCTGAGCCATCACCGCCCTCAGCCAGCATGAACTTACCCTTTTTGAGGTCAGCACCGCACTCTTCAAGTAATACCTTTAAAGGAACGCCGGTGAACTCACAGCAAGAAAGCATGCCGTGGGTATATTGAACTGTTGGAACGGCAACGTTACCCCACTCCAGTCCAGTGTTTGCACCACACTCAATAAAGTGCGTACGAGAAACCGATGGCAATCTCATCAAATCGTTCATTGTGAAAACACGCGGGTTCTTCACTAAGCCATTCACCATCAGGCGATGGGTTTCTGGGTTGAGGTTGTACCAGCCTTGATGGTGGCGCTCAAAGTGCAAGCCGTTTGGAGTAATTGTTCCAAATAAACCCTGCAATGGTGTGAAAGCAACCGAAGCGGCAGACACACGAGTTAAACCTGGGGATTCTCGACGAATCAGATTGGACTCATAAATAGATGGCACGCCATAAGGCATGGTCGCTACATTCTTACCAAGAGTTGTTTGCCATTCTTGTTTTTCTAAAATAGCTGGATCGCCCTCGCCTGCAGCCATCGCTAGGGGGGCAGTTAGACCTGCTGCCGCACCACCCAATGCAGACATAAAGCCCTTACGCAAGAAACCACGACGGTTTTCATCCAAGCCATTGGCATTGATGTCGGCAATAAGTTCTTGAGAAATAAAGTGCTCTGGTGCCTTCACCAGACGAGCTCGATTAGCTGGCTTTTCGATAGCACTAATATCCTGCGCACTAATCTCTAATTGTTTTTTGGTCATGTGATCTCTACTTTGATGAATAGATACTTTAAAAATTAATGCAAACTCTCAGCAATTTTGGCGCACACTGTTTGACACATTTCTACAGTGGCGTTGTCTGCGATTGAGTAAAAAACAGTTGTGCCTTCTTTGCGTCTAAGCAAAATACCGGCTTTATGGAGTGCTGTGAGGTGACGCGAAACATTTGCTTGACTGGAGCCGCACAACTCAACAACCTCAGAAACAGACTTTTCACCGCTGCATACGGTATACATGATGCGCAAACGCGATGGCTCTGAAAGTACATTGAAATAATCAGCAACGCGCGTGAAGACCTTCTCCATGTCTTTGGGAGAAAGATCTTTAGTTGCTTTGCTGACTTTAGCTTTGCTATTCATTGCTCTAACAATATATGCGTATACGTGCATATATTGGACACCCAAGCCCCCTAGACTTATATAGTGGGATACCCTAGTCCGCAAAGCAATACAATCAAAAAATGGATATTGATGCAATTCTGCTGTCCTTAAAACTCGCTTTTTGGACTATGGCGCTGATGCTGCCATTTGGCGTGTGGGTTGCCCATAAACTCGTAACCCTTAATAGGAGCCGCCCCTGGATTGAGGCAGCCCTAGCCCTTCCCTTGGTGCTTCCCCCTACAGTATTGGGCTATTACTTTCTAGTTTCATTTGGCAACACCAGTATTTTCGGCATCCCTCTAGTCTTTTCATTCACGGGCATTCTGTTTGCATCATTAATAGTTAATATCCCCTTCGCTGTTCAGCCCATCTTGAGGGCATTTGAGGCTATCAACCCTGAAATTAGAGAAGCTGCTCAAGTGAGTGGCCTCAGTAAATGGCAAATCTTTCGCTTGATTGAGCTACCGCTGTCCTGGCGTGGCATTACGGGTGCTGCCGCCCTCACCTTCGCTCACACCCTTGGTGAATTCGGAGTGGTTCTCATGGTTGGCGGAGCTATACCTGGAGAGACAAAAACAGCGTCCATTGCAATTTATGACAAGGTTCAGAGCTTTGATACCACCGGTGCAGGCGCTATAGCGCTGGTACTCTTAGGGACATCACTTGTATGCATCGCGCTGTCTTACGGGATATTTGGTGGTAACTCCAATCGGCGCAGAGGGTTGAATTGATGTTAAAGGTCAAAATTAGCCAAATCACCCCTAGCCCACTGCAGATTAGTTTGGAATGCGCATCAGGCCAACTACATGCTTTAGTTGGCCCTTCTGGAAGCGGCAAAACTACAGTCCTTAGATCCATTGCCGGCCTCAATAAAACAGTCAGTGGAAAAATTGAATGTAATGGTGAGGTCTGGCTGGAGACTGATAGCGTTGGCAACAGAGTCGGTCAGCTATCGCCTGCAGAACGCTCATGTGGCTTCTTATTTCAGCAATACGCACTTTTTCCACATCTTAGCACCCTAGATAATGTTGTAATTCCTTTGCAAAATTCCGGCCTTAGCAAATCACAACGCAAGAGCATCAGCATGGAATTGCTAGATCGTATGGGTATAGCCAATCTCTCAGGGCGCATGCCTCATCAACTCTCCGGCGGACAGCAGCAACGTGTTGCGCTAGCGAGAGCTTTGGCTAGACAACCTAAAGTTTTGCTGCTGGATGAACCATTTTCTGCAATAGATGCGCCAACACGTCAGGGTCTGTACAAAACTTTGGCAGAGTTACGTATGGATCTCAATATTCCTATGCTGTTGGTGACGCATGATTTGCGTGAGGCTGATTTGTTAGCGGACCGCATTACCGTCATTGATCAAGGAATAAGCTTACAGACTGCGGCACCGCAAGTGCTTTTTCAAAAGCCACGAAATTCTCGTGTTGCCGAATTGGTTGGCATCAGCAATATGTTCCATGGCATGTTCGACTCTGGCAACTTAAGCTGGGATGGATGCGAAAAGATCTTTAACGTTGCCGATAAGGGGAAGATTCCACCAAAGGCAAGTGTGGCTTGGGTTATCCCTCAAAGTGGCTTAAGTGTTCATAACAACCCGAATAGCGGAACCGTACCCGCTGCGGTTGAAAAGATCAGTAGCCTGGGTCAAATAGCAGTCATCCAGCTGAGAATTCAAGACAGTGAAAAAACTGTTGAATGGGAGGCTTCATCGGCTGAAGTCAAGCGCTTGGGAATGCAGGTCGGGTCTTTAATGCACCTTGAGCTGGACGGAAATCAGATCCACATCATGCCCTTACGACCTATCAATGATCCACGGCGTTTTATAGAAAATTAATACTCTGAGGTCTTATAAAAAAGTTACTACGGCAGCTTTTTAAGCCCGCCAATTAGTTGACTCGTTTTTTTGCCACCATGCCGAGCAAAGCAGACATGCCGGCATGTCTTGCGCCTTCAGATAACTCTTTTTCGTAGCACTGAAGATCTAGGATTTCAAAATCACGGCTGAGGTCACGAATCATTTCTTCGGTATATAGATGCTCAATCAGCGATGGTCCGCCTGTTTTATATTCCAATTGTTTGGGTGTATAGCCCTGAAGAATAAATAGGCCGCCTGGTTTTAGACTTTGATGAACTTGCTGGAAAATTCTGGAACGCATCTCAGGGTCAGCAAACTGAATAAAAATTCCTACGATTGCATCGTAAGTATTGGGTTGCCAATCAAAGCCATCGGTATCGCAAAGACTGTATTGAATACTGACTTTGCTATCAGCAGCAAACTGCTGAGCTTTGGCGAGAGCAATATCAGAAACGTCAAAGCCTGTGACACTCATGCCCTGCTTAGCAAGCCAAACGCCATTACGCCCTTCACCATCAGCAATACAAAGAACTGAAGATTGAGGATTTAGATATTGAGATGCTTGACCAACCAGATATTCATTTGGCTCTTTGCCGAAGATGAATTCTTCTTTATTAAAACGTTCATTCCAGAACTGGGTGGCATCTGCAAAACTCATTGATATCAGGCCTTAGGAGTATTCACTCTTTACTTCTTCAATCCACCAATGAGGTCATTCTTTAAGTCGACCACGTTTTCCAGACCAACCGCAATACGAACTAGACCATCCGTAATACCAGCTGCTTTACGAGCTTCTGGACTGACGCGGCAATGGGTCGTTGTTGCAGGATGGGTAATGGTTGTGCGGGTATCGCCCAAGTTTGCAGTGATAGAGCAAAGCTTGGTTTGATTAATGAGTTTAAATGCAGCCTTCTTGCCACCCTTTAGGGTGAAAGACAAAATGGCGCCACCTGCTTTTTGCTGACGCTTGGCCAGCGCATGCTGAGGATGTGACTTCAGCCCAGGATGGTAAACACGCTCTACCCCTGGCTGCTTCTCCAACCACTGAGCAATTTCTAAAGCATTCTGGCTTTGCTGCTTCATGCGCAACTCAAGAGTCTCTAAACCCTTTAAGAATACCCAGGCATTAAATGCGGAGAGTGTTGGGCCAGCAGTCCGCACATACGGAAACACTTTGCCCATAATGAAATCATTGCTACCGACAATAGCGCCACCCACTACACGGCCCTGGCCATCTAGATATTTAGTAGCAGAATGAATTACTACATCAGCACCCAGTGCTAGCGGTCTTTGTAATGCTGGTGTGCAAAAGCAGTTATCCACAGCAAAGAGAGCTTTAGCCTTCTTGGCAATTTTGGAGATAGCCTTGATGTCAGCAATCTCAGTTAATGGATTTGAAGGTGTCTCCAAATAAAACATCTTGGTATTTTCTTGGACGGCATTTTGCCAGGCCTTGGTATCCGATAAATCCACGTAAGTGGTTGTGATGCCAAAGCGTCCCAAAATATTGCTGAATAATTGGATGGTTGCGCCAAAAACAGAGCGAGAGCAAACCACATGGTCGCCTGCCTGGAGATGGGACATTGCCATGGTCAAAATTGCTGCCATTCCGGAAGAAGTCGCAATGCAAGCCTCACCACCCTCTAGTGCAGCCAATCGATCTTGGAACATGCTGACGGTAGGATTAGTAAAGCGGGAATAAATGAAGCCCTGATCTGCATGAGCAAAACCGTCGGCAGCCAATTCAGCGCTATCGAAGCAAAAGCTAGAAGTCAGGAACATTGCCTCTGAGTGCTCTTGATATTCAGCTGTACGGCGAGTGCCGGCGCGAACCGCAAGGGTTTCAAGCGCAAGCTTTGAGAAATCAGGTTTTTTGCGGGTAATTTTGCTCTTCATACCGCTATTTTGACACCGAATTGCAGAATTGCCTCAGACAGAAGCGCCTGAGGAATTCGAGCGTTGTTTTTAGTCTTCGGTAGCCAAGTGCAGGTGTAGCTGGGAGCGGGCAAAGTCACTGGAGTCGCGCTGACGATCAGCCTTAGCCTCGGAGGTATTTCGAGCAGCTTCCAAGGCATCCAAATAGGATTCATTGATATCACCGGTAATGTAGTGGCCATCGAAACAAGAGGCTTCAAAATGCTGGATATTGGGGTTGATATCCTTCACCGCTTGTTTCATATCTTCCACACTTTGGTAAATCAACTGGTCTGCACCAATCATCTTATTAATCTCTTCATCTGTCCGACCATAGGCAACTAACTCACTACGCGTTGGCATATCAATGCCATAGACGTTCGGAAAGCGAACCGGAGGCGCAGCAGATGCAAAGATCACCTTCTTCGCACCAGACTCGCGAGCCATTTGGACAATCTCAAATGAGGTAGTGCCGCGAACAATGGAATCATCCACGATCAATACCGTCTTATCTTTGAACTCAATGCGCATGGCATTGAGTTTCTGGCGAACAGATTTCTTGCGGACGGCCTGACCCGGCATGATGAAGGTGCGACCGATATAGCGATTTTTAAAGAAGCCTTCTCGATAATCCACACCCAGGCGCTTAGCTACCTGCATTGCCGCCGGACGACTTGAGTCTGGAATCGGCATCACAACATCAATTTCACCTGGAATTGTTTCTTTGCGGATCTTCTCTGCAAGATAGTCACCCATGCGCATACGTACGTTGTAAACAGTAACGCCATCAATTGTGGAGTCTGGGCGAGCCATGTAAACGTATTCAAAAATACAGGGGGTCAGAACTGCATCAGCCACACATTGACGTGATGAGAAGTTACCATCCAAATCAATATAGATTGCTTCACCCGGATTGACGTCACGTACAAAAGTAAAACCAAGGCCATCCAATGCAACGGACTCGGATGCAATCATCCACTCAGGGCCTTTTGGCGTGTCAATACGGCCAATACATAAAGGACGAATACCAAATGGATCGCGGAACGCTAGCAATCCATAGCCAGCGATTAAAGAAACAACAGCATATGAACCTTTGACGCGCTTGGTGACTTGAGTAACCGCGTTAAACATCGCGCTTTCATCCAAGGCAGCGCTGTTTGTTTCTTTTTGTAGTTCATCCGCCAAGACATTTAACAACACTTCTGTATCTGAACTGGTATTGATGTGACGACGGTCACGATAAGCCATCTCTACGCGCAGGCTTGCCGCATTGGTAAGGTTGCCGTTATGAGCCAAGATAATTCCATAAGGAGCGCTGACGTAAAACGGTTGCGCCTCCTCTTCGCTGCTGGCAGAGCCTGCAGTCGGGTATCGAACCTGACCGATGCCAGCGCTACCTACCAGACTACGCATATTGCGCGTTCTAAATACATCCCGTACTAGTCCGTTCGCTTTATGCATCGTGAATGAGTTGCCATTCATCGTAGCCATGCCGGCAGCATCTTGACCGCGATGTTGCAAAAGCAACAATGCGTCATAAATCAGCTGATTAACTGGGGAGTGGGAAACTGTTCCGACGACGCCGCACATAAGCCTAGATCCCTATTGTTAATGAAGGTGTAATGGTGGGTGTAATTTTCGGCATTGCATCACCTAAATGTTTTGCCCAATCGGCTGGTAACCAGCCTTTAATTAAACTAGTTGCCATATCAATGGCTGGTCGAGTAATTGCTTTTTGCCAAGCTACGCTTTGGGGTATCGGAGTCAGGGCGGCTAATGTAGCTAACACCACTATGACAACACCGCCACGGGCTAAGCCGAACACAAGACCAAGAAAACGGTCCGTCATACTCAAGCCAACAGACAAAATAATTTTTTGAATTAAATTACCAACCAAACCACAGATAATCAAAGTCAGAATGAATAAGATGAGGAAGCTCACACCCAAACTCAGAAGTTCATCCATATGAAAAGTGGATAACCACTCAACAGAAAGATAGCTGGTGTAGTGATAAGCAACCCAGGCAGCAATAAACCAAGAGGCAAGCGCCAAGACTTCTTTAAATAAGCCACGAGAGATCCCTACTAATGCAGAGACCAATAGCACTACTAGGGTGAAATAATCCACCGGTGTTAATTTCAGGGTGGATAAATACTCCATTAGGGCGCTCCAACCTCAACCAGTCTTGGAGAAAGGCCCATGGCTTTCACTTTTTTCTCAGCAGCTTCAGCCGCTTCTTTATCGGTGAATGGTCCAGCCCTCAATACATAGAGCTTTGTGCCATCAGAGCCAGTCTTGTTGAGTACGTAATTAGGGATCTTTTGATCCTTCATCTTGGAAATCCAACCCTTAGCACGCTCTTCAGATGCAAAAGCACCAATCTGAATGACGTACTTACCAGCACCAGCTTTTTTAGGAGGCTCTTCCACTTTTGGTTTGGCATTGGCGTTTGGAGTTGTAACCACCTCTTCTCCAGCAGCAAGACCTATCGAGTTGACTTTTGGAGCTGCAGCAGTGGGTTTAGCCTCTGGCTTTAGTTCAGGAGTTGGCGCTACGACCGCCTCTTTAGCCTGAGTAGTCTCTTTGTCTTTAACGGGTACTTCAACAGCGGTAGGCTGCTTAGCTTTTTCGTCACTCTCTGGCATTGCCGCATTAGGTGCAGGCAGGCTAGTGACAATATTGACCGCAATATCGTTATTCACAGACTTAGGCTTGTTATCCAAGATACGGGGCAGACCGACAACAGCAATCAATACCAAAACAGCTGCGCCAATGAGTCGATGACGAGCACGTTGTTGCTCTGGATCTTCAGTAAGTGCAAGCTCTTCATTTTCTTGAGCACGCTGAAAGCTGCGGGGAGCTAATTTATTAACAGTGCGACGACTCCTGACCGAACCTCGATCAAGGTCTTCAGTCTCAGGGTTTCGCTTAAAAAGCTTCGGTAAACGAATCATGGATCAATGCGCCTGGTTATTTCGATATGCCAATACGCCGGCAACGGTATAGAAGGATCCGAAGATGACAATTCTATCACCCTCACCTGCCTTAGAAAGCGCTTTTTGATACGCTGCAGCAGGATCTGGGAAGCACTCGATACCGCCATCCTCCCCGTTTTTTAGCGCTACACCTAATTCAACCAGCTTATCTGATAGCGCTGAAGCTTTAGCAGCCCGTGGCGTTGGTAAATCAGTGCAGAACCAAAAGTCCACGCTATTGATTAAGGGTTTGATGACGCCAGCAATATCCTTATCCGCCATTGCACCAAAAATGGCATAGGTATAGGGGTGATAACCCATCTTATCCAGCCCCTGCCCTAGGGTGGCAGCGGCATGAGGATTATGGGCCACATCAAGCACTACAGTTGGCTGACCCGGAAGTACCTGGAAACGTCCTGGCAATTCAACTAGGGCAAATCCATTTCGGATATCTTGGGCGCTTACCGGTAGACGGAGATGCAAGGCCATCAAGGCAGCAATCACGGCAGAGGCATTGAGGATTTGATTGGCGCCTCGCAAAGCAGGATAACCAAGACCGCTAAAGCGTTTTTTGCGCCCTGCCCAACCCCATTGCTGCTTATCCCCTTGGAAGTTGTAATCACGACCCTGCAACCACAAATCACATCCGAGTTTTTCAGCATGATCGATTAAGGATTGGGGAGGCACAGGATCGCCACAGACTGCAATGGCTCCTGCACGGAAAATACCCGCCTTTTCAAAACCAATTGCCTCACGTGTACCACCCAAGAAATCAGCATGATCAATATCAATGCTAGTGACGATTGCACAATCTGCATCAACAATATTCACAGCATCTAATCGACCACCCATACCAACCTCGAGAACCACGGCATCTAAATTCGCCTTGGAAAATAAATGCATGATCGCCAAGGTGGTGAATTCAAAATAGGTCAAGGTCGGTGCATCAAGCAAACTGACGCGCGCTTTCTCAACAGCTGCAAAATGCTCTAGCAATAACTCGTCTTTTACTTCCTCACCATTGACCCGAGCTCGCTCATTAAAAACTAGTAAATGGGGAGACATATGGCACCCAACCTTATAGCCAGATGCCAATAGGATACTTTCAAGATAGGCGCATGTTGAACCCTTGCCATTAGTACCAGCAACAGTAATAACAGGGCAATCAAAATGCAGACCCAGAGCGGCTTTCACTCGATTGATACGATCAAGACCCATATCGATACCGACAGGGTGAGCTGTTTCGAGGTGACTAAGCCAAGCCGTTAGGCTAGAAAATAAAATGGGGGGTTGGTGTGCAGTGCTCAAGCGCTTATACAGCCGCGCTACCCGCAATCGCAGGCTCGGGAAGCTGCTGAAGCAATGCCAAGAGACGTGCGATTTCACCGCGCATTTGGCGACGATCCACAATCATGTCAATGCCACCTTTTTGCAACAAGAACTCAGAACGCTGAAAGCCTTCTGGTAATTTTTCACGAACAGTTTGCTCAATCACTCGCGGACCTGCAAAACCAATTAATGCTTTAGGTTCCGCCATCACTACGTCGCCCATGAAAGCGAAGCTCGCTGAAATACCACCCATGGTTGGGTCTGTTAAGACGCTGATGTAAGGCAAACCTTTTTTAGACAGCAATGTTAGCATTGAGTTGGTCTTAGCCATCTGGAATAAAGAGAGCAGACTCTCTTGCATACGTGCACCGCCAGTAGCAGTTATGCAGATAAAAGCACACTTCTTGGCAATAGCTTCTTGCACGCCGCGAGCAAAACGCTCGCCAACGACTGAACCCATTGAGCCACCCATATATTGAAATTCAAAGCAAGCAGCTACAACCGGAATAGTTTCAATCTTCCCACCAAGAACAATCAAGGCCTCAGATTCACCTGAGGCGTCAGTCGCCTCTTTAAGTCGATCTGGATACTTTTTGGAGTCTTTAAACTTGAGGGGATCAATTGGATAAATATCTGCACCAATCTCATATCGCCCTTTGGGATCTAAAAGACTATCGAGGCGCTGACGGGCCCCAATACGCATATGGTGACTGCATTTCGGACAAACCGATAAATTCGCTTCGATATCTGTGCTGTACAACACGGTTTCGCAGCTGGGGCACTTAACCCAGAGTCCTTCAGGTACGGATTTGCGGTTCGCAGGATCCGTATGTTGGATTTGTGGGGGTAGTAATTTATCGATCCAGCTCATCAGTTTTTAACTATCCAGTGCATTAACTATCTAAAGCGACGCGAATTTCACGTATGAAGGTTTCAAGCGATTGTACCGCTTGGCCAGGGGCAGAATCCTCCAAAAGTCGAATAATTCGGCTTCCAATGACTACTGCATCTGCCGTTTTTGATACTGCACGGGCACTTTCAGCATCATTAATGCCAAAACCTACTGCAATCGGAATAGAGGTGGCCTCACGAATCTTAGGAATAATGCTAGCCACATCCTGGGTATTGAGGTGGGACGCACCTGTTACGCCTCGCATGGACACATAATATATATAACCAGAAGCTATTTTGGCTGCATCCTTTATGCGTTCTGGTGATGAAGTGGGTGCCAATAGAAAAATGGGGTCAACACCAGCCACCTTCATGCTGGCAGCAAAATCAACACACTCTTCTGGCGGGTAATCCACAATCAAAACGCCATCGACACCAGCAGCCTTTGCCTCGTTTGCAAATCGCTCTGCCCCCATTTGCTCTACCGGGTTGGCGTAACCCATCAACACCACCGGGGTGTTAGGGTCGAGCTTACGAAACTCTTTCACCATATCTAAACAGCCGTGCAAAGTAACGCCTTGGGTGAGAGCCCTTTCAGAAGAACGCTGAATGACGGGACCATCGGCCATCGGATCAGAAAAAGGAACACCAAGCTCAATCACATTCGCACCGCCGCGAACTAATGCATGCATTAACTCAACAGTGAGTTTTGGGTCTGGGTCGCCAGCAGTAATAAAAGGAATGAGTCCTTTTTTTCCAGAGGCTTTGAGTTCGTTAAATAGTGCGGTAATTTTTGACATGGCAATTCGTGATAATTATTTTTATATATATTCGTAAATGACTTCGAATTAACCTTCGGAGCCAGTTGCTTGGGCAACGGTATGCATGTCTTTATCACCACGACCAGATAAGTTCACCAAGATCGTTTTGTCTTTAGGAAGTGTAGGTGCTAGTTTGCATGCATACGCAATGGCGTGTGAAGACTCCAAAGCAGGAATGATGCCTTCAATACGACAGCAATCATGGAAAGCCTTAAGTGCCTCTTCATCCGTCACTGCTACATAGTCAGCACGACCAGAATCTTTTAACCAAGCATGCTCAGGCCCAACGCCGGGGTAATCCATACCTGCAGAAACAGAATGCGTTTCAGAAATCTGACCATTCTCATCTTGCAATAAATAAGTACGATTGCCGTGCAATACGCCTGGCTTACCTACGCAAAGTGCTGCAGAGTGAAGGCCGCTATTTAAACCATGACCAGCAGCCTCAACACCAACTAACTTCACTTGCGGGAAATCAATATAGGGATAGAAGATACCCATCGCATTAGAACCACCGCCAACGCAAGCCATGACGTAGTCAGGCTGACGGCCAGTCATTTCGGGCATCTGCACTTTGCACTCTTCACCAATGACGCTCTGAAAGTCACGAACCATCATCGGATACGGATGCGGTCCAGCAACAGTGCCGATGATGTAGAAGGTATCTTCCACATTCGTCACCCAATCTCGCATCGCCTCATTGAGAGCATCTTTCAGAGTCTTGGTTCCAGACTCAACGGGTACCACTTTTGCGCCTAGTAATTTCATGCGAAATACGTTTTGCGCTTGACGTGCAACGTCAACAGAACCTTGGTATACAGTGCAGTCCAAACCAAAGCGTGCACAAATAGTTGCAGTTGCAACGCCGTGCTGCCCTGCTCCAGTTTCAGCAATGATGCGCGGCTTACCCATACGCTTGGCCAGCATAGCCTGACCAATCACATTATTAATTTTGTGTGCGCCAGTGTGATTTAAATCTTCGCGCTTAAGATAGATCTGCGCACCGCCTAGCATTTCACTCCAACGCTTAGCGTGATAGACCGGAGATGGACGGCCTACAAAATGCTTGAGCTCATAGTGGAACTCTTCTAAAAACTCAGAATCATATTGATACTTTGCATATGCAGCCTTGAGCTCATCCAAAGCGAACATGAGTGTCTCAGAAACAAATACGCCACCGTAAGGACCGAAGTGTCCTCGTGCATCTGGCTTATCGTACATAAATACCTCTTTTGATTAGTTACAGCAAATAATTAGGTTCATGTGCTTGCGTCTGCGGCTCGCACTGCCTCAATAAACTGCTTCATCAAGGCATGATCTTTTACACCCTTGCTGATTTCAACGCCGCTTGAGACGTCAACTGCGCAAGGATGAAGACGAGCAATGGCTTCGCCCACGTTGTGAACGTTCAATCCACCACTCAAAACGACCTGAGGCGCGTTTGCGCTTATCCATGCTAGAGGAATTCCTGACCAATCAAACGGAACGCCCCCTCCACCGTAACCCTCAACGAGAGCATCCAGCAAGAAGGCGTTTGCTTGCCTATATTGTAGGGAAAAATCATCAAACGCGAAGCCGGCCCCAACACGTGCAGCCTTCATCCAAGGCTGCCCCGCAGCTAGGCGCTCACACTCTTCTGGGGACTCATCCCCATGAAACTGCCATAAGGTAATCGAGGCTGCTGCCCTAATAGCCTCAAATTCGGCGTCTGTAGCGTTTACAACTAAGCCAACGGCATCCACCCCTGCTGGGAGCCTGGAAATCAATGCTGCGGCAATATTGGGGGTAACCGACCTTGGGCTGGGGGGATAGAAGACAAAGCCAACAGCATCTACACCAGCCGCCACGGCAGCATCCACATCTGTAGGCGTCTTGAGACCGCAGATTTTGACTCTAGTATGTCCAGGAGATTGAGTAAGTAAGCCCATATAGGAAATGATAAGGCTTTGAGTAAATAAAGGTTGGCTTAGGAGAAAACAGCTCTTGGTAGCCAGGAATTGGCAAGCCAGGGTTTTGGAATCTGAAACTCGTCAGGATAGGCAATATTAGCCAAATAGAGCCCTGCAGGAGAAAAGGTTGGAGCAGCAATACTACGGTCCTTTGCAGCAAGCACTTCTGCCATCCATTCGGCTTTTTGTTTGCCAACACCGATTTGAATGAAGCTTCCGACCAGATTGCGCACCATGTGGTGCAAGAATGCATTCCCTTTAATCTTGAAATACAACCAAGGTTCACTCGAGAAAATCTCTATGGAATACATCGTCTTTACTGGCGTCTTACTTTGGCACTCTGATGAGCGAAAAGAGCTGAAGTCATGTTCGCCTATCAAACATTGTGAAGCCACTCTCATGGCATCAACATCAAACCAGCGATCCGCTGGGAGCATCACATAACCAGCGCGATCAGCTGCCATGGGCGATCGACATGGGCCAGCATGCAATGCGTAGATATAGGTTCTCTCATGAGCAGAATAGCGAGCGCTAAATTCATCAGGAACAACTTTAGCCCAATTGACCACAATCGACTCGGGCAAGAAAGTATTCACCCCCCTGACCCAGGACCAGTCATCCCTATCAACTTCGACATCAAAATGAACTACCTGGCCTAAGGCATGAACACCAGCATCCGTTCTGCCAGCCGTGATTACACGAATAGGATTTGATTTAACCGCATCCACTCCAACGAACGCAGAAATCGCTTTTTCTAATTCATCTTGAATAGTCTTCTGATTTACCTGTGACTGCCATCCAGAATAGGGGCTGCCATCGTATTGAAGGCCTAGAGCGATGCGCATAATGACGCTTAAGAATTTCTGTGCGTAAGCTCAGCCAATAGAGCCTGAGCCTCTACAGTAATTGCAGGGTCTATCGATCCACCAATCTGAACAATTTCTTGAAGTGACTTCTTAGCAGCAGAAAAATCTTCTATGGTGATATAGGCACGAACTAAATTGAGCTTCACACGAAGAGCATCAGCAAGTGGATTAACTTCAACAACTGCAGGCTGGGTAGCTTTTTTCACCGAAGTTAAATCCAGATCGATTCCAGCAAAAAGTGCTTTTGCACGATCCGGCATTGCGCCATGAGGTGAATGATGCTCTTTGGAGCTTGAGACGTCTTTAGGTATTTCGGCTGAAAAATTGCGCACCTCAGAACGGCGGGCATTCTTGGCTAATAACCACAACAGAAGACCCGTAAAGCCCATTAATAACAAAGCAAGGATTGCCGGTGCAAATCCACCCAAACCAAATGAACTATCCGTTTTTGTTGACTCCGTTGATTTGCCCTTAGCCTGGTCAAGTAAGCGCTGTAAATCAGCGATATTCTTCTCAAGTTCAGCCATGCGAACCCGCGTCTGCTCAAGCGCCTTCTCTTGAGCAACTAGGTCTTCTGTATAGCGCCGCTCTTCAGAGCTGCCTTCAGTGCTTGATCCAATTTTGAGTCTGTCTTTGGGCGGAACATCTATAGCATCCTTTGAAAGACTGGAACCCTGCGCCCCACTCTTTGCCTCACGCTCTGCTAGCCACTGAGCATTTGACTCCGCAACAAACTGTTGCGCCTCTGCCGGACTAATCGAACGCAATAAAGCCTGATTGGGCTTATTCAACTCAGCACCAGCCTCAAGACGATTAATGCTGCCACTAGCAAATGCATCAGGATTGACTTTAAATAGAGCCATCATGGTTTGATCTAGAGTGGCACCCGCTAATTGAGGGGCTAGTTGCGCTGCAATTTCGGATAAGGTTTGACCAGGTCGCACCAGAATCTTTTGCGCATCGCCTAGTAGCAATGTATAGGTTTTGGTCAAGCTTCCTGCAGACCAATTGAGAGTTACTAAAACATCTAAAAATGGATCGTCCGTAATGGGTACTGACTCAACCGTCTCCAACAAGACCATCAACTGCTCTTGTTGATTTCGATAAATCATTGCCTGAGGGTTCAGGGAGAGTATCTTTTGAGATATTCCCAGGCGATCATAGGTCGCCTTGTTCGCAATGGCGACATTCAGTGTTGAAAGAGCGGAACTTTCATCTACCCCAACTCGAACTGGGAACTCAACTTTGAGAGGCTCACCAGGCCTAGAAAGCAGTTTTGGAGAGCCAAGAGAAATAGCTCCCGCAGCACAGGACCAACTTAGCCAAACTAAGCAAAGCGCTTTTGCAATCTGAATTTGGCTAAATCTAGACATTAGCGCTCAAGCAGGATGCGGAGCATGCGACGCAATGGTTCTGCAGCTCCCCACAAGAGTTGATCGCCAACAGTAAAGGCGCCGAGGTACTCAGGACCCATCGCCATCTTATGGAGACGACCAATAGGCACTGTCAAAGTGCCGCTAATTGCAGCTGGAGATAATTCACGCTCAGTAGTCTCGCGATCATTCGGAATAACCTTAACCCACTGGTTATCGTTAGCCAAAATAGCTTCAATCTCTTTTAAAGGGATATCTTTTTTCAGTTTGACGGTTAAGCCTTGTGAATGACAACGCATAGCGCCAACACGAACGCACAAGCCATCAATTGGAATGCTTCCGGAGGTTCTAAATGCAGGACGACCTAAGATCTTATTAAATTCAGCGCCGCCCTTCCACTCTTCTTTGGTTTGACCATTCTCTACAGGAACATCAATCCAAGGAATCAAGCTGCCTGCTAGAGGTGTATTGCGGAAGTTTTTCTTCGGAAAATCCGGTGAACGTAAAGTCTCAGTAATTTTGCGATCAATATCGAGAATCCAAGAAGATGGATCAGCTAATTCTGTTGCTACGCTGTCGCGTAATGCACCCATTTGCAACAATAACTCACGCATATTTTGTGCGCCTGCACCGGAAGCTGCCTGGTAGGTCATGGCGCTAATCCATTCAACCATATCAGCCTTCACCAAGCCACCCATAGCCATCATCATCAAACTAACAGTACAGTTACTACCAATCCAATTTTTTCCACCGGCAGCCAATGCTTTATCTATTACAGGGCGATTGACTGGATCCAAAATCAAAACCGCATCATCCTTCATACGCAAAGCGCTAGCGGCATCAATCCAATGACCTTGCCATCCAGCAGCACGCAACTGAGGAAAAATCTCATTGGTGTAATCACCGCCCTGACAAGTCAAAATAATGTCGCAACGAGAAAGTGCTTTGATGTCATTCGCATTAAGCAAAGTATTTTCGCTCTTAGTCACTTTTTGACCATTCAAGAGTGGTACTTCACCACCGGCCTGGCTAGTGCTAAAAAATACTGGCTCAATCAGATCAAAATCTTTTTCAGCAAGCATTCTCTCCATAAGAACGCTACCAACCATACCGCGCCAGCCAACTAAGCCTACTAATGGTGTTTTTGTATTTGACATGATGAATAATTTATTGAATATATTGATTTAAGGTAAGGCGTTATTTTGAAAGAGCTGCCACTACAGCATCTCCCATTTCAATGGTGGAAACTTTTTTCGTACCCTCGGTGTAGATATCGGCAGTTCTCAAGCCTTGTGACAAGACCTTTTGCACTGCCGCCTCGATACGATCCGCTTCAGCTGGCATACCTAATGAGTAGCGCAACATCATCGCAGCAGAGAGAATCGTTGCCAATGGATTGGCGATACCCTTACCGGCGATATCCGGAGCTGAGCCATGGCTTGGCTCATAAAGGCCTTTATTATTTTTATCTAATGATGCTGATGGCAACATACCAATAGAGCCCGTCAACATGGAAGCCTCATCGGACAGAATGTCGCCAAACAAGTTACCAGTCACGACAACATCAAATGCTTTAGGCGCCTTGACCAATTGCATTGCAGCGTTATCAACATACATGTGTGACAACTCAACATCTGGATAATCTTTGCCAACGCGAATCATGACATCACGCCAAAGCTGTGATGTCTCCAGCACATTTGCCTTGTCAACGCTACACACCTTCTTGCCACGCTTACGCGCAGCTTCAAAGGCAACGCGTCCAATCCGCTCTACCTCTGGCTCGCTGTAATGCATCATGTCGTAGCCTTCACGGGCACCTTTAAATAAAGGGAGCTCAGAAGTACGAATACCGCGTGGCTGACCAAAATAGATATCGCCATTGAGCTCGCGAATAATCAAGATATCAAGGCCGCTGACAATTTCTGGCTTCAGACTAGAAGCAGAGGTGAGTTCGTCGTAGCAGATGGCTGGCCTGAAATTAGCAAACAATTCCAAATGCTTACGCAATCCTAAGATAGCTTGCTCAGGACGAAGTTCACGCGCCAAGCTGTCATATTTCCAGTCGCCAACAGCGCCAAATAAAATAGCATCTGCTTTTTTAGCGAGCTCTAAAGTTGCTGGCGGCAGTGGATGACCAGCTGCATCATAAGCAGCGCCACCAACGGGGGCTGTCTCAAGGTCAAATTTAGGGCCAAGCGCGTTTAATACCTTAACGGCTTCAGCAACGATTTCCGGGCCGATACCATCGCCCGGTAGGACTGCAATTTTCATGAAAGGCCTTTAACTGAATAAAACTACGGCAGTTGTGTCGCAAGCCAAGGCATCTTGAGGATGCGCTCAGCTTCATAAGCCTTGATTTTATCTGCATGTTGCAGAGTTAAGCCAATATCGTCCAAGCCATTTAGGAGGCAATGCTTCCGAAATGGGGCTACTTCAAAGCTATAGGCAGTGCCATCAGGCGTAATGACCTGCTGGGCTTCCAGATCAATAGTGAGCTGGTAGCCGGCAAAAGCCAGCGTTTCATTGAATAAATGGTCTACCTGTAGTTCTGTAAGAACAATCGGTAACAGGCCATTTTTAAAGCAATTGTTGTAGAAAATATCGGCAAAGCTTGGTGCGATAACAGCTCTAAATCCGTACTGATCCAATGCCCAAGGCGCATGTTCACGGGAACTACCGCAACCAAAGTTCTTACGAGCAAGCAAAATGCCGGCACCTTTATAGCGCGGCTGGTTTAAGACAAAGTCTGGATTAATTGGGCGAGTGCTGCAGTCTTGACCAGGCTCACCATGATCCAAATAACGCCACTCATCAAATAAATTCTGCCCAAAGCCCGTTTTCTTAATCGATTTTAAGAACTGCTTTGGGATGATGGCATCGGTATCGACATTCTCGCGATTCAGCGGTGCAACCAAGCCTTTGTATACCGAAAATTTTTCCATAATGATCTTTACTAAATATCAGCTACGCGCTTACTTCACTGGCGTCACAACAACATCTTTCCCTTGAGTTTGGGACTGATTGGATGGGTTGGAATTTTTACTGCCGCCCATAGAAGTACCCATGGTTTGCAAATCTTTACCAACGCCCTCCATCGTATTCGCACAAGCAGAGAGAATGACTCCTGCAATAGCAACGATAGTTAACTTTTTAATCATTGTGAAAGAAGAAAATTTAGGCACAGTATTTCCTTAAGAAATCTTACGAACATCAACAAAGTGGCCTTCAATCGCTGCAGCAGCAGCCATTGCCGGACTTACCAAATGCGTTCTACCGCCATTACCCTGACGACCTTCGAAATTACGATTGGATGTGGAAGCGCAGCGTTCACCAGGCTCTAAGCGGTCGGCGTTCATTGCAAGGCACATTGAGCAACCAGGCTCACGCCATTCAAAACCTGCAGCCTTAAACACCCGGTCCAAACCTTCACGTTCAGCCTGAGCTTTTACTAAGCCAGATCCAGGGACAACCAGCGCTAATTTGACATTAGCAGCTACTTTTTTACCAAGACGATCAACAACCTTGGCAGCAGCACGAATATCTTCAATACGGCTATTGGTGCAAGATCCAATAAACACTTTATCAATCGAGATGCTACTTAATGGTGTGTTTGGAACAAGGTCCATGTACTCAAGAGCACGCTCCATTGCAGAACGTTTATTGGGATCGCGCTCTTTCTCTGGATCAGGAACGCGGTCGCTAATTGCTAAAACCATTTCAGGCGACGTTCCCCAAGTTACTTGAGGGGCAATTTCTTCTGCTCGCAACTCGACTACTGCATCAAATTTGGCTTCCGCATCTGAATGTAAGGTGCGCCAGTACTGCAAGGCATGACGTAAAGCCTCTCCCTTAGGGGCATAAGGTCTACCTTGGATGTATTCAATTGTTGTTTCATCTACTGCCACAAGCCCAGCACGCGCACCAGCCTCAATGGCCATGTTGCAGAGGGTCATGCGACCTTCCATGGAGAGATTGCGAATGGCTTCACCTGAAAATTCAATGGTGTAGCCAGTTCCGCCGGCGGTGCCAATCTTGCCAATCACGGCAAGAACGATATCTTTTGCAGTAGAGCCTGGCTGAAGGCGACCATCTACTTTGACCAACATATTCTTGCTCTTTTTCATGAGCAAGGTTTGGGTCGCTAAGACATGCTCAACTTCAGAAGTGCCAATACCAAAAGCTAATGCACCAAAGGCGCCATGTGTACTTGTATGAGAATCACCGCAGACCACAGTCATGCCTGGCAGAGTTGCACCCTGCTCCGGCCCAATGACGTGAACAATTCCTTGGCGGAGATCGTTCATTTTGTACTGGGTAATACCAAAGGCATCACAGTTTTGATCAAGCGTATCTACTTGTAGCTTCGAAATCGGATCCGCAATACCTTCAGAACGATCTGTTGTAGGAACGTTGTGATCTGAAACCGCCAAATTGGCAGAAATACGCCAAACTGGACGACCAGCTAAGTTCAAACCCTCAAAAGCTTGAGGACTTGTCACCTCATGCAATAACTGACGATCGATATAAATCGTGGCCGTGCCATCTTGCTCAGAATAGACGACATGGACATCCCACAATTTGTCGTAAAGCGTGCGTGACATGTAAATCCTCTAATGCTTTTATTTGCGTACAGAAATGTTGGGAACCTTGCGCGAAGTGGCACCAACATACAACTGACGTGGACGACCGATCTTGTACTCAGGATCCGTAATCATTTCTTCCCATTGAGCAATCCACCCAACTGTTCTCGCCAAAGCAAAAATACAGGTGAACATTTCAGTTGGAACGCCTAGCGCACGCTGAACAATTCCTGAGTAGAAGTCGACGTTTGGATAAAGCTTGCGGCTCACGAAATACTCATCTTCGAGGGCAATTTTCTCAAGGGTCATGGCCAACTTAAACAACGGGTCATTCTCGAGACCCATCTCTTTGAGCACTTCATGACATGTCTCACGCATTAACTTAGCGCGTGGATCGAAGTTTTTGTAAACGCGATGACCAAAGCCCATTAGACGAACGCTAGAGTTCTTATCCTTCACTTGAGCAATAAAGTCACCAATCGTATCAACACCACCATTAGCCTGAATCTCGTTCAACATCTGCAAACAAGCTTCATTCGCACCGCCGTGAGCTGGGCCCCATAAACAGGCAATACCAGCAGAGATGGCAGCAAATGGATTGGTTCCAGATGAGCCGCACAAGCGCACTGTTGATGTAGAGGCATTTTGCTCATGGTCAGCGTGCAATGTAAAGATGCGGTCCAAAGCGCGAACCAATACCGGATTAACCTTGTACTCTTCACAAGGTGTTGCAAACATCATGCGCATAAAGTTTGCGGTGTAAGACAAGGAATTATCAGGATAAATAAATGGTTGGCCGACAGAGTATTTGTACGCCATTGCAACCAGTGTTGGCATCTTAGCAATCAATCGAATCTGAGCCACTTCACGCGCATGTGGATCGGTGTAATCGATCTCATCATGATAGAAAGCCGCCATTGCACCAACAAGGCCAGTCAATACGGACATTGGATGCGCATCACGACGGAAGCCGCGTAAGAAGAATTGCATTTGCTCATGAACCATCGTATGGTGCATGACCATTTCTTCGAAATCTTTTTTCTGTTTGGCGTTTGGTAATTCGCCATTCAAGAGTAAATAACAAACTTCTAAGAAGTCACAGTTGTGTGCGAGATCTTCGATTGGGTAACCGCGGTAGAGCAACTCACCTTTATCACCGTCGATGTAAGTGATTTTGCTATTGCATGAAGCAGTAGAAAGAAAGCCTGAATCGTAGGTGAACTTTCCGGTTTGACCGTAAAGCTTACGAATATCAATCACGTCAGGACCAATCGTGCCTTTATAAATTGGCAAGTCGATATCTGGTGTGCCGTCCGAAAACGATAATTTTGCCTTGATGTCCGATTCAATCATTTCTAATCCTTAGTCATTCAAATTGATGATTAATACACTATTTGATCATGCATTTGTACTGCTGCTGCAACCTAAAGGCCGCGTTACTTCTGTCTTAACTTTTGTAAAACAGCCTTGAAGGAGGCTTCTTCTTGTAATTCTTTTTCCAGTACTTCTACAGAATCCTTGCGACCAATCAATAAATCCATCAGGTCATTGTCTTCCAAAGAAAATAGCTGGGTTAATACCTTTCCATCTTCTGCGGTCAGTTGATCGCCGTAACGAACAAAAAAACGCTGCAGAATTAAATCGTTTTCAAGCAAACCCCTGCGGGCATCACTCTTTAGTCGATATAACTCTGCATTCGTGAGGGTCATACTGCCCTACGCACCATCAGTTCCTTGATCTTTCCAATTGCCTTGGTTGGATTCAAATGCTTAGGACAAACGTCCACGCAATTCATAATGGTATGACAACGGAATAAACGATACGGATCTTCCAAGTTATCCAAGCGCGCAGCAGTATCTTCATCACGACTATCAGCAATAAAGCGATACGCCTGAAGTAAACCAGCTGGGCCAACAAACTTATCAGGATTCCACCAGAAAGATGGGCAAGAGGTTGAGCATGATGCGCACAAGATGCATTCATACAAACCATTCAACTCTTCACGCTCTTCAGGACTCTGCAGGCGCTCTTTCTCAGGAAATGGATTGTCATTTACCAAGTAAGGCTTGATAGACAAATATTGTTTGAAGAACAAAGTCATATCCACAATCAAGTCGCGCACAACTGGCAAGCCAGGTAAAGGACGCAATGTAATGACTTTAGGCAAGGTCAACATATTGGTTAAACAAGCCAAACCATTCTTGCCGTTAATGTTCATGGCATCAGAGCCACATACACCTTCACGGCATGAACGACGATAGGAAATTGTTTCATCCTGTTTCTTAAGAGAAATCAAGGCGTCCAACAACATACGCTCGCCAGTCAACTCAAGCTCATAGCGCTCCATGCGTGGGGCTGCATCGACATCTGGATCGTAGCGGTAAATTTCAAATATACGAATATCACTCATTTTTAATTTCTCTTCGCTTAGAAAGTACGTTCTTTAGGAGGGAAAGACTCAACAGTCAATGGCTTCAGAACAACCGGCTTGTAATCCAAGCGATTGCCTTCGCTATACCAAAGAGTGTGCTTCATCCAATTTGCATCATCACGCTCTTGATGATCATCGTGTGAATGTGCGCCACGACTTTCAGTACGCGCTGCAGCTGAAATCATTGTTGCGTTTGCAGCTTCGATCAAGTTGGCAACTTCTAAAGCCTCAATACGAGCAGTATTGAAAATATCGGACTTGTCTTTTAGCCACAAGTGTTTTGCACGCTCAGTTAACTTCGCCATTTGACGAACACCTTCGTCCATCAACTCTTGATTGCGGAATACACCTGCATACTTCTGCATAGTCTTACGAATATCATTCGCAACGTCTTGAGCATACTCACCAGAAGTGGAGTTATCCAAAGCAGCAATGCGTGCCATCGTTTGTTCGCCAGCATTAGCAGGCAATGGCTTGAACTCACGATTCTTGAGATCCATTGCAACAATGTGATTACCGGCTGCGCGCCCAAATACCAATAAATCGAGCAATGAGTTTGTACCCAAACGATTTGCACCGTGAACAGATACGCAAGAACACTCACCAATGGCATAAAGACCATTAACGATTTCATTATGTTTGCCATTAGCTGGAACAACAACTTGACCATTAATGTTGGTAGGAATACCACCCATCTGATAGTGAATTGTTGGTACAACTGGAATTGGCTCCTTAGTAACGTCAACGTTAGCAAAGTTGATGCCGATTTCATAAACAGAAGGTAAACGCTTCATGATGGTCTCAGCACCAATATGCGTTAAGTCGAGAACAACATAATCACCGTTCGGTCCACAGCCGCGACCTTCTTTAATTTCTTGGTCCATACAGCGAGAAACGAAATCACGCGGAGCCAAGTCTTTATAGGTTGGTGCATAACGCTCCATAAAGCGCTCGCCATCTTTATTACGCAAGATGCCGCCTTCACCACGGCAACCCTCGGTCAACAGTACACCTGCACCAGCTACGCCAGTTGGGTGGAACTGCCAGAACTCCATGTCTTCCAATGGAATGCCTGCGCGGGCCGCTAGACCCATACCGTCGCCGGTATTAATAAATGCGTTTGTAGATGCATCCCAAATACGGCCTGCACCACCAGTGGCCATCATGACAACTTTAGTTTCCAAGATGTAAACCTGACCAGTTTCCATTTCGAGAGCAGTAACACCGACTACATCACCCGCGTCATCACGAATTAGATCTAGCGCCAACCACTCAACAAAGAAATTGGTTTTTGCGCGGACGTTACGCTGGTACAAGGTGTGCAACATTGCGTGGCCAGTACGGTCAGCTGCTGCGCAAGCACGTTGAACAGCTTTTTCACCGTAATTAGCAGTGTGTCCACCAAATGGACGCTGATAAATCGTGCCATCTGGGTTGCGGTCAAAAGGCATACCAAAGTGCTCTAACTCATAAACAACTTTAGGAGCTTCGCGGCACATAAATTCGATCACGTCTTGGTCGCCCAACCAATCAGAACCTTTGATGGTGTCGTAAAAGTGATAGTGCCAATTGTCTTCACTCATGTTACCCAGTGAAGCACCGATACCACCTTGAGCTGCAACGGTGTGCGAGCGAGTTGGGAAAACTTTAGTTAATACCGCAACGTTCAGGCCAGCTTCTGCTAATTGCAAAGAAGCGCGCATACCTGAACCACCTGCACCAATAATTACCGCGTCGAAACGGCGGCGTGGCAATGCTTTTTTAATCGCGGTCATTGAATTACACTTTCCACAAAATTTGTACGGCATAAGCCGCACAGGCTACGAGATACAAAACAGTTAACACTTGAAGCGTTAAACGAATGCTGACAGGCTTGATGTAATCCATCCAAATATCACGGATACCAATCCAAGCGTGATAGAACAAGCTGATGAAAAACAAGAGCGTTAAGAGTTTCATGAACTGATTGCTAAACAATCCAGCCCAGCCTTCGTAAGTAGCGCTACCCGTAATGCAATAGTCAACTAACAAAACAATCGTGAAAACTACCATCACGATCGCGGTTACACGTTGAATGATCCATTCTTTCAGGCCGTAATGAGCACCTACAACTAAGCGCTTCGGTCCAATTTGATAAATAGGCATTAGATTTCCTTAATGAAGAAGTGCTTAGAGCAAGCCAAAAAGTTTGAGACCAACAACCGCAGTCAAAGCAAGACCTAGAAAAAATACAACGATCGCTGAGCGGTTTGCTTCTGCCTTTTCAACGCCAATCTCCAAGTCCAACAAGAGATAACGGATACCCGCGCAAAAGTGGTGCAAGAAAGACCAAATTAGCCCAAGCAGAATGATCTTGACAAGAAAGTGGCCAGTAATAGCCTGGAACTTTTGATAACTCAGCTCTGATGCCAAGCTTTGATCGAAGAGATAAAGCAAGAATGGCAGCATCAAAAACAAAGCTGCCCCGCTAATGCGATGAAGAATGGATACTTTTCCAGCCCACGGAAGGCGGTATTTGATTAACTGGGCGAGACCGATATTTCGATAAATAGGTCTGTCTTTTTTTACGTCTTGCTGTGCATCAACCATGGGTAATCTCAATCTTTCGGTGGAGGTTTATTGTGGTTTTGTTGTATTGCAACATATTCTATTAGAAACCTTGGGGTTGGCGGGGACTTTTTAGCGTTTCAAGGGGTTAAATAGTGGTTTTTACTGATTTTCGAGTGTACTACCTAGTTCAATTTATTGTCGTAGTGCTGATCACAAGTGTCATACCGAGCGCGACGAATTTCAACTGGTTTATTCCCGTAGGTGAATGCGACCCGTTCAACCGATAACAAAGCCGCACCCTCCTGAACCTGAAGGTGTTTTGCGAGCTCTGCATTAGCCAAGACCGCTTTGATTTTTTCCTCTGCCCGCACCATGTGCGTGGCATATTCGCTCTCATAGAAAGCGTACATAGGCCCCGACCAAGCATTCAGGGCATCAAAAGTAAGCCCCTCAAAGCGCCCTTCTGGCAACCAAATCTCCTCAAATGCAATAGGACGCCCGGCAGAACTTTGAATACGATCAATCCGAATAACAGGGTCACCTGCCTTTAATTTAAGCAACTTAGCGATATAAGCATCAGATTGGATATTTTCACAGGCTAAAAACTGGTTTTTGAGGTGTAATTTCTCACCAGAATCAGGCTCTAGACGCAAGAAGCGGTACTGGAAGTCTTCCTCTTGGTGGGTTGCCACAAAAGTACCCTTACCCTGACGTCGAACCAGCAGGTTTTGTGCGGCCAATTCATCAATAGCCTTTCGCACAGTGCCCTGGCTGACTGCGTAGCGAGCTGCAAGCTCCATCTCACTGGGAATGGCATCCCCAGGCAGCCATTCTGAGGCCTGTAGACTAGCCAAAATCATGGCTTTAATTTGCTCATAAAGAGGGCTAAATGAGGCTATTGGTTCGGATATTAGTGACAAATTAACTCCACAGCAGCTTCTATTGGATAAAATTCAAACTTATCTCATATCTTATATAAGACATGATTGACAGTGTAAATGGAAAGTCCATACACTTGAATGGATAATAGAAAAGATTTCATTAATTAACCTCAACTGGAGTTATTAGTAATGGCAAAAGCCCCAATGCGTATTGCAGTCACCGGTGCAGCCGGTCAAATCGGTTATTCCCTCCTTTTTCGCATCGCCAATGGCGACTTGTTAGGCAAAGATCAGCCAGTCATCCTCCAGTTGCTAGAAATTCCAGATGAAAAGGCTCAAAAAGCCCTTACTGGCGTCATGATGGAGCTAGAAGACTGCGCTTTCCCATTGCTAGCTGGAATGACAGCCCACTCTGATCCAATGACAGCATTTAAAGATATTGACGTTGCTTTGTTAGTTGGCGCACGTCCGCGTGGACCAGGCATGGAGCGTAAAGATTTGCTCTCAGCTAACGCTCAGATTTTCACAGCTCAAGGCAAAGCCTTGAATGCCGTGGCTAAGAAGACTGTCAAAGTATTGGTTGTTGGCAATCCAGCCAATACCAATGCTTATATCGCCATGAAATCTGCTCCAGATATTCCTGCGAAGAATTTCACTGCTATGTTGCGCTTGGATCACAACCGTGCTCTCTCACAATTAGCAAACAAGCTGAACAAGCCAGTTGCTGATATCGAGAAATTGGTTGTTTGGGGTAACCACAGCCCAACAATGTACCCAGACTATCGCTTTGCGACGATTGATGGCAAGTCTGTAAAAGACAGCATCAACGATCCAGCATGGAATAAAGATACATTTATCCCAACTGTTGGCAAACGTGGCGCTGCCATCATTGAAGCACGTGGCCTTTCTTCAGCAGCCTCTGCAGCTAACGCAGCCATCGATCATATTCGTGACTGGGTTCTCGGCACTAATGGTAAGTGGGTCACAATGGGTATTCCATCCAAAGGTGAGTACGGCATTCCAGCTGAAGTCATTTATGGCTACCCAGTAATTTGCGAAAACGGCGAGTACAAAATGGTTGAAGGTTTAGAAATTGATGAGTTCTCACGTGAACGCATGAACCATACTCTGAACGAATTGCTTGAAGAGCAAGCCGGTGTTAAGCATCTCCTCTCATAAGGATTGATACATATGAAGCAAACCCTTCTCATCCTTAGCTTAGCTACAGCTGGCCTTCTGGGCTCGGCAACAGCTATTGCTAGCGAAGAAGTAACCACTTGGACTTGTAGCGATAGCAAGCAATTTAAATCTTCAGGAACAATTGAAAAGGTTCGCATTACATGGGAATCCAAAACTTTTGAATTGAAGCGTGAAAATTCTTTGCCAGGCAGTTTGCGTTACAAGAATGCCAATACTGGACATGACCTTGTGGTGTTGGGCAATAAGGCAATGCTTTTCAACATTAAATCGGGGACTCGTCTTGCTGATTTCTGCCAAACCGCAGAAATGAAGACTGGCAAGCTTCCCCATTTATTTGCTGACGCTGAGCCATTTACGCAAAACTAAAAGCAGCTGCTTCACAATAAAAAAGCCGAGAGATCCTCGGCTTTTTTATTGCTATCTTGAGTCTTCAAGTTCGGTATTTTGACTCAATGGAATAAGGGCTGCTGTGTTGGAGCATCATCGGGTAACTCTGCATGAACTGCATCACCCGAGCGATCTGGGAACAGCGGCGCCCCACAGTCATCACAAAGTTCGGGATCAAACAACATGGCGTGGCGGAAGACATCTTCAACCCCGGCATCGCGAAGCGCATCTGCAATGCGCTTCATAGGACTTTCATCATCAGACAAATCATTCAATGCATCGTTTGCAACAGTCTCACGATCGTAGAGCGGCCATATGACTCCATAAACAACTTCAGATGAGCCTTTTAAGCTAAACGAGATTCGATACTCATCAGCTTGATCTTCACCAAATGCTCCAACTACGCACGACAAACCGGCGGGCAAGACACCGAGAGTACTCTCAAGATAATTGACCGCTGCCCGAATACTTAATGGGCGTACTTGCTTATCTGCTAAGCGACAGTTTGTAAAATACGCTTCTGGTAACAAGAGATCAAATTCACATCCAGGCAAGAGTGCAGCAATCGGTTCTTGCATCGCATTTTGCCAACCAATCAAGCTCACACCGCGCTCTTGGCGAGTTGGTGCATCAGCCTGCCAACGGAAAAGAGGTGTTCCTGAAGGTGCTGCAACAGCTGCAATAATAAAACGTGGATCAGCCAATACCGCAATGGTCTCTGACATCTCTCGTAGCTCTAACTTAATCTCGCTAGCAGTAATAGCAGCGGTAGCCAAAGCTTCGGTCAGCAAGCGTGTTTGGCAATGCGAGTGCGGCATTTGATCAATACTGTAAAGCCAAGGAACAATCGCTAAGCGTGCATCTGTCGAGGCAATTGAACTATGCAATGCTGAGGCAGTAGATTCAATAACGGCCACTGGAAGTGCACCCGAAGGAATTTGGTAGCGGGTATGTGCAACTATTGGTAAGGCCAATAACAGCACATCCCAATTCTGACCTTCATGCTCCATGACCAAGGATTCAGCCAGCGTCTCAGCACAATCAGCAAGCACCTCGAAAGCTACAGTATTAATTCGGAACGTTTGATCAAGCGAGGCATCAATGACATTTTGATTTTGACTTTTGAGAAGGCGCATTAAGCGAACATTCAAGCGCTCTTCCCAAAACTGGTCTTCAATATGGCTACCAGAAGCAGCTAATGAAATAGCGTCCGCCACTAGGCGCTCCACATCTGGAGAGGCGCGTTGCGAGGATTTAGTGCGATGAACAGCCATGGTGCACTCTCCTACTTTCTTTCAGGACGTCGAAATAGCGGTTTTTCTGGCTTGGATTCAGAGGCAACATATTTATAGCCATCCAAATTGAAACCTTTTAAATCTATCGGATCAGTAATGCGATTCTCAACGACATAGCGTGCCATTAATCCCCTTGCTCGCTTGGCATAAAAGGAAATGATTTTGTATTTGCCATCCTTGCCATCTTGAAATACCGGGGAGATCACCGGGCAATCCAAGTTCTTCGCTTGCAATACCTTGAAATACTCTTCAGAGGCTAAATTGAGAAGAACCGGTTTCTTTTGTTGCTCCATGACCTTCTTTAATGAATCGGTCACACGCTCACCCCAAAATGCGTACAAATCTTTACCTCGGGCATTTTTCAGGGAAGTACCCATCTCTAGACGGTAAGGCTGCATTAAGTCTAGGGGGCGTAAAGCACCATATAACCCCGACAGAATCCGAACATGATCTTGAGCAAATGCAATCGCTTTAGCATCGAGCGTCTTCACATCAAAACCATCGTAGACATCGCCATCAAAGGCATAAATTGCTGGCTTACTATTTTCTTCTGTAAATTTCTTAGACCAGTCGCGATAGCGCCCCACATTCAAAGCGGCCAACTGATCCGATAAGCCCATCAGATTGGCGACTTCCTGAGGGGAAAGCTTCTTCAAGTCAGCGATTAACTTGGCTGATTCCGAGACAAACTCGGGCAATGTAGGGGCCTTAACCTTGGTAGGCGTTTTGTAATCTAAGGATTTAGCAGGTGAAAGAACGATCAACATGGCACAATTTGAGAATGAATTTCTCCCATTCTAGCGACTACCTAAGCTATTTGCCCTAAACCGCCCGCATGCGCCAAAAGTCCCATCCGACCCCAGTTTTTCCAAGCCGCCTCCCAGATGTAGGGACAACGGTATTTACAGTCATGTCTGCACTCGCCTCAAAGCACCAAGCAATTAACTTAGGCCAAGGATTTCCAGACTTCCCCTGTGATCGAGAACTCATATCCCAGGTCAACGCAGCCATGCTTGCAGATCACAATCAGTATCCACCAATGGCAGGAATCACAGAATTGCGCCAAGGCATTGCCCAGAAAATCTCTGCTTTGTATGGCCATGACTACGATCCCGATACAGAGATCACTATTACTGCCGGCGGAACCCAAGGAATCATGACAGCCATATTGTCATGCGTCAGCCCAGGTGATGAGGTTGTCATTATTGAGCCAGCCTACGATAGCTATCGCCCTTCAATTGATTTAGCTGGAGGCAAAACCGTTGCAGTATCTTTAATTGCTAAGCGCGATGATCAAGGTGATGTTCATTCCTATGGACTGCCTTGGGATGATTTAGCCAAGGCAATCAATCCAAAAACACGTCTGATCATTATTAATACACCACATAATCCAACTGGCATGATTTGGGAAAAAACGGATCTAGATCGTCTGGCCAATTTAGTGAGGGGCAGTGACACCCTTATCTTGAGTGATGAGGTTTACGAGCACATGGTGTTCGATGGACAGCATCACGCTAGCATTGCAAGCCACCCTGAACTAGCAGCGCGCAGTTTTCTGATATCGAGCTTTGGTAAAACCTATCATGTCACCGGCTGGAAAATTGGCTTTGTAGCTGCACCAGCAAGGATGATGCAAGAATTTCGCAAAGTACATCAGTTCAATGTGTTTACGGTAAACACCCCGATGCAATATGGCTTAGCCCAATATCTCCAGAATCCAGACCACTATCTGGGACTGGCAGCCTTTTATCAAGCTAAACGAGATTACTTTAGAGATGGACTTAAACAAACTGGCTTGAAGTTATTGCCAGCACCAGCAAGCTATTTTCAGTGCGTTAATTACACCAAACTAGATAGACCTCAAGCGAAAATGAATGAAGCTGATTTTTGCACCTGGCTAACTACTGAAATTGGTGTAGCCGCTATTCCTGTTTCTGCTTTCTACGCAAAGCCAGTTGAATCCGGCGTAATCCGTTTTTGCTTTGCTAAGCAAGAGCAAACACTTTTGGCAGCATTACAGCGTTTACAAACACTATGAAAAGGCTTGATCATGGCAACTAGCAAACCTAATAAAAACATCATTGATGTGTACAGTTGGCCAACACCAAATGGCCATAAGGTTCACATCATGCTTGAAGAATGTGGCTATCAATTAGGTAAAGATTGGATTGCCCATCCAATTGACATTGGCGCTGGTGATCAATTCAAGGCTGATTTCTTAGCTATCAGTCCGAACAACAAGATTCCAGCAATCACAGACCCGAATGGCCCAGACGGTAAACCCATCCATCTCTTCGAGTCTGGCGCAATCCTCCTCTACTTAGCCTCTAAAACAGGGAAGTTTTTACCCAAATCTACCCGGGGTAAATATGAAGTACTGCAATGGCTCATGTTCCAGATGGGTGGCCTAGGCCCGCTTTTAGGACAAAACCACCATTTTCGGATTTATGCGCCTGAAAAGATTGAGTACGCAATCAATCGCTACACTAATGAAGCTAAGCGCTTATACGGGGTGATCGATCATCAACTGAAAGATAATCCATATATTGCTGGAAAAAGTTACTCCATCGCCGATATTGCTATTTTTCCTTGGACACGAAACTGGAAAAACCAGGGTATTGATATCAACGAATTTCCACACTTCAAGCGCTGGTTTGAAATGATTGGTGAGCGCCCTGCCGTGAAGCGCGGCGTTGAAGTATTAACTGCATTACGTAAGCCCTTGCATGATGACAAAGCAAGAGAACAATTATTTGGTTCATCACAGTATCAAAAAAGGAAATAACATGAAGATTCAATCAATCGGAGTGATTGGTGCCGGCACGATGGGAAATGGTATTGCACAAGTTTGCGCAGTTGCCGGTCTTGATGTTGTCATGGTTGATATTAGTGATGCTGCTGTTGAACGCGGCTTAAGTCAGATTAGTAAAAGCCTAGATCGACTAGTCAAAAAAGAAACTCTGACAGCTGAAGGTAAAGATGCTGCACTCAAGCGCATCAAAGGGAGCACTTCCTATGGTGACTTAAAAGGACTGCAATTAGTCATTGAAGCCGCCACTGAGAATCAAGCCATCAAAGAAAAGATCCTCAAGCAGGTTGATGAGATCGTTAGCAAAGAAACCATTATTGCTACAAATACATCGTCACTCTCCATCACCAAGCTTGCGGCCTTAGATTCTGATCCAAGCCGTTTCATTGGCATGCATTTTTTCAATCCGCCACCGATGATGGCATTGGTAGAGGTCATTCGAGGCTTACAAACCTCTGATGCAACCCATGCCGCCATTATTGAAATGGCAAAACGTATTGGCAAAGAGCCCATCACCGTCAAAAACTCTCCCGGATTTGTGGTCAACCGTATTTTGTTGCCAATGATTAATGAAGCCTTCTTTGTTCTGCATGAAGGTCTTGCCAGCCCAGAAGATATTGATGCTGGTATGAAGTTGGGCTGCAATCAACCGATTGGTCCACTCGCCTTGGCTGACTTAATTGGGCTTGATACCTGCCTTGCGGTCATGGAAGTCTATTTTGAGAACTTCAGCGACTCAAAGTATCGCCCTTGCCCACTCCTTCGCGAGATGGTTGCCGCTGGCTACCTCGGTCGTAAAACTGGTCGTGGCGTCTACACCTACGATCAGTAATTTTCTATCCAACCTCCAACAATCTCAGTAAAGAAGTTTTTTGTGAACCCATTACCACCTCTAGTTCGTAAATTAGCCTATGCAGGCCTAATACCTTTTATCGGCCTAGCCTTAATGGTGCAATTGGCACCAACCCCACTGAATTATTTAAGCGCTGAGTCGCTGGCAGGTTACGGTGCAGTGATTACTGCATTTATGGGTGCATTACATTGGGGTGCTAACTTACATACATTGGGTAAAGCGCCACCTGGGGATCGCTGGGAAGATCGCAATGCCTGGATCTGGGGCGTAATACCAGCGCTAGTGGCTTGGGTGGCATTACATGTATATATACCAGTGGGCCTGGTGATCCTTGCTTCAGCATTGGTAATTCAACGCAATATCGATAAAGAAACATATCAATACTATTTTTCGAGCGAAGAGGCATTCAGCGCATTTATGACTATGCGAAATCGACTCACGATCGTTTCTGCTGGATGCTTAATTTGGGCCGCTCTCGTTATTTTGTTTGTGCAGAATTAATTCATTAGATATGGGCAATTTATTTGATCAAGCGCCTCCGCCACCACTAGCGGAAGCCTTGCGCCCAAAAAATATTGAAGAAGTTATTGGGCAAACACATCTTCTGGCCGCAGGCAAACTACTCAATCTTGCTTTTGCCTCCGGTAAGCCCCACTCGATGATTCTGTGGGGTCCGCCAGGAGTTGGTAAAACTACCTTAGCGAGACTTTCAGCCAAGGCCTTTGATCGAGAGTTTATAGCGATATCAGCCGTTCTTGCCGGAGTAAAAGAAATTCGCGAAGCGATTGAGCAAGCCCAACAGAGTATGTCTCAATATGGTCGACAAACCATCCTATTTGTCGATGAAATCCATCGTTTTAATAAGAGTCAACAAGATGCTTTATTACCGCATGTTGAGTCCGGCTTATTTACCTTTATTGGCGCCACCACCGAGAACCCCTCATTTGAGGTGAACTCAGCCCTACTCTCACGTGCACAAGTCTATGTACTGAAATCATTAGGCTCTGTAGAGCTGAAAAAATTATTTGATCGTGCACATGCATTTGCAATGCCTGAAATTGAGTTTGAATCAGCAGCCATTGAAAACCTGATCTCTCATGCGGATGGTGATGCCAGGAGATTACTCAATCTAGTTGAGCAAGTGCGTAATGCCGTCTCAACACCGAGCACTCAAATTCAAAAAGTAGACCAGCAGTTCATTGAAAATGCCTTAACTGTTCAAGCTCGGCGTTTTGATAAGGGCGGTGACCACTTCTACGATCAAATTTCTGCCCTACACAAATCGGTACGTGGCTCCAATCCAGATGCAGCCTTGTATTGGTTTTGCAGAATGCTAGATGGTGGTGCAGACCCCCGCTATCTCGCTAGAAGAATTATTCGCATGGCCTGGGAGGACATTGGACTTGCCGATCCTAGAGCAATGCAGTTGGCAAATGATGCAGCACAAACCTTTGAGCGACTTGGCTCACCCGAGGGCGAGTTAGCGCTTGGACAAGCAGTCGTGTATTTAGCTATCGCCGCTAAAAGCAATGCCAGCTATAAGGCGTATAACGCAGCAAGGGCTTATGTTGCCAATGATCAGAGCAAGCCAGTCCCAAATCATTTACGCAACGCTCCTACCAAACTCATGAAAGAGTTAGGGCATGGCAAAGAGTATCGCTATGCGCACGATGAACCTCATGCCTATGCCGCTGGTGAGTCCTACCTCCCAGAAGGAATGGCAGAGCCACATTGGTATGAGCCAGTTGATCGGGGTCTTGAGAGTCAAATTGCGGAGAAGATGGCTTTCTTACGCAAGCTAGATGCGGAATCCAATAAAAAATGATGTCAGAGCACACTACTACAAAGACAATCAAAGGGACGCTTTATTACGACATCATTTCTCCATTCTCGTATTTTTATATTCAGCAACGCCATCGCCTTGAAAAACGGATAGAAATAGAGCCTGTACCAATTTTATTGGGCGGCCTTTTTCGTGCTACTGATAATCGCGGTCCCGGGGAGGTTGAAGTCAAACGTCCTCACACCTACCAATATTGTGTATGGCTCGCTGAAAAATTAGGTCTACCGTTTCGCTTTCCAGAACACCATCCCTTTCTCACAGTTGCAGCTCAGCGTTTGCTAGCTCAAGAAAGCGCTCAATGGGAAATGGTAGAGCGTGCATTTGAGTATGTTTGGGTAGAAGGCAAAGATCCCAATTTATCTTGGCCAGAGTTTTGTCAGTACCTAGGCTTAGCAGCAGATACCGCAAAACCAGATGCGCCAGAGATTAAGGCGAAACTGATCAGCAATACTGAAAAAGCAAAAGCAGATGGCGCATTTGGCGTCCCGACACTAGTCATAAATGGGCATGCCTTTTGGGGAGTCGACACCATTGAGTGGGCCCTAGATTATCTAGATAGGCCAGAGATGTTTGAAGAAGCGGCTTATCGCTATGCTGGACAAGTGCCTTCTGGGCTTTGAGCAATACAATCGTATTTACTCTATTTTTATGAGACTTTTAAGGATCCTGACTATGCGCAAAATCATTGCCTCCCTATTTGTGGTTTCCAGCCTGATTGCTAGTGCTGCAAGCTTTGCTGGCCCAAAGGTGGAATTCAAAACCACGATGGGTAATTTTGTTGTTGAGTTAGATTCTGATAAGGCTCCAAAAACTACTGCTAACTTTCTTAACTACGTGAATAGTGGTTTTTATAACGGCACCATTTTTCATCGCGTGATTGATGGCTTCATGATTCAGGGCGGAGGCTTTACCTCTGACTTAAATCAAAAGCCGACTAATGCACCGGTAGCTTCAGAGGCTCAAAATGGCCTCAAGAACCAGACTTATACGATTGCCATGGCTCGCACTTCTGATCCAGATTCCGCTACAGCACAGTTCTTTATTAACGTGAAAGACAATGAAGGCTTGAATTATCCAAATGCGATGGGTAATGGCTATACCGTATTCGGTAAAGTCATTTCTGGGACTCAAACTATAGATGTCATTCGTAAAATCCCCACGATGGTTGCATCAGCACCAAGGATGGGTCGTATGGCCGATGTGCCTAGCAAGACAGTCACTATTGAATCCGCTACTGTTCTAAAGTAATTACAAGCTGTATTTAGGCACTCACGGTCACCAGCATGATATTGCTTGATGATGCCCAGAGTAATCATGCTAAGCCAAGCAGTCGCCTCTATGAAGAGGCACTGCAGAGCTGGACTATCTACCCGAAGACCAAACCTTCTGAAACCATTGCTGCGGTAGATGCATGCCTGCAAAGTGTTAACGAGGCATTGCTGCGCGGTGAATATGTTGTCGCTGCGTTTGCCTATGAATTAGGCCTGTACATTCATCAAATTGATTCACACCCAATTAAGGAAACCAATCCTCACCCCCTTGTACAGGCTTGGTCTTTTAAATCCTATCAGAGCTTGAGCAAAGAAGAAGTGGATGCCTTTATTAATGACAGAATTTCTGCAATTGAACCTGATTCTCGTATCTCAGGTGTTGCCAGTCTCAATTGTTCGATTAACGAAGAGCAGTTCACCTCAGATATCGAAACCATTCAGGAATACATCCGCAATGGCGATACTTATCAGATTAATCACACCTTTCGGATTAGGGGTGAAACCTATGGCGATCCACTCGCACTATATGCTCGATTAAGAAGCCGCCAGCCAGGAAGATTTGGCGCATTTATTTCTGAAGACTCAAGCTGTATTCTGTCTCAATCACCTGAATTATTCATTCAGAAGCAAGGCAATACCTTAAGAGCCATGCCAATGAAAGGCACTGCAAGTGCATTAAGTGATTCCGCCGAGAATCTATCAGCTGACGCAAAGAATCAAGCAGAGAACGTGATGATTGTCGATTTGTTGCGCAACGATCTGAGCCGGCTAGCTTTACCAGGAACAGTGAGCGTTCCACAACTCTTTGAGGTTGCCAGATATGGCGATGTTCTGCAGATGACATCAACAGTGCAAGCTGAAATGAAGCCGGGAATTCAATTGCATGATGTGCTCAATGCTGTCTTTCCTTGTGGCTCAGTTACTGGCGCCCCCAAAAAACGTAGCATGGAGATCATCCAAGAATTAGAGGCACAAGAACGCGGCTACTATTGTGGCGCTTTAGGCTGGATTGATCCTAGCGGTGACTTTGCATTTAGCGTTCCGATCCGCACTCTTGAGGTCGATCAAAATACAAAGACTCATGCATCACCCTTTACCTTAGGCATTGGCGCAGGCATTACGATTGACTCAGAAGCAAGTCAAGAATGGGAAGAGTGCCAAATTAAAGCAGCGTTCCTAGCTACGTTACCCAGTGAATTAGGTTTATTCGAAACTATCCTAATTCGTCAGGGCAAGCCCCAACATCTTGAGCTTCACTTATCACGTTTAACTCAGTCGGCTTTGGCCCTCGGTATTCCCTGCTCGATTGCAGACCTGATTCAAGTTGTTGAGAATGGATGCAAGCAATGTACCGGCGATACTGAGTATCGATTGCGATTAGATTTGGATCATGCTGGCAAGCCGAGTTATCAAATAGCTTCAATCAGCCCCATTGAAGGCTCAGTAAAGCTCTTTTGGGCTAGCGATCTTTTTTCCGATCCAAGCAAAGCTATTTTTCACTCAGGTAATGTTTTACTCAGACATAAAGTGAATAGCCGTACTATTTATGACCAGGCATGGAAATTATCAGAGAGTCTGGGTGGATTCGATGCTCTTTTCATTAATGAGCAAGGTTTTGTAACCGAAGGTGGAAGAAGTAGTATTTTTATTAAGTCCGGGGATCGCTGGCTTACTCCACCTGTCTCAGCCGGTCTATTACCAGGCGTCATGAGATCAATCGTATTGAGCGATCCTCAATGGAATGCCCATGAGACTAACCTGACTATTGAAGACGTTCTGGGTGCAAAAGAGATTATGCTTAGCAATGCACTACGCGGCCTCATCCCCGCCCATTTTTAGAAAGTCCGCATGAAGTTTTGCTCGCACTGCGCAGCGCCGATTAGCATCAAGATACCTGCAGATGATTCGCGAGAACGTCATGTTTGCGACTCGTGCGGAAGCATTCATTACTTCAATCCACGTAACGTAGTCGGTAGCATCCCCGTCTATGGTGATCAAGTTCTATTGTGTCGACGCGCCATACAGCCACGTCATGGCTACTGGACTCTCCCCGCCGGGTTTATGGAGCTTGGTGAGAGCACCAGCACTGGGGCGGCTCGTGAAACACAAGAGGAAGCGGGCGCCATAGTGGAGATCGGCCCACTCTACTCACTTCTGAACGTGCCGCATGCAGAACAAGTACATCTCTTTTACCTCGCCTCGATGAGCACGCCAAACTTTGAGGCTGGGGAAGAGAGTTTAGAGGTTGCCCTCTTTCAGGAGAAAGATATTCCTTGGAATGAGATTGCTTTTCCAACAGTTAAGCAAACCCTAGAGTGGTTCTTTGCCGATCGCGCCGCAGGAGTCTTTGATTCGGGACTTGAATTTAGCGTTCGTAGCCGAGATATCTTGCCAACAGAAAAAATCTGAATCTCTTTCACTCATGAGCAATATCAACTGGTTGGGATCGCAGGATGAATTTCCTAATCCGATCGATTGCCCAGATCCTGATCCTAGCGTTCCAGGTTTAATTGCCGTAAGCGAACGAATTTATCCAGGGCAGTTAGCTCGTGCATACCAAATGGGGATCTTTCCTTGGTATTCCGAAAACCAGCCAGTGTTGTGGTGGTCACCAAACCCCAGAATGGTTTTAAAGCCCAGTAATTTTAAATGCCATGATTCCCTTAAGAAAACCATTAAACATTTTTTATCAGACCCACAAAAAAATATCTGTGTAGATGATGACTTTGGTGCAGTCGTTCGATCTTGCGCCACTACGAGAAGAAAAGATCAGGATGGAACCTGGATCACCCATGAAATTATGGACGCCTATACAGATCTGCATGAACAAGGGCATGCACACAGCATTGCAGTCAAAGAGCATGGACGACTGATAGGCGGCCTCTATTGCGTGGCATTTGGTGGGATGGTGTTTGGAGAATCCATGTTTAGCCATCAAACTGACGCATCCAAAATTGCCTTGGCTACCCTGACTGCTTGGTGTAAACAACAACAAGTCGAGATGATTGACTGTCAGCAGGAGACAGCCCACCTTGATTCCTTGGGCGCTTCACCCGTGGCTAGAGATGAATTTTTAGCGCACCTGCAAGTTGCCTTAAAGCAAACTAATATAGAGATTCCCTGGAAATTTGATAAAGCGATTTTGCGTCACTGGCTATGACCCAATTAAAAGAACTCCCCCTCACTGAACTTCAGTTCTACGCAACAGCACCCTATCCCTGCAGCTATTTGCCGGGAAAAATAGCTCGATCACAGGTAGCAACGCCCTCTCACTTAATCCATGCTGATTTATATGGTGAGTTAGTCAATGCAGGATTTCGTCGGAGTGGTTTATATACCTATCGTCCATATTGCGATGAATGCAGTGCCTGTACTGCAACCCGCATTCCAGTAAAGGACTTTGCACCCAATCGCAGTCAAAAGCGCTCTTGGAAAAAACATGCTGGACTAGAGATTCGTGTACTGAACCTAGGCTATCAAGAAGAGCACTTTGAGCTCTATCAACGCTACCAAAATGAGCGTCATGCTGGTGGTGATTTGGATCAAGGTGGCGAAGATAACCAAGATCAATACATGCAGTTTTTATTACAAAGTCGTGTTAACTCCAGAATTATTGAATTTCGTGATGGTCCACATGACCCCCATCCAGGCCGTCTGCGCATGGTCAGCATGATTGACATCTTAGATCAAGGCATCTCCTCGGTTTACACCTTCTTTGATACCAGCAGTAACTCAGCGAGTTATGGAAATTTCAGCATCTTATGGCAAATTCAGCAGGCGCTGGAGCTAGATCTCCCCTATCTCTACTTAGGCTACTACATTGAGAATAGTGAAAAAATGGCCTACAAAGCGAAGTTTCAACCAATTCAAGGATTGATTGATGATCACTGGCAACTCATCATTGGGCCATAATATCTACCCATGATCGATAGCTACCCTCTACTACGCCCCTGGCTGTTTTCTTTAGATCCAGAGCAAGCCCACAACATTACCTTAAGCAATCTAGATCGCGCGCAGCGATGGGGCTTGTTGCGATGCTTGGTAGAGCAACCAACTCCAGATCCCCGCAACTTATGTGGCATCACTTTTCCCAATCCAGTTGGTCTTGCTGCTGGTCTTGATAAGGATGGCAAACATATTGATGCACTTGGCGCCCTAGGCTTTGGCTTTTTAGAAATTGGCACTGTTACACCAAAACCTCAGCCAGGCAATCCTAAGCCCCGCATGTTTCGCTTGCCACAAGCACAAGCAATTATTAATCGCATGGGCTTTAATAATGACGGCGTTGATGCCTGTGTAAAGCGCGTGCGTGATTCTGCATATTGGCAAAACGGTGGCATTGTTGGCTTAAATATTGGCAAGAATGCAAGCACCCCGATTGAGAATGCTGCCAGCGATTATGTTACGGCCATGGAAGCGGTCTATGCGGTTGCTTCATACATCACTGTGAACATCTCATCCCCCAATACCCAAAACTTACGAGCACTACAGGGCGAAGACATGCTGCGCTCTTTGCTTGGCTCTTTACACTTAGCACGTGAAGCCCTAAGTGATCTGCATGGCGTACGCAAGCCGCTATTTTTAAAAATAGCTCCCGATCTTAATCAAAACGATATCAAACTCATTGCCGACCTATTACTTGAATTTAAGATCGACGCAATCATCGCCACCAATACAACGATTGCCCGCGATGCGGTTCAAGGCTTGGAGTTTGGAGATGAAATGGGTGGCTTATCCGGAGCCCCAGTTCGCACAGCATCCACTGAAGTCGTCAAGAGCCTCAAACACTGCCTAGGGGATGCCATACCGATTATTGGCGTTGGTGGCATTTTGTCTGGCAAGGATGCTCAAGAAAAAATGACTGCTGGGGCTAGTTTGGTGCAGATCTATAGTGGCCTCATTTACCGTGGCCCAAAACTGGTTTCGGAATGCGCTGAAGCATTAAAACAGTAAGCTTTATCGGGCATTAAGGGCGGAGGCGGGATTTCATATTGTGCAATTTGAGTAAAAATCGCTACAATGAGCAATATGACGACGAGCAAACCTGAAAAATTGCCAAAAACACCTGGTGAGGCTGGAAAAACAGCGATTCAGGTGGTGGAACGCATGATGAATCTGCTCGATGCCTTGGCCACCCATGAAGAAGCTAGCAGTCTTAAAAACCTAGCTGAAGAAACCGATTTACACCCCTCTACAGCCCACCGCATCCTCAATGACCTAGTTGCCTGCCGATTAGTCGAGCGTGGCGATGGCGGCACCTACCGACTCGGCCTCAAGTTGCTTGAGCTTGGTAATCTCGTTAAAGCTCGGTTATCTGTTCGAGAAGCGGCGCAAGGGCCAATGCGGGCCTTACATAAACTCACTGGTGAAACCATTAACTTATCAGTACGCCAAGGCGATGAGATTGTCTATATCGACCGCGCCTACAGTGAACGCTCTGGTATGCAAGTAGTTCGGGCCATTGGCGGTCGCGCACCACTCCACCTGACATCTGTTGGAAAGTTATTTTTAGCGAGCGATGATGCAAGTCAGGTTCGCGCTTATGTCACACGCACTGGTTTGGCCGGTCACACTAGAAATAGCATTACTGAACCCGGGAAATTAGAATCCGAACTCAATCAAGTTCGTAAATCAGGTCATGCGCGTGATAACGAAGAATTAGAACTAGGTGTCAGTTGCGTTGCTGCTGAGATTTATGATGACAGCGGTAAATTGGTTGCCGGTCTCTCATTAAGCTCTCCCACCGACCGCATTCAGGCCGACTGGCTAAAGCTACTTCAAGACACGGCCCTACAGATTTCCAAGGGAATGGGCTACAAACCTAAAATTGGCGACGCTAATTCTTAAATGCAATTTCATTTAAGAACAGAATTCTTACATTAAGCGACGGATTGCAGTAGGTTCACCTGAAGGCATACGCTCATACCAATCGCGCACCCTGACCGCATCAGCAAAACGCGATTGCGTACCAACCGAGTCCAAGAAAACCAAAAGCAAAGGCGTGTTATTAACACGGGCTTGCATCACCAGGCATTTGCCTGCCGCATTGATAAAGCCGGTCTTTTGTAAACCAATATTCATATCACCAGCACGAACTAAGCGATTGGTATTGAGAAACTTCTGCGGACGCTTGGCGATAACCATTGTCAACTCAGGCCAAGTAGAGAACTCACGAATCACCTTATATTGGTAAGCAGCACTTAACATGCGCGTGAGATCTTCAGCAGAGGCAACGTTTTCGCTCAGCAAGCCAGTGGGATCTGCAAAATGAGAATGTGTCATACCAATTTCTTTCGCCTTGCGATTCATGGCATCGATAAAAGCCTTCATACCACCCGGATAATTACGTCCAAGGGTATAGGCTGCACGATTCTCGGAAGACATCAAAGACAGTAATAAGGCTTCTTCTCGCGTCAGAACCGTTCCACCAGCAAGACGTGAAGTCCGATAGCTTTGAACATCGTCAGCATTAATGACGATGGTTTCCTCGAGAGGTAATTTGGAGTCCAGCACAACCATTGCAGTCATTAGCTTCGTAATGGAAGCGATCGGCAAACTGACAGAGGAATTCTTTTCAAAATACACTTCTTTGGTATCTTGGTTCACCACCATCGCCACACTCGATTTCAAACTCAAATCATCGTGCTGACCACGCAAGCCCAATGCGGTTGCGAATGAGGGCCTTGCCGCAACAACAGGCTCACTCGAACGAGTTACCGTAGTGCGAACAGTTTTTGACTTCTTAGTATTCTTAGCAGCTTTCTTAGGCTCTGATTTAGCGGAAGTCTTTGCTGAGCCCTTAGTTGACTTAGTAGTTTGGGAGTCTTTATTGGCTGCGATAGCCTGAAAAGAAGTGGCTACGCCAAATGCGATGAGTCCAGCTAGAGCGAAGCGCCAAATACGATTCAAATACATCCCAAAATGCCTTCCAAAACTTTTAACATACCGAATAATAAATAACTTTTGCCTCTAAACCGCTCTTATTGCATGTCACATCAAAAAATAACTCTATTTATCGCAGTCCTATTCAGCAATGGTGGCAACAGTACTTGTTTGCCCACGATTTACCAGCACAACCCCAGTCATAGTAAGCAACAAGCCCCCTGCCATCAATAAAGTAAAGGGCTCATCAAATAAGAACCATGCCATCACTGCAGTAGTAGGTGGCGTCAGATATAAGAGGCTCGTCACCTTGGTAGCAGCCCCTTTGCGAATCATCATAAAGAGCAAGCTAATAGATCCAATCGATAACGGGAAAATAGCCCAAAGTAAAGCTCCAACGACAGGGACATTCCAAACCATTTCTCCAGACTCGAAGAAATACATGCAGATAAAGCACAAAACGGCTGAGACCCCAAACTGAATTGATGAGCCTGCACGAAGGTCAAATACTGGACAGAATTTCTTTTGGTAAAGCGTGCCAAAGGTAATAGAAAGCAAGGCAGCAAAAGCAAGGATGTAACTTAATAAAGGAATATGCGCAAAACCAATTTTCTCTGCAACCACCAAAGCCACACCAGTAAATCCAAAAGCTAACCCTATCCATTGGCGCCCAGTGACTTTCTCAGATACCCAAGCAGCAAACCAAGCGGTCAAGATGGGCTGTAAGCCGACAATAATGGCGACTAAACCAGCAGTCATACCTAAGCGGACCGCAAACCAAACGCCAAGCAGATAACCAAATTGAAGCAATACGCCCGCTACAGCAATGTGCTTGATTTGCGACCAGCTTGGCCAACTGATTTTCCATACCAAACTCAGACAGGCCATGGCCATTAAAACACCTGCAAATCGCCAAAACAAAAAGCCAGCTGGCTCCACATAAGGCATTGCCAAGCGTGCAATGACAAAGCCAGTACTCCAGATCAATACAAATAATGGGGCAATTAAGCTGTCAAGCTTCAATCTCATAGATAACTTGTTGAAAATGTGGAGTTTTTTGAATAATTCTTGATTTTAGGCTTTTTTAGAACCCCGACCTTCATTTCGCAGCATTATTTATTCAATGATGCAGTGCACCATAAATACTGTAAGATAGTCAGAATATAAATTGACAATGTCCAAATAAAGCTCATAGTGAGTCATGATGGCATCCACTTAAAAAGGATTGAAATGAACTTAACGCCTGAACAAATCGCAGCGGCGCAAAAAGCCAATTTAGAAACTTTAAGTGGACTGACCAATCAAGCACTTAAAAGCATTGAGCAATTGGTCGAACTCAATATGCATATAGCTAAGCAAAGCTTAGGTGAAAGCATGAGCAGTGCAAAAAAAGCATTAGAAATAAAAGACATTCAACAGCTCCTCGCCCATCAAGCTGAGGCAGTTCAGCCCATGGCTGAAAAAATTATGGCCTATAGCCGTCATCTTTATGAGTTGGCTCATGAGACCCAAGCCAGCTTTACCAAATCTGCCGAACAAGAATTACAAGCAGGTCAGAAAAAAATTAATGCCCTGGTAGAAGACTGGACCAAAAATGCTCCTGCAGGATCTGAAGCGGCAGTTACTGCTATGAAACAAGCAATCGCATCCGCGACCAATGTATTTGAAACCAGTCAAAAGGCTGTGAAGCATGCAGTTGAGGTAGCTCAAACTAATTTGAATAACGCTACTAGCTCAGTTGAGAAGACCATGAAAACTGCTGGCAAGCCTGCAAGTAAACCTACTAAGAAGAAATAAGTTTTTAGTTCAGCTACATTGCTGCAGCTTGAATAGAAAAGCCCCGATCTCTCGGGGCTTTTTCTTAGCCAGAAAATGAGGGTTACTAATTCATTTAATGGGTTTTCTTTTTTACCGGCGGCAGATCAGTGCAATGGCCCAAAGCAGCCTCAGCAGCCAATCCAACCGACTCACCTAGAGTTGGGTGCGGGTGAATTGTTTTACCAATATCCACCGCATCAGCACCCATCTCAATTGCAAGACAAACCTCGCCAATCAAGTCACCAGCATGTGTACCCACAATACCGCCACCGATGATGCGCTTGCTGGTAGCGTCAAAAATGAGTTTGGTAAAGCCTTCGTCACGGCCATTGGCAATGGCTCTACCGCTGGCAGCCCAAGGGAATAAGCCTTTTTCGTAAGCGATGCCCTGAGCTTTGCACTGCTCCTCTGTCAAACCAGCCCAAGCTACTTCAGGATCGGTATACGCAACAGATGGAATTTGTTTGGCGTCAAAGTAAGATTTTTCACCTGCAGCCGCTTCAGCTGCAACGTGACCCTCATGCACCGCCTTATGAGCAAGCATAGGTTGGCCAACGATATCGCCAATAGCGAAGATGTGATTAACATTAGTACGCATTTGATTGTCGACTGGTATAAAGCCCCGCTCGTCCACAATAACTCCTGCAGCAGAGGCATCAATCTTCTTACCGTTAGGTGTGCGGCCAACTGCAACCAATACTAAATCGTAAGTCTGAGCTTCTGCGGGAGCGCCCTCACCTTCAAAGCTAACCTGAATACCGTCAGCTTTGACTTCGGCTTTAGAGGCACGAGTCTTGAGCATGATCTTTTCAAAACGGCCGGCATTGAATTTCTCCCAAACCTTTTCTAAATCACGATCAGCACCTGCCATCAGGCCATCCATCATTTCGGCAATATCAATACGAGAGCCTAGCGTGCTGTAGACCGTCGCCATCTCCAAACCAATAATTCCGCCACCAATGACTAACATCCGCTTTGGAATGCTCTTGAGTAATAAGGCCCCTGTACTATCCACAATGCGTGGATCTTCCGGCAAGAACGGCAGCTTAACCGGTTGACTTCCCGCCGCAATGATTGCCTTCTGAAAACGAATCACTTCCTTTTGACCGGCTAAGTCTTGGCCGTCACCTTTTGTAAGCTCAACCTCAACATGATTGGCATCCAAGAAGCGACCTAGACCACGCACTACAGTTACTTTGCGTGCTTTAGCCATCCCAGCTAATCCACCCGTTAACTTGGCGATAACAGAGTCTTTATAGCCGCGCAGTTGATCGATTTCAATTTTTGGGGCTCCATAACTAATGCCATGCTTAGACATAGTCTTGACTTCATCCATCACTGCCGTTGTATGCAGCAAGGCTTTGGATGGAATACAACCTACGTTCAAGCAAACACCACCTAAGGTCGCATAACGCTCTATCAAGATAGTGCTCATGCCTAAATCCGCACTTCGGAATGCGGCACTATATCCACCAGGGCCAGCACCTAAGACGAGCACCTCACACTCATGATCCACTTTGCCGCTATATTGACCTGCAATAGGAGCACTGATCACAGGAGTGGCTGCTGGAGCAGGTGCAGGAGATAAACTTGCGACAGGTGTCGAAGCCTGGGGTACTGCAGCTGCCCCTACTTCAATTTCTGCAACAGCACTACCCTTGCTAACTTTGTCGCCAGCTTTTACAGAGATACTCAAAATGGTTCCAGCAGAATCTGCCGGCACTTCCATAGTTGCTTTGTCGGATTCCAGAACCAGTAAGGGCTGTTCCTTTTCAATAACATCGCCAACCTTGATGAGCACTTCAATTACCGGTACATCTGAATAATCACCAATATCCGGTACGAGAATAATTTGCTTAGCCATATCTTTTCCTTAAAGCGCTGCGCGACGGAAGTCGGACATCAGCTGAGCGATATAGACATTAAAACGCGTTGCCAAAGCACCATCAATCACGCGATGGTCGGCACTCAGTGACAATGGGCAAATTAAACGCGGAACAAATTGCTTGCCATCCCAAACGGGTTTCATGGCAGCCTTACTTACACCTAAGATAGCCACTTCAGGTGCATTCACGATAGGAGAGAAATACGTACCACCAATGCCACCTAAAGAAGAGATCGTAAAGCTAGCACCCTGCATTTGTTCTGGCTTTAACTTACCATCACGTGCAAGCGCTGCTAACTCTGAGGTTTCACGAGCAAGCTCGAAGATACCTTTTTTATCAGCATCACGTATCACCGGCACCACCAAACCATTTGGCGTATCTGCGGCGAAAGCAATATTGAAGTACTTCTTCAATACCAAGTCATCACCGTCGATGGAGCTATTGAACTCAGGGTACTTCTTCAGTGCTGCAACGGCAGCTTTCATCAAGAACGCTAGCATTGTGATTTTGAGACCCTGCTTCTCATTCTCTTTATTCGTGAGAATTCTAAATGCCTCAAGATCGGTAATATCCGCATCTTCGTGATAAGTCACGGCAGGAATCATGACCCAGTTGCGGCCTAAGTTCGCAGCAGTCAACTTCTTAATACGATTTAATGGCTGACGCTCTGTCTCGCCAAATTTGGAAAAATCAACTTTAGGCCAAGGGATTAAATTCAGACCACCTAAGCTTCCGCCAGACGCATTGGATACGTTTCCAGGGCCGCCACTCATCGCAGCTTTTACAAAGGCCTGAACGTCTTCCTGTGTAATTCTGCCTTTAGGTCCCGATCCTTTAACTTGATGAACGGTAACACCAAGTTCACGGGCAAATTTACGCACGGAAGGACTTGCGTGACTTGCGGTGGGATCAACCTCAACTGGAGTATTGCTAACAGGGGGTGGTGCAGGTGCGCGCACAATCGGTGGCTCCACTTTTGGTGCTGGGGCTGCAACAGGCTCTGCCTTCGCTGCTACTGGAGCAGCAGCTTGAGTTGCTGCTGGAGCTGAAGCGCCACTTTCTTCAAGCACCAGAACGATGGCGCCCTCTGAAATCGAGTCCCCCACCTTAATCTTGACTTCTTTCACAACGCCGGAATGTGATGAGGGGACATCCATAGTTGCTTTATCTGATTCAAGCACAACAATAGACTGCTCTTTTTCAACACGATCACCGGCTTTTACCAATACCTCGATGACAGGCACATCTTTGTAATCCCCAATATCCGGGACTTTAATATCAATTAGTTGGCTCATAGTCTCTGTCTCTTATCAAACCGTCATTGGGTTTGGTTTGGTGATATCGATTTCATATTTCTTAATCGCTTCTGCTAGCTTTTGGCGATCAAGCTGACCTGCATCCACCAAAGAACGCAATGCGGTTAGGACAATCCAGCGACGATCGACTTCAAAGAAATCACGTAATTTTTCGCGAGTATCTGAACGGCCAAAGCCATCAGTACCTAGAACCTCGAAACGACGACCCATATGCTGAATTGCAGGGCGAATTTGCTCTGCAAATAGTCGTACATAGTCAGTAGCAGCAACAATTGGTCCAGCAGTATCTTTAAGGCACTTCTCTACGTGCGATAAAGCAGGTGCAGCCGTTGGATTAAGTAGATTATTGCGATGAACTGCGTTCCAATCTCGACCTAACTCGGTAAAGCTTGGGCAACCCCACAGATCAGAAGAAACTCCCCAATCTTTATGGAGGATTTCAGCAGCTTCAATCACTTCTCGGAAAATCGTGCCTGAACCTAAGAGCTGTACACGCAGTTTCGCATTGGTATCACCAACCGACTTCAGCTTGTACATTCCTTTAATAATGTCTTGCTCTGCACCTTTTGGCATTGCTGGATGAGCGTAGTTCTCATTCATCAAAGTGATGTAGTAATAGACGTCTTCTTGTTCAGCTAACATGCGGCGCATACCATCCTGAATCACTACTGCCACTTCAAATGAGAATGAAGGATCGTAGCTAATACAGTTTGGAATTGCGGCACTCCATACTTGACTATGGCCATCTTCGTGCTGAAGACCTTCACCATTTAAAGTAGTTCTACCAGCAGTACCGCCTAATAAGAATCCACGGCTACGCATATCGCCGGCAGCCCAGCAGAGGTCGCCAATGCGTTGGAATCCAAACATGGAATAGAAGATGTAGAAAGGCAACATCGGTACACCATGAGTTGAGTAAGCAGTTGCAGCGGCGATCCAGTCGCACATACCACCTGCCTCATTAATACCTTCTTGCAAAATCTGACCAGTCTTATCCTCTTTATAGAACATCAATTGATCATGATCTTCTGGGGTGTAAAGCTGACCTAATTGATTCCAAATTCCGAGCTGACGGAACATGCCCTCCATACCAAAGGTACGAGACTCGTCCGGAACAATCGGAACTACACGTTTACCAATCACCTTGTCACGCACAATGGTGTTGAGAATACGTACAAAGGCCATCGTTGTAGAAATCTCACGTCCTTCGGTAGTAGCCTCAAGCAGCGGAGAAAATACATCCAATGCTGGCACCGGCAGGCTTTCAGCTTTCATGCGACGCTGCGGCAAGTAGCCACCCAATTCTTGGCGACGCGCTTTCATATACTCAAGTTCTGGACTGCCTTCAGCAAATTTCACTAAAGGCATTTCTTCTAATTGCTCATCTTTTACAGGGATCTCAAAACGATCACGGAAGCGACGAACGTCATCTGAATTCATCTTCTTGGCTTGGTGTGCAATATTCATCGCCTCACCTGAGCTACCCATACCGTAACCTTTAATGGTGTGAGCTAAGATCACTGTAGGTTGATCTTTATGATTTACAGCAGAATGAAAAGCTGCAAATACCTTATGCGGATCGTGACCACCACGATTCAGTTGCCAAATCTCATCATCGCTCCAGTCACTCACTAGCGACTTGAGCTCAGGAGTGTTGAATACGATCTCGCGGACATAAGCGCCACTCTTCGCTTTCATGGTTTGATACTCGCCATCCACGATTTCGCCAAGGCGCTGCATCAAGATGCCTTTTTTATCGCGCGCAAACAAAGCATCCCAATGACCGCCCCAAACTACCTTGATGACATTCCAACCCGCTCCACGGAATTCACCTTCAAGCTCTTGAATAATCTTGCCGTTTCCGCGAACAGGACCATCAAGGCGTTGCAAGTTGCAGTTCACAACAAAAATAAGATTGTCTAATTTTTCACGACCCGCCATACCGATTGCACCGAGTGATTCTGGCTCATCAGTTTCACCATCACCGAGGAAGGCCCAAACTTTGCGCCCTTCAGCCTTGATAAAGCCACGATCTTGCATATAGCGCATAAAGCGAGCTTGATAAATAGCCATGATGGGTCCAAGACCCATAGAGACTGTCGGGAACTGCCAGAAATCCGGCATCAACCAGGGATGTGGATAACTAGAAATACCCTTACCGCCAACTTCTTGACGGAAGTTATTCAACTGCTCGTCTGACAAGCGGCCAAGCATATAGGCGCGAGCATAAACACCTGGGGCTGAGTGTCCTTGAACAAAAATGAGGTCGCCACCGTGATCTGGAGATGGGGCATGCCAAAAATGATTAAAGCCGACATCATATAAAGTAGCGGCCGACTGGAAAGATGAAATATGTCCACCAACGTTCGTATCTTTATTGGCACGCAGAACCATCGCCATTGCGTTCCAACGTGTGTAGGAACGAATGCGGTGCTCAACATTCTGATCTCCAGGTAAGCGTGCTTGCTGCTCTACCGGAATCGTATTGATATAAGGAGTTTCTGCATGGAACGGTTGATTGACACCGTTTACACGAGCATGTGAAATTTGCTGGTCAATTAAATAAGCCGCGCGCTCTGGGCCTTCATTGCGAATTACGCCATCTAGCGCTTGAAGCCATTCCTGGGTTTCGCCTGGATCCGCATCTTGCTTACCTGCGCTACCTAAAATTTGATCTGGAACTGCTGCCATAAACTGCCTCCATTAGTCACATCGGTCTTATTTATTCACTCTATAGGCAATATTCTAGGAAGGTCTATGGGTGTAAACAAGCAATTTTCCACATAATGATAATATTTCTCACTATGTGATATTTTATTGCAGCGCACTCAAATGAGCCAAAAAGCCAAAAACGCTGAGAAAGCCTATCTATAGGGCAAAATATGCGGATTACATGAAAAAAATCGCATTTTCAATCTGGCAACTCAAGCCTGTGAAATGGCTCCGTCAAATACGGGGATTTAAGCTTGTCTACACACCATTAATAGCCATCGTGCTATTCACTGTTGTGATGGGGGTCATTATGGGCACCCTCCAACTACAAGAAAAGAGTCAGCAAGAAGCTGCACTATTTAGAGAGCTCTCTTTCGCAAAGCAGCGTATCCAATTACGTTTTGCAAACAATACGGATATATTGCAATCCATTGGGCGGGATTATGTCAGTGCCGGAGATTCTGCCAAGCTAAAAGAAAACGTGATTATTCAGGCAGAAAATCTTCTGCAAACTAATCATGAAATAGCGCAAATTGTTTGGCTTAATGAAGCAGACCAGCGTCTATGGAGAATTCCTCCAAGCAATATAAAAACCGAATGGTTTAATAAAGAAAATAATGCATTATTGATTAAACAAGCTCTGAACAAAACACTCGAGCTCAGCACCGCAACCAACAGACCCGCCTTCAGTCAGTTCATCACCATTGAAGTACCCAGCGACGAGGTGGTGTCCAAAGAAATTCGTAATGTGTTTTGGCAAGTGGTTCCTCAAATTTCAGGTAGCGAAATTAAAGGGGTGGTAGCCGTTCTGTATAAAACACAGGGTCTACTGGAAATGATCCCTGGAGAGCTAAAGGGCCAATATCGATTCACCTTAATGACTGATGACGATAAGGTACTCGCAATCTCATCTGACAAAAACACACCAAAGCGTGCATTTAGCAATCAAACCAGTTTAGATATTGGCGTTCTTAGTCCCAATCTCAGTCTGCGTATTGATACCTACCCTCCGGCAACGAATTTAACTTTTCGAATGCTAATCGGCGTGGTCTTAGGTTTGAGTGCATTCGTGATTTGGAGTTTGTGGTCAGTCCTCAAACAAATGCAGGTAAGACAAGAGGCTGAGGCAAATCTTCGTGCTGAAACCAATTTTCGTAGCGCAATGGAAAACTCTACTCCAGTAGGAATTCGTGCGCACGACATGAATCGAGCAATCACCTACGTCAATCCCGCTTTTTGTGAGATGACCGGCTGGTCAGCAGAAGAACTGATTGGAATGGGTCCGCCGTTTGCTTTTTGGCCTGAGGGGCAAAAGAGTGAGCTTACTGAGAAGATGAATGCAGCCCTCAAGCTAGCGCTGAACCAAGATAAGAAGATTGGTATTGAGGGTTCGATCCTCCATCGCAACGGCTCCATTATTCAGACGAGAACATTCATTTCTCCGTTGATTAATGAAAAAGGTAAGCAGACAGGATGGGTCACTTCTTTAATTGATATTTCTGAGCCGAAGAAAATTCGTGAAGAATTGGCGGCCTCACAAGAACGTTTCGTTACAGTACTCGAAGGTCTTGATGCTGCAGTTTCGGTAGTATCAAATGAAACTGGCGAATTGTTGTTTGCGAATCGATTTTATCGAGAACGTTTTGGCAATTCTGCTAAAGGCCATTTTGATCTGGCCAATAGTGATATCAATCAGAATGCGATGCAAGCCCTGAATGAGGATTTTGTAGACACCGTTACTGACGGCATCCCTCCCTCCTCCTTATATCAAGACAATGAATCGGAAGAAATTCAACTGCTAGACGAAGATACTGGCACTTTAAGATGGTATGAAGTTCGTAGGCGTTTTGTTCCATGGGTAGATGGACATTTAGCGCAACTGCTTATTGCAACGGATATCACGATTCGTATTGAGGCGGATGATTTAGCCCGCCAACAGGAAGAGCGCATGCAATTTACTAGTCGTCTCACCACCATGGGTGAAATGGCCTCCTCTTTGGCTCATGAATTAAACCAACCCCTTGCAGCGATTTCCAACTATTGCATGGGTGTAGCAAAACGTTTACAGGGTCATATAGACCCCCTTATGCAAAAAGATATTCTTCCAGCGCTCGAGAAGGCGTCTGATCAAGCACATAGAGCTGGAACCATCATTCAGCGCATCAAAGGTTTCGTAAAGCGCAGCGAACCACAAAGAAAATCTTGCGATATCAGTGAAATTATTAATGATGCGGTTGGATTGGTCGAAATTGAAGCCAATCGTCATAGATTGAATATCGCTACTGAGATTGCTGACAATCTGCCCATGATTGATGTTGATCCAGTCTTAATTTTGCAGGTACTGGTCAACCTACTAAAAAACTCCTTGGATAGCCTGAGAGAGGTTTACCCTCTCTCCTCTCGATGGTCAGCTCCACCTGTCCGGATTTCGGCCGACCTCGACACCAGTACTTTTCCCGCTATGCTGCGCATCCAGGTAACCGATGCAGGTGCTGGAATCGCCCAATCTGTCATTGAACGCATGTTTGAGCCCTTTTTTAGCACTAAAAACGATGGTATGGGCATGGGCTTGAACATTTGCCGATCCGTGATCGAGTCCCACCAGGGCCGCCTTTTTGCCAAAAATCTGATGGACGCAGAACAGACAAAGTTAGCAGGCTGCACCTTTACAATACTATTACCCCTAGAGACTCCGGGCTCTATAACCAATAGTTAATTTATGCATTTTTTAAGATTGATCTGCGAGAGCTAATATGAACATCAGTGCTAGCAACAAACCCAGCCAAGCTGAAGTAGTTTATGTTGTAGATGACGACGAGGCAGTGCGTGACTCCCTCACCTGGCTGCTAGAAAGCAATGGTTATGTTGTGCGCTGCCATGCAAGTGCTGAACGTTTCCTGCAATCTCTACAGAGCACGGATAAATCGACTATCTCTTGTGCCATCTTGGATGTTCGTATGTCAGGCATGTCAGGCCTTGAATTGCAAGAACGCTTAATTAGTGAAAACCTGCCAATGCCAGTTGCCTTTATTACCGGTCATGGTGATGTTTCAATGGCAGTCTCCACCATGAAGCGTGGTGCAGTAGATTTCATTGAAAAGCCTTTTAAAGAAAATGATCTCTGTGGTCTAGTAGATCGTATGCTTGCCAAAGCACGCGTTGATTATTCGCAAGCAAGTCAGCGCAAAATTACCCAAAGCCTCTTAAGCAAATTGACTGGGCGTGAGCGCCAGGTACTCGAGCGCATTGTTGCTGGTCGCTTGAATAAGCAGATCGCAGATGATCTTGGCATCTCCATCAAAACGGTTGAAGCACACCGCGCCAACATCATGGAAAAGCTCAACGTCAATACCGTTGCAGATCTTCTCCGTTTGGCACTTTCTGATCCTCAACCCAATTAATTCCCCATGCCTGCACAGTTACTCGATGGCGTTGCCCTCTCTAAAAAATTACGTACTGAAATTGCTGCTCGCGGTGCAATCGTTACCGCTAAAGGCGTAAGGCCCGGTCTAGCTGTCATCGTAGTTGGAGAAAATCCGGCTAGCCAGGTGTATGTCAGAAATAAGGTGAAGGCTTGTGAGGACGTAGGATTCCACTCTGTACTGGAGCGCTACTCTGCAGAATTAGGCGAAGAAGAATTACTGGCTCGCATTGCTACTTTGAATGCTGATCCCGCTATTCATGGAATTTTGGTTCAACTCCCGCTGCCTGAGCATATTGCAGCGGAACGTGTACTGGAAGCCATTGCGCCAGAAAAAGATGTGGATGGCTTTCACGTAGCCAATGCGGGTGCCCTCATGGTCGGCCAGCCTGCATTCAAGCCTTGCACGCCGTATGGCTGCATGAAGATTCTTGAAAGTATTGAATACCCTATCCGTGGTGCACGAGCAGTGATCGTAGGTGCTTCCAATATTGTTGGCAAGCCGATGGCGATGCTCTTATTGCAAGCTGGTGCAACTGTCACCATTTGTAACAGCAAGACACGCGACCTGGCCCACCACACTAAGGATGCCGATATTTTGGTAGTTGCTACTGGTAAACCTAAAATGATTACTGGCGACATGGTCAAAAATGGAGCTGTTGTGATTGACGTTGGCATTAATCGCTTGCCCGATGGCAAGCTTTGTGGCGATGTGGATTTTGATGCCGCTCAATATGTTGCCGGCTGGATTACGCCTGTACCAGGTGGCGTAGGCCCTATGACGATCACTATGCTGCTCATGAATACCTTAGAGGCAGCAGAAAAAGCAGCTAAGCTATAAAACTAGCCAATCAGATTACCCTCTGATTGGCAAAAGTTTCCGTCGTCCATTAAGCTATGGGGATGACTAAATCTACATCCCCTAAGCCCTCCACCGCACTTCAACAGAACCCGCTGATTAGCTTTGGAAGAGGTATTTGCGCTTACTCTGAGGTTAAGCCATCTGATATCGCCCCAGCAATAGACTTTCTGTTGGATCGAGCTCAATACGCTGTTGATCATGCAGTCGATCCAGCCACTCCAGCCAATTGGAATGATTTAGTAGAGATGCTAGAGGATGCTACCGAGTCTTTGAGTAGATCCTGGGGGGTTGTGTCACATCTGAATAGCGTTGCAGATACCCCAGAACTTAGGGCAGCATATGGCGAGATGATACCGAAGGTTACTGCATTCTTTTCTAGTCTTGGTCAAAACTTGGCGCTGTATCAAAAGTTCAAGGAGCTCAGCCAAAGTGCCGACTTCTCTCAACTCAACCCTGCTCAGAAAAAAGTAATTGAAAACTCTTTAAGAGATTTCCGCTTGGGTGGTGCAGAACTACCAGATGCGCAAAAGCCCCGCTTCTCACAGATTCAGGATGAACAGGCGCTATTAGGTAAAGCATTTTCAGATCATGTACTAGATGCAACAGATAACTTTGTGCACCTCATTAGCAATACAGAGGAGTTGCTTGGCTTACCTGACGATGCGGTCGCTGCAGCTGCTGATCTTGCCCAACAAAAAGGACTGCAAGGATGGGCATTCTCACTGCACTTTCCATCCTACTATCCAGTCATGCAGTACTCCGAGAATCGGTCCTTGCGTCGCTTAATGTATGAAGCTTATGTGACCCGTGCTTCTGAATTAGCCCCGCAATATAGCAATGGAAAACTGGACTGGGACAATACTCAGAACATGCTTGAGCAACTCAAACTACGAGATGAAGAAGCGCGCATGCTGAACTTCAAAAATTATGCCGCCCTGAGTTTGGCACCAAAAATGGCTAGTAGCGTTGAGGAAGTAGATGCCTTTTTAACTAACTTTGCACAGAAGGCGAAGCCATTTGCATTGAAAGACTGGCAAGAACTCTCTGAATTTGCAAAATCTGAACTTTCTATTGATGGATTGGAACCATGGGATATTGCCTTTGCTTCGGAGAGGCTGAAGCAAGAGCGCTATGCATTTTCTGAAAATGAATTGAAGCAATACTTCCCTCTACCCAAGGTTTTAGAAGGATTATTTGGAGTTATTCAAACTTTGTTTGGCGTCAAGATTGAGAGTGCTGATTTGCCAACATGGCATGCAGATGTTCAATCCTTTTCAGTCAAAAATGCTGAGAACCAGATCGTTGCTTATTTTTACTTAGACCCCTACGCCAGACCTGGCAAGCGTGGCGGCGCGTGGATGGATGATGCGCGAGGTCGTCGCGAGCTACCAAATGGAGAAATTCAAGTACCGGTAGCGTATTTAGTGTGTAACTTTGCCCCTCCTGTCAGAGTGAATGGCGTATTACGCCAACCAACCATCACTCATGATGATGTCATCACCCTATTCCATGAAAGTGGTCATGGCTTGCATCACTTATTAACGCAAGTGAGCGCCTTAGGCGTCTCCGGAATTAATGGTGTTGAGTGGGATGCAGTCGAGCTACCAAGTCAGTTTATGGAAAACTTCTGCTGGGAATGGGAAGTCTTGGAAAAGATGACCGCCCATGCTGAAACTGGCAAGTCCCTCCCTAAAGAATTGTTTAACAAAATGCTCGCAGCCAAGAATTTCCAAAATGGCTATATGACTCTGCGTCAGGTTGTGATGTCATTAACGGATTGGCGCCTGCACTCAGGTCTTGATCCTCAGAACGCGCACGGACAAGCAGTACTCGATCTCTCCAGGAGCATTGCAGATCAGTTCAATGTCATGCCTCAGCCAGCCATCTCGCGTTGGATTAATACCTTTAGTCACATCTTTGCCGGTGGTTATGCTGCTGGTTATTACAGCTATAAATGGGCTGAGGTACTCTCTGCGGATGTCTACTCAGCATTTGAGGAGGCCGCCAAGTTGACTGGGAGCGTCCTAGATGAAAAAACAGGTACTCGTTATCGAAAAGAGATTTTGGAGGTAGGCGGCAGTCGCCCTGCTGCCGAGTCCTTCAAAGCATTTAGAGGTCGCGAGCCAAGCATTGACGCCCTACTTCGCCATGGTGGTTTAGTGGCCCAATAAAAGGGTGACTAAGCTTTAATTTCTGCGATCACTGGGGCATGATCTGAGGGTTGCTCCCAAGTGCGAGGCTCTTTGTCGATGATGCTTTCTGTGCATTGATCCTTAAGGGCCTCGCTCAATAGAATGTGATCGATCCGCATACCGGCGTTTCTTCTGAAACCCATCATGCGGTAATCCCACCAGCTAAAGGATTTTGGCGCCTGCTCAAACATTCTAAAAGAATCAGTGAGACCCAGATTGAGCAGCTTCTGAAAAGCTTCGCGCTCTGGCGGCGATACTAGATTCTGTCCAATCCACTTAGAAGGATCATGCACGTCATCATCCGTAGGCGCGATATTGAAATCACCCAAGAGAGCTAGGCGGGTATTTTGACTTAACTCTTCCTTTAGCCAATCCTCTAACGCCTTCAACCAAGCTAACTTATAAGCAAACTTATCGCTATCAGGAGACTGTCCATTAGGAAAGTATGCCGATACTAGGCGCATAGGCTGCATTCCTTTAAAACAGACAGTTGCCGCTAAGATACGCTGTTGCTCATCTGTATTGCCGGGAATATTTCTGATGGGCTTTAGAAAGGTCGTGTCATGATCACTTGCGATGGGCGCCAACGCAGCTTTGCGAACAATGATGGCCACACCGTTATAAGTCTTTTGACCGGCAGCAATGCTGATATATCCCGCCTCTTCAAGCTCATGGTGTGGATACTTATCATCAGTCAGTTTAAGTTCCTGAAGACACAATGCATCGATCGGCTTTTTTGCCTTTTCCTGATCCTGCAACCACTTCAATACTTGAGGCAAACGCACCTTAAGGGAATTGACATTCCAGGCGGAAATTCTGACTGACTCAGCCATCAATACCAAGCTCCTGTAATTTACGCGTGATCGTATTACGACCTATTCCAAGACGCTGAGCTGCTTCAACGCGTCGTCCACGAGTGACCTCCAGTGCTGCTTGGAGGACGGCTTTCTCAAATTTAGAGCACAGTACGTCGTAGACCTCTGCATCACCATCTTGTAACATTTTGACCGCTAGGCGACCTAAGCCACCCTCCCAATCCGCTGAGCCAAGCTTGCTAGCTACTTGAGACGAAGGGCTCGATTCACCCTGCAATAAAACCGGTTGCTCACCAGCCTCTGCCAAAATATCTGCAGGTAAATCGCTAGATCCAATGACGTTGGATGGGGTCATTACTGTTAACCAATGGCAGAGATTTTCCAGTTGGCGCACATTGCCCGGAAACGGCATCACGCTAATTTCCTTTAGAACATCATCGGAAAGTTTTTTTGCTTCAACCCCCAAGGACTTGGCGCAGGACAACATGAAGTAGCGTGCCAGAACTGGAATATCTTCAGCACGCTCACGCAATGCTGGCATTCTCAAACGAATTACGTTTAAGCGATGCAGTAAATCTTCACGGAAAGCACCAGCCGCAACTCGTGCCTCTAGATTTTGATGTGTTGATGCAATGATTCGTACATTAGCCTTGATCGGATCTTGTCCGCCAACTCGGTAAAAATGGCCATCTGTTAATGCGCGCAATAATCTTGTCTGAAGATCAAATGGAATATCTCCAATTTCATCTAGGAATAAGGTGCCGCCATCAGCCTGCTCAAAGCGGCCACGACGCAATGTCAATGCACCCGGGAAAGCGCCGCGCTCATGCCCAAATAATTCAGACTCCAATAAATCCTTCGGTACTGCAGCTGTACTAAAAGCCACAAACGGACCCTTGGCACGTGGGCTATGCTTATGTAAAGCCTGGGCAACCAACTCTTTACCCGTCCCCGATTCACCGGTGATTAAGACTGTTGAGTGAGACTGTGCCAAGCGACCAATCGCCCTAAACACTTCCTGCATTGCAGGAGCTTGGCCGATGATTTCAGTCGAGTCTTGTCTCCAGCCATTCATTTCTTTGTTGCCAGATTGATTACGCTCACTTTGTTCCATGGCACGGCGAATTAACTCTACGGCCTTATCAATATCAAATGGCTTTGTGAGGTATTCAAATGCGCCACCTTGAAAAGAGGAGACTGCAGAATCTAAGTCTGAATACGCGGTCATGATAATGACCGGAAGCATCGGGTGAGTTTCTTTAACATTTTGCAACAGATCCAAGCCATTACCACGCGGCATACGGATATCTGAAATCAATACTTGCGGCGCTTCCTTATCCAATGCATTGAGCACGTCATTGGGGTTAGAGAAGCTCTTATGAGGAATATTCTCGCGAGTCAGCGCTTTTTCTAGTACCCAGCGAATAGATTGATCATCGTCCACGATCCATACGGGTTTCATAATGCTTTCTCCTGCCTACGATAAGGAATTTGAATATGGAAATCAGTCCGTCCAGGACGGCTGTCACAGGCAATAAAGCCTTGATGCTGTTGCACAAAAGTCTGCGCCAAGGTGAGGCCAAGGCCACTACCACCATCTCTGCCAGAAACCAATGGAAAGAAAATGCGCTCGCGGATATCTTCCGGAATACCAGGCCCGTTATCAATCACATGCAAATCCATTGCCATCTTGTAGCGCTGTTTTGAAATGGTTACAGAGCGAGCCACCCTCGTCTTTAATTCAATCTGAGCAATTCCTTGCTGTATTTCTTCTGATAGGGCCTGCGCTGCATTGTGGGCAATATTGAGGACAGCCTGAATCAATTGCTCGCGATCACCAAGCACCTCAGGAAGGCTGGTATCGTAATTGCGAATAATGCGTAAACCCTTGGGAAACTCTGCCAAGACTAGACTACGAACCCGCTCTAAGGCTTCATGGACATTAAACAATTCCATTGCGTGAGCCTTGCGGTGCGGCGCTAACAATCTATCAACTAAATTTTGTAAGCGATCTGATTCTTTAATGATGACTTGGGTGTATTCACGCAAGCCCTTATCTGGGAGCTCAAATTCGAGTAGTTGTGCTGCACCCCGAATACCACCTAAGGGATTTTTAATTTCGTGCGCCAAGTTGCGCATTAATTGTTTGTTTGCCTCTACTTGCTGAGTGACACGTTCGTCGCGCTCACTACGTAATTGTTGGTCAATTGGAAACCACTCCATCATGATCAGCGTGGGATCTTCAAGACTAGCTACGACCACATGCGCAGGAATCGACTCTTGATGAATGCTACCAGGCAAGGAATGCAACACCATCTCTTGGCGTTGCGCAGAAAAATGACCTGCCTTCACTTCTTCAATCATACGTTTGATTGAGGCGTTATCCCCAAACAGGTTATGCACAGACTGACCCTCAAGAGATTTTCGTGAGAGATCGAGCGCAGACTCTGCAGCCGGGTTCACGTAAACCAATTGTTGGTTCTCAGCCTCAAATACCACAATGGCATTAGGCATCTGATCAAGCAATGTCGGAAAAAAAGGAGCAGCCGAAGCTGCCCCTTTGAACGAATTGCGCAACAGACCTGCGCTCAACATTTCTCCTTCGCTTACAGGGAGTAGTACATATCGAATTCGATTGGATGAGTCGTCATACGGAAACGTGTGACATCTTCCATCTTCAAAGCGATATATGCGTCGATCATAGAGTCAGTAAAGACACCGCCACGAGTCAAGAACTCACGGTCTTTGTTCAAAGCTTCTAATGCTTCTTCCAAGCTTGCGCAAACGGTTGGGATCTTTGCATCTTCTTCTGGTGGCAAGTCATACAAGTTCTTGTCAGCAGCTTCACCTGGATGAATCTTGTTCTGAACACCATCTAAACCGGCCATCATCAATGCTGAGAAGCAGAGGTATGGGTTAGCCAATGGATCAGGGAAGCGAGTCTCAATACGACGACCTTTAGGGCTAGAAACGTGTGGAATACGAATCGAAGCAGAACGGTTACGTGCAGAGTAAGCCAACTTCACTGGAGCCTCAAAGCCTGGAACCAAACGCTTGTATGAGTTGGTACCTGGGTTAGTAATCGCATTCAATGCTTTAGCGTGCTTGATGATGCCGCCGATGTAGAACAATGCAAACTCTGACAAGCCTGCATAGCCGTTACCAGCAAACAAGTTCTCGCCGTTCTTCCAAATAGATTGGTGAACGTGCATACCAGAACCGTTGTCACCAACGATAGGCTTAGGCATAAATGTTGCTGTCTTGCCATAAGCATGTGCTACGTTTTGAATGACATACTTTTGCCAGATAGTCCAGTCAGCGCGCTCTACCAATGTGCTGAACTTAGTACCCAATTCGTTTTGGCCTTGACCAGCAACTTCGTGGTGATGAACTTCGACAGGAATACCTAAAGATTCGAGGATCAAACACATTTCAGAACGCATGTCCTGGAATGTATCTACAGGAGCCACTGGGAAGTAGCCGCCTTTTTTACCTGGACGGTGACCAGTGTTACCACCTTCGATTTCGGCACCTGAAGACCATGGAGCCTCTTCAGAATCAACCTTAACGAAACAACCCTGCATGTCAGCACCCCAACGGACGCCATCAAAAATAAAGAACTCTGGCTCTGGACCAAAGTAAGCTGTGTCGCCTAAGCCAGTGCTTTTCAAATAAGACTCAGCACGCTTCGCAATAGAACGTGGGTCACGGTCGTAACCTTTACCATCTGAAGGCTCGATCACGTCACATGTGATCACCAATGTTGGCTCTTCATAGAATGGGTCAATGTAGCAAGCTGTTGGATCTGGCATCAACAACATATCGGATGCTTCAATACCTTTCCAACCAGCAATAGATGAGCCGTCAAACGCATGACCGCTCTCAAACTTGTCTTCGTCAAAATGGGAAATAGGTACTGTTGTGTGTTGCTCTTTACCCTTTGTATCTACAAAGCGGAAATCAACGAAAGTACATTCTTTCTCTTTAACCAACTTCATCACATCAGCGACGGTCTTCGTCATGCAAATCTCCTCTATTAACTAAATTCGGAATACAAACTTAAGGTGTACACCCTTGTTCATTCCAGGCATCAAATATGCCCTTGGGATGTATCTAATTTACTGAAGCAAACAAACGGGAACAATCATTATTGCACTAATTAAGTGCTGAAATGGGGCTAAAAACCCTAAAAAATAGTATATTTGCACCAAAATAGTGCTTACTTAGATTTTGTAATATCGTGAATTTCATAACCTAGGGCCTCAGTCCCGGTTCGCAAAGCTATCCAGGCACTTTCCAGTAGTTGGGCATTACCTTTAATGCCCAGCTCAATATGACGCTCGGAGTAAACACCGCCTCTGGAGGAGTCACCAACTGATGGGAGACTAAATACCTTTACCCCAGGGAAACTGGCCTCAATTCGCTCCATTAATGGCGTTAAGGTGGATTCAATCCCCTTGGGAACAATAAAACTCTGCTCAGCCCAATTGTCACGATGAAATAGGTTTTGATAATAGTGATCCAGGCACCAGGCCATCATCGGAGCTGCCATTACCGGAAAGCCCGGAACAAAGTAGTGCTCTCGAATAGAAAAACCCGGAATCTGGTTATAGGGATTAGGGATGATGTCACTACCTAGCGGGAACTCACCCATTTTGAAGCGATGTTGATTTTCAGGGGTACTCAAATCGGCTTTAGCAGGATCCCCTTCTGCCATAGTCTGAATGCGTCCAGCAATTAACTCTTGAGCAGTCGGATGTAGCGCAGTTTTAGTGCCAAGAGCTAAAGCAGCGCAGTGCCTTGTGTGATCGTCAGGGGTTGCGCCAATACCACCAGTACTAAAAACCACATCGCCACTAGCAAAGCTATCTTTTAGTGTGGCTGTAATTTGCTCCGGATCATCTGCAACATATTTGGCCCAAGACAGACTCAAGCCACGCTCATTGAGTAGCTCAATGAGTTTGCCCAGATGCTTATCTTGACGACGGCCCGATAAGATTTCATCACCAATCACGATTAAACCAAAACGACGAGACTTTAATTCAGACTCATCAATGCTGGCACCTTTTAATGCTTCAACCATGGTACGGGAGCTCCATATCAATTACACGCGCTTCAATATTCAGCGACTTGTCCAATTCATTACTACGCAATTCTTTTAATGCATCCAGCAGGTAATGGGTAAACCACAGAGCTGCAAATACAAAAATTAAAGAGTAGACCCAAAGAGCAACAAAACTCACGATAGGAAATAAGACCAGAGCCAAAGCAGATGTTGCCCAAAAGAATGTGGGTACAGCACCGAGCATTCCTGAAACAATCCCCATCGCTAGCAGTGGCCAACGATGCTGGTGCAAGAGCGTATCGCGCTCCTCCGTAGTGGCATGTTGCGCCAACACATCGTAAGACATCAATCGCATTGTTAACCAACCCCAGAGAAGTGGTGGTAATACTGCTACCAATGGTGGTATCCACCATACTGGTAATGTCAACATCACCAAGACTAAGCAGATCAGAGCAGACCACAAGGTATAAACCAAACTACCAAATAAGCCCCCACCCTTCTTTCTTTCAAGATCTTTGTAGGCATGCTGACGCGTCACCAGTCGAACGATGGTTGGTACAGTGGTAAAAGCAATAAACACCAGCAGGCTAATCGAGATGAGCGGGATTAAAAGCATCACAAAAAAGAGTGGCGCAATCCAAGCGCGAGCATTTTCAAAACCAGCCCAAATTAAACCATCCTGAATCCAACTCGTGAAGATAGATGTTGTCAAAAAGGTGCTGAGCATTTCTAGGGCGGGCGTCCAAGTTAGCCAAATTAGGCTGCCCCATAAAATTGAGACAATCAAAAAAGGACGCAGACTTAACCACAGCATTCTGGGATGCATTGTTCCAACCAAAGCCAAGCCGAAAGACTTGAATACTTGTTGCATGCTATCCATAGATTTCCAATACCGCTAAATGAACTACTGGTTTATTTTGCTCTGGGAAAAATTTCACGAACGGAGTGGATCAAACCATGCCACTGCTGCTGTATTACATTGGGCGAAATAGTTAAATCTCTCACGCCAGTAGGATGCACTTCCTTCGGGAAAATGGCAGTGTTGAACATCATGTCCCACCATGGAAACAAAACACCAAAATTACAGCCGCCCAAAACACCAGGCTTACCTTTGGCCTCATGGCCATATCCTACTGCATGGTGCATGCGGTGATACATCGGGGAGACTAAGAAATACTTGAATGCTCCTAGATGAATTTTGAGATTAGCATGCTGCCAACTCTGAATAAATTGACTAAGAACTACTAGCAAAATAAATTGGCTTGGTGAGACACCAAACAATAGTGCAAAGAAAGAAAACATTACCGCATGCATGATGTCATCCAAAATATGGTTTCGATCATCTGACCAGGCAGTCATGACAGTTTGACTATGGTGCAAAGCATGCAATTGCCACCACCAATTAAATACATGTGAGGCGCGGTGATACAAGTACTCCACAAAATCTAGCAATACAAAGTAAATACAAAAACTGACCAATGGAATTGAAGTCAGCGGCGGCCACCAGGATTCGACATTTAACCTGCTGAAGCGGAAATCATGGAGAACGGAGTCAATTTGAAAGAAGAATCCTGACAGGGCTAAAAATATCAAGCCATGAAAGATGCCGAGGCGATGAAACAAGGTGTAAAAAATATCTGCCTTGGAACTCTGAGCGAAACGCTCCTGGGTCTCTGCTGGTGAAAATTTTTCCCAAGTACGCAGGATGACTGCAATTAGCAAGATTTGAATGCACCCAAATAAAAACCAATCAATTCCGTCAAATACATCCTCAGCCATCGACATAAGATCAAATTGATACAAAATTGGTCCAGCCACATGTGCAAACAAGAATTCTTGAGTGCTTGCGTAGGCTGAGGCAATTGTGTCTATGAAGGGATTGGAATCCATACCGTCAATTGTGACTTATTTATCTAGTTTTGGCAGAGTTGCAAAGCAGAAGCTGCGGGCCTTGAGATTCACAATCAGCTGCTCTAAAACCGCTGGAGCCCAGGGATCCTTGCGAGACCAAATACCCAAATGGGCCATGGTGATGTCACCATCCTGGAGCTGGCTACTCGCCTTATCCAAGAGCATCTGATTGGGATGGGTTTGGGAGCTCAGCTCATCACCTAAAAATCCTGCGGCATTCCAGCCAAAATGCTGATAACCACACTGACTACCCATGCGAATCGAACGAGGGGATGTTTTTCCACCCGGAGCACGCCAAATTTTCTGAAGACTGCTACCAGTTAATTCTTTGAAACGATCATCCACCCTTCTGATTTCTCGACAATAGCTAGCTTCGTTGTAAAGGGTTACAACCCCAGCCTTTGGTCCAAATTGCGGCTTTGCCAAAATCTCTCCGCTAGCTCCATCTTTGACAAAGTACAAATGGTCATACGTGTGACTACCGAAATGATGGCCTTCACGCACGCGGTCTTGCCAATAGGATTGCCACGAATCATCTAAAGAAAAATCACCACGATATGTTTTTTCATTCGCCAGGAAAAAAGTGGCTTTAATGTTTTGACGTTTCAGTATGTCAGCAATAGTTTGCGCAACAGACATGTTACCGGTATCAAAAGTAAGGTAAACCGTTTTCTTGCAATGATTTTCTTGGGCAAAGGCAAGTGAACAACATGTTGCTAAAACAATTAGCGCTATCAACCGAGCAAGCGAGGTATTCCAATACATTGAATTGGCTTATTCCCAACCGGCTCGTGGGGTAAAGAAAACGCCATGGGGAGATCTACCAACAGGAATGACTGAGGTAAGCTTCATCGTAGGGATATCAATCACCCCAACCTTTTTGGAGAAACGTAAAGTCACCCATAGGGTCTTGCCGTCAGGCGTAATCTCCATATCATCTGGACCAGCTGGCAAGCCAGTGATATCCCCCGTCTTTTCAAGGGTCTGCATATTAATCAAGCTGATAGTTGAAGCAATTCGATTGGTAACAAACACATGCTTTTTATCACCTAGTGGACGGAAGTTGTGAGCACCCTTCCCGGTAAAGATCCGCTTCACTTCTTTGCGATTTTTCCAGTCAATGACTTGAACATTATCTTCACCGGTAATACCAACCAATAGATATTGATCTCCAGGCGTGAGCCAAACACCAGCAGGTACTTTACCTGTGGTCATTTTCCAAATCACCGTCTGCGTATCCAAATCAATCGCAGCCACTTCATTGGAGTCTTGCAGAGTGATGAATGCGATCTTGCTATCTGCAGTAAACGCAACGTGACTTGGTGTCTTACCTAATTTGATAGATTTTGCCAACTTGAAGTCTGCACCTTGGGCGTGATACACATCAACCCTGTCCAAACGATTGCCGTTTGAAACAAACCACTTATGATTTGGCGAATAGCCAATTTGATATGGATCGATAATGTCCGGAATCCTACCTGTTAACTCACCGGTAGTGGGATTCATCAGCACTACATCATTGCCGGCAGCATTAGCTATGAGTAAGGTCTTTTGATCGGGGGTCATCATCAAGTGATGCGGCTCCTTGCCAACGGGTAGAGTCTTAATCACTTTACGACTGGGCATATCAATCAAGCTCACGCTTGCTTCGCCTGAGTTCAAGACAACCGCTAACTTGGGTTCAAGCTTGGCGTCAGAAGATGCGGTGGTTTGAGCAACAACGCCATTCTGAAACCCGGAGAAGCTAAGTGCGATCAGGGCTGAAATAGTGCCAAATTTGGCTTTAGTGAGATAAGTATGCATATCTACTATTGTAAGCATTGGAAAGCCACTTTTACCCCCATTTGGGAGGATAAATTTCTATTAACGGAAGCTGGCTAGAACCTTTTCTAAGCGCTTCAAAGACATTGGTGTTGGGGTCTTGAGTTCTTGAGCATATAAGGCCACCCTCAACTCCTCCAATTGCCAGCGGAAATCAGTCAAAGCCTGATCCTCCGCTATGGCATAGTTCGCAGAACCACGGCTGCCCTGAACCAATTTTTGCCATGGTCTAGCAACAGACTCCCAGTCCTTTTGACACTGAGCATCGCGACTAGGGTTGGCGCGTAACTTATCAATTCGCATTGCAATCCCTTTGAGATAGCGGGGGAAATGCACCAGTTGCGCATATGGCGTATCCGATACGAATTTAGGGAAAATTAAACCCTGCACTTGCGTTTGAATGTCTGTGTATGCATTGGCCGAGGCAGCTTTAGCTTGAGCTAACTTCTTTTGCAGATCTGCATGAGCCTGCAAAGCTGCTAAGGCATGCTTTGAAATCTCTTGTGCAATTAAGGCCAATCGAGGCTTACCTGCTTGCAAACGTTCAGCAAATTGCTCAGCATTGACAGGCAATGGATCACTCATAAATGCCCGCTCTAGCGCCAGATTCAGAATTTGTTCAATTAATCCGTCCACCGAACCCACATTGATAAACAATAAACCCAACTCCCGAATTCCAGGCAATTGTTTTTGCAATGCCTTGAGCGTGTCTTTATTCGACAAAGCAAATAATCTACGAAGACCTAGCCAATGATATTTCCTGGCTTCCAACAAATCATCAAATACTTCAAGATCACATGACTCGGTGCGATCTACTAGTGCAGGATAGCCAAATAAAGTGCGATTGCCTTTTTGGATTTCAAGCGTCTCAGGTAGCTCACCAAACTCCCAACTGCGATAACCGCCCTGCTCTATATTTTTTACCGCAGAGATATTGGAACTTGAATGTGTCTTTGCACCCATGTTTGGTGGGCTTACAGGCATATCAGCGCCCAGCTCTTCTTGAACAGCTTGCTGCGCAATCGCTTGGAATGCAGTTCGAGCTGTCTCCCCATATTCAGCACGTAATCGAGATAAATTACGCTCTAATTCAAGCTGGCGTCCATGCTCATCCACTAGGCGGAAATTCATAGAAGAATGCAGTGGCAGAGATTCGGGTCTGAAATCCGTACGCTTAATTTCTAAACCACGTTCTTTACGAATATCCGTAATTAGACTATCTAAAAAGTCACCGACCCCAAACTGCTTTTCTGAGAGCATGCGCTCTAAGAACGATTTTGCATATTCTGGAAGCGGCACACAGTGACGACGTAATTTTTGGGGGAGTGATTTCAGTAACAGGTGAATTTTTTCCTCACACATACCTGGAACAAGCCATTCGCAACGACGACCATCAATCTGATTTAATAGCGTCAAGGGAACAACGAGGGTGACTCCATCTTTAGGACTGCCTGGCTCAAAGTGATAGGTCAAACTCAATTCGGTACCGCCAACCATCATCTTTTTAGGATAGCGATCTACCGTAATGCCAGCAGCTTCGTGGCGCATTAAATCTGCCTTCGCTAAACGCAAGAGGCTATCGGGCAACTCTTGATTGGCGCCCTCACTCCTCGATGCCTTCTTCAGCCAAGCATTCATGCCCTCCCTACTCAGGACATCTTTGGGAATACGTGAATCATAAAAAGCAAATAAAAGATCATCATCCACCAAAACATCAGGACGTCTGGAGCGATGCTCTAGTGCCTCGATCTCTTTTATTAATCTACGGTTGTGCCAGAAGAACTCAAAACTTCCGGGATATTTTTTTCTCGCGTCAGCTTCAGTCTCTCGCATCAATGCCGGAGTATCCATGCGCCCGAACATTTCTTCCTGAACCAAGGCATTGGTAATGAATATTGAACGAGCATCCTCAGGGTTATGTGGCTCATAGCGAACTCGACGCCCGTGATAAATCGGTAAGCCATACAAGGTGCCGCGCTCAAAGGCCATTACTTCACCTTGACGACTGTCCCAAAATGGCTCACTCAGAGACTTAATCAGGCGGTGTGCCGCAACCTTCTCAACCCACCCAGGCTTGATCTTGGCAATCGTGCGCGCATACATACGGTTGGTTTCCTGAAGCTCGCCAGCCAAAATCCAAGCCCCCGCCTTTTTACCTATGGTCGATCCCGGCCAGATAAAGGGTCGAATGCCACGGGCACCAACATAGCTACCAGTCTTACTGCCACGCTCTTGGGATTTTTCATCCTCTTCTTTTTTGGCTACATAGCCTAGAAGACCCGTTAACAAAGATAGATGAACTTGCTCATAAGTAGCCGCCGAGGGATTTTCTTTCCAACCCTTTTCACCCAACAGCGTATGGAGTTGACCATGAACATCGCGCCATTCACGCAATCGCCTTGGAGATAAAAACTTGCTCCGGCAGAGATTTTCTAATTGACGATTGCTATGCTTGTGCTTTAAGGCATCTTGATACCAATCCCAAAGCTTGACGAAGCTGAGGAACTCAGAACGCTCATCTGCAAACTGCAAATGCGCCTGATCAGCAGCGGCGGCTTGATCCATGGGTCGATCACGGGGATCCTGTGTAGCCAGAGCTGAAGCAATGATGGTGACTTCACGCAAAGCGTTTTGCTCTTTGGCTGCCAGGAGCATACGGCCAATTCGCGGATCCAAGGGCAGATCAGCCAATTGCTTACCTGTAGGCGTTAGCTTGAAGCTGTTGTTAATATCCTTGTCTGCATCCTTAGCAGTTTCGTCATAGACGATGGCGCCTAACTCATCCAATAACTGGACACCATCAGCAATCGCACGGCCTAGAGGCTTATCAATGAATGGGAATTCTTGAATTCGGGGTAAGCGCAAAGAGCTCATACGCAGCAATACTGCTGCTAATGAGCTGCGTAGAATTTCTGGGTCGGTGAATTTTGGGCGACTTAGATAATCTTGCTCGCTATATAAACGAATACAAATACCGTCTGATACACGGCCACAACGACCAGCCCTTTGATTGGCAGCTGCCTGAGATATTGGCTCAATTTGAAGCTGCTCAACTTTGTTGCGGTAGGAGTAACGCTTCACACGGGCCAAACCACTATCGACTACATAACGAATATTGGGAACCGTTAATGAGGTCTCGGCAACGTTGGTGGTCAAGATGATGCGTCGACCATTACCAGGATGAAACACGCGCTCTTGTTCCGCAACCGATTGCCGCGCAAAAAGACTCAGAACTTCCGGATGAAAGCGTTGTTGTAGAACATGGTCTTTTCGGAGAGCTTCAGCACAATCCCGAATCTCTCGCTCTCCAGGTAAAAAGACGAGAACATCGCCAGCGCCTGAGGTACCCTCTCGCCACACATTAGCAATGGCCTCTGTGACTGCATCCGGAATTTCTTTAGCCTCTTTGGACTCTTTTTTTCCGTCTGGCTTGGCATCGGGCTCAAGGGGCTCGTACCGCTGCTCCACCGGGAAAAGTCGTCCGCTAACCTCAATCACCGGCGCAGACTTGCCATTTAAAGTGAAATGATCGGAAAAACGCTTAGCGTCAATCGTGGCTGATGTGATGATCAGCTTGAGGTCCGGTCGCTTAGGAAGTAACTGGCGAAGATAGCCCAGCAAAAAATCAATATTGAGGCTGCGCTCATGAGCTTCATCAATAATGAGCGTGTCATAGGCGCGAAGCTGGGGATCCCGTTGGGTTTCTGCCAATAAAATACCATCCGTCATGAGCTTGATGGAGGCGCCTTGACTGGTCTTATCGGCAAAGCGAACTTGATAACCCACATCTTGACCTATTGGAGTGCCCAGCTCCTGGGCTATGCGCTTCGCTGTAGCTGTTGCAGCAATACGGCGAGGCTGAGTATGCCCAATCAGGCGACCACCGTTGATCGTGCCCCTACCGAGGTCCAAACAGATTTTGGGTAATTGGGTTGTTTTGCCCGAACCAGTCTCGCCACAGACAATCACAACCTGGTGAGAACTCAAGGCATCCTTGATGATTTGGCGCTGGCCTGATACCGGCAACTCCTCTGGAAAGCGAATTTCTAGCCGACGTGAGGTGTTGGAAGCAGGCACAGTCGCAGGGCTTGCTTTGGGTTTTTGTTGGTTTATAGGCTCTTGCACCCTATAATTTTCTCACTATGCCAACAAATGCACCAAACCCCGGCTCAAACGCCGAAGAATCAAGCTCCAACTTTCCTTTTGTGGGATGGCTGCGTGATGTTGCACCCTATATCCATAGCTTCCGCGAGAAGACCTTTGTTATCGCCTTTGCGGGTGAACTTGCTCAAGAAATTGGCCTTGAAAATCTGATTGAAGATATCGCCATGTTGCATGCTATGGGTATGCGCATTGTTCTAGTTCACGGTATTCGCCCTCAAATCGAAGAGCAACTGATGCTCCGCAATATTAAGAGTCAATTTGGTAAAAGTGCGATGCACAGTTATCGGATTACAGATGCAGCAGCTTTAGAGTGCGTTAAAGAGGCTGCTGGTGAATTGCGCCTTGATATCGAAGCCGCGTTTAGTCGTGGACTTCCGAATACGCCAATGGCGGGCTCACGCATCTCAGTAATCTCGGGTAACTTCATTACAGCGATGCCTGTAGGTGTAGTTGAGGGCATCGATTACATCCATACTGGCTTGGTACGAAAGGTAGATTCGACCTCAATCAAGCTCTCGCTCGATAGCAATAAGATTGTTCTGCTCTCACCTCTAGGCTTTTCACCCACTGGTCAAGCATTTAATCTTGCCTTTGAGGATGTGGCCGCATCTACTGCTGCCGCACTTAAAGCAGACAAGCTCATTTTCTTGAGTCCATACGCAGGCTTAAAAGATGATGATGGTGATTTCATTACTGAGCTTTCTATGCCGCAACTTCAAGAATACGTCACCCAACATCCTGAGCTTGATCAGGGCATGAAGAGTTTGCTCAATATCTCAGGTAGAGCGATTCGTGCTGGAGTAAGCCGTGTGCACTTCCTGCCCTGCAATCAAGATGGTGCACTTCTAGAAGAGCTCTTTACCCATGATGGTATTGGCATGATGTTGGCCTCATCCGATATTGAGAATTTGCGTGAAGCCAATCAAGATGACGTTGGCGGCATCTTGCAACTGACGAGCCCACTTGAAGAAGAAGGTATTTTGGCCGCTCGCGGTCAAGACGTGATTGAGCGTGATATTCAGCGCTTCTCGGTTATTGAGCATGACCGCGTTCTCTTCGGTTGTGCAGCCCTCTTCCCATTCCCCAATGGTGTTGGTGAGCTTGCTTGCCTCGCTGTAGATCCTGATGTTCAAGGCTCCGGTGATGGGGAGCGTTTACTGAAACGTGTTGAGATGCGGGCAAAACGGGAAGGCATTAAAAAGCTTTTTGTTTTGACGACCAGAACGGAGCATTGGTTTTTAAAGCGTGGCTTTAAACGTGCTTCCGTTGATGACCTTCCAGAAGAAAGAAAACAGATTTATAACTGGGATCGCAAATCCATGGTTCTCACCAAAGATCTATAGGCTTTTATAGTTTTCTTTGGTTTACATTATTTTGATTTAGTACATCGTATTTGAAAGGCATTACAAATGGCACGCATGGTTCAATGTATCAAACTGAACAAAGAAGCTGAAGGTATGGACTTTGCTCCACTTCCTGGCGATCTTGGTAAAAAGATTTGGAATCAAGTCTCCAAGCAGGCCTGGGCTGACTGGTTAAAACATCAAACGATGCTGATTAATGAGAATCGCCTGAATATGGCTGATCCTCGTGCTCGTCAGTACCTACTCAAGCAAGTTGAAAAATACTTCTTTGAAGGCGGTGCAGACATGGCTCAGGGCTATGTACCGCCAGCTGAGTAATTATTTTTGATTACTGCTTGACGAGTTAAATCTAGAGGCATAGGATGAAGTCGTAGTCAGTCAGATCTCGTGATCGGCTACATTGGCGAAAGCCACTACTCGTAAGCATATCTATGTGCTTATAGGCACTGGGAACCAAAACTCTTCCTTTTGCCTGCGCCATGAAGAATCATGGCAAACAAACCCGATGGATCAGCTTGCTGCCCCGTCGGGTTTTTTATTTAGAAAGTAATTCTGTTCACCCCAGACGCATTACTGACCAGCAAAATATTCGCTTTTTCTTTTGCAAATAGCCCCACAGTAATGACGCCGGCGATTTGATTGATTTGCGCTTCAAGCGCAATAGGATTGGCGATCTTCAAACCAGCAACATCCAAAATCCAGCCACCGTTATCTGTTACGAAAGGCTGACTTGGAGTCTGTCCCAAATCCGTACGCGTCTCTTTTGCCATCCGCAGCGTTACCACTCCGCCCAATTTAGCCAACTCCTGGGTAACAATTCCTTTGGATAAAGGAATGATTTCAACTGGCAAGGCAAAGCCACCTAAAACCGTAACCTGCTTGGATGAGTCGCAAATACAGATAAATTGCTTCGCCATCGAGGCAATAATCTTCTCGCGCGTTAAGGCGCCACCCCCACCCTTAATCATGTGACCTACAGGATCGATTTCATCAGCACCATCTACATAAGCAGGCAGTTGCTCCACCTCATTGGGATCCAAAACCTTAAAACCATGTTTTAAGAGGCGCTCTGTTGTCGCATTGGAGCTCGATACTGTTCCTGCAAAATGATCTTTATGGGGGGCCAGGGCATCAATAAAGCAGTTGGCAGTTGAGCCAGTTCCGATACCCAAGATTTGTCCTGCGGGCAGCTTTAGCACCTCATCCCGTGCCGCTTCTCCTACCAATTGCTTGAGTTGATCTTGATTCATGATCTTGCCCGATATCCTTATTTGAACTAGAACAGCCTTATTTATGCATCTATCATATGATATTCAATCCATTTCCCCTGATTCATTAATCGAGAGCATTGCAAATACCGATGACATCACCCTCTAACGCACTGAGCCAACTCAAGCAACTCACTACCGTCGTAGCCGATACCGGCGACTTTGAGCGTATGCAGGAATACCAGCCCCAGGATGCGACCACCAACCCGTCTTTGATCTTGAAGGCTGCACAGCAAGCCAACTATCAGGCTTTGGTAAACCAAGTTAAATCAGCCCACCCTGGTATGACACCAGCAGACTTGGTCGACCACATCTTGGTAGCTTTTGGTCTTGAGATTTTGAAGATCGTCCCAGGAAGAGTTTCGACCGAAGTGGATGCCCGCCTCTCTTTTGATACCCAGGCGACTATTACCAAGGCAAAACACCTGATTGCACTTTATGAATCGCACGGGATTGATCGCAAGCGCGTTTTAATCAAGCTAGCGGGCACATGGGAAGGTATTCAGGCGGCCAAGGCTTTGGAAGCTGAAGGTATTCATTGCAATATGACGTTGCTTTTTTCATTAGTACAAGCTGCGGCCTGTGGTGCAGTAAATGCAAAATTGATTTCTCCATTTGTAGGACGCATTACCGATTGGTACAAAGCTAAGCTAGGTAGCAACTGGAGTGATGTCAATCATGGCGGCGCAAATGACCCTGGAGTCACATCGGTCAAGCGAATCTTCCATTACTACAAGCACTTTGGCATTGCCACCGAAATCATGGGGGCCAGCTTTCGAAACACCAGTCAAATACTAGAACTAGCTGGGTGTGACTTGCTGACCATCAGCCCAGAGCTGCTGAGTGATCTTCAGAACAGCACGGCTGCGGTTGAGAAAAAGCTCAATGCTAGTGATGCAGCGAATGCGCTTGCTAGCGAGAATATCTCAGCCCTCAAGCTAGATGAATCGAACTTCAGATTGCAGTTAAATAATGATGCGATGGCTACCGAGAAGTTAGCCGAAGGAATACGTAATTTCTGCGTTGATACTGACAAGCTAGAAACACTGTTGAGTAAGTAAGCCTTTGGATTGGCCAATTGAGGAGTCAAAATGATTATTCATTGCCTGCATTGCAGTAAAGGAAATCGCGTTCCCACTGAAAAGCTCAATCAGACACCAGTTTGTGGATCCTGCAAACAAGAGCTTCTTGCGCTACCGATTAATGCCACTTCCGCAAACTTTAGCGAATTGGTGACTCAGTCAACAATGCCAGTGATAGTGGATTTCTGGGCACCATGGTGTGGTCCATGCAAGATGTTTGGCCCAACCTTTCAGTCCAGCGCCATTAAACATGCAAATCAAGTTTTATTTGTGAAAGTAAATACCGAAGCTGAACAACTACTCGGATCACAATGGAATATCCGCTCCATACCAACCTTAGCGGGATTTAAGAATGGTAAAGAGGTTCACCGCATTAGCGGTGCCCTACCCCCAGCGCAACTTGAGCAGTTTGTGCAGCAGTTACTTGCTACTTAGACTCTTTGGCTAAACGTTGTCTGAGCGCCTCATACAAGCAAACGCCACTCGCAACTGAAACATTCAGACTTTCAACAACGCCCTTCATGGGGATGCGTACCAACTCATCACATGTTTCGCGAGTCAAACGTCGCATGCCCTCACCTTCTGCACCCATGACGATGCCAATAGGGCCAGTAAGATCAAGATCGTAGATCGATTTTTCTGCTTCGTCGTCAGTGCCAATCAACCAAACGCCTGCTTCTTGCATCTCTTTCATGCTACGGACAAGATTCGTAACAGTAATGACTGGCATTACTTCCGAAGCCCCGCTAGAGACCTTACTAACAGTGGCATTGATGGATGCCGAACGATCTTTAGGAATTACTACCGCATCAACTCCCGCACCATCAGCAACACGCAAACATGCGCCAAAGTTGTGAGGATCAGTAACACCATCTAAGACCAAGAACATCACCTTGCTTTGATTGCTTTCTGCATCCTCAACTACCTCGGTAATGGTGCGAGCAATTGTCATCTTCTCTGCTAGCGCCACTACACCTTGATGGCGATCATGGCCTGCAAGCTTATGTAGACGCTCAGCATCAGCTGCGTGAAGTCTTTCGCCCAATATCTCTTCGGCTTGCTTGAGAAAATCGCCCATACGACGATCGCGACGACTCGGATCAAAATACACTGACTTGAGGCTTGCTGCATCCACCCGTAAGCGCGCTTGTACCGCATGAAATCCAACTAATATTTGCTTCATCTCTACTGATCTCTATCCTTTAATACTACTTATTTACGACGCGCTTTAGTGCTACGAACTGGTGGTTTAGTGCCAGCTGGTTTACCAGCTGGCCTATTGGGCTTGCCTGACTTAGCAACCTTGCTTGCAGTTCGACCAGCTTGATTCTTCGACTGATTGGCGCCGAGATTACCGGCTGATTTAGCAGCATTTACATTAATACCAGAATGCTTTTGAGGCTCTTTGCTACCGGGACGACCTTTTTTAGGAGACGCTTTTTTATTGGGCCTACCGGTATCGCTAGCTAAGACAATTTGACGGCGATTGGTGGTGCCTCCTGGCTCCAAGCCAACTGACTTGACTAAACTAAATTCGATCTTGCGTGCATCAAGGTCAACGCGGCTGACTAAGACATGGACTCGATCACCTAGGCGATAACGAATACCGGTTCTCTCACCACGGAGCTCTTGGCGAGCCTCGTCGTACTGGAAATAATCACCGCCCAATTCAGTAACATGAATCATGCCCTCAACAAAGAGGTTTTCTAGTTGCACGAATAAACCAAATGAAGCTACGCCAGTAACCGTACCTGCATACTCTTGACCCAAGTGGTCACGCATGTAATAACACTTGAGCCATGCCTCGACATCACGAGAAGCTTCATCTGCACGACGCTCATTAGATGAGCAATGCACACCAAGTTGACCCCAAATCGGTAATGCTGCGTTGGCACCTTTAGGTAATTTAGGTAAACGTGTGCCATTCGCTGCCGCTTCTTTTGCGTCGCTATGAGACTTCTTCGCATTGACCGCATTCTCACGACCTTTGCCCTTACGTGGCAGGGTTAGGTTCAGTGGGACTGACGGTGGCAATACAGGTGTATAGGGCTTCTTGGCCAGAATCGCTTTAATGACACGATGGGTCAATAGATCGGGATAACGGCGAATTGGGCTTGTGAAATGCGAGTAAGCAGGATAGGCAAGACCAAAGTGGCCTTCGTTATCAGGCTGATACATCGCCTGCTGCATTGAACGCAATACAACTGACTGAAGCATATTGGCATCAGGGCGCTCTTTAATTTCTCGCATCAGTTTGGCATAGTCTTTTGGTTTTGGCTTTTCACCACCACCCAATGACAAACCAGAGGTACGCAAGACTTGGCGCAAGGTGACCAACTTCTCCTCAGAGGGCTCGCCATGAACGCGATACAAACTGAGATGCTTATTCTTGTCGATAAAGTCTGCAGCGCAGACGTTAGCCGTCAACATACACTCTTCAATTAGTCGATGGGCATCATTACGTAAGCGCGGCTCAATACGCAGAATCTTACCTAGCTCATTACTAATAATCTGGGTTTCAGTGGTTTCAAACTCAATAGCGCCACGTTTTTGACGTGCATCCAATAGGATTTTGTAAAGAGAGTAGAGATTGGTCAGCAAGGGCCTAAATTCAGCAAAACGCGTTGCTTCAGGACCTTTGCTATTCGAGAGAATTTCCCACACAGTATCGTAGGTGAAGCGTTGCGCAGAGTGCATAACCGCTGGATAGAACTGATAAGCCAGTACTACTCCGTTGGCATCCACCACGGAGTCGCACACCATACACAGACGATCGACACCAGGATTGAGCGAACAAAGGCCATTCGAGATTTTCTCCGGCAGCATTGGTATGACCCGTCTCGGGAAATACACTGAGGTTGCACGTAAGAGACCTTCATCATCTAAAGGCTGGCCAGGCTTGACATAATGAGATACGTCAGCAATAGCGACAATCAGACGCCAAGCCTTACTCTTCCCATACATAACAGGTTCGCAATACACCGCATCATCAAAATCACGTGCATCGGCACCATCAATAGTGACCAAAGGCACATCGCGCAAATCCACGCGACCTTCAAGGTCAGATTGCTGAACAGTATCAGGTAATGCATCTGCTTCTTTTTTTACCGCAACTGAAAATTCGTGGGGAACGCCATACTTGCGGACAGCGATTTCGATCTCCATACCGGGATCATCAATCTCGCCCAGCACTTCAACCACGCGACCAACGGCTTGACGGTAGCTATCAGGATAGTCAATGATCTCAACACTAACGACTTGACCTAATTTAGCGTTACCCTGACCCTTTGGCGGAATCAGAATATCGTGGCCAATACGCTTATCTTCTGGCGCAACAATCAAAACGCCATTCTCATTTAAGAGGCGTCCAATGACTACCTTATTGGCGTGCAAAATCACATCGACGATCTGACCTTCAGGTCGGCCACGGCGATCCGTTCCTAAAACTCTGACATTCACTCTATCGCCATGCATAACGCGTGACATTTCTCTTTCAGAAAGAAAAATATCTTCACCACCGTCATCTGGGATAACAAATCCAAAACCATCTCGGTGGCCTTGGACTGTACCTAAGCGGTCAGCCTCTCGTGGCACCAAGTTTTTTGCTTTACGCATTTAATTCCTTCGGCAATCCATGCCTTATATATCAATCATTATTCTTGTTTAGGCTACTGTATCAAACCACTAAGTCTGAAGGGGAAAAGCCCAAAGGGGGTTAGAAAGTGGGCCAAGAGGCGCATACCTTTATAATAACGGCATGCCCAGGTGGCGAAATTGGTAGACGCACCAGCTTCAGGTGCTGGCGATCGTAAGGTTGTGGGGGTTCGAGTCCCTTCCTGGGCACCAAATACACCTACAAAGACCTATATGGGGACTAAACAGCCCTTTTTCAATAGGCAATCAAATTCCCATGGTTCGATGCAAGATCTTGGGCTTCATTTCATCCCAAAGACTTTCAAACTCCTCAGCCTTGTCCTCCGATAGCTTAATGGGCTCAAAGAGGCCGCTAAAGAAGATGGATTTTTTAGGGGCCAAGGTCTTTTCAAAATCGCTGAGCCCAACCGGCTTATCGTCAATATCCCTCGTCAACTGAGCTGAACAAACGATCGCCTCAATGTCATCTTGATCAATTACGGCGAACTCAATGAGCTGCTGACTTTTGTCCAAGATAACTAAGGTTCCCCTTGCATAACAAACTGCCTCATGCTCTTGCACGATATAAGCCAGAAATTGATCTTCCTCATCTTTATCCATGCGCAGATCATCAATAAAAAAGAGGTATTGATCACCTGCACCATTCACCAAGGTGAAGACCTTCGGAATCACGCCATGTCCTAAGGCAAGATTACGGTAATAGGAGGAAAGTTCAACAGCGAGGTTTTCGGCAAATAGATGCATAAGAATTAAAAAAGTTAAGCGATTATTCGGTGCGAGTTTTAATGGACTCAATAATTTTACGGAAAGGGTCGGCTTTAACAGAGCTTTGCCCCTTAAAAGGCTGGTCCGTAATGACCAAGAGTGAAATTAGCGCGCCTAAGGTCACTGGCAGAATTTTTAAGCCCATGAAAAAAGAATCCGATGGCAGGAACAAGGTGTTGATACCAAGTAAGGCCACCATGCAAATAATGATGACGACCCAAAATAAATTCGGCAAGCGCACGGAAGAGCGCTCGATTCTTGACTCCCTGCTTTCGGCAACCTCCTCAGCTTTTTTAAGGATATCGGTATACATGGCAGTCTGTCTATTGGTATGGGGCTCAAGAGACAGGAGTTGACGCGAAATACCTCGCCAGAGCATATGGGTTACTTTGCTGCCCTGACCTACTTTTAACAAATCCCACTCGTCATTCACAATCGAGTTCATGTATTGGAATAACTCCTTACGCACAGGAATAATTGCGGGATCTCCGTAACGAACTAGTAAACGATCCAAATTATTGATTTGACCAGCCTCTCTGGACACTAAAGATTGCACTTCACGAAAATTGGTTTGAGCTTGATTTAATAAAAAACCAATTAACAGGCCGCTTAAAGTAATGATCGAACCAAAAAGGCTCAAGCCCAATCGAGTACTGTCTTGAGTAGGGGCAAACATGGGAATAGCTTGCAAAACCCTCGGCATGACATCCAGCAAAACTACAAAGAATAAGACCAAAATAATTAATATCTGAGTATTACTACGCTTATAAATCCAATTGAAAAACATGTGAACCTTTAAATGGCTTATTAAGAAGCTAAAGTATTTTTTAAGAAAGTCATGGTGCGGTCCCAAGCTAAATCAGCAGCGGCAGAGTTGTATTGCAATGGAGGAAGACCTCTAGCATCTGACTTTGGATTTGCAAATGCATGCTTGGCTTCGTAGCGCTGAAAGTCGTACGTGACACCACTTGCTTTGAGCTTTTCTTCAAGTTGATCAACACCAGCAATCGAGAAGAAGTCATCGTGAAGAGCCCAGTGCGCTAGCATCGGCTTCTTCATGGCAGACGCATCAACGTATTCCAATGGAGGGTAACCATACCAAACCACCGTTCCATCGCACTCTGGAACAAGACCAGCAGACAATACTGTGAGTGCGCCTCCCATACAAAAACCGGTAACACCAACCTTGCTACTACCCGTTGCCTTCAGATATTGAACAGCACCTCGAATATCCTGACTAGCGGCATCCCCAAAATTGAGGTCATTCATGAGATGCTCAGCCTCATTCGCCTCTATGGCTAGCTTGCCACGATAGAGGTCAGGTACTAAGGCCCGATAGCCTGCTTTTGCTAAACGATTGGCGACATTTTTAATCTCATCATCCAAACCCCACCACTCCTGAATCACCACTACACCAGGAGCATTTTTTACATCTACTGGCTCCGCCAAATATGCGCTACTGGATTTACCGTCTGGCCTTTGAAATGTGATCATCACAATCCTTCTCTAAAAAATTAGGTTTACTTCGCTTGTTTATCAGTATGAATATAGCCCACCAACCAGAAGGTAAGCAAGCCACACAGAGCTGCTCCATAGCCAACCAGGTTGTAGTGCTCCATCTTCCCATCAGCAGTAATAGTGACCACTGCACCAGCAATCACTGAGGCCAGTCCGGATGCCAGCATTTGAACGGAACCCATCAAACTCATGAAGGTACCTCGAATCTTGGAATCCACTACTTGACTCACAATGGCCATTGCCGGAATCATGCGTCCCGAAACCAAAATAAAGAAGGCGGTGGAATTAATCAGCACCACCCAAAGTGGAACTGGCATCAAATTAGTTGTTACCAGGATGGGGATAAGACTAATGACTGCAAGCACTCTGAAAATCTGAACCTTACCGTACCGATCGGCCATATGACCAATCAGTCGTGAGCTCATCAGCGTCGCAATCCCACCGCATAAATAGACAAGAGAAATATAAGAGTTATCAATACCTACATTCGAGGTGAGGTAGAGAGCGATATAGGGAATTACAGAAAATCCTGTCAACATCATGAGCGCCATAAAGATAAATGCACGTAAGTGTTGATGGGAAAAGAAGATGTTCCAAATTTGACTAAGGCGACTGCCCTCGTGAGTATGACCAAGATGTCCGGAAATTTTAGGAATATTGCGATATCCCAAATACAAAATGAGGCTTGATATCAAAGCAATAAAGATAAATGGCGCACGCCAACCCAAAGAAGGAATGTTATTTGCCAATAACAAACTCAAAGGGACTCCTGCAACGGTTGACACTGAAAAAGCAGACATCACCGTCCCTAAGGCCTTACCTCTTCTCTCAAATGGGATAGAGTCTGCAACGATGGTTTGAACTAGTGAGCCTAAGATACCCCCAAACGCTCCTGCAAACGCACGGGCAATAAACAGGGAATGGTAATCCGGCGCCAAACCACAAATCAAAGTAGCAACAATAAAGCAGGCATACAAACTCAGCAGCAGAGCCCGCCTCTCAAATCGATCTATGAAGTATGTAGCGAAGACTCCGGCAATGGCGGCAGCAAATGTGTACGAAGAGAGTAATAGGCCGAACTCATGGGTATTGATATTGAGCTCTCGAATAAATTCCGGACCCAAAGGCATCATGATCATGAAGTCCAGAATATGGGTGAATTGAATTCCGGCCAAAGAGAATAAGAAAAAGCGTTCTTTCTGCTTTCCTCCTGGCATGTGAAGCTCGGTCAAGGGTTTCTTTACATGAAATTAGAGATGTGACATTATCAACCCGCCAAGGTATCAATGCCTGAGCCCCTTTTTAAGGCCCTCATGAATAATATTATCGATGCTTTCTCTGGATTTCCTTTTTTGCTACTGGCGCGAGACGCAGCCTGGGGGGTCGGCTTTCTCATTTGCCTATTGATGTTTCACGGCAGCGCCATTAACCATGTCTACATGCGCTTTGAACGCCTTACTCGTAAAAATCTTGCGGATCATCAATACAACCGTGTTTTCTTTCATTTTTACGCCACCTTCATGTTTCTGGCCCTGTTCCACGTAATTGAAATTCTCTTTTGGTCATTTTTCATCATTGGACTTGGCATCATGAAAGATCCCATTAATGCAATTCTCTTTGCGGGTAGTTGCTACACAACCGTAGGTTTTGAATCAGACACCCTTCTGGATGGCTGGAAAACCTTTGCATTTTTCATTTCCTTGAGCGGTCTTTTTTCGCTGGCATGGACCACTTCCATCATGATTGGCATGACTACTGCCTATAAAAATGCATGGGACCAAAAATACCGACACACCAGCACCTATTAGTTAAAACTATTTAATTAATGCCGTTTGCAGTAACTAGGTGTATCATTAGGGTTAACCCTTAAGGAGCTCACCATGGCACATTCAAACTCAGTACAGTTTCATCAGGCACCAGCGTTAAGCTTTAAGCCTTTATTTGCAATTAAAGACTTCTTTGTACTATTGGCTACTGCTTTTAGCGAAGCTAAAGCAATGGAACTAAAATCTCGTAAAACTAGCGGAAATTGGTAATTTATTACTGATTTAGCCCTGTTTTAGGCCATTTTTGGTCGTTTTATAAGAAATAAGCCTCTGATTTTTTCAGGGGCTTTTTCTTTTGGATGTCATCCCTAGCGCTTCACGTAATAGCCGTAGACACAGCGTGAACCACCCCGAGAGGGATTATGCGTATCTTGAATGATTCCATCAAGTACTGCCGTTAAGTGCTTGGAAACCTTCACAATTAGCCTGCCTGAGGGCAGTTCATTGGCAAGCATGTGGACTTGGCAGCCAGCCCCAACCTTCATCGTCGGCACCCAATCAAAACCGCAACCAAGAATGTAATCATGGAAGACATTTCGGTGGTTGCCGTTACGCGGTGAAGCGCCCTTCGCGCTCAGCCTTCTAGCCAACTTATCCTTACGTTGATCCGCATAGGCTGCGTTCGCAGCACGAAGATCTTCATAGACCTGCATATAGGGCAACTCCGCCGCAATGGCAATGGCTCGAACCACACAGTCGCCAGCCCCACCCTTAAAACCAGCAAGCTCTCTACCTCCATCATTGAATTGAAAGCCCAAAGCTTGTCCGCGGGCAGTAGCAATTCTGGCGAAGGGATTTAAAAAGCCAAACATGAGGTGATTGGGAGACTAAGAAGGTTTATTGAAAAGAAAAATGGACTTGTCTTTCGACAAATCCATTTCATCTTAAGACCAAAGAGTCGAAGAATTAAGCGTGAGCCTTCTTCACTTCTAAGCGCCAAGCATGCAGCAAAGGCTCGGTATAACCATTTGGCTGCTCTAGACCTTTGAAAATCAGATCGCTAGCTGCTTTATAAGCATAAGAGTCTTTGAAATTCGGCATCATTGGCTTGTACAAAGCATCGCCCGCGTTTTGGCCATCAACCACCTTAGCCATGCGCTGTAAAGTCTCGTTGACTTGAGCTTCTGTCACGATACCGTGTAGCAACCAGTTCGCGATGTGCTGACTGGAAATACGCAAAGTTGCACGATCTTCCATCAAGCCAACGTTATGAATATCGGGCACCTTAGAACAACCAACGCCTTGATCAATCCAACGAACCACATAACCCAAGATACCTTGGCAGTTGTTATCGAGTTCTTGCTGAATTTCTTCCTTAGACCAGTTGGCTGTTTCGACAACTGGGATAGTCAGCAAATCATTAATCAAAGCTTCAGCTTCAGCAGCAGTATCTAACTGCTCCATTTCTTTTTGCAACTGAGCTACGTTAACCTGATGGTAGTGCAAAGCATGCAATGTTGCCGCTGTTGGTGATGGAACCCAAGCTGTATTTGCGCCTGCCTTTGGATGAACAATCTTTTGCTCAACCATGGCCTTCATCAAATCTGGCATTGCCCACATTCCTTTACCGATTTGAGCGCGGCCACGTAAGCCACAATCCAAGCCCGCTAGAACATTACGACGCTCATAAGCTGATAACCACTTGCTGGTCTTCATATCGCCTTTGCGCATCATTGGACCTGCATGCATAGCGGTATGCATTTCATCACCGGTACGATCGAGGAAGCCAGTATTGATAAAGGCAACGCGAGCACCAGCCGCAGCAATCGCCGCTTTGATGTTAGCGCTCATACGACGCTCTTCATCCATGATGCCTAACTTGACTGTATCCGCAGGCAAGCCGAGTAATTTTTCAACACGGCCAAAGAGCTCGCCAGCAAAGGCAACTTCTTCAGGGCTATGCATTTTTGGCTTCACAATATATACAGAGCCTTTACGAGTATTACCAATTGCCTGTGTTGCAGGACGATTGATGTCATACAAGGCGATCAATACAGTCACCACTGCATCTAAGATGCCTTCGTAAATCTCTTTACCTTCACCAGTAATGATTGCTGGGTTAGTCATCAAATGACCAACGTTGCGAAGGAACAGTAAAGAGCGGCCATGCAAAGTCACTACGCCATCTTTGGCGTCAACTGCGCCAATACCAGCAGTGTATTTACGATCTGGATTTAATGTACGAGTAAATGTCTTGCCACCTTTGCTGACTTCCTCAACCAATGTACCCTTGAGAATGCCTAACCAGTTGTCATAAGCCACGACCTTGTCATCGCCATCTACTGCAGCAATCGAATCTTCCAAATCCAAAATAGTAGAAAGCGCAGCTTCAAGCACAACATCATTGACACCAGCAGCATCAGTAGCGCCAATGGTTTTGCTCTTATCGATTTCAATATCAATATGTACGCCGTTATTGCGCAGGAGCACTGAAGAAGGTGCAGAAGCATTTCCTTGGTAGCCCACAAATTGCTTCTCATCAGCAAGGCCAGTTTTGCTGCCATCTTTAAGGCTAACAACCAGCTTATTACCATCCACTGTGTAAGCGGTCGCATCTGCATGCGAACCCTTGGCCAGCGGCGCAGATTGATCTAAAAATTGACGTGCATAGGCAACTACCTTGGCACCACGAATCGGGTTATATCCACCGGCTTTAGTAGCACCATCTTCTTCCGAGATCACATCGGTGCCATAGAGGGCATCATATAAAGAACCCCAACGGGCATTAGCTGCATTTAAGGCATAACGCGCATTGAGAACTGGCACCACCAACTGAGGACCGGCTTGGAGAGCTAACTCATCATCAACATTCTTGGTGGTCCCAAGTACTTTGCCTGGAACTTCATCTAAGTAACCAATTTCTTTAAGATGCTTGCGATAGGCAGGCATATCTTTAATTGGACCAGGATTAGCCTGATGCCATTTATCCAAATCCACCTGCAAACGATCACGCTTAGCAAGTAATGCTTCATTTTTTGGGCTCAGGTCTTTGACGATTTCGTCAAAACCCTTCCAAAAATCAGCGCTTTTAATGCCTGTTCCAGGCAAGACTTTATCTTCAATGAAACGATAAAGCGGTGTAGCCACTTGCAGGCTATTACATTGTGTACGTGCAGTCATCTCAAAACCTCAAAACAAATATGTAAATTAAATATACAAACGTTAATTAAAAATCTGATTAACCTTTGAATGGATGTTGCAGAAGAATCGTTTCATCACGTTCCGGTCCTGTTGAGACCATAGCGATCGGCTTTCCTGCAACTTCTTCGATACGACGCAGGAACTTCTGTGCCTCTATTGGGAGTTTGTCCCATTCACGAATACCAAAAGTCGTTCCCTTCCAACCTGGGAAATCCTCATAAATTGGTTCACAGCGCGCTACGGCTTCAGCGCCGCGCGGCAATACATCGAGTTTTTGACCATCTAAGTGATAGCCAACGCAAAGACGAATCGTCTCGAAGCCATCCAAGACATCTAACTTAGTAATGCAAAGACCAGACAAGCCATTAATCTGAATCGAGCGCTTCAAGGCAGCAGCATCCAGCCAACCTGTACGGCGTGGACGACCAGTAACGGAGCCAAACTCCTTGCCTACTTCAGCCAAACGCACGCCAACTGGATCTTGCTTAGCGTGATTATCAAAATCATATAACTCGCTTGGGAATGGACCGGCACCGACACGGGTGCAATAAGCCTTTGTAATACCCAAGATATATTGCAATGAATCTGGGCCAACGCCAGATCCTGCAGCAGCATTACCTGCTACGCAGTTGCTTGAGGTGACATAAGGATAGGTGCCGTGATCGATATCGAGCAAAGTACCTTGTGCACCTTCGAATAATAAATTTTGACCTGCCTGCTCTGCTGCATATAAAGCGCCAGAAACATCAACCACCATCGGCTTGATGCGTTCAGCATAAGACATAGCCTCTTCTAAAGTCTTCTGGAAATCTACTGGCTCAGCACCATAGTAGTTTGTGAGCATGAAGTTGTGATACTCCAAGTTCTCGCGCAATTGCGCTGCAAACTTTTCTGGATAAAACAAATCCTGTACGCGTAAGGCACGACGAGCAACCTTATCTTCGTAGGCTGGGCCGATACCACGACCAGTTGTACCGATCTTAGCGTTGCCACGCTTCTTTTCACGCGCATGATCGATTGCCACGTGATACGGAAGAATCAATGTAGTTGCTTCAGAAATCTTTAAGCGTGACTGCACATCCAAACCAGCAGCCTCTAACTCACCGATTTCTTTAAAGAGCGCTTCTGGAGAGAGAACAACACCATTACCAATGTAGCAAATAACATTCTTGTGCATGATTCCAGATGGAATTAAACGCAAGATCGTTTTCTTGTCGCCAATAATTAAGGTGTGGCCTGCATTATGTCCACCCTGAAAACGCACAACCGCTTGAGCATGATCCGTTAACCAATCTACTACTTTGCCTTTGCCCTCGTCACCCCACTGGGTGCCAATGACTACGACGTTACGACCGTGCTCTTGTTGCTTTGAAGACATAATGAAATCCAAAAGGTAATTACAGAATTAGTACGTTATTAATACAGCGAGTTACTTCTTTTTCACTTCCCATGAGCTGCCCTGCTTTACAAGCTCACGATCACAAATATATTCAGCGGCTTCTACAGTATCGCCACTCATTGCCTGAATGACTACTTCGCCAGCAGCACGCAGTTCGGCAACCTTGCTAGCTAAAGCTGCATCCACTGTCCAGGGCGCTAGGATGGCAGACTTTCTTTGCGCTATTGGCGCAAGATTAGCCAAGGTTAATAGATCCATTGAAAATCCAGTCGCAGGACGAGAACGTCCAAACGCTTGGCCGACATGATCATATCTACCGCCACGAGCAATCGGCTGAGGTAACTTGTCAACATAAGCTGCAAACATGACACCGCTGTGATACTGATAACCGCGTAAATCCGCTAGATCAATACTTAACTCAATATCGCCGGGTAATGCAGCAGTTGCCGCAGCCAGTATTTCTAATTGAGCTATCGCTTCATCAATTAAGCGATGTTTTGGTAGAGCCTTTTTAGCGCTGGCCAATACCTGTGCACAAGGACCGTTCAATTCAGTCAGAGCCATCAATGCTTCGGCAGATTTAGCCGGTAAGGATTTAGCCCATATCGCTAAACGTGGACGATCTTTGCTTTGTAACAGGCTATATAAGGTTTCAATATCGCCCTTATCAATTGCTTGTCCATCCAGAATTCCTTCTAAGACCCCAGCGTGCGAGAGATCGAGGTAAACCTTTTTCAGGCCAGCTACATTCAAGGTCTGCAATAGCAATGAGACCGCCTCAAAATCCGCTTCCCATGTAGCGCAGCCATAAATCTCTGCGCCGATTTGCAATTCCTCGCGAGCAGAACTACCTACTGGGGTGCGAGCATGGGCAACAGAGCCGGCATAGCAAAGACGCGTTACACCTTTGCGATTGAGTAAATGCGCATCAATTCGCGCAACTTGAGGAGTCATGTCTGCACGCAGACCCAATGTACGACCAGATAATTGATCGACTAACTTAAATGTTTGTAAATTGAGATCAGAGCCTGTGCCAGTTAGTAAAGAGTCCAAGAACTCCAAGATCGGCGGGGCAACAAGTTCATAACCATAGGATTGGTACAAATCCAGAATGGCACGCCGCAGAGTCTCGACCTTACGAGCCTCGGCTGGCAAAACATCAGCAATATCTTCAGGAAGTAACCAACGATTCATGATTAGAAATATTTAATTTAATTTTTTTTGTGCATGAACTTAAAGAACTCACCATTAGGCTCAACAACCATGACATCCTTCTTATCCTTGAAGGAACTGCGGTAGGCCTGAAGACTTTGGTAGAACTGAGCAAACTGAGGATCGCGACCAAAAGCATCGGCATACAAAGCTGTAGCTTTTGCATCACCAGAGCCTTTAATCTTTTGCGCTTCACGATAGGCTTCAGCCAAAATCGTGTCACGCTGACGCTCAGCATTGGCTCGAATCTTGTCAGATTCAGCTGCACCAGTAGAGCGCAACTCATTGGCAACGCGCTTACGCTCCGCCTCCATGCGCCTATAGACTGAATCACTAATCTCAGCTAATAGATCAACACGCTTGAGTCGAACGTCAACAATCTCAACACCAATATCAGATGCATCATCGGCTACTTTTTTCCGAATACCCTGCATCACTTGCTCGCGTTGGTCTGAGATGATCTCTCTAACCGTACGTTTAGTGAACTCTTCATTCAATGCAGAGCGCACTAACTGGGTAAGACGATCTTGCGCTAAACGCTCATCACCTTTAAAGCTCACGAAGAATTTGCGGGGATCAACAATGCGCCATTTAACGTAAGAATCCACCAAGAGATTTTTCTTCTCTGAGGTAATAAAGCGCTCTGCTTCAGGGGTGTCAATTGTGAGAATACGGCGATCAAAGAAGCGAACGTTTTCAAAAGGCGCTGGAAGCTTAGCCTGTAAACCTGGCTGCTCAATCACGCGCACAATTTGTCCGAATGAAAACACCACAGCAAAGTTACGCTGATCTACAACAAAAATACTAGACGCCAGAATATAGACCAGCGCAATTAAGCCAGCAATAGCGGCCAAGAGACGATTTGCGTTCATTATCTTGAATCCCCTCTATCGCGGCTTCTGAGGCCGTCGCGTTTTTCGGAAGCGCTAATGCTAGGAGTGTTGCTAGTGCTTGGGCTAGTTGCATTATTACTAAATGGGGCTGCTGGATTGCCTGTTGCACCACCGACTGTTACAGATCCGGTAGGTGTAGAGGCGGGAGCTTGACCAGTAGCAACTTGCGCACTCTCTGCACTCACCTGCGCAATGATCTTATCGAGAGGTAAATACAGCATGCTATTACTCTTGGTGGTATCAACCAATACTTTGGAGACATTGTTATACATCTCCCGCATGCTATCAATGTACATACGATCACGAGTAACACCAGGTGCCTTTGCGTACTCAGTTAAGACTTGCTTAAAGCGATTCGCATCACCTTCAGCGGTTGCAACCACTCTAGCCTTGTAACCCTCAGCTTCCTGAATCAGACGATCAGCTGTACCTTTGGCGCGCGGAATGATGTCATTGGCATAGGCCTGACCTTCACTCTTGAGACGCTCTTGATCCTGACCCGCCTTGACAGCATCATCAAATGCAGCTTGCACTTGCTCTGGTGGTTGAACGTTTTGGACCGTCACGCTGGTGACGTAGATACCGGTTTTGTAGCTATCTAGAATTTTTTGGATCGAGGCAGCTAAATCAATCGCAATCTTTTCACGACCTTCGTATAGAACGGTATCCATCTTGCTGCGCGCCACAATTTCACGCACAGCAGTTTCCGCTGCTTGCACTACAGTCGTATCGGGATCGCGATTATTAAATAGATAATCCGTTGGATCTTTTAAGCGGTACTGAACAGCAAAGCGCACATCAATAATGTTTTCATCTTCAGTCAACATTGAGGTGTCTTTTTGATTCGTTGCTTTAATCAAAATGGAGCGACCCACCTCTACAGAGCGCACTCCTGAAACATTGACAGTTTGCTCAGCTTGCACTGGCCAAGGCATGCGCCAATTAATACCAGGGCCTGCTGTATAGGCGTACTTACCAAAGGTGGTCACCACGCCTGATTGGCCTTCTTGAATAATATAAAAACCACTAAAAATCCAAACTAATACAACCCCACCAGCAGCTAAGATCACGCTGGCTTTAGAACCAAAGGGGTTGGTGAAGTTGAAGTTGGGTGCACTCATGCCGCCGCCACCGTTACCGCCGTTGTTGCCACCACCATTGCCACGCTGTGATGGCGGTGGAATATCAGTGCTGCTCGGCTTATTGGCAGGCTTACTAGATGAGGCGCCTGGCTTTTTCTTGCCGCCAAAAATACCGCTGAGGCGATCATTGAAATCACGCCACAACTCATCCAAATCCGGCGGGCCATCTGGCTTAGCAGGTTGGTTGTTTGGTCTTGGGGTATTCGGCTGAACCTCTACAGGCTTGTCAGCTTCTGAATTACCAGGTTCAGCTTGGGGAGATTGCTCACTGCCCTGCCCACTTTTGGCATCTTTAGATCCACTGCCTGGGTGACTATTACCCCAGCCCGGATCATTGACCGAGAAAAGCTCAAGAAATTTACGCATCGTTTGGTGAATATTTTCGGTTGGAAATCGGGTTAAATTCAGAAGTCTCTGGTCGTTCGGGTAAAGGAGCTAAAAACTCGTCCGGGTCCATTTGAACCTTGGCGCGATTCTGCTCGACCCTTATTCTATCAGTCATTTGAGAGCATTCGGCGAGTGCTGAACGCAATAAATCAAGGCCTAGGCCCGTCTTGGCGGAAAGGAAAACCTGGCTCGGAATTCCCTCGGAATCACGCACCAGGACAGCCCCTTCCGTAAAGGTCTGGGGCATCTGGTCTATCTTATTCATCACCTCGATACGGGGGATGTCATCTGCCCCAATTTCACGCAAAACAGCCTCTACTTCAGCCTTTTGCTCCCTTGCCACTGGGCTGCAGGCGTCAATCACATGCAAAACCAGGTCAGCATGGATAGTTTCATCCAAAGTGGCCCTAAAAGCCTCCACCAGTTGGTGGGGTAATTCGCGGATAAATCCAACGGTATCGGAGACCACAATCGAGCCAACACCATCTAAATGGACTTTGCGGGAGGTGGTATCAAGGGTGGCAAAGAGCTGATCAGCTGCATATGTCCCTGCTTTTGTGAGGGAATTAAACAATGTGGACTTGCCAGCATTGGTGTAGCCAACCAAAGAAACAGAGAAAACATCCTTGCGATTACGAGCCCTTCTTTGGGTTCTTTGTTGGCGCTGGAGCTTCTCAAGCTCTGTCTCTAGACGCTTTGCTTTAGTAGCTAGCATTCGTCGATCCAACTCCATCTGGGTTTCACCAGGACCGCCACGAACACCAATACCGCCCCTTTGACGCTCTAAATGGCTCCAAGCACGCACCAATCTAGACATGCGATAACGCACTTGGGCTAGTTCGACCTGGGTTTTACCGATATGGCTTTGCGCTCGTTGGCTAAAGATATCCAAAATCAGGCCTGTACGGTCCATGACATGAAAGCCAATATGGCGCTCTAGATTGCGCTGCTGAGTTGGAGATAGCGGGTGGTTGAAGATAACCAATTCCGCACCCTGCTCTTCCATCACTTTTTTAACTTCATTCGCCTTACCTGAGCCAATGAATAAAGCGGGATCGGTTTTACCCTTACGGGCAATCACACTGGCTATAGGTATAGAACCAGCACTATCAGCCAGAAGGCTGAGTTCTGCCATGCTGTCCGCAAAATCTTCGCGGCCCGTATCCACTCCTACCAGAACGGCGCGTGCCGCATCTACACCTGTTTTATACAGAGCTAACTTCTTCCGTACGGAACTCCACAGCGCGAGCAGGGACGATTGTGGAAATGGCGTGTTTGTAAACCATCTGAGTCACGGTGTTGCGCAAGAGAACCACATATTGATCAAACGATTCAATATTTCCTTGCAGCTTGATGCCGTTAACAAGATAGATGGAGACAGGAACATGCTCTTTGCGTAAAGCATTGAGGAAAGGATCCTGTAGTAATTGGACTTTGCTGTTATTCATACTGCTCCTTATTGATTTTTATACGCTGCTTCTATTTTGGGAGTCTTGCTTTTTTTATTTATTCATTTACTGCTGACTTCTACTGTCTACCTCCAACATAAGGGGTCTGATATTCAAAAAACAAGCCCCTTACCTAAAACACATCTAAAACTGTACGCGTTTTTACTTCTTTTTGCCTTTTTTACCTTTATCCGCATCAACATACGGGTTTTTCGCAGTATTCATCTGAATGCGCAATGGGGTGCCGCGTAACTTAAAGACATCCCTAAAGCGACCCTCTAGGTAACGCTTATAGCTATCGGTTACGCCACTTAATGAGGTTCCATGAATCACCACAATTGGGGGGTTCATACCGCCTTGGTGGGCATAACGTAATTTTGGACGACCCATGCCGACACGCTTAGGCTGCTGATGCTCGATAGCCTCTTGCAAAATTCGGGTGAGTTTGGGTGTTGGTAATTTCGCCATCGCTGCTGCATAGGCTAAATCTACATCCTTAAATAGCTCTTTCAGGCCGGTACCTTTTTTAGCAGAGATCGGATGCACATTCGCAAAATCGAGGAAGCGCAATTTTTGAGCAATCTCTAAACGCGCACGCTCTTTAACGTAGGCATCCAAACCATCCCACTTGTTCACAGCCACAACTAATGCACGCCCTGCTTCTACGATAAATCCAGCGATATGCGCATCTTGCTCCGAGATATCTTGTTGCGCATCGAGCATCAAGATGACCACATTGCAATCAGCAATAGCTTGCAAAGTTTTTACCACTGAGAATTTTTCAATGGCTTCAAATACTTTTCCACGACGGCGCAGACCTGCCGTATCTACCAGGATATAAGGCTTGCCATTGCGCTCAAAAGGTACCTCAATAGCATCACGCGTTGTACCCGGCATATCAAATGCAATAACGCGCTCTTCACCAATCAACTTATTAATCAAGGTTGATTTACCGACGTTTGGACGACCGACTACCGCAATCTTCATTGGGCGATTAGGATCGTTTTCTTGTTCTTCTGGTTCTGGCTCTGGAATACCTAAGGAATCCAAAGCATCGTCAATCAAACCACGTACACCATCACCATGCGCTGAGGAAATTGGGAACGGCTCACCAAGACCGAGCTCATGGAAGTCAGCAGTGACAACGCCTGGTTGCATACCTTCAGTTTTATTGACAGCCAGAATAACTGGTCTACCGGTCTTGCGTAAGAAATCTGCAATCACGCGGTCTTGAGGCGCCATGCCTAAGCGGCCATCTACCAAGAAAATCACAATGTCAGACTCAGCAACTGCTTGCTTTGTTTGCTTGGCCATCTCGGCAACAATGCCGGTCTTGGCTACCGGCTCAAAACCACCAGTGTCTACGCAAATAAATGCACGCTCACCGATGCGACCTTTGCCATAGTGACGGTCTCGGGTTAGGCCTGAGAAGTCAGCCACCAGAGCATCACGGGAGCGCGTTAAGCGATTAAAGAGGGTCGATTTACCAACATTAGGACGGCCGACAATAGTAATTACTGGATTCATTTTGGACTGTACGCCGCTAGTTTTCCACCTTGAGACTGAACCAAGATGAGGCCGTTCACCGCAATCGGTGCGGCTGTGATTGGACTACTGTCATGACGAATGCGTGCCAGCATTTGACCATTCGCTTGTGAGAGTGCATGCACGTAACCTTGCGCATCACCCATGAGTAATACCTTGCCAACTGCCATCGGCTCACCTACATCTCTAAATGTCAGCTGGGTGTTTTCCCAAACTTGGGAACCATCTTTGACTGCAAATGCAGTGACATGAGACTTTTCATTGGACGAGAAAACCAACTCAGGACTTTGCGCTGTACCGGTATAACTGGAGTAATCTTTAAACCACAGTAAATTGCCAGTACGTGCTTGACCGCAACCTATACGACCCTGGTAAGAAACGGCGCAAATAATTTCGCCCTCCATACTCGGTTTTGCAGTCACATCATTGAGACGCTCAATCTCAGAGAATCCTTTTGGAAATGACACTGGAGTCTCCCAAACAAGACCACCGTTTGCAATTGCAATCATGCCGAAACGACCACCAGCAAAGCCAGTGACGATCACCTCGTTACCAATCGCGAGCATGCCGTAACCAACGCGTAAGGACAAAGCCGATTGTTGGCGTTGGTAAGTCCACTTACGTGTTCCCGTCTGCGCATCAAGACCAATGAAGCGACTATCCAGCGTGCGAATAATGACTACACCACCAGCAACCACTGGCTCAGACAACACTTCACTACCAACGCTCACATTCCAAATGGGCTTGCCATTGTCATCGTAGGCATAGACTGTACCTTTAGTAGTCACAACAGCCGTGGTGCGACCATCTGATCCAGGTCCAATTGATAAGCGATCAGGCACAGAGACCTCCCACACTTTTCTGCCGGTCATCAAATCAATCTTGGTGAGATTGCCGCGATGAGATGCTGCGTAAACTGAATCACCTACTACCGCAGGATCAAAGCTAAACGACTCAGATGAACCAACGCTGGTTGACCAAACTGGTGTTAACTCAAACTGATTATTGACTTGCACGAGCTCAGCAGGTTTGCGTACACGTGAGCTACCAGAGCAGGCTGCCAAGGCAAATACTACAGAACCCAATATCAGAGTTGTGCTTGCTAGTTTTGCTACACGTTTGCAATCCATCATCACTGAGCTACTCCTCCGACGGCATCTAATTTAACCTTCAAGAGGCGACGCGCCTCCTCAGGGAATTCTTTTGAATCATTCAAGCGTTTCCAAGCAGCCTCATAGCTCTTACGCGCATCAGCCGTATTCTTTTGAGCCAAATACCAATCGCCACGACGCTCTAGCCACAAAGCTTCAAAACCGGAAACTGGCTTATCTTTCAGAATGGCATCCGCTTCAGCCAAATCCTTTTCAGAACCCTGCTCGATTAACTGCGCTGCTAATCGCAATTTACCCAAGGCTAAATATCCCTGATCAGAAGAATTCTTAGCGGCCCAGCGCAAATAGTCCATGGCTTTTGCAGAGTCGCCTGCATCAGAAGCAATCTTTGCAGCCACTAGACTCGACATTGCTGCGTAAGGTGTACCAGAAAATTGTTTTTGCAAATCATCTGCAGCGCGCAAGGTCTGCTCTTTATCACCCTTGCCAATGGCAGTAATCATCGTCTCATACAGCTGTGATGCGGCAGCAGCTTGGCTAGTACGCCACCATTGATATCCACTATAGGCTGCATAGGCAAATAAAATAGCCGTCACTACGCTAGTAATGAGGTTGCGGTACTTTTGCCAAAATGCTTTAAGTTGATCTAATTGTTCTTGTTCTTCTAGGTCTAAGGGCATGTCAATCCAAGCTAATAAATACAGTATTAATAATTAATGTCTTAATTCTATTCGGTGGCGCCAACTATGGCATCAATTACCGCTTCCACAACGCTATCCAAGGCTACCGCCTTCTGAACACCGGTACTACGCAAATCTTTGAGCTGAGCCTCATTTTTGGCCAACTCATCCGGCCCAATAATGACAGCATATGCCGCCCCACTCGCATCCGCCTTCTTCATTTGGGACTTAAAGCTGGCAGTTTGACCGTCTGGCGGGCAAAACAAGATGACATCAATACCGGCATTACGCAGGCGCTCAGCAATGATCATGGCAGCAGTCAAGGTTTCGCCACCCTGATGAATGACAAAGGCATCGCATTGAGCCTGGGGCTCTGGCAAAGAACCAGAAACCTTCATTAATTCCAGGACGCGCTCCATGCCCATTGCCCAACCGCAAGCAGGGGTAGCTTTGCCACCCATGCGCTCAATTAAGGGATCGTAGCGACCACCGCCAGCGATCGTTCCCTGAGCGCCTAACTCCTCGGTAATCCACTCAAAAACGGTCAGGTTGTAGTAATCCAAGCCGCGCACCAAGCGAGGGTTGATCTTACAAGGGATGTTATTCGCCTTGAGTAAAGCCTGAACTGCCTCGAAATGCTTGAGAGACTCTTCACCCAAGAAATCCAATAACTTTGGCGCGCCTTCAATTAAATCTTGCATTGCTGGATTCTTAGAATCCAAGATGCGTAATGGATTACTTAGCAAGCGACGCTGTGAATCTTCATCTAACTGCTCTTTGTGTTTCTCAAAGTACGTAACCAAGGCGGCGCGATGCTCTGCACGCTCAGGTGCTTGTCCTAGGGAATTAATCTCCAGACGCACACCCTTCAATCCAAGCTCATCCCAAAGGCGTTGACCCATCAAAATGATTTCTGCATCAATATCTGGACCAGCAAAGCCCATCGCCTCAATACCAAATTGATGGAACTGGCGATAGCGACCACGCTGTGGGCGCTCATGGCGGAACATGGGACCGGTATACCAAAGACGCTTTGGTCCTTCGTACAGCAAATTGTTTTCAACCACGGAACGAACTACCGCAGCAGTGCCCTCTGGTCGTAATGTGAGCTGCTCACCATTAAGGCGGTCCTCAAAGGAATACATTTCTTTTTCAACAATATCGGTTACTTCGCCAATGCCACGCTGAAATACGGCAGTCGCTTCAACAATTGGAGTACGCAAGAACTCATAGCCATAAGCGCGAGTGAGGTCACGCAACACATGCTCCAAATGAGTCCACTGCGCAGCATCTGCTGGCAAGAGATCATTCATGCCTCGAACGCCATTTATTTTCTGGATCTTTTGTGTTTTAGCTGGATTAGCTTGATTAGCTTGGTCAGTCATGTTGTGCGCTTCGGTTCTTTTTTGTTGTTCTTATTTGTTGTTCTTATTTTGTACTGAATTTATTTCGGTGCGTAATTCAGCTTGACATACTCATCCACAATCACCTGAAATTCTTGAGCAATATTGTCGCCACGCAAAGTCTTCACTTTGACACCATCAACAAAGACAGGGGCGGCTGGAGTCTCTCCAGTGCCGGGCAAAGAGATGCCAATATTGGCATGCTTACTTTCACCTGGGCCATTAACAATGCAACCCATGACGGCAACATTCATTGCCTCAACACCCGGATGGGTCTTTTTCCATACAGGCATTTGTTGACGCAGGTAGGACTGAATATTGGCAGCTAATTCTTGGAAAGTAGTACTTGTCGTTCTGCCGCAACCAGGACATGCAATCACCATGGGAGTGAAATTACGCAATCCCATTGTTTGCAAAATCTCTTGCGCCACAATAATTTCATTCTCACGTGGTGCACCTGGATCCGGCGTTAAGGAAACCCGAATGGTGTCGCCAATACCCTCTTGTAACAAGATGCCCATAGCAGCAGTTGAGGACACGATCCCTTTGCTTCCCATGCCAGCTTCTGTTAAACCTAAATGCAAAGGGTAATCAGAACGATGGGAGAGATCGCGATACACCGCCACCAGGTCTTGCACATTACTAACTTTGCAAGACAGAATAATTTGATTGGGGTTCATGCCGAACTCCACTGCTTTTTCGGCAGACTGTAATGCTGACTGAATCAAAGCTTCAATCATGACTTCTTGTGCAGTCTTCGGAACTGGCAGTGCTGCATTCGCATCCATGATGCTGGCCAGTAAGTCTTGATCCAAGCTACCCCAGTTCACACCAATCCGAATCGGCTTGTCATATTTGCAAGCAGCTTCAATCATTTGAGCAAATTGCGGATCGCGTTTAGCGCCCTTACCCACATTGCCAGGATTAATGCGGTACTTGGATAAAGACTTGGCACACTCGGGATAGTCATTCAATAAAGTGTGACCGTTGTAGTGGAAGTCACCAATCAATGGGACCAATACATCCATCTTATCCAGTTGCTCACGAATATAGGGTACTGCCGCAGCGGCAGCTGGTGTGTCCACTGTAATACGCACCATCTCAGAGCCAGCTCGAGCCAGTTCTTTAATCTGAATGGCAGTAGCAATTGCATCCGCAGTATCGGTATTAGTCATCGACTGCACACGGACTGGCGCATCGCCACCAATCGTAATGATGTTGGTTTTCCAGGCTACGGTAGCCTGACGTGTAGCTCTTTTAGGCGATGGGCCTAAAGGCAGTTTTGGGAGATTGCTAGATGAGTTACTCATAGGACTTTTTTATGAAATCAGTCGTCTAATCTTTTGAGCCATTGCACTGAGCGCTCAGGCTGGTACTCTGGCTCATCTTCTTGCTGATCAAGATCTTCAACATCATCATCTTGATCGAGCTTAATCTGTTTGTCATGCACAGCACGCTCGCGTACTCGGGTGCGATCGACTACATCACCTGCCAATTGGCCACAGGCTGCGGCAATATCATCACCGCGGGTTTTACGAACTGTTGCCACCATGCCAGCATCTAACAAAATACTAGCGAAGGCATGTACACGCTGCGCTGATGAGCGCGTTAATCCAGACTCTGGGAATGGATTAAATGGAATGAGGTTGATCTTGCACTTGATGTTCGCCAATAAGCGCACCAACTCTTTTGCCTGAATATCAGAATCATTGACACCATCAAGCATGCAGTATTCAAAGGTTAAGAAATCCCTTGGGGCAAACGGTAAATACCGTTCGCACGCAGCAAGCAATTCTCTTAATGGGTATTTTTGATTGAGTGGAACGAGTTGATCGCGTAGTTTGTCATTAGGGGCATGCAGTGATACCGCTAATGCCACTGGGCAATCTTGTGCCAAGCGGTCAATCATGGGTACTACGCCAGATGTCGATAGCGTTACGCGACGACGTGATAAACCGTAGGCCCTGTCATCGAGCATTAAACGCAAAGCGGTGACAACATTGTCATAGTTGAGCAAAGGCTCACCCATACCCATCAGCACCACATTGGAAATCACGCGACCGGTGTGCTCCCAGCCTGGGGTTGGGTATTTCTCAATACGACGCACCGCATTCGGATCAGTACGGAGTAAATGCTCTGCAAACCAGAGTTGGCCAATGATTTCACCAGCGGTGAGGTTGCGCGAGAAGCCTTGATGCCCTGTTGAGCAAAAACGGCAATTGACTGCACAACCAGCCTGAGATGAAATGCACAAGGTGCCACGATCATCTTCAGGAATAAATACCGACTCCACAGCATTGCCAGCACCAACATCTAGTAACCACTTACGGGTACCGTCTGCTGCATGCTCATCTTTAATCACTGGGAGGGAAAGCACTTCTGCTTTATCCAGCAAAGTTGCTCTAAAGCTTTTTGCTAGATCACTCATGTCGTTAATGTCAGAAACACCACGTTGGTGTATCCACTGCATGAGTTGCTTCGCCCGAAAGGGCTTTTCGTTCAACCCCGCGACATACGCTGCCATTTGGTCAGCGTCAAAATCTAAGAGATTTACGCGCGGGGAGGTCAATGCGCCTACTTATGTATTAAATAGGTTGTTCGTTAGCAATCGTGAATTAACGATTGAAAACGTTCATGCCAGCGAAGAAGAATGCAACTTCGACAGCAGCAGTTTCAGGAGCATCAGAGCCATGAACAGCGTTTGCATCGATGCTGTCAGCAAAATCAGCACGGATAGTGCCTTTGTCTGCCTTCTTAGGATCGGTAGCACCCATCAAGTCACGGTTCTTAGCAATTGCGCCTTCGCCTTCCAATACCTGAATCATGACAGGACCAGAAATCATGAAGCTCACCAAATCTTTAAAGAAAGGACGTGCAGCGTGCACAGCGTAGAACTGCTCAGCTTCAGCTTGTGACAAATGCGCCATTCTGGACGCAACAATCTTCAAACCAGCAGATTCGAAACGGTCATAGATCTTGCCGATCACGTTTTTTGCTACAGCATCAGGTTTGATAATAGAAAGGGTGCGTTCGATAGCCATGTAAAACTCCAATAGTGATTTCAAAGATTTTGCTGAATTGGCGCTAATATAGACCCGGGGAGAACCTCCTCCCCACTTCCTACGGCGCGCCAGGATTTCAGCGACCCCCGAATTATACATCGGATGACCGTATTTACCCTGATCTGGGCGTAGCTAAGCCATTGAATTTACAGGGCATAACCCTTTAAGTTGTAGTCCTTTTCATAGGGGGCTTGAAATTACCCCATTTTGTCTATACTTACTGACAACAGCTCCTCGAGGGCTCGAGTAATAACTATGAAAAAGGAGTCAATATGAGTGATCTCAACTCTTACGGCTTTGGGCAAACTAGCTCGATCAGCACCCCTCAGATACGCAACCGCGTACTGCGCAACACTTACGCCCTTTTGGCGCTCTCAATGATCCCTACTGTCATTGGCGCATGGCTTGGCGTTGCATTTGGGCTTAACTTCATGGCGGGCAGTCCTTTTATGGGCTTCATCGTCTTTATGGCAATCGCTTTTGGCTTTTTCTGGGCTATTGATAAAAACAAGGACACTGGCTTAGGTGTTCTGTTGCTACTGGGCTTCACTTTCTTCATGGGCATCATGATGTCCGGCTTAGTGGGCTACACACTCAATAGCTACAGCAATGGTGCAACATTGATCATGCTGGCCTTTGGTGGCACTGCGGCAATCTTTGCTGTCATGGCAACTATCGCCACTGTGAGCAAGAGTGACTTCTCCGGCATGGGCAAATGGTTGATGGTGGGTGTACTGCTCTTGATCGTGGCTTCATTGGCCAATATCTGGTTGCAACTACCTGCTTTGATGTTGACTGTGATGGTTTTGGCAATTGCGATCTTCTCAGCCTTCATCTTGGTTGACGTACAGCGCATCATCAATGGTGGCGAGACTAACTACGTGATGGCTACATTAGCCATCTACTTAGACGTCTATAACGTCTTCACTAACTTGCTCGCACTCTTGGGCATTGTGGGTGGCGACAGAGACTAAGTCTTTGTTTCTAGCTTTAATAGAAAAGGCACCTGCGGGTGCCTTTTTCTTTATCTCGATATTGACTCTTTGCCCTCAAGGCCTTTCAAATACCGCCATCGACTCTACATGTGATGTGTGGGGGAACATATTGACGATGCCCGCACTCTTGAGGACATAGCCCGCCTGATGGCACAGGATATCGGTATCTCTGGCTAGAGTCTTAGGATTGCACGACACATACACAATCCGATGCGGTGGTAGATCACTGCCCTGCTCATGTAATTGGGCTAAGGCCTGGCAGATCTCCATGGCGCCTTCACGGGGAGGATCCATTAACCAGCGCTCAGCTCTACCCCATGAGGCAATTGTCTCTGTGCTCACTTCAAATAAATTGCTTTGCATGAAGCTGACTGTATCGGCGAGCTGATTGTGCTCTGCATTCGCTTTGGCTCTAGTAGTTAAACTTTCTAGACCCTCAATACCTAAGACGGTATTTGCTCGCCTCGCCAGCGGCAATGTGAAATTACCAATGCCGCAGAATAAGTCGAGCACGCGATCACTTGCTTGAACCTCTAAGAGACGAATCGCTCTACTCACAAGAGCGCGGTTCATCATGTGATTGACTTGCGTGAAATCCGCCGGCTTAAATGGCATCTCGATGTCAAACTCAGGCAGGCGATAGCAAAGCTTGCCCGTTAATGGGTAGAACGGTGCAACGGTTTCTATGCCTTTGGGCTGCAACCAAACCCAGACTTGATGATCATCTGCAAAGCTTCTCAGCAACTGTTCGTCAGCAGGAGTGAGTGGCAAGAGATTTCTGAAAACTAATGCCGTAACAGGCTTTGTTTTTTTGGGATCATCTGAATTGGGATCCTCGGCCTCACCTACGGCGATTTCGATCTGCGGCATACGATCAACAATCGATAAACCCATCACTAATTTACGCATCTCGGGCAGCAAATCAGAAACGTGTTTAGGCAGAATCTCACAAGCCGTCATGTCAGCGACATAGCCACTTTTACCCTCATGAAATCCAATTAGCACAGTGCCTTTTTTGATGGAGCGATTAACGGCACTTAAGCGTGCGCGATGACGGTATTCCCAAGCCGGACCACCCATCGGGCGAAGAATTTCTTCTGGAGCTACTTTGGCAATATGCTTAAGATCATCCTCAAGCACTCGCTGCTTCATCGCCACCTGCGCCCGAATATCGAGGTGCTGCATAGTGCAACCGCCGCAGACTCCAAACGCTTTGCACTTTGGCTCCGCTCTAAATACGGCAGGCTTGAGAATGTCGAGTACTTTAGCTTTGCTGAAGCGGGCTTTGTCACGTGTGATGACATAAGTAACTAGCTCAGTTGGTAATGCACCCTGAATAAAAACTACCTTGCCGCTTTGGCCCTCTGCAGCCTCTGCTTCATTCGGCTCTAAGCGCGCAATGCCTTGGGCATCGAGATCAAGGGAGTCAACTCGTACCGGCTCAGTCACAACGATATGGACTGGCTTTTCTCCTCTACGCATCGGGAGAAAAGTCCGAGAGATATTCTTGCCACTGCTCGCCGTGCGGCTCTTTGGATTCTTTTTCCAAATAGGCTTTTACGAAGGCAATTTCTTCTTTATATTCTTCTAAAGAGAAACCACCACGCATCAATTGAAAGCGGCAGTACATCAAATAGGTATTCACCACATCGGTTTCGCAATAGCGACGAATCTCATCAATCCTGCCATCTTGATATGCAGGCCACACCTGGCTGCCATCCATACCCATCTTGCCTGGGAAACCGCAGAGTTTTGCTAACCCGTCTAAAGGTGCATTAGCGCGACCATTAAATTTAGCTAAGAGATCCATCAAGTCTAGATGGCGCATGTGATAACGACTGATGTAATTATTCCACTTGAACTCACGACTATCGTTTTCTTGACTCTCACCCATCTCCCAGTAGCGTGGTGCTTGCACATGGTTTGCTAGCGCACGATAGTGGAGTACCGGTAGATCAAAGCCGCTACCATTCCAAGACACTAGCTGAGGGGTGTATTTTTCTACGAGCTCAAAGAAGGTCTGAATCAATACCTTCTCATCATCTTGTGCAGTACCTAAGGTACCCACCTTGATTTGGGGCGAGCCATCTTTAGTAGTTCTGCGTATGACGCAGGAGATAGCACAGATACGCTGAAGGTATAGCGGCAGAAACTCGTTACCTGTTTTCTCGGCACGCTCGGCCATGGCTTTGGTCGCAACTTCGCTGTCTGAGAGCGTATCGGGATAGTCATTGAGGCGACGCAGTCCCGCTACATCGGGGATAGTTTCAATATCAAAGACGAGTACGGTTGCCATACTGGCGATTACTGCAGGTAAGGCGTTGGATTTACTGGCTTGCCATTCACACGTAATTCAAAGTGGAGTTTCACTGAATTGGTATCGGTATCACCCATCTCCGCAATCTTCTGACCCTTCTTCACCGCATCACCCTCTTTGACTAAGAGTGTGCGATTGTGGGCATAAGCCGTGAGATAGGTATTGTCATGTTTGATGATGACGAGATTGCCATAGCCGCGCAGGCTATTGCCTGCATAAACCACTTTACCGTCAGAGGCTGCGGTAATCGGATCGCCTAACTTACCGGCAATATCAATGCCTTTGGTTTTTTCACTGAAATCATCGGTGACCTTGCCTTTAGCTGGCCATGACAAACGAATGCCCGGTTCAGCAACGATTTCTTTTGTGGGCTCTGCTTTAGGTGCGTCTACTTTTGTAGAATCTGTTTTAACTGTATCTGTATTAGCCAGCGTCTTAGGAGCCGGCTTTACTGTAGACCCAGATCCAGCTGGTGGCTTCACCAATATCAAATCCCCCACTTCTATCTGGTTGGGGTTCGACATATTGTTCCATCGCGCCAAGTCACGTGGAGACTGGCCGTTATCTAAAGCAATGCGGGCTAAGGTATCGCCACGCTTAACACGGTAGTAGCCTGGAGGAGTTGGCTCATTGCCGCCACCACTTCGATCTACGACATTGGCTGGTTTGGCTCGTGGCGTAGTTGAGCAACCTACATTGAGCGCCAAGGAAGACATGGCAACTAGCAATAGGAGGTATTTAGACAGGATGTTCATAGGGATTTTCATACTACCCCTGATTGTAAGGGGACAAAAAAGACCTCGTCCAGAACGGTTCTTTGATAGCGCTGGGAGCTCATCCGCTCAACCATGATCAATTGTTGCTCTTTCTCATTCTTGGCAACTGGGGCCACCAGGCGGCCACCGATGGCTAGCTGATCCAATAAGGCATCTGGGATGCCTAAACCTGCGGCTGCCAGAATGATTCCATCAAATGGGGCGGCTTGAGGCAGACCCAGGATCCCGTCCCCATAAATGAGTCGGAGGTTTTTAATCCGAAATGGGCGCAGCTTCTCTCTTGCCATATCGTGCAATGGACGAATTCGCTCAATTGAATACACCTCATCAGATAGTAAGCTCAGTACTGCCGCTTGGTAACCGCAGCCAGTGCCAATTTCTAGCACCTTACCTAGTGGCTGCTTTGGCTTATGCAAGAGCTCAATCATGCGTGCTACAACGGAGGGCTTAGAAATGGTTTGTGAGTGGCCGATTGGTAACGCAGTATCTTCGTAAGCTTGCGGATGCATGCCAGCATCCATAAAGGCATGGCGAGGAACAGTAGCGATGGCCTCTAATGTTTTACCGTGCTTTACTCCAGCAGCTAAAACTTTAGCTGCTAAAGCCTGCCGGTGACCAGCGTTACGCTCTGCCGCAGACTTCAACCGCGATCCCAACCGTTAGCGCGCATTGCAGCTAAGCGAGCATGATGGGTTAGATCCAATTGCATTGGTGTAATTGAAATACACCCTTCATCAATTGCATGAAAATCTGTACCCTCGGAACTATCTTTGGCATGCCCTGCTGCACCGATCCAGTAAATATCATCGCCACGCGGGCTCTTCTGCACTACTACCGGCTGAGAGTGATGGCGATTACCTAAACGAGTGACGCGCCAACGATTGAGCTCAGCATAGGGGCGATTGGGAATGTTGACGTTGAGTAAAGTAGCAGGGCCTTCGCTGTGCGCCATTTTGGAAGCCAGCATTTGCGCGACGATATCGTGAGCTGCTTTCGCTGCATCGTCAATACGATTCCAACCCTTATCAATCTGCGAAAAGGCAATGCCAGGAACGCCGAACATCACACCCTCAACTGCAGCAGCAACAGTGCCTGAATACAAGGTGTCTTCACCCATGTTCTCGCCTTGATTGATGCCGGAGACTACGAGATCCGGTTTTTCATCCAAGAAACCGGTCATGGCGATATGAACACAATCCGTTGGAGTGCCGTTAATAAATAGGAAGCCATCGCGCTCTCCACCAGCTACTCGATGAATCGAGAGCGGTCTTGAAAGCGTTAATGAATTCGAGGCGCCGCTGTGGTTTTGCTCTGGGGCAATGACTGTCACTCGACCTAATGGACGAATAGCATTGACCAAGGCCAACAGACCAGGGGCAAGATAGCCATCATCATTCGAAATCAGAATGTGCGGCTGTTTTGTGTTTTCACTCATGAATACGATACCTTTTTGCTAGCCCTAGGCCTTTGCCATCTGGGTTAATGCGCGACCTCTGAACCATCCATATATTACTGGTAATACCAAGAGGGTCAAAATAGTGGTCGTCACCATACCACCCACAATCACTAGGGCTAAAGGACGTTGTGCCTCAGAGCCGATGGAGTGGGATAAAGCTGCCGGCAATAGCCCTAAGCCAGACAGTGCTGCTGTCATCAGTACGGGGCGAACTCGCAAAGCGGCACCCTCCACCATGACATCCTTCATCTCACCATGCTCGGTAGCCACCGTCTTATTAATAAAGGAAATCAGAATCACCCCATCCTGAATGGCAATACCAAATAAAGATAAGAATCCAAAGAAAGCCGAGATACTTAAAGTCTCACCTGCTAGGTGCAAGGCAATGACGCCACCAATCGCTGCAAACGGTACGTTAATCATCACAATCACTGCATCTCGGAAATTACCAAAAGCACTTACAAGCAATAAGAAGATACCCAGCAATGCCAATGGCACGATCAACATGAGTTTTTTCTGCGCCTGCTTCATTTGATTGAACTGACCATCCCAGCTAATCGAATAGTTCGGTGGCAAGGTAATATTTTTCTCGACCAAGAATTGCGCATCCTCTACCGCACTTCCTAAGTCACGGCCACGCACGCTGAACTTGATCGCAATGTAACGCTTACCGGCTTCACGATAAATAAAGAAGGGGCCATCGCTTAATTGAACCGTAGCCACCATGGACAAAGGAATAGCTGCGCCGTTCGGTGAATCTACTAATAGACGACCAATATCGGCCACATCATTGCGACTTCCTTCATTGAGTCGAATCGCAACACCAAAAGTCTTCTCATCCTCTAGGAGATTAGTGACAGCGGCACCACCAATAGCATTGCTAACCAGAATCTGAATATCGTTCACATTAATGCCATAACGAGCAGCACGCTCACGATCAATCTGAATATTTAAAGTTGGTTGACCCAATTCTTTGAGGATGCCCTCGTCTGCGACGCCGCGTACTTTTTTGAGCTGATCCATTACCTCATGGGCTTTTTGATCTAAAACCTCTAAGTCAGTACCGTAAATCTTGACGGAGTTTTCTCCCTTTACCCCAGAGAGTGCTTCATTCACGTTATCTTGAATATATTGTGAGAAGCTGTAAGTCACACCAGGCATCTTATTGAGCTCTTGCTCTAGACGTGCAATCAACTCTTTCTTTCCGGCACCACTTGGCATCTTATCTGGACTCTTGAGATAGAGACCGTATTCCTGATTAAAGACACCAGTGGAATCTGTACCATCATCTGGACGACCGATTTGAGCGGCAACTTTATCAATTTCAGGTTGCTTTAGGAAAGTCTCACGCAACTGGTTGGCTACCTTGACCGAGTAATCCAAATCTACCGTATTCGGCAAAGTGACTCGCAGCCAAATATTGTTTTCTTCTAGCGTTGGTAGGAATGCTGTTCCCAGACGGGTCACACTTAATAAGGTCAGACCCAGAACAAATACGGCAACAGACACCACTGTTAATGGGCGATCCATCCACTTTCTCAAAAGTGGCTTATAGCCATTGAGAAGCTTGGTAATAAATCCCGGTGGTTTGTGGTGTAGGTTCTCGCCAAATACCAAGGAGATCATGGCGGGCAAGAAAGTTAAGCTCAGAATCATTGCGGCAATCAAAGCAAAGCCCATTGTGAATGCCATTGGCTTGAAGATAATGCCCTCTACTCCACCCATAAAGAACAATGGAGAATAGGCAACAATAATGATGCCGGTGGAATAAATCATGGCCCGCTGCACTTCACTGGTCGCCAAGATAATGCTTTGGTTGAGGCGCTTGCCACCTTGCTCCAGGTGACGCATGACATTCTCTGTCAAGATCACCGCAGAATCGACAATCACACCAAAGTCAATCGCGCCAAGAGAAATCAAATTCGCTGGCACGCTCCACAGATGCATCTGAATGAACGAGACACACAAAGCCAATGGAATGACTGCAGCCACTACTGCTGCTGCGCGCAAATTACCCAAGAAGAAAAACAGTACAGCAAGAACAAGAGAGATACCAAAGAATAAGGTGTGCTTCACAGTACCGATGGTGATATCCAAGAGAACTTGGCGGTCATAGAACGGTACTACTTCAATTCCAGGTGGGAGCACTTGCTTGTTAATGTTCTCAACCGTATTGCGGACTCGAGCCAATACTTCAGTGGCATTCTCGCCACGACGCAAGTAAACGATGCCTTCCACGGAGTCCGGGTTGTCATTGAACTGGAACATGCCCAAACGTGGCGCATTGCCAATCTCTACTCGGGCTACATCACCGATTCGGATCGGTACCCCATTATGAATAGACACCACTACCCGCTTGATGTCATCGATACTTTTTAATAGTCCAACACCACGCACCACAAACTGCTGCTCGCCACTAGGCAATAGTCCGCCACCGGTATTGCTATTGGCATTCGTTAGGGCGGCAATCAGCTCATTAACAGTGACACCTTTAGATTGCAGGCTTTCTGGGCTAACAATGACTTGGTATTGGCGAACCCTGCCACCAAATGAGGAGACATCTGCTACGCCTGGAGTTTGCTTGAGCTCTTTATAGATCTCATAGTTCTGCAATGTTTTTAATTGGGTAGATGAAGCGTAATCTGACTTCACCTCATATCGCATGATCTCGCCAGTAGCATCCGAATCGGGACTAACACTAGAAGTCACGCCAGGTGGGAAGCTCACATTAGAAAGACTGGTGATGAAACGTTGCCGCGCTTGAAATGGGTCCGTTGTGTCATTAAATTTCAGTGTCACTACCGATAAACCAAATAAGGAGACCGAACGGAAAGCCTGAAGACCTGGAATACCAGCCAAGGCATTTTCTACTGGGATCGTGACTTGCTGCTCTACCTCAGTTGTACTTCGTCCAGGCCATTGAGAAATCGCCTGAATGGTTAATGGTGCTACACCCGGGTATGGCTGTATTGGTAACTTAGAAAGACTGAACATCCCCAAACCGAGGAGCACGATTGAGCCAACGATGACTAGCCATCGCTTCTCAAGTACACCCCGAATAAAGGAAGTAAATGCGCTCACTTAGTCTTCCTGCTTGGCAAATCGATCATTGAGCAAGACAGCGCCCTGAGCCAAGATGCGAGCACCGGGCTCAACGCCTTCAGTAATCGCAAAGGTTTTGCTATTGAGCTCATAGCCTTTCACTGGAAGACGACGATAAACCTCGTCCGCTGCCTTAACGATTACGTAGCGCATCTCTCGTATCCGGACTACTGCTGTTTGTGGCACCACAATGGCATCAGCCATGCCTGTAGTCAACTTGGCTGAGGCATACATATCAGGGCGTAAGAGATCATCGCTATTTTCAATCTCAGCACGAACCAATAAGGCGCGGGTTTGTGGATCAATTGTGGGGGCGATATAGTTTGCATAAGCCACAAACTCTTTATCTGGATAAGCCTCTACGTATAAAGATAATTTTTGTCCAGGCTTAATCAAGCGCAAGTCCTGCTCAAATACATTACCTAAAAACCAGAGTTGCTTTGGATCAGCTAAGGTGGCAATCACATCACCGGAGTTCACGGCAGATCCTGGCTCTACATTCCGCTTCACCACTACCCCCTTCAATGGGGAGCGCATCACTAGATTATTTTGGGTTTTACCCGTTGTCTCAATTGCCTTGATATCACCATCACCAGCACCGAGATTACGCATGCGGTTTGCGGCAGCTTGCTGGGTAATACGCGCATCACCCAGTAAGTCACTCATGGTCTTACTGGATTCCAATACCTTGGCAGTTTTTGCGGAAAGTAAATACTCTTGCTGAGCGGATAAAAATTCTGGGCTATACAGCTCGACTATCGGGGAGCCGATATTAACCTCGGCACCATCAAATGCATAAATGCGCTCTACCCGTCCTGGTGCGCGTGCTGATAGCACTTTAGACTTCTCCGCATTAAACGCTAAGCGGCCCGGCACTTTGATATCGATAGGTACTTGTATTTTTTCTGCAGTTTGAAAAATATAAATTTCTGGATTGAGCTTGATACCGGGTAGCTTTAATTCCAGGATGCCGCTCTTCTCTACCTTGAGAGCCTTGTCTGATTCTTCAATTTTGACGTTACGGTTCACATTGGTGATACGACCAAGAACAATACCGACTGAAAGAATAGCGAATGCAACAGCAGCCAAACGAACTCGATGACGATTTTGGGGGCTGAGATTCCAATAGAGGCCAGCAATACTAGCGAGTGCTACCTGAAGTCTGTGGCCACCAAAGTGAAGGACCTTATCCAAGATAGGTCTTGCTTTATCGCCAAGCTGTTTTAGAAAAGAAAGAATTTGGTCTTTCAACACTGCTCCTTAGAATGGTTCTTTGCCAGAGGTGACTAGCAATACCGCTTGCGCTTGTAGCAGATTGCTCTCTGCTAGCGCTAATTGAACTTCGAGGCTACGCAATTGGGTTTGCGCTGTCAGTAAATCGTTAAATCCCTGACCATTATTGGAGTACTGAGTTAAGCCAACTTTATATGCAGTATCTGCTTGAGGCACTTGGCGTTCCTTTAAAAATTGCGCCTGGCTCTTCGCTTGCTCATAGGTGGCATATGCACCATTGACCGCCAAGACAATTTGTTGACGGTTGGAGATATTGCCAGCTTCAGCTGCCGCCTGATTACGCTGCGCCTGCTCTACCCCATACTTCTCTTTAGTAAAGAAATATAGTGGGATGATGAGGTCTAACTCAAGCTGGTAAAACATCGCTCCGTTATTGGCTGAGAATGGGCCGCGTGGTGTAAATGAGGACCCAACCACCTGAAAGTCTGGCAGGTAGGCTTTCTTGGCTAGATCGACACCTTTGCGTGCTGCCTCTAGTTGCAAAGCTGAACTCTTTAATGAGGGATGACTGGTTTCGGCGTAGTCTTCCAACTCCAGCAAAGTGGGTACGCTGTTCATGGCACGGCGCACATCCCCTCGCAGTACGAGTTTTTCTCTGGAGTGGCGACCTACTAAAGTATTGATGTTGTTTAAAGCAACCGATAGTTGACGCTCAACAATAAATTGATCGGCTTGCGCTGCACTTTGTGCAACCTGTGCGTTGAGGTATTCGACATAAGCAGCAGCATTGTTGGAATAACGCGCTTTAGCGACATTCTTAATCATTTCTAATCGCATTACAGATTCTTTTAGAACCTGCAACTGCTTCTGGGATGCTAATGCGCTGTAATACAAAGTGGATAACTGAGCGCCCAACTGCAAGTAGGTTGATTCGCTTTGCGCCAAGAGAGCCTCGGCATTGGTATTGGCAATATCGGATGCCAAGCTCTTCTTGCCCGGAAACTGAAACGGCTGCGCAATAGAAATCGAGTTATTACTACTGATGCCATTAGGGTACTGCGGAGACGGTGCATTGGCGCCGCCCAATCCTAATGGTGAATTCGCTGGCATACCCGACCATACCAAGCCTACTTGTGGATTAGCGGGTGCATTGATCTGGGGCACAGTGGCTTTTGCGGATAAATACGATTCACGCAATGAAGACAATTGCGGGTTATTGAGTTTGAGCTCATTCCAAAGCTGACGCAAATCCATCTCTGCAGGTCCCGATGGCGCACCCTTGGTGTAGATCTTAGGGGTATCGCTCTTGGTGACTGGCGCAAATAAAGATGCAGCGTTGGCGGGATTTGCAGATTCGTTTCGAACTACTGGCGGTGCTGATAAGGAATCCTTAGATTCATTTGTCTGCACAGTCACACTGGCTGGGATTGCTGAATTAGTGGGTGCTGTTTGTGCAGAAATCGATGCCACAAAAAACAGAGGAGCAAAGGCACAAGCCACCCACATCAAGGGGTTTGCTCTTGCAACAATCAGTTCGCTAGTTTTAATCTGGCCGTGAATCAAATCGGCTGCCTCTAAATCCGTACTAATGCTGTTTTTATAGCCTTGGCCGTAGATTTCCCTACATTTCAAGGGGTTTTAGTGATTATAGGGGGCTGGACGTAAATGTCTATGAAAACCAAATTCTTATCTTATTGATTCTAAAGACAATAATGAATTTAGCCCTGCCTGTAATACCTAAAATTCGGCATGAACCCTGAAAGACAGGATGTTTACTGGTCCGCGGGCAGAGTTATAGGCTGGATTGATGATGTGCTGGAAGTTCAAACCGGCCAAAACGTTCTTGATGACGTTGGCGTTGTAATAGATCTCGCCAATCCGCTCTGGTGAATAGGAAATCGTCTGGCTGGGGCTAGCGTAGTCACCAATGAAATACGACACGCCTCCTGCTTGCAAATAGGAACGGCGATAACTTGATAAACCATTTTGCATTGCCGAGATACCAATACTGTCCTTGGGGCGCTTCCAGCTACTGCCGTTCATACCTATACCAATCGAGATGGAATTATCTGCCTCAGTGAATGACATCGTCTCTGTATGGCCATCCGACGTGAAGGCACGGCCGTAGATACCAAGATCTTTTGTAAGAGCTTGTTCACCATGGATACCAATACCAGTTTTAATCTGCATATTGTTGCGGACATTGTTAATTGCTTGCGTACCTTGGCGAGCGCTGGGGTCTTGATCAATGTAATTAGTAGCGTCCGAGAAACGCGCCAACATCATTTTGTTGCGATAAGCCAAGACACTGACCTTACCGGGTAGATCGGCGATATTGTGTTGACGCTCCACCTCTATTTGGTCGCCATAGGTATTGAAGATTTGCCAATTGAGATCACGGCCATTGGGAGACTTAGGGGCAAGCATTCTGGAGGCGCGCAGCACCCAGTTATCGACATACCACTCACCCGCCAAGCCCCAGCTGTAGCCTCTGGCATCGGCTGCGTAGTCATAAGCAAGATAGGTCATATTGCCCCAGTTCATAAACTGGATGCGGGGATCTTTGGCGTAACGACTGTCATCAAAAATATCGAGTGTGGAGAACTGACCACCAGTGAGTACTACGCGATTACTGCTAACAGTTTGCGTAATTTGATTGGCCTCATTCTCAAGAACAACTTTGTCGCCTTCTTGATTAATCGTGTGGCGAGCAAAAGCACGGGCAGAGTAAAACTTGGCCTGAGCTCCGGTAGCCTTACTACCTTCGCCGTTGGTAAATCCACCCAATCCCACTAAACCAGAAAATGGCACACCAGAAATGACTTCAGGATTGAAATAGACATCGGTGTTCGGTGCAAGACGTGCACCAAGAAATAAAGTACCTGACCAGGTGTAGCTCATGGATTTCTGCGCATTCAAACTATTCTGACCAGAGTAGTTTGAATTGAAATTGTTGTAGCGCTGATTAACATACGTCGTTTGCCCGTGGATATTGACTGGCAATCCAAAGAGCTCCCCTTCAGTGGGAAAGCTCTCAATAGGAGATGCAAATGTAGCAATCTGATCCGAACCAGATCCTGCCTTCTGGGCGTGCGCAGTCGTGCTGCAAAAGGCAGCAAGCAAGCTCAACAGAAGAAGATAGGGTTTGTGGGTCATGCACAATTTCACAATACTTAGCATCAATGACCAATGAATGACTAGAAGAAACTAAAGGTCAGATCTACCGGGGTAACAAACAAGACAACTCGGTTAGGCACGGCGTGAGATTGAAGCTCAACAGGGGTGCAGGCCAAATTATCCTCAAAAAGGAGTAATTTACCTAGAATTTATGTCGATATAGTGACGATTGGGCATGAGAGCTTATAAGTTAAGTCTCTTAATCACCAAATCTATGGGAGTGGCTTTAACTTTTCCACTTCGCAGCTCTTTCATGGATTTATCAGCCATCTTTAGATCCTGTTGATCCTCAAGCTCTTTGCAATGCAGATCGGCCATTAATTCTTCGACGGTATTAAATTTTTGACCTTTACCAGATTCAAGTTCTGCAATTGCAGCCAAAGTTTGCAAAAGGTTTTTATTAGGCTTTGAGGGCATCTTTTAATAGGTCAGAAGAATGTCTGACAGCACTGTAGTTAAAAGATGAATGTAGCTGTTTAGCTCGCTGATATCAACGTCAAGAGCAAAAGGGTTTTTAGAAAACTACCCTACTGTTCGACGATCCATCAGCGCTCTGGCTAAGGTGCCTGCATCCACATACTCAAGCTCACCGCCTACCGGAATGCCTCTAGCGATTCTGGTGACTTTGATACCTTTGGATTTGAGTACTTCACCTATGTAGTGGGCTGTGGCCTCACCTTCACTGGTGAAATTCGTTGCTAGAACCACTTCTCTGACTGGTACTCCAGTATCTGGAGCTTCAATGCGATTGAGTAATCGATCGAAATGGATTTCATTGGGGCCCATGCCATCCAGAGGTGAGATGCGGCCCATTAATACAAAGTAATTACCTTTAAAACTCAATGTCTGCTCGACCATCACTTGGTCAGCAGGCGTTTCCACAATGCACAGTAAAGATGGATCACGACGATCATCATTACAAGTTGCGCAGATTTGGGTTTCGGAGAAGGTATTGCAACGGGCGCAGTGCCCCACTGTCTCTACAGCCTCACCCAATGATTGGGCAAGTACAGCTGCACCATTGCGATCATGCTGCAGTAGATAGAAAGCCATGCGTTGCGCTGACTTTGGTCCCACTCCAGGCAATACGCGCAATGCCTCGATCAATCGACCGAGAGCATCTTGTGGAGCTTCTTGACGTGCCATTAAAACGGCAACTTAAATCCAGGAGGCATTGGCATACCAGCAGTTGCACCAGACATCACTTGTGCATTAGCAGCCTCTACTTGTTTGAATGCTTCTGTATAGGCAGTCACCAATAAGTCTTCAAGCATTTCGCGATCATCCATTGCGCCTGGATCGATCTGCACGCGTTTCATTTCGTGTTTGCCAGAGATGGTGACTTTAACCAAACCACCAGCTGCTTGGCCAGTGACTTCTAGCGCAGCCAATTGCTCTTGCGCTACTTTCATCTTCTCTTGCATCTGCTGGGCTTGTTTCATCAAACCAGCAAGGCCACCTTTCATCATCGCTTTATTTCCTTGTATCTAATATTGTTAAATCTGACAATTAAAGAGGCTTAACAGAACCACCAACTACCTTGGCTCCAAACTCTTTTTCTAATTGCTGAATAAATGGATCTTGAGCAATCATCTGCTCTGCGTTTTGTCTTTTCTCTTGATGAATCTGCGCATCGACTTTAGCAACTGTCTTGCCTTCCACTTCACCCTTCTCGATGACTACTTTGATGGGTTTACCAAAGTGGGCAGTTAATGCATCAGCAAGACGACCTACAGAAGCCTCTAAAGCCAATTGCGGCATTGGTGTCACAACCGTAGCACGCACGCCTGCTGGTGAATCTTCCCAATCTTGTAATTCTGTCTGAAATGCTAACTGTTGCACTAAACCTTTAACCGGCAACTGACGCATCAAGGCATGCCAGTCTGGGCGATCTGAGCTGGAGGCTACTGCAGCAGGCTTAGTTGCTGGTGCTGCAACTGGAGGTGCTGATGCTGCAGGGGCAGACCTCACTGGAGCAGCAGTTTGATTTGCTGGTGCGGAAGGTCTTGGTGCCGATGTTGCCGAAGCTACTGGCGGTGTGGAGTTGCCTGCTCTGCCTGGAGTTTCATTTCCGGGACGAAAGGCCAGCATGCGCAAGAGCGTCATGGCAAAGCCAGTTTGCTCATCTGGAGCTAGTGATAAATCTGGACGACTTGTAATGCTAATTTGGTAGAAGAGTTGTGCTTCTTCTTTTGTAAGCGCGCTAGCTAAGCGGCGAATCTCTGCCGCTTCTGGCCAATCCTCTAAAACTGATTCTGGAACGATTTGTGCGGCGGCAATTTTCTGAATGAGGCTTGATAGATCTGCCAGCGCTAATGAGAAAGACATGCTGCGCTCACCCATCTCATTTGAGATCGCTAGCAATGTCGCGCCATCTTTTGCAATCAAGGCATCCAGAATGCGAATGAGATAAGCATCATCTAATGTACCAAGCATGCCGCGTACTGCTTCTTCAGAAACTTTGCCAGCGGCATATGCGATGGCTTGATCAGTCAACGATAAGGCATCACGCATCGAACCCTGTGCTGCTTTAGCTAAAACACGCAGTGCATTGGTTTCAGATTCGACTTTTTCTGCAGCGAGCACTTTTTCTAAATGCTCAACAATGAGTGGTACTGGCATTTGCTTGAGATTGAACTGCAAGCAACGGGACAGAATAGTTACTGGAATCTTTTGGGGATCAGTTGTCGCAAGTATGAACTTCACATGTTCAGGCGGCTCTTCGAGAGTCTTGAGCATGGCATTAAAGGCATGATTGGTGAGCATGTGCACCTCGTCAATCATGTAGACCTTGTAACGCGCATTACTTGGAGCGTAGGCTGCCTTCTCTAATAGAGCGGCAATATCGTCTACCCCGCGATTACTCGCAGCATCCATCTCGATATAGTCAACAAAGCGTCCGGCATCGATTTCTAGGCAAGCTGGGCATTTTCCGCAGGGTTCTGAGGTCATGCGACCTTGGCCATCTTCCCCGGTGCAATTGAGGGCTTTGGCCATAATTCGGGCAATTGTGGTCTTTCCGACCCCGCGAGTGCCTGTAAAGAGCCAAGCGTGGTGTAGTCGACCTTGGTCTAAGGCATGGGTTAATGCCTTAACCACATGGTCTTGTCCTACCAATTGGGAGAAAGTTTTAGGGCGCCACGAACGGGCTAAAGCCAATGCTGTCATGTATTACATTCTAACAAGCTAAAATGGAATTGGACGGGCCTCCCCGCATGGCGGTTTGGATAACCTGGTCAGGTCGGGAACGAAGCAGCCAAACCCAATTCTGTCAGTGCCGGGGGTCGGGCTCGTCCACCTTCCCCAAGCTAGATTTAGCCCTTTTACAGGATCTTTAAGACCCTGAAGATTCCCCAAATCATCCAAATAATCAATAAAACCAGCATGACCCTTGAATCCAAAGAGATTCGAAATAGCTTTAAATGCTTGTGAGAGCACTCGATAGAAAGTCGCATCCAAATCCCCGCTGTAGTCAGAAAGATTTAGCGTAGAGGTTTGGGGGCACAAATGAAATAGATTGGGGATGATTCAAGCGTAGGAAAAATTAATCAATTGCCTCGCTCTAAACCTTCAAGGCACAATAACCATTCAATTACCTTTAGATTAAGAAGCCATGCCCCAAGCCATTATTTTCGATGTAGAAGCAACCGATAAGAACAATGCCGTCATTATTGAGGCCGCTTCTTTGGATGTGACCTCGATTAATCCACTTGCGGTCGGCAATCCTTGGGTTCAACGTTACAACCCTGGTAAGCCCATTAGCTTAGGTGCTTTAGCTACCCACCACATCATGGATGAAGAGTTGGTGAATTGCCCTGCTAGCACTTCATTTAGGTTACCTGCTGGCACTAAATACATCATTGGTCATAGCGTGGATTTTGACTGGGAAGCTATTGGTAAGCCTGAAGTAAAGCGCATTTGCACTCTTGCTCTCGCTCGCAGCCTCTGGCCTGAGTTGGATAGCCATACTCAAAGCGCACTGCTCTATTACTTTGAAAGAGCTACTGCTCGTGAACAACTGCGCGATGCGCATAGCGCATTAGCAGATGTGTGGATCTGCTCCAAGATATTGGGTCAAATCATTGAGAAGCTGAATCCATCCTCTTTGGATGCTTTATGGGAAATGTCTGAGAAAGCCCGCATTCCGACGATCATGCCCTTTGGCAAGCACAAGGGTGAACTGATTAGCCAAGTGCCCTCTGACTACAAGCAATGGATGCTCCGCCAAGATAACGTCTCTGAATATCTGCGCAAAGCCTTACAAGGCTAATTTTTTAGTGTTGCTTATGTGCTGAGGTGACTAGCTTTTCCGTGTAAGCAATCGCTACCGCTGACAGCACAAAGGTAATGTGGATTAAGGTTTGCCACATCAAGGTTTTTTCATCATAGGATGCTGCGTTGATGAAAGTCTTGAGCAAGTGGATTGATGAAATACCAATGATGGCGGTGGCTAGCTTTACCTTCAGTACGCCCGCATTTACATGAGATAGCCATTCTGGTTGATCTGGATGGTTCTGTAACTCCAAACGAGAAACAAAGGTTTCCCATCCACCCACGATGACCATGACCAACAGGTTGGAGATCATGACTACATCGATTAATCCCAGCACCACCAACATGAGAGCAGTTTCAGTCATAGACTTATCTGCCATCATGCTAATGAGATGTACCAGCTCTAACCAGAACTGCCAAACATAAACGCCTTGAGCAACAATCAGACCAATGTAGAGTGGCGCCTGTAACCAGCGGGACATAAATATCCAGCGTGGTAGTGGACGTAATTTTTTATCTATGTAGGTTTGCTTGTCATCGATCATGCTTGGATTTTATCCACATTTATGACATTTTTATAATCTCATTACACCTATCTTATGTAGGGTAATTCCGATGACTGCTGCCTTTACTAGGGAATAAGGAATCCGTGATTTCCTTATTCCCCTTCCAGGCAGCTGCTTATTCTCTTTTTCTTACTGGTACTTACGGCTAAATACCTGGGTATTGCTACGCTCACTGCGCTTGGTATTTTTCAATACTGCGCAATAAGACAAAACTACGATTACTGCGAATGAGATGCCGTTGAAGTTGTTTAATAGTTCCATTTGATTTCTCCTTGTTTACTTTTTATTTGCTTAGTTAATTACTTAGTTAATTACTTATCGTGCTACCGGTAATTCATCCCACTGCGTGGTGTAGTTTGGTGATCTATTGCCTGATCGCATTTGCCAGTCTTGCTTCGTGCCGGATGCTGCAGTTTTGATGACGGCATTACCAAAGCGACTATTGATTGAGTCCATCGCCTTCATCAATCCGGCAGACTTACCCTTAACTTCCATGTCATCAAATAATGATTGCTGCATGGTGGGCTTGTCGGCCAAGAGATTGAGAATGACGCCTGCTTTCTTGTACTTAAAGCCGGTCTTGTAGATTTGCTTTAGCCCTTTTAATGCGGCGCTGGTGAGTGTTAAGGTGTTATCGCTTGGATCACTCAGAACCACTGTGATGCTTTGATGGTGCTGTGGCTCAAATGGCTTATGTGGATTGGTTTGCACAAAAATAGTGAGTGCGCCCGTGACTGACTTTTGGCTCCTGAGTTTCTCGGCACCTCTTGCAGCGTGCGTAGCTACAGACTCAGCCAACTCCTCCATGGAAGTCACTGGCTTACCAAAGCTTCTTGAAGAAATAATCTGTTGTTTAGCTGGCGCCACTTCTTCAAGCTGCAAGCAAGATACGCCACGCAACTCATAACAAATGCGCTCAATCACCACACCAAATTGTTGGCGCATGGCTTGTGGTGAGACTTGTACTAGATCAAAGACGCTATTGATCTTGAGTTCTTTGAGCTTCTTAGCCGTCTTGCCGCCAATACCCCACACTTCACCTACCGCTGTCTCTGCCATCCATTGATAGAGTGCTTCTTTTGACATAGAGCTGATGTCACATACACCTGCAAACTGAGGATTCTTTTTAGCTAAGTGATTAGCTAACTTAGCAAGCGTCTTGCTAGCACCGATGCCTACGCATACAGGTAAGCCTGTAGTGTCCTTAACATCTTGCTTGATGATTTGGCCCAAGCTAGTCGGGTCAGCATATTGCTTGAGTACTGTCTCAATCCGGAGAAAGCTCTCATCAATACTGTAAACCTCTAAATTGGGTGTGAACTTTCTTAAGACTTCGACTACCCTGCCGCTCATATCGCCATACAAGGTGTAGTTGGATGAATAAGCTTGGATGCCATGCTGCTTAGCCAGATCTTTCATCTGAAACCAGGGTGTACCCATCTTCACGCCCAAGGCTTTCACTTCAGCACTACGCGCCACTGCGCAACCATCGTTATTAGATAGCACTACCATTGGTACATCTTCCAACTTGGGAGCAAATACGCGCTCGCAAGAGACGTAGAAGTTGTTCACATCTACGAGCGCAAAGAGTTGATTGGTTTGGCCAGCTTGGTTCATGCGGACCTGCCGTTTCTACTGCTGGCATGGCTGTACTTGCGTACTACCCCCACGACTACACCCCAAATTTGGAGTTCGCTGTTCTCATTAAAGGTAATGGGCTCGTAATTGGGGTTCTCTGGCTGGAGTTCAGTTTTTCCACGTAATTGATAGAGTCGCTTGATGGTGTACTCGTCATCCACTACGGCAACCACGATATCTTTATGTTTTGGCTTGAGGGCTTTATCGACAACCACCTTATCGCCGTCACAAATACCCGCGCCCATCATCGAATCACCCTTGACGGTGAACATGAAGGTGGCTGGCTTGTTTTGGACTAAATAGTGGTTTAAATCGAGACCTTCCTCCGCATAATCCGCGGCTGGGCTCGGAAATCCCGCTGAAATGCGGTGGCTCAGGAGCTTGAACTCATAGGCACCATTGACTGCCAGGGCTTGTGGGGCCTGGGTCAGAGTGCTTTCTGAGGAGCTTTGTGGAAGTGCGATAAGTGCCATGGGTTCTAATATACTGTATATCTATACAGTATTTCAATACCCAGGCCTTATTTTTTCAAAAACGTGGTTTTTGACCCCTTTTTAGAGGGGGCTGGCAAAACAAGCGCTGCAATTGACCCAAAAGTAGGCGCCTCAAAAAAATCCGCTGAAAAGTACTGAGACCCAATTACAAAGGGGTATGAGTCCCCATTACATATTTTTTAAGATTTCTGCTTTCTTCTTGGCATATTCTTGATTCGTAATTAAGCCTTTTTGCAGCATCACATTTAACTCTTCCAATGTTTTTAACGCAGTCGAATTCTTTGTATTTACTTCGGAAGATACACCTGCAGTATTACTAGATTTAACAGGACTTACTTGGGGCGTTGCAGTGGATTGCTCACCATCTTGATTGGGGGTATTGGGCTGATAAGGAGCCGCAGGACAATTACGATCCACTCCCATTTGCTGCAGACGATCATATCTTGCCTTAGCTGCACGCTCTTCTATGGTTGGTGTATCACCTATATTCATAAAGAACCAAGGGATTCCAAGAGTAAATAGTCCAGCCACCCCCAGTGCAGCATTGGTTCCCGTCTGCCTATTCTTATCACCGTTCGCCTGTAGTTGGGCGGTAATCATCTGTTGCATCTCATTCGCAATAGCATCACAGCTCAAAGTACTGTCTCCAGCTTGAGCGACTGGAACGGTAATGGGAACGGTAGTAGTGCAACCTAGAGAAATTAGCGAAACTGCTGCCATACTCACTGTAATCTTTTTAATCATTCCCTACTTTCGTGATATTTAAAGCGCATGAAATTAGCAGCAACTATTGCGCAACATTATTTAACTTTTGGAATATTTAATAAATATTTGGCATTTATTATACAAATTCACCACCCTGATTCATATGCTTTTTATAGTGAATTAGCTTTAATGTGATGAGCCCAAAATTGAGAGCGGGCAAAAATCACCAGAAAGTGTCTTGAAGTGGTCAAAAGCGGACTATTGGCGCCAAAAGAAAACCACCCGGAGGTGGTTAAGGCAATCAACAAAAAGCAAACGCCAGGATGGCGGGATCATCCAAGAAGACGTTCGAGGTGTAAATACTTGCCCGATATAGCCAGGCATGCCCTACTTCGATCATCTCGATTACTCGCTCCATTAGCCGAGGTAATCCGCTTAAGATACTTAACTCTATTTTGCTGGCTTTTGTGTGGGTGAAGGCTCAGCTTGCGCCCGACGTATAAAGATTGCATTACCAATCTTGCTGAAGGCGTCTTCATATACCTTTGAATTTACTATAGGCATATCTTGATTTTCGCGCTGACCCAAAGAGCCCGACATATTCTTCCTATGAACAAAATTTAACCTTACACGGGTTCTCTTTGGACCAAGCTCTTCAACAGTAGCTGTCACCACTTTTTTTTCTTCAACACTAACCGCAGCCGTTCTTTTATCAGCATTAAAAATACCGTTAAGAATCTGGGTCATCATAGGGGTGGTTAAGTCAACCTGCGGCCCTGATTCAATATGGCGCGTAGGTGATTCTGCTGTAATAAATCCCGTATCCAAACTGGCAGAGCCAATAATGTAGCCCTGATCTTGCAAGACAGACATTACGGAGTTGAATGTAACCCTCTTATCAGCCTCAAATGTTTGGGATTGAATAGCCTGAATCTCGAGCGACGTCATTTGAAGTTTATTTTGAGGCTGATTCGCTGGCATTACACAACCAGCCAATGCACCCAGAATAGCTAAAGCGGAGATGGCAATTTTCATTTTGCGAGACTTAGAACTTGGTCTGATTGTATGCAAAATCTCTGACCCTACCCTTTTCATCGAGCTTAATAACAATGGTTAATGTCTTTTGGGTTCTGCTAGCTATTGCATTTCTATTTGAGGGGTACCACAAAAAACCTTGACCCTGAGATGTTGTTGCCATTCCTTCTGTGGATACTTTCTCGTACACCCAAACCTCTCTTCGCTTATCGTCAGTAGTAATCATATTTGGAGACCCAAGTACGCTGACTACATCCGCAGAGCTCATTCCAACCTTAATTTCTTTTTGCACCGTTCCGACTGAGAGATTGCTCGCCTCGCCTTGAGCGGCATTAATATCCTTTTGCTGATCCGCCAAAGAGGTGGGATAACAGCCAGATAAAAGCTGTAAAGCAAAGATTAAGAAGCCAACTTTAATAGCGCGTATCAACATAATAATTTCCAAATAAAGATAGTTTCATAAATCGTTAAATTGCCATTAGATAGCAGACGAGGTAGCGTAACAATAAATTAATGCCAATATGGTTAGGAATTGTATAAGCTTTTAGCGGAAGTTAATGCATCAAAACCCTAAAGGCCTGCCATACCCCCTAGAAGTCAGACCCAAGCAATTGAGACCTGCAAAAGAAAACCACCCGGAGGTGGTTAAGGCAATCAACAAAAAGCAAACGCCAGGATGGCGGGATCATCCAAGAATGCATTGGAGGTATAGATACTTGCCCGATACAGCCAGGCATGCCCTACTTCGATAATCTCGATTACTCGCTCCATTAGCCGAGGTAATCTGTTTTACCCAAATCAACACCATCATGACGCAGGATGTTGTAGGTGGTCGTGACATGGAAATAAAAGTTTGGAATGATCCAAGTCAGTACATATTGCTCACCCACAAACTCAAAGCTCCACTCTTTAATGGAGAACTTAATCTCTTTTGCTTCTGTGCCGTCAATCTGCTCTGGCTTGATGCTATCCATAAAGGCAATCGTTTTGGCAATACGCTCTTTTAATTGAGCCAGCGTACTTTCGGTATCGTCAAATTTAGGCGCCTCAACACTAGCCAAACGCGCTAAACCAAACTTCACTTGATCACAAGCAATTTGCACCTGCTTAGCCAGAGGAAACATATCCGGAAATAAGCGCGCCTCTACCAAGACCTTGCCATCGATGCCTTTTGTGGCTGCATGCTCTTCAGCCTTCGTCAAAATAGTGGTCAGGTTGACCAGCATTTTCTTTAACTGAGGAACCGAGGCTTGGTACATAGAAATTGCCATAAATACTTTCTTATATGAATGCTAGATGCGGAGTGAATTAGACATCACTCATAAAGTCGCCACCACCACTGTCATCCCAAGAGCTTGCACCACCATCATCCCAACAGCTGGCATCACGCACGCCAAAGTTGGGGTCTAAGGATGCTGGGCCGCCTACTTGGTTCATACTGGAGTTGGCATTGTGATCTCCATTGGAATGGCCACCATCGCGACCACCCATGAGGCTGCCTGCTAATGCTTGGCCAGCATACATACCAGCACCTAATGCAGCGCCAGTTGCCAGGCTACCCATCAAACCACTACCCATACCACCTGCAGCTGGGGCTCCAGGGTATCCGGGAGTACCAGGGCCACCGGGACCGCCAGGATATGCAGTAGGACCACCTGGAGTACCAGGGTAACCAGCGCTTGGTGCGTTATAGACCTGCACCGCTTCAGCCTTACGACGCTTCATCACAATCGCGACACCAATAACTAAGATGGCAATCAAACCCCAAAAGAGTGGGTTGCTAAAAATGGATGTCTGACTAGCAGCAGGAATGCCTGCACCGCTTGCTAATTGCACTTGGAGTTTCTGTACAGACTCAGGTTGTGCAAACGGCAAACCAGGCGCCAAGTTTTGCGCCTTGATGAAATGATTACGCGCTGCCTCTAACTTACCTTCTTTAAGGTAAAGCTCAGCAGCGACATAGTTTGCTTTGGCGCTATTAGGATGGTTTTGCAGCACTTCTTTCATCATGGCGTCGGCTTTAGCCAACTGCCCAGATTGCACGGCTTGATATACCTCAGGCAAAGTTGCCTCGGCAAACGCTACGTTGCTAGTGAACAGTACCGCTGCCGCAAATACGCCGGCGAATAAATTGATTACTTTACGAATTGTCATTAAGACTCCTTGTAGGATGTTTCGTGTGAATTTCATTATCCCTAGTTTGGGAGTTTTTACTATTCCTTACTTATATAGGGTCTTTTGGGAGAATTTCAAGGGCCAGATGCTTAGACCACTTCAGCAATCTCACCCTTGACCGAGATTAAATAGGCTTTGGCAGGCTTATCCGGACGTATTCTGGCCAGCTCTTGTTTGTAGTTATTGAGTTGTGCACGGTATTTATTGTGAGCTTCGCTGCCCAGCTCTGGGATTGTGAGCTTGTAATCAAGGATGGCTAAGTGATCGTCAAACTCTACTAAACGATCTAAGCGGAAGCTCTTGCCATCTAGGCTCACAACATCAATTTCATTCCAAGCCTGCACCCACTGATTTGCTGTGAGGTATGGCTGGAGCTCTTGCGTGTTGAGAACAGTAGTTGCCTGGTCTAGGGCTTTACTTGCTGATTCACCGCTAATCCCAAGCCAGCGGGCTATTTGATCTGCGCTCATGACTTCTGGTTTTGCTGCCCCAGTCTGTAGAGTGAGATGCTCTAGCAGTTGATGAAAGTGCACGCCCTCTTCCAAGATTTTGGAGTTATTCGGTTCCACGCCAGTATCTTGGAAGACCTCCAGGGTTAAGCCACTTTCGATATCTTTAAGCTGCTGCTCGTGACTTGTCTTAGCCGCATCCCAGGAAACCTCAAAGTCATCGATCATGAAATCCGTCAGATTATTTGGTTTTTGGCTTGTGGGCACTGGGGTCTTGTTTTCTAGTGGCGTCAGTTGATCTTCGAGAGTAGCTAACTGACCTAGCGTCGATCTGCCATACCAAGACTTCTCATCTAAACCTGTAGGATTTTTTGCGGTGGGTGCCTTTGCTACACCGCTAATCCACAGCCCCTGCTTTGCTCTGGTCATGGCAACGTAAAGTAGATTCCAGTTCTCGTTCTTAGCTATGAGTAGCTCCCGTTCACGCACTTCGCTACGAGGATTGGTTAAGGTAGCCGAGGTATACATTGATAAATGACTAGGACTCTCGCTATCCGGCGGCCAATCCAATAAGACACCACGATGATCTGCCTTGCCTTCAGTATGGTTCGCATCGAGCATGATCACAAATGGTGACTCCAAGCCTTTGGCCCCATGAATGGTCATCATGCGCACGCGCTTGTTTTTATCTTCTTCAGATAACTCGCTCTCTTCGTCGAGCTCAACTAGATCAGCATCCGCATTAACGTCACCCTCATCTGGGGTTTCATCATCGTCGCCGCGACGAATGATGTTGATCTCTTCAATAAAGCGACCCAGACTTGGATAACGACCACCATCTTGATTGAGTGCTAACTCCAGGAAGGCATCCAGGTTTGCCAAGACTTGCGCGCGGGCAATCTCTTGAGAAATACTGGCGTATTTAATACGTAAATCACTTTCTTGATAAATACGATCAAGCAAGTCATGTACTGGCAAGCGCTGACCCAGCATGCGCCAATGCTCTAAATACCGCGCTGCCTGCATCAACCCAGCATCTGGGCTATCTTGCAAAGCATCCCACCAAGAGCGATATTGATTGGATGCAAGAGCCTTAGCAAGGGTTTGCATTTGGCTTTCAGTAAATGCAAAGATCGGGCTTCTCAATACCTGTGCCAGCGGTAAATCATGGCGTGGCGTCACCAAGACCGTTAAGAGCGCAATCAGGTCATCAATCTCTAAGGTGTTGAGCAAACCACCGAGTCTTGAACTCTCGAACGCTAATCCTGCCTCACGGAGAGCGCGCTCAAATTGTGGAAGGTACTTACGGCGCTTCACCAATAATAAGAAATCACTCTCTCTGGCTTTACGCCAGACTTCTTTGCCGTTCACGCGATCCACTACAGGTCGCGTCTGAATTAGATGCTGTATCAATGCGCTAACTTGCTGTCCCTCAACATAGCGCTGAGTGACATCGGCAGTTTGTCTCGCATCCACAATCGCCTCTTCAAAGGCATTGCCCGCTCTTTGCTCCAACTCTTCGGCTTCGTATTTCACGAGAGGTAATAAGTAGGCTTCGCCCTCGCTTGAGTGTTGTGGGATATCAGAATTTCCTGCCGGGGCTTTCCATAAGGTGTTTTGCTGGACAAATGGATATGACTCAGGCAATTGCTCAGTACAAAAGATCTGATTTACTGCTTCGTTAATTTTTGGTGCATTACGGCGGGTAGTGTTTTGATTTAAAGATGCTGCGTTCATTTCTTTTACCAAGAAAGCCTGCGCATCATTAAATAATCTTGGGTCAGCACGACGAAATCGGTAAATGGATTGCTTGGGATCCCCTACGATAAAGACTGTGGGCTTGGATTTATCCTGGCCATAGCCTTCTAACCAAGCCCTCAGAATCTGCCACTGCAAAGGATTGGTGTCCTGGAACTCATCCACCAGAATGTGTTTGTACTTCGCATCCAGTCTCGACTGTAAGTAGGCTGCATTGGCAGAATCCGCCATTAACTGACTGACACCAATCTCCAGATCATCAAAGTCACGCACACGCATGGACTCTTTGCTCGCGCTCACGTGATCCATCATGGCAGCACTCATTGCAAACCAAGCTTCATTGAGTGCGCAGGCTTCTTGCTCCTTTTGCCAGGCGACAAATTCCAAGAAAGCGCTTGCCCATGCCTGCTTGTAAGTTACATGCTCTAGCTCACGATCTAGTTCACCTTCTTTTTTGAGGTATTTCTTGAGATCGCCTGCAGCTTTATCGTTCGACGTGCGATTGGTGTCGTCCTGAGTCAAAAATACTGACTGCAATGCTGAAGTTATCTCCATCACATCGCCACCGCTAGATTTGAGCTCAATTGCCATCTGAATGGTCGGCGCATAGGCCATTTCAGTAGTACTGCTATTACTAAAGCAGCGATGTAGAAACTCTAAATCTGCTTTGCTGTTGATGGCGTTCCAAACTCCATTAAGCGGATTGTCAATTCTCAGTCTTGCTAAATCGGTTTTGAGTTTGTCGATGGGAGTAGTGCCATGGGCCTTGCAGGCTTGCGAGAAGAAGGTCCAGGCGCCTCTTTGTTTAAAGAGACTGTAATTACTCATCAGGAACTTCTGGGTTTCACTTGCACCCAGCGCCTTTAACAAGGTGTCGTAATGCACTGCAATACCGTCTGGCAAATTACCCCACCAGTCATCCAGACACTCTTCCTGCAATCGCTTCGCATCTTCTCGCAAGCTAAAGCCTGGCTGTATACCAGTGGAGATTGGTGCTGCACCCAAGAGCCTGCCAAACCAGCCATGGAAGGTATCAATCACAATGCCTTGTGGGCTTGCCAGTACTTTGGCGTAGAGGGATTTGGCAGTAGGTAGCAATTCCTTTGCCTCATCTGCACTCAAACCACGCTCAGTTAGGTGTCCGATGAGTTGCTCATCACTGGATTGTGAAAACTCCTCTAATAGACGATAGAGACGATCACGCATCTCTTGCGCTGCTTTTCTGGTGAAAGTGAGTGCAAGGATTTCTTGGGGCTTGGCACCGGCCAAAAGGAGGCGAGCCATGCGGGTGACCAATAGCCATGTCTTACCGCTACCTGCGCAAGCAGACACGATCACCGAACGATTGGGATCGCAAGCAATATCGACTGGGAAGGTAGTGTTACTCACCACATCCCCTTTCTGCAAATACCCCGAGCTTCGCAATACTGACAAACGCTATCGGGTGCAAATGCCTTGAGAGGTTTACCTGACCAGAGTGATTGCACATCCTCAGTGATTTGCTCAGAGAATTCTTGTAGGAGTTCTGGCATCTCTTCGATGATGACTGAGCGCTCGGCTTCATCACCACTTTTTTTAACATCCGCTTTTAAAGCAACCCACTCGGCTGCATTGACTGCGCGCCCGGGTATCTTGTTGCTCTCATTAGAGGCTCTGGCATAGATTAATAACTGTGGATCGTCCAATACCACTTCAGAGCGCCACTCAACTTTAGTGAGGCTCTGATTTTTATAGTCGATTACCGATGCAGTTTTGGGATCATGCATGCTGACATCGAAACGATCTGCATACCCCTCAATCCGAATATGGCGCTCGTTACCATCCAGATCAGTAAACGGCAGATCAAAGCCGACCTTCACTTCAGCATCATAAAACTGCCAACCTTGAGCCTCACGATCTAGCTGCCACTGAATAAAACTCGGTATTTGTTTTTGCCAATCTCGTAAGACACCTAAGACTCTTGCATCGCCCTCAATTAAACGCTTAAAGACTTGTTCAGAGATGAGGGTTAACTTATCTTGCATCCAAACGCGGCGCAGTTCTGTATCGGTGATGATGGGTGAGGCAGATTTTTGCGGCTCGCTTTTCAGCGCCTGATAGAAATTACGCAAGATCTTGTGCAGAGTTTGCCCTGCTAGTGAAGCATCGAAACCTTCTTCAAAGCCTTTGAGTTTGCGTAAGCCCAGTAGGCTTCGTACATAGTATCGATAAGGACAATCACGCAATGTTTTGTAAGCACTCGGACTCATCGATACTGGCATTGGCAAATCTGAGTCTAGTTTTGCAATCGCCATTTGCGATGGGCTTGCTACACCTCTGCGAGGTGCAAATAAGGTGCTGGCATTTTGTACCTGCCAATGAGGTAAATCCATTTGGAGGCGCTGAATCCAAGCAGACGGTCTAAGTGGCTCTCCAGTCTTGCTCTTACTTTGCCAAAGGAGATCAACGCTAGAGAAAGAGATCAGTAATTGAGATAAATCTCGCGCCTGCTGAATAAACTGAGCCTCAATACTCGATCCACCTAAAAGTCTATTTAAGGTGTCCGAGAAAAACAGTGGTGGCTCTGAAAACGCAGGAAGTTGCTGTTCATCACAACCCACCATGACAACAGATTCAAATTCCCTAAAACGGGTGGAGCTGAGTGGCAGGATGCTTAGAGTAGCTGCTGCATTGATGCCCTTCTCTTCATAGGAGGATTCTTCAATGACGGTCTTTAATAAGCTTAACCACTCATTAAGGCGCATGGCAATTTGCTGATGCTCAACGTCAAAATCAAATGTTTCTAATAGTTCGAGCAATTGCTTACCAGCGGAATCTATTTCCAATCCCTGAGTCATTCCCATTTGAATCAGATCATCCATAAGATATTGATGAGCAAGAGCGCAATTGATTTTGATGCCACGCCAGCGATTCAGACGACCCCGAATGGATTGCAGCAGCTCTAGTAACAGCGGATTAGGTGCAGCGGAACTGTGCGTGACCGATGCCTCAATCGCCATATGAAAAGTTTCCCAGCCAGATTTAGCTTGGCTAGCAATCAAAATGTCTTCGAGCTGTGCCACTAATCCGCTTAAGGATTCTGCCTCACGTCTACTGTTGGGATTAAGGCAGCTTCCAATATCCAAGAATGGGTTTTGCAAAAATTCCAATAGGTCAGCTGCACTTGGGCCTTCAGGTGGTGCACGCAATAACTCGAGCCAACTATTGAGTGCTGCTGCCGCCCTCGTTGTCGATAGCTTCCAACCCGTTTCATCCTGAATTTTGAGAGATGGTCCAAGACGAGCCAATAATGCGCGCGCCCTTCTAGCAACGAGACGATCTTGCGCTACCAGGGCAATTTTTGTTTTGCCATCAATTAACTGTTGCTCAATAGTTTTGGCTGTTGCCCACGCCAACTCTTCAAAGCGCTTTGCAGCAATCAGATGCCAATGCTCTGGATGTGCATTACTGAGGTTAGCTTGAATTGCTTGTAACTTTTGGTCTTCAGGCATCTGAGGGCTTAATGCTTCAGTCCAGAGCGCAACAGATTCCCAATTCATTATTACTTCAACCGCAGGGGCGTACTGCGCATAGTCAGCTAAATATCCTTGGATGAGCTGCTTATCAATCGGAGTGGGGTCTGCTGTCTCTACCCAAATTAACGGTCTCGTATTGAAAGGCTTTGTACTTGCTTGTGAAGTTTTCTTGGCAGCCTCAAGATGGGCAGCCATAGCGAATTGCTTTCTGAATGCAGGATCACTTGGACTGGTGATGTATCTCCAAAATGTCAGAAGTACTTGCGCTTCTTGATCCACTACTTTTCTGGCAAGGGCTGGGTATGCCTGCCCAATAGTGCGATCCAATAATGGTTCAAGGATCTCGATCCAAGATTCCGTATTTTGCTTAAGTACTTCTTCTTGGTCGGCTATGAGCTTGTGCAGTTCTTGCTGAAGACTGGGTGCTATGGAGTTCGATAAGGTGTCACAGGCCGCGATGATGGCTTGTGCCAACCCCCAGGATCCTGCCTCAGTTTCGGCCTTAAACCAGGCTTGCAATTGTTGATGTTTACGCAGAGTGACATATACAGACAGCCAACGCTCTAAATCAGTTTGTTTCTTAGGAAACTTCCATGCACCCGGTGCTGCTTCTAGCCAGTCGTTAAAACTCATGACTTGAGGAAGGAAGGCAATCTGGCTTGGCAGATCTTGCGGTCGGTACTTTTCTAGGGCAGCTCTCACCCCCATCAATGGACCTGCAGTACTAAGCACCACTAAGGGGCGCTGATTGGTTTGCTTTGCACAATCCCAAATACCCTCAGCGAGCGATTGCAGAGCGCTAGCATTGGGCGCAATTGCCGAAGCATGTGGCTGCTTTTGCTCATTTAGGGTTGGAAATGGGTGCAACATGGATATGGGGTCTAGGTCTGGCCTTGGGGCTAGTTTGTGAGCGATTTTTAGAATTTAGGCAGAAAGTATGGCTTATTGCTAATATAAGCGTTGTAGCGCAATAACTATATAAAACTAAATAAGACAAATTAAGGAATTTTCATGAGTGCCGGCATCAAATATGTAACTGACGCTTCTTTCGAGCAAGACGTTCTCAAGTCCGATAAACCTGTTCTCCTCGACTTCTGGGCTGAGTGGTGTGGTCCTTGCAAGATGATTGGCCCTATCCTTGAAGAGCTGGCTGGTGAGTACGGCGACAAGATCCAAATCGCTAAGATGAATGTGGATGAGAACCAAGGTGTTCCTGCCCAGTTCAATATCCGTGGCATCCCAACGCTGATCCTGTTTAAGAACGGCACTGTTGCTGCTCAAAAAGTAGGCGCTTTGGCCAAATCTCAGTTGACCGCATTTATCGATAGTCATCTGTAAATAGTCTTCGATCACAGGTTCACTGGCTGAGCCTGTGGTTTTGAGCTGTTTTTAGTGTAGTATCTAGTTCATCAGTATTTCAACGCACTTCAAGTGCCCCTCTTTTTTTAGCAAACTCCCCAAAATTCTGTTTTTCCAATCTGTCTGATGTCCATCTAGACAGCAATACCCCAAAACACATCTACATCCTTATCTACACCCGAGAACCACATGCAATTATCTGAACTCAAAGTCCTCCACGTATCCGCCCTGCTTGAAATGGCAGCTAGCCTGGAGATTGAAAATACGCAACGTATGCGCAAACAAGAGTTGATGTTTGCCATCCTCAAGAAGCGTGCCAAAGAAGGTGAATCTGTTTTCGGTGACGGTACTTTGGAAGTATTGCCTGATGGCTTTGGTTTCTTACGCTCCCCAGACGCCTCTTATATGGCTTCCCCGGACGATATTTATATCTCCCCTGCGCAGATCCGCCGCTTTAACCTGCACACTGGTGACAGCGTTGAAGGCGAAGTTCGTACCCCTAAAGATGGCGAGCGTTACTTTGCCCTAGTAAAAGTAGACAAGATCAACGGTTTGGCTCCTGAGGCCTTGAAGAACCGCATCATGTTCGAAAACTTAACGCCATTGCACCCAAATCGCGTTATTCAGTTAGAGCGTGACATCAAAGCCGAAGAGAATTTAACTGGCCGCATCATCGACATGATCTCCCCGATTGGCTATGGCCAGCGTGGCTTGATCGTATCTTCACCTAAATCCGGTAAGACCGTGATGATGCAGCACATCGCGCATGCGATCTCTGCAAACAATCCTGATGCGATCTTGATCGTGTTGTTAGTAGATGAGCGTCCTGAAGAAGTTACTGAAATGCAGCGCTCTGTTCGTGGCGAAGTGGTTGCCTCAACCTTTGACGAGCCAGCTGTACGTCACGTTCAAGTTGCCGAGATGGTGATTGAAAAAGCTAAACGTTTGGTAGAGATGAAAAAAGACGTCATCATCTTGCTGGACTCGATTACCCGTTTGGCTCGCGCTTACAACACCGTCATCCCTTCATCTGGAAAAGTACTCTCTGGTGGTGTGGATGCGAACGCATTGCAACGTCCAAAACGCTTCTTCGGTGCAGCGCGTAACGTTGAGGAAGGTGGCTCACTCACCATCATCGCTACCGCTTTGATTGAAACAGGCAGCCGTATGGATGACCTCATCTACGAAGAGTTCAAAGGTACTGGCAATATGGAAGTTCACCTTGAGCGTCGTTTGGCTGAGCGTCGTGTTTACCCATCAATTAACCTCAATAAATCTGGCACCCGCCGTGAAGAGTTGCTGGTTAAAGCTGAAAACCTCCAGAAAATCTGGGTATTGCGTAAATTATTGGCCGATATGGACGATATCGAGGCAATGAACTTTATCGTTGATAAGCTCAAATCCACTAAAAATAACGGTGAATTCTTCGATTTAATGCGTAAGGGTGGCTAATTTAGGCTCTCAGAGTCGGTAAAAGCGCGCTTTGTTGTTGATTTCATGGCATAATTTCGCTTTTACCGCTTTAATAATTTGCATTTAACTGGGTAAGTATTTGGGTCTTTGGACTTAAACGGCTGCCTGCTAATAGGACTTAATAATGAAACCTGGCATTCACCCCGAATATCGTGAAATCGTCTTTGTAGACGTTTCTAATAACTTCAGCTTCAAGACTCGCTCCACTATGTCTACTAAAGAGACAATCAAGTGGGAAGATGGCAATGAATATCCATTAGCCAAGATCGAGACTTCATCTGAGTCACACCCTTTCTACACTGGTACCCAGAAGATTATGGATACTGCCGGTCGTGTTGAGAAATTCCGTCAGAAGTTCGGCACTAAAGCTGTTGCTAAGGCAACTGGTGATGGCGCTGCTAAAACAGCTGAGAAAAAAGCTGCTGCTGCAGAAGCTAAAGCCGCTGAAAAGCCAGCTAAGAAGAAGTAATAGACTCACTCTACATAGGGGCTGGGGTTTGGATATTCACTATTCACCCTCCCCTGCGAGATAATCAAGGCAGCGTTTGCTGCCTTTTTTATTACTAGTTTTATATGGTTAAACTCACCGCCGCCGCCACCACCTCCATTCCACGCATCATTATTTTTGCGTTGACCTTGGTCTATGGTTTTGCAGGCCTCTTCGCGCGTGACCCCTGGAAAAATGAAGATGCCATCGGATTTGGTGGCATGTGGACTTTGCACAATGGCAAAGCACTGGATTGGATTGTTCCGCATCTTGCCGGGCGTGATGCATCCCTTGGCGCACCCTTTCCCTACTGGCTAGGTGCCACTCTGATGGATCTTTTTGGTCCATTGATTGGTATTGCCAATGCGGCGCGCCTCTATGCAGCCGTTTGTTTTTTTGCTGCTGCGCTAGCCATTTGGTATGCGACCTATCTCTTGGGTCGTCGCCCAGAGGTGCAACCAATGGTTCTAGCGGTTGGTGGTCAACCTGGCCGCAAAAATTACGGCATGACTCTGGCTGATGGTGCGCTACTGATTTTCTTAGCCTGCGTCGGTCTTGCGCAACGCGCACATGAGACTACTCCGATGATGGCGCAACTCATGGGCATCAGCATTGTCTTGTACGGTACCGTGCGTGGTTTAGATAAGCCATGGCAAGGTGGTCTCTGGACTGGTTTGGGTATTGCAATCATTGCGCTTTCGAGCAATCTCACCCTCAGCTTAATTGTTGTCAGCTCCACCATCATTGCGGTCATTGCAAGCAATGCGAAGTTACGTTTTCGTTGGACTTTAACTAGTACAGTTTTAGGCTTGATTGGTTTTGCGATTTGGCCTGCGCTTTGGTATTTAAGCAACCTCACTCCTGAGTGGCGTCATATCGCTGAAGAAGGCTGGCGCAATATGCCAGAGATGCGCGCAACGCCTTCCATTGAATCACTCGGATTTTTGAGTGTGAACTTCTGGGCCTATGCCTGGCCTGTTTGGCCATTAGCCATCATCTCCCTCGCGCACTGGGGTCGAGTCAAAGAGGCAGGTCAATGGCGCGCTCCTCACCTTTGCATTCCACTGAGTTTATTTATTGGTTGCTTAATCTATGTTCTGTTCCGTTTAGAAGCTAACGAACATGACCTGATCATTTTGATTCCAAGCTTGTCGATTATTGCTGCATTTAGTCTGCCAATACTCAAGCGCAGCCTCATTAGCTTCATCGATTGGTTTGCGATGTTTAGCTTCACGATCATTGCTTTAGCCATTTGGATTATTTGGCTTGCAAAAGTGACTGGCTTCCCAGAATCAACCGCTAGTAATTTGGCAAGACTGCTACCCGGCTTTCAGGCGCAGTTTGATTACATTGGCTTTGTGATTGCCCTCATAATTACTGGCGTTTGGTTAGCGATTGTGCGCTGGAGAACTTCTCGCGCTCCCAAAGAAATCTGGCGTTGCCTCATCATCTCTGCTTCTGGAACTACCTTGATGTGGGTTCTCTTGATGACTTTATGGCTGCCCACCATCAATTACGCCAAGACCTATCGCTATGTTTCAGATCGCCTGGAAACGATCATCGCCAATACGCCAGGCTGCATTGACACCACTAACCTCGGACCAGCTCAGTTAGCTTCATTCGACTACTTCACCAAGCTTCCACTAAGAGATGATCCCAGCTGCAATCTCATGCTGACACACAGCTCTTCAGAGGCCAAGGCATACGCTAGCCTCAATAAAAAGAAAATAGAGTTGCTCTGGGAAGATCGCCGCGCATCTGACCGTGATGAGCGTCTCCGCCTCTATCAAATTACCCCAGCCGGTAAAGAATAAAACGTGTTGCACTTTAAGTTATCGCGTTTGCGCGAGGATATTCCCTCTCTACTAAAACTGGCTGGCCCATTACTCATTGGTCAGCTGGCGGTGATTACATTTGGCGTTTTAGATACCGCCATGACAGCACGGTATTCTGCGGATGACCTTGCCGCTCTTGCAATGGCATCCGCTATCTTTATCAGTATCTATGTTGGCCTCACAGGCGTAATCTCAGCACTCGCTCCAATCGCTGGACAACTCTTTGGTGCAAAACGCTTTGGTGAGATTGGTGAAGAGGTGCGTCAAGCCACTTGGCTAGCTATGGGCCTGACCATCTTGGGTGGTGCCATTCTGCTTAATGCCGATTACCTTCTTCAAATCTCTCAAGTCACACCGGATATTGAAGGCAAGGCTAAGCTGTATCTCAACATCCTCGCAATTGGTTTACCAGCGAGCATGGCAATGCGCGTCTTAATGGCCCTGCATAATGCCGTCTCCAGACCAGCAGTCATCACGGTGGTGCAGCTGATTGGATTGGGCTTAAAACTCCCACTCAATCTCCTCTTTATTTATGGTGGCCTAGGTATCGAAGGTATGGGTGGCCCCGGTTGCGCAGTAGCGACCGTCATCATTAATTGGTTCTGGCTCATCATCACGCTGGGCTTTGTAATGTTCGATAGCTTCTACAAGTCATTCAAGATCTTTACACGCTTTAGCTGGCCTGACTGGCATCGCATCTGGACTCTGTTGAAATTAGGTGCGCCCATCGGATTCAGTTACTTGATTGAAGTAACCTCCTTTACCTTTATGTCACTCTTCATTGCACGCTTGGGCACTACCGCTTTAGCTGGTCATCAAATTGTGGCCAATATGGGGACGGTGATTTATATGGTGCCCCTATCCCTCTCGATTGCAACCATGACGCTAGTCTCTCAATCGATTGGTGCGAATCAGCAAGAGCGCGCCGAGGAGATTGGATGGTCGTCAGTTTTCTTCACAACTACTTTGTGTGTTTTGATAGGTCTTGCGGTCTGGATTTTTAGAATCCAGCTACTCGATTTATACGACCCACCAGAGGAAGTGAAACTATTTTCGATTCCACTCTTTTTGTTTATCGCTTTTTATCAAGTCTTTGATGCACTGCAGATTACGGCGGCATTTATTCTGAGAGCCTATCGCATTGCCTTCTGGCCGATGCTGATTTACGCAGGATCACTATGGGGTGTAGGCCTTGGTGGTGGCTACCTGATGGGCTTTAATGTCTTTGGCAATACCCCAGAATTTTTACAAGGCGCTAATGGCTTTTGGGCTGGTAACAGCATGAGCCTGGGATTGGCTGCACTGCTACTGCTCTACCTCTTTAGAAAAACAGCGGCACGTTTCGAGAAAACGCATCCGCCGGTTGAGGTTTAGTCGAGATTAAATCCAATACTCTAATTTACTGAATCGGTCTAAACCCATTTGGAGGCATTGAAGGTTTGCCTTGCGGAATGTTGTAGCCATTGTTGTTAGCGCCACTGCCGCCAAAGTTTTGAGTTGGATAACTCGGCACTTGATTGCCTTTAGAATACATACATTGTTGATAAGCAATGTTGTATTGGACTTGCGCTTGATTTTGCTTGCCAGAAGAATTCATAGCACCCATAGCGGCGCCACCGAGTAAGCCAATGCCTGCGCCAGTTCCAATATTCTGACTACTACCACCCTGAATGACTGCACCAGCTGCTGCACCCAAGGCAGCGCCAATAGCGGCACTCGTCGCACCTTCTTTTAAGGCTGCATTGCTAGTATCTTTAATGGCATTTGCAGCAAACTCGCGGCATTGCTGATCTTCCTGCTGAAATACCTCAAAAGGCTTGCCTTCACGCGGCATGATGGCAACCGTTGGGCCAGTTGGCGCAGAGACACAAGCAGCTAAAGAGCTCATCATGGCCAAAGTGAGTACGGCACGTTTCATATTTATTCCTTAAATCGGGTTATGCACTAAATTGGTTTAATTCTGAATGCGCTGTCTTGTACTCGTACTGCCAGACGGCGGCATTGCTGGGCGAGTTTGCCAACCCGATGGGCAACTTTGCACATACGGAAAGTATTGCTCACTTGCCTCGCAGTAATACCAAATGGGAGCTTGAGGCTGTGAGGCTAGAACCATGGGTTGTTGTGGCGCTGCATAGGTGACCACTGGCGGGGCTGCGTACACCACTGGTGGCGCATAGTAGCCAGCGGCATAAGGATAGCCATAGCCAGGACCGTAATACCCACCACGCCAGCCTGGGCCCCAGCCACCGCCCCAACCAGGGCCATATGCTGCTGGGCGCCAACCGCCGCCATATCCGCCATAGCCACCCCCAACAGAGACTGCCCAACCGACATTACCCGCCTGTGCTGCTAAAGGCGCCAGCGTAAGCAAGCCTCCGGCTGCCAGGAGCGCCAGAACAGCTTTGGATATAAGGAATTTCGATTGCATTTGGCTTGTTTTCATAGTGGACCCCATTAATTGGTCGCCTCCTACTACCATTAACGCTTCATTTAAATTCAGGCTGACAGGAATTTAGCTTTTCACGGAATATTTATCACTTATCCGTGAGGGCTGTTAGTCTAATTTTGCGCCGGATTTGTAAATTACTCTACCCCATTTATTAGTCTCAGACTGAATCAATTTAGAGAGCTCTTGAGGGCTTCCTGGGGCTGGATCTAATCCGCTTGCAAGCAACTTCTTTTTAACTTCCGCTTGATTGAGGGTTTGGCGGGTCAGCGTATTTAATTGCTTTTGTATTGCGGGCGGTAAATTCGCTGGCGCCATGAGCGAGAACCACGATATAGCCTCAAATCCAGGCAAACCTTGCTCTGCCATCGTTGGAATTTCTGGAGCCGCTGGAGAGCGTTTTAGTGTGGTTACTCCTAAGGCCTGAACCTCACCCGCCTTAATCAACGATAGGGATGAAGATAGGTTATCAAAGAGCATCGTAATCCGACCGCTAATCAGGTCAGGCAAAGACTGCGCCCTACCCTTATAAGGAATATGACGAATTTGCACCCCGGTCATTTCTTTAAAGAGCTCACCTGACATGTGCAAGGAAGTCCCAACACCTGAAGAGCCAAAAGTAAGTTCATTGGGTTTAGCTTTGGCTAGCTCAATGAGTTCGTGCAGATTACTTACGCCTAGCTTCTTGTTCACCACCAGTACATTGGGGGTACTGGCTAAAAAACTAATGGGCGTGAAATCATTGATTGGATGAAAAGACATCTTTTCATAAAGAGCGCCATTGATTGCATGTATACCTACTGTACCAATGAGTAGCGTGTATCCATCTGGCTCACTTTTTGCAACAAGATCAGCACCAATATTGCCGCCATAGCCAGGACGGTTCTCAACCAGAACTGGCACACCCAAACTTTGCTGCCAACTCTCGGCAAGCACGCGCGCCAAAATATCGGGCGCCCCGCCCGGTGTAAAGGTCACCACAATCCGGATAGTTTGTTTAGGCCAGGCAGTATTCGATTTGGTTGTTTGAGATTGCGCGATTGTAGCGAAACCTAGGCAAGCAAAAAAAATTACCAGATTTCTCACCAACTTTAAAGTGATTGCCATCAAATCACCCGCACTAAATTAAAGACCAAAACGCGAGCGCAACCAAATTAATCCATCGTATTTAACGGGATCATCGGCGCAAGGGCCAACACCACACTCCAGTAGCGTCGATGCCAAATTGGCAAACACCAAAACAATAAATGCGATCACCAATAGATTGGCAAATACAGATCGTGAGCGCACATCACGATTAGGCAGCATTAATAAAATAGCAAGGCCAGCTAACAAGCCAACGTAGCCAACATAAGCCCAAGTATAGAAATGCAACTCAAGAAAAGTTTTTCCAAATCCTTTATCGCCAGGCAAGATATGTAAGAGCACTTGGCGTAAGGAAACCATCATCCCAACCAAGCCGCCAATAATGCCCCAGCCATAGTGAGCGGAATGCGCACCACAACGAATATTCAGCACCAGTGCAAAACCAATAATGATGAATCCCATGCGCTGCATTAAGCAAAGCGGGCAAGGCAATTCACCGAAATAGAATTGGTCGATAAAGGCATAGGACAGCATGCCAATAATTCCAGCCAAAGCCAATTGATTACCGAGTGCTGCCAGGGATGGGAGAGAAGAAAAAGAGTGCTTACTCATTTTTCTTACAGACTGATATTCAGGTGATTGGTAGCATGGACTCTGAACCAGAACATCAGAATGCCAACGGTAATGGCAAGCATAACTAAGCCCGCCAGACGTTTCTCAAACCAAACAAGGACAAGACCGATAAAGGCCGTCAGGAAAGGTAGAAACATGTACATGAATGAATTCTATCGCAGGTCGATCTAGAAGCAAAAACAAGCGATTTGAAGGGTCTTTGCCATGTATTGAAAGCACGACCCTGCTGCACGATGCGTCAACTTTAAGGGAGTTTTAATGCCCCCTCAAAGGATGATGGCCAAGGCAACTTGGCCAATAGCCGAATTAAGTAATCTTGATTTTAAGTGGGGTCAAACCTTCGACGCTACCCTCAAGCACATCACCTTTTTTCACAGGACCAACACCTGCAGGGGTACCGGACATAATTAAATCACCCGGCTCAAGCGTGAATAAAGTCGAAAGATAAGCGATAGTGTCAGGAACATTCCAAATCAATTGGTTTAAGTCGCCCTCTTGGCGTACTTCACCATTGACTAGCAACTTAACTACACCCTTGTTAGGGTGACCAAATTGAGCTGCTGGAGTAATCGCTGCACATGGTGCGGATTGATCAAAAGCTTTACCGGTATCCCAAGGACGGCCCATTTTTTTTGCTTCACCCTGTAAATCACGACGGGTCATGTCTAAACCAACACCGTAACCATACACATGCTCTAGCGCTTTATCGGCGGGAATATTTGCGCCACCTTTACCAATGGCAACGACCATTTCAATTTCGTGATGAACATCATTTGAAAGATTTGGATATTGCATATCTTTGCCATCAGTCACTATCGAGTTGGCCGGCTTCATAAAAAAGAACGGCGGCTCACGATCAGGATCATGACCCATCTCACGAGCATGATCAGCATAGTTACGACCAACGCAATAAATACGGTTGACGGCAAAACGACGGGTATCACCCACAACCGGGAGGGATGGAACGACTGGCGGATCAATAACGTATGCGGTGCTCATGAATGGCCTTTCTAAGGAGCGTCTAGTTTTCTAAATGATTGAATTAATTATGACATTACTTGAATGAACGTCACTTTTGACTCCGGGTACGCAGTTTAAGTACCAAGATGCTGAGGGCCAAAGCGAAGGTCAAGGCATTCGCCAGAATCAAGGGCCACTTCTCAATGATGAGGCCATAGATCAGCCAGAGGCCAACACCAGCAGTAAATAAGCTATACATGCCTACCGAGATTCCAGAAAGATCTCGGGTGCGCCAGGATTGAATAGCTTGAGGCAAAAAAGCAATCGTCGTCAAGAACGCAGCGCAGTAACCAATGATCTCAATCTGATGCGGCTGTAAGTCCATTCAATGACTACTTTTTATTTAAGCCAGCTTTGCGTGCTTCGATTTCTTTATTGATTGCAGTGAGAGTTTTTGCATCTGGAGTCTTCCAGTTACCGCCAGCCTTATTGGCCATATAGGCTACCGCATCAGAGAATGTTTCAATTGTCATATTGGGATTTCCGCCCTTTGCAGGCATCCCCCTTACGCCAACATAAGCATGGGCGGTGAGAGTCACCTGACCTTCAGCAATTAGAGGAGCCCACTGCGTTTTGTTTCCCAATTTGGGGGCATTCAACACACCAGAGGCATGGCAGGCTGCGCAGACTTGCTTATAGGCATTCTCGCCAGGCTCTGCAAATGCTGCAAAGCTAGCGCTAGACATGGTAATCAGGATCAAGGATCGAAGGGATAAATTCATATCAGTAGCAATTGAGGTTGTATTAACTTAACAATGTATCTCAATTTGCAAGCAAGGGTCTAATTAGCTGATTTAACGGCCTAAAGCCAGCCAGCGATCTGCTTCTTGAGGCCGATCGATTTATAACCCGGACCGGCACTAGAGAGTACGCGGATTTTGCGGATGATTTTTGCCAGGTCAGCATTCTTGCTAAGGTCTTCATTCATAGCCAGAAAGAAGATTTCATCCTTCAACTGAATGAAATCTAGGCCATTTTCAAGCGCAACACTCTTAACACCCATGCCAACATCGGCTTTTTTGGCCAATATGGCTGTAGCAATTGCGGAGTGGGTGAACTCCTCGTTCTCATATCCCTTAATACGATGTGGATCGATACCCTCTTTAGCCAAAATGGTATCAAGCAGCAGGCGAGTACCCGATCCCTTTTGGCGATTAATAAATCGAATCTTGGGTCTTAATAAATCCTTAGGTGAAATGATATTGAGGGGATTGCCCTTAGTCACCAATAAACCCTGCACACGTTTCATTACCGGGAATATTTCCATACCCTCTTTTTGTAATCGTTTTGAAATAATCTTGGAGCTCTGTTGATCCGAGACGTGAAAGCCTGCAATATCGACTTCGTAATTGAGTAGACGCTCCAAAGCCTCACCCGATCCAGCAGTAATAAGCTCAAAGCCGCCAATCTCGAAAACTGCCTTTTGAATGATCGGATCACTACTGCTAGCAAAGCGCCACTGCTTTTTAGCTTTCACCCTAAATTGAGCAAAGCCTTCCTCCAAGTGAGAAAGGCTAGATTGACCCAAGCGCATTGTCTTTTGATCAAAGTCTTCGGTAAATTGAATCAAGTAGCGAGCGTACTCAGATAGCTGGGATCCATGCCCCCTCACCCTATCTATCAGCTTGAAACCGAGCGCTTGCTCAACATCATTTAACTTTTGCCACACATTTCTATAAGAGAGGCCCATTTTCTTGCAGGCAGACATGAGCGTTTTGCCGTGCTCTATGTCTTTCAATAAGGTCGTTAACCACACCAAATCGACTACAGCCGGGTCTTTTGCGTTTTTACTTCCAAAAACTAGGGTTGGCCGAATCTGAATTCTCATATGTAATTTTTTGCATATTGATGTTTTGTAATATGACAAATCTTAACCGAACCTACCTAAGGGAAGTGAACTCAAATGAAATTCTCATTCAATCGATTGCTAGCTACCGCCATTACTGCTCTAGCGCTATTGGGCAACTCAGCTTATGCGCAAGAGAAAAGCATTGTGCTGTCCTCAACTACCTCAACAGAGCAATCTGGCCTTTTTGGTTTTATATTGCCAATCTTCAAAATGAAGACCGGCATTGATGTCAAGGTAGTTGCCGTTGGAACTGGCCAAGCATTAGACATTGGTCGTCGTGGTGATGCTGATGTGGTGTTTGTGCATGACAAACCTGCAGAAGAAAAGTTTGTTGCTGAAGGTTTTGCTACCAAGCGTGTTGAGGTTATGTACAACGACTTCGTATTGATTGGGCCTAAATCTGATCCAGCAAAAACTGCTGGTGGCAAAGACATCAAAGTAGCGTTTCAGAAAATTGCTGCGGCACAAGCTCCATTTGTATCACGCGGTGACAAGAGTGGTACGCATGCAGCTGAGTTACGTTACTGGAAAGATGCTGCCATTACAGCAGCTCCAAGTGCTTGGTACAAAGAAACGGGTTCAGGCATGGGCCCCGCTCTCAATACCGCATCTGCAATGAATGCTTATATTTTGGCTGATCGCGCCACTTGGTTATCTTTTAAGAACCGCGGAGATTTGACAATTCTGGTTCAGGGCGATCCAAAGCTATTCAATCAATATGGTGTGATGTTAGTAAACCCAGCTAAATTCCCGCATGTGAAAAAAGTGGAAGGCCAAGCATTCATCGATTGGATTACTTCTAAGAATGGTCAAGATGTGATTGCCAGCTATCAAATTGGCGGTGAGCAACTCTTCTTCCCAAACGCTAAGAAGTAATTCAGATGAAAAATCCACGCCTATTAATCAGCGCACTTCTCACCTCTTTATTAATAGGGCTTGGAATGCAAACATCACTAGCGCAATCCAATCCTCCAAAAGTTGAGGCTACCTATGGTCAAGGCTCCAAGAGCTTTAAATTGGCTACTGGTAGCCCCGGTGAACTGGGTCTACTACAGGCACTTGGCGAAGCCTTTGATAAAAAGGAAGGCGCACGTCTGGTGTGGATTAAGGCGGGAAGTGGGGCCTCTCTGAATTTGCTGAAAACTCAACAGGTTGACATGATCATGGTGCATGCACCAGATGCTGTTAATAAAGCCATTGCTGAGGGATGGGCGACCGGCAGAACACTGATTGGCTCGAATGAGTTTTATATCGTCGGACCCAAAGCCGATGCAGCAAAAATTAAATCTTCAAGTAGTGGTGCAGATGCTTATGCAAAGATCGCCAAGGCGAAGGCCAACTTCATCTCTCGAGGTGATAAATCCGGCACACACCAAAAGGAAATGGATATTTGGAAAAAGGCTGGGATTACACCTGAAGGTAACTGGTACATCGTGACCAATGACTTTATGACGGCATCTCTCAAAAGAGCAAATGCGGATAAAGCCTACTTCATGACTGATAGCAGCACCTGGGTTGCAGAAAAAAGCATCGCGCCTGAGTTACAAATTCTGTATCGTGGTGACCCTTACCTCGTCAATACCTATGATGCTTTAGTAGCCCCAGTGGGCGCTACTGAGAATCGCGATATTGCTGCTAAGTTCATTCAATTTGTAGCCTCAGATGAAGGCCAGGCAATTATTCGCAATTATGGAAAGGTACAGTACAAAGAAGCCCTCTACAATGATGCCGTCTACGCTAAACAATACGTCCAATAGGAGAAATCATGGAACTCAAAGTCAAACTCAGCGCACGCAATACGCTCAGCGGTAAAGTAGTTGAACTTAAAAAGGGTCAAACCACTTCGCACGTTAAGCTTGATATTGGTGCTGGCCATATTGTCACAGCCTCTATTACTAATGAGGCTGTCGATGAGCTTAATCTCAAAGTTGGTGATCAGGCCTGGGCCGTCATTAAAGCCTCTGATGTGATGATTGCTAAAGACGCTTAAGCTGCTAGCTGTTATGCAAAAGGCCCGCAATTGCGGGCCTTTTTTTCTTTAATACATCAGCATTGAGTCATGCTGAGGAAGTCTTACATACTTATTTCTTTGGTGTTGCGAAGCCAATGGCTGTGTCGTCAACAAACTCTACCATCACATCATCACCAGCCTTGAATTTCTCAAGACCTAAAACGCTTTGATCTACCTTCACTTTTTGCTTCTCGCCTGATGGCAATGTGAATGTCACGATACGAGTTTTTGCATCAATTGTGCTGATTTTGACTGTTGCATAAACAGTATCCGTTGTCTCTTCAAATGGCTTTGCAGAACCTTTGCCTGCCACTACCACTGAACGCACACCCGAAACACCAGGTTTAGCGCCTTTAGGAGCGGCTACCAAACCCACTGCAATCGCTTGAGCGTGCTCAACAACAAACACATCGCCCTTTTTCACTTTATCCAAATCATTTACTTGTTTAGATACGTTCATTTGAGCCAAGTTACCGTTAGCATCCTTAAGAACAACGATACGATTCTTGACATCCACTGAATCAACAGTAGCAGTCAATACGACTGCTTCAGCCGCCAAAGGCAACATTTTTGCTGGGGCTTGAGCAAGAGCTGAGCCTGCAATAGCCAATCCGAGTGAGGCAATTAATGTAGCTAGTAATGATTTCTTCAAAGTAACTCCTAGATAAAGGTTTGTGAGGGGCGCCAATCTGTGGCACCACCGACCCATTTTAAGCTTACTTATAAGCCTTAGAGCTAATATTTGAAGCCTCAATGCGCTCAATTTGCTACATTGGAGGTTAAATGACCAGCCCCAACTTCAATAGACAACAGAGTAACAGTGCGATCTTGATTAAATCCTGGCAAGATGGCAAAGAAGAGGCCTACCCCATTCGAAAAAGCGTGTTTGTCGATGAACAGGGTGTTCCAGAGGAGATGGAGCTCGATGAATATGACACATCTGCACAGCACGCCCTGGCCTATTTGAACTCGGAATGTATTGGAACAGCTCGCCTGGCTACCCTACCTGGGAGCAATGGAAAAGTTGGGAAAATTGGGCGCATGGCGGTCTTGCCGATATATCGAAGGCAAGGCATTGGAGGCAAATTACTCTGCGCCTTACTTGAACTAAGTAAATCCCAAGGCATTACTCAACTTGAATTACATGCCCAGCTATCGGCCATTCCGTTTTATGAACAATTTGGCTTTATTGCGCAAGGTGATATCTACGATGAAGCGGGCATTGCACATCGCGATATGATTCTATATATCTAAAAGCACCTTACCCTTATGACTCAATTCAGCAATGCCCCCTTTCTCTTTCGCGTTTGTTACTCAGATACCGATGCGGCTGGCTTTGTGTATCACGCTCGTTATCTGGAGATCTTTGAGCGCAGCCGCTCAGAGTGGCTTCAACAACGAGGCTTGAGCCCGACAAAACTGGTTAATGAGTTTGGTATCGTTCTTCCCGTTCGAGAAATCACGATGAACTTTCATAGACCGGGTCGATTAGATGATTTGCTGAGCATCGACCAAGTGATTGAACATCGCGGTCGCACTCAAATTGCTGTCAAACAAACTGCGAAACGCATTGTCGAAGGGGTTGAGCCAGAACTCATTGCTAGCGCCTTACTGCATATTGTTTGTGTAGATACCACCACCCTCAAGCCCAAGGGCCTGCCAGATTGGCTCTTTGCAGCTGATCAGTAAGACCTCAATTTTGGAGCGTTTATGCAAGAAGGAAAATTACTCGGCTTTGTGAAGGGCCTCGCTACACTGCTTGAAACTCAGCCGAGCGAAGAAATTGTTTTCTCAAAAGGAAAAAAACTGCTGGAAGACTTAATCAGAGAAGACGACTGGTTACCAGAGGAATTTTGTAAACCGCATCCGCAGTATTACCAGCAATACTTACTGTACGCAGACCCGCTCGATCGTTTTTCAGTAGTCAGCTTTGTTTGGGGGCCCGGTCAAAAAACGCCATTACATAACCACACCGTCTGGGGTATGGTTGGGCAACTTCGAGGACAAGAGCGCAGCGCTGACTACTACCGTCAAGCTGATGGCAGTTATCAAGCCAATGAATCTTTTGTTTGCAAACCCGGTCAAGTGGCTACCGTATCCCCCAACACACATGACATCCACGTAGTCGAGAATGCTTTAAGCGACCAAACCTCTATTAGCATTCATGTTTATGGTGGCAACATTGGTCGTATTCAGCGGGCAGTGTTTGACCCCATCACAGGTGCAGAAAAATTATTTATTTCTGGATACGCCAATTCAGTAACACCCAATCTCTGGAATACAGCTAGCAAGACTGCTTGATAGCTTAAAATGGGGGCTCTTTCTGCAAACACTCCAAGTGTGGCAGCTCACCCCATTGGCCGGGATAGTCGTTTAATTGAATACGGGTCAATATTTATTTGGCCCCTATGTTATTTACAGATCTCGGTTTATCAGAATCCATTCTTCGTGCTATTAGCGAGGAAGGCTATACCAGCCCCACCCCCATTCAAGAAAAATCCATCCCTGCCGTATTAAAGGGCGGAGATTTACTAGCCGCTGCTCAAACTGGCACCGGTAAAACTGCAGGCTTTACCCTGCCGATTCTGCAACGCTTAAGTAGTACAGCTAAGGCTGGTGGCAAACGTCAGTTACGTGTGTTGATCTTGACCCCCACCCGTGAATTAGCAGCTCAAGTTCAAGAGTCGGTTGTGACCTACGGCAAATACACGGGCCTGAAGTCCACCGTCATTTTTGGCGGTGTCGGCGCCAACCCGCAAATTAAAGCGATTGCTGCCGGTCTTGATATCTTGGTGGCAACGCCAGGCCGCTTACTAGATTTAATGTCGCAGAACTGTGTCTCACTCGCCAATATTGAAATTCTGGTGCTGGATGAAGCTGATCGCATGTTGGACATGGGCTTCTTACGTGACATTAAAAAGATTTTGGCAGCACTGCCTAAGCAACGTCAAAACCTACTCTTTTCGGCAACCTTCTCGACCGAGATCAAAGCTTTAGCAGATGGATTATTGAATTCACCCGCGTTAATTGAAGTTGCACGAAGCAATAGTACTAATGAAGCGATTGCTCAGCTGATCCACCCGGTTGACAGAAACCAAAAGCATCCATTATTGGCGCATCTGATTAAATCTAATCAGTGGCAGCAGGTTCTCGTATTTACACGTACCAAACATGGTGCCAATAAATTGGTTACGCAGCTTGAGAAAGACGGCATTACCGCTATGGCCATTCATGGTAACAAGAGTCAAAGCGCTCGCACAAAAGCCTTAGCCGAATTTAAGGATGGAAAAATCACCGTCTTGGTTGCTACTGATATTGCAGCTCGTGGCATCGATATTGATCAACTCCCCCACGTTGTGAACTATGACTTACCAAACGTTTCCGAAGACTATGTGCACCGCATCGGCAGAACTGGTAGAGCGGGTTCGAATGGTGTCGCAGTGTCCCTAGTCTGTGTTGATGAGCATCAGATGCTTCGCGATATCGAAAAACTCATTAAGCAAAAACTCCCTCAGGAAGTGATCGCTGGATTTGAGCCGGATCCGAATGCCGTAGCGCAACCAATTCAGTTACGTAGCCAGCAACATCAACAATCGAGAAAACCACGACCAGGCAATGCGGGTGGCGGCAATGGCGGCAGCAAACCAGCGGCTAAGCGTGGCAACCCACCTAAACGCAGCTTTAATCGTTAAATCTCCACTAATATTGCATCCATAGCATTTGATACATTAAGTTTATTGATATGAATACCCTGTCTACCCAAGAACCCCGCTTAACCTCCTTGTCTCATGGTGGTGGTTGCGGCTGCAAGATTGCTCCTGGCGTTCTTTCAGAAATTCTGAAAAGTGTTCCACAGCTGCCTTTTCCAAAAGAGCTTCTGATTGGGATTGAGACCTCGGATGATGCTGCCGTTTATCAAATTAACGAGTCACAAGCGATTGTTGCAACTACAGATTTTTTCATGCCTATCGTTGATGATCCATTTGACTTTGGCAAGATTGCTGCCACGAATGCTATTAGCGACATTTACGCCATGGGTGGCACACCACTATTTGCCTTAGCGCTGGTTGGCATGCCTATCAAGGTGCTTTCTAACGCAACGATTGCACGCATTTTGGAAGGCGGTGCTGAAGCTTGTAGATCAGCAGGCATTCCAATTGCAGGTGGTCATACGATTGATTCCGTTGAGCCTATCTATGGCTTGGTTGCGATTGGCATTGTTGATCCTAAACGTGTCAAGAGCAATGCGGCCGCCCAGGCTGGAGATGTCTTAATTTTAGGTAAACCACTGGGCGTCGGCATCTTATCTGCTGCCCTTAAAAAGGATCTTCTGGATGATGCGGGTTATCAAGAAATGATTGCCAACACCACGAAGTTAAATTCTGCAGGTCCAGATCTTGCAAAATTACCTGGCGTTCATGCATTAACTGATGTAACCGGTTTTGGTCTTGCTGGTCACACCCTAGAATTAGCTCGAGGCTCTAAGCTCACCGCTCAAATTCAATGGAGTCAGGTTCCCCTGCTATCTAATGTTCAGAGCCTAGCTGATCAAGGGATTATTACCGGCGCATCCGATCGTAACTGGCAAAGCTATGGAGCGGAGGTTCGTTTACCGGAGCAATTTAGCCCTGCACAACAAGCCCTTCTCACTGATCCGCAAACGAGTGGCGGCCTACTCGTGTCCTGTAGCGCAGATTCTGTAGATGCTGTTTTAGAAATCTTTCAACAACATCACTTCGGCAGTGCCTGTGTCATTGGCAACATGACTAGCAAACAAGATCAGCATCTAGAGGTATTGCTTTAATCCGCCTTTAGATTAAAGACGCTTGAGAAATCGAGCTGGCCATTACCTGCCTTGCTATGTGCTTCGTATAGTTTGCGAGATAACTCTCCCAGCGGAATACTCGCCTCTAGATCGCCTGCATTTTCAGTTGCTAAACCCAAGTCCTTCAGCATGAGATCTACACCAAAGCCACCCGCATAGCCTTTTGAGGATGGTACATTTTCCATGACGCCAGGGCATGGGTTGTAGAGCTCCAAAGCCCAGTTGCGCCCAGAGCTCTTAGACATGATGTCAGAGAGTACTTTGGGATCCATGCCATTCGCAATACCCAGACGCAATGCCTCGCTAGTCCCCAGCATCTGAATACCTAGCAACATGTTGTTGCAGACTTTGACGGTTTGACCGCTTCCGCTTGGGCCCGCATGAAAGATATTCTTGCCCATCTGCTCTAACAATGGACGGGCTCGATCTACATCCGCTGCATCTCCGCCCACCATAAAGGTTAAGGTTCCAGCCTGTGCCCCTGCAGTGCCACCAGAAACAGGCGCATCGATCATGGCAAAGCCCTTGGCTTTGGCAGCGGTAGCGACAGACTGAGAAACCTTGGGAGAAATCGTAGAGCAGTCAATCAGTAAGGCTTTTGGATTGGCCGTGGCAAGCAAGCCAACTTCACCCAAATACAAAGCCTCAACATGGCGCGAAGCTGGGAGCATGCTAATAATGACATCTGCATCCAGGGCGGCTTCTGAAGCGCTTCTCATCGGAATCCCACCAGCCAGCTTGAAAGCATCCAGTTGAGCCTGAACCAAATCAAAACCTTGGACCTGATGACCCGCTTTAATTAAATTGAGAGCCATAGGGAGCCCCATATTGCCCAAACCTAAAAATGCGACTTTCATATGCGCCTCGTATGAGATAGTAAAGATCTAATATCTCACTATAGCTTGCTTATAAACTAGCTGGACAAATATCCGGGAGTCGGGATGACCATTAAAGTGATTGGCCTTATTCAGTTAAATAATCTTGAGGCATTTGAAGAGTACCGGTCTCAGGTCGGTGGTACCGTGGCTCTCTATCAAGGAAAGATTACATCCCGAGGCTCTTTCAATACCTTCCTTTGGAATGAATTAGAGTGCGGCTCTTTTAGTGCATTTGTGGAATTGGAGTTTCCAGATCTAGAGCACTCTCAGTCTTGGGCCAATAGCCCAGAGTATCAAAGCCTATTACCAATCCGCAACCAAGCCATGAAGCTCACTTTATTTTCCGTCAGCGTATAAAAATAAAGCCCGGCTCCTTTTGGGGGCCAGGCTGAATTGAATTCGGAGAAAGTTAATTACTTCTTAGCTTCCATTGCTTCTTTAGCTGCTGTAATTTCTTTACGACGCTCCTTACAGGCTCCAGCAATTTCTTGCAAAGCTTTACGAGCACGTGCAGCAGATGCCTTAACGCCTTTTTCAATAAACTTTTCGTTTTCCGCTTTATAAGTTTCAAAAGCAGCCAACAATGTATCGTGTTGTGACATCTCGTCTCCTATGTTTCTGATGAAAGTATGAGTACTAAGCTCAGAATTAGTATATCCCCATAAAAAGCAGAGGATTTCGAGGGTGCTATCAGGGATAACTCTTAGATCCAATAAATCCCCCAAAATAACAAAAACTACTAAAAACTAACGGAGACACCCATGAAAAATAGCAATTCCCCGCATTTAGAGCCCAATCAGCATTAGGCACGCCTCCAAAAAGGAGCTGCCGAGTATTCATAAGCCCTATTGGATGCCTTGTTTTACAGTCATTCGATGTCGCAATGCAGCGAGAGACCTGATTACTGCAGTGCAATGACATCCCTCATAACCACCCAAATCAATACAGAAAAATGATGCCTATTAAAAATCAAGATTACGCTTTTGTTCGCAATAAGCTTCTCAATAAAGAAGAAGTTGCGCTCTTGGATGTACGCGAAGAAGATCCTCATGCTCAAGAGCATCCTTTGTTTGCGGCCAACTTCCCACTATCCCGTATTGAAGTCGATGCATTTAGCAAGCTCCCCAGAAAAGATGTACCGATTGTGACTCTGGATGATGGCGAAGGTTATGCACAACTGGCAGCGCAGAGACTCTCTGAACTTGGCTACCTCGACGTTTCTGTTTTCGATGGTGGAGTGAAGGCATGGAAAGCTGCAGGCGGTGAAGTATTTAAAGATGTGAATGTACCTAGCAAATCTTTTGGTGAGTTTGTGGAATCCAAGAAACATACGCCCTCGCTATCCGCGCAAGAAGTAAAGAAGTTACTGGATGACAAAGAAGATGTTGTTGTAGTTGACGTGCGTCGTTTTGATGAATATCAAACCATGAGCATCCCTACCGGCATTAGCGTCCCTGGCGCTGAATTAGTCTTGCGTGTTCCCGAACTGGCACCCAATCCAAAAACCAAGATCATCGTCAACTGCGCAGGCAGAACACGCAGCATCCTGGGTACGCAGTCCTTAATCAATGCAGGGATTCCCAATGAGGTGAATGCATTGCGCAATGGCACCATTGGCTGGACCTTAGCTGGTCAAGAGCTTGATAAGGGCCAAAGTCGTAAATTTACAGAGGTGAGTGATAGCACTGCAAGTGAAGCTGCGCAACGCGCACGTAGCGTTGCCGATAAAGCAGGAGTAAAGCGGGTCACACTTGCAGAGATCGCACAGTGGAAACCCCAATCCGATCGAACTACTTATTTCTTTGATACAAGAACGCCCGAAGAATATGAGGCAGGTCACCTTCCTGGATTTCGCTCAACTCCAGGCGGTCAATTAGTTCAAGAAACAGAAATGGTTGCACCCGTTCGAGGAGCCCGCATTGTGTTAGCGGATCCAGGTGGTGTTAGAGCCAATATGCCTGCCTCATGGCTTGCGCAGATGGCATGGGATGTTTATGTGATTGATGGCATTAAAGCATCTGATCTGACAGAAAAAGGTCCATGGAAGCAAGGTCTACCTGCATCACCACAAATTCAAACAGTGGATGCCACTACGGCTTCAGTATGGTTGAAAGATGATAGCGACACGATTGCGATTGATCTGAGTACCCATGCAAATTATGTGAAAGGTCATATCCCCGGTAGCTGGTTTGCACTGCGTTCACAGTTCTCCGCTGCCATACAGAATCTGCCAACAGCAAGTCGTTATGTGCTGACGAGCACCACTGGTGAGCTAGCGGTATATGCTGCCAATGACATTCAAACGCTAACAAAGGCTAATGTATTTGTTTTATCTGGCGGCAATCAAGCGTGGATGGATGCAGGCCTCGAAATGGAAAAAGGACCCACCCATTTAGCCTCCCCTGCGATGGATCGCTATAAGCGTCCATATGAAGGCACCAGTGTCGATCCAGCTGCTATGCAAGCCTATCTAGACTGGGAGTTTGGACTAGTGGAGCAGCTTGGTAAGGATGGCACCCATCACTTCTGGGTACTGTAAATCTGAGTGGTGGTGCCCTGTTGGTGCCACCCTCTCTTTTTGATGGCATTGATGCTCAGAAAAATTACCCTGCTTGTTTTTGCCCTAGGACTTTCTGCCTGCGGGAGAGAAACCTATACCACTTGGTCATGCATTGACGGTGCTGGATCTAAATCAACGATGATTCTCAAAAAGGCGCAGATGCAATTTCAGGATCTGCAATATGCCTACTGTGGAAGCCTTGGTCCTCTGAGCTATTTTGATCTGAAGTGTTCCGGCCAGATTCAGGAGTCCAGCCAAATCTTTACACCCGGTTCAGGAAAACTGGTCAGCAACGGGAAAGAGTTGAAGTGCAATGCCCTCTAAAGAATATAACCCTCTAAACCCCAAAAAACTACTGCTGAGTAAGTGGACTGCGGTAAAGCCGACGCATAAGCGAAAGCATTTCTTGGTGAGTAAAGTCATTCTGCCAGAATTGCCAGAGACAGCAATTGAGTTCATTGAGCTAGAAGCAGTATTTGATCAGAGCACTCAGGTGATTCCCTGGCGTGAATTAAAAAATACTGAGATCTGGCTTCAGGGCTGGGTATAAAAAAGCCACCTATATTAGGTGGCTTCTTGGAGCTTATTTACAGTATTACGTGATTACTTAGACTTCGTCTTTGACTCCGACGATTTTCTGAGTTCTTCAATATTTTTCTCAGCGGCGTCTGCAACCTGGTTCACAATTTTTCGACCCTCTTTAAACATTTTTTGACCCGTTGTCGACATCTCATGAACCACTTTAGATAACTTATCAGCATGTCCTGGAATTTTGTCCTCGACATCTTCAAGCCAGCTTACTAAAGAGCTGCGGACTTTTTCTAAATGCTTTTCCGTTCCGTCAGCTGCATCATCTCCAATATCCTTGAGTACAGACTTCACCTTCTTCTGATAAACAGTCGCACGTTTTGCTGCTTCTTTGGCGGCAGACTCTTGAAGTTCTTTAAGTTTTGCAAGGTCATTTTTCGCGGCAGACTTTGCACTTTCCATAGCATTTTTCATCCCCCATTGAATCTCTTCAAGGTGGTGCGCGCTCAAATCTTTGGCAGCATCTAGTAATTTATGGGAATAAGCAAATAACTCCTTAGCCTTCTCTTGTTGCCATGCTTGAATATCTTTCTTATCCATTACATCCCTCCCTGGGTTAAATAAATGCACTGTTTAATGTAAAGCCTACCTTTCAACTCTATACCCAAATAAGAGACTTGCCAATTCCCTGCTGTATTGGCATTAAAATCAAGCCATGAGCGAAAGAAAAAACGCATACGAAATCATTGGTGGCGCAGCAAAAGTTGAGGAATTGGTTGACCGATTTTATGATTTGATGGTCCTAGAAGAGCCCTTTACAGAGTTGCGGGCAATGCATTCCCAGGACTTATCAGGGTCTCGCGAGAAGTTAAAGCTCTTTTTATCGGGGTGGCTTGGTGGTCCGGATATCTACTCTCCAAAGTATGGTCATCCCATGCTCCGTGCGCGACACCTACCCTTCAAAATTGGCCTAAAGGAGCGCAATCAATGGCTTGCCTGCATGTATCGCGCCATGGAAGACTGCGGCATTGATGGGGAGATTGGCGCGCAGCTAGAGGAGTCTTTTTTCAACACTGCTGACTGGATGAGAAACCAGCCAAACTAAAGTATTTAAGGGATTTTCAAGCTCTAGATGGATCGAGCGCAAGCAAAACCACTTGCCCAAGCCCACTGGAAATTATGTCCACCAAGATGTCCGGTCACATCGACGCATTCACCAATGAAATACAAACCAGGATGGTTTCGTGCCATCATGGTTTGACCATCAAGCTCTTTGGTGTCAACACCACCTAACATGACTTCAGCCTTCTTCCATCCCAAGGTGCCTGCTGGCTTTACCGACCAATTGGTAATCAGCTCTTTGAGGGCTTGACGGTCTTTTTTAGAAACCTCAGCCCATTTTTTACCCAAAAGATTTTTCTGTTCTGCAAATGCTTTGGCTAAGCGCAATGGCATGACCGAGGCCAAAATATTTTCCGTCAATTTAAGACGGTTATCTTCATGATTAAATAGCTCATCACAACTAAATTGACCATTGGCCTCAACCGCTCCCAACCAATCAATATGAATTGCCTCACCTTCAGCCCAGTAACTACTGGCCTGCAAGACCGCTGGACCGGAAAGGCCTTTATGGGTCAACAATAAATCTTCATTAAAACGGCAGGCGCCATAGCGATTGCCTTTTGCGCCAGATGCAATACGAACTGGCAAACTCAAGCCAGACAACTCAATCAAATTATCAAACTCACCAGAAGTAAATGACAGCGGCACTAATGCGGGGCGAGGATCGACCACCTTCAAGCCAAATTGCTTGGCGATATCCAATGAATAGGCTGTTGCGCCAATTGCGGGAACGGGTAAGCCGCCGGTTGCCATAACCAAAGAGCTTGAACGCTCAATACCAGCATTGGTTTTAATACTCCAGATACCTGACTCATGGGCGATCGACTCTACCCTCACCGGATGGCGAATATCAACATGACCCTTAGCGCACTCCGCGAGCAACATCTCAATAATTTGTTTGGCGGAATCATCGCAAAACAATTGCCCTTGATGTTTCTCATGATAGGCAATGCGATAAGACTGCACTAGCTTGACAAACTCTTTTGCGGGATAACGAGCCAAGGCACTTTTTACAAAGTGAGGATTCAGGGAAAGGAAGTTTGCTGGACTGCTATGTACATTAGTGAAGTTGCAGCGACCGCCACCACTAATCCGAATCTTTTCACACAAGATATCAGCGTGATCCAGCACTAAGACTTTTTTGCCCAATTGACCAGCAACGCCAGCACAAAAAAGCCCAGCCGCCCCGCCGCCAATAATGACGGCATCCCAGACTTTACTCATGATTTACTTAAAACGCTCAATTACTTCAACTGGAAGATTCAGTTTTTTCATATGTTGGCGGGTATAGGCTTGGCGGAAATTCTTGGTCATCGAGATCATGACGGAGGCCGTCCAAGCAAAAGCAAACATACCCGAGAAAGCAATGATGATGGCTAGCATTTTCCAGCCACCTGGAAGTAGATCGTCCATAAAACCCATAGCGGTATAGGTGCTGCCACTAAATAAAATACTCTCACCCAAATTTGGCAGAAGATTAAATGCTCGCAGCGCAATACCCCAAAGAATGATCTCAAAAATATGCGTTAGAAATAAACACAATACGCTGGCATAAAAGACGAAAGCCACTGAAGAATACTTATGCTCAGAGAGATAAAGAAATGACTTCACCTCATAGCGCTTTGCAATTTGCAGTAAAGCCAGCCCATGCACCAGCATCACAACAAGCAACATCGCAATACCAAATAAATAGGCTGGTAAATCCAGTTCGGAGCTCAGGGTTACTGTATTGGCGATAGTCATGGCGTTTGTGGCTTATTTTACCGTTCTCAGCCTAGCTGGTACCAGTCGCGAATGATTCCCCAAGCTTCCTCGGCAGTTTCGACAAAGTGAATTAATTCCATATCAGCCTGATCTATCACCCCATGTTCAAGCATCTGCTTGAAATTGATCACTTCCTGCCAAAATGACTTGCCGACCAAGATGATTGGAAAACGCTCCACCTTTTTGGTTTGCATTAAGGTCAACACCTCAAAGAGCTCATCAAAGGAGCCAAAGCCTCCTGGGTAGGCCACAATTGACCTTGCCCTGAGCATGAAGTGCATTTTGCGAATAGCAAAATAGTGAAAGCGGAAACTCAAACCCGGGGTCAGATAAGGATTGGGGTGCTGCTCTCTAGGAAGGCTGATATTAAAACCAATTGTTCTATCCCCCGCCTCAAAGGCGCCTCGATTAGCAGCCTCCATAATTCCCGGACCGCCGCCCGTAGCAATATGCAACTTATTGCGATCCTCAGATTGGGTGGCGTTATAAGCCGCAACAATTGCCCCAAATTCTCTGGCGGAATCGTAGTACTTGCAATGAAGTAATGCTTGTTTAGCCTCGGCTATCGCTTCCGGTGTTTTGGCATTCTTCTCCAGCTCATGAGCTGCCTCACAACTCACAAACCGAGTCGACCCAAATACGGTAATCGTGTGCTCAATGCCGTGCTCATGCAATAAGATTTCAGGCTTTAATAGCTCGAGCTGAAAGCGCAAACCTAAAGTTTCTCGGCGAGCTAAAAAAGCTTGATCATCAAATGCAAACCGATAGGAATCCTCAGAACTCTCTTCAGCCAACTGACTCTTTTGAAGGCTTAGAAAATCAGTGATAGTTTGGGAATTATTTACAGGGAGCTTACAACTCATATCACAACCTTTAAGAGAATCAACCTTCATTTTGAGTCAACTTAGCCAAGCGTTAGGGCCAGTCTAAGCCATATCAGAATCAGTATTACCCCCTAGAATATTGCATTAATTTGATATCTAGGGCTAATTCGGATTTACCATCAGCCATTCAGGCGTTAATATTGGGGAATATTAACCAAACCGAAGGAAAAGCAATGAGCAACCGTTCAATCATCATCATGGTACTAGTATTAATTTCTGCCACAGCCTATTTACTCATTAAAGGCGACGGTGACATTGATATGGGCGGCGAAAAGCATGGTGCTGAAGCACACCACATCGAAGAAGCTAAGAAAGATGCTGCTGCCGCTGCTCCTGCTGCACCAGCCGCTCCTGCTGCAGCTCCTGCAGCTGACGCTAAGAAATAATCTCTTATCGAGAATAAGAAGCCGCGGTTCGCCGCGGTTTTTTTACGTCCATTGATTAAGCCCTAGCAAGAATAGCTATGTAAACGCTCTGGAATAATGACATTTTTCCAGTCCAGCTCTTCGCGAATTGCTTGTGCCAATACGGCTGATGCCTCTGGCTCTCCATGAACCACAAATACCGACTGAGGGGCTGATTTAAAGCCTCGCAACCAATCCAATAGACCTGCCTGATCTGCATGAGCCGATAAGCCGCCAATAGTATGGATAGATGCACGCACCATAAGCTCTTCGCCGAAGAGGCGTACTTTGGATGCCTTATCTACTAGGCGACGACCTAAGCTGCCATAGGCCTGAAAGCCTGTAATGACAATGGCATTTTGTGCTCGAGGCAAATTATTCTGCAGATGATGAACGATACGACCGGCATCACACATGCCACTTGCAGAAATGATAATTGCCCCACCCTTAATCTTATTGAGTGCCTTCGACTCTTCTACGTCTGCAATAAATCGCAGGTCGACTGCACCTGGATTTTTCTTAAACCACTCAAAAGTAGACTGCGACTCTTGATCTAAATCAGCAAAGAAACGCTGGGTTAAATGGGTTGCTGCAGTGGCCATTGGGGAGTCCACCCAAATACTCAAATGGGGTAATAACTTTCGCCTCACCAAATCGATTAATAAAAACAGGATTTCTTGTGTACGGCCTACCGCGAATGCCGGGATGACAATATTTCCATGGGCATTGAGGGTACTGGTCACCACTTCAATTAATTCAGTCTCGGTATCAGCTAAGGTCTTATGCAGACGATCGCCATAGGTTGACTCAACTACGACGACATCGGCTTGAGAGATCGTGGTGGGATCAGGCATTAATAACTTACCCTTCATGCCAATATCACCCGAGAAAACGCAGCGCTTTTTCTTGGAGTGGTCTTCAGTGATATCCATCACTGCAATCGCAGATCCTAAAATATGTCCTGCATTTTGAAACTCGAGATCAATACCAGGATGCAACTCCAAACGTTCTCCATAAGGAAGTATTTCGCATTGCCCAAGAGCAAGTTCTGCCTCTTCCATCGAGTACAAGGCCACTGGCAGATCTCCGCGCCACTTACCTGCTTTTTGTCTACGCACTGCACGCTCTACATCGGATCGCTGGAGATGGGCACTATCGGGCAACATGATTTTCAGCAATTCAAATGTTGCATCTGTGCAATAGATCGGACCAGTAAATCCTTGAGCACACAGTCTGGGCAAAAGGCCGCTATGGTCAATATGGGCATGCGTGAGCACGACAAAATCAATGTCCTTTGCTGCAAACGGTAGCAACTCTACATTCTTTACCGTCGCCTCGCGCCCACCCTGGAACATACCAAAGTCGACCATAAACCTCACATCACGTCCGCCAATGCTAGCCACTACGGAATGCCTGGATCCAGTCACTTCCCCCGCTGCGCCAAGAAATTGTATTTTCATTGCTTAAGCATACTCCCGATAAAATCGATTGTTAAGCCACTCATTAGAGCGATACTACTCAAATGAATCCCCCAAACGAACTGAGATCACTCGAGCTCATTCCTCGTCTCAAGCGCGAGCCCTCAGAACACAAAGGTAATGCCGGTAAGGTTTTGCTTATTGGTGGTGCGCCTGGCATGGCTGGCGCCCTCATGCTCTCAGGCAGTGCAGCCCTTCACTTAGGGGCTGGCTGGACTATCTTAGAAATGCTGGATCCCACTTCCGCCCATGCAATACCAGAGCAAGCTGAACTCATGGTGCGCTTGGCCAGCTTTAATGCCCAAGAACAACTAGCAGATAGCGCACCCGATGTGATTGCAATTGGACCAGGCTTGGGTTTTTCTGCGCTAGCGAGAGATTGGCTCGTTGCAGCACTGAGATACCCTAAAATTCCACTAGTAATTGATGCGGATGCACTCAATTTAATCGCTGATACCTCTGCATTTTTAGATCTACTCAAGCAGCGCAATACAGCATCTCCAGGTATGACTGTGCTCACACCACATCCCGGAGAGGCAGCTAATCTTCTCAATACTTCTGCAGCGGCCATACAAGACAATCGCATGACTGCACTGTCCGACTTAGTTACGCTGACTGATTCCATTGTGATTCTGAAGGGTCAACATACCTTGATTGCTTCACCCCTTCACCAGGTAGTGCAATGCATGCAAGGCAACCCAGGCATGGCTGTCGGCGGAATGGGTGATGTCCTCACAGGTACTATCGCGGCAATCGCTGCCCAAGGCGTTCGCCATCAGATCAATCTATGGGAAGCCAGCTGCATTGGGGTTCAGCTCCATGCATCGGCAGCCGATAGCTTAGTGGCAAGGCAAATTGGCCCCATTGGGCTTACTCCAACTGAGGTCATCTTCGAGATGCGGAGTCTGCTCAATAAGCTGTTATAAAACAGCATGCAATCAGCTAGCGGAATTCTTCATCATCGTCGTTACATCTACGGCCTGTTAATGGCTGGCTTTGGCTCAGTACTCTTTTCCGGAAAAGCCATTCTGATCAAACTTGCTTTTGGCTACGGTGCAAATGCTGAGACCTTAATTGCCTTGAGAATGTTGATGGCCCTCCCCCTCTTCTGGGGAATTTATTGGTGGCAGTCGCGCAGACAGGCAATGAGCCGCCTTACTTGGCAAGATCAAATCAAGATATTTGTCTTAGGCTTTATGGGCTACTTCCTCTCCAGTTATCTCGACTTTCTGGGACTGCAATATATCTCCGTTGGGCTAGAGCGCATTGTGCTGTATCTCACACCAACGATCGTGCTGTTAATTTCCTATTTTGTATTGAATAAGTCGATTAGCCGGTTGCAATGGTATGCACTCATAGTGGGTTACCTGGGCGTCGTTGTCGTGTTCATTCAAGATGCCGGCTCAACTGGGTCAATGGCCATTGTGGGGATGCTGTTGATCTTTGCCAGCGCATGCTCCTATGCAATCTATATGATTGGATCCGGTGAAATGGTGAAGCGTGTAGGAAGCGTACGCTTAGTGGTTTATGCCAGCTCTGCATCAGCACTATTGAGTGTCATTCAAATTCTGATTTACGATCCTCTAGCGGTATTCACGCAAGTGGAGCAAATCTACTGGCTCAGCCTCCTCAATGCCAGTCTGTGCACAGTCATTCCGATGTTATTGATTGTGATTGCAATTAATCGGATTGGATCGCCACTCGTTGCTCAAGCCGGAATACTAGGCCCCGTCTCCACACTGTTTATGGGTTGGATCGTATTATCCGAACCGATTACTTGGATCCAGATTGGTGGGATGAGTTTAGTCATAGGGGCGATGTGGTTGCTAGTACGAAACGATGCACCTAGCAAGCAAAAGGGGCCGAACACCACAAAGCCCTTAGACCTTGAGGGATCTGGCCCCGTAAATTAACGGCGCAGTAAAGCGCTACGAATTTATTGTTGCGCAGCTGCAGGCTCTTGAGCTGCTTTAGCCTTCTTTTTAGATTTTTTCTTAGACTTCTTCTCGGCTTTTTTATCTTTCTTTGACTTTTTAGCAGTCTTCTTTGCCGCCTTTTCTGCTTGCGCAGCAGGTGTGGCCGGAGTCGCAGGGGCTGCCGCAGTAGCAGCTGCAGGCGCACCTACTGGAGCAGGATCAGCTGCCATCACGGTAAGAGGTGACAAACCGATTGAAGCAGAAATGAGCGTGGCTAAAGCCAGTTTTGCAAAGTGAGTTTTCATTTAAGACTCCAAAGGTTTCGTAGATGTTTTAATAATACTCAATAAACTGTCTGCAATACTCTATTTCACCAAGGCGTCCATATGAACTCTTTTCCTGCTGATATCTATACAGAGCCTCAGGGATACTCCGTTAACACTCTAGAAAACTTGGGTCCCCTCGCCCGCCTTGCCGGCATTTGGGAAGGTCAACGGGGTTTGGATATCAAACCCAAAGCAGAAGGTCCAAAAAAGCAGGTGTATACGGAGCGCATTGAGATGCAGCCAATTGATCCGCAAACCAATGGACCACAACTGTTTTATGGCTTGCGTTATCACCTGCATATCACCAAGCCAGATCAAGTCAAAACCTATCATGATCAGGTTGGTTACTGGCTTTGGGAGCCTGCAACTGGAGCAATTGTTCACACTCTCACTATTCCGCGAGGCATGATTACGATGGCAACAGGAAAGGCGTCTGCCAATGCAACCCAGTTTGAATGCGTTGCGAAGATTGATGATCCAACCGCCGGAATTTCTTCTAGCCCTTTTTTAGACTATGCCTTTAAGACAATTGAATACCGAATCATGGTGACGATCCTAGAGGACGGCACTTGGTCTTACGAGCAAGATACGGTCATGATGATCAAAGGTCAGACCGAACCTTTCCATCACCTTGATACCAATGTATTAACAAAGGTGAGTGACGCAACACCTAACCCACTTGCACTGGAGGCAATAAAAAAGCCGTCTTGAGACGGCCTTTTTAGTTGAGTGGCGCTGCTACTTAAGCTGGCTGCGCTTCAGTCTCAGTAATCTTTTCTAGCGCTGCTGCAAGATGACCAACTGTGCGGTCAACGTGAGCCAACTTCTCTAGACCAAATAAGCCGATACGGAAAGTACGGAAGTCTGGGCGCTCATCACACTGTAGCGGTACGCCAGCAGCAGTTTGCAAACCTAGAGCAATAAACTTCTTACCCGTCTGAATATCCGGATCCTTGGTATAGCTCACCACTACGCCAGGAGACTGAAAGCCTTTTGCTGAAACGGAGTGATAGCCGTTCGATACCAATAAGGCACGAACCTTGTCACCCAACTCTTGTTGCTTCGCCTTGAGTGCAGCAAAGCCGAGTGCCTGGGTTTCTTTCATCACATTGCGCAAAATTTTGAGTGCGTCGGTTGGCATGGTGGTGTGATACACATGACCACCCTTTTCATAAGCCTCCATAATTTGAAGCCACTTTTTGAGATCCATTGAGAAGCTGCTGCTCTGAGTAGATTCAATGCGCTCGCGCGCTCTATCACCCATGGCGATCAATGCGCAGCAAGGTGAACTACTCCAACCTTTTTGAGGCGCAGTGATCAATACATCCACATTGCAAGCCTTCATGTCCACCCACATTGCACCAGAAGCGATGCAGTCGAGCACAAATAAACCATTGACAGAGCGAACCGCCTCACCAACTGCCTTGAGGTAGTCGTCCGGCAAAATGATGCCGGCAGAAGTTTCTACGTGAGGTGCGAAAACAACTGCAGGCTTTTCTTTCTTAATAAAAGCCACCACCTCTTCAATTGGCGCTGGGGCAAAAACACCCTGTGTTGCATTCTCTAGCTGCTTACCCTTGATAACCGTAATGTCCTGAGTAATGTTGGCTAGATCAAAAATCTGGGTCCAGCGATAACTAAACCAGCCGTTACGCAAGACGAGGCACTTTTCATTATTTGCAAATTGGCGGGCAACTGCTTCCATACCAAAAGTTCCACTACCGGGAACAATGACTGCAGAGCTCGCGTTATAAGCATCCTTGAGAACGCCGGAAATATCCACCATGACTTTTTTAAACTCTTCAGACATGTGATTGAGCGAGCGATCGGTGTAAACAACCGAGAACTCTAATAGACCGTCTGGATCAACATTCGGGAGTAAGCCTGGCATAGTAATTTCCTAGTAAATCGTGTGATTAGCCCTAAATGATACTGATTTGGAGCTGTTTGGGTACTTAGCCTTAAAAAACAGGCTTTTTAGTCAAATAAAGGGGGATTAAGTGCTTTTCTGCGTTGCAGAAGAAACCAGAATGCCAAACACAATGAGGGCAAAAGCAAGACCATGAAATAGCTGGGGTGGATCCCCCAAGATGGCGGCCGAGAGTAGCGCCGTGAATAAGGGAATCAGGTTGGCAAAGAATCCCGCTACTGTCGGTCCCGCACCATTGACCCCTAAACCCCAGCAACGATAGGCAATCAAAGATGGACCAATTGCGACGAAGACAATCAATGACCCAGTCCAGTAGTTCAAGTCAATAAAAGCATGTCCCGCTGCAATCTCCGCACCTTCGAACAACATCGTCCACATGAAACCGATAAACACTTGTGCCATTAAGAACTCAGCCCAGGGCCACTGCCGCTCGTTACTCTTGCCAGGACGACTAATCATCCAGCTATAAAAAGCCCACAGAATTGTGGCCAACATGATGAGCAAGTCACCCATTACCACTTCCATGCTTAAGAGGCTTGCAGGATCACCACGGGTTAAGACCACAGTGACACCCACCAGAGAGACTACTGCCCCCAGGAGTTGCAATAGTGTTGGCCTAACCTGATAAAAGACGGCGCCGATAAAGAGCATCCAAATGGGCATACTGGCACCAATTAGAGTCACGTTAATCGCTGTCGAGGTTTGCAAGGCAAGGTAGAGAAGCGCGTTATAGCTACCAACTCCCAACAGCCCCAAAACCAAGAAACGGCCCTTGTTTTGCCAAAGCGCACTGCTCGGTTTAAAAATTTGCCAGCCAAAAGGAAGCAATAAGAAGGCCGCCAAACCCCAGCGAACTGCACTTAAGGTGATGGGTGAAATACTGCCGACCAGCGCCCTTCCAGCTATTGCATTACCTGCCCACAAGGCAGTCGCAAGCAACAAATAAAACACGGTAGACAAAGGGATTTGAGGCATTCAGGAAAATTCAGGCTAGAAATGGGTGTTTTAAGCCCTAAGAAGGACTTTGCCTAGGCATTGTAGAAACAAATGCTGGGTATTGCTAAGATAGAGCTTAAATTAGCGTCAGATACTGACATTGGCAATATGCAAAGGGGTTTTAGTGGCAATCATCACCAATATTGAAGATTTACGAGTTCTGCATCAAAAACGCACCCCGAAGATGTTCTATGACTATGCCGACTCTGGCTCATGGACTGAATCTACTTACCGAGCTAATGAATCCGATTTTCAGAAGATCAAATTACGCCAACGTGTTGCGGTAGATATGACCAATCGCACCACCAAAACAACCATGGTGGGTCAAGAGGTCGCAATGCCAGTAGCGCTTGCACCTACTGGATTAACCGGCATGCAACATGCTGACGGTGAAATTCTGGCTGCCCGTGCCGCAGAAAAATTTGGCGTTCCTTTCTGCCTATCCACGATGAGTATTTGCTCGATTGAAGATGTGGCGGAGCACACTACTAAACCGTTTTGGTTTCAACTCTATGTCATGAAAGATCGTGGCTTTATTGAGCGTCTGATTGAGCGCGCCAAAGCAGCGAAGTGTTCCGCCCTAGTATTAACTTTGGATTTACAAATCCTAGGTCAACGTCATAAAGATTTAAAGAATGGCTTGTCTGCCCCTCCAAAGCTGACGATCGCCAACATGATCAATATGATGACTAAGCCACGCTGGTGCATGGGCATGGCGATGACTCCGCGCAGAACCTTTCGCAATATTGTTGGCCATGCCACTGGTGTTGGCAATATGTCTTCCCTCTCCTCTTGGACTGCTGAGCAGTTTGATCCAGGCCTTAGCTGGGATGATGTGGAGTGGATTAAAAAACTGTGGGGCGGCAAGCTCATCATCAAAGGCATCTTAGATGAAGAGGATGCACGCCATGCCGCTAACACTGGTGCAGATGCTTTGATTGTTTCAAACCATGGCGGTCGTCAATTAGATGGCGCTATTTCCAGCATCAAGGCATTGCCTGGCATCGTGAATGCCGTTGGTAAAGATATTGAAGTTTGGATGGATGGCGGCATTCGGTCCGGCCAGGATGTTTTGAAGGCCTGGGCATTGGGTGCACGTGGCACGATGATTGGTCGACCTTTCCTCTATGGCTTGGGCGCCATGGGCGAAGCTGGTGTTACCAAATGCTTAGACATTATTCATAATGAATTGGATATCACGATGGCGTTTACAGGTCACCGTGACATTCAAAATGTGACTAAAGATATTTTATATCCAGGAACTTTTTAAAATTCCACACTTAGCCAATTACCCTGTACTAGTTTTTGTCATTTCCGCTGTAGTCCTCTCGGGCTCAGTGTGGTTTGGCAATGCGGTACTGAGTGCATTCCGCACCAAAGATACTGAGACCTCGGCAGACCTGGGCATTATTCAGACTGCAACACTGACCTTGCTGGGTTTGATTATTGGCTTTACCTTCTCTATGGCCATGGCTCGATACGACTTGAGACAGACTTATGAAGAGGCCGAAGCAAATGCAATTGGGACTGAATTCCTGAGGGCAGATCTTTTGCCTAGCAAAACTGCCGAGAGCATCAAAGGCTTACTCAACGAATATGTAGATCAGCGGATCTTGTTTTACTCTAAGCAAGATAGAGAGACTGCCAAACAAATTACCCAGCGCACTCTTGCACTTGAAAATGCGATGTGGAATGAATTGCTTCCTATTGCTCGCACACAATCAACACCCACGATTGCGCTGGTGATTTCCGGCATGAATGATGTGATTAACTCCCATGGCTATACTCAGGCAGCTTGGTGGAATCGTATCCCCACTGCTGCCTGGTGGCTCATGGCTGCAGTTGCTGTATGCGCAAATGTATTAGTTGGTTTTGGCGCGCGAAACTTTCAGCGCAACGTGGGACTATTTATGATTTTTCCCATCATGATTTCAATCGCATTCTTTTTGATTGCCGATATTGATAGTCCTCGTGGTGGCGTTATTCGTATTGATCCACGAAATTTGATTGATTTAAAACACAATATGAACTCCGCACAGGGCTCCGTCTCTACTATAGGTGTTAAAAAATGAAGCGTGTAGTAGATGTCTATAAAGATAGAGGTCGTGAACTCGTATGGACTTATGTCATTCACCTTGGCAATTTGGAGTTTCATCCAGCTCAGATTGATTTTGAACAAGAGGCTCTCAGACTGTCTCAGATTGACAAACGTGGCGCCCCGAATGAGTTGAGCGCTAGAGCTAGACTCACCATTAGATAATTTTTTTACTTCAGTTCAGATCTATGAAACCTTTAAGCAAAAAAGCCAAGATGGCAGTTGGATGGACCATCTTAATGACCGTCATTGGCACAGCCATGCTCCATCAATGGGAATTCTTTGCAATGGGTTGCGCATCTATTGCTATGCTGATCCTAGCCAACCAATATGGACTCTTAAAAGATCCTGACGATAAAAAATAAGGCCCCCATCTCTCGATAGAGGCCTTGATCGATCTTTAGATTACAGCGTTGGGTAGTCTGTATACCCTACTTCTGCCCCACCGTAAAACGTTGCACGGTTATAAGCATTGAGTGCTGCGCCCTGCTTAAAGCGTTCGGCTAAATCTGGGTTAGCGATATACAAACGTCCATAAGCGACTGCATCGGCTAGGCCGGCCTCAAGCACAGCTTCTCCCATCGCTTGATCATATCCACCGGCACTAATAAATTGACCTTGATATGCAGCCCGGAAAATCTCCGAGGTAATTGGGGCATCTCCATCAATCTGATCATTGCCACCCGCAGTCGTTGAGCGTGGCTCAATCATGTGAACATAGGACAGCTTGTAGCCGTTGAGCTTTTGAATCACCGCAGTGAACAAAGCAACCGGATCGCTATCAGCCATGTCATTAAAGCTGCCATATGGTGATAAGCGAACACCGATGCGATCGCTTGGATAGACCTTCGAAACTGACTCAACTACCTCGCCCAATAAGCGAATACGGTTTTCAATTGAACCACCGTAGTCATCAGTGCGTTGATTGGTCTTGTCTTGCAAGAACTGATCTAGCAGGTAACCGTTAGCTGAGTGGATTTCTACACCATCAAAGCCGGCTGCTTTTGCATTAACAGCGGCTAATTCAAAATCTTTGAGCAGCCCAGCAATATCTGCAGTTGTCATTGCCTTTGGAGTTTCGTAATCATGCAACTTCCAATCGGCACCGTAAGTTTGACCAGCAGGTGCAATCGCAGACGGTGCTTCTGGCAAGCCTTGCTCAGGATGCAAGGAGGAGTGAGAGATGCGGCCTACATGCCATAGCTGAGCTACCATCTTGCCACCTTTGGCATGCACTGCACTCACAATCTCTTTCCAAGCAGCAGTTTGCTCAGCAGAATAGATTCCAGGAGTTGCTGGGTAGCCTTTTCCAAGCGGAGAAATCTGTGTGGCCTCACTAATGATGAGACCAGCACTCGCTCTTTGCTCGTAATATGTTTTTGCCAAAGGACTTGGCACATCCCCTTCAATAGCACGCATTCTAGTGAGCGGTGCCATCACAAGACGGTTCTTGAGCTCAATTGAGCCAAGCTTAACGGGGGTAAACATGATTTCTTTTCCGGACATGAGACTCTTTCTTTTTTACTGATATAAATTATTGAATGCCGACTGTAGCAAGAATGCTCAATTCTTGCTTACTCCTTACGCAAACCCTTGACGGCGCCACGTGCAGTCTTTGCACCTCTCTTAAAACGAGCCTGTATGCAATCGGAGAAAGCCTGAAACTCGTCTAGGTGAGCAGTAGAAGAGCGAGCTACTAAAGCAATCACCCGCTTTGGTGCAGGAGGTGCAAGTGGACGTGCCTCTAAGCTGGTGCCATTTAACAAGCCGCCCCTAACAGCCATCTCCGGAAGCAATGCAATTCCCATTCCAGAGTCCACCATCTGGAGAAGAGTAAGTAAACTCGTAGCCTCCATTCCATCTGCATTACGAATATCTGAGCGCTTACAGGCTTGCAGTGTGTGTTCACGCAAGCAGTGCCCTTCCTCTAAAAGCAATAATCTCTCCGCCATTTTTGCAGGTAGGTGAATCTCTTTTCCTTTAAGGGCGGGATCATCCTCTGGAGCAACCAACCAAAACTCATCATCAAATAACTCTTTGACCAATAAGCCTGAGGTTTCATAGGGCAAAGCAATCAGAATGAAATCCAATTGATGCTCAGCTAATCTAGTTAATAGATTAGCCGTCAGGTCTTCTCTCAAAGCAATTTTTAGACTTGGGAAACGCGTCCGAATATCAGGCAGGACATTTGGTAACAAGAATGGTGCAATCGTTGGAATCACACCTAAGCGAATAGTTCCAGCCATTGGCTTTCCAACGGCATCGGCGTATTCCACAAGATCTTCAGAGGATGCCAAGATTGCCTTTGCCCTCTCCAAAATTTCCAAGCCAATGGGGGTGATCGCTACGTTTTGGCGGTCCCGCTCGACTAGGCGCACTCCGAGCCCATCTTCAAGCTCTTTAAGGCCCGCACTCAAGGTGGATTGACCTACAAAGCAGACCTCAGCCGCACGAGTGAAATTAAGTTCTTGAGCAATAGCTACAAAATAACGAAGTTGACGTAATGAAGGGAGGGCAGCCATGATTTGCAAAAGCTCCTATAATCAATTTATTAGATAAATAATATCATTGTTATTTGCTGTACAGATAATCTGTCGCCCAGCAATGAATACCATCCAAAGCCTAGAGTCTGCTCTTGCAGGCGCCTTTCAGAAATAAAACGAAATTAAATTTAAACTGATCCAATTATCTTTAAGGAAACATCATGAATTCTTGGCAATGTATCGTATGCGGCTTCATCTATGACGAAGCAAAGGGCTTACCGGAGGATGGCATTCCTGCCGGCACTGCCTGGGCTGACGTCCCTGAAGACTGGGAATGCCCAGACTGTGGTGTAGCTAAATCCGATTTTGAAATGGTTCAAATTTCTTAATTTAAGCGATACACCAATCATTCAACTGCATTATTAGGGAGTCCTGCTTTGGATCATCAGAATCAAGCATCAGAAATTGTCATCATTGGTAGCGGCTTAGCTGGATACACCGTCATTCGCGAACTTCGCAAACTCGATAAGACCGTCCCGGTGACGCTAGTAACCCGTGAGCCAGGCTATTTCTATTCAAAGCCTATGCTCTCTACTGCCTTAGCAAGCAACAAGTCTGCAGAGCAACTGGTTTCCACCAATGCTGAAGGCATGGCCACGCAACTAGAGATGACTATTCTGGGTGATGTTGATGTCACCGCAATAGATACTGTTGCCCAAACCATTACTACATCCAAAGGAAGTATTTCTTATGGAAAGTTAGTTCTAGGATTGGGTGCAGATCAAATTCGCCTGCCTTTGCAGGGCAATGCCGCAAATGAGGTCATCACGGTCAATGACTTAGAAGAATATGCGCAGTTTCGTAAAACAATTACAGGCAAAAAACGGGTTGCCATCCTAGGAGCCGGCCTGATTGGATGCGAGTTTGCCAATGATTTGGTTTTGGGATCCCATGAAGTGGATGTGATTGACTTAGCACCGCAAGCTTTAGGTCGTCTCCTCCCAGAAGCTGCAGCACAAGCACTTCAAGCCAAGCTTAGTGAGGTAGGCGTACGCTGGCACTTTGGAACTACCGTACAGTCCGTTGATCGTAACGGTGACTCCCTATCAATCACTCTAGCCAATGGCTCAGTGATTACTAGTGATGTATTTCTGTCGGCTGTTGGCCTCAAGCCTCGCATGGACTTAGCCAAAGCCGCTGGAATTGCAACTGGCTCAGGCATCACCGTCAATCGTCAGTTAGAGACTAGCGCCAAAAATGTATACGCCATTGGAGACTGTGCCGAGGTTGAAGGCTTAGTTCTCCCTTATGTCATGCCAATCATGCAGGCAGCGCGTGCGTTAGCTCCAAACCTCCTCGGACAGCCAGCCACTCTTACCTACCCAGCCATGCCAGTGATGGTGAAGACGCCCGCATTACCAACCATCGTTTCACCACCAGCCAAAGGTGCGAAAGGCGAGTGGAAAATCAATTTAGTAGAAGGTGGATTAGAGGCACGCTTTGAATCTGGCGAGGGCAAACTACTAGGCTTCGCGCTTCTCGGTGCAGCAACAGCTCAACGTGGCGCACTCACCAAAGAACTGCCTCCGATACTGCCATAACTGCTTATTCTGACTTCAGATTTCCAGTAGATATTGAATAAGAAAAGGCCCGCAATTGCGGGCCTTTTTAATCATACAAGCAGCTTCATTATGTAACGATCACAAACCATGTTGAGTTGTGTGATTGCGCCACCATCAAAAACAGCATTGGCACAGAAAGCATGGTGTTGAAGCGTGAAGTCAGCATTGCAACGCGTGCAGACTTTGCTTTTATATCCGGCTCAACCGCAACAATACCTAAGGCACGTTTTTGATTTGGCCAAATAATGAACCAAACGTTAAAGGCCATCACTAAAGCAATCCACATACCCAGACCAATTGCGCGGAATGGAGCTTGCAAAGTAAATGCTTGATGTGCATAACCATTCAACACAGCCAAAATTAAACCGCTAACTACCGTAAATAAGGCTGCCCAACGGAACCAAAACAATGCAGTTGGAGCAATGACTTTTCCAATCGCAGGTTTTTGCTCATCTGGGATCTTAGGCATCGAAGGAATCTGCACAAAATTGAAATACCAAAGCAAACCAATCCACATCACGCCAACCATCACGTGAATCCAACGGAATAAGAATGGCAGTTCAATAGAGCTGAGGTTTGCACCCAAAGCTAAAACAATTAAAACGAGAAGCACAAAACCAGCTAAAACTGTGCGCCCTAATGAGGTAAAGATAGATGACATAAAAGCTCTCTTGGTGAAAATGTAGGTATCAGCAGGTTTTAAGCAAAATTCTTGCTAGCAAAATCCCAGTTCACTACATTCCAGAAATTCTCTACGTACTTTGGACGAGCATTACGAGTATCGATGTAATAAGCATGCTCCCAAACGTCGCAAGTCATCAAAGGCTTGGCATCCGTTGTTAAAGGTGTAGCCGCATTGCTTGTAGAAACCAAATCAAGGGAGCCATCGGCCTTCTTCACTAACCATGCCCAGCCTGAACCAAATGTGCCAACTGCACATTTTGTGAACTCTTCTTTGAATTTATCGAAAGAGCCCCACTTAGCATTGATTGCATCAGCCAAGGGACCGGTTGGTGCACCACCGCCGTTTGGCTTCATGCTATTCCAATAGAAAGTATGGTTCCATACTTGGGCTGCGTTATTGAAAACACCGCCAGATGATTTTTTAATGATGTCTTCTAAAGAAGCATTTTCAAACTCGGTGCCTTTAACCAAGTTATTCAAATTGGTTACATAGGTTTGATGATGTTTGCCATAGTGAAACTCTAGAGTTTCTTTTGAGATGAATGGTGAAAGCGCATCTAATGCGTAAGGTAGTTGAGGTAATGTATGTTCCATCATTTTTTCCTTGTAAGACGTATTAATCGGTAGCTATAGCAGCCATATTCGCCCTAACTATAGACGATTCTGGCAATTTTGTTTGGGTAGGGAAAAATGGGGGCTGGCATGCAATCCCCCCTTATTAGATTACTGGGCAGTCCAGCCGCCATCCATATTCCAGGCCACTCCGCGCACCTCAGAGGCATCGGGTCCGCAGAGGAAAACAGCTAATGCGGCTAATTGCTCAGGAGCGACAAATTCGCCCGAAGGTTGCTTCTCGGAAACCAAGGCTTTTTTGGCTTCTTCATTTGAAATCCCATCGCGTTCTGCGCGCGCATCCACCTGCTTTTGCACCAAGGGGGTAAGGACCCAGCCCGGGCAAATTGCATTGCAGGTAATACCGGTCTTGGCATTCTCAAGCGCGGTTACTTTAGTCAAGCCTACGATGCCATGCTTTGCCGCCACGTAAGCCGACTTTTGAATAGAACCAACCAAACCATGAACCGATGCGATATTGATAATACGACCCCAATTACGCTGCTTCATTCCAGGCAAGGCGTGGTGAGAAGTGTAGAAAGCCGAACTTAAGTTAATTGCGATGATCGATTCCCATTTATCTGCTGGAAAGTCTTCAATATTGGCTGTGTACTGAATACCGGCGTTATTAACCAAAATGTCGAGGGAGCCAAATCGCTTTTCAGTTTGCTTGATGAGATCTTCAATCTCAGCAGGCTTACTCATATCAGCACCGTGGTAATCAACCTCAACACCACAGGCCTTAATGGCAGCAATAGCTGCATCCTTGTCACCAAAACCGTTCACCATAATATTGGCGCCCTGCTTTGCCAGGCCAATTGCCATTGCCAAGCCAATGCCACTAGTAGAGCCAGTAACCAGAGCGGTTTTACCTTTTAAATGAGACATGTTCTTATTCGCTATATCAAGTTAATCGCAGACCCCCTCTTGGGGGTCTGCGGATGTTCAAAGCTTGATGTTACAGGATGCAGCAGCCCATTTAATATGGGGAATGCACTAATTCAGATGAGCCCTTAATTAGACCTTGCCAAGCGCTTTCAGAATCTTTTCACAGGTAATAGGCTGATCGAATACTGCAGTATTAAAAGGCGCTAAGGCATCGTTAATTGCATTCTGAACCGCTCCGGGAGCACCAGCAGTACCAGCCTCGCCAGCACCTTTTGCCCCCAACTTAGATGACTGGGTTGGAGTCTCAACGTGAGCGACTTCAATATCTGGCATTTCGTTAGCCATAGGGACCAAATAATCAGCCATACTGCCATTGCGAAGCAAGCCACTATCGTCATAGAGACACTCTTCGAAAAGGACGCCACCAATACCCTGAACAATGGCTCCGCGCACTTGCTCATCCACCAACATGGGATTAAGCACACGGCCACAATCCTCGACTGCCCAATGCTTTAAGAGCTTTACAAATCCAGTGTCAGGATCCACCTCAACATATGAAGCCTGAACACCATTGGTAAAGATAAATGGATATTCTTTTTGAGTGTAATGGCGTGTAACCATCAAATCAGCAGAGAATCCAACCGGCAAAGTATCAGTGCGGAAATAACCAATGCGACCAATCTCGCTAAATGGTAGCAATTGTTCCCCGCTGGCCTTGTCCAAAACATGGCCACGTCGCACTGATAACTCCTCTACCGGCCTATTTAAGATTGCGCCGGCAAGTTTTAAGATATTCTCTTGGAGCGCCTGACATGCCAATAACACTGCTTCACCACCAACTCCAGCACCACGAGAGGCCCACGTACCCCCGCCATAAGGGGTGACATCCGTATCGCCAGTAATGATGCGAACATCTTTTATAGAGAGTCCAACAGCATCGGCAGCAATTTGTGCATAGATACCTTCAGTACCCTGACCTTGCTCGCCAACACCAATCAATATTGAAACCACGCCACTAGGATCAAGTCGCGCAGAGGCGCCATCCTGAGATGCAATACGAGCACCACCTACACCATAGAAGGCTGGACTTGGATTGGTTAACTCAATTAATGTGGCAAAACCAATTCCACGATAGATGCCCTTTTTTCGCAACTCGGCTTGCTCCTTGCGCAAAGCAGAGTAGTTCATCATCTTTTCAATCGTTCGCAAGCATTGCTCATGCGACAACACTTCTAGCTTAATTCCCGAAATGCCAGAGCAAGGATACGCATCATCAGGAATCACGTTACGCTTACGGAACTCCAAAGGGTCCATCTTTAACTTTTGCGCAGCTAAATCCACCAAACCCTCAGTCACAGCGCAGGCAATCGGATGCCCCACTCCACGATATTGGCAGGTAGGCGTTTTATTCTGAAAAACTACATTGAGCTTGGCTCTGTAATTTTGATGCTTGTATGGACCACCAACCAAGTTAACCACTTGATTACCCTCAATAGCACTGGTTCTAGGAAACATAGAATAGGGGCCAATAGCAGTAAGGTCATCAATCTCAAAGGCCAAGATGTCGCCATCTTTATTGGCCGCAATTCGTCCCTTAATTCGATGCTCGCGGGCATGAATGTCGCTTGTAAACGATTCGAGTCGATCTGCAACAAATTTGACCGGACGCTCTAACATCATCGCCAAACCCACCGTTGCAAAATCATCTGGATATGCGTGAACCTTAATGCCAAAAGATCCACCCACGTCTTTACAAATAACATGGACATCAGACTCAGAAAGACCAAACTGGCGGCAATATAAGTCTTGCATCATGTGTGGCGCTTGCTGGGAGTGATAAACCGTCAGACGGCGATCGCCAGGGTTATAGTCTGCAATTTGGCAACGAGGCTCAAGGGTCACGCCAGTGTGGCGACCAAAGCCAAAAGTAGCCTCTGCAACTACATCGGCCGTTGCAAAAACCTCATCAACCTGACCAACATCCAAGCTACGAGTAAAGCAGAGGTTGTCACCAAGCTCTGGATGAATGACTGGCGTCTCTGGATCCAATGCTGTTTCCATAGAAACTACTGCAGGCAACTCCTCCCACTCAACATCAATTAATTGCAAAGCATCCTCTGCCTGAGCACGAGTTTCAGCAACAACAGCAACGACCGGCTCACCTTGCCAGCAAGCCCTATCAATTGCTAATGCATATTGAGGGGCAGACTTCATGCCAGCTAGATGACCTAAAGTAGCAACCCATGGCTTGCACAGCTCTGCCATCTTGACACCATCCACTATGGCAAGTACACCAGGCATCTTGCTTGCTTGCTCTGTATGAATTTTTCCAATCTTCATATGAGCTACTGGGGAACGCCAATACACCACATGCCCCATTCTGGGCAATTGAATGTCGTCTACATAGGTACCTTGACCCTCGATGAGTCGACGCGCCTTATGCCTGGGCTCACTATTACCTATGTAGCGTTGATCATTTGTTACCGGATCAAGCACCAATCCTTTGAGGTCTGCTGGCTTATTCATAATCAGTTTTTCCAGTCTACTTAAGCGAGAGCAACAACGGGTTTGATTTTTTCGCCTTTGGCGCGAGCTTCAAGCACGGCCATGATGGCGTCTACGATAGAGTGATAGCCAGTGCAACGGCAGTAATTGCCAGAGATCCATTCACGCACTTCTTCACGCGTAGCATTTGGCTGTTTTTCAATCAACTCCGCAGCGGCAAGCAACATTCCGGAGGAACAGAATCCGCATTGCATCGCGTTGTGACGCATAAAGGCTTCTTGCAAGTCCCCTAATGCACCAATTTTCGTGAGGCCCTCAATCGTCTCGACAACACATCCATCAGCTTGCACGGCTAAGTACAAGCAACCACGAATGATTTGCCCGTTAACCTTGACAGTACATGCACCGCATGCACCCTGCTCACAGCCAAGGTGAGGGCCCTTTAAGTGAAGATCTTCACGCAAAAAATCCACCAAATGTCGACGCGGCTCAATCTCAGCATTGACCACTGAACCATTAACAGTCAACGTAATTTTTTTCTTTAAGCTCATTTCAATCTCCGAACTTGATTTATTTTTCTGATAATTAGTTAAGCAATTAAATGCTTTAAGCCGCGCTCTAATAAAACACCAATTAAATGTTGTTTAGTTTCTGCACTGTTAGTGATATCTGCAATCGCCTCAATCTCGCCCCTAGCGGCGGCAACTGCGCTAGCAATCAAATCATCGTTTAGAGACTTACCCTCAACCAAGGCTTGAGCTTTTGTCGCCATTACCGGCGTAGCACCAACAGAGAAGAAAGTGAAAGTGCACTCGCTTAGAACATTGCCGGCTTTATTTGCAACTAAAGCAAGGCCAGCAACAGCATAGTCTCCATGGCGACGAGCTAACTCATGAAAATAAAAAACTTGATCACTGCTTGCAATTGGCATTTCAGTTGCCACAAGAATTTCATTGGGCTCTAGGGATGTGGTGTACAGATCAATGAAAAAGTCTTGCGCTGAAATGCGACGCTCACCATTAGGGCCGGCAATCAACATCGTTGCATTGAGTGCCAAACTACAGGCAGGCCATTCAGCCGCAGGATCACCGTAAGCCAATGAGCCGCCCCAAGTTCCGAGATTTCGGATGGCTCTATGTGCGATGTGCGGCACAGCAGCCTTGAGTAGCGGCGCATGTTGCGCAATCAATTTTGAGTCTTCAATTTCGGTGTGAGTGACTAAGGCTCCAATGCGCAATTGGTTGCCGATTACAGAAATCCCTTTGAGCTCATCGAGATTGGTAATGTCAATGAGAATGCTAGGCTCTGAGAGGCGGAGGTTGAGCGTAGCCAAAAGCGTCTGACCTCCAGCAATTAAACGAGCATCTTCACCCGCTTCAGCCAGCAATGCTATGGCCGCACTAAGCATCTTCGGTTTTGCATAATCAAATGCTGCTGCTTTCATTAAATCTCCTCCACCGCTTTTATATTTATATCGCTAAACCTTATTTGGCCTGCGCGTCCGACTCTAAGGGCGCCACCTCACCACCCAATTCTTTTGCAAATCGCTGAAAAAAGTCATCTGCAATCTTTTTGGCTGAAGCGCTAATTAAACGTCCGCCAATTTGTCCCAACTTACCCCCAATAGAGGCCTCTGTCGTATAAGAGATCAAAGTTCCACCTTCGGCAGCCCTCAATTCAACTCGTGAGCGCCCTTTTGCAAAGCCTGCAGCGCCGCCCGACCCTTCAAATGCCATTGAGCAGGATTGATCGGGAACAACATCACTCAGCAAAAGCTTTCCAGCGAATCTAGCTCTCACGGGCCCAATCTTGAACATGACCTTAGCGTGTATCTCCTCGGGCGAGATACGGCTAATTTCCTCACAGCCAGGAATGGACTTCGCTAGAACATCAATGTCATTCAAACCCTTCCAAACATCTGGGATTGGAGCAGCAATGAGTTGCTCGCCATTTAGTTCCATTACTTCTCCTTGGGGTTTGTACGAATAGAGTCTTATCTACCAATTGTTCAACAATGTACCATTATTTAACTTTTGGTCAATAAGGCCAAATTCGGATAAACCCTGATGACAATGAGTTTCGATCGAGACCGCAGCACAAGAAACAGTGTCGCTTCAGAAGTGACTGTCTCTGAGGTGCCCGCTCGTCGCAGAATGAGTACGGCAGATCGTAAGCGTCAAATACTGGATCGCGCAATTCAGTACTTTGCAAAACATGGAATTGATGGGCAACTCAGAAACTTAACAAAAGGGCTAGGTGTTACTCACACCCTGCTCTATCACTACTTTCCTACAAAGGATGCCTTAATTAAAGCCGTCTATGAGGATGTGTTTGAATCACGCTGGAAGCCAGAATGGGAGCAGTTACTAGATGACAAGCAGCTTTCACCAGAAGAAAAATTTAACGCGTTTTACACCGACTACTCAAATACGGTTCTCACCTACGATTTCGTGCGCATTTTGATTTTCTCAGGCTTAAGTGATCACTCAATCAGCGATCGATTCTTTGAGCTATTGCGCGATCGCCTATTGCCTAGACTCATTCGAGAAACTCGCAAACACTGCGGTCGCAGCACACGCGGCAAGCCTTCGCAGCGGGAATTAGAGTTTTTAATGGGTCTGCATGGTGGTATTTTTTACATCGGCATGCGCCGCTGGATTTATGGTCAAGCCATCTACGACTCAGGCAATCCCAATACAGAACAAGAAATCATCCAAGATCGCATTAGCTCTTACCTTATCTCAGCAAAAGCTTTATTTACTACCAGTAGAAAATAATATGACAAACCTCAGCCTAAATCATTTTTCCATACGAAGTCTTGAGATTGAGAAGACCACTCAGTTTTACAGCGAAGTACTAGGCCTGACAGTGGGGCCACGCCCAGAGTTTCCATTTCCAGGAGTTTGGCTTTACAACGGCGATGTAAACGATTGGGCTAATTCAGTCCTGCATTTAATTGCGATTGATAAGAATGATCCAAACGGCCTAAAGCAATATCTGGGTGAGCGTGACCCAAGTTCACTATATGGCTCTGGTGCCGTTGATCACATAGCATTCTTTGCCAAGGGACTGGAATCTAAATTAGCCCATCTTGATAAATTAGGCGTTCCGTGCAGGCAGCGAACAGTGCCAGCCCTGCAGCTTCACCAGCTTTTTTTAGACGACCCTAATGGCATCGTGATTGAGTTAAATTACCCTGCAGCTGAAAAAGCAGCGCTGGATGCCAAGGCTGCATAAGCAAAAAATGTCAAAAATTCTAGTCATCGGCGGATCCCTTGGAGGCTTATTTATAGCCAACATATTGCTGCGCCAAGGTCACGATGTCACCCTACTGGAAAAGACCGTTGGGTCTTTAGATGGTCGAGGCGCCGGAATCGTGACACATGATGCACTGGCAGATGCATTGCGTGAAGCAGGCATTGCTGTTGATAACAGCCTAGGAATTGCCGTATCGAAGCGCGTTACCTTGGGTGTCGATGGTGAGAGCTTAGGTGAAATGCAGCTTCCACAGATCCTAACTTCATGGAGCCGCCTTTACCACTTATTAAAAGAGAATTTTCCAAGTGAGCGTTACTTACAGGGCAAGAATGTATGCACAGTAAATCAAGACTCTAGTAGTGTTCAGGTAATCTGCGAGGATGGCAGCACCTATGGGGCAGATCTGCTAATTGCTTCTGACGGCATCCGCTCAGCAGTAAGGGCCCAAGTAGCACCAAATATTCAACCCGAATATGCGGGATATTTTGCATGGCGCGGTGTTTGCGATGAAAGTCATTTGTCGAATTACACCTTGGACACTTTATTTAATTATTTTGGATTCTGTCTGCCGAATGGCGAACAGATGCTTGGTTATCCAGTCGCAGGCCCCGGCAATGACACCAGGCCAGGTAAACGCCGCTATAACTTTGTTTGGTATCGCCCCGCGTCTGAGGATGTTGAGCTAGTCAAGCTTTTGACTGATGCGGATGGCCACCATTATCCAACTGGTATCCCACCACTAAAAGTGTCATGGAAGCATATCGCCGAAATGCGAACTGTTGCTCGAGAAATTCTGGCGCCCCAATATGCAGAAATTTTAGAAAAAACGGCCTCACCCTTCCTGCAAGCAATTTACGACCTTCGATCAGAGCAAATAGTCTTTGGCAGAATTGCCTTAATGGGTGATGCAGCTTTTGTTGGTCGACCACATGTTGGGATGGGCGTTACTAAAGCAGGTGATGAGGCAATGGCGATTGCGCGTCACATTAAGGCATTGGGTGCAAGCCCTGCAGCGCTCATGGCATACAGCAATGAACGACTCAATCTTGGGCAGCAGGTTGTTGCGAGAGCCCAATACCTAGGGCGTTACATGCAAGCCCAAGGCGGCAAAGGTACGAGGGATGGTAATAGCCTTCGCAGAAATGCAGACACCGTGATGGCGGAGACAGCAATTGATATCAGCAACTTGCTAGCCGAAGGGAAAGCAGTTCCAGAATCGCATTAAAAACTTGATGTAGATTTACGTATTACCAGAAGCGTTCAGTTAAGATTTACGAAGCAAAAAGTATTCTTATTAACAAACTGTTTTAAATGGAGGAGACAACCATGAAACAAAAAGTAACGAATCAAACCAGAAGAAAGATGTTGATCGGCGGAGCTGCTGCAGCTAGTACCCCGCTTTGGATGAACATGGCGAGTGCCCAATCTGAAACTATCAAGATTGGCTTCCCTACGCCGCTAACAGGCCCCTTCTCCGCCGAAGCACAGGATCAAGTAAAAGCGGCTGAACTGGCTATTAAAGAATTCAACGATGCAGGTGGCTTCAATGGTCGCAAAGCTGAACTGTTGGTGCGTGATGACAAGCTCAATCCAGGCGAAGCTGCAACGCGTACCCTGGAATTGATTGAAAAAGATAAGGTGAATTTTGTTGTGGGCTCACTGTCTGCAGCAACCCAACTCTCCATTAATGCCGTTTGCAAAGAGCGCAAGGTACTTTTTAATTCCATCAGTCAATCTGATGCTATTAATGAAGCAAAAGATTGGAGCGTATACACTTTCCATGAAGCATTGAATCCAACCATGACAGCTGGCGCAGTAGCTCGCTACTCTATCCCGCGTTTTGGCAAAAAAATTGTATACCTCACTGCTGACTATGCTTATGGTCATGAGATGGTGCGCGCCTTTGAACGTGCAGGCAAAGAGATGGGCGCTACTACTTTGGCAGATATTCGCCATCCGTTAGGTGCATCTGATTATTCCGCGTTCTTGCCACGTATTAAAGCCCTGAACCCGGACATTTTGGTTCTCTGTAACTTTGGTCGCGATCTGGTGAATGCTGCAAAACAATGTACCGATTTTGGCCTGAAGTCCAGCATGAAAATTGTTACTCCCGTATTGCTCTACACTGCTCGCCTAGCTGGAGGCCCGGAAGCATTCGAAGGAATTATCGGTGGCACTTCTTACTATTGGGGTCTCGAGGATCGCATCCCAACAGCAAAAACATTCAACGATGCATTCCGCAAAATGTACAACGGTTCAGTGCCATCAGACTACGGTGCACTAGGTTACGCTGGCGTAAAAACCGTTCTTGCAGCTGTTAAAGTCGCCAAATCTACCGACACAATGAAGGTGGTTACTGCCTTAGAAAATCTCAAATACGACTTCTATAAGGGTCCTGAGTACTACCGCAAGTGTGACCATCAAGCTGTTCAAACAGTCATCATCGTGGAGTCCAAATCAAAGAATATGAAAGATAAGTATGACGTCTTCAATATTCTGACGATTGAACCAACAACTGAGAAGAATATGCGTAGTTGCGCGGAGCTGGGCCACAAGGCTTAAATCTGAAATTTCAGGGCAGATCAACTGATTTGTCCTGAACCCTCCCCCGATGCCTATGGTTGAAGGGGAGTTTTTATGAGCACTAATATGACCGGCCTTACATTTGAACTTCTTTGCATGCAGCTACTAACCGGGGTTGCCCTGGGTAGCATCTATGCACTACTCGCCCTTGGCTTATGCCTTATTTTTGGCATGCTCAATGTGGTGAACTTTGCCCATGGCGCCTTTTTTATGGTTGGCGCATTTATGGGTGTCTATTTCCTGGGTGTAACCGGGAATTTTTGGTTTAGCTTAATTCTGACACCGCTTGCTACTGGCGTCCTTGGATTATTGACTGAGCGATTCTTAGTGCGCCCCTTATACGGTCGCGGCATAGATTACCCGCTTTTACTTACCTTTGGACTGTCTTATGTCCTTATTGAGGCAATGCGCGTCACTTTTGGCATTGAAGGTTTACCTTCAGTCACTCCAGACGGATTAAAAGGCACCATGGACGTTGGTATTGGCTTTTTCCCAAAATATCGTCTATTCCTGATTGCAGCTACAGCGGTCATTATTTTCGGGGTCTGGTTTTTCATTCAAAAGACACGCTTCGGTCTCATCATTAAGGCGGGTGCTGCTGACCAAGAGATCGTAAAGGTACTTGGTGTTGACATTGCCAAGGTGTGGCTAATGGTGTTTGGACTTGGTTGTGCGATCGCCGGTCTATCTGGAATACTAGCCTCACCTACTCGCTCCGTTAACCCTGAAATGGGTATTCCAATCTTGGCAGAGTCTTTTGTTGTTACGGTTGTTGGGGGTATGGGCTCGCCAGTCGGCGCTGTTGTCGCAGGATTATTGGTTGGCATTGTCTATAGCATGACATCCTTATTTTTCCCAGATCTTGCAGAGCTCTCCATCTTTGTCTTGATGGCAGTAGTTCTTTTAATCCGACCACAAGGTTTATTTGGCAAAGCGGGGGCGATGGGTTAATCCCCCGAATATTTATGAAATCATTTTTCCAACTCATTGGACGCCATCGCGTGCTCGCAAGTAGCCTCTTCCTGATGATCTTTCCATTCATCATGCCGTATGAAGCGCTTGCCATCAATATCTTGATCTTTGGCTTATTTGCCATGGGCTTCAATCTCCTGTTCGGCTACATGGGGCTTCTATCGTTTGGGCATGCGGCCTTCCTTGGTATTGGCAGCTACCTCACTGGCATTGGAATCGTCCACTACGCCATGCCTTGGGGTGCGGCAATCATAGTGGGCGTGATTGGTGCAGCTATTGGTGGACTCATTATGGGCTTCCTAGCCATTCGTACCAGAGGTATTTACTTCTCAATGGTCACGCTAGCTTTAGGTCAAATTGTGTTTTATTGCTTTTATAAGGCAGAAAGTTTGACTGGCGGAGAGAATGGCTTAAGAGGGGTACGGGTTGATTCCTTCAATATTCTTGGCATCCCAGTAGATTTTCTAAATCCACTAGTAAAGTACTACATCATTCTCTTTTTTGTAGTCATTGCTATTTGGCTCATCTCTCGAATTCTGAGCTCCCCTCTTGGCGCTGTAATGGAGGCTATTCGCGAAAATGAGAAACGTGCTGCGGCCTGCGGATTTGATGTCGCCCGTACGAAGCTATTGGTATTTGTATTGTCAGCCGCCATCTGTGGCCTAGCCGGTTCATTACGTGCACTCCATCTGTCGATTGTTCCGATAGACTCACTCCACTACCTCCAATCAGGACAGGCTGTAATGATGAGTATTTTGGGCGGTATGGGCACTTTCTTTGGGCCATTTATTGGTGCCGCAGTCATGCTCTATTTAGAGGATGTGGTAACCACTTTCACCAAGCACTGGATGGCCGTCATTGGACTAGTGTTCATGTTCTTTGTATTGTTCTTCCCCAAAGGAATCTGGGGAACCATCTTGAGCAAGCTAAACCTCAATCAGGATTCGAAATAATGAGCAGCTCAAACCAAACCCCTATCCTCGAGGCCCGCAATGTCAGCAAGAGCTTTGGGAAATTTAAGGCCCTGCAAGATGTATCGACCACATTTATGCCTGGCTCACTCACAGCAATCATTGGCCCCAATGGCGCAGGAAAGAGCACATTCTTCAATGTCCTCAGCGGCGCCTTTCCCCCTACAAGCGGTCAAATATTATTTAACGGTAAAGATATTACCGGCATGCAGCAATATGAATTTGCTCGTATCGGTATCTCTAAGAGTTTTCAGATTACAAATGTTTTTAAGCAACTAAGCGTTCATGAAAATGTCCGCGTTGCCGCACAAATGGAAACGGCGCGCTACAACTTTTTACGAAATGCCCAAAGCTATCCAGGGCCAATCGAGCTTGCTGACCAACTCTTACGTCGCGTCAATCTAGAGCACCTGCGCAATAAAAAAACGGGTGACTTGGCTCATGGTCAGCAACGTGCATTAGAAATCGCTATGGCCCTGGCTTGTAACCCTAGTCTTCTGTTGCTAGATGAACCAACTGCGGGCATGTCCCCTGAAGAGACCCTCGTGATGATGGATCTTATTCGCACGCTAGCAAATGAAAGAACGGTTATTTTGGTTGAACATAAGATGAAACTTATCATGGGTTTATGTAAACGCATCATCGTTCTGCATCATGGTGAGTTTTTGGCCGAAGGTACTCCAGAAGAAATTCAAAATAATGCAGAGGTACGACGTGTGTACCTAGGCCAAGGTTAACGAAGGTTTATATATGTTGCGCGTAGAAAATTTAAATGCCTGGTATGACCGTAGCCATGTTCTACAGGGAGTATCTTTGGAAGTAAATAAGGGTGAAATCGTTACATTAATGGGCCGCAATGGTGCTGGCAAGACGACCACCCTACGCTCCTTAATGGGCCTGCTCTCAAAAAGGGAGGGCAAGGCCTCTATTGATGGCATCTCATTCTTGAATCTTGCTGCGCATGAGCGCTACCACTTAGGTTTGGCATACGTCCCGGAGGATCGGCGTATTGTTCCAGGATTAACTGTCAAAGAAAATTTAGAGCTGGGCGTTATTGCCAAGAAAAGTCGTGGTGATATGAGCGCCATGGTCGACGAGATCGCAGAAACCTTTCCCCGCCTCAAGGAGAGATTGCATCAAGATGGAACCTCTATGTCAGGCGGTGAACAGCAGATGCTAGCCATCGCACGAGCTATGATTGCAAAGCCTAAAGTCATTCTTTTAGATGAGCCATCAGAAGGCATCATGCCAGTCTTGGTAGAAGAAATGTTTGAGCTGTTTGCCAAACTCAAGCAACAAGGTATAACGATCTTATTGGTTGAGCAAAATGTTCAACAAGCACTCAAGATTTCTGACCGTGCCTATATCTTGGATCAAGGCGAAATTGTTTTCCATGACACCGCCCAAAATCTTTTAAATAATGATGAGATTCAGCAAAAATATTGCGCTGTATAAGTCTTAAACGCCTTGTTTAAATGATATGAAGCCAATGCCCCAGTTGGTGCCAGACGCTATTAGGGACTAAGGTTAAAAGCCAGGTCATGGTGAGATAACGCAGCAGTTTGCCTATAAACATATATACGAGACAAGGGGCCCAAGCCAACCTGAGCCAGCCTGCCGCCAAACAAAGGGGGTCACCAAAACCAGGCAACCAAGACAAGAGGAGCATCTTAGGCCCCCGCTCTTCCAGCCAGCGCTGCATTCTGCTGTTAGAAGGCCCCTTTAGAGACTCGAAACTATTACGGCTAATCAGCCCTAGCCACCAATCCAACATACCCCCTAAGGTGTTCCCAATAGTGGCAACCATAATCGCGACCCAATATAAATGGGGGTTGACTGAAACATACCCAAAAAGGATGGGCTCAGAGCCGACAGGTAGCAAAGTGGCAGAGACAAAGGCGCTGATAAAAACTGCCGGCAAGCCAACTGATGGCATCCCAAAAAATTCAAAAAACTGGCTCAGCATTTGCTCCATTAAGCAAGGAGTCCTAGCGGGTTTACAAGTGAGCATCTGGTCATCCCTCAAGTATGCCCCAATAGGTATCGAAACCGTCCGCCATCTGAGTTTGATGCCTACTCTGGCTCGCCCGAAATTCTCAATTCTTGCTTAAACTGTAGGTATTAACCCATTTATCAACCACCTTTTTATAGATAGTCACATGAATCACCCCATTCCCAAGCCCGACCAATACCAAGACATGCGTGAAGCCTTACGCGACCTTTGCGGCAGTTTTGACTCCGCTTACTGGCAAAAAGTAGATCATGAACGGGCTTACCCAGAAGCTTTCGTTGATGCAATGGCAGAGGCTGGCTGGTTGGCTGCCTTGATTCCCGAGGAATTTGGTGGCTCAGGCTTAGGCCTTGCTGAAGCCTCAGTGATCATGGAAGAAATTAACTTCTCTGGTGGCAATGCGGGTTCTTGTCACGGCCAGATGTACAACATGGGCACCCTGCTGCGCCATGGCTCTGATGTGCAGAAGAAGCTCTACCTTCCCAAAATTGCTACTGGTGAATTGCGCCTCCAAAGCATGGCGGTTACTGAACCCACAACAGGTACCGATACCACCAAGCTCAAAACGACTGCCGTCAAAAAAGGTGACAAGTATGTTGTGAATGGCCAGAAGGTGTGGATCTCCCGTATTCAGCATTCTGACTTGATGATTCTTTTAGCGCGCACTACTCCGCTGGCAGAAGTAAAGAAAAAATCTGAGGGCATGTCGATCTTTATCGTTGATCTCAAACAGGCGATTGGCAACGGCATGGCAATCCAGCCGATTGCCAATATGGTCAATCATGAAACCAATGAAGTCTTCTTCGACAACCTCGAGATCCCTGCAGAGAATTTAATTGGTGAAGAAGGTCAAGGGTTTAAATATATTTTGGATGGCCTCAATGCAGAGCGTGTCCTGATTGCAGCGGAGTGTATTGGTGATGCCTATTGGTTTGTCGATAAATCACGTCGTTATGCCAATGAGCGCGTCGTGTTTGATCGCCCTATTGGTAAGAATCAAGGTATTCAGTTTCCAATTGCGGACTCTTTTATTGAGACTGAAGCTGCCAATCTAATGCGCTTTAAGGCTTGTGAGCTATTTGATACCAAGCAAGCTTGTGGCGCCGAATCCAATATGGCCAAGTACTTAGCGGCTAAAGCATCTTGGGAAGCGGCTAATGTCTGTTTGCAAACCCACGGCGGCTTTGGTTTTGCTAATGAATATGATGTCGAGCGCAAGTTCCGAGAAACCCGCCTCTATCAAGTAGCGCCAATCTCGACCAACCTCATCTACTCTTACGTAGCTGAGCATATCTTAGGCCTGCCTCGCTCTTTCTAATTCTTTAGAATTTTTTTCTTTTATTCAGTTTTCGGACCAGTAATTACATGAGCATTCGCCCTTTAGATGGCATTACCGTAGTGTCTTTGGAGCACGCTATTGCTGCTCCTTTTTGTACACGCCAATTAGCGGATTTAGGTGCACGGGTCATTAAGGTGGAGCGGCCTGGAGCTGGCGACTTTGCCCGAGCATATGATGAACGCGTCAACGGCATGTCATCTCATTTCACTTGGGTGAATCGCTCTAAGGAAAGCCTAACCTTAGATCTCAAGCAAGAATCTGCCCTCGCAGCTCTCAAGGCACTTCTCAAAACAGCGGATGTGCTCGTGCAGAACTTAGCACCTGGCGCGGCAGCTCGTATGGGCTTAACTGCAGAGCTCTTACAGAAAGACAATCCAGGTTTAATTTTGTGCGACATCTCTGGCTATGGAATCGATGGCCCTTATCGCGACAAAAAGGCCTATGACTTGCTAATTCAAAGTGAAGCTGGATTCTTATCAGTTACCGGCACTCCCGAGACCCCCAGTAAGGCGGGTAATTCAATTGCTGATATTGCTGCAGGCATGTACGCCTACACGAATGTGCTGGCTGCCCTCTTGCAAAGAGGTAAGACTGGTAAGGGATCAACTATCGACGTTTCCATGCTCGAGTCTTTAGGTGAATGGATGAGCTATCCGCTCTACTACGCTTATGAGGGCGCCGCCCCTCCTCCTCGTAATGGTGCATCTCATGCCACGATTTATCCTTATGGGCCATTTAAGGCGGGCGATGGTGGCACGGTCATGCTGGGACTTCAAAACGACCGTGAGTGGGTTTTATTTTGCGAGGTAGTGCTCGAAAATTCAACGCTAGCCAAAGATGCGCGCTTTGATAAAAACTTCAAACGCAATGAGAAGCGAGATGAATTGCTCTCCATTATTGATGCTTGTTTTAGCAAGCTCACTACCGAGCAAGTGATTGCAAAGCTGGATCAAGCCCAAATTGCTAATGCACGTCTGAATGATATGCAAGGCTTATGGAATCATGAGCAACTCAAAGCAAGGGATCGCTGGGTACAGGTGGAGTCGCCCGTAGGCCTTGTTCCAGCTATGCTACCTCCCGGTAGCAACAATAGCTTCGACTACCGCATGGATGCTATTCCCGCTGTGGGCCAGCACACCAATGCAATCCTATCTGAGCTGGGCATATCAACAAGTCAAATCGAATCGATGCGCGCTCAAGGAGCGATTTAAAGTAGAGGTGAAGACAGGTGGGCAGCGTTCTCAAGCATGACACGCCAACGTGGTCGCTTAGCCCACTTGACCGGATCGACCATATCGGATTGGGCCAGGTAGGACTCAATCAAAGTCTCTAGCTTGGCGCAAAACTCATCGTTGTACACAATTAAGCTAATTTCAAAATTCAGTCGCAAGCTGCGCTGATCAAAATTGACTGAACCGAAAACCGCTACTCGCTTATCTATCAATAAGCTCTTAGTGTGCAGCAGCCCACCATGGAACTCGGCAATATTGACGCCAGCACCCATTAAGTCAGCATAGAAACTGCGACTACTCCAGGCGACTAATGTCGAATCGTTTAATTTAGGAACAATTAAAGTGACCTTCACGCCACGACCAGCAGCCGCCATCAAGGCCTGAATTAAGCCATCATCTGGACCAAAGTACGGCGTCGTAATAATGAGCTCTTCACGCGCATCCATGATGGCTGAGAGCAACACTTGATACAAGATATCGTCACGATAAACGGGTCCAGAAGAAAACTCTTGAGCCAGTACACGACCTACGGCGGGAGTAGATGCTGGTATCACGTCATCGAAATGTGTAATGCTGGGATTATCTACACTCCAATCGAAAGAGAATGTCAGCTCAAATTGAGATGCTACCGGTCCTTCGATTCTGACCATGGCATCGACCCACTCACCCACACCAGAATCCTGTTTAAAACTGCGCGGATCAACCATGTTCATGCTGCCAGTCCAAACAATGGTGTTATCGATCACAAATATTTTTCGATGTAGCCTGAGGTCAGCACGGCGAAACTGGAAGCGGCCAATCTGAATTGGCAATGCTTCAGTGACCTGAATGCCAGCATTTCTGAAGCGGCTAGGCCAGCTTGATTTAAACCAGTCTTTGCTGCCCAAGGAATCTAGTAAGACCTTGCAAGCTACACCTCGTTTAGCCGCCGCAATTAAAGCCTCACCCACGCGATCTGCATCACCGCCAAGAGCCCAAATATAAAATTCTAGATGTAGTGATTTCTTTGCCTGATTTATTTCATCAATAAAATCTTGCAGAATGTTCAGTGAATTCGTGTGAAGTTCAATCTGATTACCGGCAATCACCGGGGAGCCATTCTTAGACTGCGCCAAGAGACTTAGCGCCCTACCCTCAACTGGTAGCAATTGCCTATCGGCCTGATAGTGCGTACGCATTGCTTCCGTAATGGCAGCGTACTCTTTATCCATGCGAATAATTTTTCGCGTGAGCTTTCGACCTACTGGACGTTCGCCAATCAAAACGTAGAGACTGATACCAAGAAGCGGGAACAAAACCACAATGAGGAACCATGCAAGAACCACTCCTACCGGCCTTCTGACGGAGATTAATCTGAAGCCAAACAGAAGCACAATAAGAATGTGGAGTAATGGAACCCAAATAAGAGAGAAGCCAAAAGTAGTTCCCAATAAATAATTTAAAAAGCTCATTCGATTTCCAGTTCAGCAGTAATACCCAAGTGATCAGAAAGCTTCATCCATTCGCGCAGTATTTCTGCAGAATGAATCTTCAAGCCTCGCACATAAATTCGGTCCATCGGCAAAATCGGCTTCACGCTGGGAAAAGTTTTTGCAGGGGCGCCTGTGAGCGCCTCAAAAACTTCACTAAACCCAGCGGCACGCATCGGTGCGCTGACGCGATTACGCCAATCATTAAAGTCACCAGCCACAATAGTGGGGCCACCATTAGCAAGCGTATCAATGTAGCGAATAATTTCTTCCAATTGACGCTCTCGCCCTCTTTCAAATAAAGCCAGGTGCACACAGAAACAATGGATTGGGGTTGTAACACCCTCCAACTGAGTAATGCTATGGAGTAAGCCACGCCGCTCAAATCGATAGGCCGAAATATCGTAGTTTTCACCCTTGTGCAAAGGTCTTTTAGACAGAATGGCATTACCGTGATGACCATCTGGATATTCAACATTTTTACCGTAATGCCAATCATGCCAAAAGTCTTCAGATAAAAAATGGGTCAGCTCTGTCACAGGCCATTGACCAAATCTCCTAATACGCCCGCGATGCTCTTGCTGAAGCTCTTGCAAAAACAGTAAATCAGGATGATGACTGCGCATCTTCTGACGCAACTCATAAATCGTGGATTTTCTATGCAAGGGTGATAAGCCCTTATGCACATTCATCGTCATGACGCTAAAGCGGCCCAACTGCAATTGCGTCATTAAAACTGTCCTGCAGCACGCTGCCGTCGCACACGTGCTAAATAGATTTCACCCTCAACTAGATCTTGGCATTGCATGCATTTATTGCAAATCGATGCCTGCTCACGCAACTCATCAATCGAGTCGATGGGATGGGTATCGAGATATTCACGAAGATCAACATCGAGAACCTCATTACAGAGGCAAATGACTTCAGCCATGAACTTAAGAAAAGGAAATTGTGTGCATTTATGCCATTTTGCCATCGCCTTGCTAGAATCAAGCCCATGTTGATGACCTTTCAGGACGCCTTTAAGCTTCTCGCGCATTTAGATGCCGGGGTGATGGGTATTGTCCTGGTCTCCTTACAGGTCAGTTTGACGGCGCTGCTCTTGGGCACACTGATCGGACTCCCTTTAGGAGCACTTCTAGCGACCGAAGAATTCAAAGGCAAAAAGACCATTACGGTCACCCTAAATACCCTGATGGGCGTTCCCACGGTCATCGTTGGCGTGGTGGTCTACCTCATGCTCTCCCGAACAGGGCCTTTGGGGGTATGGGGATGGCTTTTTACACCCAAAGGTATGATCGTGGCCCAAACACTCCTTACAACCCCCTTAATCGCTGCCCTAAGCCGTCAAATCCTGGAGGATTCCTGGAGAATTCATCGGGATTCCTTTATGGCGCTCCGCTTACCCAGAATATCCTCCCTGAAATGGCTGATTTGGGACTGCCGCTTCTCACTCACAATTGCCGTCCTGGCTGGACTTGCCAGAGCGATATCCGAGGTTGGCGCTGTGATGATCGTCGGCGGCAATATTGATAAATCCACCCGCACCATGACAACGGCGATTGCTCTAGAGACCAGTAAAGGCGATCTACCTTTAGCGCTAGCCCTTGGCATCGTCCTACTGGGTATTGTGTTGCTGGCAAATCTCTTTACATTTGCAGTACGAGAAATTGCGGAGCGTCGCTATGGTTAATGCCATCGAACAATTTGTACAATTCATTGAATTGAAAGGCGTCATCGTCAAAAGTGATGGACGCATCATCTTAGATATTCCACATGCAGTCATTCCTGCCGATCGAATTTGCGCCTGCATTGGTCCTAATGGCGCAGGAAAAACAACCTTCCTCAAATTGATTGATGGTTTGATCAAACCAGATTCAGGCACGGTCACCCACTCCAGCGGCTCGATCAAATCATCTCTCGTATTGCATCACACACCCATGATTAAGGCTTCGACAAAAACCAATATTGCCATGGTGAAAGATGCTGATCCCTCTATTCAGTCTGGTGCGATTGAAGCAGTGATGGAGCAAATCGGCTTAAGTCATCTTGCCAACAGCCCTGCGCATAAATTGTCAGCAGGCGAAAGGCAAAAACTCTGCCTAGGTCGAGTCATTCTGCAAAAACCCAATTTGGTTTTGCTTGATGAGCCTACAGCCAATTTGGATCCCAATACCACCGAGCAAGTAGAAGAAATCATTCGTCAATTTAAGCATCAAGGCTCCAACGTGATCTTCACGTCTCACCAACTTGCACAAGTACAACGTATTGCAGAGTACATTCTCTTCATCGATCAGGGTCAGCTAAAAGAAAAAGGACCCGTAGGTCCTTTCTTTACTGATCCTCAAACACAAGCAGCTAAACGCTACTTACATCAAGAGTTACTCGCCGAGTAATTACTTTGCTGCTGGCGCTGCAGCTACAGGCGCAACAAATGGAGGTGGCGCAACACAGGCTGCAGGAGCCGGTGTTCCAGGCACTCTAAATTGATCCGCAACCTTGTTTTGAGCTTGGCATAACTTAAATGCACCAACTCGATCGCCATAAGCAGCCTTTGCTTTAGCCAAAGTAGCAGCCTCTTGAGCTTCAGGGCTTAACGGTGGCAAAGCAGCAAAAGCAGCTGCGGTAGCGAATGAGAATAGTGTGAAAGCGATGATTTTTTTCATGGCCATGTCCTTATTTATTAACCTTGTCATGCCAGAGCTCATGATGCTCCTTAGCCCAAGTAGCATCTACGTAGCCGGTCTTCATACCGTCCAAAGAACCTTGCATACCAATAGAGCCGATGTAGATGTGTCCCATTGCCATGGCAGTCATCAAGATCGCTGTTGAGCTATGAATGATGTTAGCTAGCTGCATAGTACCGCGCAGATATTGAACGTCCATGAATGGCACGATCATATCGAGTACAAAACCAGAAGCTGAAATGGTCAATCCCAAAACAACCATACCAAACCAGAACCAGATCTTTTCACCCATGTTGAAAAAACCTGCAGGTGGGTGCTTGCCAGTCAAGGCGCCACCAAGCGTCATCAACCAGTTGAGATCGCCCTTACCTGGAATATTGCGAGTAGCAAACAGTAAGAAGAAAATCACCACGCTCAAAGTGAACAACGGACCAGAGTAGTTATGGATATTCTTGCAAACCATCAGGAAGGAGCCATAAGCAGCACCACCCATTAGTGGTAGCGCAAAAAACTTGCCCCACATAATCAGGATACCGGTTAATGCCAGACCAACAAAGCTAGCTGCCATTACCCAGTGAGTAAAGCGCTCAAAGCCATTAAAGCGTTTGATCTTGACACCTGACATCGGGGCATGCAGCTTGATTGGACCCTTAATCAAGTAGAGCGCAGCAATAGCGAAGAAAGCAATCGCTAGCAACCACCCTCCGTAAACAGTGATCACACCGTTACGAATCAAGCGCCACTGTTGACCTGCACGCTGAATTAATACGCTTGCCTCTTTGTCCGGAATACTGACATAGTTGTAAGGGTCGCTATTAGCTGTATCCCAGATAGCACCCTCTTTAGGGGCAGTGTTTGCTGGTTGAGATTGCGCTTGGGTGCCATTAGGAATCGCATTGAGATTCTTAGGAATATCAATTCCACTTGGCGATGGCAAAGGTTGCATAGGCGCACGATCGGCCAATGAAACCCCGCTCAATAAACTCAGTGATACGCCCAGAGCCAAGACCCAGGAGCGACTAACACTTGAAAATGATCGATTCATACGAATATCCTTAAACGTTTTCGTTTTATTTATTGTTGTTTAACTGATCACTTAGCGCGTGAATACTCAGATTGCTTCTGATTGCGCTTGTTAATCGCCTCCGTCCAACTAGCTTGATCACCTGGAGTCCAACCCTTCGTCATAAATCCGTTATCAGCACCCATATAAGGAGCTACATCAGGACGCTTTGCAGCTTTGGCTGCAATTTCAGGAGGTTCGGAGCAAGCGGCTAGCAAAGCACCGGCCGCTAAACAGACGCCGAGAGTTTTGAAATTGAATTTCATGACTTTGCTCCTGGAATTTTGTCAGCAGGTGTTGGTTTAGGTGCAGGTGAGCCTGAAGGGCCGTAGGCGGTTGACCAACCAAAAATATCGGTACTTGGATATCTGCCATTGGCTTCACGTACTGAAACACGTTTAGCGTAAATAGAAGAAATCACTTCGTCATCGCCACCAATCAAAGCCTTGGTTGAGCACATCTCAGCACATAAAGGTAACTTACCTTCTGCCAAACGATTGCGACCGTATTTCTCGAATTCAGCAACACTTCCATTGGCTTCTGGACCACCGCTACAGAAGGTGCACTTATCCATTTTGCTGCGTGAACCAAAGGCGCCTTGGCTTAAGAACTGAGGCGCGCCAAATGGGCAAGCAAATGAGCAGTAGCCACAACCGATACAGATGTCCTTGTCATGCAAGACCACACCCTCGTCGGTGCGATAGAAGCAATCCACTGGGCAGACAGCCATACAAGGGGCATCTGAGCAGTGCATACAAGCAACTGAAACGGATTTCTCTTGACCAACTACACCGTCATTTACCGTAACAACTCGGCGACGGGTAATACCCCAAGGTACTTCGTTATCGTTTTTACAAGCAGTGACACAGCCGTTGCACTCAATGCATCGTTCTGTATCGCAGATAAATTTCATTCTTGCCATGGTGTTCTCCTGACTTTATTTTTTAACTTAGGCAAATTTTTCGATTTGGCACATGGTGGTTTTGGTTTCTTGCATCATCGTTACCTGGTCATAGCCATAGGTAGTTGCAGTATTAACCGCTTCACCTAGAACTACTGGGGCTGCGCCCTCAGGGTAATGTTTACGCAAGTCGTTACCTTGCCACCAGCCGGCAAAGTGGAATGGCACAAACGCTGTGTCTTGGTCAACACGTGGCGTTACCAAGGCGCGAACCTTGATCTTGGCACCCGTTGGTGACTTGACCCAAACGTAGTCCCAATTCTTAATGCCGCGTGCTTCAGCAGCCTTAGGATTGATCTCCACGAAGTTTTCTTGTTGCAACTCAGCCAACCATGGGTTGGAACGAGTCTCATCTCCTCCACCTTCGTACTCAACCAAACGACCAGAGGTCAGGATGATTGGGAACTTCTCGTAGAGCTTCTCATTCAAGTTCTTGTCTTGAACTGTCTTGTAGAGAGTCGGCAAGCGCCAGAAATTCTTCTTGTCGGCAGATGTTGGGTACTTACGCATCATCGCTTCATTGGTACTGTAGAGCGCTTCACGGTGAGTTGGAATGGCATCTGGGAAGTTCCACACTACTGCACGAGCCTTCGCATTACCGAATGGATGGCAACCATTCTTCATGACAACGCGCTGAATACCACCAGACAAGTCGGTCTTCCAGTTCTTACCATCAGCAAGCTTCTGCTCTTCTTCAGTCAACTGATTCCACCAACCCAGTTTTTTCACGAGTACGTGATCAAACTCTGGGTAACCAGTGGTAATCGCTGAGCCCTTAGAGTAGGAACCATCTTCAGCCAACAAATTCTTGCCATCTTTTTCTACACCAAAGTTCGCACGGAAGTTACCGCCACCTTCCATCACACTCTTACTGGTGTCATAGAGGTTTGGTGAACCTGGATGCTTGATAGCAGCTGTGCCGTAACAAGGCCAAGGCAAACCGTAGTAATCACCTGTTGTGTCGTAACCCGTTACTGGATCAACACCACCACGTGACTTCAAAGTCTTCGGATCGAATACTCCAGCCATTCTCATGTGCGCTTTCAAGCGCTCAGGAGTTTGACCTGTGTAACCAATTGTCCAAACTGAACGGTTGATCTCACGCAAGATATCTTCGATCTGCGGCTCTTTCCATTGCTTACCAGCAAATTTGGAATTGAGCATCTTGAAGTTCTTGGAAAGCTCATCACCGAAACCAAGGCGATCAGCAAACGCTTGCATGATCACGTGGTCAGGAACAGACTCAAACAATGGATCGATAACTTTCTCGCGCCACTGTAATGAGCGGTTAGAGGCTGTGCATGAACCAGTTGTTTCGAACTGCGTTGTAGCTGGCAACAAGTACACATTGCGATTTTTGTTTACAGACTGACCTTCAGCAGGAGGCATTGCTGCCATTGCCGCAGTCGCACTTGGATATGGATCAACAACAACCAATAAATCCAGCTTATCCATCGCGCGCTTCATATCGAGACCGCGAGTTTGTGAGTTTGGTGCGTGACCCCAGAAGAACAAACCTTTTACATTGGTCTGTTGATCGATCATGTCATTCTTCTCAAGTACTGCATCGACCCAACGAGAAACCGTAGTACCGGATTTCTCCATCATGTCAGGCGCATAGCGACCTTTGATCCACTCGTAGTCAACGCCCCATACAGTTGCGTAGTGCTTCCAAGAACCCGCTGCAAGACCATAGTAGCCAGGCAATGAATCTGGGTTAGGACCAACGTCAGTAGCACCTTGAACGTTATCGTGACCACGGAAAATGTTTGCGCCGCCACCAGACTTACCGATGTTGCCCAAAGCCAATTGCAAAATACAAGACGCACGAACCATGGCATTACCAATGGTGTGCTGTGTTTGACCCATACACCAAACTAAAGTGCTTGGGCGATTCTTGGCCATAGTTTCAGCAACTTTGTACATCTGCGCTTCTGGAACACCGCAAGCCTCTTCTACATTCTTCGGAGTCCACTTTTCCATTACTTCTTTGCGGATCTCATCCATGCCGTAGACGCGGTCATTGATGTACTTCTTATCTTCCCAGCCGTTATTAAAGATGTGATACAGAACGCCGAACAAGAAAGGAATATCAGTACCGGAGCGAATACGAACATACTGATCTGACTTCGCTGCAGTACGTGTGTAGCGTGGGTCAACTACGATAACTTTGCAACCATTCTCTTTTGCATGCAACAAGCTGAGCATGGACACTGGATGCGCTTCTGCAGCGTTAGAGCCAATGTAGAGAGCTGCCTTGGCATTCATCATGTCGTTGTAGCTATTGGTCATCGCACCATAGCCCCAGGTGTTAGCAACACCAGCAACTGTTGTGGAGTGACAGATACGTGCTTGATGGTCTGTGTTGTTAGTTCCGAAGAAAGAAACCCACTTACGCATTAAATAAGCTTGCTCGTTATTGTGCTTTGATGAGCCAATAAAGAAGAGTGAATCTGGGCTGTACTTACTACGCAAATCTTTCATCTGCGCAGTAATTTCAGTCAGAGCTTGATCCCAGGAAATGCGCTGATATTTACCATCCACTAACTTCATTGGGTAACGCAAACGGAAGTCACCGTGGCCATGCTCACGCAAAGATGCGCCCTTGGCACAGTAAGCACCCAAGTTAATCGGGGAATCAAATGCGGAGTCTTGACGAACCCAAACACCATTCTCAACAGTCGCATCCGTAGCGCAACCTACTGAACAGTGAGTACAGATTGTTCTTTTAACTTCAATCTTGCCCTTACCGTCTAGCATGGCCTTACCAGGCTCTGCTACCGCTTTTTGCACCAGACTTAATTGGCTCGCTGCGATACCAGCACCAACGCCAACACCTGAGCGCTTGAGGAAGGTACGACGATCCATCGTTGGCACCGCAGACTGAAGTCCACGTGAGAGGCTGCCGATGAGGCGTGATGCAGGCGTGGCACGACTGCTTTGTGGGGTATTGGATTTACGAGTCAGACTCATATGTTGTCCCTGAAAAATATTTTTATTTAATTATTTGGAAACGACTTCATTAACAACTAGGTTTAAAGCATTGTGGTTTCGTAGTACTTACGAATGTGCGCAGATAACTGGTAACCGTCATCTTTACCTTGAACAGTACTGCCGATTTCTTGAATTACTGCCTTACCGATTGAAGTTTGCGAAGCTACTGCAACAGCACCAACAGTGGCACCCGCTCCAATAAAAAACTTTCTGCGTGAAGGCTTGTTTTCTTCATTTACTGCAGTTGCGGATTTAGTAGTCATCGCATGCTCCTAGTTAGTGCAAATTTGATATAGATCAAGTGTAATTGGTAATTGTATTTTTTGCATATTTGCAATTAATTTTCTTCTAGGGGTTTTCCTCTTGTGCAGCGCAACATCAAATCATGTCAAAGCTCTGCCCTTCGATAGCCAGAAATTCCCTAGTTAAGGCAGCTACAGAATGGTAGAGATGCATATCTGGAATCGCCTCTATTGCATCGCACAATTCGTCATACCAAGGACGAACATGGCTGTTGAAAAAGGCGCGTTGGTTTGTGAGGTTAGAAATCTCGACATCGTCCCCTGCTATGAGATATCTCATGACTTCGCATAAGGCAGATAGATGATCCTCAGTCTCCGTAACCTCTTCAGCCGACTCCAGACCAAAAGTATCTAGATCGCGACGGATGTCCACCAAAGGCTTCTCATTTAAATGGCCGGCCATATAAAAAGAGCCATTCAAAATCACATTAGGGCGACCTACGCTAATGAAATTGCGATCAAATTCCTCATGCCAGGCTTTGGCAGGGTTGTTTTTAGCAACTTCAACTACGCTATGCCAAACCTTAGCCAGGGGAGCATCCTCCACCTTAGGCTCCTCTCCATCCGGAATCGAGGCTGCTATTTGATCCAATAATTCCTGATCGGGCGGCTGATGAAAGAATCGAGCAATCAAACCGTATAAATCCGCTCTAGCCAAATCCTCTGGGAGGCCTACGTCACCCACTTCGGTAGAGGCGCCCTCTTTTATCTGCTCGCTCATAACTCTTTCTTCACCATATCGACAACACGACAATCACCGCACATCTTCAGTCTATCGAGTGCTGCGCCAGCAAATGCGCCATGTGCACCCAATTTCACCAGCATTAAATCCACCATCTTGGCGGTTCCAAATACTTTGCCGCAGCTGATGCAATGGAAAGGCTTAGTCTCATTAATCTCGACTCTTTGTTTGCGCTCTTCTACCGTCTGCAAACGAGGTGCCAAGACTAAAGCTTGCTCCGGGCAAGTTTTGACACAGATGCCGCACTGCACGCACTGCTTTTCAATAAAGGAAAGCTTAGGCTCGTCAAGGTTATCTAGCAGCGCACCCTCAGGGCAGCTTCCCACACAAGACATACACAGCGTGCAGGCATCCTTATTGATATTGAGCCCGCCCAAGAAAGAAGATTTAGGCAGAGCAACCCCGCCCGCAGGAAGCGGTGTTTTAGCTTGCTTTTGTAGATGCTCCAAAACCATCTCAACGGTTTCGCGCTTTTGATTGCTTAAACCGAAGCTAGCAGGTGAGCAAATTGCTGGCAGAGCGCCGCGCTGACGCAGCTTAGCCATTGCAGTAGATACTGGTTGCAGATCTTCTACGGAGTCGAGTTGTATTAGTGAGAACCTAGCATCGAAACCATATGCAGCCAAAATCGCATTGCCCAACTCAGTCTGTGTTTCTAGTGCAGCACGATACGATGGATCTTCATCGCCAGTAAGCAATAGAACTACTTCACCAAAACCATAACTGAGTGCACCAAGCCATAAATCCAAACCGGTGGAGGCGATATGCTCAATGCCGTAAGGCAATACAAAGGATGGCAAAGATTCATATTGCTTCGGTCTTAAGTGAGCCAAGCGTCCTAAGGAATCTAGTGCTTGAGTTCCAGCCTTGAGTGAATGTAACAACAAAGCAGGTGCTTGGGCCTGCTTAGTCTTGGCGCTCTCAGCAGTAAAAACATTGGCAAGCGTTTTAACTTCTTTGCCTTGATGAGTCACGCTTGGGTAGTTGTAGCGCATTGCACCAGACGGACAGACTGTTGAGCAAGCACCACATCCCATACAAAGATTTGGATTGACCTCTACAGTGCCTTGCCCGTTTTTAAACAAGGAAGATATTGCGCCTGTAGAACAGACATCGATACAAGCGTTGCACCCTACTTTACCGTTACGACCATGTGCGCAAATCTTTTCGGTATAGGCAAAATATTTAGGCTTTTCAAACTCGCCAACCAAACCGAGCAATTGGTTTGCAACCAAGGATTGCTCGAATGGATCCTGACCAGGAGCAAAGTAACCTTGTGGAGTTTGGCTCATACGCATCTGCGGATCAGCGCGCAGATCCATAATCAAATCAAACTCCGAGCTACGTTGACGCTCAACACGATCAAAGTTAATTGCGCCGATACCAGCACATGCCGTGACACAGTCGCGATGGGATTTACATTTATTTAAATCAATCTGGAACGATTCATCAATCGCGCCCTCAGGGCATACCTCAACACAAGCTCCACAGCGGGTACACATCTCTGGATCGATTGGGTTTTTCAGATCCCATTCCACAGTAAAGTTACCGAGATAACCATCGAGCTTAGTAAGCTTGCCTGTATAGATTGGGAAGTTTCTGGCGATTGGCAATGCACCAGGTTTAGTGCATAAAACAGAAACATCAAGAGAGTCACTGAGTTTTTCAGCCCAAGGAAGTGCTTGATCTCCAGCGCCAACAATGAGCAAGCGGCCTTGGCTTTCATAATTCACTACTGGCACAGGCTCTGCCTCTGGCATATCAGCCAAGGCGAGCAAAGCGGCAATCTTTGGAGTGGAGTTTTTAGCCTCTTGCGTCCAGCCAGCCACCTCACGAATATTGACAAAACGCAATGGCGCTACCAAAGGCTTTTCAGATTGCTCGGCCAACTCACCAAATAAAGCACGCTCTTGAGTGCAAGCAATAACAATCGAGTCGCTACCATCAAATGCTTTGATAACTGAGCCGACTTCCTGTCTACATAAGGAAGTGTGCATGGTGACGCCTAGAGACTTTGCATCCAAAGGCATGGTTCCATTGCAATTACAGACTAATTTTTGACTCATCGATATCTTCTTAACTGGTTTTCTTATCCACGGGTATGGGGTCGATATCCCCCACTTCCTGAATAGGCATTGGTGTGGATGTTAAATCAGTCTGAGGAGTTAGGGGTAAAGCCTGCTCTTTTGGCTCAGACACTTCCTTGGCGGAAGTTTGTGTATCCGGAACTTTCTCATCATCCTTGCGGAAAATATTGAGCATGTCTGACTGCACCATGCGTTTGAGCATTTCCAATGGAATGGGATCCGGTTTGGAGTAATCATCAATATAGATGTCCAGACCATCCATGATGTTGAAGTGTGGGTCTGAGAACATCTTCTTCATCGCTGCTTGCTGAACTGCAGGATCTACATCCGGCTTCATAAAGGCGGAAAAATCAGGGGCAAAGCGGTCTATTTTCTCCACATCCTCAAGAGTTGCCGATGGAGGTGCATCTTGGACATTGGTATTGGGAGTTTCTGCCTCTGAGCTAGATACTAATTCTTGCTTGGGCGGATCGGCGGGTTTTTTCTCAGGCTCGAGCTGCTCTCCAGACTTGAGACGCGACCAACGATTTAAAAATCCGCCAGCCATTAATCCTCCACCCCACGATTAGCGCCTTTGAATGATTCAGGACGATGTCGCTTTTTCGGCTCAGGGCGGTAATGCTCATTCACAAACTCTTGCAACCAAGAAGCGTGCTCTGCCGATAAAGGAACGTTATCCACCGATTCACCGCCATCTAACAAGCGACCCGCTTCGTTGTAGCTCACACAAATGCGATGTGGGACGGCAATCGTAGACTCCGATTTCGCTAGTTCGATAGACTGCGCATCAATATAACGCTCGAGGTCATCTTCTAAGCGCCACATTACGAACCAACAGGGTTGGGCTGCAGACAGGTTGAGGTAGTAGCCCTCACTTTCATCCGGGAACAGGTTGAGCTCATATCCAGTGAACAACCAAGACTCACCTTGATCATCGCGGCCTAAAAACTGGCCAACAATTTTTCCCTCATCGGCGGATGCATGATTGAACTGCCCAAAATCTGGCAATACCTCCTGCGGCGCCCACCGATAGGAAATCCAGGGGTTATCAACGAACTGCTTACGCATGAGAACTGCAAAACGCATAAGGCCTTAAGTGTTCTGAACCACGATGTTAGGAAATTTACTGCTCATATCTTTTGAAAGCGCCGCTACTTTAATGGCGACCTGTCTTGCAATCGTCTTATAGATTGCACTGATAGCGCCATCAGGATCAGCCACCACTGTTGGGCGTCCTGCATCAGCTTGTTCACGAATTGACAAATTGAGAGGCAATGAACCCAAAAAGTCTGCGCCATATTCTTGACACATCTTCTGGCCACCGCCAGTGCCAAACACATGCTCCTCATGACCGCAGCTTGGGCAGACATAAGTACTCATGTTTTCGATGATGCCGACAATCGGAACACCAACCTTCTCAAACATCTTGAGACCCTTGCGTGCGTCAAGCAAAGCAATATCTTGAGGAGTAGTCACAATGACCGCACCAGTAACAGGCACCTTCTGAGCCAGTGTTAACTGAATATCGCCAGTACCTGGCGGCATATCCACAATCAGGTAATCCAGATCGCGCCAGCGAGTCTGACGCAGCAGTTGTTCTAAAGCAGAGGTCACCATTGGGCCACGCCACACCATCGGCGCATCATCATCAATCAAGAAACCAATTGAGCTCGCTTGAAGACCGTGACCCTCCATCGGCTCCATCGTGTTTTCTTCAATGGACTCCGGTCTACCGGTGATGCCCAACATCATTGGTTGACTTGGGCCATAAATATCTGCATCCAACATGCCCACTTGTGCGCCTTCAGCAGCTAAAGCAAGAGCAAGATTAACTGCGGTAGTTGACTTTCCAACCCCACCCTTACCGCTGGCTACTGCAATAATATTTTTTACATTCGGCAACAACTTGACTCCGCGCTGGACGGAATGTGCAACGATTTGACTGCTGACATTCACGCTGACATTTTTAACCTCAGGTAATTCACGGAGTACTGCAATCACTGATTTACGAATGGCGTCAAACTGACTTTTCGCTGGATATCCCAGAACTATGTCTAGACTAATATCTCCACCCTCTACACGCAGGTTTTTGACGCTCTTTGCCGACACAAAATCCTTTTTTGTATTTGGGTCAACCAAAGCTTTTAATGCTGTTTGCACAGCCTCTACAGTAAGCGCCACCGAATTCTCCTAAGATAAACAAGCCCGTGAGGGAATCTCAATAAGACCTATTGAGATTTATTACAAATAATCAAATAGTGGGTAGATTAACCGCACATGCAAAAAATTGCTAAAGCCGAATTTTAGGCTTATTGAGAAACAGGAAATCCTGCCTCTGTGATTAGCTGCGCTGCTAGCTCATGGGAAAGCTTGGTTTCGAGGCTTACTACCTGTGTTGCTAGGTCTGCTTGAACTTGGGCCTGAGGGTCTTGAGCCTGAATGGCCCGGGTAACGGCATTAATACAACCACCACACGTCATTCCTGAAACCTTGAGCGTAAACATAACTACCCCTTTAAAGCTGTCAAAACACGGTTGTTGATGGCTTTTTTTCGCCTTGCGGTAGATTATCTTCTACATGAGCCCCCAAAAACCGACCAATTCAGAGTTTTTTAGCCTCGATATCGGCGGAATGACTTGCGCCTCGTGCGTGAGTCGCGTAGAAAAAGCTTTGAGCAAGATTCCTGGGGTTGAGGCAGCTACTGTCAATCTAGCCACTGAACAAGCCAGAGTTCGGATAAAGCGTGGCTCATCTAATCTCGCAGAAATCATCGCCTTAGTTAAAAAGACAGGTTACGAGGCTAAAGAGAGCTCCGTTCGGGGTAGTTTGGATCAGAAAAGCGTTAAATCTTTTTGGGCAGCCGATGGCTTGGGTCGTGTTGTCTTGAGTTTTCTACTCTCCGCTCCACTCTTCTTGCCGATGCTCTTCATGCCTTTTGGCATTCACTGGTCTTTGTCAGGATGGTGGCAACTAGCTCTAGCCACACCAGTGCAATTGATCTTAGGCTGGCGTTTCTATGTAGCAGGCTACAAATCCTTAATGGCTGGTGCGGGCAATATGGACTTACTGGTTGCTCTGGGCACCAGCGCTGCCTTCGGACTGAGCCTGTATACCTTGCTCACCTCAAGCCATGCACATGAACTTTACTTTGAGGGATCAGCAGTCATTATTTGCATGGTCCTATTAGGTAAATGGCTAGAGGCACGCGCTAAGCAACAAACCAGCGAAGCGATTCGCGCCCTACAAAAGCTCTGGCCTGAACATGCCAAAGTATTAAACGCGGATTGTGATCTCAAAAGTAATACAGGTGTAAGTGACGATCAATACCGCGACTTACCTTTGGATCAAGTGCTGCCTGGAGATCGGGTATTCATACTTCCCGGTGAACGCATTCCAGTTGATGGGGTCATTATGTTGGGCGCTAGCCACGTTGATGAATCCCTACTCACTGGTGAAAGCGAGCCTGTCAAGAAATTAGCTGAATCAAAAGTCATTGGTGGGGCCTTAAATGGAGAAGGGTCGCTGATAGTGGCCGCTCAAGCGGTTGGCGTTGAAAGCGTGCTCTCAAAAATCATCAACTTAGTAGAAGAGGCGCAAACACAAAAAGCACCAATTCAAAAATTGGTTGATCAGGTAAGTGCAATCTTTGTGCCTTCCGTCATGATTCTTGCGCTCATGACTGGCATCGGCAACTGGCTTTACTTAGACTCCATCTCTATCGCCATCTTGCGTGCCGTCTCGGTTCTCGTGATCGCATGCCCTTGTGCGCTTGGCTTGACCACTCCAGCAGCAATCATGGCTGGCACCGGTATAGCTGCACGCTTTGGCATTCTGATCAAAGACCCACAAGTATTGGAGTTAGCCCACAAACTCAATATAGTTGCCTTTGATAAGACTGGCACATTAACTATTGGCAAGCCACGCATGCTTGCCCTACTTCCTTTTGATCACTCCTCTGCCGATGTTGATCAAATACTCGCCACTGCTGCAGGCCTGCAATTAGGTAGTGAGCATCCTTTGGCTAAAGCCCTCCTGGATGCCGCTAAAGAAAAAGGTGTCGCACCAATTGCTAGCTCATTGAGCAAAGGCTTGCCCGGCATTGGAATTGAAGGCGTACCCAGTACGGGTTCTTTTATGGGTCAAACGCTTCGCTTGCAAAGCGTGGCTTCGTTGGAAGGTAGCAGTCAACACAATCTCATTTTGCAAAAGGCGCAAACCTGTTTTGAGCAGGGTCACACTGTTTCCGTCTTGATGAACTTAGGAGGTAATGACGGGGAAACGTCAACTCCAATTGCTGTAATTGCTTTTGGAGATGAGCTCAAGCCCAATGCCAAATCCGCGGTTGATGCATTACATGCATTACAGATTCGTACAGTGCTGCTCTCTGGTGATAATTTATCTGCCGCTACCCGCGTAGGAAAGGCTATTGGGATTGATGAAGTGTTTGCTCAAATCATGCCCGGCAATAAAGCGGAAATTATTCAACGCTTGCAAACTGGTTCCGGAGGACAACGGCAGTTTGTGGCGATGATTGGTGATGGCGTGAATGATGCGCCAGCACTGGCTGTGGCAGATGTTGGCATGGCGATGTCTACTGGTACTGATGTCGCAATGCAAGCCGCTGGAATTACCTTAATGCGTGGAGATCCCACTCTAGTAGCTGATGCGATTGATATCTCGAAGAAAACTTGGGACAAGATTCGTCAAAATTTATTTTGGGCATTTGCATTTAATACGATTGGTATACCGCTGGCAGCTTTGGGTTACCTATCGCCCATGCTAGCCGGTAGCGCGATGGCGCTCTCGAGCTTCTGCGTATTGAGCAATGCTCTACTCTTAAAGCGCTGGAGCCCTCAGCACGCTTGAGTTATTTCGGATTCTTGCGCACCAAGTCAATGTCGCCGTAAAGAGCACGGGTTTCTGATTTAGTGTTATCGGTATCAGTCAGCAGTGCAATACCAATGACATTACCCGGAGCTTCACCATAAGCTAACTTGTAGTCTGCAGCTAGGTCTCGTTCGTGTTTTTTCCACTCACCCAAACCATCCCAACCAGAATCAACCACAATCATCTTCACTCGGGATGTGTGCGCATTGTTCAATACTGTATTGATTGGGTTCTTGCCCGACCATACATACATCACTGTGGCGTAAGGCATCTCTTGACCACTAATCAAGCTAGCCATCTCAAAGGTCATCTTTTCTTTTAAAGGCAGCTTTGACTTATTGCCATCAAAAGCAACCAAAATACGGAGTGGTGCATCGTCATGCTGGCTTTGTGCATTGTCTGCTTGCGGTATCGCGCCTACTGCCTTCCACTCCCATTGCAGCCATAAGTTTTGCGCTGAACGGGGGCGGAGTTTAACTGCAAGCCCTGAAGCTGAAGTTTTGGAATTGGCTGCAAGCACCGTGCGACCCTGATATTTTTCGAGTCGGTAAATGGTGTTCTTTTTGTAAGGTGCTATACGATAGAAATGCCAACCATCTGGCATGCCATCGCGCGGCTTCTCAGCAGAGAATTTCGGTAAATCCTCTTGGGCTGGCAGCTGGTCGGCATTAAATGCTTGCCCAGCCTCATTCTCGATGGAATTGCCAGTTAAGCCCGCACAGCCAAGCAAAGAGGTGGCCATAGCAGCGAGCAGCAAAAGGGATCGAAAGCTGTTTTTTGTAAGCATCTATTGAATTGTCCCAAAGAATGGGGTGCTAAGTCTAAAATCGTGTGATGCGCCATCATTCACCCTCAAGCTGGGCTGCTATCAGCATCTGCATTGCTGCGGTGGTGCATTTTGCCCTGGGCTTCTCGATTGAGTTTTCTGTTGATGAAGCCCATTACGCTTTATACGCACAGCATCTTGCTTGGAGCTATTTTGATCATCCGCCACTAGTGGGCTGGATCCAGTGGCCACTAGTGGCCCTGACCTCATCCGAAGGAATTATTCGCCTGATTCCAGAATTGCTTTGGATCATCTCTGCACTCTTGGTCTATCAAGTCACTGTTGAAATCCATCGTTTGATACAAGGGCGCAATGCGGGCTACCTCACTACCACTCTCCCTTCCGCAAACCTTTGCGGATTGATGGCTGTTTTAGCAATCATCGCAGCCCCACTTCCCCATGTGTTAGCAATTGGTCTTTTACCAGACACACTACTGGCTCCCTTAAGCCTGGGCTTGATGCTGATGGCTTTGCGCTGGACTCGAAAGGATCACTTCTCACTTGTTGACTGGATCATCACCGGCTCAATACTGGGCTTGGCGGGACTGAGCAAATACACCGCGGCATTTACCGCATTTGCCTTGCTCTTCGTTTTTTTAGCTTCACCCAAAAAAGCTTGGCTCAGTAGTGCAGGTTTCTGGATAGCCGCAGTCATCGCCTTACTCTGCATTAGCCCAGTGCTGTATTGGAACTGGATGAATGATTGGATCTCATTCAAATATCAAATTGCGCATGGCAGCGGTGGCACTTGGGCATGGCGTAGGGTCGGCGCCTTTATTGGCATTCAGATTGCCTGCTTTGGACCTCTATTACTTTTAGGTGTCTATACATTCCTCAAGAATTGTCTGCACTCACAAAAGCTTGTTCTGATTGCTTTGCTGAGTTTTTTCATCATCCCCTTTGCAATTTTTGCATCGCTGTCTGGAGGCGGTAGCCTGCCTCACTGGACCACACCCGCGTGGTTTTGCCTAGCGCCATTTGCTGGCATTGGTCTAGCTAAGGCATGGGCTTTACAACATCGCATAGCAATTCGAATCTTATTTATTGGGCAGCTGCTGATTTGCTTGCTAGGCTTTGGCTATGTTTTAGCAGGCGGGGTGAATACCGCTGCCATCAAATCCAATCCCATTGCCGACCTTTATGGCTGGAAGATTGCCGGAGCAAAAGCTGCTCAGTTAGTGCAGGCTACTAAAGCAAACGGAATTGCAGTACAAAACTGGACTTTGGGTAGTCGCGCCGCTTGGTATGCCCAGCCTCTTCCAGTCTTTGTGCTGGATCAACGACAGGATCAGTTTGACCTTTGGTTTGGGCAATTACCAGCCGGGGCAAGCGTTGTTCTCCTGAATTGGTCAGGAATGGCTTTTAAGCCTCCTGTAGGCAGCAATCTCGCCTTTGAGCTGTGCGAACCCTTGGACAGCCTGGAAATCATTCGGTTTGGGCAGGCTTTATCCAAATTTGACTACAGTCTTTGCCGCAACTGGCAGGATGCTGGCGTAGCGCGTTAATTCCCCAAATTCAATACCTTAGGGGGCTTAGGCATTATCCTTACGCCTATGAGTTCACAACCCCAAGTCACCCCAAAAGCCACATCTGGGTGGAAAGCAATCCTCAAGCGGGCTTGGCCCACGATTCGTGTTTTGCTGTCGGTCGCCCTCCTCTGGAAAGCAACCAGTGGAATTGATTGGCATGCACTCCTAGATTCTGATATTCAAATGCAGCCTTGGTGGTTTTTGGCCGCAGGACTCACGATGCTCTCAGCGTTTATTTGCGGCGGACTTCGCTGGGGATTTTTAATGCGCAAAGTGGGGTTTCAGGGAAGCCTCACTAATTTTGTCGCACTCTACTTAGCTGGTGGATTGATTAACCAAGGATTGCCGAGCACGCTGGGTGGTGACAGCTATCGCGCTATTACTGCAACCCATTTAAATAGCAGCGGCAAGTTGACTGAAGAAAAAGAGTTAGATGAAGAGCTTCATCACTCCGTTGACTTGGAGCATGCCACCCCTAAACTGCGTCTGAGTTTTTCCATGGTTTTAGTGGATCGCCTACTAGGCTTAGCCGGAAATAATTTGCTCGGTGGCCTTGGTCTCATTTTGGGTGGCGCTACTTTGGCTGCCTGGGGAACAGACTTAGGCTATGCCGTGACTGGCGTCATGCTTGTATCAGGATTGTTGATCGCCGCAATTTTGGCCTGGGGTCCTAGCTGTAATTTGCTGCAAAAACTATTAGACCGCCTACAAATGAATCACGCACTACCTGGTATTAAGCTGGCATTTTCTTGGCCTATGAATGTGGCTCAAGCCGTCTTTGCAATTGGGATTCATTTCCTAACTATCTTGACACTGCTCTTCTGCCTCAAGGCCTATGGAGTGGATGCACCGATTGAAGCCCTCATGATTGGCCTGCCTGCATTAAGCCTGCTGTTGATGCTGCCAATTAGCATCTCTGGCTGGGGTTTGCGCGAGGCCACACTCTCTTCAGTACTAGCATTGTGGGGTGTAAGCCCTTCCATGACAGTACTCGCATCCATTAGCTACGGCGCCATTACCGTGTTATCGGTTTTGCCTGGTGCTTACTTTTTATTAAAACGGAAGTAATTCTTTTAGAGCCCTACTATGAGTATTAGCGTTAACACCATGCGCGCCATTGACCATTGGGTTGGTGTACCCCTCTGCGCGTTAGCAAGTCCGATAGTTGCCCTAATGGATAGCGTCAAAAATATCTTTAGTCGTAGTCCAGATGCGCCACGCAATCTACTCTTTATTGAGTTATCAGAAATGGGTAGTGCGATCTTGGTAGATCCAGCTATGCGTAACGCACAGGCTCGTGGTGCTGAATTATTTTTCCTGATCTTTAAAAGTAATCGTGCCAGCCTCACTTTATTAAATACCGTTAAGCCTGAGAATATTTTCACCATTGACTCTTCAAGCTTGGGCGGCTTAATTAAAGACACGCTTAAATTTTTACTACTAGCTCGCAAGCATCGTATTGACACCGTCATTGATCTAGAGCTGTTCTCTCGCTTCACCGCATTACTTACCGGCCTCTGTGGTGCACGTCGTCGTGTGGGTTATCACATCTTTCATGGTGAAGGCTTGTGGCGTGGCTTTATGTTGACACGCAAGGTTCATTACAACCCGCACATTCACATTACCAAGAATTTCCTTTCTTTGATTCATGCGGCCTTTGCTACGCAGATTGAAGTACCGTTTAGCAAAATACATATTCCCGACTCTGAAGTGCGTTTGGAGCAAGCGGCAATCGATCCAACCGTATTGAACAAAGTTCGTGAGCGTATTGAGAAGCTCAGTGAGACTTTTGGCATTCAGTTTAAGCAAGGTGAGCAACGCCTTATTTTGGTCAATCCCAATGCAAGTGACTTATTGCCGCAAAGACGCTGGGCACAGCAGCGCTTTTCCGAACTCATTCAAGGTTTGCATCAACTTTATCCGAATGATCTGATTTTGATTACCGGCTCCCCTGCCGAATTTGAGTATGTTGAGAAAGTACGCTCCGTTGCTAATGTCAAAAATGCATTGAACTTTGCAGGCCAAGTGAGCTTTGCAGAATTACCGCCGCTCTATACGCTGTCCGATGTGATGGTGACCAATGATTCTGGCCCCGGTCATTTTTCTGCTGTTACGCCATTACGAACAGTCGTCCTATTCGGACCAGAAACCCCAGCACTCTATGGCTCTGTTGGTAAGTCAATTGCGATTACGGCAAATCTAGCTTGCTCTCCATGTGTCAGTGCAGCTAATCATCGCAAGACGCCATGCCATGACAATGTCTGCATGCAAGCCATTACTGTTCCTCAAGTATTGGAGAAGATGGTGCATCAACTCAAGGAAGCCGACCAAGGGCGAACACGTTAATTCGCATGACTGAGCAGCGCAAATCCGTTTTTGCAATTGCATCCATTTGGATTTGGTGCATCCCGCTGCTACCTCTCGGTTTAGCAATCGCCATTTACTTTGGTGAATTACAAACGCCGACATTTTTATTCATCAATCGCTACACCCAGGTTCTTCCGGATCCCATTTGGACTTGGCTTACCTTTATTGGTAATGGCTGGGGCATCTTTGCACTGTGCTTTCCATTGCTGGTACTAGCCCCCCGCTTACTCTGCGCAGGACTATTAGCCTCTGCAATTGGTGGCACGCTTAGTCAAATCATTAAACCTTTTTTAGCATTTCCTCGCCCTGCGGGAGTCTTGGCTTTAGAAGATTTTTACCGAATTGGTGAGCCTTTGTTGCATAGAGCTATGCCCTCCGGACATACGCTCACTGCTTTTGCCGTGATCTCCGGAATCTACTTTGCTCGTGATCGAGATAAAAGAACCTCTTTGTGGTGGATCTTCATCATTGCTAGCTTTTCCGGTATTTCCCGAAATGCATTAGGCGCTCACTGGCTCACTGATGTCCTAGCCGGCTGTGCTATTGGTCTGTGGTCCGGAATGCTTGGAGCGGCATTGGCTAGACTGATTCCAGAGGCGCGACTGGCCGCCAATCAGATTGGGCCACGCTTACTTGCTCTTGGTGGTCTCGCAACTATCTACGTACTTCTCACACAAACTCTAGACTCTGCCCTCAATCAATCCTTACAGTATGCGTGTGTGGCATTAATCAGTATTACCTTAGCTTTATTTATTAAAGCGCAAAAACCTAGGGCCATATAAGTATGTTTAGCTATCGCCATGCTTTCCATGCAGGCAGCCATGCCGATATTTTGAAACATCTGGTGATGATTCATTTGGTGGAGTATCTACAAGAAAAACCTGGGGCTTTGACCATGGTTGATACCCATGCAGGTGCCGGTATTTATAGTCTGATTGACGGTTTTGCAGCGGTCAGCAATGAAGCGGATCAAGGTATTTATCGTTTAGCTAAATTTGCGGAGACTAACGCCGTAAGTCCTGGGATTTCCAATTATCTCGACTTCATTCGGGCGGAGAATGCTGCCGAAGAGATTACGATCTATCCTGGCTCTCCATTTATTCTGGCGCGATTACTTAGAACACAAGACCGTCTGAAACTCTTTGAGCTACACCCAAAAGAGATTGATATCTTGCATCACAATATTAGCGAGCTCAAGCAATCAAAACAAATTGATATCTATGCAGAGGATAGCTTTGCAAGGTTAAAGGGCTTGATGCCGCCGCCGAGTAGACGTGGACTGGTTTTAATTGATCCCTCTTACGAAGATAAGCAGGACTATCGGTATCTCGAGACTACGATGGAGGAGGCGCTACATCGCTTCGCCACCGGATGTTATGCAATCTGGTATCCATGCCTTTCTCGCAGAGAGTCAGCAGCCCTACCCGATCATATGAAAAAGATTGCGGCAGCTCATAAACGCTCTTGGTTACATGTTGAGCTGCGAGTTGAGAATGCCCCTAAAGAACGACGTCTTCAGGCTAGCGGCATGTTCATCATCAATCCACCGTGGACTTTAGAAAAACAATTGGCTGAAAGTCTGCCTATTCTAGTGAAAGCATTGGGGCAAGATGGTGGTGCTGGGTTTGTATTGAAGAGTTTTGAGGCTTAATCCAAGACTTGAATCATGACCTCATTCCGACGCATGAAGGGTAGCGTCCAGGGTGGGTTGTAGCGCGCAAACTGAGGCTCACCGGTTGACTTCAGATTCTTGAGCTTCATCCAATCACGCAGTGCCTGGGTTTTTTCTTTGACCTTCTCTTCGTTGTAAAAACCAGAAAAAATAATTACCGCCTTTTTCTCTGCGGGCAACTCTCTTATTTTGACTTGTGGATCTAATGGTTTTGGCAGACTAGCTAAGGTGTACTCAGCAGGCATAACAAACGATACCGTCCATTGATTGCCCGAACTTTCAATTCCTACAGGAGCGGTCATCGCAATCTTTGCACTCTTATTTTGCTCACTTGACTCTATGCCAACTGGCGCAGTCATGGCAATTTTTTCAGATACCTGATTTTTTCCAAAGATATAGGCGGCAATCAAACGAAATCCTTGGCTAGACGCCGCATCTAAATCACCATCCACTTTAACCTCGGCCACGATGAGGGGTGCATAAGCACGCAATTCAAATGGCTCGGATTTCTCGAGAAGAGTGTACTTTGGTTCTTCAGTTGCCATTGCAGCGCTCGCAATCAATATGCTGGTGAGGAATACTAAAACTCGCAAGGAGAAATCCTTAATGTGAAAGTGCTACCACTGAGACTGAATAGTAAATCCCGAGGCATCATATTGAATATGCGCTTGCGCACCCACTGGCAAAGTCAGCTTCTCGGCTTGATGCCCAAATGGCAAACCAGTCAAAATGGGAATATGGTCAGGAAGGCGCTTGCGAATAGCCTCGATCGCACTCTCTAGCGTGTAACCACGATCATGGTCATACAGGCGATAGGCTGAGAATCCACCTAAGAGGATAGCGCTTTGATTGCTTAATATGCCCGCATCCAATAACTGCATCAACATCCGCTCAATCCGGTAAGGGTGCTCATTCACATCCTCTAAAAATAAAATCCCGCCTTGTGTTTGTTCTTTGCTTGGCAAGTAAGGTGTTCCAACTAGACCAGCCAGTACTGTTAAGTTTCCACCCCACAGCATGCCCGAAGCTTGACCCGCAGTTGACTGTCTTAAGAAATCTTGATGAGTCTTGATGGTGCAATCGAATTGACGTTCGTTGACGGCTTTCTGAAAATATGCCCACATCAATGCATTGGGTGTAACGCCCTGCCCGCCCTGACAAGAAAAATCAAAATTCAGCATAGGGCCTGCCAAAGTGACTGCACCAGTCTTTGCCAGTAAGCCCAATTGAAAGACCGTGAAATCGCTATGTCCACAAATCTGCAGACCACTTTTGATCGCTTTCGCAATCGCATCCCACTCAATATCTGGGAGTAAGCGATGTAATCCATAGCCACCACGCATGGCGACAACAGCAATCTCAGGGGAGAGCTTGGCGAGTTGATTTATTTCAGCCAAACGCTCAGCATCAGAGCCAGCGAAACGTTGCTCGATTCGGTCTACACAGGCAGTATTGAGAACCTCAATGCCTTGCTGTTTGAGCCACTCGATTCCAGCTAATGGACTACGAGTATCTGGACTCGCTCCTGAAGGAGCAATCAAATGAATTTGCTTCAACGCCGCTCCTTAAAAAAATTGCGCAGTATTTGCCCGCACTCTTCGCTCATGATGCCACCTTCAACTTGAGTCTGGTGGTTAATCTGCTTTTCTGAGAATACATTGAGAACACTGCCTGCAGCACCAGTTTTCGGATCCGTGGCACCAAATACAACACGATCAATCCGAGCATGAAGCATCGCTCCAGCGCACATGGTGCAGGGCTCAAGAGTGACATAGAGAGTGGTGCCGGGTAATCGATAGTTCGATTCGTCTAAGGCGGCAGAGCGTAAGGCCATCATCTCAGCATGGGCACTAGGATCACTATTGCTAATTGGCTGATTAAAACCAGTGGAAATAACTTGACCATCTCGCACCAATACAGCGCCGACCGGCACTTCACCAGCGACTGCAGCGAGCTTGGCTTGGTCCAAAGCTTGCTGCATAAATTGGCGATCAAGCTCTGCTTGCATATTGCTTCTTAAGCGTGAGTAACGTCAGCCCAGCAATTGGGAGTTTCATAAAGACGAATGGCTGCCAGCTTGAGTCGACCATCGAAGGCTTTTTCAAAAACGGGCTGCAACACCTTGAAGGCTGCGCTAGCTAAGTTCTCAACAGTAGGCACATGCTCCATGACTACGGTCTTGTGATTTGGAATGGAATTTAAATAATCCACTAATCCAGCATCTTCCCTGGCTACTAAGAATGCATGGTCCCAAGGCTCAACCACATATTGATTCGTAAGACGCTTGATATCTCCAAAATCTAAGACCATGCCATCGTCTGCTTTACCAGGATGATCTGCGATTACGCCAGTAAGCGTAACTTCAATTGCATAGCGATGGCCATGCAGGTGACGACACTGCCCATCATGATTCGGAATGCGATGACCTGAGTCAAACTCAAGTCGACGGGTAATGGAGATAGCTTCTTGCTTGGCGGTCATGATTGCTTTTCTAAATACTTGAATAAGGCGTGGTGAAATACTATCGAATACCGATCATTTTATGGGTCTGAACACTCAAACGCCATAAAGGTCGCTTTTGACACAGGCGAACTGCTAATGCGAGGTTTTCTTGTAGGTTTGGGCCGTCCATAGCTTGCAAGAAGCGATTGCGATAATCCATCTTCTCAAACCGAGCCAATAAGCTCTCAAGGGAAATATGGCCTTGCTGAGGAATCACCAGCTTAATCTCATCGGCCTGCAACACAATAAGCTCAGATCCAGCTTTAGGGCTCACACATACCCAATCCACTCCCTTAGGAACCTTAATCGTGCCGTTGGTCTCAATCGCAATAGCAAACCCTTTAGCATGTAAAGCGTCGATTAAATCGGTATCGAGTTGCAATAGTGGCTCGCCACCAGTAAATACAACATAACGCTGCTGCGGTCCCGCTGAGGTACTGTTCCAGACCTCCTCAATGGTGTCAGCCAACAGAGAGGCAGTTTCAAATTTACCGCCGCCAACGCCATCACTTCCCACGAAGTCGGTATCGCAAAATTGGCAAACTGCAGTAGCGCGATCTTCTTCGCGACCACTCCAGAGATTGCAGCCGGCAAAGCGACAAAATACAGCTGCACGACCAGCGTGGGCGCCCTCACCCTGAAGGGTTGGAAAGAGTTCTTTTACGGTATACATAGCAATCTGCTGATTTTAAGCGCTTTACTTACTTCCAGGACACCAGCTCCCACTCTAAGTAGTCTTCCCAGAGGGCATTACTCCAAAACATACCAGCCCATAAATAGCGTCCATAGCCACGCCGGATAACCCAACGACCGACTTCCGGGGAAAACCAAACATCTTCTTGGCGATAGTTGGCGACTCGAGAAAAGTCATTGCTAGTGAAGAATGGTGCTTCATTTTGATACTTCAAGACCGGAAACTGCCCAGCAGGGGTGCCGACACCCTCCCACCCTAGTGCCGATATATTAAGGCCCCAGTAATAATCATTATCCGGATAACCAACTACTTGATAGCGGTCGCGATAAAAACCAGACCATCCCGGGACGAGTTGCTCAGGCCATAAAGGAATCGGCTTCAAAAACTTTTGCGGTGGATTCCAATGGGGATCCTGCAAAACATAACCCCAAGGCTGCTGGATCTCATCGGGAAGTGGCCCTGCTTTTAGTCCACTGCGCTCAATGCGAATCTGAGGCCCAACAGAAATGACTCTCTCGGTAACAATATCCACTAACTCTTGGTTGAAGACATTGCGCACGTTGTAGACCCACTGCTGCCCTACTTGCGGTGCCCTCACCTTCGGAGGGTTCACGGGTTGAGGTAAAGGCGTTGAAGTTGGGTAAGGTTGACCGGCGATACAGGCTGCCAGCAACGCTGGCGACAATAGCAAAAGCAATCTTCGCACAGCGTTTATTTGTAGGAGTTGAGTTGCCATTGATAACTACCTTCCAGAATGACTGCACCAATTTGCCCCTGAATTTGATAAGAACCGGATGTTTCACGCGCGACCCAGCGGCCAATTTGTGGAGCAAACCAAACTATTTCCTTGCGAATGCAGTCGACCTTGTTGGGATCTTCACTCTCATAATTAATCAGAGTCTGAAAACGTAGCGCTACAAACTCTCCAGCAGGAACAGTAATTTTTTCCCAGCCTTGCACGCTCATATGTTCTTGCCAGTTCATTCGCAAGTCTGAATAGCCTGCAATACTGTACTTAGTGTTGAACTGCTTTGCCCAGGTGGTAGATAGCTGCTCAGGCCAAAGCGGCAAAGAAGGGCTGAAGTTCAACAAGCGTGACCACTGCGTATCCGTAGAAACCATTCCCCATGAAGTCTGAATTTCACTGGGTAGACGAGCACCATCAGCAGTCATACGATCGATCACAATCGTGGATCCGATATTAGAAACACGCTCAGTAATTACATCCAAAGTTTTGCCATCAAAGATGTTTTTCTTGATGTAAGTCCACTCTTGTCCAATTTGTGGAGAGCGAACCATTGGCAGTGGTTTTGGTTGAGCAACCGGAATGCCACGCTCATATGAAAGTCCGCCACAAGCAACTGGAGCCAAGGCGGCTGACATGATAAAAGTGCGTCGAGATAAATTCATATTGCTATCCATGATGATTTATTGATGATTTAGTCCTTTTGCTATTTTATTGCGCCCTACTGTAGTTTTTGGAATACCCGACACATCAAACCACTTGTGCGTCTCCTCCTCAAAGCCCACGCCGTGCATAAAGTTATAAATCGCTTTTTTGAGACCAAGGCCCAGAAGATCATGATCTACCCCGGTAGGATCAATAAAGGCAACATCATTCTTAGCAAAACTAATAGGTGGCAATGGAACTAACTCAATTCCATAAGCAGTCGGATCAAGCCCTACCGGAGAATGCACTGTACAAGTAAAGCGATGGAAGAAGCCGCTCTGGATGCAGCCATTTTCAAAAAGCTGACGAACGTATTCGAGTGAGTCGACGGTCTCTTGAACGGTTTGCGTTGGGAAACCGTACATAAGATAAGCATGCACCAAGATGCCAGCATCCGAGAATCCTTTTGTTACTTTAGCAACCTGCTCAACAGAGACGCCTTTTTTCATCAGATCGAGAAGTCTGTCGGAGGCAACCTCTAGCCCACCGGACATAGCGATGCAACCACTTTGAGCTAATAACTCACATAACTCAGGCGTGAAGGTCTTTTCAAAGCGGATATTGCCCCACCAAGAAATCACCACCTTGCGCCGAATGAGTTCTTCAGCAAGGGCTTTCAAGATCTTCGGTGGCGCAGCCTCGTCTACAAAATGAAATCCTGTCTGACCAGTCTCTGCAACGATTGCCTCGATACGATCAACCAATAGACTTGCTGAAGCAGTTTCATAACGAGAAATGTAATCTAGGCTGACATCGCAAAAGCTACATTTTTTCCAATAACATCCATGAGCAACTGTGAGCTTATTCCAGCGGCCATCACTCCACAAGCGATGCATGGGATTGAGCATATCTAGCAGCGATAAATACGAATTTAGTGGAAGACCATCCCAAGTGGCAGTACCCACCTCTTCAAAAGGTACATCAGGCTCTTGCCAATTGATGTAACGCACTTCATTACCAGCAGTTCGGATAAATGTACGTACCAACCTTTCGGCAGAGCGCTTGTCATTTAAATGCTCTAACAGAGCAAGCAAAGGCCGCTCACCGGAATCTAGTGTGATGTAGTCTACAAAATCAAATAGGCGTGGATCAGTGAGCTCACGTAACTCGGTATTCACGTAGCCGCCGCCAAGACCAATCCGAATATCAGGGTAATGTTGTTTGATAGTTTGGGCAATTCGTAATGCGGCGTACATTGCCCCAGGAAATGGCACTGAGAGTAGTACCAAGCTAGGTCGATGCTTTTCAATGGAAGATTTGGTCAGATCTTGTAGATGCAAATCCATTAATGTGGGGCTTGCTGCTAGAGCATCTGCTAAAGGCGTGAACGTAGGCTGACTCCCTGCCAAAGATTCTGCATAGCGAACAAACTCAAAACGCTCATCTACAGCATCACGTAGGACATCGGATAGATCATTGAGATATAGGGTAGCTAAATGACGTGCCCGATCCTGAGATCCCAGCGCACCAAATGCCCATGCCAATGAATCTCCACCCTCTTCCTCATCATATGCATCTAGAGATACAAAGCGTGGGCCTTCAGGCAATAAAGTGCGGCTGTTAATGCGATGGGCAAGGGTACTATCGCGCCCTTGCAAAAATGCAATCGACAAAGTAATCGTGCTTTGATAATCCGCAAAGTAATCCAGGAAGAAATTGACGCTCGCGCTACGATCTTCTTCTGAGACTTTTAATGCTTGATTTTTAATCTCTAGCAAACCCTGCGGAGTAAAAAAACTCAGAACCAAGGCTAATGCTAAATCCTCTTGAACGGCATCAAAACCCCGTGAGCGTAGAAAGCCAGTGAGATAGGCCGTAGAAGGATACGGCGTATTAAGCTGAGTCATCGGCGGAATGATGCTCAGAATCTTCATGCTGCCTGTGTCCGTTTATCGCTAAGCAATTCCAACAACTCTAACTCCTCAGAGCTAAAGCCAGCTTGCTCACGCGCATCAAAGTTAAACGGCCCCCTCAAGGTAGGTGCACGGTATTTTTCGGCTAAGTCCCGATAAGTTGTAATCGGCGATAAGTTGTCATTGGCGCACAAGAAATTAAACCAGCGATTGCCAACCAGCACATGTCCAATCTCATCACGAAGAATGATCTCTAGAATTTCTACAGCACGATTGTCTTGAATTTGCTTGAATCGATCCCGAATCTCCGGAACCGCATCAAGACCCCTGGCCTCCATTGTCCGAGGAACTAGGGCCATGCGAGCAATCACTGAATCAGTCGTTCTCTCAACCATCTCCCACAAACTATTGTGGGCCGGAAAATCTCCATAGCAAAACCCAAAGGACTGTAAATGGGCATTAATCAGACTGAAATGATATGACTCCTCTTTGGCAACTCTGAGCCAGTCTTCGTAATACGCTTTAGGCATATTCGGAAAACGCCAAATTGCATCGAGCGCTAAATTCATGGCATTAAATTCAATATGCGCCAAGGAGTGCCAAAGAATAGCTCTGCCCTCAACTGTATCCATTTTTCTTTTGGGAACAAACTTTGGTGCCACTAAGTCAGGCTTAGCAGGTCGCCCAGGAAGGCAATGATTTTGACTATCGGGGTTGGCCGCTGGATTTACAGCAATGTGTCCGGCTTGATACTCATCGAACAAGTTGGCCAACTGGCCAACCTTGGATTGCACATCGGTATTTGCCAGTATTGCGAGGGAAGTTTCTCGTAACTCAAGCATGGTTATGGGCAAAGGCGAGCTAAAGTCGCCTATTCCCACTCAATAGTTGCTGGCGGTTTTCCGCTAATGTCGTAGACGACACGATTAATGCCACGTACTTCGTTGATGATGCGGTTAGATACCTTACCTAATAAATCATGCGGCAAGTGGGCCCAATGTGCAGTCATAAAGTCTTGCGTTTGAACGGCTCTGAGAGCAACTACATATTCGTAGGTTCTGCCGTCACCCATAACTCCCACAGACTTCACCGGCAAGAATACTGCGAAGGCTTGACTGGTGAGGTCATACCAAGATTTTTGACTGACTTCATCAATCGTATTGCGCAGCTCTTCAATAAAGATCGCGTCAGCACGTTGCAGTAAGTCGGCAAATTCTGATTTCACCTCACCTAAGATGCGCACGCCCAGACCAGGGCCTGGGAATGGATGGCGATAGACCATTTCACGCGGTAAGCCTAAGGCAACGCCGAGTTCGCGGACTTCATCTTTAAATAACTCACGCAATGGCTCAAGCAGCTTGAGGTGCATATCTTCAGGCAGACCACCCACATTGTGGTGGCTCTTAATCGTATGCGCACCCTTCTTGCCTTTACCAGCAGACTCAATGACGTCTGGATAAATAGTGCCTTGAGCAAGCCACTTGGCATTTTGAATCTTGCCAGACTCAGCCTGGAAAATCTCAACGAATTCTTTACCAATAATTTTGCGTTTCGCTTCTGGATCCGCAACACCAGCAAGCTCAGACATAAATTTCTCTTTGGCATCTACCCGAATTACTTTGACACCGAGGTTACGAGCAAACATTTCCATCACCATGTCGCCTTCGTTTAAACGAAGCAAACCATGGTCAACAAATACGCAAGTGAGCTGCTCACCAATCGCACGATGGATTAATGCTGCTGCTACGCTGGAGTCGACGCCACCAGATAAACCGAGAATGACTTCTTCATCACCAACTTGCTTACGAATATGCTCAACCGCTTCGCTAATGTAGTCGCCCATTACCCAGTCAGGTTTGCACTTGCAGATATCGTGTACAAAGCGACTCAAGATAGCCTCGCCTTGCAAGGTATGCGTTACTTCAGGATGAAATTGGAATGCATAGAAACGACGCTCTTCATCCGCCATACCGGCAATTGGGCAAGACTCCGTTGAAGCCATCAACTTAAATGCTGGGGGCAGTGTCGTTACAGAGTCGCCATGACTCATCCACACTTTGAGAATGCCATGGCCTTCACTAGTAGAAAAGTCTTGGATGCCTTTGAGCAAATTAGTATGGCCATGGGCACGCACTTCGGAGTAGCCGAACTCACGGGCTTTACCCAAGGATTCTGCAGAAGCAACTGCGCCACCCAATTGGGTTGCCATAGTTTGCATACCGTAGCAAATACCTAAAACAGGAACGCCTAATTCAAAAACGATTTGTGGTGCGCGAGGACTACCCTCTTCTGTAACCGAGCTTGGTCCACCAGAAAGAATGATTCCCTTGCCACCCTGCTCTTGAATGAATTTACGAATAAATTCTGGATCGCAATCGTATGGATGGATTTCAGAATAGATGCGGGCATCACGCACGCGCCTGGCAATTAATTGGGTGACTTGTGAACCAAAGTCGAGAATCAGTATTTTGTCGTGCACGAAAGGAACAGTCTTAATCAATATGGTAATTCGGGGCTTCCTTCGTGATCTTCACATCATGAACGTGTGACTCGCGTACACCCGCTGAAGTGATTTCCACAAAATTCGCTTTCTCATGAAGTTCATCAATCGTCTTGCAACCTAAGTAGCCCATTGAAGAACGAATACCACCAGTCAGTTGATGCAAGATAGCGAGCACGCTGCCTTTATAAGGCACTTGACCTTCAATACCTTCTGGCACCAGCTTCTCAGCATTAGCTGCACTGATATCGCTTTGGAAATAACGATCAGCAGAGCCATCAGCCATCGCGCCCAAAGAGCCCATGCCGCGATAGCTCTTGTATGAACGACCTTGGTATAAAAACACTTCACCAGGAGCTTCTTCGGTACCAGCAAACATACCACCCATCATGACCGAACTTGCACCAGCAGCTAAGGCTTTAGCAACATCACCGGAGTAACGCACGCCACCGTCAGCAATCAGAGGAATGCCTGTACCTTTGAGTGCGGCAGCCACATTCACAATCGCGCTAATTTGAGGAACGCCTACACCAGCAACAATACGAGTTGTACAAATAGAGCCTGGCCCAATACCCACCTTAACGCCATCAGCACCATGATCAGCCAATGCTCTAGCAGCATCACCAGTAGCAATGTTTCCACCAATCACTTGGACGTGAGGATAATTTTTCTTAACCCATTTCACGCGATCCAAGACACCTTGGCTATGACCGTGAGCGGTATCCACCACAATCACATCAACACCCGCACGGACTAAGAGCTCAATACGCTCATCGTTATCAGGGCCTACACCAACAGCAGCACCAACGCGCAACTTACCTTCACCATCTTTACAAGCATTTGGATGCTCAGTCGCTTTCAAAATATCTTTAACAGTAATGAGGCCACGCAATTCAAATTTGTCATTGACAACTAAGACTCGCTCTAAGCGATGCTGACTCATCAAGCGCTTCGCCTCTTCTAGGGAGCAACCTTCTTTGACCGTGATCAAGCGCTCACGTGGAGTCATCTTGGATTTCACTGGCGCATCTAAGTCTTCTTCAAAGCGCAAGTCGCGATTGGTAATGATGCCCACCACTTCTTTACCAGTGAGTACTGGGAATCCAGAGAAGCCATGCTCTCGAGACAGTTGAATGACTTGACGTAGCGTGACATCCGGACTCACCGTAATGGGGTCACGCAAAATACCAGATTCGTAGCGTTTGACTTTAGCTACTTCTCTAGCCTGCTCAGCAGGCTTGAGATTTTTATGAACAATACCAATACCACCTTCACTGGCCATGGCAATTGCCAAACGGCCTTCAGTGACGGTATCCATCGCTGCGGACACCAACGGTGTATTAAGTGAAATATCTCGAGTTAACTTACTTGCCAAGCTGGCATCTCGAGGGAGTACCGAAGAATAAGCCGGTACGAGGAGCACATCGTCAAAAGTGAGTGCTTTTTGAATGAGTCGCATGCAAAACCCCTAGTCGCAAAAACCGATTATAGCCTCCTAGCCTTTCTTTTAGCTGCGGCGGCCTGGAATTTGGCATCCTGGTTCTGGTTAGCCTTCTTGCGGCGGACAGCCTTGGGGTCTACCAGGAGGGGTGAATATAGCTCCAGACGATCGCCCTCATAAATGGGGCTATCCCAATCCTTGCGCTTGCCAAAGACGCCAAAACAGCCTTTTCTGGCCAAGATAGGATCATCGGGACCTTGGGCGATTCCGGCTTTGACCAAGGCCAGACCCACTGTGGGGCTCTCAGATACAGATAAATGGAGCGTGAAGGGGTTTAGTTTGGGTTCACCTAGGCGGGCATCACAAATCAGGATCTCCATAGACTGATTAGCCATATAGGTCTTCAGCTCGCTTGACGAAGCAATCTACAAAGGTGCCTGCAATATGGCCGAATACTGGGCCAATGACCTTGTCGAGAATGACGCTCTTAAATTCCCAGTGGAGTTTAAATTCCACCTTACAGGCATCTTCCTTGAGAGGAATAAAGTTCCATTGCCCAGAAAAATGCTTGAATGGGCCATCCACAAAGACCATATCAATGGTTTCAGGGCGATGATTGATGTTTCGAGTATGAAAGTACTGATTAATACCCTTGAAATGGATATTGATTTTGGCATCCAAAACAGTCTCAGATTGCTCAAAAATTTCCACCCCGCCACACCAGGGCAGGAACTCAGGGTAGTGCGCAACGTCGGTGACTAAGCCATACATGCGGTCAGCCGATTGGCCAATTAAAACGGTCTTGTAGACGTCTGCCATAATCGATCTTGAGAAGCTAAATAAATATGAGTATCGTCGATAACAAAAAAGCCTTCTTCGATTATTTTATCGAGGAACGGTTCGAGGCAGGGCTGGTTCTGGAAGGCTGGGAAGTAAAAGCCATTCGCGCTGGTCGAGTCCACATTAAAGAAGCGTATGTTGTCATCCGTCGGGCGGAGCTATTCCTGATCGGCTGTCACATCACCCCTCTGCTATCGGCCTCTACTCATATCGTTCCTGATAGCACCCGCACCCGCAAACTTCTCCTCAACGCCATTGAGATTAAAAAGCTGATCGGCAAAGTTGAGCAAAAGGGCTACACACTCGTCCCACTGAACCTACATTTCTCTAAAGGCAATGTGAAGTGCGAGATTGGGCTGGCTCGAGGCAAGAAACAGCATGACAAGCGTGCGGCAACCAAAGAGCGTGAATGGGAAGTCCAAAAGGGACGTATCGCTAGAGGCGACCTCAACGCTTAATCGGATTAATGCACCAATAAAGTGCATAGAGCACCAAGCTGCTCCATCCCATCGCTTTTTCAATACTCAAAGGCATTAGTTTGTAACTATGAAATTGCCTTTTGATGAAATGCTCGACGCCAGCGGAAAAGCGCGTCCCCATTACCAAGTTTTCCATAACTGGCTTAAGCAGCAAAGCGATACCCTCATGGGCCTCAAGCGAGCTGAAGCTGATCTCATCTTTCGACGAGTTGGCATTACTTTTGCGGTCTATGGAGATGATCTTGGATCCGAGAGAACCATTCCGTTTGATCAAGTTCCCCGCATCTTTACCGCCAAAGAGTGGGAACAATTAGAAGCTGGCCTGCGTCAACGGGTAAAAGCACTCAATCGCTTCATTTATGACGTCTATCACGAGGAAGAAATTATCAAAGCAGGAATCATTCCTGCTGAGCAGATTTATAACAACGCGCAATATCGTCCAGAGATGCGCAATGTCAATGTGCCACGAGACATCTACGCTCAGATTGCTGGAATCGATATCGTACGCGCTGGTGAAGGCGAGTTCTACGTTCTAGAAGATAACTTACGCGTTCCATCCGGTGTTTCTTATATGGTTGAGGATCGCAAAATGATGATGCGACTCTTCCCAGATCTATTCCAAAAATATCGGGTTGCGCCTGTTGAGCACTATCCCGACTTTTTATTAGAGTGTCTGAAGTCTGTCAAACCCGATGACGTCAAAAAACCCAATGTCGTAGTACTCACACCGGGCATGTATAACTCGGCCTATTTTGAGCATAGCTACCTCGCCCAACAAATGGGGGTTGAATTAGTTGAAGGCAAAGATTTGTTTGTGAAGAACGAGCAAGTGTTCATGCGCACAACTCAAGGCCCCGAGCGTGTGGATGTGATTTATCGCCGCGTTGATGATGATTTCTTGGATCCGCTTGCATTCCGCTCTGATTCAACATTGGGGGTTGCTGGACTGCTTTCAGCACATCGTGCAGGTAATGTGACTTTAGCCAATGCAATTGGTACCGGCATTGCAGATGACAAGTCAATCTATCCCTACGTGCCTGACATGATTGAGTTCTATTTGGGTGAGAAACCCATTCTCAATAATGTGCCAACCTTCCAATGTCGTCAGCCAGATGATCTCGCTTACACCCTGGCTAATTTAGACAAATTGGTGGTGAAGTTAACGCATGGTGCTGGCGGCTATGGCATGCTAGTTGGTCCAGCATCCACCAAAGCAGAGATAGAAGAATTCCGTGGACATCTGATTGCTAATCCGGATAAATATATTGCCCAACCAACACTGGCACTCTCCACTTGCCCAACCTTTGTTGAATCTGGTGTTGCACCCCGCCATATTGATTTGCGCCCATTCGTATTGTCCGGAAAAACCATCAAGATGGTTCCAGGCGGCCTCACACGGGTTGCTCTTAAGGAAGGCTCTTTAGTTGTGAACTCCTCTCAGGGTGGCGGCACTAAAGACACCTGGGTTTTAGAAGAATAAAAAGGATAAGCCAATATGTTGAGTCGTACCGCTGATTGCCTTTACTGGATGGCCCGCTATACAGAACGTGCAGAAAATACTGCCCGCATGTTAGACGTCAATCACCAAACATCCCTTCTTCCACAGCCTGCAGAATTTTTAGAGCAAAGCTGGAAAAAATTACTGACGATCTCCAAGCTAGAAGATGCGTTCTTGATGAAATATGATGTAGTCACTCGTGAGAATGTCTTGGATTTCATGATTTATGAGACTAGCAATCCTTCCAGTATTGTGTCTTGCTTATTTGCCGCTCGTGAGAATGCCCGCGTCATTCGGGGCAAGATTACGTCTGAAGCATGGGAAACCCAGAACACTACTTGGCTGGAGTTACAGCGCATTCTAGAAGCTCGTAATCAAGCCGACCCCAGTAGATTATTGGAATGGGTAAAGCATCGCTGCCACCTATTTAGAGGTGTCATGCATGGCACCATGCTCAAGAATGAAGCCTTCTACTTTATGAATGTTGGCACCCTACTAGAGAGGGCTGATAACACTGCGCGGATTTTAGAAACGAAATATGAAGGTCAAGCCGCACTAAAGGTATTACGTACCGATAAAATAGATCCAGCAGCTGGGGGTGATGGCAACTTCTTTGATTTTTATCACTGGGCCGCCCTACTGCGATCTGTCTCTGCTTTTGAGATCTATCGACAGATCTACTCCGATCAAGTGACCCCTAAACAAGTGGCGCAACTCCTCATATTTAATAAACAAATGCCGCGCTCATTGGTGTGCTGTGTCAACGAGCTCATTCCTCTGATTGCAGAGATGAAGAATCAGCAATCCAAAGAAATTGAACGCCTGCTAGGCAAACTTAAGGCAAGCCTAGACTACTCCGATATTGATGAGGTCTTCTCGCAAGGCTTAGAGGAATTCATCAAAGAGTTCTTAGAGCGCATCAATCATATTGCTGATGAATTCAGCAATGCCTACCTCATACCATTAGCTGTAGCTTAAAGATCGCCATGCACCTGAAGATTCGTCACCGCACAGAATATCGCTATGAAACGCCCGTGCGTTATTCCATTCAAGAGTTACGCCTCACACCACCCGATGTCGCCGGTCAAGCGATCGAGAAGTGGAAAGTCAGCACCCCTATTAAGGCAAGCACCTCTCTGGATGCTTTTGGAAACCTCTATAGCGTATTTGTTCAAGAAAATGCATACACCTCCATGATGATTGAGGCTGAGGGTGAAGTACATACACAAGATGCTTTTGAGTTTATGGATGAGGCCAAAGCAGTCTCTCCCTATCATCTCCTGCAGCAAACCAATTTAACTGAGCCTACAGCAGAAATGCTGGAGTATTTTGCAGCCTCCCTTCCCAAGACAAACTCAATTGATGAGGTACTAGCATTAGCGGCAGCAGTTCAAGGAACGATTCTGTATTTCCCAGGGCAAACTAATTCAGCAACCACCGCCGCCCAATCTTTTGCGATGAAGTCGGGTGTTTGCCAAGACCATGCGCACATCATGTTGGGTCTGTGTCGTGCTTCGGGGATTCCGGCACGCTATGTCAGTGGATACTTTTTTGCTGAGGATTCACCAAACCTAGCTAGCCATGCCTGGATTGATTTCTGTGCAGATATTGATCAAGGACTTTGGCTAAGCATCGACATTACCAATGCTTGCTTTACCGATGCTCGCCATGTTCGCCTGGCAATTGGCAGAGATTACTACTCAGCGGCACCAGTTAAAGGAGTACGCTCCGGCGGAGTTGGTGAGGAGTTAAGTGCCAGCATCTCGATTATCGAAGTCAAGTAAGCGATAATTCAGAGAAATAGTTAAAGGGGTTGTGGGATGACGTATTGCGTTGGGCTTTGCCTAAAAGATGGCTTGGTATTTTTATCTGACACTCGCACCAATGCAGGCGTTGATCAAATTGGCACCTTCAGAAAAATGTCTTTATTCCAGAAGGATAAAGATCGCTTTTTCACCCTGATGAGTGCTGGCAACCTTGCCATTACTCAAGCGGTTAAAGAGATCTTGCTACAAGGCCAGCTTCTCAATGGGAAAAATCTGTGGAATGTAGATAGTTCTCACGATGCAGCTGTTGTCATTGGCGATGCCATCAAGCAGGTTTACGACCGAGATCACAAAGCCCTAGAAAAGGCCGGGATTGATTTCAATTGCAATCTCATTTTTGGTGGGCAGATTAAAGGTGAACGCCCGAGACTCTTTAATATCTATTCGGCCGGTAACTTCATTGAAGCTACACCAGAGACTTGTTACTTCCAGATCGGGGAGTCCAAATACGGTAAGCCAATCTTAGATAGAGTGATCAGTTTTGATACGCCACTCAACTTAGCCACCAAGTGCGCATTGATCTCTATGGATTCCACTCTAAACAGCAATATTTCTGTTGGCCTACCGCTAGACCTATTGGTTTATGAAAAGAACTCATTGCAAGCTAGCAAGCTAGTCACCATGGATGAGTCCAACCCCTACTTCCAAATGATTCATCAGCTATGGGGTGAAAAATTACGCTCTGCATTTAATTCGATTGCAGAGCCAAGCTGGTCTGGAGCAACCCCCTCCCGCTCGATTGCGTCACCTGCCAAGAAGATGGGTGCGGTGCCGATTCATCGAGCCACTAAAAAAATTCCAGTTAAAACTACGAAAGCATCTGCTAAGTCGACTACAAAGAAACCCAAAGTCACAGCAAAGACCCGAAGCAGAGTCTAATCAATCATTGGTCGAGATAAATTTCGCTGATCTCAATTAAGTTGAGATCGGGGTCGCGTACATAGACAGAATTGATTTTTGAAGTTGCACCTGTTCTGATAATGGGACCCTCAATAATCGGCCATCCTTCTTTCTTCAGTTGTGAAATCACTGCCGTCAATGGACGGTCCGCGATAAAGCAAAGATCCTGGGATCCCGGCGTTGGAAAATTCGCTTTAGGCTCGAACTCTTTACCCTTGATATGCAGATTCATTTTCTGAGCGCCGAACTTAAATGCCTTACGTTCAACTGGTGGCGTTCCCCCAATAAAGGACTCTAACTTCATCCCCAATACGCGAGTGTAGAAGTCAATGCATGCAGCTTCATTTGCTGTTGTTATTACCAAGTGGTCTAGGTGATCAATCATATATCCTCCAAGTTGATTTTCTAACGCAATTCATCAACATAATCTGGGGTTGGATGCAGGTCGCAAGTACTTCCAGCTTTAGCAATTTGACCTGGCACAGGGTGTCCAACAATCAAAGGCAGCTCCCTTGCCAAATGAATTAATCTTGGGACATTAATACCAGTCTCATAACCCATGGCATCCAGCATATAAATTGCATCTTCGCTGGAAATATTGCCACTAGCTCCGGGAGCGTATGGGCAACCACCTAAACCTCCAAGCGACCCATCAAAACGTGTAATACCAGATTGCACTGCCGCTAACACATTGGCAAGACCCATTCCCCTGGTGTTATGAAAATGCATCGTGAGCTGTAGATTTGGAAATCGCTTTTGCAAAGCCGCTGACATTTGCGCCACCTGCTTAGGATTGGTCATGCCAGTCGTGTCGCAAATCGTTAAGCCTCGAACCCCAAGATCCGCAAAGCGCTCAGCAAACCCCTCCACTACATTTTCCGGCACCTCACCCTCCATGGGGCAACCAAAACAGGTGGATAAAGAAACGTTGATGGGCGTCCTTCCATCAACATATTTGATAACTTCTGCCAACCCAGAAAAACTCTTTTCTCTTGTCATCCGAAGATTGGCGAGGTTATGCGTCTCTGAAGTCGACATGACCAGATTAAATTCATCTGCACGAGACTCGAAGGCACGCTCAGCACCACGCAAGTTAGGCACTAACACCGTGTATTCAACCCCCGGAACTCGCTGGATTTTTCCCATGACTTCCTCAGCATCGCGGAGCATCGGTATCGCCTTAGGGGACGTAAATGAGGTCACCTCAAGCTTGGCGAAACCGCATTGACTCAACTCATCAATGAGTCGCACTTTATCTGCTGTCGGGATAAAGCTTGGCTCAATCTGAAAGCCATCCCTTGTCACTACGTCATTGAAATAAATTCTAGTCATGCGCTTCTCTTTTCATTATTTAGTAAATGCAACACCGCGCGCCTTGAGTGATACTACCTGTGAGTCGCTCAAGCCAATATCACGTAATATTTCTTCGGTATTTTGACCAATATCGGGCGCTAATGTTTTGATTGAACCTGGGGTGCGGGAGAGTTTGGGGAAAACACCAGGAACATCCACACTTGTTCCATCTTGCATCTTGATGGTCTCGATATTGCCTCGAGCTTTGTAGTGCGGATCCTTTGCGATATCGGCTACGGTATAGATTTTTCCAGCTGGAACTGCTACAGAATCTAGGGCCTCCAATGCCACATCAGTACTGACCGTTTTAGCCCACTCACCAATTACCTGATCAAGTTCCATAACGCGCTTGACCCGCCCATCATTATTTTCTAATTGCGGATCATCGCCCAAATCCTCTCGACCAATCAACTTCATTAGTCGTTTAAAAATACTATCCCCGTTGCCAGCAATCAGAATGTAACCACCATCTGCACATAAGTAGGCATTGGTAGGAGCAATTCCCGGAAGTGCACTACCCGCAGCCTGCCTTACTTCACCAAATGCGCTGTACTCAGGCAAGAGACTCTCCATACAATTAAAAACTGCTTCATACAAGGCAATATCTATTACCTGACCTTTGCCACTCCGATGACGCTCCTGTAAGGCCATCAAAATGCCGATCACTCCATGCAAAGAAGCCAATGTATCGCCAATGCTAATACCTACACGGACAGGAACTCTTCCAGGCTCAGCGGTTAAGTGGCGTAAACCACCCATCGCCTCCGCTACAACTCCAAAGCCAGGCTTATCCCTGTATGGGCCGGTTTGGCCGTATCCACTAATTCTGAGAACAATTAAGCGAGGATTAATTTTAAGCAGCTCATTTGGATCAAGCCCCCAAGCCTCTAAGGTCCCTGGACGAAAATTCTCGATCAAGATATCTGCATCTTTTGCAAGCGTTCTGACAATATCTTGCGCCTCTACTTGCTTCAAATCCAACGAGAGAGAGCGTTTATTGCGAGACTGCACTTGCCACCAGATTGAAGTGCCATCTTTTAGCAATCGCCACTTGCGCAGAGCATCGCCCACCTTGGGCGGCTCAATCTTGACAACATCTGCTCCAAAGTCCGCTAAGGTTTTAGCGGCAAATGGTCCAGCAATGAGCTGACCCATTTCAATGACTTTCAGACCGGATAATGGCTCCATTGGGCCTCCTTGTTTGCAATTTCAACAACATAATGCCCAATCTAAACCTTGTAAATTGCTATCCCAAGGGGCAGCCTTCTCATTTTGCGAAGGCTTGGCTAGAATAAACCTATGAAGCCCTACATCAACCCCGCCAGAATCGACTTTGTCACCCTTAAGCTCTTTTGCGCCACTGCCCAGTCGGGAAGCATCACCAAAGGCGCAGCAGAATGCAATCTAGCGCTATCAGCTGCAAGCAGAAGAATTTCAGAACTGGAAGATGTGATTGGTAATGCACTCTTAGAGAGGAGTGCCAAGGGGGTCACGCTAACCCAAGCTGGTCACGCAGTAATGCAGCACGCTCTGCGTCTCTATCAAGGATTTGAACAATTTAGCGAAGAGTTAGGTGCATATGCAAGTGGCACCAAAGGGCATGTTCGACTTTGGGCAAATATGTCAGCCCTAACCGAGTTTCTGCCAGCTACATTAGCCAGCTTTTTAAAGGTACATTCTGAAATTCAAGTAGATCTTGAAGAGCAGCTTAGCGGGGATATTGTGAAGTCCTTGCTAGACGGTATTTCAGATATTGGTGTATTCGCTGAAGGCACCCCCACTGCTGGATTAAGTACCCATATCATTGGTCATGATGAATTAGTGATTGTTTGCAGTAAATCACACCCACTCAAAAGCAGAAAGCAAATTGCTTTTGAAGAATGTCTTGATTACGACATCGTAGGCTTAAATCGTGGAAGCTCTTTATTAGAGCTAACCTCAAGATCAGCTGAGCGTCTTGGCAAAGCAATGCGACTCAGAATTCAAGTTCGAAGTTATGACGCCATGTGTCAAATGATTGCCGCTAACTTAGGCATCGGAGTTTTACCGCTTCAGGCTTGTGAATCTCAAATCAAGGCAATGAATTTGGGGTACATCAAGCTAAGCGATCCTTGGGCAAAACGCAATTTATTACTAGCAAGTAAAGAAGGTGTCGCCCTGTCCCCAGCATCAACCCTCTTAAGAAAACATCTTATTGAGGCGCTCGTTAAAAAATAAGGCGCAAATAAATTGCGCCTTATTTTGTTAACTGACTATCAGCAGAACTTATTTCTTACCCAACATTTCCCAAGTAGCCACTACGCTATCTGGGTTGAGGGAGATGGAAGTGATGCCCTTAGCAACCAACCAACGGGCAAAGTCTGGGTGGTCTGAAGGGCCTTGACCGCAAATACCAACGTATTTGTTTTGTTTGCGGCAAGCCTCAATGGAGCGGGCAATCATGAACTCAACCGCAGGATCGCGCTCATCAAAGTCAATTGCCAACAATTCCATACCGGAGTCACGATCAAGACCCAGAGTTAACTGAGTCATATCGTTTGAACCGATTGAGAATCCATCAAAATGTTCGAGGAATTGGTCAGCCAAGATTGCATTGGAAGGAATCTCGCACATCATGATGAGACGCAAGCCATTGACGCCGCGCTTAAGACCAAATTTCGCCATCATGTCGATCACGCGCTCAGCCTGCTTAATGGTACGGACAAAGGGAACCATGATCTCGACGTTATCCAGACCCATCTCTTCGCGAACACGCTTCATTGCAGCGCACTCTAAGGCAAAGGCTTCGCCGAAATCTGCTGATACGTAACGGGATGCGCCACGGAAACCGAGCATTGGATTCTCTTCGTCCGGCTCATAGCGTGAACCACCGATGAGTTTCTTGTACTCATTTGACTTAAAGTCAGAGAGGCGAACGATGACTGGTTTTGGATAGAAAGCAGCAGCAATTGTTGCTACGCCCTCAACTAATTTATCTTCGTAGAACTGACGTGGGCTTGCATAACCGCGAGCAACACTTTCTACAGCGCGCTTGAGATCAGGATCAATATTTGGGTACTCCAGAACAGCGCGTGGATGTACGCCAATGTAGTTATTGATGATGAACTCGAGACGAGCTAAGCCAACACCAGCATTGGGGATTTGGCAGAAATCAAAAGCCAACTGAGGATTACCGATATTCATGGTGATCTTGACTGGAATCTCTGGCAATACACCACGAGAAACTTCAGTCACTTCAGTCTCAATCAAGCCATCATAAATATGGCCCTCATCGCCTTCTGCACAAGAAACTGTCACCATCATGCCGTCTTGCAAATGCTCTGTTGCGTCACCACAACCGACAACTGCAGGAACGCCCAACTCACGAGCAATAATCGCTGCATGACAAGTACGACCACCGCGGTTAGTCACAATCGCGGAAGCGCGCTTCATCACAGGCTCCCAGTTAGGGTCAGTCATATCAGCAACCAATACGTCGCCTGGCTGTACACGATCCATTTCGCTTGGATCACGAATCACACGTACTGGACCTGCACCAATCTTTTGACCAATCGCACGACCCTTAGCAAGAACCTTAGACGTACCCTTGAGCTTGTAGCGCATTTCTACTTGGCCAGCTGCTTGACTCTTTACTGTCTCTGGACGTGCTTGCAGGATGTAAATGCGACCATCTTGACCATCTTTACCCCACTCGATATCCATTGGACGACCGTAGTGCTTTTCAATAATCACGGCATATTTGGCTAATTCAGTAATATCAGCATCTTCTAATGAAAAACGATTGCGCTTCTCTGGAGCCACATCCACAGTCATCACCTTCTCAGCAGAACCTGCTGGGGCGAATTGCATCTGAATTAACTTGGAACCTAAAGAGCGGCGAATGATCGCCTTTTTATCTTGAGCCAAAGTGGTTTTGAACACATAGAACTCATCTGGGTTCACTGCGCCCTGCACCACTGTCTCACCCAAGCCATAGCTTGAGGTAATAAACACGACATCCTCAAAGCCAGATTCAGTATCCAGAGTAAACATCACGCCAGCAGCACCGAGGTCAGAGCGAACCATGCGCTGGATACCAGCAGATAAGGCTACTTCAGCATGAGCAAAACCCTTGTGAACGCGATAAGAAATCGCACGATCGTTGTACAGGGAAGCAAATACTTCACGAATCTTCTTCAAAACATCATCAATACCTTCGACGTTCAAGAAAGTTTCTTGTTGTCCAGCAAATGAAGCATCAGGCAAGTCTTCGGCAGTCGCAGAAGATCGCACCGCGAATGAACCCTTACCGGAGTCATCTAATTTTTTAAAAGCTGCTCGGATTTCTTCATCAAGGCGTGCTTGAAACGGTGCAGTCTCAATCCAGCCACGAATTTCTTTACCAGCCTCAGCCAGTGCACGAACATCATCAATATTGAGGTTTTCCAAACGTTTCTGAATACGCTCGGTCAAATTGTTGTGCTCTAAGAAATCACGAAACGCCAATGAGGTAGTTGCAAATCCAGTGGGCACACGCACACCCGTGGAGGACAACTGAGAAATCATTTCACCGAGTGAGGCATTTTTACCGCCGACCGACTCAACGTCAGTCATTCGGAGTTGCTCAAAAGGCAAAACATAGGCATTTGCTACATCGTTACTTTGTTGCTGTTGGTTGGACATAAAATACTCTCTAAAGATAAGGAAACTGGTCGAGCGGCCGAATAAAATACGGCATACTTCATTAACTACATATTGTAGTGCTGACCACGATTTTTTAGGCCAATCTCATGTCTACCCAAACCCGCATTGTTTTTATCGTTTCCGATGGCACCGGCATTACCGCAGAGAACTTCAGCCAGTCGATTTTGGCCCAATTTGAGGCCACTTTTAAGCATATTCGGGTGCCTTTTGTGGATAGCCCTGAAAAAGCCCATGATGCTGTTTCTAGCATCAATCAGGCAGCCTCTAAATATGGGGTGCAACCTATCGTTTTCACCACTTTGGTGAATCCCGAACTGAATCAGATTGTCAGCAAGGCTAATGGCTTGATTTTGGATATGTTTCAGACCTTCGTGGCACCTCTAGAGCAAGCCTTAGGGGTCAAATCGACTCATGCCATGAACCGCCTGCACCACAATGCCGATACCGAGGCCTATAAAAACCGTATTGAGGCGATTAACTACTCATTAGCCCATGATGACGGCCAGTCCAACCGTAACCTAGCGGAGGCAGATGTCATCCTAGTAGGCATATCTCGCGTCGGTAAAACGCCAACCAGCCTATACCTGGCAATGCAATATGGCATGAAGGCGGCCAACTACCCCCTCATTCCGGAAGATTTTGAGCGTGGGCAATTACCAAAAGATTTAATTCCTTATCGCAATAAGATTTTTGGCCTCATGATTGATGCTGAACGTTTGTCCGAGATTCGTAATGAGCGACGCCCTGGCAGTAACTATGCGAAGCTAGAAAACTGCCGCTACGAAATCAATGAAGCCACCGCGATGATGAAAAAGGAATCCATTCCTTGGGTGGCTACCACCAGTAAATCCATTGAAGAGATTGCTACTACCGTATTGCAATCGATTAAGTCGGATAAAACAATTTTAGGTTAAGACTGCATTTTTTAGTTCCTACGGACCCGCACAGTTTCAAATAAACAAACTGCCGCTGCTGTAGATACATTGAGCGATTCGACTCTGGGATCAATCGGAATAGATACGCCTTTGGCTTGAGCCATAAGGTCTTCAGAAACGCCCTGACCTTCACTTCCCATTACCCAAGCAACTGGATGAATCAATACCTTGGGCATATTAAATAGATCGAGCTCGCCATCGGCAGTAGCGGCCAGTAAAGGTGAGGTTACGGCGCTAAGGACTTGCTGAGTTGACCAACCTTCATAAAGATCTAGCAAGCGATGAGCGCCCATGCCGGCGCGCAATACCTTGCTTGACCACAGATGAGCACAACCCGTTAAAGCAATCACTTGAGTAAAGCCCGCTGCTGCGGCAGTACGCAAGATAGAACCCACATTGCCTGCGTCTTGAATGCGATCCAAAATAATCACATCACCAGCAATCGTCGCAACCGACTTTTGGGGATTTAATGCAGTTTGAGGAAGATCTAGCAAGCCTGCAATCTGCGGAGCATTCACCAAATCAGAAAGCAGATCCCATAAACCTTTATCCAATTGATAAACGCGAGTCTCAGGACAAACTTCGACATGGTCATAGACAGCCTGGGCAATCTCTGGATTTTGCAAGCCTAACTCTGAGGTAATTAAAGTCTTGAGTGCTGGATTACCCACCCAAGTTTGTACTAAATGAATTCCTTCAAGCAATGCCTGACCACAAGCAAACCTCGCCTTTTGACCTTTAGGGCCGGTAGCTTGTAATTGACGAATCTCTTTAAACAGAGAATTGTCTTTTGAGCTGATAAATTCCATTTTCATACTTGGGATTATCGACTATGCAGTGACAGTACATTGCGAACAGGTGAAAAGCTGCGACGATGTTGATCGCAGGCACCAAATTCCTTTAAGGCAGCAAAATGCGCCTCTGTTGGATATCCCATATGTTGAGCAAAGCCATACTGAGGATGGAGCTCATGCAAAGCCATCATTTGACGATCACGTGTCACTTTCGCCAAGATGGAGGCTGCAGAGATAGCGGGCTCTTTTGTGTCGCCCTTCACAATAGCTTCTGCCGATATCGGCAATTCAGGGCAGCGGTTGCCATCAATCAAAGCTTTATCTGGCCATACGCCCAAACGCGTAGTGAGATCTTCAATGGCACGGCGCATTGCCAACATCGTTGCTTGCAGAATATTGATCTCATCAATCTCAGCGGGACTCGCTTCACCGATACCCCAAGCTTTTGCCTTGAGCTGAATTTGCTCAAATAAAAACTCGCGCCTGGCTGCGGATAATTTCTTTGAATCTTTTAATCCAGTAATAGGATTTTCAGGATCAAGAACAACTGCGCCAGCGACCACCGCTCCAGCTAATGGACCACGCCCTGCTTCATCAACACCACACACCCAAATTACGCTCACGCAGTAATCCGATTTTTAGCGGCACTCATCGTTTGCGCAACAGCTTGCGCTACTAATAGGCCGGTCGGCCTACGCAAGGTCTCATGCATTTCCGCAAAACGGGTTTTTAGTTGAGCGACTTTACTAGGATTGTTTAACCAGGCTAGCAAGGCATCGGCCAACTTACTCGGAGTAGCATCGTCCTGTAGAAGTTCAGGAACGACAAACTCGCCACAGAGAATGTTCGGCAAACCCACATAAGGTAAGTAGCCCTGTCTTTTCATGATCTGCGCTGTTAGCCAAGGCACCTTATAAGAAATAACCATCGGCTTTTTCCAGAGCGCTGCCTGTAATGTTGCTGTGCCACTAGCAATGAGCACAACATCGGCAGCCTCGAGAACTATGTCAGCCTCACCATCAATCAAATAGATATGAAGATCTGAGTTCTTCTCTAGAGTGGCTTTGAGTAGAGATTCCAAGGGGTCACGTAGGCGTGGTGTTGCCACTGGGATTACAAAATGTAGAGCCTGTCCTGGCACACGCTTCACAAGCTCTGCGATGGTTTCAAAAAAGACAGGTGCGATGAGTTCAATCTCAGAGCCGCGGCTACCTGGCAGAACAGAAACCACAATTCCATCCAATGTGTTGGCTGACAGGTTTAGGATTTTTTCAATTTTCTGCTTAGCGGCGGCCGGGTTTGGCTCCAATGGAATCTCACTTGCTAGCGGATGTCCAACGTAAGTAGCAGCAATGCCAGCACGTTCATAAATCTCAGTTTCGAAGGGGAAGATGCAGAGCATGCGCTCTACTGCTTGCTTGATCTTCGTAATGCGCCCTGCTCGCCAAGCCCAAATCGATGGGGAAACAAAATGTAAGGTTGGAATACCCGCCTTGCGCAAAGCCAACTCAACCCCTAAATTGAAATCTGGAGCATCAATACCTAAGTAGACATCGGGACGTCCTTCACCGAGCAAGTTGGCAATCAGTTCTTTTCGGAGTTTCAGAATAGCTGGCAATTGTTTAATTGCCTCAACATAACCACGAACACTGAGTGTCTCCATTGGCCAATCTGAGCGCAGACCTTCGGCCTGCATACGGGGACCGCCAATTCCATAGACCTCCAAATTGGAGGTGTCGGGGATCTGCTTTAATGCGCTTAATACTGGCGCTGCCAGCAAGTCACCCGAGGGCTCCCCGGCAACACAAGCAAGTTTGGACACTCGATTTACTCTATCGAATAATGCCGCGCGTGGAGGCAGCAATAAAATCATGGAACTCGGTCAGCTTTTCTGCAGTAGCAGCATCTGAGGTGCTAGCAAGTGCCATCTTCTGAATCTCCACCTTCGCCTCTTCGAAACTCAAGCCGTCTTTATAGAGAACTTTGTACGCCTGACGTAATGCAGAAATCGTTTCGCTTGAGAAACCGCGACGCTTTAAGCCTTCCACGTTAATACCATGAGGAGAAGCCTTATCGCCAGCCGCAATCACAAATGGCGGAATATCTTGCACTAATGCAGAGGCGCCACCCAACATAGCATGTTGACCGATGCGGGCAAATTGATGCACACCAGACATGCCACCCATAATCGCCCAGTCACTCACCTTCACGTGACCAGCAATTTGTGCATTACTCGAGAAAATCGTATGGTTACCGATTTGGCAATCATGCGCAATGTGCACATAAGCCATGATCCAGTTGTCATCACCAATTCTGGTGATGCCCTCATCCTGAGACGTACCAGTATGAATAGTGGTGAACTCACGAATCGTATTGCGATCGCCAATAATCAACTGGGTAGGCTCGCCACGGTATTTCATATCCTGAGGAGGGCCACCAATGGCAGCAAAGTGAGCAAACGTATTTTCTTTCCCGATCGTGGTGCAACCCTCGATCACAGTGTGAGAGCCAATTTTGCTACCAGCGCCAATTTTGACGTTTGGGCCAATAACAGAATATGGGCCAATCTCTACGTCACTAGCGATTTCAGCCTTACTGTCAACTACAGCGGATGCATGAATCCGAGTCATTACGCACCTTTCGTACGAACAGCACAAGTGATATTAGCTTCAGCAGCAAGCTCTCCATCAACAGTGGCTTGAACCTGAAACTTATAGATACCAGCACGCTCACGCTCTAATTTAGCCGTCATGATCAACTGGTCGCCAGGTAATACTGGTTTCTTAAAGCGAGCACCATCAATACCGGCAAAGTAGTAAATAGCATTCTCTTCGCGCACTTCTGAAAAAGTAAGAAGTGCGGCAGTTTGAGCAAGTGCCTCAATAATTAAAACGCCTGGCATTACCGGAAAATCCGGGAAGTGCCCCTGAAAGAACGGCTCATTCATAGTCACATTCTTTAAGGCAGTAATACTTTGACGAGGTTCAATCTCCAACACCCGATCAACCAATAAAAATGGGTAGCGATGTGGTAACAACTTCAAAATTTGATTGATGTCGATAGCGATGGGTTTGCTCATGTGTTTACCTGCTGAATAAAGTATTTATATTAATTAATATGCTGATAAGTTTATTTAGACTTATCCAATAATCGTAAGCGTTGGCGTATTTTATCGAGACCGCGCAGAATCGCAGCGTTTTTCTCCCAAGCACCGTGGAGCATTGATGGATAAACGCCTGTGTAATGCTGACCAGGCTCGATAATCGAACGAATAATGGAGGTATTACCGGATACCGTTGTTCGATCCGCAATAGTGAGATGTCCAGCAAAATTAGCTGCACCGCCAATAATGCAGAAATTACCAATCTTGGTGCTACCCGAGATCGCTGCACAACCAGCAATCACACAGCAGCTACCCACTACTACGTTGTGCGCAATTTGTACTTGGTTATCAATCTTTGTGCCATTACCAATGATGGTATTACTCATAGCGCCACGATCAATTGTGGTTGATGCCCCAATTTCAACATCATTGCCAATCACTACGGCACCCGTTTGAGGGATCTTCACCCACTCACCACCCGCGGCAGAAAAATCAGGGGCAAAACCAAAACCATCTGCACCAATCACAGCGCCGCTATGAATAATGCAACGCTCGCCAATAGTAGTTTCTGAATAAATAGAGACATTTGGGTAAATCAAAGTGTCACCACCGATAGTGGAATTGCTAGCAACTGCAGTATTACCCAATAAGGTGACCCGCTCCCCTAATTTCACGCCAGGGCCAATTTGGACAAACGGACCAATATGGCAGGATGCAGGAATAGCTACTGAAGAATCAATGGCTGCACTTGGGTGAATTCCAGGCGCATAAACAGGCGCTGAAGCTTTAGCAAAGTGCTGCGCCATTCTGGCAAAAGTTGCATATGGATTTTTAGAGACAAAATACACGCGCTGCGCAGAGTTTGCGCTTGGATTTGCCTGAAGAAAATCCAAATCCGCCTGGCTAACAATCAAGCCACCAGCAGCGCTATCTCTAGCCTGCTGGCGATACAAGGGATTGGAAAGAAAGGAGGTTTGGGTGGACTGCGCTCGCTCTAGAGGAGCAAGGCCCTGAAGCGCGAGGGAGCCATCCCCCACCAAGCTTACTTGAAACTGTTCGGCTAGCTCGATGGCGGTGGGCATAAAACTTACTTGAGACTGTTCAAGGCCTTGATGACATCATCAGTAACATCAACCTTTGGATTGGCATAGGCTGGATCCTGAATAATGACATCAATTTTTCTTTGGTCAGCGATTTGCTTAAGGGCTTGATTGGCTTTTTCAGCAATCTTGGCTCGCTCTTCGAAGTTACGCTGATTGAGATCTTCTGTGTACTCACGTTGCTTGCGTTGCAATTCACGATCTTGATCTGCTAACTCACGTTGACGACGCAAACGCTCTGCCTCGGACATCACCGCCGAGTCACGATCTAACTTTTCAGCTGCAGCCTTAATTTTTTCAGCGCTACTACGAATTTCATTCTGACGCTTCATAAATTCATTTTGCAACTTAGTCTGGCTTGCCTTAGCCATATTCGATTCGTTGAATACTTTTTCAACGTTTACAGCTGCAACTCGTGTTCCAGCATCTTGAGCAAATGCCTGCGGTAAAGCAATTATTGATAACACGGCTATTAAACCGCATTGAATCCATGTAGAAGATTGATGAAGCTTCATAAAACTTTCCTTAAACAATTAAAACGCTGTACCCACTTGGAACTGCAAACGCTGAATGTTATCCGTTGGTAACGATTTGATCGGAATACCATAGCTGAACTTGAGTGGACCCAGTGGTGATATCCATGATAATCCTAAGCCATAAGAATATCGTAAGACGAGATTGATATTTTCGTTATAAACGTTACCACCATCCACGAAACTAAATACGCGCAAGGTTTTATCAACTCCAGATCCAGGAACCGGGACGGTGTACTCAACATTACTGACGATTTTAGACTGACCACCGGAAGGCTGATTCAGGCCGGTAAAGGTATTTCGGTAGGTGGGTCCAAGCGACCCTGGAGCATAGCCTCGAACTGACCCAATACCACCCACATAGTAGTTTTTAGTGATTGGGAATGGGTACTTGCCGTAGGCCTCACCATAACCAACTTCACCATTAAAGGACAGAATATTGCCCTTTGAGAAGGAGTGATATTTTTGATACTGGCCAAAGAGGCGGTAGAACATCATGTTTCCGACAGGAGTTCCCACTTCAGCATTCAGTTGCTGCAAAGATCCTGTAGACGGAATCAGCGCACTATCACGTCCGTCACGGGACCAACCTATAGTAACTGGCACGTTATATGTAGTCAGCGTATTAGGGTAACCGGGTGCAGGCACGCCATAGTCTTGCATGTAAGTCAAATAAGGTTGCGGAGTATTTGAGCTTGAAGAGATTCTGAACGCCTCAATACCGGTTCCAAAGAAAACTCGATCAACCTCAGTATAGGGAACACCGAATTTGATATTGCTACCAACAGACTTAATTTGATAATTAGGATCGCCGGTGTAATACAGTGGCTTGGATGAGCGGTAGTACAAATCAGTGAAACGACTAATACCATCTTCAGTGAAGTAAGGATCGTAATTTGACAATGCCAAGCTTTGATTGATCTTGCCGAGAGAGAAATTCAAACCCACCGCAGTACCCGTTCCAAAGGCGTTCTCTTGGTTAATACCAGCAGAGAGAATTAATTTTTCAGTTGAGGAGAAACCTGCGCCAATCGTAATGGCACCTGTTGGCTTTTCTGTCACCTTCACGTTTACGTCAACTTGATCTGGAGATCCAGGAACATCTTGCGTAGATACATCAGTCTCCGTGAAATAGCCTAACCTACCTAAACGTTTCTTAGATAGCTCAATTTTTTCAGTGTCGAACCAAGAGCTTTCAAATTGACGCATCTCACGACGAATTACCATGTCGCGAGTCTTGGCATTTCCCGTAACGTTTACCTGACGGACATAAACACGACGACCTGGGTCTACTACGAGCGTCAAATCAACTTCACTCAGTTCGCGACGAATATCCGGTTGCGGGTTAATGGTTGCAAACGCATAACCATACGAACCTAAAATTTCTGCAATCGCCTTGGTGCTCTCGGTCAACTTAGCTGAGGAGAAAGTATCTCCCGGCTTGAGGCTAACTAGCTGAATTAACTCAGCCTCTTTACCCAATAATTCACCAGCCAAGCGGACATCTTTAACCTTGAACTTATTACCTTCACGAATACTAACGGTGAGGTAGATACCTTTTTTGTCCGGAGTAATGGAAACCTGAGTGGATTCAATCACGAATTCAAGATAACCCCGATTCAGGTAGTAAGAGCGGATGTTCTCTAAGTCGGCCGTGAGCTTTTGCTTGGAGTACAAATTGTCTTTGCTGTACCAAGAAAGCCAGCCACCAGTTTTTAACTGCATCTGGCTTTTCAGCGTGCTCTCGCTAAACACATTGTTACCGATGAAATTAATCTCTTGGATCTTGGCCACAGGGCCTTCATCGATATTGAAATAAATCGCTACTTGATTGCGCTCCACCGGAGTGACGGTTGCAACTACCTGAGCCGCATACATACCCTTGCCGACATATTGACGCTTGAGCTCTTGCTCAGCTTTATCAATCAACGCTTTGTCATAGAAACGCGCTTCAGCCACACCAACTGCTTTTAAGGATTTACGCACCACTTCCTGGTCAAACTCTTTCATCCCAGTAAATTCAATGCGAGAAATTGTGGGACGCTCTTCAACAATAACAATCAGCACGTTACCCTGGGCTTGAATTTGTACATCCCGGAAAAAGCCAGTGCTGTACAAAGCCTTGATGGACTCAGCACTCTTCTCTTCTGTAAAGGTATCACCTACCTGAACTGGCAGATAACTAAAGACTGTACCCGGCTCAACTCGCTGCAGACCTTCGATTCGAATGTCTTTGATAACAAATGGATCAGCTGCTTGCGCATTAAGGCAGAAACCTGCCGCAAGAATGAAAGCGACTTGAGCAACAAATCGAGTGATGGAGCGAAAAGAAGGGGTCAAAAAATTCAAGGTGAAAGATAGCGTTGCAAATCATTAAACAAGGCCAGTAAGGAAATACCTATCAGCAGCAAAAAACCCACTTTTTGGAGCTTTTCCTGAAGGGATAATGAAATTCGCTTACCAGCAACTAACTCCCATGCATCATACAGGAGCTGACCCCCATCTAGCATTGGTAAAGGCACTAAATTCAAGAGCCCAATACTGATGCTCATGAGGGCTAAGAAGGCCACAAATGGCTGCCAGCCTACTTGGGCAGACTTCCCTGCCATATCCGCAATGCTCAGTGGCCCACCCAGCTGTTTTAGGGTCGTTTTGCCAGTGAATAAACCCAGCATTAGCCTCATGGAGACCTTGCTGATTAAGTAGACTCGCTGACTAGCAAAAGCTAGGGCATCAATAGGGCCTAATTTAAGCTCTGTCCACTCTGAGGGCAGACTCATTTGGGGAAGCAGGCCAAGAGCCTGAAATGGGTCGGATTCTGGTGCGACTGGGGGTAAATCACTCTGTCTAAAAGACTTCAGATGGCGAGCGCCAGTGGCATCTTGCATCTCCAACGCAAAGCCCTGCTCCGCGGTAAGTGCATCCAATAAAAGCCAACGTAAGGCATTCCAACTAGGAACAGCCTCAAACTCTTCCAGAATCGGGGTACCGCTATTGTCAGATGAGAGGGATTGCCATCCAATTACCTGGTCACCTGCTGCAACCCCCAGTTTTGCAGCAATGGATTGCTCCGGTGGAGCTTGGAGCCGAGCAGGCAATTGAGGTACGCCCGATACATAAATTACAGAGAACAAAATGACTGCCAGTAGGAAGTTGGCGAAGGGCCCTGCTGCTACGATCAAAGAGCGTTGCCAAAGCGGCTTTACATCAAAAGATTCAGAACGCTCTTTTTCTGAAATGGTTTGCTGACCATCGCGACCATCGAGCAGTTTGACGTAACCACCCAGAGGAATAGAGGCGAGGACCCACTCAGTACCATTTTGAGCACGAAAAGTAACAATGGGTTTACCAAAACCCAAAGCAAAGCGCAGTACCTTAACCCCACATAAACGCGCTGCCAAAAAATGGCCATACTCATGAAAGCTCACCAATACACCCAATGTTGCTAGGAAGGCAGCAAGAGTAATTAAGGCCTGCATCAATCTACCAATTTATTTCTGAAGAGCGCGAATGAACTGATTCGCGGACTGGCGGGCAAGCGCATCAGCCTCAAGAATGGCCTCCAAAGAATCTGCTGCAACCGGAGGTAAGGTATTCAAACAGTGCTCGACAACATCCGCAATCTTTAAGTAAGGCAAGCCATCATACAGGAAGGCTGCAACAGCAACCTCATTGGCAGCATTCAATATAGCGGGAGCAGTAGCGCCCGCCTTTGCGGCAGCAAAGGCTAAACTCAAACAAGGAAATTGAGCGAAATTGGGCTCCGTAAAGCTAAGGCCAGATAGCTGCGTTAGGTTTAAGGGGGTGACACCAGCATCAATACGCTCAGGCCAAGCTAACCCATAAGCAATTGGAGTGCGCATATCGGGCTGGCCCATTTGCGCCAGCACGGAGCCATCGCGATAACGCACCATCGAGTGCACTACGCTCTGCGGATGAATTAGCACCTTAATTTTTTCTAGAGGCAAACCAAACAACCAAAAGGCTTCGATCACTTCCAGACCCTTGTTCATCATCGTCGCCGAATCAACTGAAATCTTTCTACCCATCACCCAGTTAGGATGCGCACAAGCTTGCTCAGGGGTAATGCCGACTAAATCTGCAAGTGTTTTATCTCTGAATGGCCCACCAGAAGCAGTTAACCACAACTCTTCAACACCCAAATGCTCGGATGGATTTTTAGTAAAGCGATCTGGCAGACATTGGAAGATTGCGTTGTGTTCGCTATCAATCGGGAGTAGCTCACCACCACCTGCTTTCATGGCCTGCATGAATAAATTACCTGACATCACCAGCGCTTCTTTGTTGGCTAGTAATACTCTCTTGCCAGCTTGTGCTGCGGCTAAAGCAGGCACTAGGCCGGCCGCCCCCACAATCGCTGCCATGACAGTCTCACATCCAGATTCGGTTACGGCCTCAACCAATGCCTTTGGTCCGAAGAGAACTTGAGTAGCAATCTTTTTGTCTTGCAAAATTCGACTTAGTTGAGCGGCACCATCGGCATCAGCGACCACCGCAATAGCCGGATTAAATTCAATACATTGCTCAGCCAAACGTTCAACCTGTTTTGCGGCGGTTAAAGCCACCACTTTGAAGCGATCAGGATGGGCGCGGATCACATCTAAGGTGTTAACACCAATCGACCCCGTAGACCCCAGGATGGCAACGTGTTTCAAAGACATTAAATGAATCCAGCCAACAAAGCGGCAATGGGCATAGTTGGTATCAGCGCATCAACACGATCAAGCACACCCCCATGACCAGGCAATAGATGACTACTATCCTTCACTCCAGCTAGGCGCTTGAGCTGAGACTCAAACAAATCTCCGAAGACGCTGAACGCTACCAATACGGTGACCATTACCAACATGGGTACCCAACCAAATTGGATAGCCCAAGCACCAAACAAAGTATCGCCTAGCGGTAAATAGGTGACGCATAAGAATGCGTAGACATAACAAAGAAATAGACCGCCCACAGCGCCCTCGATCGACTTGCCTGGGCTAATCTGAGCTGCTAGCTTGTGCTTACCAAATGCTTTACCAACAAAATAGGCACCTATGTCAGCAACCCAAACTAAAGCCATACTGCTGAGTAAGAAGACTAGACCGAGCTCACGCAAGAAGACCAGGGCGAACCAAGTCGCTGGAAGAATGATCAGGCCCAGAATGCTGTAGAAAGATTTGAACTTTTCAAGAGAGAGGTTCATGCCTTTTGCCAAAATGAATGGCGCTATAAAAAACCAAAATAGAACTGCCATCATCAACAAAGAGAACTGCCATGTGATTGCCTGCATACCTAGCAACAACAGAATAATAGCCAGGCAAAAAACAGCATAAAGCCAGGCGGCCTTCTTGGCTCCTGGTGCAATCATGCGACTCCACTCCCATGCGGCAGCCACTAGCGCCACTAGAAAAAATCCACCCAAGTAGATCGGAGGCAATAAGAACAAGATAGGCAATAGCACTGCCATCAAGATAGTGGCAGTGATGATTCGGGTTTTAAGCATATGGAAGTATGTGAGGTAATTTAGACTGCGTCGCTCAATGGCTCGGAAGCCAACTGAGCACTTGTGCGTCCAAAGCGACGCTCGCGCTGACTAAACCAATCGAAAGCTTTATGTAATTCAGCTTCATCAAAATCAGGCCAAAGGGTATCCGTGAAATACAACTCGGTATAGGCTAACTGCCACAATAAGAAGTTGCTCACCCTTTGCTCACCACCGGTACGAATAAATAAATCGGGCTCTGGTGCATAAGCCATTGATAGATGGGTCTGCAATAATTCTTCGGAGACTTGCTCGGGCTTCAAGCCGGGGTTGGCAACTAAACATTGACGCATCGCCTGCAAAATATCCCAGCGTCCACCATAGTTGGCGGCAATGGTAAAGGTCAGCCCCTTACAACCTGCTGTCTTTTCTTCGGAAAATTGCACCATCTCTTGAATCGCAGAATCAAAACGACTTAAGTCGCCAACGAGGCGTAAAGAGATGTCGTTTTCAGCAAGACGTGAGACTTCACTTTTTAATGACTTTAAAAACAATTTCATTAAAAAGCCCACTTCTTCCGGTGGACGACGCCAATTCTCAGAGCTAAATGCAAAAACGGTGAGGTATTCCACACCAAGGCGGCGGCACTCTTGAACAATTTTACGGACTGCTCCCAATCCTTCTGAGTGCCCCGCTACGCGCGGCATGAAACGCTTACTTGCCCAACGCCCGTTGCCATCCATGATGATGGCAACATGGCGAGGAATAGCACTAATCTCCGGAACAACCAGGGTAGAGCTAGTGTGCTGTGTCATGAAGCGAATAATGGAAAGTGAATCTGACGATTAAACCGTCATGATCTCTTTTTCTTTTTCAGCGACGAGCTTGTCGATCTCAACAACTGTACGATCTGTCATCTTCTGAATATCGTCAGTAGCACGACGCTCGTCATCCTCAGAAATTTCTTTATCCTTAGTTAAGCGCTTGAGGTGTTCATTGGCATCGCGACGCAAATTACGCACAGCGATTTTGGCATCTTCACCTTCGTTCTTCACTACTTTAGTTAAATCACGACGGCGCTCTTCTGTCAAAGCAGGCATTGGCACACGAATTACCGTGCCCTGTGAAGCCGGATTAAGTCCTAAGTCAGAATCACGAATCGCCTTCTCAATAGCACCAACCATCGTTTTTTCAAATGGCTGAACATTAATGGTTCTAGCGTCAGCCAAACCCAAGCTAGCCACTTGGCTGAGCGGCGTTGGATTACCGTAGTAATCCACCTGAATGTGCTCCAGAATTCCTGGGTTTGCACGGCCAGAACGAATCTTCGCCAAATTGGATTTCAAAGCCTCAAGAGACTTCTGCATCTTTTGATCGGTAGTGGTTTTAATTTCTGCTGCGGACATCAAGCCTCCTATTAAACGTGTACTAAAGTACCTTCAGATTCACCCTGAACCACACGCATCAATGCGCCTGGCTTGAGAATTGAAAATACTTTGATTGGTAATTTACGATCACGACACAAAGCAAATGCAGTTGCGTCCATCACTTGCAAGTTTTTGATGATGGCCTCATCAAAAGTAATTGTTTTATAAAGAGTGGCCGTTGGGTCTTTCATTGGATCAGCACTATAGATACCGTCAACCTTGGTAGCCTTTAGAACGATCTCTGCAGCCATCTCGGCGCCGCGTAAGGCAGCAGCGGTATCAGTTGTAAAGAATGGGTTACCCGTACCCGCAGCAAAGATCACTACTTTGCCTTCACTTAATGCACGGATCGCACGCGGACGAATGTATGGCTCAACCACTTGATCCATTCTCAAAGCAGATTGCACGCGAGCTTCAACCCCTTTTTGGCGCAATGCATCTTGCAGTGCAAGCGAGTTCATCATGGTGGCAAGCATTCCCATGTAGTCAGCCGTTGCACGATCCATACCGGCCGCACCACCTGCTACACCGCGGAAAATATTTCCTCCACCGATCACGATAGCCAGCTGAACACCGCTATTCACTACATCGGCAATTTCTTTCACCATGGAATCAATAGTGACTGGATTGATGCCAAAAGCATCGTCTCCCATGAGGGCTTCACCAGAGAGTTTTAAGAGAACACGTTTGTAGGCTGGCATCGTTTTATTTTCCGTAATTTGCTAAGCAATTTACTCGCTTAGCTTATTGATCTTTAAGTACTTTTTAATAGCTTGCCCAAATTATAAAGGGCTTGGCACGGATCAAACAAAAGGGCATAGAAACCGAGGTTTCCATGCCCTTTTGGGTATTACAGCCTTACTGGGCAAGCCCAGCAGTTTTGGAGCTAATTAAGCACCTTTAGCAGCGGCAACCTGAGCAGCAACTTCTGCTGCAAAGTCGTCTTGACGCTTCTCAATGCCCTCGCCCACAACAAACATGGTGAAACCCTTGATTGTGGTGTTAGCGGCCTTGAGCATTTGCTCAACTGATTGCTTATCGTTTTTCACGAAAGTTTGGTTCAACAAAGAAACCTCTTTGAGGTACTTCTGAATAGAACCTTCAACCATCTTCTCAACGATTTCTGGTGGTTTGCCAGATTCAGCAGCTTTTTGAACAGCAACACTACGCTCAACAGCAATTGCTTCAGCAGGAACATCCGCCATCGACAAAGCCACTGGCTTCATCGCAGCAATATGCATGGCTACGTCTTTAGCTGCAGTCTCATCGCCTTCGAACTCAACCATGACACCAATACGAGTGCCGTGGAGGTAAGAAACCAACTTGTTGCTACCAGCAAAACGTTTGAAGCGGCGTGGCATGATGTTCTCGCCGATCTTACCGATCAAGGCGCTACGAACTTCATCAACAGTTTGACCGTTCATTGGCAATGCAAGTAATGCAGCAACGTCAGCTGGATTCTTTTCAGAAATCAGATTTGCGCAGGCTTGTGTGAATGCTAAGAAATCATCGTTCTTTGAAACGAAGTCAGTCTCACAGTTCACTTCAAGCAAAGTACCTGTAGTGCCATTGATAGCTGAAGCAACAATACCTTCGGCAGTAACGCGGGATGCCGCTTTACCAGCTTTGCTACCCAGCTTTACACGCAGAATTTCTTCTGCACGAGCCATATCGCCATCAGCCTCAGTCAATGCTTTTTTGCACTCCATCATCGGAGCATCAGTCTTGGCGCGTAACTCGCCAACCATTGCAGCGGTAATAGCGGCCATTATTCAGCTTTCCCTTCTTCAACAAACTCTTCTTCGCCTTCTTTAACGGCAGTCAAGATTTCTTGAACAGAGTTTGATTTACCTTCGAGGATTGCATCAGCAATACCACGAGCGTAGAGAAGAACAGCTTTGCTGGAGTCATCGTTACCAGGGATGATGTAATCAACACCTTCTGGTGAGTGGTTGGTATCCACTACAGCGATAACAGGAATACCAAGCTTGTTAGCTTCTGTAATAGCAATCTTGTGATAGCCAACGTCCACTACGAAAATAGCATCAGGAACGCCGTTCAAATCTTGAATACCGCCAAGCGCTTTTTGCAACTTGTCGAGATCGCGATCGTTAGTCAAAGCCTCTTTCTTGGAAAGCTTTTCCCAATCGCCAGCTTCTTTAGCAACTGCCATATCCTTCAAACGCTTGAGGGAACCTTTAACAGTTTTGAAGTTCGTGAGCGTACCGCCCAACCAACGGCTGTCGATGTAAGGCATACCAGCACGAGCAGCTTCTTCAGCAATGATCTCGCGTGATTGACGCTTAGTACCAACGAATAAGATGGTTCCACGATTAGCAGCAACTTGTTTTGCAAATTTCAGGGCGTCCTGAAACATTGGCAATGTTTTTTCTAAGTTGATGATGTGAATTTTGTTGCGATGGCCGAAAATATAAGGGGCCATTCTTGGGGACCAGAAACGGGTTTGGTGACCAAAATGGCAACCGGCTTCCAGCATTTGACGCATAGTTACTGACATAACTTCTCCTAAGGGTTAGTTTCTAAGATTGAGTCCTAGCTGCGCTAAAAAACGCCACCCTGGAAGGCTCAACCCGCGATTTCAGATCAAAATTGACCTGAGAGCGAAATTATAGCTTAAATATCAATGGTCTAGACGCCCCACCCCTAGCCCCTAACTAGAAAACCTGCTCAGAAATGCCATTTAATGATGCATTTGCCTATTATTTAAGCATTACGAATCTACCAAAAAGCCCCAAGTCGTTGATAATCAAGGCATGAATAGTGTATTTACCGCCGAAAAAGACATCCAAGGGATGCGCGAAGCTGGCCGTTTAGCCAGTGAAGTTCTTGACCACGTTGCGCCACACGTTAAAGCTGGCGTCAGTACAGCTGAATTGGATCGCATTTGTCATGAGTACATGCGCGATGTCCAAAAGACCATTCCAGCGCCACTCAACTATCAGCCGCCAGGCTACCCACCCTTTCCGGCATCCATCTGCACTTCGGTCAATGATGTGATTTGCCATGGCATTCCCGGTGAGAAGATTTTAAAAACCGGGGACGTTGTGAACCTGGATATCACCGTCATTACGCCAGATGGTTATTACGGCGATACCAGCCGCATGTTTATGGTTGGTGAGGTTTCAGTATTAGCTAAACGTCTCACCCAAATTACCTTTGAATGCATGTGGCTTGGCATTGCACAAGTCAAACCTGGCGCATCGCTTGGTGACATTGGTCACGTCATCCAGACCCATGCTGAAAAAGCAGGCTACTCGGTTGTTCGTGAATATTGCGGACATGGGATTGGCAAAGTATTTCATCAAGACCCACAAATTCTTCACTATGGTCGCCCCGGCACTGGTGAGAAATTGAAAGAAGGTATGACCTTCACGATTGAGCCAATGATTAATGCTGGCAAACGCGACATTCGCACGATGCCTGATCAGTGGACAGTCAAGACCAAAGACCGCAGCCTCTCCGCACAATGGGAGCACACGCTTTTGGTAACGGCAACTGGCGTTGAGGTGTTAACTTGGTCAGAGGGCAGCAATCCGGCTCCAGATTGCGTTAAGGGTCTGTCTTTTAGACCAAGCCTAGCCAACGCTTAATTACTCAATTAACTCAAGCGCAATGGGTGAAACTCTCGCAGCAATGAAGCCCATTGCAGATATTGCCAGTTTAAGAGCTGCACGCGAGCTCGCTTATGCCGAATTTCGCGAGCACCAAGTTGTTGGGCGACTAACCAAGCAACTAAGCAAGCTCAGTGATGAACTCCTCATCAGCTTATGGAACTCATGTGACTTAAATACAGATGCTGCTCTAGTAGCTGTGGGCGGATTTGGTAGAGGCGCATTATTTCCCTATTCGGATATTGATATTCTGATTTTGCTACCCGCAGATAAGCAATTCTTCGAAGAAGTATTGGCTGCCAAGATTGAAAAGTTTGTAGCGCAATGTTGGGATACTGGCTTAGAGATTGGGTCCTCCGTTCGCACTGTTGCCGAATGTGTTTCTGAGGCAGAGCAAGATATTACCGTTCGTACCTCCCTATTGGAATCACGACTCATCTGCGGCAAGAAAGCCCTCTTCAAAGAATTTGAATCTGTTTATGAGAAGACCTTAGATCCAAAGTCATTCTTTCAGGCCAAGCTGGCAGAGCAAATCCAGCGTCACTACAAATACCAAGATACGCCTTACTCTTTAGAGCCCAATTGCAAAGAGAGCCCTGGTGGATTACGTGACCTTCAAGTGATTTCTTGGGTCAGTAAAGCAGCGCACCTAGGTAATACATTTAAAGATCTCAGTCTTGCTGGGCTGGTAACTCAACGTGAGTTAACCGAGCTCAATCGCAACCAGCGTTTTTTAGAAACCCTGCGCGCTAACTTGCACCTCCTTGCAAAGCGTAGGCAAGACGTATTGGCGTTTGACTTACAGGCCCCTCTTGCTGCAGCTATGGGCATCGAAGAAGAATCTTCTAGATTAGCCAGCGAAGCAATCATGCGTCGCTACTATTGGGCAGCGAAAGCAGTCAATCAATTAAACGATGTGCTTTTGCAAAATATTGAAGCACTTCTCTTCCCTCAAGAATCTAAAACAACTCATGCTATTGCCGGCGAAGGCAATGAATGCTTTTTTGAGCGTCAAGGTGTTCTAGATATCACCGATCCTCAGTTGTTTCAGAAACACCCAGAGCAAATTCTGCGAACCTTCTTAGTATTTGCACAAACAGCTAACGTCAAAAGTCTATCTGCAACGATCTTTAGAGCTCTGTACAACGCACGCCAGAAGATGGATAGCAAATGGCGCAAGGATCCAGTTAACCGCGCACTCTTTATCGAGATCCTGAAAGAGCCTGAGGGAGTTAGTCGTGCATTCCAGCTTATGAATCGCACTAGCGTCCTCGGTCGCTATCTACCAGCCTTCAGAAGAATCGTCGGTCAAATGCAGCATGACTTGTTTCACGTTTACACAGTCGATCAACATATCCTGATGGTGCTGCGTAATGTGCGTCGCTTTATGGTGGTTGAGCATACGCATGAGTTTCCTTTTTGCAGCAGCTTGATCGCCCATTTTGAGAAGCCTTGGCTCTTAGTCATTGCCGCCCTCTTTCATGACATTGCCAAAGGACGTGGTGGTGATCACTCCGAGCTTGGTAAAGCTGACATGCGCAAGTTTGCAAAAGATCATGGTCTAGACAAAGCAGATACCGAACTCTTGGTTTGGCTAGTTGCAGAGCACCTAAACATGAGTCAAGTTGCCCAGAAACAAGACATTACAGATCCAGAGGTAGTGCAAGCATTTGCTAATAAGGTGGGTGATGAGCGCCATCTCACTGCGCTGTACCTATTGACGGTTGCCGATGTTCGTGGAACTAGCCCTAAAGTATGGAATGCCTGGAAAGGCAAACTATTGGAGGATCTGTATCGAGTTACCTTACGTGTATTGGGTGGCGCAAAGCCAGACGCATCTTCAGAGCTGGCACAACATCAAGAAGAATCCCGTGCCAAGTTGCGTCTTTACGCAATTGAGGACTCTGCTTACGAGAATCTTTGGAAGCAATTGGATGTTGCCTTCTTTTTACGTCAAGATGCCGCAGATATTGCCTGGCTTACACGTCATCTCTATAACAAGGTGGATAGCGATATTCCTGTCGTACGAGCCCGCCTCTCACCGGTTGGCGAAGGTTTGCAGATTGCCGTCTACGTGAAGGATCAAGAAGATCTCTTCGCCAGAATTTGCGCTTACTTTGAGCGCCACGGTTTCTCAATTTGGGATGCCCGTATTCATACAACAAAACATGGCTATGCACTAGATACCTTCCAGATCTCAGGCAGTAATTTGGTGGATGAAGGTGGAAGCTATCGTGATCTGATTCAACTAGTGGAATACGAGCTCACAGCTGCATTACAAAATAATGATCCCCTGCCATCACCTAGCATGGGAAGACTTTCAAGACAGTCTCGCACCTTCCCTATTCAGCCACGCGTGCACATGATTCCGGATGAGCGTGGTCACTACTACGCACTGTCACTATCGGCTAGCGATAGAACCGGCCTTCTTTATGCAATCTCCAGGGTCTTGGCTAAGCATCAGGTTTCACTTCACACCGCGCGCATCAACACCTTGGGTGAGCGAGTAGAAGACGTATTTCTATTGGATGCGGCTAACTTGAGCAAGAATCCAAAGTTACAGATCTTGCTGGAGACGGATTTGCTCGAGGCACTAGGGGCTTAAGGGTCTTAAGTCAAGAGTTGAAGCATGCTTGCTTCATCAATTACCGGAACACCCAACTCTTCAGCTTTAGTGAGTTTGCTGCCAGCATCTGATCCTGCAACTACGTAGTCGGTTTTCTTGGAGACTGAGCCAGCGACTTTAGCACCTGCTTTTTCGAGAAGAGCTTTTGCTTCGTCACGCGTCATTGTTGGGAATGTACCTGTAAGTACAAAGGTTTTTCCTGCAACTGCTGCGCTGATGACTTTTTCTTCTACGGAGAGCTGCATTCCTGAGGCCAGGAGTTGCTCAATCACTTCGCGATTGTGAGCTTCTTCCATGAAGCTAGTGATGGAGTCTGCTACTACAGGGCCAACGTCTTTAACCGTCAGCAAGTCTTCGAGGGTGGCATCCATCAGGGCATGCATAGTTTGGTAGTGATTGGCCAAGTCTTTGGCAGTAGTCTCACCCACATGACGAATACCTAAGGCAAAGATAAATCTCGCTAGGGTCGTGTTTCTAGATTGGTTAATTGCCTGGATCAGGTTATCAGCAGACTTCTCACCCATGCGCTCTAGGTTGGCGATTGCAGTAAAGCCGAGGCGATAGAGATCAGCCGGGGTTCTAACTAGATTGTGATCGACTAATTGATCAACGATCTTCTCGCCCAAACCTTCAATATCTAAAGCCCTTCTATGGGCAAAATGAATTAATGCCTGCTTGCGCTGTGCGCCACAGAATAAGCCGCCACTACAGCGGGCTACTGCTTCATCGGCCAAGCGCTCGATATGTGAATCACATACAGGGCAATTTGTTGGCATGACAAACTCTTGCGCATCATTTGGCCTACGCTCTTTGACTACCGAAACCACTTCCGGAATGACATCCCCTGCTCGTCTCACTGAAACGGTGTCGCCAATACGCACATCTTTACGCTTCACTTCGTCTTCATTGTGGAGGGTGGCGTTAGTGACGGTGACACCCCCTACTTCAACTGGAGCAAGTCTTGCAACTGGGGTGATAGCGCCCGTGCGTCCTACTTGCACATCAATTCCGAGAACGGTAGTTAAGGCTTCTTGTGCAGGGAACTTGTGGGCTAAAGCAAAACGAGGAGCTCTGGATACAAAACCCAACTTGGCTTGTTCAGCAAAGGAGTTGACCTTATAAACCACACCATCAATGTCATAAGGCAAAGAATCGCGTTTGGCACCAACTTCGTTATAGAAAGCCAAAATCTCTTCTACAGATTTAAGAACACGGCGCTCTGAGCAAACTGGTAAACCCAGCTTGACGTAAGCATTGAGTAATTCTTCATGGGTTTTTGGCAACCAAGATTGCGGCTCTAGCGCCCCAAGTCCATAAGCAAAGAATGAGAGCGGTCTCTTGGCAGTGATCTTGGAATCTAACTGACGCAAACTACCCGCTGCAGCATTACGGGGGTTGGCGAACTCCTTCTCACCATGGGCAGCAGCTTGCTCATTCATGCTCTGGAAGTCTTTGAGATACATAAAGACTTCACCACGCACTTCTAATACTTTTGGGATATTGTCTCCAGAGAGCTTGAGTGGAATAGCCCGAATCGTTTTGATGTTGGCAGTGACATCTTCACCGCTAGCGCCATCACCACGAGTAGCCGCCCTCACTAGGGATCCATCTTCATAGCGCAAGGAGATTGCTAAACCATCAAATTTGAGTTCGCCTGCGTAATCTACTTGATCAACATGCAAACCCTCGCGACAACGTCGATCAAAAGCAGCGAGCTCTGCATCTTCAAACGCATTATTCAAGGAGAGCATCGGCACAGCATGGGTTACGGAGTCAAACTCTTTTAATGCAGCACCGCCCACTCTTTGTGAAAGTGAATCTGCAGTAATCCATTCTGGGTGACTTGCCTCTATCTCGATGAGCTCTCGATATAGACGGTCGTACTCGCTATCAGGAACTATGGGGTTATCGAGGACGTAATAAGCATGCTCTAAGCGTGCTAACTCAGTCTGTAAGAATGCGTAGCGATCCGCTAAATTTGTCGGACTTAAGGACGACAAAGCGATTCCTTAGCTAAAGAGTCTGCTGGCAGTAGAAGAGCCAGCCGGAACGCCACCCTTCTCAAGATTGGCATATAAGGCATCAAGGTGCTGACGAATGCTGATCACTGCAGCTTCAGTCAAATTGATGCCGTTGTCATCAACCAAGCGACCATGGGCAGCTTGAGAAATCTCAAAGCCCTCACTGAGCATGCGTTCAAAAGCACGTTCTTCATGCGACACCAAGGGGACTTCAAGCAATAAGGTGACTTGCTTAACAGGTGCATTTGGATCGATCTCTGCACTGGTAAAGATGAGCGTGCCATTGCTATAAAACTCATAGGCACGGCCATTGCGAGAAAGTCTAAAACCGCGTTTGCGCATCAAGGCATCGAAATTAGCACCAGGAGTCGCCTCATCGAAAAGCACATTGATACTTAATTGAATATCGCTTTCAGCAGCCATGGCATCGAGCTCTTTAGCACTTTCGAGCATGGTATTCACGCTGGGCATATCAATTTGGGAACCCAAGGTCTCCGCCAATGCTTGAGCACGAGAACAAAAATCAGATAGCTCCAGAACACCAATTGGGCCGCGGCGACTCGCCAGTTGAATAGCCAGCTGTAGCTCAGAGTAAGACGCTTCCGGGCGCAACGCCTCCCAGTCTTCAGCAGCATCTATATCCGCATTTAAGCCCTCACACATCCAACGTGCGGCTGAAGTTACAGGAACATCATTCCAAGCATTGATTTCTTCTAAGATTTCAGCGCCACTAATCCCTTCGTCAAAACGCAGGGTAATGACGCAATCAATGCGAGGGTCAATTGAGAAACTCTCAGGAATCGAGGGGGTTGAAAAATTGACATCACCAAATGTAGGCTCAGCACGCTCTTCAGCCTCAGCAAAGCCTGAGCCAAAAGAAGGCTCCTTTGCAAAGCGATCATCAGCAGAATATTCACCAGCAGCTTTTGCCTTGCGGCGTGCACGAGCGTATTTAAGATTCAGAATGGCGACTGATATGAGAATCAGTAGGCCAATCACAGCCAAAGCGAACTGCAAGTCAGACAAACCTAGCATTGTCATGAATTGCTCTAGATCCACTTAAGCCGCCTCCACCATAGATACCGCAGAAGAAATATCCACCGCCACAATACGAGATACACCCTGCTCTTGCATGGTCACACCAATCAACTGATGAGCGATTTCCATAGTGATCTTGTTATGTGAGATGAACACAAATTGTGTCTTATTCGACATTTTGGCAACCATCTGCGCATAACGCAAGGTGTTCGCATCATCTAAAGGTGCATCAACCTCATCAAGCAAGCAGAACGGTGCAGGATTAAGGAGGAATAAGGAGAAGACCAAGGCAATCGCAGTCAAGGCCTTTTCACCACCAGAGAGTAAGTAGATCGAGCTGTTCTTCTTGCCTGGAGGCTGAGCCATCACTTGAACGCCAGCATCCAAAATTTCTTCACCAGTCATTACCAACTCGGCATGACCGCCACCGAATAGTTCGGGGAACAGTTTTCCGAAATGGGTATTCACCTGATCAAACGTACCTTGCAAGAGATCACGAGTTTCCGCATCGATCTTGGCAATCGCATCCGTCAAAGTCTGCATCGCTTCGTTCAAGTCAGCCGATTGTGCATCCAAGAACTGCTTGCGCTCACGTGAACTGGAGAGCTCATCCAAGGCGGCCATATTGACCGGACCCAAAGATTGAATTTCTGAATTGAGGCGGTTTACTTCGGTTTGCAAAGCACCAACCTTCAAATCTGGACTAAAGCTCGCTTCTAATGCGGTGAGGTCTGCTTCGGCATCAGAGAGTAAGGTTGCAAACTGCTCAAAGTTCAAACGGGCAGCCTGTTCACGCAACTGCAAATCCACGACCTTGTCACGCATTGGCTGCAGACTACGCTCAATTTGCAAGCGCACTTCATCCGCTTCACGTAATTGATGCAATAAAGCATCTTGCTCAGTACGGGCATTTGCCAATGCTGCTTCGCGAGCACTGCGAGCTAGCAGGAGGCCTTGTAATTTATCTTGCGCCTCTTCATCGCTGAGCGTTTCCAACTCTTGCTCGGAAGTAGCTTGCTTATCCTGAATCTCCATAATCTGCACACGTGCAGTACTTTGATCACGTTGCAAATCCGCAATACGTTGCTGTAAAGAACGTGTGGCAAATGCTGCCTCTTGAGCTGACATCTCAGATGAGCGCAACGCTTCACGCAGACGATCACGCTCTTGAGTAGCTAGCTCGAGTTTTTCTTGAGCGATCGCCAGATTCTCTTGCAAGCCTTGCTTAGACTCTTCTGACTGAGCAAGCTCTTCCGCTGATTGCTCTTGAGTTTGAGTCAATTGCTCCATCTGCTGACGCAACTCGCTTAACTCACCCTGAATTTGTTCAGCGCGTTGGCTGTACTTTTCTTCAGCTTGAGTTAATTGCATTCTTTCTACTTCAAAGCCGTGTACTTCTTGTACAGCTTGCTCTGCAGCAATACGAGTTTGCTCAGCAGCTTGATGTGCGGCCTGATAGTTGGCAACACATTGATCCAACTCACCCTGCAACTCACTTTGAATTAACTTCTGTGCACGCAATTGCTTCTCGAGACCTTCCATCTCTTGAGCGCGTGCCAACATGCCAGCTTGCTCAGAGTCAGCGGCGTACAACTGCACACCTACACGACTGACTAAGTGACCTTGTTGAGTAACAAAAGCACCACCAGCGGGTAACTTCTCACGGCGATTCAATGCATCTTCCAGGCCATTGGCAATGTAGATGTTATCTAACCACTCTTGCAATACGCCAGCAACACCGGGTGCGCCTGCGCTCTGAACACGAGTCAATAAAGGTGTGAAATCTGCTGGCACAGTTGTGTGCGCAGGAGAAATATCTTCCGTTAACAAAATGGCTAAACGACTTGGAGGGGCATCATTTGCTAAAGCTAAAGTTTCTTGAACGCTCTTGGCTGTAACAGCAGCCAAACGCTCGCGCAATACGGACTCCAGAGCAGCTTCCCAGCCACTCTCCACTTTGAGCTCTTGCCATAAACGCTTGCTCTCTTTTAAGCCTTTGCTCTCAAGCCATGGGCCAATCTTGCCTTGAGCTTGAACGCTAGCTTGCAATGCAGTCAGTGCAGTGAGCTTTGCTTCGGTTTGAGCCAACTCTTGGTTAGCTGATTGAATCTGTTGTTGCGCAGTGTTACGAGCCTCATCAGCTGCAGGAACACGTTGTTGTGCCTCTCCCGCTTTTTGTCTAGCCTCATCCACCTTGCGTTGTGCCATCGCATGACGATCAATTGCCATTTGCAATGCCTCAGCATCGGGTCTGCGCATACCTGCAAGCTCAGCCTCAAGACGGGTATCGCGCCCTTTGAGCTCTTCTACTTGTGTAGCGATAGCTTTAACGCGCTCACCTAAACTAGCTAAGCGCTGATCAATCGTGGCCAGGTTCTCACGGGCATCATTGAGTTCACGTGCATGAACTTGATAAGCCTCTTCGCGAGCTGGCATTTGCTCTTGCAAGCCAGATAAATCTGCAATGAGTGTTTGCTCTTTTTCTGCAGCGAGGCTGAGCTCTTGCTCGGCCGAACGCTGTGCTTGCGCAGCATCCGTTTCTTGAACGGTCCAGCGTTGTAGTTGAGCTTGTAAATCTAGGGATTGTTGTTGCAGACGCTGACGCGCTTCTTGCACATAACGAATCTGTGACTCAACCTGACTCACATCAGCATTGGTTTGATACAAGTCACCTTGAGCTTGAGAAACCTTGTCTTGTAAAGCGTACTGTTCAGTACGCATGGTTTCAAGTTCAGTTTCAGCATGACGCATTTTTGCGGTCTGCTCTTCCAGGCTGACTTGAGTGTCGCGAATGCCGTTAGCGTGACGCTCTTGCTCTTTGCCAGCTTCAGTCTGGCGCACAAACCAGAGTAACTGTTGCTGAGACTTCATCTCAGTAGAGAGTTCAGCATGACGCTCAGCTACGGTTGCCTGCTTCTCTAAGCGGGTGAGCTGTTGATCGAGCTCACGTAGGATATCTTCTACGCGTACTAAGTTTTCTTTTGTATCTTCAAGACGGGAGGCTGTTTCTTTGCGACGCTCTTTGTATTTAGAAACACCAGCAGCCTCTTCCAAGAAAACACGTAGCTCTTCTGGCTTTGCTTCTAAGATGCGATTGATCGTACCTTGTCCGATGATGGCATAGCCTCTTGGCCCCATACCCGTACCCAAGAAAATATCTTGAATATCTTTACGACGGACCACTTGATTGTTCACGTAATAACTAGAGTTACCGTCACGTGTCAGAACGCGTTTAATACCTAATTCTGTAAAAGCACTCCATTGACCTTGAGCGCGTCCTTCTGAATTATCAAAAATGAGTTCTACGCTGGCACGACCAGATGGTTTGCGCAATCCAGAACCATTAAAAATAACGTCCTGCATGGATTCACCACGCAATTCACTGGCGCGAGACTCACCCAAAACCCAACGTACCGCGTCAATAATGTTCGACTTTCCGCAACCGTTAGGACCCACAACACCGATCAATTGACCTGGCATTTCGAAATGGGTTGGGTCGACGAAGGACTTAAAGCCGGAAAGTTTGATGGATTTCAGTTGCACGGCGTACTTTGCAGGGAAAAAAGGGGTTCAAATAAGGGGGTAAAAATTATTACTAAAGTGGGAAGATGATAGCAAGCTTGGGGCTCCTCACACGGGTTTTTGCCCCACCGATATAATGATTAATCTACTTCCAGGGGCAAAACCCCTTAACAATCTGATAGTTAACTGAAAAGCATGAGCCAATCACCACAAAGCATCATCGAACAAGCCTGGGAAAACCGCGCAAACCTGTCTCCGGAGGCTGTTTCCGGGGAAATCCGTAACGCCGTGAACGCCGTTCTCGAGGGCCTGAATACGGGCAGCATTCGCGTAGCTGAGCGCCGTAGCGTCGGCAAATGGGAAGTGAACCAGTGGGTTAAAAAGGCAGTTTTGCTGTCTTTCCGCCTGGAAGACAACAAGCCCATGGGCGCTGGTGGCTATACCCAGTTCTACGACAAGGTGCCTAGCAAGTTCGAGAACTACACCGCTGAAGACTTCGCCAATGGCGGCTTCCGCGTAGTTCCCCCTGCAATGGCTCGCCGTGGCTCATTTATTGGCAAAAATGCCGTTTTAATGCCTTCATACGTCAATATTGGCGCCTATGTAGGCGAAGGCACCATGGTGGATACCTGGGCAACTGTAGGTTCATGCGCCCAAATCGGTAAAAACGTTCACCTTTCTGGTGGTGTTGGCATTGGTGGTGTTTTGGAACCAATCCAAGCTGGCCCAGTCATTATTGAAGATAACTGCTTTATTGGCGCCCGCTCTGAAGTCGTTGAAGGCGTAGTTATTGAAGAAAACGCTGTTCTCTCAATGGGCGTATACATTGGTCAAAGCACCAAGATCTACGATCGTGAAACCGGTGAGATCCATTACGGTCGCGTTCCAGCAGGCTCTGTTGTGGTGCCAGGCTCCCTTCCTTCTGCTTGTGGCAAGTACAGCCTCTACGCTGCGATCATTGTAAAGAAGGTGGATGCTCAAACTAGAGCAAAGACTGCCATTAACGAACTCTTGCGCGATTAAGCCAAAGCTATGAGCTCTACCCTTGAGTTAACTGAAGCCCTCATCTCCTGCCGCTCGGTAACGCCAGCGGACGGAGGCTGTCAGGAGCTCATCGCCAAGCGTCTTCAAGCAATTGGTTTTCATACTGAGAGTGTGATTAGTGGTCCTGAGAGTTTTCAGGTCACCAATCTGTGGGCAATCAAAAAAGGTAGCGCCGGAGATCAAGGTGAAGTCTTGATGTTTGCCGGCCATACCGATGTTGTGCCAACCGGTCCACTGGAAAAATGGACCAATGATCCATTTACCCCCACCATTCGGGATGGCATGCTCTACGGTCGTGGCGCTGCGGATATGAAAACCTCTCTCGCAGCATTTGTTGTGGCTACAGAAGAATTCGTCATCACTCATCCCAATCACAAAGGCTCCATTGCCTTTTTGATTACCAGTGATGAAGAAGGTCCGGCTAACGATGGCACTGTCATCATGTGCGAGCGCTTGCAAAAGCAAGGGCAGCGTTTAGATTATTGCGTCATTGGTGAGCCGACTTCAGTTGACCAGCTGGGCGACATGATTAAGAACGGTCGCCGTGGATCACTTTCAGGCAAGCTTCGAGTTAAAGGTATTCAGGCACATATCGCCTACCCTCACCTTGGTAAGAACCCGATTCATATTTCTGCACCAGCGATTCAAGCACTGGTAGAGACTGAGTGGGATAAAGGTAATCAATACTTTCAGCCTACTAGTTTTCAGATTTCCAATATTCATGCCGGCACTGGCGCAAACAATGTCATACCTGGTGAACTGGCTGTGGATTTCAACTTCCGCTTCTCTACTGAGAGTAAGCCAGAAGAATTACGTAGCCGTCTAGAGGCAATTCTGATTGCTGCAGGTCTCGACTTTGAGATTGACTGGGTCTTAGGTGGCAGTCCATTTATTACGGGCGATGGCGAACTAGCAGGCGCTCTGCGCAAAGCCATTAAAGCAGAAACCAAAATCGATACAGAACTCTCCACCACTGGCGGTACAAGTGATGGCCGCTTCATTGCCAAGATCTGCAAAGAGGTTGTGGAGTTTGGTCCACTCAATGCAACAAGTCACAAAATTGATGAGTGCGTGATCGTGGATGATGTTGTGCCACTCAAAAATATCTTCCGCAAGACTCTCGAGCAACTCGTTGCTTAAGCGTATTTAGCCAATCACCTCTCTTACCAATTTCTAATGGACCCTGCGCCCCAGCAATCTCTGACGCTTGATCAATGCATTGATCAAATTGCCCAACGACTAGAAGCAGCGGATTTACATTACGGGCATGGTGCAGTTGATGCTGGGAGCGAGGCTCTATGGATTGCTAGTAAGCAATTGGATCTGAGTCCTGCAGATGCACTTGATCATCTAGAGCAAGTCATGACTGTGGAGCAAATTGCCAAAGCATTTGAGGTTGCACACACCCGTATTTCTACACGCAAGCCTTTGGCCTATATTTTGGGTGAAGCTTGGTTGATGGGTGTGCCATTTTTCTCCAGCGAGCAAAGTATTGTTCCTCGTTCTTGGATTGCCGAGTTAATCGTTGATGGCTCACTAGAGCCTTGGCTACCAGCGGATGGTAAAGCCCTAGACCTTTGTACCGGCAATGGCTCTCTAGCGATTTTATTAGCATTAGCTTGCCCTGATATTCATGTGAGTGCTTGTGATATCAGCCTGCCTGCATTAGCAGTGGCCTCCCGCAATCTGGATCGTCATGGCCTCACTTCACAAGTAGAACTCTTTGAAGGTGATCTATGGGATGCATTACCAGAACCCCATGAAGATAATCTCTTTGATCTCATTATTTGTAACCCGCCTTACGTCAACGCCAACTCCATGAATGCCCTACCCGCTGAATACCATGCAGAGCCCGCTCTCGCATTGGCTGGAGGTGATGACGGGATGGATCTGATCCGCAAGATTATTGCTGGCGCGCCTGACTATCTATCCGAACGTGGCGCCATTCTGATTGAGATCGGCAATGAGTATGAGCACTTTAAAAAAGCGTTTCCACAGATCCCCGTGATTTGGATGGAAGTATCTGCGGGTGATGAGCAAGTACTACTCATTCAAGCGGAAGACTTACGCTAAGTTTTTGTTGCTTTAGCTCAGCTCAGCTGCTGCAGAGATGGCTTGATCAATACGCTCTACTGGTATCACTCTTAATCCTGGAATCTTTGTCTTCGGCATATTGGCCTTCGGAATGATGGCCACAGTAAAGCCAAGCTTAGCTGCTTCTTTCAGGCGCTCCTGACCACGTGGGCAGGGACGAATCTCTCCAGCCAAACCAACCTCTCCGAATACGATTAACTCTTTTGGAAGCGCTTTATTACGAATAGAAGATTGGATTGCTAACAGCACTGCTAAGTCAGCTGCCGGCTCTGAGATCTTCACGCCACCAACGGCATTCAAGAAGACATCTTGATCAAAGCAGGCGACACCTGCGTGACGATGCAATACCGCTAAGAGCATTGCCAAGCGCGCCTGCTCCAAACCAACGGCCAAACGGCGTGGATTCGGAATATGCGCAGTATCTACGAGCGCCTGAATCTCTACCAAGAGTGGACGACTACCTTCTTGTGTAACCAACACACAAGCACCAGGCACCATCTCCGCATGCTGAGATAGGAAAATCGCTGAGGGATTAGCAACGCCACGTAGACCTTTTTCGGTCATGGCAAATACGCCCAGCTCATTGACTGCGCCAAAGCGATTTTTAATGGAGCGTACCAATCTAAATGAAGAGTGAGTATCACCCTCAAAATAGAGAACGGTATCCACAATATGCTCAAGCACGCGAGGACCAGCTAAGTGGCCATCTTTAGTCACGTGACCCACCATCAATACACAGATACCGCTGGATTTAGCAGCTCTCGTTAATTGCGCAGCACACTCCCTTACCTGCGCCACAGAACCTGGAGCAGAACTCAGTACCTCGGAATACAAGGTCTGAATGGAGTCCACCACTAAGACCTGCGGCTTCACCGTATCCATGATGGATAGAAGCTTTTCTAGCTGTATCTCTGCGAGTACTTCTAATTGGGGCGCATCCAATGCGATACGTTTTGCACGTAAAGCGATTTGTGCAGCAGATTCTTCACCGCTACTGTAAAGAACATTCATGCCAGCAGCACTCATCTCAGCGAGTGCTTGAAGCAATAAGGTCGATTTACCAATGCCGGGATCACCACCCAATAAAACGACTCCGCCAGGAACCAATCCACCACCCAGTACGCGATCAAACTCCTCTACGCCAGTACTAAAGCGTGGAAGATCTTCTGCGCTGATAGCGGAGAGCTTTTGACGAGGAAGTGACTGCGCCAGACCTTGAAAGCGGGGATTCGAACTCACCTCCGGCAAGCCCTCCTCCAGCGTATTCCACGCCTGACATGAAGGGCACTGCCCTTGCCATTTAGCAGAGGTGCCTCCACAGGATTGACAGATATAGATTGTTTTAATCTTGGCCAAAGTGTTACCTAGTAATTAATAAGTGGGTGCAGCAGTAAAAATCAATTAATCGAGCTGTGTGCCCGCTTTGTTCTCTTGAGCACGCTTAGGCGCATCTTTGCGGCGTTGCTCCACATCGGCTGCGCGAGCAGCTGCTGCTTTTTGCTTTTCTTCAAATTCTTTTTGATTGGCTGAGCGCTCAGCAGCTTTTTCAGCAGAAGCGCGTTCAGCGATCTTAGCGGCATCACGCTGATCCTTAATGCTGGCGCGCAACTTGCGCTGTACTTCATGCAACTCCACTTCCTGCGCACGAATGGGATCAATCTCTTTACGATACTCTGCACGAGCATCCCTCAAGCAGCTATTCACCCAATACTTTTGATAGCACTCAGAGTTCTTTTTATCCCAGCGGTATTTAGCCCAATCGCGCTGCAATTCGAGCTGACCCTCAATCTTGTCAAGCTGCTCTAGCTGCGCTTCTTCAGCAGGGGTACCTAGCACCAAATTGCTGAAGGAACAAACCACAAGGAATGCCCCCAGGGAGAACAGGGTGCGCAAGGTGACAGACTTTCTCAAATCTCTACCTTTGCGCCGAGCTCAACTAAACGATTAGCAGGGATCTTGAAGAAGTCAGATTGGCGGCCGGCATTTTGGTACATCCAACAGAAGAGACGTTCACGCCAAATTGCCATACCCGGAATTGCTGATGGAACGATCGTATCGCGCGATAAGAAGAATGAGGTATTCATTAAATCAAACTTCATGCCAAAGGTCTTCTCGATGAGATCAATAATGGAACCCATGTCTGGAGTTTCTTTGAAGCCATAGATAGCACGTACCACATGGATATTGCCACCAAGGTCCTTCATAGTGATGCGCTCTTCATCGCTAACATAAGGCACGTCCCAAATACTGACCTTCAAGAAGAAGACTCGCTCATGCAGAACATGGTTGTGCTTCAGGTTGTGCAAGAAAGATACTGGCAAGTAATCAACGTGCGCTGTGAGGAATACTGCAGTACCCTCAACCCGATGTGGCGGATGCTTCAGTAGGGACTCAATGAAGCTACCCAACTGAATGCCCTCTTCCATTGCGCGCTGGCGCAGAATCTGACGACCTCTATACCAAGTAATCAGGCAGGTAAAGCACAATAAGCCCAAAGCCAATGGATACCAACCACCATCTTTAATCTTAATTAAATTCGCGGTCCAGAAAGCAATATCAACAACAAAAAATAAGGCTGTAATTACGCTGACTAATATGATGTTCATCTTCCACTCACGGAACATCACCACGGCCAATAAGATGGTAGTAATCAACATCGTTGATGTCACAGAAATACCGTAAGCTGCCGCTAGATTGACTGATTCCCTAAACTCAATAATGGTGACTACGACCATAAAGAGTAAGGCCCAGTTCACTATCGGGATATAAATCTGCCCCTGCTCAGAATCAGAAGTATGCTGAATATTCATACGCGGCATAAAGCCGAGCAAGATCGCCTGACTCACCAGCGAATAAGCTCCAGAAATAACCGCCTGCGAGGCAATCACAGTAGCTGCCGTTGCCAAACCTACTGTTGGCCATAAAGCCCAATCCGGCACCATCAAATAAAACGGGTTTTTAACAGCCTCTGGATTCGACAGAAGTAAGGCGCCTTGACCTAAATAATTAATTAATAAACTAGGTAACACAATCAGCAACCAAGCATAACGAACTGGAGTGCGCCCGAAGTGACCCATATCTAAATACAAAGCCTCGACACCAGTGACAACCAAAACGACAGCACCCATCACGATATAAGCGGTAGTTGGGTGCTCAATGATGAAGTTCATGGCATACCAAGGATTGAATGCAGCAACAATCTCTGGTGCATCACCAATATTAATAATGCCTAAGGCAGCAAGAGTTAAAAACCAAGCCAAAGTGATTGGGCCAAACAACTTACCAACAGCAGCGGTCCCAAATTTTTGGATCAGAAATAGGCAAACCAAAATCACTAATGAAATCGGGATAACAAATTTACTTAGGCCAGGCGCCGCAATCTCAATACCTTCAACGGCAGATAAAACAGAAATTGCTGGCGTAATGACAGATTCGCCCAGCAACATACAGGCGCCCAACATACCGATAATCATGAAGAAGAAGTAACTCTTTGACTTGCTATCAAATGAACGCAGAGCCAGAGCCATTAATGAGAGAACGCCACCCTCCCCTTTGTTATCCGCACGCATCACGAACAGAACGTACTTCACTGTCACCACCAAAATGAGAGCCCAGATCATCATGGAGATGACGCCAAAGAGAGCTTCAGGTGTATATGCGATCCCATGATGAGGATCGAAACATTCTTTCAGGGCGTAGAGTGGGCTAGTACCGATGTCGCCAAAGACCACACCAATTGCCGCAAGCATCATTACGCCGAGGCTTTTTTTATGCTCGCCACCTGATCCATGAACCTCAACTGGATTCAAAAGAGTGGAACTAGAAAATTCTGGATTGCTAATGGACATCTCAAAACCTTAAGGTGATGTTGCACGGCAATATGTTACTCCTTATGCAGCCTGACTCGGGAGTGATATTTACACTTCAAAACCGCATATTTCAGCTCTATTTAAAGGTATATCTCGACAGAGACCCCTAAAAAATGGTAGAATCTCAGCTTCAGACGCGGGGTGGAGCAGTCTGGCAGCTCGTCGGGCTCATAACCCGAAGGTCGTAGGTTCAAATCCTGCCCCCGCAACCACAAACCCTTGATTTCAAAGGGTTTTTTGGTTTCTGAAGGTCCGAAAAGCACTAAAGTTAAAACTTTGGTGCTTTTTTGTTTGAACAGCCAGCCCAATGTTCATATGGTTTTAAGCTAAAAATGAGCTTTCCAAGGTAGCTCAAAATCATCTACGAATTGAGACATGACTATATGTGGGGGTCGTGGATAAAGTGTTCCAAGCCTCTTCATTAGTAACTCAAGCATTTTTTCAGCCTCAACCCTTCTGGGTACCGTAAAGGCGTTCATCTCATCTATCTCAAGATTCTGGTTTTCGTTTTGAATATGAATACGATTTCGGAGGCTCACCAGCTTTCCAAGATAGTTATAAACATTGGGGTCGCTTGTTTGTAGAAGATTAAGCTCCTCGATTAACTTAATCTTTTTATCCATGTTATAGGACTTTCTATTCCTCAACTTCTCCAAATTTTCACTCGATAATCCGTCAATACCCTCTCGAGTAAAAAGTTTTGACCTACCAATAAAGTCATAAATTATGGCTTCACAAATGGAAACAAGAATTACGGTTATCGGCTTCTCAAGAAACCCTTTTTGTTGAACTGGGAGACCCTCTCTCGAAATATAAAGAGCCCTCAAAACATCAAGGTTGTAGTGAATGTTGTCACCGAGCTTGAAGCTACCAATAAAAGAGCTTGAGACCTTGAACATATTCAGGTGGATAGTTGGTTAATCTTCAATCATAATAACTTTGTTACTAAAAATTAAATCTAATTCATCCATGAGAAAAATCCATCTTTACATAGCTTTAACCAGCCTCCTACTCATATTAGGTGGATGTAATCGTCCCATCGACTTAACGGGAACATGGAAATTGGATACGGAAAAAACAACATCCTCTGAGAGTCTTAAAAAGTGGATGAACTACCTTAAAGAAAATTCAAACGACAAAATGGCTGAGGATTACAAAAAATTGTTGAGAATACTGGAACCCTTATGGGGTCCATTGATATTAAGGACAACAAATTTCTATTTGGTGGCTATTCGTGTGAAGTCGTAAAGTTTAGTAAAACAGAGGGGGCTCGATGTCTGGATCTAGGTACCAAGGAACAAAAATATCTAGGATTCGAGGTTGAGTCAAACGATCTATACATCTACCTGACACCCACCCTACCACCATTCATATACAAAAAATAAACGGACTCTAAATCATGTGGATTTTAATCACCCTCGGAATGTTGAGCCTACTATTAATTGGCTCATCCATAGATCTAGCTTTTTACAGATCGAAAGATGAAACTGGATCAGAGAAAATTATTCAATTCATCAAAACAATTATTGTTCAGATAATTATTTCAGCCATCATTCTCGTAGCTTCAGGCTACTTGATGATTTCACTTGAAGAAGCAAACGCTATTCGAGATACAACAAGCAATACACCAGAATTTTTTAGAGCCATCTTCAAAGGTATTGGGTGTGTTGTTGGATTGGGATTCCTCTATTACGCTTTCATCAAACAACGAGCTGTTGTTAAGGGTGAGGATTAACTAGTAAGGCTCTCATCGAGGAATAGTTCAGCTTAATATCCATTTCACCGTTAAGCCACCTATGAATAGCCAACATTGATTCACCGTTGGCTTTTTTCTTTTTCATTTCAGCTATTAACTTTTGTTCTTTAAGGTTGGGAACCTTTTTACCCTTAACCACATTAAATCCAAACCCTCGTCGACCACCAACGAAGTAACCCTGACTTTTTCTCATTTGCTTCACTTCGCTTATTCGTGAAGCAATTCTTTCTCGTTCGAAGGAAGCAAAAGCTGAAAGGATTGTGAAAATAATAGCCCCAACACCGTTTCCAGTGACATCCCCTCCAAGGTCAATTGAATGGACACTACAGTTTCGCTCCTTGAGTAAATGAAGCGTATTCAAAGCATCTCGTGTGTTACGGAAGCCTCTATCGAGCTTTGGGAAAATTAAAATGTCACCCGACTGAATTACATCAAGCAATTTCGAGCCCTCAGGTCGACTATTAAATTCAAGTCCACCACTAACCCCTCTCTCGACAAATACACAGCTCTCTTCAAGGCTTAAGCCTCTCGACAAAGCGTAACTAGTAACTTGCTTAATTTGGGCTTCGAGTGAATCACCCTCATTAGCCTGTTGAATCGTTGAAACCCGAACATAACCATAAACAGCCATTTTTAGCCCTTTTCAAAAATCGATCGAGACGAACTATTGATGGTTTTCGAATTAAAGACAACAACGATTGTTGGTTAGATACATCTTTCCTTCAATTTGTAATATTGATAGACTTACTTTAATTATGAAAAATATACCTTGTGAAGACTTTTGGAATTTAGTTGTAAAACCAACGATTGATGAGTTTCTTGAAAACCCAAATTCTTTTCAGAGAACTGTTTTAGCCGTTTGGTCACTAGATTCAATGGTTAGTCATATGTCTTATGAGAACAAATACAATCCAAACAGTCTAAATGAAGTAGACTTCAAAAATAAATTGGCTGTTGAGGTGAAGACATTTAACTCCATAAGAGAAGCCTCAAACTCTCTGAAACACGCTGTCAGGAATTCAAATTCTCAAACCGAAGGTTCAAATTCAATTGAAATAAGAGAGCGAGGATGGGGAGAGGCTGAGTGGGGTGTTGACGAATTTGGGGGAACCCCAATACCTCTAGTTAATTTTAAAACCGGTAGTTCATCAAGCCTAAAATACTCAATTGATGATTTTTCAAGCTGGATTCAAATAAAAATTTTCAGTTAATTAAACTAGTCTTTAGCTCAACCAAATCGGACTCAATAGAGCCAAAACAGCTATACCCATTGATATCCACTGTCCTATCCGAGCCCTCTTTTCTACACCATCAATGTGCCTTTGAAAAAGTATTTGATTTATTACCATCGCTTGAATAATCGCTCTGTGTTGAACAAAGTCGTTAATTATTGGCTCTAAAGATAGTCGACTAAGAATTTCTTTTAATTCTTCATCATTTTTTTTAGAAATTACTTCAAAATTAAATTCATTCATATCTAATCCTTTTAAGGGAATAAACCTTTACCTACATTTTGAACAGATAAGGAAGCTTTCTTCTTGAGCCTTCCAATGATAGCTGTGATTATTCTTCTTTTTAGTTCAGCCTCTCTTGGTGGATCGTTAGGTTTTAAACGCTCTTTATCTCTCAGGATATCTAAATCCATAGCCACCTTCCAGTATGGCTTCTTAACTCCCTTTAGCTTCAGCCACTCTAAATGGTCATAAACCTTTAAAGCCCTTTCTAGACCCTCGAAGTTTGGCTGACCCTTGAATTGATATTTGGCTTTACTATTTTTTGCTTGTTGAACACCACGCTGACCCTTATGGTGTTTTATCAATAAGTCATTCAATCGCTTCTTTAAGTGTCTTTTAGGGAGGGAAAGTGGAAAACTGATTGTTAGCTGATTTTCTCCAGTAACAACATCCCCAACCTCTAGTACTCGAACAGTTGATTGGGCTACAGGGTTCGAGAATAGATTAGCCCCTCGATCACCTTCAGACCACCACTTCTGAAAATCATCCGATCGAACGTCCCCAAAATCTTGATAAAGCTTGTTCAGCTTCCCCGATCCTTCAGATTCACAACACTTCAAGTATTCCTGATTTCTCTTCAAATAAGACCACCACCAGTAATAGACAGTCTTTTTCCAAGAATCTGGATGTTTTTTCTTTGTTACACGACCAAATGTGGGGTGTTGATAGGGAAAGTTTCTCTGGATGGAATTTTTATTCTTTTTCATACCCAAAATATAACAAATATTCATAACACTTTAAATAACTCATTTAATCACATACTCTGATTTAATTCACTTTTCTGAAATAATAGAGATATGAATTAAACGATGTAAGTCATTGTTTTAAATCATATTTTTAATAAATTTTACTTATAGGATTAATAACATGGGAAATTTAACTGAATACTTCAATCCAGATTACGAACAGGAAGAATTTGAACGGAAACACAGATTTTTAAGTGAGATAAAAACCAAGAGAGACCATTATGAAAAATTATTAGTCGAGTTTCTTCATGACTTTGTACTTGATGGAAAGCCTCTTTCCGAATCGTATCTAGTAGCTTATGAAGAACTTCTTGAAGATACCCAAAAAGGAAGGCTACCTTCCTCGATGTTTATTTTTGAACATATGGTTTTTTCTGTAGATGAACTTCCATATGACCCAGGATACGAAAACCTACATTAATTTTTTTATAAATAGTTTTACGGTCGTTTTACCTGAGTGAGTTTTGGACTAATAGATGGACATGATCCCCTAGTCTGAAGCTCACTTTACAACTTGAAATTAAAGAACCACTTCGAGAAGGGGTATGACCTTACTTTGTCAAAAAATACTGAAATAGAAAGAATTGAATGAAACCTGAATATCTAGAACCGTGGAAACAAATCTACCCGACTAAAACTGAACTAACTAAAGCTTGGTCTGATTGGTTTCAATCTAAAACTGATGAATGGGAACTATTTACTATGACTGTAGTTTTTAAGTCCGGCGGGAAAGTAGCTAGACCAGATAAATGGTGTTCTGAATATAAAACCAGAGTTCTACAAAAAATTAGACGAGCAATTGAACCAAACCAAAAAAACCAAGAACTAGCTATACCTTTTGAGGAGTTCTTTTATTACGAGAAAGATGATTCTCCATTCTATAGAGTTTCACGGTCACATAAACCACATCACATACACTCGTTAATACCAATCAGAAAATCTCAAGTCTATCGTTTTTGGTCTATTGATAAAAATGACTTAAAAAGGAAAATTAAGAAAGATTTAAATTCCATTAAAACTATTCAATCAGTTGATGTTGAAAGAATAAAGCCTGATCAAACTATAGACTGGATTAGTTATATCCTAAAAGGTAAATCAATTTAGTCTATGAAGTTTTCCGCGAGTACTGATGATGTAGTCTGAACTAAAGCTAGACCAGTTCCAGATGTAGTTGAAATACTGGTTCATGTAGAGAGGATTAATGATCGTAAAGATTGTTCCATTAAATAACCCGAATCTTTTGTACTGAAACTTAAGTTCACTAGGTTCAAAGTCTCCATCAAACTCTAGCTCTGAATTTCCGTTCTTAAACCCACTTTCTGAAACATAAAAGAATTCTTCTGTACCCGTCTTTTTCCTAGATGAACCAAGAATCGGAAGATAAGTTCTTTCATAGTCCGTTAATAGAGCCTCTTTAAGACCGATAGGAGCTTGGTTCACTTTTATTTCAAACGAGGGCTTTCCTTCGACTTGATAAAAGCCGTAGAGATCGTTTTCGTTGTTTCTCGTTGTTTTAAGACTCTCGTACAGTTCACCTGTTCGACCAGTTTTGATTAACTGTTTCAATTCCACCTTAGATATTGGTGTCGTAGATAACCGAAACATCTTTCCTTGAGCTAATAGCTTATTTTTCATACTTCCTCCTGTGATCTATTTATTTCACCGAATTACTTACGTTAAAAATTAACTAAATAGAAATACCATCAAAAACACAAGGAGGGGCTTTGACAAAGGTCTTAAATAGAAATCAAATTTTAGGAATCAGAACTACAGAAGATTTTGTTAAGAGATTCGATTCTTTATGTAATCGACTGGGTTACAACAGAAGTGAAATCATTAGATACGCTTTAAAACGCTTTTATAACGAGCATTTCAACAATCCAGAGGGCTTTTCGAGAGTCAGAAAGGAACTTTACTGATGATGGGATTTTTAGAGTGGGTCGAATTTAATAAGAAGAAAAAGCAAAAGGAAGAAAAGAATGTCGGATCAATTAGCCAAGCAGGTTCAAAAAACGGGAATGTCGATATCAAAAGAGAAGCTGATCGATTTGATCAAGAAATCCCAGAACCAATCGTTTACCGTTTCTCAGACCCAAGGTAGTAAAGCGCTTGTGGTCGTCATTTAACTAGGGATTCTTAAAGTACTTTTCAACAATCGAGTCAAATCCACTCATAGAATGGCTAACCACACGACTTTTAGGCTTTTGAATTAAGTCGTTAACCAAAAAGACTCGACCATTCGTCTTAAGCAGCTCGGTGATCTCCTCGTAACTATCCAACACATAAAAGTAAGCACTTTCATGTTGAATACATTTATTTTTGACTACTAAAGTATTCCCAGCTGAGGTAAGTAGGAGGGTTAAATCTTCACTGTCCTTTTTACAATTCACGCTTGGATTCACATAATAGAAACAAATATCTTTACACGTAATACCTAGCTCAGAATCCTCGTTATTAATCGTATGAGCGTTTTTATAACTTCCACCGATTGTTAGCTTCCATTCGTCAATTGGATTTGATCTTGAAGAAAAAGATACAAAAGCGAGTGATAGGAATAGCAGTCTTAAAAACATCTGAGCTAGATTGAGCTATTTAAGGACTCATTAAGCTGTTCATAACTACGATGAAGCTTATTGGTAGGTGAAATCACCCTCTTTCGACCGTCTTCCTTTGATTCTGAGATTGTTATCCAATCACTGTCCTTTAATTTCATAACGTGATTTCTAACACCGATATCACTATGGTTAACGCTTGTATAAATGTGTTTAAAGGTTAGCTCTTTACCCTCTAACTCATACAACATGATGAGATTTAAAAGGTCTAATCTAATAAATGAATTGTTTATTGGTAATAAATGTGAGCTCTGCTTCCTAATTTGACTTAGAGCTAATACAAATTCAATTTGATTAGGTGAATTATTGATAATTTTCATAAGAGATTCGTAAATATCTCTTAAGGGGAGAAAAAGATCAAAGTAAATTAGTTAAAAACTTTTAATGTATTTTTGATCTATCAGAGTTCATGACTCTTTTTGTACCCAAAAAACCTCTATTTGGCTTAACCACAACACTTATACAGAGATTTATCTCCTTTTAATGGGCTTTTATTCAAAATAGTTGTATAGCTAACTAAATCTGTTATAGTGAGAACATGTTTGAACACTGTCTCTACTTCAATACGACCTCACTAGCCCGTCAATTAGAACGGGAGTGGACAGTAGCCTTTAAGCCATTTGGCTTAACACCCTCTCAGGCTTTTATGATTCGTGTCATCCTTGATAAGGAACAGATTACTGGTTCCGATTTAGCGCTGGAGCTCAATATCTCTAAAGCTACTTGTTCCCGAACTCTTGATGGTCTTTTTGAGCTTGGCTTCGTTAAAAAGGTTCACACAGGTAAAGACGCTCGAAGCTATGAGCTCCACCCTACCCCAAAAGCCAAGTCTCTTAAAGCTCAAATCAATCAAGCCAGTGGTGATGTAACCAAAAGAATTAAGAAGGTAATTGGTACAGACAGTTTCGAGACCACCGTTTTGAGCCTGAGAAACATCGGCTCATCTATTAAGTAGTTTTTTTTGACAAAGTAGTTGTATAGCTAACTAAATGGAGAAGTGAAAATGCCGATTTTGACCGTGAAAGTAAGTGGTAAAAAGTCTCAAGAGCTAACTAAGCAAATTGGGGAGTTATTGATGGACTTAACGAGCCGTATTCTCAAAAAGAAGAGAGAGGTGACAGCTATAGCTATTGATTATGTAGATCACGACTCTTGGTTTGTTGGAGGTGAGCTACTAAGCGTGGTCGGAAAAAATAGCTTTTATTTCGACATCAAGGTCACAGACGAAACAAATACTAAAGACGAAAAGGCTCAATACATTAAGGAGGCTTTTGAAGGATTTAATCGAATTCTCGGAAATCTTCATGAAGAAAGCTACATCTATGTTCAAGATGTAAGAGCCACTTCATACGGGTTTGGAGGTAAAACCCAAGAATACCGTTACCACCATTAATAGCTTAAAGAGCCACTCTAAAGTGGCTCTTTTTTTATGTCCCGAGCCTTCTGAGGTTTCTTATCAATAAATGAATGTAGTTGTTTTCGAGCCTGAGCCGTTGTTAAATGAGCCCCATAGAACTGTTCAATAACAGCTTGTGAAGTTCGAGCATTTTTAGCTAGAACTAATGTGTCTACCTGAGAATAGATCAATCTAAACATGATTGAGGTGTGACGAAGACTGTAGAGCTGAATATTCTTACCAGTCTTTTCCTGTAGCTTTGATTGAGCCACCACCTCACGGAATAGACGACCCCAAGTACTCATCATGGTGGTTCTGTTTAAGTAGCTCGGGAAGAAAACATAATCATCAGGCTTAATGTACGGTGATCCTTCAAGCTCCTCTAGAGCCTTCTGACGCTTCTTATCATCCTGAATTACTTTTGCTTCTTTGGTTTTTCTAGCGTGTTCAGCTTTTCTAAACTTCACCAGCTCTTCATAAATCTCAACACACTCCGGCATTGTTTGAACTTCACGAGCTGTGGTCTTGGTAGCTGGGTGAGTGAGAACCAACCACTCGACTGGCTCTCCATCAATATCTTTATCGATCTTACGGGTCACATGTTTGTGTTTTAGAACTTTGATGTCCGATGGTCTTAAGAATGAATTGACCATGAACTTATTCAAAAGCCTCATCTCTTCAGTAATCGGGACACCTCGAACCACCACCCCTTCTTTAGCTAAATCACGAGCTGTATTGTTTAGCTTGGTGTATTCACCCATCGTAAGGAAATCACGCTTTTCTTTAGTCTTTAATCGTTCAGAGATTTTTGGAAATAATGGAATCGCTTTAATCACACCCTCTTGAACAGCGTGTTTGAAGATTTTGTGGGTCAGAGAAAGATAGTGTTTCTTGGTGGCTGGAGAAAGCTCCTTTTCGTTAAGCTTTTCCATCATCCCTACTAGATCCTTGTGGTCAATCTCGGAAATGAGCTTTTCACCAAAATGAGGGATCAGGAAATTGTTGATTTTTCCCTTATCGTTCAAATACAGGCTTTTCTTAGCTGTGGTCTTTTCAATATCCAGTAGAGAAACGGCTAAACCAGAGAAAGAGCGAGTTTTTACCTTTGACCCAGACTTACCCCCTTTATTTTGTAAAAGTTCATAGAAGAACTCTTTAGCTACCTCTATAGCTTCCTTTTTGACCTCGGTTTTGGTCGATCTCATCCTCATCTGACCATTCACATAAACCCGAGCCCACCAAAAACGGGAACATTCGACCTTAAAAATGACCAGTTTTTCAGGAAATTTAGGGATACTTTGTTTGGTTCCCTCTACGATTTTGGCTCGTCCCACGGTGTTTTAACCTCTTAATGACTTTGGTGCTCAGTTTAGTGCTTTTTAGGGAATAAGCCTAGAGCCTATATGAAATATAGGTTAAAAAGTCTGGTGCTTCGGGACACTGGCTCTCATAACCCGAAGGTCGTAGGTTCAAATCCTGCCCCCGCAACCAGTAATTCAGTACTAAGCCCTTAATTCTTAAGGGCTTTTTGCTTTTCTGGGCCTCCATAAAAACTCAAAAGCTTCAAAAGTCATTAGTTTGGCACCCTTAAACACCTGCTTTCATTGAATATGACTCAATGCTCTAATAAGCAGAAATCAAGTTACGGAACTTAGTTATGACAGATCAATCCAATCTAGAGCACTTAGAAGAAGCCGGGACTGCTAAGGCCGCTTCTTTGACTGAGGGCGCTACTAATGCGATTGCCGGTAGTGATGAACATCAGGCTGATGCGGAAAAGCATGGAATCAATCGCTCAACAAAGGCTGCCAAGAGTAAGCGTGAAATTATGGAAGACTTAAGTCGTGAGCGATTTCCTTGGGAAGAGTAAGTTCTGAGTCATCCAATGAAAAACCGCCCGAGGGCGGTTTTTTGCATTTCCTTAATTGAGTCTAATGTGTGTGACCTTGTGAGCTCATGGGCTTTTTATTGGAATTAGCATTTGGCATGCTTCCACCATTCATCATTTTCTGATGTGCCCCCTTCATCTCTTCATGCATTTCTGGATGACAGAACTCATGGTCATCATTACTGCTGGCACCGCCCATTTGATGCGAGCTTGCCCCCTTGTAACCCAGGAGAGAAGGATCAAGCATCCCAGCAATCATAGCGATATGTCCAAACACTAGAAATAAAGCGACGCAGATCGCATGAATTTTCAGCTTACCCATTTGATCTAAGGTTTTATTCACAAAACCAAACTCCTGCAGGGCTATCCAAATGAGAGGCAAGCCCCCGATGAGATAACTAGCAACTGCAATTACATCTATAGCGGTGCGCCATTCATTACTCCTGGTAATCGGTAGCACGGCAGTAGTCATTAAATAGGCAATGATGCCAATGAAATACAGGCCAACTGTCGTACCTGCAAATCGATTGAGATGATAAACAAAGCCATCAAATTTTCTAGTGAATAAGATATACAGCTCAGTAATTGCCAAAGTTTCAGCAAGCACGATCGGGATAGCCATAAAGATTAAGAGATTCCAAGGCTGATTGACAGCCAATAACTCCATGTAGTGAGTCATGTTCATTACTATTCTCCAAAACGGAAATTATCAAAGGCATTTAAATGCCGCAATCAAAAGTGATTACAGGTAATTTCTGGGAGGCTTGTAAATGGACTCGGCAATATTAGATGCAGGTGTTGAAATATCGCCATGTAGGTATACGTCGACCTGCTTGGTTGAAACTAACTCAGGCGAAATAGTCAGAATCGCAACGACAGCACAGCAATAATGCGTAGCACTAGTATTGCTACTCGACTTGCCTTCCTCAACATGACTAACTGATGCCACTCCTTGGCAATGGTCATGCAATGAGGTCATTACTTCGGCACTTGATGTATTTAAGTCGACAGGCATCATCGCAGCATTGATTTGGCTGGCAAAGAAGCTAATAAGTAAAAAAGTGATGAATTTCTTCATATATTGAGTTTACGCTCTATTGGGGTTGCCTGTGCCACAAGCGCTTACTATGCTGCCGCCAAAATACTACCTCGTCCTGCTTCAGTCTTGATTTTGATAAAAATTCCCAAACTTGTGCACCCGTGCTCGGCGTCTGATAAAAAGGAATGTCCATGCCTTGATATCGAGCCGTAACAGTTGGGTGTGGATGCCCATAACGATTGCGATACCCATTTTGCGCAAATGCTTGATCAGGACCCAGTGCTGATAAGAGCTCTTGAGATGAGGATGTTTTACTGCCGTGGTGTGGCGCCATGAATATCAAAGTCCTATCCTTTAAATCATTGAGGGCTGCTTGAGTTAAGCGCTCAGTAATTTTTGCCTCACCCTGCTTTTCTACATCACCCGTCAACCAAAATGAAGTTCTTGAGTTGCGCACTTCCAAGACGCAACTCACTTCATTGGGCTTTCGGGGGTGCTGGTCCTCAAAAACCGTATGCTCATGCGGATGCCATATGTGAAACTCCACTCCATCCCATGACCATCGTTGACCAAAGCGACAGGGTATGGCGGGAATTTTTCTATCCTCCAAATTGGCGAGCAAGGGATTGGTGCTCGGTAACGAACCCATCATCGAATCAAAGTGAATATCTTTTAATAGGGTTGCAGCTCCTCCAATGTGATCGCTATCACTATGGCTAATGACCATCCGATCAATATGATCAATCCCCCTCCCTCTTAAATACGGCAGGATAATTCTTTGACCAGCATTGTCTTTTCCCTGAATGGGGCCGGTGTCGTATAGCAAGCGTTTAGTTTTAGTTTCGATGAGGACTGCAGTACCTTGGCCGATATCCAGTACAGATGCCCGAAACTCGCCTTTTGCTAAATTGAAATTTATCATGGGCTGAACAAATAGAGTTGTACACAACGCCAGGCCACCAGCTCTAGATACCCAATTCTCTCTTATGCACCCGGGACGAATCGTAATAACGATGCCAATGGTTGATAAGGCTATTGCCCACCAAGCTGGCTGACTGGACCAAGCAATTGCCCATCGCCAACTCGCCATCCAAGTAAGCATGATCGCCAAGCAATCCATCGTCGTATGTGCTGGTATCAGTAGCCATTTACCAATGAAGTCAGGCAATAAAGCGCCGGCAATGGCCAGAGGCGTCACGATGTAACTCACCACAGGAATGGCAACAGCATTTGCCAGCGGGGAAACGATTGAGACTTGATAAAACCAATATAAGGTCAATGGTAGGAGCGCGATCGTGACAACTGCCTGCACTCGACAAGCCTCTCTTAGAGCTTGAGTAAGTCTGTAACGCCAAGCAAGCTCCAGCTCTCTGCCAGTAGGCAAACCTAATAAGCCATCCGAACTCTGCATCGCATACAAAATAGCCGCCACTGCCCCATACGAGAGCCAGAATCCTGGCGTGTAAGGTGCCATTGGATCAATCAGCAGAACAACAAATAGAGCCCACCACCAGATATCAAATGATCGCGGGTTTCTGCCAGACCATAGCGCAAATGCCACTACTCCCACCATATACATAGTTCGCTGTGCCGGAATCTGAAATCCCGCCAACCAGGCATATACAAATGCCGTCAAAAACCCAACTGCCGCTGCAAACTTGTTAACGGGAATCCAAAGCGGCAGAGTATTGCGACGCCATAAAAACCTGGCAAGCATGGCCCCAAATCCAGCCAACATCGTCACATGGAGGCCTGATATGGAAATGAGATGCCCAATACCGGTAGCATTAAATACGCGCCAATCTTCTTGATCGATCGCATTTTGATCCCCCATCACCAACGCTGCAATGACACCGCCATAGCGCGCGTCCTTCGAAAGCAAGCGCTGAATCTTTTGTCTTAATTTCCAACGCTGGTACTCCATGGCTAGAGCAAACTCAGTCAAGCCGATATCTTTCTCGAGCAATAGCTTTCCCGATCTCACTGATCCGCTGGCGCCAAAATCTTGATGAAAGGACCAACGCTCAAAATCGAAAGTATGGGGATTGAGGGATCCATAAGGCCTTTTGACTTTGACCTTGAATTCCCATCGCTGTCCTGGAATCACTTGGGGAATATCTTGTGGGTTGCGCCATGCTGGTTGCCAACTCAAATACACCTGCGGCGGGAAGGACTCAATGAACTCCTTACCCAAAAATGCCCGATCTACCTGAAAAGAAAATTTGGCACCCCCAGGAGAGCTCTGCGGCAAAGCATTGACCCTGCCCTCGAGAACCAAATCTTTGCCCTCATACTCGATTGAAAGGATATTCGCTAGTCGACTTTGTGCGTAATGCGCATTCCAAGCAAAACCCAAAATAAAACAGCATGCACTTAGTAATACGCTACTTAGATAACTGCATTGAATTAATGAGCCATTGATGTAAACGCTAGATAGAAGAATGAAGATAGTTGTAATGCATATCCAAGGCCAATACTCAGGCACGGCTGGCAAAAATAGAAGGAGCGATCCCCCGGCGATGAACGCCGCAATATTGATTCGCAAGCTCTTAAGAAGCGGATTTTGGGTTTAGGTTGTTAGCCATTAGAGATGACCAACGGGGTAATACTTGCATGGCATTTTGCCAAACTGCTTTTGAAAAGACTTCCTCACTGACGCCACGAATGTCTGCTAAATGCTGAGCAATTCTGGGAAGTAAAGCGGGTTCATTAAATTGCCCACCTTCCTCCCTTAGCCAGGCGGGTGGAATATCGGGCGCATCAGTTTCAGTAACGATGCTCTCTAGCGGCAGCTCTTTTAAGAGGCGGCGAATCTGTAATGCTCGTGTATAAGTTGCAGCACCGCCAAATCCTAACTTAAAACCCAGCTCGATGAATTGCTCAGCTTGCTGATGGCTGCCATTAAAAGCATGCGCAATACCACCAGGAACTTTTCTTTTGCGCAGCGCTTTAAGAATGGCATCTTGCGAACGACGCACATGCAAAATGACTGGTAACTGAAACTGTTGAGCTAAATCGAGCTGCGCATGAAAGAAATGCTCTTGGCGCTGAGGATCGAGGCCTTCCACAAAATAATCTAGACCGATCTCGCCAACACCCACGAAGCGAGGATCATATAATGATTGTTCAATTTGCTTTTGAAGAATATCGATATCACCCTCTTGGGCTTGATTGATATACAGAGGATGAATACCTAGGGTGTAAACCAATCCTGGTATTTGATTACCGTACTGGTTTGCTAAATTTTTAGCCAGCCCCCAATCAGAGGCTTGAACTGTCGGCAGCAAAATAGCTTTAAGACCTGTATTCGCTGCACCTGAAATAATTTCCGGAAGAATATCTTTAAACTCCGGAGCATCTATATGGCAATGGGTATCAACCCATGCGAGTTCTTGAGCAACTTCACTCATTTAGAGAAGGTCTTTAATACTCCGCGCTCTAAATGCAAAATTCGGTCGCAACGTTTAGCGCGAATCGGATCATGAGTGACGATCACAAAAGCAGTGCCCTGCTCACGTGCAATATCTAACATTAAGTCAAATACGCCATCTGCAGTTTCAGTATCAAGATTGCCTGTTGGCTCATCTGCTAAGACGCAAGCAGGATTACCTACTAAGGCGCGGGCAACTGCAACACGTTGACGCTCCCCGCCAGATAGCTCACCCGGGGTGTGCTGCACTCGCTTTGATAGTCCAACTGCGTGCAACATTGTGTTGGCACGCTCCATGGACTCTTGATTGCTCAGCCCACGAATACGCAGAGGTAGCGCTACATTCTCAACAGCACTGAATTCATCCAAGAGATGATGGAATTGGTAAATGAATCCCAAACTGTGATTGCGCAGTTGATCTAGCTTTTTGATAGACAACTGATGAAGATTCTCGCCAGCCAGCATGACTGTCCCTGAGCTTGGTGTATCCAAACCACCCAAGAGATGCAGTAAGGTACTTTTACCTGAACCAGAGGATCCAACGATAGCCACCTTCTCAGAAGCGCTCACTTGTAAATCAATTTCCTTCAGGACATCAACTGCTGTTGGTCCTTTGCCGTAGGTCTTTGCCAGACCAGAGGCGCTGAGAATGATTGGGTTGGGATTATTCATAACGTAATGCCTCAGCAGGCTGAACTTGAGCCGCTCGTCTACTTGGGTAAAGGGTAGCTAATACAGAAAGGCCAAAAGCCATTAAGCCCACTGTAACGACATCAGACAAACGCACGTCTGAAGGTAGCTCACTAATAAAGTAGACATCACGTGGCAAGAAGCGAACCCGGAAGATCGCCTCAATCGCAGGAACAATCACATCAATATTTAAAGCAATCAGAAGCCCCAAGCCAACGCCCGCGAGAGAACCTAATAAACCTATTGCTAAGCCTTGAACCAAGAAGATCCGCTGAATAAGTCCTGGACTCGCACCCATCGTTCTTAAGATAGCAATATCTGCCTGCTTCTCGTTCACAGTCATGACTAAAGTCGATACCAGATTGAAGGCAGCCACAGCAATAATCAATGTGAGGATGATGAACATCATCTTTCTTTCGGTTTGCACAGCAGCGAACCAATTTCGGTTAGATCGTGACCAATCGCTGACCCATAAAGCTTGGGGAACAACTTGGGCTAATTCAGCAGCAATTTCTGGGGCACGCTGCATATCGTCTACCTTAACCCGCAAACCAGATGGGTCTTGCAAGCGCAATAAAGCGGCAGCATCTTTCCAATGCATGATGGCTAAAGAACTATCGTATTCATAATGACCGCTATCGACAATTCCAAGAACTTGTAGTGTTCGCATTCTGGGCATAGCACCTGCAGGAGTCAGGTCACTCTCTGGCACGATTAAATTCACGCGATCACCGACGCGGGCACCAACAATATTCGCGAGTTGTGCTCCTAGGGCAACACCAAAAGTACCTGGCTTGAGATCCTCAATACTGCCGGCAACAAACTGCTTTGGCAGATCAGAAACCTTACCTTCTTCACTAGGTAGCACTCCACGAATCGCGACACCACGCATCACACTATCGCGACTCAATAAGCCTTGCGAGCTGACCATAGGGGCAACGCCCACGACGTGAGGCTGCGCAGCCACCTTCAGCGCAATCGGCTCCCAATTAGCCAAGCCATCTGGGGCAGTAATTTCAACATGGGAGAGAACCGACAGCATGCGGTCACGAACTTCCTTCTGGAAGCCATTCATGACAGAAAGCACCACAATCAGGGCGGCAACACCCAAGGCGATGCCAGCGGTTGAGATTCCGGAAATAAAGGAAAGGAAGCCATCACGCTTACCCACGGTCTTGCGACGCTTAGATCGGGTGTAGCGCAGGCCAATTTCTAGCTCAATAGGAAGTCTCAACATAGATACAGTTTAGTGAATTCAACGAGCAAACTGATGGATTCTGTAAATGCCACCTAAAATCAGGGGAATGACTGCTAATTTAAGACCCCAATCCAGCGCTTTGCGCCGTTTCACCCTTATGGTGTCAGGGGAAGATGCCATTGACGCCGGATTAGAGCAAAATGTGCCGCCTAGCGGTTTGCCACAAGAACGCTTCTTATTAGGAGACCGGCTACCTATTGCCCCAGTCTTGCTATTAGGACAAAGTGATTTAGCAGTCAATCCAAATGAAACGATTGTCTGCCTTCAGCCAGTTCACCTGCACGCTACCCGGGATCATTTGATCTTAATGGCTCAAAGTGAGATTGATCTGACTAAAGATGAATCTGCCCGATTACTCAATGTTGTCCTACCCTTTATCGAAGAAGATTTTGGAAGCAAAATCTTATTTCAAGGGCAGCGTGATTGGTTTATTCCAGCAGGGCCATTTGCTAGTCTCGCAACACACTCCATTGATCAGGCGCATGGTCGCAATATTGATTGGTGGATGCCGCGCGATACCAGCGAACTTGGTGTTGCTAAGCTCTGGCGCAAACTCCAAAATGAAATACAGATGCTCTGGCACATTGATCCAGTCAATGCGGAGCGGGAACAACGCGGATACCCCAGCATGAATTCTCTTTGGATTAGCGGTATTGGCAAGTTGACTGATATTCAGACACCGCAATTACTGAAGAACGTAACCCAGTTATACGGAGATCATCCCCTCTTAGCTGGATTAGCCAAATACCTTGGAATCCCACAGCAGAATGAAATTGATTTTTCAAATCTGCAAAATACCTTTGCATGGATTGATCGCCCTGAGAACACTTGGGACAAGCTGAGAGAGAGCCTCTTAAATAATAAGTTGGATGAAATTGAAATCATTGATTTCCCCAAGGGCCAAGTTCGCCACCAGATACTCACAGCTAAAGACTTAAACAAAAAGTCATGGGCATTCTGGAAAAAACCAGAACCCTTGACTTGGCAAGAAATCATTTCAGCATGAGCGTATTTTCTAGGCGCCCCTTCTCTGACAGAACGGCTAGCTGGCTACAGCAAAGCGGTCTACACCCATTACTGGCCAGACTGTATGCGGCACGCGGCATTGATAAACCAGATGAGCTCTCATTAGATCTGAAGCAGTTACTCTCGCCAGTGGAGCTAAAGAACTGTATTACCACCGCTTCTCTATTAGCAGATATTCTGGGGCGCAAAGAATCGATGCTGGTAGTGGCCGACTATGACTGCGATGGCGCTACTGCCTGTGCTGTTGCACTCCGTGGTTTAAAGATGCTGGGTGGAGCAGATACCCCTATTCAGTTTTTAGTACCTAACCGTTTTACGATGGGCTATGGACTCACTCCAGAGGTAGTAGATCTATCGGCCCTACAAACTCCCAAACCCAAATATCTCATCACTGTAGATAACGGCATTGCCAGCGAGGCTGGGGTTGATCGAGCTCGCGAGTTAGGCATGGAAGTCATCGTGACTGACCATCATTTGCCAGGCGATCGACTACCTAAAGCCACTGCAATCGTAAATCCCAATCAGCCTGGCTGCAGTTTTCCAAGCAAAGCGCTTGCAGGCGTGGGTGTGATGTTCTATTTATTGGTGGCTCTACGCGCCGAGCTTCGAAAGCGCGGAAAATTTACTGCTGAGACTCAACCTAAGATTGAGAACCTATTAGATCTCGTGGCATTAGGCACCGTGGCTGATGTTGCTCAACTGGATCGCAATAATCGCATCTTAGTTTCCAATGGCTTGAAGCGTATTCGCGCAGGAGTATCCCAAGCGGGTATGCAGGCACTATTTCAGGCTGCAGTTCGAGACCCTCGTAAGGCCAATACATTTGATTTGGGATTTGCTATCGGCCCTCGCCTCAACGCGGCGGGACGCTTAGCAGATATGACCTTAGGCATTCGCTTATTACTAAGCGATAAACCCGACGAGGCTATAGAGCTCGCTTATGAACTTGACCGTATTAATCGCGAGAGACGCGTGATTGAGGGCGGAATGCAAGAAGCCGCCCTCGCCCATCTCGCAGAAGATCAATTAGCAGGCACTATGGCAGAGCGCTCGAGCATTTGCCTCTGGAATGCAGAATGGCATCAAGGCGTGGTTGGTATCGTAGCCTCACGCCTCAAAGAACGCTTTAATCGTCCTGCGATTGTTTTTGCGCCCGCCGATGGTGCTAGCGGAGAAGAGTTGCGTGGCTCCGGCAGATCATTGACAGGCTTTCATCTACGCGATGCCTTGGACATTGTTTCCAAACGCGAGCCAGGTCTGATTCTCAAGTTTGGTGGTCATGCCATGGCAGCAGGCCTGAGCATTAGAAAAGCTGATTTTGAAAAGTTTGATACTCTGTTTCAGCAGGTGGCTAATGAATTGCTGAACGATGAGCTATTGGAGCGTCGCCATATTCATGATGGCTCGCTCGATCTTTCTGAATTCACACCCGAAACGGGCGATCTCCTTGCCGAAGAAATCTGGGGCCAGGGCTTTCCTCAACCCATTTTTTATGGGGAATTTGAGGTTGGGCAGCAAAGCCTCATGAAAGAAAAACATCTGCGCTTGCAGCTTCGTCCTATTGGCGATGGTCAACTGGCTAGCAAACCCTTTACAGGGGTTTGGTTCAATCGAACCCAGCCTTTGCCAGCCAAGGCCAAGCTGGCATATCGCCTAGTAACAGACCGCTTCCAGGGGCAGGCACGCGTGCAACTCATGATTGAGGCCCACGACGAGGCATAAGCTGCAATAACCCCCTTATAATTAGGGGATGGAAGCCGAACAACTTAATATTATTTCAAATACCCTTTCCGATCTGCTCACTCGTGAGCAAGCACTTCGGGGGTATCTTTGACTTCGAAGTAAAGTCACGACGCCTTACTGAAGTTAACTCTATTCTTGAAGATCCCACCATTTGGGACGATCAAAAGAAAGCACAAGCCCTCGGCAAAGAAAAGAAATTGCTCGATGGTGTTGTTGCCACCCTTACCGATTTAAATAGCAATATCACTGGCGCCCTCGAATTATTCGACATGGCTAAAGAAGAAAGTGATTTTGAAACGATCGCCGCGATCGAGCAAGATGTTGAGAGCTATAGCAAGATCATTCATGATCTTGAGTTCCGCCGTATGTTCCATAACGAGATGGATTCCTGCAATTGCTTTATCGATATTCAAGCGGGTGCCGGTGGGACAGAAGCTTGCGACTGGGCTAGCATGCTCTTCCGTCAATACCTCAAGTATTGCGAGCGCAAAGGCTACAAAACAGAAATTCTTGAAGAATCGGATGGTGATGTTGCAGGTATCAAAAGTGCAACAATCAAAGTCGATGGTGAATATGCTTATGGCCATCTTCGCTCAGAGACTGGCGTACACCGCTTAGTACGTAAGTCACCCTTTGATTCATCGAATGGTCGTCACACCTCTTTTGCCAGTATTTATGTGTATCCAGAGATTGATGACTCGATTGAGATTGATGTCAACCCCGCGGACATTCGTACTGACACCTATCGCGCTTCGGGTGCAGGCGGTCAGCACATCAACAAAACTGACTCAGCCGTTCGTTTAACTCACCTCCCCACCGGAATTGTGGTGCAGTGTCAGAACGACCGAAGCCAGCACCGCAATAGAGCTGAAGCGATGACGATGTTGAAGTCACGCCTTTATGAGCACGAGATGCAAAAGCGTCGCGCTGAACAGGATAAGCTTGAAGCCAGCAAAACAGATGTGGGCTGGGGTCATCAGATCCGCTCATACGTGCTCGATCAAAGCCGCATTAAAGACTTGCGTACGAACGTTGAGATTTCCAATACACAAAAGGTGTTGGATGGTGATCTCGATGCCTTTATTGAAGCCAGCCTGAAGCAAGGCGTCTGATTTACCACCCCCATTCCAGCTATAAATATTCCATATGAACGATCAAGCGAACTCCAATACGAACCCAGCTGCAGCTACTGAAGCTGTTGATGAAAATCACATCATTGCTGAACGCCGCGAAAAATTGGCCAAGCTACGCCAAGGCGGAGTAGCGTTTCCAAACGACTTTGTGCCAACCCACTTAGCTGCAGATCTACACACTCATTACGACAGCCTCACTAAAGAAGAGTTAGCCGCCAAAAAGGTGCATGTGAAAGTTGCTGGCCGTATGGTGCTCAAGCGTGTCATGGGTAAAGCGAGCTTTGCCACCATTCAGGATCGTAGTGGTCAGATTCAGTTCTACATCAATGATGAAATCAGTGGTGCAGATACTCATGGTGCTTTTAAACACTGGGATATGGGCGACTTTATTTCTGCTGAAGGTAATTTATTTAAGACCAATAAGGGTGAGCTTTCAGTCGAATGCAGTAATCTGCGTCTCCTCAGCAAATCCCTACGCCCTCTTCCAGATAAATTCCATGGCCTCTCAGATTTAGAGACTAAGTACCGTCAGCGCTATGTTGATTTAATTGTAAATCCAGAAAGTCGCAATACTTTCAGAGCGCGAAGCAATACGATTGCCTCCTTGCGCCGTCATATGCTCGATGCTGACTTCATGGAAGTTGAAACACCGATGCTCCACCCAATTCCGGGTGGCGCTACAGCTAAACCATTTATCACTCACCACAATGCTCTAGACATGCAAATGTTTTTGCGTATTGCGCCAGAGCTGTACTTGAAGCGCCTAGTAGTCGGCGGCTTTGAGCGCGTCTTTGAAATCAATCGCAACTTCCGTAACGAGGGCGTCAGCCCACGTCACAATCCAGAATTTACGATGATGGAGTTCTATGCAGCCTATACGGATTACCGCTGGTTGATGGACTTCACTGAAGGCTTGATTCGTGCAGCGGCGATTGATGCGCAGGGTACTGCAGTATTGACCCATCAAGGCCGTGAGCTTAATCTCAGTAAGCCATTCCAGCGCTTAACGATTACTGAAGCTATCTTGAAATATTGCGGTCAGTCCAATAAGAGCTATGAGCCTGCTCAATTAGAAGATGCTGCATTCATTCGTGCTGAGTTGAAAAAAGGTGGCGAGAATCCAGATAGCCCTACTCTGAAGAACGCGGGTATTGGCGCACTGCAATTGGCATTATTTGAATTGGTTGCTGAGTCACACCTCTGGGAGCCAACCTACATCATCGATTACCCAATCGAAGTAAGCCCTCTCGCCCGTGAATCTGATACACGCCCTGGTATTACTGAGCGTTTTGAATTGTTTATTACCGGTCGTGAGATTGCCAACGGCTTCTCAGAGTTAAACGATGCCGAAGATCAAGCCAACCGCTTCCGCAAGCAAGTGGAGCAAAAAGAAGCTGGCGATGAAGAAGCAATGTACTTCGACCATGACTTCATTCGCGCGCTGGAGTATGGCATGCCTCCAACCGGCGGTTGTGGTATCGGCATTGATCGCTTAGTCATGTTGTTGACGGATGCGCCCAATATTCGTGATGTGATTTTGTTCCCACATCTGCGTCGCGAAGAAGAGTAATTAGTTCAATCGTCGACCTCAGGAAATCAAAAAGCCGCAGAATTCAACTTCTGCGGCTTTTTTACGGAATGGAAGCACTCAACTTGCTGGATAAAGCTTCGTGTTTTCGCTATCGATTACCGTGACATTGACTGGAATGCCCAAGCTAACACTAGAAGATACGGTACAGAAATCCTGAAACTGAGCCAATACACGCTCTAGGTTTTCGAGTGTATTTCCTGGTACACCAATACGAATCTCTACCGCAATTGACAGAATACGCAGACGGTTTTCTGAATTTCTACCGATCTCGCAACTGGCTTTAGTCTCGATTGGCTCTGGATTTTGCTTAAACTTTCTCAGCGCAAAAAGAAGTGAGTCAGACAAACAATTAGCCACACCTGCTAGTAAGAACTGGGATGGAGTTGCACCTTGAGATCTACCTAAGGGCGGAGGCTCATCCCCATAAATGGGATCACGTTCTTCATTGTAATAAATAGCAAATTGATAGTCCGATTGCTGAACTAGTCTTACAGAAGGTTGGCCACTCATAAAAGCTCCAATAACTTAAAACACCATCTTAATAGATAGCGGGAATTAATTTCTTGACCCTGTACTGATATTCCCGATAACTCGGAAAACGCTCTGCAAGCCAAACCTCTTCCCGCCTAGCTTTGATGTCAAACAGGAAAAATAGGCCAATGGAGTATGCAAGCACATAAACACCAGGAAATAGACACAGCCAAGCAAGTGCCGCTAGCAGAACCCCAAAATAGATCGGGTGCCGCACAAAACGATATAACCCAGTCTGAATCAGTACAGCATCATCTTTGGGGCAAGGCAAGGGAGTGAAGTTTTTTCCCAGATTGATCACCGCTATCGCCATAATCAGGCAGGCTAGAAAACTAATGGCGATTCCGCAGGATTGAAGAATGGTGGTGAATGGTTCAGAACTCACCAATGGAGCCCCTTGAGGCCCAAACAGAATGAGGCAAATCAACGCCCCCTGAATCACTACATACCATGCACCTCTTGCAAAGATAGTTTGAGGGGCTGATGAATTCATGATGTGACCTTAAGGAGATAAGATCACAGTCTATCTTGATTTAGTAAGTTACAGCCTTACTAAAGTGCTCATCAATACTGGTCTCGTCTTGACTCAAAACATGTTGTGCAATCAGGAAAACGCCGGAAATAAAGCTGAGGGCAACAAGTACGCCAAAGGCATGATATTGATTTAAGCCACTCTGATTCAGCGCCTCTAGATAAAGGGCGCTTTCAAATGCTAGGTGGGTAGATAAGCTCAATAGAGCCAAACCCAAAAATATCTGGGTGATGGTCAAAAATAAGGGTTTTTGGACTTTAGGCTTTGTGGACATACGATTCTTTCAATTGGGTATGAGTGGATCATATGGGGCTAGCAGGCATAAGTAAAAGAATCCCTTTTTATAAGCTAAATACTTTTTTATCTATAGATCCATCCCCAGAATGAGGATAATTAAGGTTTTGCATCCACTATTAAGCACTTATGGCAGCCTACAACACCGAAACCGTTCTTACCGTTCACCACTGGAACGACACCCTCTTTAGCTTTACCACCACCAGAAATAAAGGTCTGCGCTTTCGTAGCGGCCATTTTTTGATGATTGGCCTAGAGGTTGAAGGTAAGCCTTTAGTCAGAGCTTATAGCGTTGCTAGCCCCAATTATGAAGAGCACTTGGAGTTTTTAAGTATCAAAGTTCAGGATGGCCCCCTTACCTCCCGCCTTCAGAAGATTCAGGTGGGCGACCCGATTTTGGTGAGCGAAAAGTCCGTTGGCACACTGGTCATTGATGACTTGAATCCAGGCAAGCATCTATACCTTTTTAGTACTGGTACAGGATTGGCGCCATTTATGAGCATCATTCGTGATCCCGATACCTATGAAAAGTTTGAAAAGGTAGTGCTCATACACGGTGTACGTTTGGTGAGCGAATTGGCTTATGGCGAATACATTAAAAATGAATTAACTCAGGATGAATATATTGGCGAAATCATCCGTGAGAAGTTAATTTATTACCCAACGGTGACACGTGAGGCTTTTAAGCACACCGGTCGCCTGACTACTGCAATTGAATCGGGGCAACTCTTTAAAGATATTGGTCTGCCTCCATTAGACCCAGCAGTAGATCGCGCCATGATCTGCGGCAGCCCATCTATGCTCAAAGAGACTGCTGAGATGCTAGATGCTAAAGGCTTCAAGGTGTCTCCAAGCCTCGGTCAATTAGGTGATTATGTGTTCGAGCGTGCTTTTGTAGAAAAGTAATCCGAGTCATATACCTAAAAGTAATTTAGGCATAGCTATATGTTCCTTGTGAATATATAGACCCCTTGGTAAATTATTCCTAACAAGATTTTTTACCAAGGAACGCAGATGTCCCCAGTACGCGAACACTACAACCCGATCATTACCCAGCTTTTGCGTGAGCATGATCAACTGCCACACGAGAATGTGATTGAGCGAAAAAACTTCCAGCGTAGAATTTTATTCTTGATGACCACCATCAAGATGGAAGAGTTTGAGGATTCTTACGCTTAAAAAAATTACCAAGAACTGGTAATGAAAATTAAGCCGATTGCCGCAATAAATAAAGTTTCAACAACTAACATCACCACTGGCTGCCAACCCAATTTGGCCAACTCTTGAAAATTGGTTTTTAGTCCGGCTGCACCAATAGCAATTACCAGCATCCAACGAGAAATATCGCCAATAGAATGTGTTGCTGAACTTGGCAAAATCTGCATGGATGCAACAACTGATAAGGCAACAAAACCCAATAAGAATGTTGGTATCAGGCGCAAGCTGCCCCACCCTAAGCGTTGAGATGATTTTTCAGCTCCAAAGAAAATGGAGATAAACAAAACAACAGGTAGCAGCAGAGCTACACGGAAAAGCTTCACAACGGTTGCAACGTCACCCGCCTCAGGCCCAAACAACATACCTGCAGCAACCACCTGCGCTACATCATGAATCGTTGCCCCTAAGAAGATGCCCGCTGGCAAAGCAGTGATATTCAATAACTGCAAGGCAAAGGGATAAACAACCATGGCAATAGTAGAAAGGACTGTTACCCCCACCACTACCAGCAATGTAAATCGCTCATTCTCTTTTGTTTTGGGAAGAACAGAGGCAACAGCTAACGCAGCAGAGGCTCCACATATACCAACAGATCCACCTGCAATCAAACCGAAGTCGGGAGAGAGCTTTAATAGTCTCGCAAGGAAAAATCCAAGCGTTACCGTAGCTGCAACCGCAAACATCACCATTAATCCGGTATTCAAACCAATTGCACCAATATCTGCAAACGTAATACGAATGCCCAGAAACGCAACGCCTAATCGCAATACTGTTTTTGCGCAGAAATCGATTCCTGGCTTAACAGTCTCATTGAGGTATAAAAAATGAAGTGATAAGCCTATTAACAAGGCATAGAGAAGCTGGGGTCCACCATAATTCTCGGAGAGAAAGCTGGTGGACATGGCGATGACAAGACAAACCAACAGCCCTGGGATATTTTTGCGAGCAGTAATGAACATCTAGGCTAGGCCACTAACTCACTAAAGTACTCATGTTGGCTCGTATTCAGAGTGGAGACACGCCACTCCAAGGGTTCATCCTGAATACCCAGCGCCACCCTTCTGATCACCAATACAGGCGAATCCGGATTTAATCCAAGCCATTCTGCATGTTGCTTACCAGCAAGACCAGCGCGCAAACGTTCACTGCTTCGCACAACAGTCTGGCCGTATTCCATTTGATACATCTGATAAATACTTCCCTTGCGCTCAATAAAATCGGCGCGGGTTAAATTTTTGAACCGCTTTTTATCTAGCGTGATCTGATCGATCATCACGCACTGGCCCTCCAATGAGAGCCGATTGGTAATTCGCCAAACTGGAGAGCCTTCTTTAATCTGCAGCTTGCCAGCCTCTTCTTTATTGGCAGCTGCTGTATTTAATGAGACTAGCTCAACCTTGGGATAAACCTTCTTTTCAACGTCATGCTTTACGACATGAAAAAAGTAATACAACAGTCTTTTGAGATCATGCTCAACAACATAGGTGCCCCTGCCTTGGCGCCGGACCACGATACCTTCCGCGACTAACTCATCCACTGCCTTGCGCAGGGTTCCTATTGATACATCTAACTCTTTCGATAAATCCTTTTCGGCAGGCAAAGCCTGCCCCATAGGATATCGACCCCTGACCAGATCCTCGGTGATCTTCTGCTTGACTTCTTGATAAGCGGTCAGGTTTCTCATGCTAGAGACTTAAGCTGATTCGTATAAACGAGTTAATACGAACTCACGATGGCCAAGAATCTCTGAGGCAGTCAATTCACCATCGGCTGTGCGCTTTAAGCACTCCAACAGTTTGTTGCCTGCATCGTCCATATTCTCTTCGCGACGCAATAAGCCAGAGACGTCAACGTCAATGTGCTCACCCATTGTGCGAACAGTCTTTGGATTTGCGCAAATCTTAATTACTGGAAGAATTGCATTACCAATGACGTTACCCTGCCCTGTTGGGAAGAAGTGAGCCGTGAAACCAGCTGCTGCGCACAAAGTCACCATTTCAGCGGCTGCTGATGATGAGTCCATAAAGTGAAGCCCAGGAATGGTTGGCTCTTCACCCTTATCCAGCACGCTATCCACAATACATTTCTTACCAATTTTTTGGATATTGCCTAAGGCCTTCTCTTCGATGGTTGTCAAACCGCCCGCAATATTGCCTTTTGTTGGCTGAGAATCAGATAAGTCACTTGTCTTATGACGCTCAATCACATCCTGGTAGCGATCAAACATCTCGCGGAATTTTTTCTTGACCTCAGGAGTACGGCAACGCGCTTCAACTAAATGCTCGCCACCAGTTAACTCGGTAGTTTCACCGAATACCAAGGTAGAACCAATTCCATACAACTTATCAAAGGCATCACCTACGGTTGGGTTTGCACCGCAACCAGAAGTGGTATCAGACTCACCGCACTTGGTGGAAACCCACAACTCTGAGAGAGGAGCGGAAACACGTTTTTGCTTAGACGCATGCTTCATCATGCTGTAAGCAGCTTTACTGGCGGAGGCAATCGTCGCTGTATCGCCATTGCCCTCAATCCAGAAGCCCTCAACTGGCTTGCCTGATGCCTTGATGCCATCAACAATGATTTTTGTCCACTGTGGCTCAATACCAATGACCACTACAGCGGCTACGTTTGGATTGCAACCTGTTCCAATCAAAGTACGGAAATGCAAATCCAAGTCGGCTCCAAACTGTAAACGACCATAGGAGTGAGGAATTGCCATGGTTCCTTTGATATTGTTTGCTACTGCCTCACAGGCTGCATTAGACAGGTCGTCTAAAGGCAAAATCAATACATGATTACGAATACCCATGCGGCCGTTTTCACGGCGATAACCTAAAAAGGTCGCGTCTTTCAAATTAGTCATTTTTTATATCTCTTTCAATGAATAGGTAAATAAGGTGCCGGATTACCAGCGCTTAGTTTTTACGTTTTGGACGTGAAGGTGCTCGCCTTTTTTGATTGGAGCTACTACCTTGCCAATATCAACGCCGTATTTCATGACAGTGTCGCCTGGCTTGAAATCGTTCAATGAAATTTTGTGACCAATAGGAATATCACTTTCAGACTTGATATTTAAGGTGAGATCACCATCCATAACCCAACCAATCAAATCAGTACCAGCTTTTACACCCTCAACCACAACTACACCTACGCCATCTGCTGGCTCATGCACGACAAAGTGGATCATTACTATCTCCTCAATAATCTCATTTATAAAAAACTACTTAGTCCATGACTGGCGAATACCAGCCTGAATTTCTTCTACAACAACATCAGAAACTGTTACCCCGCCTTTAAAACCGGCAGCGCGCTGTTGAAAACGGCGCTGACCAGGTAGGCGGGTTCCCGCATCTGCACTTAATTCCCTCAAGAAGTCTTGAATGCGATTGGCAAAAATAGTGGGGCCTGCCAAACCAGGATCAATAGTTAAGATCAGTTGACCAATGCGTGGGCGATTTCCTTTGGGGTCAAAAAAGGAATCTGCCTCATAGGAAAATCTGCTGCCTGAGAGACCAACTACTAGTAATTCAACGATCAAGGCAAGCAAAGCACCCTTATCACCACCCAAGGGAACCATTAAGCCCTGAAGACCTTCCTGCGGATCGGTGGTTGGCTTACCGTCAGCGGTCAACGCCCACCCCTCCGGGATTTTTTGGCCATTTTTTGCCGCCACCAATAATTTTCCACGGGCAACTGCTGAAAGCGACATATCAATCACTAGCGGATCGGCAGCATCAATTGGAAAAGCTGCGGCCAAGGGATTGGTCCCAAACATCGCTCTTGCACCGCCAACCATGGGCATTGCGGCTGGAGTATTTCCAAACAACAAAGAGATATATCCCGCCCTTGCTGCAGCCTCAACGTAATGTCCCGCAACACCAAAATGATGGCTATTAGTTACTGCCACCAAACCAAGGCCATTTTTTGAGGCTAAATTTACTGATAGGTCTGTAGCAAAGCGAAGTGCTGGAAAGGCCAATCCATCGCGCGCATCAACCAAAGCGGCTGAAGTTTTAAATGGTCTTACCTTAAGCTTAGGCGCCAATTCAATACGGCCATTTTTAGCATGTCCGGCGTATTGCGCCACTCTAGCCAATCCATGCGATGCGAGACCATCTAGCTCGGCTAAAGCCAAAAATTGAGCTGTTTCATGGGCCGCCTTAGGGTCTAAGCCAGCAGCCTTCAGACCCGAATCTGCCAAAGTCAGTATTTCAGAGTAGGTGAGATTCATGCGTAGATCCTGCAATCATGAGCAATCAAAGTCCGCCCTTCAAAACACAGGGTTTTAGGGGCTTGACTTAGTCGATTGTTAGGGATCAAAATAGAGCACATATCTGAATCATATAGATGATTTAGATATCTTGCAAGAACCAATTCATTGTGCGGCGCAACGAATACAAAGCGGTGCTTCAGGATGGGCGGGGGAGACAGTAGTGACATATAAGCATATAACTATTAAATCGCAGTTGAGTATGTTTTTTTGATAACTAAGTAACTAAGATACAAAGATCAAATTTCCACTGGAGGTCACCGATGTTTAAGATTCAAAAATATAAGTTGAGTAGACGTTTAGTTTTAATAGCTGGGGCACTTACCCTGGCACTACCCCAATTAGCGACAGCACAATCTTGGCCAACAAAGCCAATTAAATTAATCATTCCATTTGCAGCCGGCGGTACCACTGACATTCTTGGTCGACTCTTAGCTCAACAACTAACAAAGGATCTAGGGCAAAACGTTATTGTTGAAAACAAAGGTGGTGCCGGTGGAAATATCGCGGCAGAATTTGTGGCTCAAGCCCCTGCTGACGGCTATACCATCATGCTTGCATCAGGCAGCATGCTTACTGTGAATCCTAATTTGTATAAAAAATTACCTGTTAATTATGCAAAAGACTTTGTTTACATCACCAACGTAGCAAGTGGTCCAATGTTGTTATCAGTAAGTACAAAATTACCTGTTAAGAATTTCGGTGAGTTTATTGCCTACGCAAAAACCAAGGACCTGAACTTTGGCTCAGCTGGAATCGGTAGCCAGGTTCATATGGCGGGTGAGAATTTGACTTATGCCGCCAACATTCCAGCAACGCATGTTCCATATAAAGGTGAGTCTGCCGCAATTAATGATTTAGTCTCTGGTCAAATTGACTTCATGGTGGGCAACCTGACCGCGGCAACTGGCTTTGCTAAGAATGGTCAAATTAAACCATTGGCTGTAACTAGTGCTAAACGCGTCAAACAGTTACCAGACATTCCAACTGTTGCTGAATCTGGCATCCCTGGATTTGAGAGCACCGGTTGGTTTGGCTTAGTGGCACCAGCAAATACACCAAAAGCAATTACCGAGAAAATCTATGATGCCACTGTAAAAGCGGTGAGTTCCGAAGCTATGAAAAAGAGTTTGGACCTTAACGGTTTAACAGCCGTTGTCAATAATCAAAGAGACTTTGAAGCTCAAGTGAAGGCCGAGTCAGCCTCATGGGAGAAGGTTATTAAGGGTCGCAATATTAGCGCTCAGTAAGAACTGCTAGCGGCAAGTAAAAAGCGAGGATACGTCCTCGCTTTTTTTATTTTCTCGGAAAATATTTTTATGTAATTTGCCTCAGCAATAACATGGAACCAGAAAATACCAATATGGATCCATAGGCGATACGCATAGAAGCATTGCTCAGCTTAGTGTGGACATGGGAGCCCACCCAAATTCCCAAGAACGTCACTGGCATTAAGCAAACCGCAAGGCCAAGCACCTCCCAACTTAAGATAAGCCCCGTAACCAACATTAATGCGAGCCGCAAAAATGTCAGCATAAAAAGAATGAAGGCCATAGTTGCGCGCAGCACCTTTGGATTGGCAATTCGTAAACCAAGGTAGGAAACGTACAGCGGGCCACCAGTAGCAAATAGAGCAGTAAATACACCCCCAAAGAAGCCGGCAGGTATTGCCCACCATCTACTAATGGGATCGAAAGTTTCTACATTTCTCTTCACCAATACGCGCAGGCCATTGATGGCTGCAAAAATACCGAGAACGAGTAGTAAAGGCTCACCTGGTGCCTTCACCAATAAAAAGATACCTAAGACCATCCCGACCAAGCTACAAGGGAATAGCCACTTTAATTCTTGGGTATTCGCATCGCCAGATGACTTTCTGCCGATATACAGCGCTGCACACATATCGATGATGACCATCATCGGAACCACAGCTTTGAGAGGGTATATCTGTACCAGCAAGGGGACGGCTACTATTGATGAGCCGAACCCGGAAACTCCAAAGATAAAAAATGCGCAAAGAACAATAACTGCTGCTAACGCAAATGAAGCTGGTTCAATTAATTCAAAAATAATTAAGCCTCTACCAAAATAGTTTCACCAGGTTTAATCATCGTAAATTGAACTGGTTTATTTTTAATCATAAGCCCATCTTTACCCAACTGAACTGCAGTGAAGTAAGACTCCTCCAAAGAGCCGGGTTGAGGAAAATCATCGCGATAATGAGCGCCCCTCGAGTTTTCTCTAGAGAGGGCAGCCTCTGTTACCGACTTACTTACCAAGATGAGATTACTTAAATTCATCCAATCTTGCCAGGTAATGCTGTATTCCCTCTGAATGTCGCCGACCCCCATTTGATGCAATTGCTGATCCAGTTGATCGAGCTTCACCCGGGCACGCAATAAACTTTCTCTCGTTCTAGAAATGCCCACATCATCCCACATACATTCTGCTAAGGCATCGCGGATCGCTTCAATATCTCCTGCCGGCTTCTCCAGTGGAGCCTCATGCGCCTGAATGCTGGCATGAACCTCATCCATATTGCATTCATGCAAACTCCGGGACGTTACCCAATTCGCCATTTCTTCACCGGCAATACCACCGAATACCGTTGAGTTAGCTACGCCATTACCACCCAGACGATTTGCACCGTGTACACCACCAGTATCCTCGCCTGCTGCAAATAGACCTGGCAACTCAGTACTGCAATCTGCCTTAAAAATCAAACCACCCATCATGTAGTGTGCAGTTGGAACAACCTCCACAAGATCTCCGGCTAAATCAAAGCCGCTATCGGCGCATCGCTCAACCATGCCCTTGAATTGCTTACGAACATTATCTGGGCCAAGGTGACTCATCTGAATATAGACACCACCATTCGGTGTTGCTCTACCCGCCCTGATTTCAGAATTAATGGAGCGCGAAACAATGTCTCGTGTAGCACGCTCATTGCGAGGATCATAGTTACCCATAAATCGCTCGTGATTGCCATTGAGTAAATATCCGCCTGCACCGCGCAAACCTTCCTCAAGAACGGTTCCGGTCATCCTGGTGCCAGGCCCTGCCAACATGCCTGTTGGATGAAACTGCACCATCTCCATGTCACGCAGAGTGAGTCCAGCGCGCAGTGCCATAGCCAGGCCATCACAACTCTTGTCACCTGAGGGGGTGTGGTACTTGTACATTGTGGGCCCGCCACCAGTAGCCAAAAGCACTGCTTTAGCTCTTACTAGCGTGAACTCACCAGTCTGCATATTCAGCATGAGCACTCCAGCTAAGGACTTACCGTCAGCACTATGAATTAGCTCAACCGCCCTATGCTCCTCAAGGCGATGGATTCCTCTGGCCCATACTTGCTCAGCAAGGCGACTAATAATTTCAATACCAGTCAAGTCACCTTTATGGACTGTGCGATCGAAGGTTTGGCCAGCGAATGCCTTTTGATGCACTGTTCCGTCTGGATTGCGATCAAAGAAACAACCAAGCTCATTTTCAAGCTCATGAATACGTTCAACTGCTTTGTTTACCAGTGTCCAGGCTAGCTCTTGGTCTGATAACCATTTGCCACCTTCAATCGTATCCATAAAATGGCGCTCAACTGAATCGCCCTCTGCCAAAGCGACGTTGTAGCCGCCTTGAACCATTCTGGTACAACCACACTTACCAAGCAGACCTTTTACAGCGATGGTGATGTGAAGATCTGGATTGGTTTGGTGGGCGTGCAGTGCTGCAAAAAGCCCTGCTCCACCAGAGCCTAAGATCAGGATGTCGGTTTCAAGAGTGGTAATGCTCATGACGGAATTCCTAGACTCTTTAATACAGCCTCTTTATTTCGAGCAACATCGCTTTTTACCTCTTGATAAATACTGCCGCCATGACTATCCATAGCGACTAATAGAGGGCCAAAGTCTTTAATCTTAAAACGCCAAAGTGACTCTGGATTGAGATCGTCCATATCAACATCTTCAATCTGCTCGATCCAGGTTGTTTCTAGTGCTGCCGTACCGCCAATGATTGCAAGATACACACCACCAATTTCCTGGAAGGCTGCAGCAGATCCTTCGCGCATGCCACCCTTACCCACAATCATTCGTACGCCATTTTGAGTCATCAAGGGATGTGTAAAACGCTCCATACGATCTGATGTAGTAGTACCAATACAAATCGGCTGATATCCTGCCGGGAACCCCTCACTGACAGGGACCTTGCGCACATTCGGAGCCGTATGAATGACCGCGTGCCCATTAAGATCAAATCGGGTTTTTCTGCCCTTATCAAATAAGTGGATCTGCGTAGCATCCCGAATACCAAACAAGGTGTTTTGCAAAGTCACCGTGTCATTAATGCGAAGCTTACGAATGTCAGCTTCGCTAACAGGAGTTGGAAGGTTGTAGTGGGCCATCTTTATTCCTAGAATCCGTAAGTCACACCGTCAGGCGTGAAAGTTGCTCGCGCCCTGCGAGCAGAATGGCACTGCATATTCACTGCGACAGGATTTAAGGTGATATGCGTGTGAGCAAGTTCTACATGAACAGCAAATGCCGTACCATCACCACCTAAACCTTGGGGACCAATGCCCAGCTTGTTCACAGCGGCAGTCAACTCCTGCTCCAATTTAGCACCCTCTTCATCGCTGCATACACTACCCAATGCTCTTGTGGCAGCTCGCTTAGCCATCGCAACACATTGTTCAGATGTGCCGCCAATACCAACCCCCACAATGGTTGGGGGGCAGGTCTTGCCTCCAGCAGATACAACGCTCTCTATAACAAAGGCTTTAACACCATTAATTCCATCAGCAGGAATGGCCATCTTTAAAAAGGAATTATTTTCCGAGCCACTTCCTTTGGGAACCATCTCAATCTCAAGCATTTGGTCATCGTCACAAAAATCAATACTGATTGCAGGCATATCAATGCCGCAGGAAGTGTGATTATTTTTACGTGTAATAGGATGGACAACTGAGGAGCGTAGTGGATATTCAGTAGTTGCACGCTCACAGCCTTTGCGAATAGCTGCCTTAAGCTCCATGCCATCAAGCTGAACATTGCGGCCAATCTTGACTTTGTAAATAGGTAAGCCAGTATCTTGGCAGAGAAGGTTATCCTCGCGCTCAGCTACTGAAATATTGGTGATCATCGTTTTTAAGACAACCTGGGCACGCGCATCGGACTCACCTTGATTTAAACGCTCAATACCAGCCTTCACATCATCTGGCAGAACTTTTAAAGCACGGATATAGAGCTCCTTACAAGCCTCTTCAACTGCTTTCATTTGTAACTGCATCGCATTACCCAATCAGTTTGCTAAATACAAAAATAGAAGGCCACAAGCTATGCCGAATAAGATGGCTGCTTGCGTCCAAGCCTTACGAAGGCCGCGCCACGGACCAAACTCAATCATGAGCAGTCGAATGCCACCGACCAAATGAATGGCTAGCAAAATAACGAGAGCCCATTCACCAAATTTGAATATCCAAAAATCAGTTAGACCTAAATAGCGCTCAAAGCCACTAGCTCCACGTAATGACTGAGAAAGCATTAAGAAATGCAAAGGAATAAAACAAGCTAATAACAAGCCAGAGAAACGATGGCATGCGAAGGCAAAATAAGAGAGATGACTTTTTGCGCGTAAATCGAGTGTTGGCCTAGATCTCATGGAGTACCTCCGGTATAGAGGCCAATCACCGCTGTAGTTCCGAGAATAATAATGAGAGCCCCTAGGATCCAAGATAGCGCCTTGGAAACAAATCCCTTGCAACATGTTTCTTCGAGAATATTAGCCAATCCAATAGGTGCATGCACAAAACAGGCCAAGACAAAAATCTCATAAAAAATAGCAAAGGCGATATTGCCTTGGGTGCGCCCCAAGATCTCTTCAGCGGTTAAGCCGCCTCGAATTGCGTAGAAAATAATCATGAGATGAATTGCCACGCACAGGCCCAAAACCATTGCACTAATTCTTTGGGCATACCAAAGTTTCGCCTGCAATACTCCTTGGCTCATAACTTACCCCACTTGCTGCCACGCACTGCAGCCCTGGCTACTAGTTTCTTAAGACCAGCAATGCTGGCTGTAGGTTCCAGCTTCTTGGGACAGCGCTCAGTACAAGATCCCTGCGTATGACATGCATGACAACCTTCATCACCAGCAACAGCACGCAGGCGATCCAATTGCTGCACATCACGCACATCGTTTGTTAGTGTCCAAGCACGATTCAGGGCTGCAGGGCCAAGATAGTTGGGGCGCTTTTCAACAACCTCACAAGAGGAATAGCAAACTCCACAACCAATACATTCGATGCCAGCATTAGCCAACTGGCGCTCAATCGATTCTGGCTCTACTTTCGCAAAATTATCATGACGTGTTTTATCGCCCTTGAAGAAACCGACAGCACCTTTCCACTTGTTAAAGAACTCTCGCATATCTGTTGCAAGATCTTTAATGACAGGAAGATTATTTAAGGGTGCGATCTCAAGTGAGTCACCCTCCACAATCTGAGAAACGTGCGTGCGACATGTCCAGCGAGCAACGCCATTCACTGTCATAGCGCAAGAACCACACATACCAACTCGACAAGCGAAGCGATAACTTAGGGTTGGATCGAGCTTGCGCTGAATATAGGTAACAACATCCAGCACCGTTTGATTTGGATTTCGAGGCACCAAATACTCAACAAACTCACCTTCTTGAGCACCGCGCCAGACTTTGACTTTGAGATCTACATTGGACATGGCCTGATTATATCGATAGATAGTAAAAAATAAATCGAATATAATTTTCTTTGAGATAAATAAATACTTTATATTTAATACCATGCCTAGCATCCGAGTACTCAAAAACTTCCTGGCCATTTCAAGACACAAGAGCGTGGCGGCGGCTGCACGTGAGATAGGTCTTACGGCTGCCGCTGCGGGTCAGCAATTGCAGCAATTAGAGGCAGATATTGGTGTTGAGCTTTTTGACAGAACCAAGCGCTCTATGACCTTAAATCATCATGGCAGAGCCTTAGTTGAGCCAATCCAAGAAATCATCGCACGCTATGAAGCCTTGGGCTCTGACTTTAAATCTGAACTTAGCGGAACTATTGTTCTAGGTGCCCTCGTTTCAACCTTAATGGGAGCATTTGGAAACACATTGAATGAGCTCAAGCAGAACTACCCAGAACTCGAAATCAAACTCATTGCAGGTCTTTCGAATAACTTTCTTGATCAGGTAATTGAAGGCAGTCTAGATGCGGCGATTGTGACCGAATCCCCCTACGCATTACCGCAGAACATTCAATGGACGGAGTTATATACGGAGCCAATGGTTCTCATTTCTCCGGCCCGCACCAGCAAAAAAGGCGCTACACCCAAAGAGATTGCCAATGAACTGCCATTTATGCGCTTCGAAAGAAATACTTGGACAGGTCACCTAGTAGATCAAACTATTCGAGCAAACAAACTCAGCATTAAAGAAGGCATGGAACTCAATTCAGTTGAGGCGATTATTGAACTTGTCAGACAGGGACTTGGGTACTCAATTGTTCCCAAACTTGCCAATGTATCCTGGGATAACGATCGCCAACTCAAAATCTCCGCACTCCCCGGCAAAACGATTTTCCGAAAAGTGGGTTTGCTGGAAAAACGCAAACACTCACGTGAAAATATCACCCAAGAAATTAAAAAGTACTTCCTAGATGAGGTATCTGCAAAAAGAAAAGCCACCCCTTAGGGTGGCTTGAAAGAAAATCTATGGAGGTAAAACTAAAGAATGAACAACAAGTTCATCGTATTCCCCTGCCCCCTCCCTGAATTATTGTTTTGCCTGCTTTAAGTGCGTTATGCTTTAATTTGGTGCATATTTTCAGATATGTGCCATTCGGTAAAATCAATACATATTCAACCTATATAAAGGGGTGCCAATGTTGGCAACAAAGAAGATGGGCATTCCATCTCGTTTCATAGCAAGTCTACTCTCGGCTGCACTCATTATTCCTGCGACAGCTCCTGTGGCATATGCCCAGAACACGAGCCAACAGCAGACAGCAAAGCTTACGCAAGCACAACTAGAAGCCTTGGTAGCGCCGATCGCTCTCTACCCAGATGCACTAGTCTCACAAGTGCTGATGGCATCGACCTACCCTTTGGAGATTGCTGAGGCATCCAATTGGGTTAAATCCAATGCCAACTTAAAAGGTGATGCTCTGAATAAAGCATTGCAGCAGCAAAACTGGGATGCCAGCGTCAAATCTTTAGTGTCATTTCCACCGGTACTGGAGATGATGGGCTCTCAATTAAGCTGGACTCAACAATTGGGTAATGCAGTTTTGGCTCAGCAATCTGATGCCATGAATGCTATCCAAGCATTGCGTGCCAAGGCGAAAAAAGCCGGCACATTGGAGTCAAACTCTCAGCAGACAGTTAGCACTCAAGGTAGTGGCAGCAGTCAGACCATCATCATTGAGCCTGCGAACCCTCAAGTTGTCTATGTCCCCACTTATAACCCAACCGTTGTTTATGGTGCATGGGCCTACCCAGCATATCCTCCATACGCCTACTATCCACCTGGATACGTAGCGGGCACTGCCCTCCTCTCCTTTGGGGTTGGCATGGCAGTTGGAGCAGCACTTTGGGGTGGTTGCCATTGGGGTGGCGGTTATGGCGGTGGATCGCTGACCGTAAACAACAATAACTTCAACAATTTCAATAAGAACACCAACAATAACTGGAACGGCAATCGCAATGGTGGGTCCAGCGACTGGAAACCAGATCAGCAACGCCGCAATGCCAATCTTGGTGGAGGCGCCGGAGCGAACGCGAGTCGCGACGCTGAGCGTGATCAATTACGCCAGAACCTCCAACGTGGAGATTTGAGCGGCAATCGTGCTGGCGATCGAGCTGCAAATCGCTCGGGTGCCGATCGAACAGGTGACAGAAGTAGCGCTGACCGCGGCGGTAATTTTGGTGGCGGAGATCGTGCTGCTAGCCGAACTTCCGGTGGTGGTGATCGATTTGGTGGCGGTGGCGGATTTGGCGATACACGCGGTGCTCGCTTTGATGGCGGCGGTGATCACTTTGGTGGTGGCCATGGTGGTGGCTTTGGCGGTGGTGGTCGTGGTCGCCGCTAATTACTCACGCTTATCTACATTGACATATATAAAATTGATTAAAGGAATGAACATGAAGAAATTTTTAATTGCAGCTACCCTAGCCTTCGGAATGGCAACTAGCATGCAAGCAGCCAACGCAACTACTACTGATGAACTGCTTCAATACTGCAAAGGCGATGGAAGCACAAACGTTACTTGCCAAATTTATGGCCAAGCTGTTTATGACACCTACCTTGCAACACGTAACCCAAAAACTGCTCCTAGTAAGATTTGCGTCAAGCAACCTGCACCATCACGTATTCAGGTGGTAGATGAATACATTGCCTGGGCCAATGCAAACCCATCTAACGGACCAAAACCAGCAGCAGAAACGATGTTGAAGTTTTTAGAGGGTGTGTTCCCTTGCGGAAAGTAATGCATTCAATTGCTTGATCTTCTAATCTAGCATTAAAAAAGCCACCCCTAGGGTGGCTTTTTGTTTCTTGAAAACTTTAAATCAATTAATGATTTTCTTTGGCGTGATTGATAGAGTACTTCGGAATCTCAATCACCAGATCCTGACGTGCAACAATTGCTTGGCAAGACAATCGTGACTGGGGATTCAGACCCCATGCGCGATCAAGCAAGTCCTCTTCATTCTCATCAGGCTCATTAAGGCTCTGATAACCCTCTTTCACAATCACGTGACAGGTAGTGCAAGCACAAACCATATCGCAAGCATGTTCAATTGGAATATTGTTTTCTAGCAAGGCTTCACAAACAGAGGTACCTGGAGTTACTTCCAGCACAGCGCCTTCGGGGCAATACTCGCTATGGGGTAGAACAACGATCTGAGTCATCTTAATAATTTTCTTTTCTTAAATTTCAGCAACATTCTTACCAGCTAAAGCCTTCTGGATACTTGCGTTCATGCGCTTTTGAGCAAAGTCATCAGTAGCCTTGGCGGCATGATCTACCGCTTTCCTCAAAATATCGCTATCCGCCTCTTCTGTCAGAACCTTTCGCAAGGTGGACATCTCTTGATCAACACTCGCTTGCTCTTGCTCATTCAACAATCCACGATCAGAATCTAAGGCAGTTTGCACAGCATCCAATAAACGCTGTGCATTCACCTGCTCTTCACGCAAGGATCTCGCTAAGAGATCTACTTTGGCTGAAGCAAAACCATCTTGCAACATCCGGGTAATCTCAGCATCGGTTAAACCATAAGAAGGCTTAATATCAATCGAAGCTTGTACGCCAGAGCCCTGCTCCATAGCGCTAACAGAGAGCAAGCCATCCGCATCTACCTGAAATGTCACCCGAATACGGGCAGCACCAGCAGCCATAGGTGGAATGCCACGCAATTCAAACTTACCGAGAGATCGACAATCTTGCGCTAACTCGCGCTCACCTTGAACTACCTGAATTGCTAGCGCAGTTTGGCCGTCTTTAAAGGTCGTAAAGTCTTGTGCACGCGCTACTGGAATAGGCGTATTGCGCGGAATAATTTTTTCTACCAAACCGCCCATGGTTTCAAGACCAAGGGAAAGAGGAATCACATCTAGCAATAACCACTCATCATCTTTACTTTGATTGCCAGCAAGTAAATCTGCTTGCATGGCTGCACCCAAAGCAACCACTTGATCTGGATTGAGATTATTTAAGGGTTTAGTGCCAAACAATTCGCCAACTGCACGTTGCACATGAGGCATGCGAGTCGCACCACCCACCATCACCACACCCTTCACTTCTTCAGCCTTGAGGCCGGCGTCGCGCAAAGCCTTTTTTACTGCTGTTAATGTTTTGCTAATGAGGTTCTGAGTAATCTCAAAGAACTGGGCCTGACTGATGCCGACATTCACTACTGTGCCATCGGCAAGAGTTTCGTGAACGCGAGCTAAGGGGTTGTGACTCAATTGTTCTTTTGCATGCTTGCAAGAGAGTAATAATTTACGATGATCATGAATCGAGAGCGGAGGAAGTTTTGCTTGCTCGATGACCCAGCAATATAAGCGATGATCAAAGTCATCACCACCTAGAGCAGAGTCACCGCCAGTTGAGAGCACTTCAAATACTCCCCTGCTCATACGCAAGATCGAGATATCGAAAGTTCCGCCACCCAAGTCGTATACAGCGTAGGTACCTTCAGATGCATTATCTAATCCATAGGCAATTGCAGCTGCAGTAGGCTCGTTGAGCAATCGCAATACTTCAATGCCAGCCAATCTAGCAGCATCTTTAGTGGCCTGGCGCTGTGCATCATCAAAATATGCAGGTACAGTAATCACTGCGCCAACAATATCGTCATTTACAGAATCTTCAGCCAGTTGACGCAAGCGCGCCAAAATTTCTGCAGAGACTTCAATGGGACTCTTATCGCCAGCCACTGTTCGTAACTTCAACATTCCTGGCTCATCTACAAAGTCGTAAGGTGCGTTCTCAATGTTTTCTACATCGGCAATGCCGCGACCCATGAAGCGCTTGACAGAAACAATCGTATTTTTGGGATCAGCAACAATACTTTCAATCGCCTCAAAGCCAGCTTGTGTTCTACCGTTAGGCAAGTAACGCACTACTGAAGGCAATAGTTCGCGCCCTTCTGCATCCGGAAGAACTTTAGGCAAAGCATCTCGCACGATCGCTACCAAGGAGTTGGTAGTGCCCAAGTCAATGCCGATCGCAATCCGCCGCTGATGCGGAGCAAGTGATTTACCAGGTTCGGAGATTTGTAATAAGGCCATGGGGACTAGAGTGTAAAGCTATACCAAAGCAGAGATGGCATCATTTAGCTCGAGCGCAAACTTATCAATAAAAAGAAGACCTCTGAGCAACTCAGCAGCACGCTCATAATTCTTGGCGCCATCGATAGCTTGCGTAATCTCTACCAAGGTATCGCGCTTGGACTGATCAACCTCTTCGGCTAAAGCCTCTAGCGCACCGAGATCCTCATCTTGATCTTCAAGACTCTCACGCCACTCCATTTGCTTCATCAGAAAAGCGGCTGGCATGGCAGTATTCGTTTCCAGACGAGCGTCTACTCCATGGAGTTGGCATATATAGAGCCCGCGCTGGATAGGATTCTTGAGTGTCTGAAAAGCGGTATTAGCTAATGTAGCCATTTGCATGGCCAATCGCTGCTCAGCATCACTTCCACGAGCATGGCGATCCGGATGAACCTCTTTTTGGATTGCCAGATAAGTCTGATCTAATGCAGACAAATCCAGCTTGAATTGTTGCTCTAAACCAAAGAAACGAAAGTAATCGTCAGACGCGGAAGGATTCACCACAACCACACTCATCTTTTACATTCGGATTCTGAAACTTAAAGCCTTCGTTGAGGCCCTCACGAACAAAATCCAATTCAGTGCCATCTAAATAGGCCAAGCTCTTGGGATCAATAAAAATAGTGATGCCATTGGATTCGAACTTTGTATCCTCTGGAGCGGCCTCATCTACGTACTCTAGTTGATAGGCTAAGCCAGAACAACCAGTAGTGCGAACACCTAAGCGTAAGCCACAGCCTTTGCCGCGCTTATCTAAATTGCGCTGAACATGTTTTGCTGCTTTGTCGGTTAAGGTAATTGCCATGGTGAAAGCCTCTTTATCTTTACTGAGCTGGATGCTTTTCTTTATAGTCAGCAACTGCGGCCTTAATGGCATCCTCAGCCAAAATTGAGCAGTGAATTTTTACAGGGGGCAAAGCCAACTCTTCTGCAATTAAGGAGTTTTTAATCTCTAAGGCTTGGTCCAAAGTTTTACCTTTAACCCACTCGGTTACCAAAGAAGAAGATGCAATCGCAGAGCCGCAACCGTAAGTTTTGAACTTAGCGTCTTCAATCACGCCTTGGTCATTGACACGGATTTGTAATTTCATAACATCGCCGCATGCAGGTGCACCAACCATGCCAGTACCTACCTGGTCATCACCTTTTTCAAAAGAACCCACGTTACGGGGATTTTCATAATGATCAATTACTTTGTCGCTATATGCCATGGTATTTCCTCGTTATTTCTCTTATCTATTGTTTAGCTTAACTATCTTGAATACTGTTTAGTGTGCTGCCCACTGGATGGTGCTGAGATCAATACCATCTTTAAACATTTCCCAAAGTGGTGAAAGTTCGCGCAACTTCGCAATCTTCTCTTTCACCAGCTTGATTGTGAAATCCACTTCCTGTTCGGTAGTAAAGCGCCCCAGAGTAAAGCGAATTGAGCTATGGGCTAATTCATCGTTACGACCAAGTGCCCGCAATACATAAGAAGGCTCTAGGGATGCTGAAGTACATGCAGAACCAGATGAGATGGCCAAATCTTTCAATGCCATCAACATCGATTCACCTTCAACATAGTTAAAGCTGATATTCAGGTTATGTGGAACACGGTGATCCATATCACCATTCACATAAACCTCTTCAATATCTTTCAAACCATTGAGCAAGCGATCACGCAAAGCGCGGATGCGAGCATTGCCTGAAACCATCTCAAGACGGGCAATGCGGAAAGCCTCTCCCATGCCAACAATTTGGTGAACCGCCAAAGTACCAGAACGCATGCCACGCTCATGACCGCCACCGTGAATCTGTGCCTCAATACGAATACGAGGCTTACGACGGACAAACAGTGCGCCAATACCTTTTGGACCATAAGTCTTGTGAGCAGAGAAACTCATTAAATCGACTTTAACTTTCTCTAAATCAATCTCTACCTTGCCAGTCGCTTGCGCTGCATCCACATGCAATATCACACCACGGGAACGGCACAATTCACCAATTTTCGGGATATCTTGCACTACACCAATCTCGTTGTTCACGTACATAACTGATGCCAAGATAGTGCCTGGCTTCATTGCTGCCTCTAGCTGAGCAAAATCAATCAATCCATTAGGCAACACATCTAAATAAGTTACTTCAAAGCCTTCGCGCTCCAACTCACGGCAAGTATCTAAGGTTGCTTTGTGCTCAGTCTTCACGGTGATGATGTGATTACCACGCTCTTTATAAAAGTGAGCGGCACCTTTGAGAGCCAGGTTAATACTTTCAGTTGCGCCACTGGTGAACACAATCTCTCTAGGGTCAGCATGAACTAGCTGGGCTACTTCTGAACGCGCCCACTCAACCGCCTCCTCCGCAGCCCAACCATAGGCGTGACTACGGGATGCCGCATTACCGAATTGCTCACGCAAGTAAGGCAACATCTTATCGACCACGCGTGGATCAATCGGCGTAGTAGCTGAATAGTCCATATATACCGGGAAGTGCTTAGGACTAAACATGGGAACTGCCTGCTGGGGAATGTCTTGTGGTGCGTTCATTTTTATTTATCTATCAATGGGCTAAGAAATTAATCGCGCGACTCAACTTTGCTGAGCCAAGTTAAAAACAGAATTCACAAGAGGCCGCTTGGGGGCGACTTCTTTTGTTGCTGCGACTGCTGTTGCCGGCTTTTCTGCCTTTACGCTATCAGTCTTGGCTTTTTTGGGACGTAAATCGTGCAATACGATTCCACGCCCTGATTGCTGCTGCACCAAGTCACGCAAAGTTACCGAGCTGAGGTACTCCACCATCTTGGCATTCAGGTTTGACCATAAATCATGGGTCATACATCGACCATGGTTTTCTTCATCACTATGGCAATTGCCTTTGCCACCACATTGGGTAGCGTCTAAGGGCTCATCGACTGCCACAATGATGTCGGCCACACTAATCTCTTCCGACTTGCGGGCAAGGGTGTAACCACCACCTGGGCCACGAGTGCTATCAACAATATTGAAACGGCGTAATTTGCCGAACAATTGCTCGAGGTAAGACAGGGAAATCTTCTGTCTCTGGCTAATTCCGGCCAAAGTTACAGGCCCGTGCGTTTCACGCAGGGCTAAATCAATCATTGCGGTTACTGCAAAACGGCCTTTGGTTGTAAGTCTCATATGTCACCTTGGTAATGGATTGTTATGGACAGCTAACAGCCGGGCGGGTAATACCCGACCATTCCACTCAACTTTAACATATACCCAACTATTTTGCTCAGGATTGAAAGACCCCTAGATAGCGTCCCGTGAGCGCGCCCCGAAAGCCATTTCCTTAACCTTTGTAAGGCGATCACGGGTAGCTGCGGCCTTTTCAAACTCCAGATTCTTGGCTTCCGAGTTCATTTGCTTCTCTAAGCGCTTGATTTCGCCTGCCAGGTCCTTCTCGCTCATATCTTCATAGCGAGCCCGCTCCTGCTCCACTTGCATCTCAGAGCGCTTCTCTTTGACGTCATAGACCCCATCAATGATGTCCTTGATACGCTTCTGAACTCCTCTTGGCTCTATCCCATTTGCTTTGTTAAAGGCCACCTGTTTGGTGCGGCGGCGCTCAGTCTCACCCATCGCACGCTTCATGGAATCGGTAATTCGGTCGGCATACAAAATTGCCTTACCTTTGACATTTCGCGCCGCCCTACCAATCGTTTGGATCAAGCTACGCTCAGAGCGTAAGAAGCCCTCTTTATCTGCATCCAAAATGGCAACTAATGAGACCTCAGGAATATCCAAGCCCTCACGCAATAAATTAATACCCACCAAGACATCGAAGACACCCAAACGCAAATCGCGCAGAATTTCTACCCGCTCAACCGTATCAATATCGGAGTGGACATAACGTACCTTTACGCCGTTATCCGATAAGTAATCAGTTAACTGCTCGGCCATCCGTTTTGTTAAGACTGTAACCAAGACACGCTCATGCACCTTGACGCGCTCATGAATCTGACTGAGTAAATCATCTACTTGCGAGCTTGCTGGTAACACTTCAATTTCTGGATCCACTAATCCCGTTGGCCTAGCCACTTGCTCGACTACTTGTCCAGTGTGCGTATTTTCATAATCAGCTGGTGTAGCAGAAACAAAAACGGTTTGACGCATCTTTGTTTCAAACTCAGTGAACTTGAGTGGTCGGTTATCCATTGCTGAAGGCAAGCGGAAACCAAACTCCACCAAAGTATGTTTGCGAGATTTATCACCGTTGTACATGGCATTGAGCTGTCCGATAAGTACGTGACTCTCGTCCAGGAACATCAAGGCATCATTTGGCAAGTAGTCCACCAAGGTAGGTGGCGCCTCTCCAGGCATAGCGCCCGAGAGGTGGCGGGAGTAGTTCTCAATACCCTTGCAGAAACCCAATTCATTGAGCATCTCCAAATCAAAGCGAGTGCGCTGCTCGAGACGCTGAGCTTCAACTAACTTGCCGTCCTTAACGAACTCATCTAAGCGAATACGTAGTTCAGCCTTAATCGTTTCAATCGCCTTCAGAACCGTGTCGCGGGGAGTAACGTAGTGTGAACTTGGATAAACGGTGAAGCGTGGAATTTTCTGACGAATTTTTCCAGTGAGGGGATCAAAAAATTGCAAACTCTCAATGACATCATCAAAGAGCTCAACGCGCACAGCTAATTCATTGTGCTCAGCTGGGAAAATATCAATTGTGTCGCCGCGCACTCGGAAAACGCCACGCTTGAAATCCATTTCATTGCGGTCGTATTGCATTGCAATTAAACGCATCAAAATATCGCGCTGACTCATCTTGTCACCAGGACGTAAAGTCATCACCATGCTGTGATAGTCACCTGGATTACCGATACCGTAAATTGCAGAGACAGTCGCCACAATGATGACATCCCGTCGCTCTAACAAACTCTTGGTAGCAGACAGTCGCATTTGCTCAATGTGCTCATTGATGGATGAATCTTTTTCAATAAACAAATCTCGCGTCGGCACATAGGCCTCTGGCTGGTAGTAGTCGTAGTAACTGACGAAATACTCCACTGCATTTTTTGGGAAAAACTCCCGAAACTCACTGTAAAGCTGGGCAGCCAAGGTCTTATTAGGGGCAAAAATGATCGCAGGACGGCCCGTTCTAGCAATCACATTGGCCATCGTGAAGGTTTTACCCGAACCAGTAACCCCTAAAAGGGTCTGGAAAGTCAATCCATCCTCAATTCCAGCCACCAGAGCATCAATAGCAGCTGGCTGATCCCCTGCTGGCGGAAATGGCTGATACAGCTGAAATGGGGAATCCGGGAACGAAATGAACTTAGCCGGATCCAGGTCGTGACCCACCTCGCCCAAAGGATCGGCTACCGGGGTTTTCTTGCTTTCAGCGACTTTGGAATTTGAGGAACTTTTAGGCAACTTAGGGGGCATCTCAGCTATCATTTCACTTGTGACAATTAGTTCACAGCGAATTTTGTACAAACATTGATTTTGCCGTTTTTATTTGGAAATAGTTGAATCTAGACTCAAAAACAGCCATTTAAAGTAAATTTAACTGAATTTAACGTCAATTAACACTGAAATACCCTTTTTAACCTACATTACCACCCCCTTTTCGACCCCCAAATGAACCTTTTTACCTCAGTCCAGTTAGCCCCTAAAGACCCCATTTTTGGCCTCACAGAAGCCTATGTCGCAGATCAACGTGCAGACAAGGTGAACTTGGGTGTTGGCGTCTATTACACCGATGAAGGCAAGGTACCTCTCTTAAAGGCAGTCATTAAAGCTGAGGAAGCAATTGTCGCGAAGCAGTCTCCGCGCAGCTATATTCCAATCGAAGGCCCTAACCCCTACAACAGTGCAGTACAGAACCTCTTGTTTGGCGCAGACTCTTCGCTTATTAAAGACGGTCGCGTTGTCACCGCGGAATGCCTTGGTGGCACTGGTGCGTTGCGCGTTGGCGCAGATTTTATTAAGCGTCTTAATTTAAATGCACCTTGCGCGATCAGCAACCCAACCTGGGAAAACCATCGCGGCATTTTTGAATCCGCAGGATTTGAAGTGGTTGAGTACACCTATTTCGATGGCAAGACTCGTGGCGTTGATTTTGATGGCATGGTGAAATCTTTAGAGTCTTTCCCAAAGTTCACCACAGTCTTATTGCATGCTTGCTGCCACAACCCAACTGGCGCCGACATTACTGAAGCGCAATGGCGTCAGGTAATTGAGATTTGCAAAGCAAAGCAACTGATTCCATTTTTAGATATGGCTTACCAAGGGTTTGCTGCTGGTATCGAGCAAGACGGTATTGCTGTTCGTTTATTTGCTGACTCTGGCATGTCTTTCTTTGTATCAAGCTCTTTCTCTAAATCCTTCTCACTCTATGGTGAGCGAGTTGGTGCACTGTCTATCGTGACTCAAAGCAAAGATGAATCCACTCGCGTACTTTCTCAATTGAAGCGCGTGATTCGCACAAACTACTCCAACCCCCCAACTCATGGTGCTGCAATTGCAGCCGCCGTTCTGAATTCGCCAGAACTCAGACAGCTATGGGAAGATGAGTTGGCACAAATGCGTGATCGCATCAAGGCAATGCGTCATGGACTTGTAGAAAAATTGGCCGCCGCTGGCGCAAAGCAAGACTTTGCTTTTATTGAAGCTCAGCGCGGTATGTTTTCTTACTCCGGATTAACTGCGGAACAAGTAGAACGTTTACAAAAAGAGGATGGCATTTATGCCCTCTCCACTGGCCGCATTTGTGTGGCCGCCCTCAATACCAAAAATATTGATAAGGTAGCTCAAGCAATCGCCCGCGTATTAGCGTAACAACCGGTAATAAGCGGTTACACGGATTTACTAGGAGTCAACATGCTATATCAGCTACACGAATTTCAAAAAGCCTTACTTCAACCAATGAGCTCATGGGCTCGTGCTGCTTCTGAAGCTTTTATCAATGCTTCAAACCCTGCATCAAAGGTTCCTGGCTCAGAACGTTTAGCCGCAAGTTACGAACTCCTATACCGCCTAGGGAAAGACTATAAGAAACCCGAATTTGGTATTCGCTCCGTGCAAGCACATGGTCGCGAAGTGGCGATTCATGAGAGAACTATCGTAGCCAAACCATTTTGCAATCTGATTCGCTTCAAGCGTTTCTCTGATGATCTTGATGTCATTAAAAAGCTCAAAGATGATCCAGCGGTTTTGGTTGTTGCACCTTTATCCGGCCACCACTCAACACTATTGCGTGACACTGTGCGCACCCTCCTGCAAGACCACAAGGTGTATATCACCGATTGGATTGACGCACGCATTGTTCCAGCTGATGCTGGTGATTTTGGTTTAGATGACTATGTGCATTATGTTCAGGATTTCATCCGTGCAATCGGCGCTGAGAACTTGCATGTGATCTCCGTATGTCAACCAACAGTTCCTACATTAGGCGCAATCTCTTTAATGGCTTCCGCTGGTGAAAAGACACCAGCCTCTATGATCATGATGGGTGGCCCAATTGATGCACGCAAGTCACCGACTGCTGTGAATAACTTGGCCGATCAAAAATCGTATGACTGGTTTGAAAGTCATGTAATTTATAAGGTACCACCTAGCTACCCAGGTGCTGGTCGCAAAGTGTATCCAGGCTTCTTACAACACACTGGCTTTATCGCCATGAATCCTCAGAACCACCTGCAGTCACATTGGGATTACTTCCAGAACTTAGTGCGCGGCGATGAACAAGATGCCGAAGCGCATATTCGTTTCTATGATGAGTACAACGCAGTACTCGATATGGATGCGAAGTTCTACTTAGACACGATCAAGACGGTATTCCAGGACTACTCATTACCAAACGGTACCTGGGAAGTATCTGGCGATCTAGTGAAACCACAGGATATTAAGAAAACCGCCCTTCTCACCGTTGAAGGTGAATTAGACGACATCTCTGGCAGTGGACAAACCCGCTCAGCCCACGCCTTATGTGCTGGCATTCCAAAAGCTGATAAGGACCACTACGAAGTTGCGGGCGCTGGTCACTACGGCATCTTCTCTGGCCGTCGTTGGCGTGAGAAGGTATATCCAAAAATTAAGTCGTTTATTCGTGAGCATCAAGGTGTTCAGAAGAAAACAAAAGCTCGACCCCCAAAACTGGGATCTAAAAAGGCTGCATAAACCAGCGGCGCGACTCTCGGGTCGCGCTTCTAGTTTTAGGGCGCCTCAATTGCAATGAACATCCAGCAGACGAAAGAACTAGCTAATCGTCTCGAGGATATTCTTCCTCAAACCCAATGTACTAAATGTAGCTATCCTGACTGCAGAGCTTATGCAGAGGCCATGGCGACTGGTGAGGCTCTACCAAATCGTTGTCCACCGGGAGGTGTGGAGGGCATTCAAAGGCTCAGCGCTATCCTCACCCCCATCTTCCCTCAGGATGCTTTTGAACTACATCCTGAAATCAACCCCGAATGTGGCATCGAGCGCCCCAGACCAGTTGCCCTTATTGACTCCAAGACTTGCATCGGCTGCACCTTGTGCATTCAGGCATGTCCTGTAGATGCCATTGTCGGCGCCTCTAAGCAAATGCACGTAGTCTTGAGCGATTGGTGCACTGGTTGTGATCTCTGTATACCGCCCTGCCCTGTAGATTGCATCACGATGGTTGATGTCACTCAGGAGAAAACTGGTTGGGATGCCTGGACCCCGGAATTAGCCGCACTGGCACGTAGACGATACGAATCGCGTGACCTGCGCTTAGATCGCGAGCAGCGCGACAATGATGAGCGACTGGCAAAGAAGGCTGCTGCAAAATTAGTCGCCGTCAACGCAGAGAACCCAGACTCAGAAGAAGCCATAAAAGAACAAGAGAGAAAGCGCGCAATCATTGCTGCCGCCATTGCAAGGGCCCAGCAAAAGAAATGATGAATCTTGAAAAACGTCAGGCTTTCTTCGAATTGCTCAGGGAAAATAATCCACATCCAGAAACGGAACTGGAGTACAGCTCCCCATTTGAGTTACTGATAGCAGTTTTACTCTCTGCACAAGCAACCGACATTTCAGTAAATAAAGGCACTCGCAAGCTATTTCAGATTGCCAATACACCTCAAGCACTTTTGGAACTGGGTGAGGAAGGCGTTAAACCCTATATTCAGCACATTGGTTTATTCAATTCCAAAGGAAGGCATATTCAAGAGACCTGCCGACTCCTAATCGAAAAGCATGGTGGCGAAGTGCCTCAAAATCGGGAAGATTTAGAGACACTTCCAGGTGTCGGCAGAAAGACCGCGAACGTTATTCTCAATACTGCTTTTGGTCAGCCCACCATGGCAGTTGATACCCACATCTTTAGAGTCTCAAACCGAACTGGCTTAGCGCCCGGCAAAGATGTTGTAAAAGTGGAAGAGCAATTACTCAAGCGTGTACCAAAAGAATTTTTGATGGATGCGCATCATTGGCTTATTCTGCATGGTAGATATACCTGCAAAGCACGCAATCCCGATTGCGAGCAATGCATTGTTGAACCGCTGTGTGAGTTCAAACAAAAAACTGGTAAAGGAAAAGTTCGTGGCAATATTTAATCCAACCCGTGAAGAAGTGCGTCGCTTTTTTTGCGATACCTGGAAAAAGAAAACCGAAGATCACATTCTGACGCCAATGGAAATACTTGCAAGCGACTGGATGACTGAACACCCGGAGTATCATGCCCTGCTCGCCGATCCAGAAGGCGCTGTTGCGCAAGACTACACGCCAGAGCGCGGGGAAACCAATCCTTTTTTGCATCTCTCGATGCACTTATCAATTAGCGAACAAATCTCCATCGATCAACCATCAGGTATCAAGGCGATTGCGGAGAGGCTTGCTAAGAAACTGGGCTCGGAGCATGAAGCTCAACATGCCATGATGGAATGCCTAGGACAAGTGATGTGGGAAGCACAACGAGAGGGTCAGCCACTGAGCCCCGAAAAATATCTAGAGGCCTTGCAGCGTCTCAATTAGTGACTGCGCTTTACCAGCATCTGCTTGCTCAGGATGACAGTAGAAACCACCAGAAAAGCAAATACCATATTCATTGCCGTGAGGTGATCGCCTAAGAAGAAGCTTGAAGCTAGCAGCGTGCAAAAAGGCTGAATCAACTGAACTTGACTGACCCTTGCAATCCCACCAACTGCAAGCCCCTCATACCAAAAGAAGAAGCCCAAATACATTGGAAACAAGCTCAGGTATACAAAACTGGTCCAAGCAATGGCATCTGCATTCAAATAGATAGAAGAGTATGTGAAATACGTCATGATGAAGTTGATGGGCAATGAAATCACTAGCGCCCAAGAAATCACGATGCGAGGATTCATCTTTCGGGAGAGCTCACCCCCCTCTACGTATCCAATACAGGCACAAACCCCACCAAGCACCAAGAGGCCATCGATATAAGTAAAACTGCCAGAACTTTTGAGTAGCGCATAAATGATTACCAAGCCAGCACCCAACATCGACACTAACCAGAAGCCAACGGAGGGACGCTCCTTGAATCGAATCACTCCGATCACCGTAGTCGCTAAGGGCATCATTCCCAAAATCACGGCGCCATGTGAGGAGGAACCCTCTTTCATAGCGACAGTAGTAAAGATTGGAAATCCAAATACAACACCCAAAGCAATTACTGCAAGCTTAGCTAAATCAGTTTTACTGGGAAGCGGTACCTGTTTATAAGAAAGATAGGCCAAGGCAACTAAGCCCGCTAAAGCGGCTCTACCAAATGCAATGAAATAGGGGCTGAAGCTGACAACTGCAATCTTGCTTATCGGCAAAGTTAGACTAAATACGAGAATGCCGACAAAGCCAATCAGCATTCCCTTTGTTTCTTTATTCACATGTACACTCAAAAAGGTAAATGATCCTAGAAACTAGGATCAAATAATTTACGGTTCGAGGTCAAAAACAAACCCCCTCAGCTGAATAGAATATCCAAATTTGGGGGTCAGCTAAAAGTGGTTTTTTACCCGGGAACTACGCGGTAATAAAAAGCATTTCCACCATAAAGAGGCCTCATTCGGAAGCCTTGACACTGATAGAAGTTAATGCCATTTCTTGGAGCCAGAAAACATCCAGGCAACAGATTTGGAAAAGTTGAGCCGATTGGTGGGATTGAATAGCCAACAGGAGCTGCTGGTCCGGGGGCAACTACTACTGGTGCAGGCTGCTGCACATAAACAGGCGCTGGAGCTTGCTCAACTACCACCGGAGGTGAGGTAGAGCCTTCAACTACCTCAGCACCCGCCACAACTGCTGCAGGCCCCACCCAACCAGGTCCGCAACGCCAGCAACCGCCGCCACCCCAGCCTGGGCCGCGCCACCCCCCACGATAACCATGCCAATAAGCTTCAGCATCCGTTACAGCAGTTAATGTAGTTAAACCAACTAAACCCAATAAAACGTACGAAAAAATTTTCATATGATGTCCCTAATGCTTTTAATTAAGTGGCGCATCAGGCTGCGCAAATTCAATAGTGAGGGCCTTTGAGAATCTACTAGCATCAAAGCGCACCCCTGGAATACTGGAATTGAGTTTCCAGTTTTTATATTGCAGCGTTGTTCTTGGCAAAGATTTGTCACCCAAGTAAATCCATGAGGCCATATAAGGAAGATTATCTTTTGCGCCAATCCAGATTTGACCCTGAAGCTCTCTACCAGCCATCACAATGACATTAGTCTCAACCCCGCCTACTAACTTTGTCTTACCAACGATAAAAGCATCGGTGAGGCCTTGAGTTAAGTGAGCATATGGGTTGGATAGGATGAGATCATCACCAGGAAAAAATAACCCCGCTTTGTCGTACGCAAATTTGGCAGCCTCATCGATATTGCTAGGCGCACTAGTGACGGCCACGAGATTTTTTTCTGGACTATAGGCAAATAATTGCTTGCCATTAAATAGAACCTCACTTGATGGCCCATCACCCCAAACAACTACATCAAATTTATTAGGTCGCTGAAGCGCTACTTTTGCGGCAGTTGAATAGATCACCGGAAGACCGTCAATAGACGGAAACTCTGATAAGACTAGGGCCTCAAACTGCATAGACTTGGCAGCGGCTAACTTATCCGTCATTGCCTTAAGCAACTCCAAGGCTGCAGGCTCAATTGCCGTCATGCCTTTTGGTAACTGGGGTCTTTTCCCCGCCTCAGGCCGATTGATATTCGCAGACTGAGCGCTGGCAACACCCAAAATGCAGCATGAAACCAGAGCAGCAACGATCTTGCTAAAGGAATACATAAACGACCTTAAGATTGAGTTGGTGTAATACAAATTCTATTGCAATAGTGATGACTATAAACAAAGAATTAAGCGGGCAAACCCCTATACAGAGATTTGATACTTATTGACTAACGCCTTTAATGTGTAAATTCTCTATATCAGCAACTAATTTGCTCAGGCGCTCTTTATCAGCAGCACTTAATGCCTGATCATTCTTTTGGGCTTGCAGCGAAACCTCAGCATCTTCTAAGTCGAGAACCACTTCAATTGCGCGTTTACTTTTTTCCTTATCAGTACCATCAATTAACTGATAGAGATTGAAATACAAAGCAGATAGACTTTGATTTTCCAAAGTGGGACTTAAAGGGAACTTACTTTTAAATACACTGGCCAAAGCAGACTTAGCGTCACCGACTGTTTTTGCATGGCGCAAAAAGTACTTCATATTTTGGATGCGATTACCAATCTCAAATTGATACTCGATTAATTGAGCCTTATTTTTTTGCTCAGTCTCATAATGATGTTGAATTTGCTGAAGTCCAGCGGCACCACCAGTAATCACTACCGAGGACAAAAACCACATACCCACGGAAGAGTTGAGAAACTCCATTAACTTGGCTGAGAATTTTTTCTCTACCAATTTCACGTCTTCTTCCAGTAAATTAAGGCCTGATTTAAGGCTTGCAGTCTCGGCCTCTAACTTTATCTTTAGCTCGTGACGAAATTTCTCTTCAGCCTCGATAATGGATTTTCTATCGTTACTCAACATGTGGCGTTACCTATTTAATGGACCCAAGAGAGACTTCAATACTGCGCTGTATTTAATAAGATGTGCACTCATTCCCTTGAAAATGAGCTTGCACTACAACATTATTTTGAATCGAGAAGACGGTAGAGCAATACAAGGGAGTAACAGTCCTCCCCCAGTAACCACCCTGAACATAAACACCATCATTACGGGCATAAGTTAGATACCTTGTATTTCCGCTAATCACAATCGATGAAGGCAGCCCCCAACCAGCCTCTAGCGCTTGCTCAGATTGGCCAACCCAGGCCTGCAAATTTGCCTGGTAATTGGCTGCCGTTGAACAGCCAACCAATATCAGCGCAATACTTAAATAAAGCGACTTTAAAAATTTCATGGGTATTTTTGCAAAATCATTAGGAAAGTGCTGCTATTGCCGACTTAATCGCCTTTGGCAACTCTTGAGCCAGTTTTTTTCTATGCTCTAAATTGCTTGCTAGAGTTTGCTGAGTCTTTGCAGACCAAGCCGATCCCGGAAAGAAGGCATCGTCCTTGTATCTCGGAATGATGTGCCAATGAATATGCGGCACCATATTACCCAAGGCAGCAATATTCACCTTGTCTGGCTGCATCATATGACGCACCGCTTCCTCCACAGCAAATACCAAGGCCATGAGGTGCTCACGCTCACCATGAGTGAGATCAGTCATTTCGGCGACATGACGATTCCAGATTACCCGGCAAAAACCAGGTAGGTCAGGATCGTTTACCAGGATGACTCGGCAGTCATCTCCACGCCAGATCAATTGACCCTCTTCAGGCTTGAGTTCTTCTTTACAGAGCACGCAATTAGTCATGTGAAGAATGTATACGAAAACGGCATCTAAGTCACCCTTGTGGGGTAATTTAGATGCCGAGACAGTAAGGATAGATTGATTACTGCACCACTGCTATGAACTGCTTAGGGATTTCTTAGTGGAACTGCTCTTCTTCTGTAGAACCAGTCAATGCTGTTACTGAAGACTTACCACCTTGGATCACTGTGGTTACATCGTCAAAGTAACCAGTACCAACCTCTTGCTGATGCGATACGAATGTGTAACCACGATCACGAGCAGCAAATTCTGGCTCCTGTACTTTCTCGATATAAGCAGTCATACCGCGCTGCATATAGTCTTGGGCCAAGTCGAACATGTTGTACCACATGGAATGAATACCAGCCAAAGTGATGAACTGATACTTGTAGCCCATTGCACCTAATTCACGTTGGAACTTCGCAATCGTTGCGTCATCCAAGTTCTTCTTCCAGTTGAAAGATGGTGAGCAGTTGTAAGCCAACATTTTGCCTGGGAACTTCGCACGAATTGCTTCTGCGAACTTACGGGCAAATTCCAAATCAGGCGTACCTGTCTCACACCAAACCATATCAGCATATGCAGCGTATGCCAAACCACGAGAGATAGCTTGATCCAAGCCCTTACGTGTTTTGTAGAAGCCCTCAGCAGTACGCTCACCTGTCAAGAATGGCTTGTCGTTTGCATCGTAGTCGGATGTCAATAAGTCAGCAGCTTCAGCATCAGTACGAGCCAAGATGATGGTTGGAACACCCATGACGTCAGCAGCCAAACGTGCAGAGATCAATTTCTGAACTGATTCAGTAGTAGGCAACAATACCTTTCCACCCAAGTGACCGCATTTCTTTACAGAAGAGAGTTGGTCTTCGAAGTGAACGCCAGCAGCACCCTGCTTGATCAATGCTTTGCTTAATTCAAATGCATTTAGTACACCACCGAAACCCGCTTCAGCATCAGCAACGATTGGAGCAAAGTACTCAATGTAACCAGCATCGCCTTTGTTAATGCCTTTAGCGGTTTGGATTTCGTCGGCACGTTGGAATGAGTTGTTAATACGCTCAACCATCTTTGGAACTGAGTCAACTGGATACAAAGATTGATCTGGATACATTGCTGCGTAAGAGTTACCGTCAGCAGCAACTTGCCAACCTGACAAGTAGATTGCCTGAACGCCAGCTTTAACTTGTTGCATTGCCTGTCCACCAGTCAATGCACCTAAACAGTTAACGTAAGCTTCGTTATTCACCAACTCCCAGAGACGCTCTGCACCATGTTTGGCTAATGTGTGCTCAATCTTCAATGAACCACGAAGACGCACAACATCCTCAGCTGTGTAGCCACGGGTAATACCTTTCCAGCGTGGATTGGTATCCCAGTCCTTTTGTAGTGCTGCGATTTCTGCTTTGCGATCTGCCATGTTTTTCTCCCTAAGTTAAACAAGTACTTCAAATATTTGGACATTCAAGTCTTATGTCTTATATAAGAGTTTAAGGATCTAGAAACAGCATGCAAGAACTATTTAAATAAATTATGAAAATAATTAACTCAATTAATTCAGCTACTTAAAAAGATTTTTTTATATTGTGAAACGCTTCTCCAAAGGGTGAGAGTACGCCCAAGGGGAAATATTGCACTGCATTTTGCGTACGGGAATGTCTTTTCACATTATGAAAAGAGAGAAGGTCTTTTAGGCGGCTTGAGGCTTGCCAATAGAGGCGACCTTAAATCCAGTCAAAATAATCATGAGCTGTAGGATCGCCACTCCGACAAATAGCAGCTTAGGTAAACCGATATCTAGGAAGATTCCAAAGATCAATGGGCTCATAGCTGCACCGAGATCAATCCCGGAATACACAATGCCATACACCCTACCGGATGAGCCGGAAGGTGTTGCAGAGCGAATCATCAAATCACGTGATGGTGCGGCAATGCCCAGACCAAGACCAATCACAATGAAGGCAATCACAATCAACTCGATTGGAATCAAACCTGTCGCCAACAATAGCCCCATCACAATATTTACAGTGAAGCAAATCGTAATAATGCGTTCTGGCACTTTTAATTTAGTTGCTAAATAACCGCCCAATAACATACCGCCTGCACCACCCATAGACATCAGAGTGAGATAGTAATTTCCAGAACTGACAGCGATGTCATAGATTTTAAAAAGTGCCGTTGGCGCAAATGATTGCAAGCCGGTCGTTGCAGCCATGCTGAAGAAAAAGAAAATCCAACAAAGCCAAACAACGGGCAGCTTCAGAAAACCAAAGGTACTCATGGGCGCACCACCAGGATTGCTTTGAGCATGACTAGCCTGAGATTCCTCGCGTCTTGCATGGACATCATCAATTAAGCGCGCCCTACCAATCCACAGGGTGAGTAGGATCAGGGCCTCAAGTACTGCAGCAGAGAGAAATGCAATCCGCCAATCAGCAATACTTGCTACCGCCACCATAAAGGCTGGAGCTGCGGCCCAACCAATATAACCCGTTACTCCATGAATGGAATAAGCATAGGGCAAATTCGGAGGTGAGATTTTATGGTTGATTAATGTGTAATCGACCGGATGAAAGACGCCATTGCCGCAACCTGCAATCACCGCGCCCAACACCAACATAGCATAGCCATTACTTTGAGAGTAAGTGAGTGCAGCCAATGCCAGTAAACCGACGCCAGCGAACAATACTGGGCGAGCACCAATCCGATCAACTAAAAATCCAGATGCCGCCTGAACAATGCAGGAGACTACGAAGAAGATGGTCATGAGCAGACCCAACTCAGCGTAGTTAAAGCCAAATTCTGCCTTCAACCATGGGAACATGGGCGGCAGAATTAAATGGAAGAAATGGGAGCTGCCGTGAGCCAGGCTAATCAGACCAACCACCCGGACATCACTGGCGCGCCTCATTACTAGGGCATCAGTCATGTACCGAGTTTACTGGCACAGGAAAGTTCCTGCTGAAATACAGCGGTATTACTTGCTGAAGCTGAAATCGCCGTTCTGATCGACGCCCACGGGAACGGTGTCCTTAGGGCCAAACTTACCTTCCAAGATCATCTTAGACACTGGGTTCTCGATATATTGCTGAATCGCACGCTTGAGTGGTCTTGCCCCAAATACGGGATCAAAACCAACTTCCGCAATCTTACTCAGAGCAGCATCGCTAACTTCCATCTGCATATCGACCTTCGCCAATCGATCAGATAAGTTCTTCAGCAAGATCTTCGCAATATTAGCGATATTGCCTTTATCCAAGCCATGGAATACCACGATCTCATCAATACGATTGAGGAACTCAGGACGGAAGTGATTCTTCAACTCTTCAAATACGGCATCCTTGATCTCGGATTGTTTCTTATCGGTCATAGACTGAATGAGATGGGAACCAATATTGCTAGTCATCACAATCACCGTATTTTTAAAGTCGACAGTGCGACCTTGACCATCGGTTAAGCGGCCATCGTCTAACACTTGTAGAAGTACATTAAAGACATCTGGATGTGCCTTCTCAATCTCATCAAATAAGATCACGCTATAAGGATGGCGACGCACTTGCTCAGTTAAGTAACCACCCTCTTCGTAACCCACATAACCTGGAGGCGCGCCGATCAAACGAGCAACGCTATGCTTCTCCATGAACTCACTCATGTCGATACGGATGAGATGATCTTCGCTATCAAACAAGAAACCAGCCAAAGCTTTGCAGAGCTCAGTCTTACCAACACCCGTTGGCCCAAGGAATAAGAATGAGCCATAAGGACGATTCTCTTCAGCGAGACCGGCACGGGAGCGACGAATCGCATCCGATACCGCACGTATAGCCTCCTCTTGACCAACTACTCGCTTATGCAATAACTCTTCCATCTTCAGCAGCTTGTCGCGCTCACCCTGCATCATCTTCGATACCGGAATACCTGTGGCACGTGAGACTACTTCCGCAATCTCTTCGGCGCCCACTTGGGTACGTAAGAGTTTGTTTTTGACTACGCCATCTTTATCACCTTTTGCTTCGGCAGCGGCGGCAGATTTAAGCTTCGCTTCGAGCTCAGGCAACTTTCCATATTGCAACTCTGCAACTTGCTCTAACTTACCATCGCGTTGCAACTTAGCAATATCGGCACGAACTTTTTCAATCTCCTCTTTGAGATGAGCGGCACCCAGCACAGCACCTTTTTCCGCCTTCCAGATTTCTTCCAGATCTGCATACTCAGCGCCTAAGCGTTTGATCTCATCTTCAATGAGACCAAGGCGCTTTTGAGACGCTTCATCCTTTTCTTTCTTGACGGCTTCACGCTCAATCTTGAGCTGAATGAGGCGACGCTCCAGCTTATCCATCACCTCTGGCTTGGAATCAATTTCCATCCGAATGCGTGATCCAGCCTCATCAATGAGGTCGATCGCCTTATCTGGCAAGAAACGATCCGTAATGTAGCGGTGTGATAGCTCGGCTGCTGCCACAATAGCAGGATCGGTAATCTCAATGCCATGGTGAAGCTCATAACGTTCTTGCAAACCACGCAAGATGGCAATAGTTGCCTCAACACTAGGCTCTTCCACCATCACTTTTTGGAAACGGCGCTCAAGTGCTGGATCTTTCTCAATGTACTTTCGGTATTCATCCAGAGTGGTAGCACCGATGCAATGCAATTCACCACGCGCTAAGGCGGGCTTCAGCATATTGCCGGCATCCATTGCGCCATCACCCTTACCAGCACCAACCATCGTATGGATCTCATCAATAAAGATGATGGTTTGACCTTCGTCTTTAGCTACATCGCTCAAAACAGCCTTAAGGCGCTCTTCGAATTCACCACGATACTTAGCGCCAGCCAATAGCAATGCCATATCCAGCACTAGGACGCGCTTGTTCTTGAGGGTCTCAGGGACTTCACCATTAATAATGCGTTGGGCTAAACCCTCGACGATGGCAGTCTTACCTACACCTGGCTCACCAATCAGCACTGGATTATTTTTACCGCGACGTTGCAAAATCTGAATGGTGCGACGAATTTCATCATCGCGACCAATCACAGGATCGAGCTTACCCATGCGGGCACGCTCAGTTAAATCGACGGTGTATTTCTTTAAGGCTTCACGTTGACCTTCAGCATCTGCACTATTCACTGATTCTCCTCCGCGTACTAAATCAATAGCCGCCTCTAACGATTTACGATTTAGACCATTCTCACGAGCAATCTTGCCAAGCTCGCCTTTGTCATCTGCCACCACCAGCAAAAAGAGCTCGCCAGCAATAAATTGATCATTGCGCTTATTGGCTTCTTTCTCACATAAGTTGAGCCAATTGCTTAAATCACGGCCGACCTGAACTTCACCGCTAGTACCCTGCACTTCAGGCAAGTTGCTAATCAGTTTTTCGGTAGCCTTCTCAAGACCCGGAACATTCACGCCCGCACGGGTTAATAAACTCTTGGCGCCGCCATCGGAGTCACGCAACATGGCCAACAGCAAATGAGCCGGCTCGATGTATTGATTGTCTTTTGCCAAAGCAAGACTTTGCGCCTCGCTGAGCGCCTCTTGAAACTTCGTAGTTAATTTATCTATTCTCATTTTCTAAATCCTATCTACTTGATCTATTTTTATATATTTATATCTATAGAATATAGGGGCATTCTTGGTAATTTCAAGTCCGTTAGACCTCTTTTTAAGCGAATTTCTCCCTATTTTGACCTGGCTTGTTTACCTCTTAGAGTGCTCTGATGGCAGCTATTACGCTGGGATTACGAACCGCCTAGAACATCGCTTGGCAGCCCATAATTCCGGGGAAGGTGCGCGTTATACGAGAGCGCGCAGACCAGTTACCCTTTTGGCCACGCAAGAGCACCCAGATCGATCTGAGGCCTCCAAGGCGGAGGCTAGATTGAAGAAATTACCTAGATCTGAAAAGTTGGGGTTTTTTAAACCCTAGGCTAGCGATTGGATTTACGCAGGATCTTTGAGCATTAAAGGGATTACTTGATTCTTAAAGCTTCCGGCCAGTGCCTTTTTTAAGATCTTATAAATATCTAGGTCAAATTCAGCCTCTCCTGAGTCAGCCAATTCATAAAGCTCTTCCTCGTTGATCGCCGTACCTAGATAACGCCAGCGATCAACTACGAGCATATGGCCTGCCTCTTTGATTGCAACGGGCCCTGAATAAGGCCAAACCTGAACCTGAAATAATTCCAATGCAGTCTTCAACTGAAGATTATGTAACTCGATAGGAGATTGACTGATACAAGCACCCCCGCATTGCTTCACTTGATAACCAAAGCAAGCCTTACCCTCAATACGCTTCTCTAAACCCAGAAGCGCTTCACAGAGACGATATTTTTTGGCTATTGCCTTGAGATAGGAATTGGCCTCTCTTTTGCTATAGAACAAGCCAAACAAATTTTCTTGAACCCCGGGATCCAGCTCACGGTGGCCAACCAACTCTGGACTGAGCACGCCATGCTCATCTAACCCCAACTTCCAAGCACAAAGATCTTTAGAGCGGCGTAATTTAATGTTCATGCTAGGCATGCGCTCTTTAATGAGCTGTGACTCTAAAATCAGTGCGCCCAACTCTCCGCTAGTTTCAATCCAATCGATATCCCTTACCTGCAAGGAGAGCTTCATCTCCTTACGCAAACTTAGCGCACCTTGAAAATGCCCCATCACTCTACTGCGCAAGGAGATACTCTTACCAATGTAGAGTGGGAGCCGATTCTCGCCATAAAAAATATAGCAGCCCGGCTTCTCTGGAATGGAATCCACCAGAGCTTTATCAATATTGGGTGGCAAGCTCGCATTGCCAATGAGCTGATTCACTGCTTTCAGCAGGGCCTCGCGCCCCAGCTTTGCTTCGCATACTCGCCAAAACTGAAGCAGCAAATCCGCATCACCCAAGGCGCGATGCCGTGAGCTAATTTTGAGACCATGTGCGCTGATGATGGTGTCCAGATTATGTCTAGCCTGCTCAGGAAATAGCAATCTAGAGAGTTTCACGGTGCAAAGTACCTTAGGCTTGAAGTCGATACCCACACGCTTAAAGGAGGCCTTCAAAAATCCATAATCAAATCGGGCGTTATGGGCCACAAAAATCTTACCCTCTAGCTCTCGAGCAATGTCTGTCGCCAAACCCTCAAAGGGAGGTTGCTTGCTCACCATGTCTGGGCGGATGCCAGTCAAGACCTGTATGTTTTGCGGAATAAATGTTTGGGGATTAATGAGGCTTTCCCAAGACTCCACCTGATCATGAATCAGGGATTTGATACCTACCTCAGTAATGCGATCGCGCTCAAAATGAGAGCCCGTTGTCTCAATATCAACAAATGCCAACGGGGGATACTCGAGGTGATTCGCCGACATCAGGGCTCAAGAATTACTTTTTAGCTTGATACTTCGCAATACTCGCTTTGAGATCGCTGTATTCTTCGCACCCAAATAGGCAGGCCTTATCCAACCTAGCCAACATTGCTTCAGCCCCAGGTAAGTCCTTCTTCATCAACAGTAGTTCACCGTAATACTCCAAAGCCGATCTATGACTTGGATCAATCTTGAGTGCTGCCTGGTAGTACTTTTCGGATAACACCAAATCAGGTGGCTGCTTTTTACGAAGGCTATATCCCATGAGGTTATTCCAGTCCGCTGAATTGACCTCATTGGCTGACTGCAGTTGCTTTAATGCCTGCTCATAGTTATTGGATTTAATGCTGGCACGAGCATCCGTTAGCCAAGCAGGATCTGATCTAGTTGGAGCACTGTCAGCAGCAACAGAAACTACCCATGGCGCTATTGATATCACTAAAAATATAAATATCTTGCTAAGTAAATTCCGTTTCATTGCTTTCTTCTCCTGGAGCCTTATATTGAATCTGCTTTATGCAGGTAGTCACCAAAACTGAAAATAGAATTTGGCCCTAGCGGAACATCCTCCACCTTCTTAAAAGGCGTCTTAATTACCCTCTGAACCTCACCCTTAGATGGCTTATGCACTTTTAATTCTGGGTAAGAAAAAGTCTGACGCTCTGGCGCGGTTTTGGCATCACTAAATCGCGGCACATAATCTTTAATGGCATCAGAAAGATTCATATTGGCCATACAGCTGAGCATATATGTCTCTAGGGATTGGTATAGCTCACTTGCAATATCGCAAGCCTCAACCTTACGCTTTTTGATGTAATTCATGGCCAGCACAACATCCTTAATGGTGACCATCCGGGGATCTTGCAAGAGTGTGTAGCCGCCGTTTCGACCCTTTGTGCCCTTGACAATGCCGGCAGCACGCAATGCGCTGAGCAATAACTCAATTCGACTAATCGATAATTTTTGACGTTGCGCTAACTCTAGACCAGTAACTGGCTGAAGACTGCTCGAATGGGAGGCTATGTCCACCAGGGTATTGAGCGCGGCTTTTACTGCTGTATTGACATTCATGATGAATTTAGAAGAAATGTTAGATTTAAATCAGTATCAGCTTAAATTGTTATTTCTGCAGGAGAGCAAGATTTAACCCTTGCGTACCCATGGTTGCAATCAACTTAAGTAAGGTCGTAGCTCAGCAATGAGGCTCTTCAATTGCTCGCGCCTAAGAAACTGACCGAGCTCAACCCTCTGCCCTGTCTGCTCAATAAAAAAGACCTTTGCATGCTCTTCCGGATGGGAGAGCTTGGCCCAGTGAGTATTAAATTCAGTCACAGTCTCTTTATAGGCAATAAACTTTCTCACCAATAAGCGCGTACCGCTAATTTCAATTGATTCAAAATCTAAGGCATGACGGCAGTAGATCAAAAATCCAACAGTGACTGCGGTTAACTCTATCGCAGTGAAAATGAGGATAATTTTTACCCCAGCCAACAAAAACCCAGTGGCCACAGTTAATGAGAGGCAAACCAGGGCGATATAAAACTTCAGCAACTGACCTGGGGTCAGCGCACAATTGCGCCTCATCTTCCAGATTTTCATGATGGAATAAGGATCTCTATAAAGCAGGCAGCCTAGTTATTGGCAGACTGAGCTTGCTTAGCCTTTTCTAGCTGATCAGCACTACGCTGCTGAAAATCAACCATAGAGTGGTAGCCCATTTGGTAGCAAGGGCAATGTTTTCCCAGAATCCAGCGTGCGAGCTTAACCCGTAGTTTTTGCATCATTTTTAATCTCCTGTGAACAGCATCATTTTGGCTGAAATCCGGAATTACTGCTGAAGAGGCTATGAATTCAAGGGCTCAGCAAACTCAACGCAAATCCTTTAAATTAAATGTATGACAAATAATCCCACCACAGCCAGCTGGATACCTCTTTTCCCCCTAGGAACCACCCTATTCCCAGGTGGCGTCATTGCCCTCAAAATTTTTGAAGCACGTTATCTAGATATGATGAAACGTTGCTTACGTGAAGACTCGCCTTTCGGGGTTGTCAGCATTCTCGACAACCAGCCGATTGATTCAGATGCAAGTGCGCTCGCCAACTTTTCAAATATTGGCACCCTAGCGAAATTGGAAGAGTTTGATCCAATCCAGCCCGCTCTTTATATGACCAAGTCCTATGGGACTCAGCGCTTTCATGTTTTAGACATGAAGCAAGAAGCCGATGGTCTATGGATGGGTCAAGTTGAATTGATTGATGCTGATCCTGAGATACCGCTACCAAAAGAACATGAAAAGGTAGCCGCAATTCTTCATGAAATTATTGCTGTCATCAAAAGCGAGGATTTACTTGGGGATGATGCCTTCAAAATCCCAGAAAATCTGGATGATTGCGGATGGGTCTCCAATCGATTGGCTGAACTTCTACCGCTTCCCCCAGCTCAGAAAAACCACTTACTTGCTCAAAGTAACCCCCGAATCCGACTCGATTTAATTTCAGAGATCATTGAAGATAACGATCTTCGCAACACCCTAATTCATTAAAAAATATGATTGATGAGCTAATTCGTCGATCAATTCGAGAAATGGTAGGCGGTGGTGGTCCACCAGTCGCATTTTTGGAGCCCGCTGGTGACAGAGGCTTGTTCGGGCCAGAATCTGTAGCCTGGAAAGTACATGCAGATTTTATTTCAATGATGATCGGCGGCATCAGCTCATTGGTCATGCAAGCCTTGCATCCTAAGGCGCTTGCTGGCGTATGGGATCACTCCAGCTTCAGAGAGGATCTCAAAGGTCGATTAGGAAGAACTGCATTTTTCATTGCCGCAACTACTTATGGCTCAAATGAAATGGCTAATCATGCTATTGATCGCGTCAATCAGATCCACCAGAAGGTCACTGGCTTTGATGAATTTAACGAGCCTTATAGGGCCGATGACCCCCAGCTACTGGCATGGGTTCATTTAACAGAAACCCGAAGCTTTATGCGCTCTTATGAGTCATATCGAAGCGAGCCTCTCCATGCGCAAGCAAAAGATCAGTATTTCTTAGAAATGAAAATGCTAGGTGAAAGGTTGGGAGCAATTGATCTTCCAGATAGCTATTCCGGTACTGAGCATACGATCAGGCAGTACATCCCCCAACTTCACTATGGTGACAGGGCCAAAAGCATTATTGGGATGCTCGACAATTTTCCAAGCAATCTCAGCGCCAAGCCTTTTGTCAAAATGATCAGTCGCGCAGGGTTTCTGAACCTACCAGATTGGGTATATCCCATCATTCATCGACCCCAACCAAGCAGACTAGAGAGATTGGCCATGAGTTCTGCCATTCGACTCATGGCGATACCAGTTAGAGAGGCGCTAAAAGATGGCGTAGCTGCTCACTCCCTGCGTAGGGTAAATGGACTTACCAAATAAAAAAGGAAGCCAGTAAAACCTGTGTTAAAGGGGGTCCTGGGATTCGGGCTTAGCTTGATCAACTTCGGAATCTGGTTTTATAGCCTGAGTTTTTGCTGACAATAAAGGGGGTGCGCTCATTTTCTCGCCATCCCACACTTGACCGCACCAACACTCACCCGCTTGATTGATGATGCAGACGCCCGAGCCACAGCAACGCTTATCTGGTGCTTTCATAATTAACCCATTCATCCTGAACAATTCATAATGGAATCTATTCTAGAGTTTTTATTGAAATAGCGTACTCAACCCAGCCTGATTCACTAGCCATGCAAAACCAGTTATTTGATCGACAAGACGTCACAGAGCCAGTGCTACTGTTGGCAAAAGATGGTCGAGTTGAATATCTCAACAGTTTTTACGACGCAGAAACTGCTGATGGCCTGTTTAACAATCTACTGGATTCGCTTACCTGGGAATCGGATGAACTTCTCATGTTCGGGAAATTGGTCCGAACCGCCAGAAAAGTTGCTTGGGTGGGTGACCCAGGGTGCCTGTACGCCTACTCTGGAGTTCAAAAAAAGCCGCAGCCTTGGAGCAAAGAGTTGACTCAAATGAGAAATAAGCTCGAGCAATTTACTGGGCATAGCTATAACTCTTGCTTACTGAATCTGTATCACACTGGCGATGAAGGCATGGGTTGGCATAGCGACAACGAGAAAGAATTGGATAGTGCAGTCCCTATCGTATCCATTAGCCTGGGTGCTCGACGCAAATTTGCATTTCGCCACAAGCAAGACAATATCACTAACTCAGTATTCCTAGAGCATGGCAGCTTACTTATCATGCACCCTCCAATTCAAGAGCATTGGCAACACAGTCTTCTCAAGACAAAGACTGTTACAAGTTCACGAATCAATCTCACCTTTCGAAAAATACTTCCCCACATATGAATAGCAATACAGAAATGAAGAAGGTGGCAATTATTGGCGCGGGAATTGCAGGCCTCTCCTGTGCGCAGGAGCTTCAGTCACATGGTATGTCGGTGGATATCTTTGAAAAAAGTCGCGGCCCTAGTGGCCGGATGAGCACCCGTCGAAGCAATGATTGGTCAGCAGATCATGGCGCACAATACTTCACCGCCAGAGATCCCCGCTTTATGCAGGAAGTGCAAACTTGGGTTCAGGCCGGTACTGCAGTGATCTGGAAACCCAAGCTTAAGGTATACGAGGCTGGCTTATGGCGCGAAAGCAAGTCTCAAGAAATCCGCTATGTTGGCACCCCCAACATGAACTCACCTGGCAAGCATCTTGCCAAATCATTATCAATTCAGTATGAGACCACCATCTCACAATTAGAGCGTCGAGATGATCAATGGCATCTTCGGTGCAATGAGAATGCAGAAATCAATGCGGCATATGATTTTGTTGTTTTAGCTATACCTGCCCCCCAGGCTCACGCTTTACTGAAGGATATTGATGCGAGGGCTTCTGACATTACCTCCTCAGCCCAGATGAAAGCCTGCTGGACCATGATGGCGAACCTTCCGAACCAAGCCAGAACCGATTTTGATGCCGCTTTTATCAATCAAGAAATCATTAGCTGGATTTGTCAAAATGAGTCCAAGCCAATGCGCCAAGGCAATATGTGGACTATTCATGGCAGTCCTAACTGGAGCCAAGAGAATGTTGAGCTCAGTAAAGAGGATGCCCAAGACCAGATGGTGAAATGCCTGACTGATCTCGGATTGAATTGTCAGGATGCTGAAATCAGTATGCACCGCTGGCGCTATGCAAGTGGCGGCTTAGAAAATCCAATCGGCTTTTTTACGCTGCCAGATATCGGCTTGGGACTTTGTGGGGACTGGCTGAATGGTGGCAGAATCGAAGGTGCTTGGTTAAGCGGTCTCGAATTGGCTTTGAAACTCAAAGAGTTATCGAGCTAAATTATTTCCAACGCGCCATTGCGGCGTCATCAGTCACGCGAGCATCCACCCACTTACTGCCTTCTGGGGTTTCTTCTTTCTTCCAAAATGGCGCCGCAGTTTTCAGGTAGTCCATGATGAACTCGCAAGCAGCGAATGCTTCTCCCCGGTGAGCACTAGTAACCGCAACTAAGACAATTTGATCTTCCGGCAGAAGCGGGCCCACTCGATGGATCACTAGAGTCTTGTAAAGATCCCAACGGCCTCTAGCTTGTTGGATGATTTCTTCTAGGGATTTTTCTGTCATGCCGGGATAGTGTTCCAGCGTCATACCCTTAACTTGACTACCATCATTCATATCTCGGACGGTACCCACAAAAGTTACTATCGCACCAACACGAGGATCATCCTTGCGTAACGCCTTTACTTCAGCAGTGAGATCAAAGTCTTGCTCTTGAATGCGGATGAAATCGTTCTGCATCTTATCCGCCAGTAACTGGAGGGAAGAAAGCCACTTCAGCGCCTTCTACTAGCGCAGTAGAGTCGCTCACCATCACTTGATTCAAGGCGCAACGAATTACCTTACCACTTGCCAATACTTCAGCCCAAGGATTGCCACGCTGAACAAGATGATCTCTTAAGTCAGCAATCGTTTTAACTTCTGCTGGCGCAGTAATAGTCTCACCAGAAAGACCAAGGCCCTCTCTCAAGGAAGCAAAGAATCGTAATTCAAGTTTCATATGCGAATCCTAATACGATTAAGAGAGGAGTGCATTAAATGGAATGTACTTCACCATATCGCCGGCTTTAATTGCTTGTCCCGGAGGGCAATCGAGTAAGCCGTCGCCCCATGAGGCGCTTGTCAGTACGCCAGAGCTCTGGTTTGGAAATAGATCTAACCCACCCTGCGCATTGATCTTGACTCTCAGAAACTCGTTACGACGATCACCTTTAAGCCAATCAAAGTCGGCTCGCATTGGGTAGGACTGTGGCATACCTGCATCCCGCCCTTGTAGCTTCAGAATAAACGGGCGGACAAATAGGAGAAATGTCACAAAACTAGACACTGGATTGCCAGGGAGTCCAATAAACCAAGTTTCCCCATCCTTACTCTCAGTTGATTTGCGCACAGCACCAAAAGCCAAAGGCTTGCCGGGCTTAATAGCAATCTGCCAAAGATCCAATCTACCCTCAGCAGTCACTGCAGGCTTAATGTGATCCTCTTCACCAACAGAGACACCACCAGAAGTAATAATCAGATCATGATCCTTACTAGCCTTGCGAAGCGTTTCTTTGGTTGACTCAAGACTATCGGGAACGATTCCAAAATCAGTGGCCTCACATCCCAAGGATTTAATACAAGCTAACAAAGTATCGCGATTGGAGTTGTAGATGCCGCCCGGTTTGAGTGGTTCGCCTGGTAGCGAAAGCTCATCACCAGTGAAAAATGCAGCAACTCTCACTTTACGTTTTACATTCAGATGCGTTAAGCCAGCAGATGCCGCAACACCTAATTCTTGTGGCCTCAAATAAGTTCCCGCAGTTAGGGCTGTTTTGCCGGCAGTCAGGTCTTCACCTCTGCGACGGATCCATTGACCTGATGTTGGGGCGATATTGACTTGTACTTGATCAGTTGAACCCTCTGGAATGGCGCAATCTTCTTGCATCACAACCGCATCAGCACCCGGAGGAACAGGAGCCCCAGTGAAGATTCTGGCGGCAGTCCCTGGCTCTAGCTGCGTACCCATGGATCCCGCCGGAATACGTTGCGCAATCTTGAGAGCACTTCCAGGAGTTTGGGTATCTGCAGTACGCACCGCGTAACCATCCATTGAAGTGTTATCGAGCGGAGGCACATCCACCAAGCTATTCACATTTTCTGCCAGTACACGGCCGAGCGCGGCTTGCATAGCGACCGTCTCACTCTCACCTACAGCCTTTGCATTTGACAGCAGGTGGTCTAAAGCCTGCTGAGCAGTCAACATCGGAGGCTTAGTCATAGCGCTTAATTTCTGAGTTAATTAACGTGGGCAGTTATGAAGCTTTTCACTTGATTGACATCAGCATCGATATTTTCAACGCGCTGCGGCTTTGACTTGATATCTTTAAATGCTGGCGGGCATTCTGCTGGACGCCCCAATGCCACTTCAATCGTTTCTTCAAATTTAATAGGCAATGCAGTTTCCAAAACAATCATCGGAATACCTGCCTGCAAATGCTCACGCGCCACCTTCACACCATCAGCAGTATGCGTATCAATCATCACGCCATACTGCGAATCAATATTACGAATTGTCTCTAGGCGGTTTTCATGAGTGCTGCGACCAGATTGAAATCCATACTGAGCAATATCTTTAAAGACAGCATCCTTGGAAATATCAAAGCCACCAGCCTCATCTACCTGCTTAAACATCCCGGCAGTTGCCTTACCATCTTTGCCCATCAGATCAAATACAAAGCGCTCAAAGTTACTTGCCTTAGAGATATCCATAGATGGGCTGGAGGTGTGCAAGGTCTCAGCAGACTTACGTGCACGATACACACCGGTGCGAAAGAACTCGTCGAGAACATCATTCTCATTCGTAGCGGCAATCAAATGCGCAATTGGTAAGCCCATCATACGGGCAATGTGACCAGCGCAGATATTACCAAAGTTACCTGATGGCACAGTAAAAGAGACTTTCTCTGCGCTTGATTTGGTTGCCAGCAAATAACCTTGGAAGTAATACACCACCTGAGCCACTACACGACCCCAGTTAATGGAGTTCACGGTGCCAATTTGGTGATTCGCTTTATAACTGTGGTCATTGCTGACTGCCTTGACAATATCTTGGCAGTCATCAAATACGCCAGCAACTGCCAGGTTAAAAATATTGGGGTCTTGCAAAGAATACATTTGTGCAGATTGGAAAGAGCTCATCTTGCCACGTGGTGACAGCATGAACACTTTCACACCCTCTTTGCCACGCATGGCATATTCAGCTGCACTACCTGTATCGCCAGAAGTCGCGCCCAAAATATTGAGCTTCTGACCTTGCTTCTTCAAAGCGTATTCAAAGAGATTGCCGAGCAACTGCATCGCCATATCTTTGAACGCCAATGTGGGTCCGTTAGACAAACTCAGTAAACCAATGCGTGTACCCTGCTCTTCGCCCAACCAATGTAATGGGGTGATGTCTTTGGCATTATCTTCAGCACGACCATTGCAATAGACTTGCTCTGTATATGTCTTACGCAGTAAGGCGCGTAAATCTGCCTCAGGAATATCGTCACAATAGAGACTTAAGACTTCATAAGCGAGATCAGCATAAGACAGGCCACGCCAAGAATCCAGCTGCTCTTTAGTGACTTGCGGGTACTCAGTAGGTAGGTATAGGCCACCATCTGGCGCCAATCCACCGAGCAGGATTTCTAAAAAGGATTGCTGTGGGCTATTGCCCCGAGTTGATTGGTAACGCATGTATTTATCTTAGGAAAGATTTTCTAAACGGATCTTCACCACTTCGCCTGCAACCGTTTTCAGATTTTGAATTTCCTGAATTGCTGCCAGCATGTGCTTTTCTTTAGTCTCGTGAGTCAGTGCAACTAAATCAGTTTGACTTTCACCCTCGTCCGCCTCTTTTTGCAAGAGCGCATCAATGGAGATACTATGCGACGCCAAAATCTTCGTGATATCAGCCAATACACCTGCCTGATCAGCCACTCGCAAGCGCAGGTAATAACTGGTGGTGATTTCACCCATTGGCAATACGGTGATGTCGCGCACTGCATCAGGCTGGAATGCTAAATAAGGGACACGGTTCTCAGGGCTTGCGCCCAATAAACGGGTGATATCTACTAAGTCAGCAATGACAGCAGAGGCGGTTGGCTCAGAGCCTGCACCTTTACCGTAGTAAAGCGTTGTACCAACCGCATCGCCAAATACCTGAACGGCATTCATAGCGCCTTCTACGTTTGCAATAAGACGCTTGGTCGGAATCAAGGTTGGGTGCACGCGCAACTCAACACCTGTTGTTGTCTTCTTGGCAATGCCCAACAACTTGATGCGATAACCCAACTGCTCAGCATATTTAATATCGATGGCATCTAACTTCGTAATACCTTCAACGTGGGCTTTTTCAAATTGCATTGGGATACCAAATGCAATTGCACTCATGATGGTTGCCTTGTGAGCAGCGTCTACACCTTCAATATCAAATGTAGGATCCGCTTCTGCGTAACCCAAACGCTGCGCTTCTTTCAAGACGGTCGCAAAGTCCAAACCTTTGTCACGCATCTCAGAAAGAATGAAATTCGTTGTGCCATTAATAATGCCGGCGATCCACTCAATACGGTTTGCAGTTAAACCTTCGCGAAGTGCTTTGATAATCGGAATACCACCAGCAACAGCAGCCTCAAACGCGACCATCACACCCTTTTCGTGGGCAGCTTTAAAAATCTCGTTGCCATGAACGGCAATCAAAGCCTTGTTGGCTGTCACTACATGCTTACCCGCGGCGATTGCTTCGAGTACTAAATCTTTAGCAATACCGTAACCACCGATCAACTCAACAACGATATCGATTTCAGGATTGCTAATTACGGCACGAGCGTCACTCACCACTTGCGCACGGTCTTTTACCAACTCCTTAGCGCGCTCTACATTGAGGTCAGCAACAGTATTGATGCGGATACCACGACCAGCGCGACGGGTAATTTCATCCTGGTTGCGCTCGAGAACAGTAAATACACCACCACCTACAGTGCCAATACCTAATAGACCAACTTGAATCGGTTTCATGATGCCTTTGTTGCTGTTGAATTAGCCGCTTTACGACTATGTTTTTGACGATAACGCTCAAGAAAACGTGCAAGGCGGCTGATAGCCTCTTTAAGCACATCCTCATGGGGTAAGAACACTACACGGAAGTGGTCCGGCTTGACCCAGTTAAAGCCGGAGCCCTGCACTAACAACACTTTTTCCTCTTTCAAAAGATCGGCTACAAACTGCTGATCATCTTCGATTGGATACATTTCAGGATCCAGCTTTGGAAATAGGTACAAAGCAGACTTGGGTTTAACGCAAGTCACACCAGGGATTTCGGTAATGAGCTTCCAGGCGAGATCGCGTTGCTTCGCCAAACGTCCGCCTTCATTCACCAAATCATTAATACTTTGATAGCCACCCAATGCTGTTTGAATTGCATACTGACCTGGCACGTTGGCGCACAAACGCATTGAGGACAACATATTGAGACCTTCGATGTAATCTCGAATCATCTCTTTGTCGCCAGAAACCACCATCCAGCCAGCACGGTAGCCGCATGAGCGATAGTTCTTAGATAAGCCATTAAAAGTGATAGTGACTACATCGGTAGATAAGGATGCTAAGGAAATATGTTTCTCATGGTCATACAACATCTTGTCGTAAATCTCATCAGCAAACAGAATCAATCCATGCTCACGGGCGATGGAAGTTAGCTCTGTGAGCACCTCTTTGGAATAAATGGCGCCAGTCGGATTGTTGGGGTTAATCACCACAATAGCCTTAGTGCGAGGCGTAATCTTTTTGCGCAAGTCTGCTAAATCAGGCGCCCAGTCTTTGGACTCGTCGCAGAGGTAGTGAACAGGGGTGCCACCAGACAAACTTACGGCTGCTGTCCACAATGGATAGTCGGGAGCTGGCACCAATACTTCATCGCCGTTATTGAGTAATGCGTTCATTGCTAATACGATTAACTCAGAAACGCCATTACCAGTGTAGATGTCATCCAAAGTAACGCCCTGGATGCCTTTTTCTTGGCAATACTGCATGATGGCCTTGCGAGCTGCAAAAATCCCCTTGGAATCGGAGTACGCTGAGGCATTACCCAAATTACGAATCATGTCTAGCTGAATCTCTTCAGGAGGATCAAAACCAAAAACACCCACATTCCCGATGTTTAATTTGATGATTTTGTGACCCTCTTCCTCCATGCGCTGAGCGAGCTCCAGCACGGGTCCACGAATGTCGTAGCAGACGTGATTGAGTTTTTCGGACTTTAGGATCGGTTTCACAATAAATTAAAGGGTAAGTTCTTGAAAACTAGGAAAAAACAGCTGGCTATAATCCTCATAATTATGACAGAGAGTCCACGTGAAGCTTCAATCTGACCCCCATTCCGGAGCCAATACGATCACCGGTTACGGTGATGGCTACATTGAGATCAATAAGATCCCCTACAGTCACGCCGTTTTATTGAGCTCAGATGGGGAAATACTGGAGTGGGCTGTGAAGTCCTTTGACGAGCTAAGCACAGCAGATTTCGCCAAAATGGCCTCGCTTAAGCCTGAATTGATCATTATTGGGACCGGTAAACGCCAGCGCTTCCCAAAGCCTGAGCTCTTAAAAACCCTGATCGAAGCCAAGCTTGGCTTCGAAGTCATGGATTCCCAAGCTGCTTGTCGCACTTACAACATTCTGGTTGGTGAAGGTCGCCAGGTACTACTCGCCCTGATCGTGGAAGCCGTCTGATGCAGTTTGGTCAAATTCGGCAGTCCAGCGCCCTCAACCCAGCGTCTATTTTGATTCTGGTCCTCATTTATGCCTTGCTGTGGTTTGGCACCCTCAACTATCGCCACCTCATTCCGTCTGACGAAGGGCGTTACGCCGAGATTGCACGTGAGATGCTTGTCACTGGAGACTGGGTTACTCCCCGCTACAACGGCTACAAGTATTTTGAAAAACCTCCCTTACAAATTTGGGCTACCGCCACTGCATTTAATCTTTTTGGCATCGGCGACTGGCAGGCGCGCTTGTGGACTGCACTTACCGGCTTTCTAACAATTGTATTTATTGGGTTTACGGGCGCTCGCGTATATAGCGCAAGGGCAGGCTGGTTAGCTGCAATTGCTTTAGCATCCAGCCCAATGTGGGTCATTGGTGGGCACATCAACTCACTTGATATGGGGTTATCAGCATTTTTAGTTGCTGCACTCTGCAGTCTTTTATTGGCACAAACTGCACGCAACTCGAGTGACACCAGAAAATGGATGTGGGCCTGCTGGGCCTTTATGGCCTTAGCTACCTTATCCAAAGGCGTCATCGGGGTTGCTATCCCCGGTATGGTCTTTGTTGCTTATTCCATTACAGCGTGGGACTGGAAAATCTGGAAACGGCTGCACATTATTAGTGGCACGATTTTGTTTTTAGCAATTACTGCACCTTGGTTTGTTCTAGTGGCGCAACGTAATCCAGAGTTTCTAGAGTTCTTCTTTATTCATGAACACCTGCAACGTTTTACGCAAACAGCACACAGCAGAACGGGCCCGATTTATTTCTTCATCCCACTGCTGCTGCTAGGCTTTTTGCCATGGCTTGCACAAACCCCTGGAGCCCTTGCTCAGGCTTGGCGAGAGCGTAATCGCGAGTTCTCCAGCGGCTGGTTACTCACCTGCTGGTTTGCCGTCATTATGGGATTTTTTAGTATCTCTCAATCTAAATTACCGGGCTACATCATCCCAGTCTTTCCAGCACTGGCAATGCTTGTTGGGCATTGCTTAGATCGCAAATTAGACTCTAGCAATTCACTGGGATTGTCTTGGAAGTTACAAACTCTCTTCTTTGCAATTTTGGGTGGAGTTGGATTTTTCTTTTTGGATCAGGTTGGAAAGCAAGCCCGGCCTGATGAGATCGAATCCTATGCTCAATACACGTATTGGATTATTGCAGCACTCATTGCATTAATTACATTCAGCCTACTGGCGCTCATGCAAAGTAAACGCAATGGCCTGAGCAGCATCATCAGTTTTGCGAGTGGCTTTTTTCTCTGCGCAATCATCGCCGGCACAGGGCACGAAACTCTCGGCCGCGCAGTGTCTGGTATCGACTTAGTGGAAAAAGTGAAAGCCGGCATCCCAGAAAAAGTTAATTTTTACTCCATACGAATCCTGGATCACACGGTGCCTTTTTATTTGGGTAGAACCATGATCATGGTGGAGTCTCCAGATGAGCTTGGATTTGGTGTGAAACAAGAGCCCCATTTGTGGCTCCCCACCTTTGAGGCCTTTATCGAGCGCTGGAAAGAAGATCAGACAGCTTATGCATTAATGGTTCCAGAGCAATATATTGAGTTACAGAAACTCAATGTCCCCATGCAAGAAGTGGGTAGAGATTCTCGGCGCGTCATCGTGAAACACCCAGAATCACCAAGCAACTCGGCACAATAAATACCTAAGGCCACTATGTCAGTCACCCAAAGTACTCTGCCTTTTATTCCGTTTACGCGCCCACACTTCAATCAAGAAACAATTGATGCGGTTGCAGAGGTATTACGCTCTGGTTGGGTAACTTCGGGACCAAAACTAGCAGAGTTTGAGGCTGCCTTAAGTCAATACTTTGGTGGTCGCCCAGTGCGTTGTTTTGCCAACGGCACAGCGACTATGAAAATCGCATTGCAAGTTGCGGGCATTGGCCCTGGTGATGAAGTCATTACTACTCCAATCTCGTGGGTTGCCACTTCCAATGTCATTTTGAGCGTAGGTGCTACGCCTGTGTTTGTGGATATTGATCCTGTCACTCGCAATATTGATTTAAGCAAGCTGAGTGCAGCAGTTACATCGAAGACGCGCGCCATCATGCCGGTTTACTTGGCTGGGCTACCCGTCAATATGGATCAACTCTATGAGCTTGCGAAGCAATACAAGCTACGCGTGATTGAAGATGCAGCGCAAGCATTTGGCTCGCAGTGGAATGGGCAAAAGATCGGTAGCATCGGTGATCTTGTGAGCTTTAGTTTTCAAGCCAATAAAAATTTATCTACCGTTGAAGGCGGCTGTCTAGTTCTCAACAATGCTGACGAAGCAAAGCTTGCAGAGAAGCTTCGTCTGCAAGGTCTCACACGCCAAGGCATGGATGGGATGGACGTAGATGTACTTGGCGGTAAGGACAATTTGACAGATGTGAACGCCGTGATTGGATTACATCAACTCAAACAGTTACCAGAGTTTCAGGCACGCAGGACTGCCTTAGCTAGACAGTACTTTGATGTCATTCGTAGTGAAGTGCAATCTGCTGGTTTAGGTATTTTGAATTTAGAACTGCCAGTTGAAAACTTCACCGACAGTAATTGGCACATGTTCCAAGTCGTACTCCCTCTTGAGCAACTGAATGTGGATCGCGCGCAAGTAATGACTGAACTGAAAGATCTGGGTATTGGCACTGGAGTGCATTACCCGGCAATTACTGGCTTCACGCTGTATCAAAAGCTGGGTTACCAAGTTTCAGCCACTCCGGTAGCGGAGCGTATTGGTCGCTCTATCTTGACCCTCCCCCTTTTCCCGGGCATGGCAGATGCAGATATTGGCCGCATAGCTAGCGCTTTTGTTGGAATTCTGAAGAAACACTACAAAAACTAGAGTCGAGAGCAGAATCAGGCAAAATTGCAGCATGACTGCAAATTTAGCTACCCAAGCCTGCAATCCAACACTCAGCATTGTTATCCCCGTTTATAACGAGGAAGACGGCCTTCAAGCCCTCTTTGATCGCCTATATCCTGCGCTAGATGTTATGGCCAGCAAGCGCAACATTGCCTATGAAGTGGTGTTTGTGAATGATGGCAGCAAAGATCGCTCTGCCGGCATCTTGGCCAAGCAAGTTGAATTGCGTCCTGATGTCACTCGTGCAGTCTTGTTTCACAGCAACTTTGGTCAGCACATGGCCATCATGGCTGGCTTTGAATATTCCCGCGGGGAACACATCATTACCCTCGACGCTGATTTACAGAATCCCCCCGAAGAAATTGACGCCTTGGTAAATGAATTACTGAAAGGTCATGACTACGTTGGCACTATTCGCGCGGATCGTCGTGACAGCTTCTTCAGAAAATTTGCCTCCCGCGCCATGAATCATTTGCGCGAGAAAATTACTCGTATCACCATGACTGATCAAGGCTGTATGCTACGTGGCTACAGCCGTCGCATCGTCGACCTGGTGCGTCAGTGCGATGAAAGCAACACCTTTATTCCAGCGCTGGCTTACACCTTCGCATCCAATCCCACTGAGATCAGTGTCAAGCATGAAGAACGCTTTGCTGGTGAATCGAAATACAGTCTCTATCAACTCATACGCTTGAACTTTGATTTGGTGACCGGCTTCTCCGTAATGCCTTTGCAGATTTTCTCGATCTTGGGAATGTTGCTGGCAATGGCTGCAGGCAGCCTTTTTATATACCTCTTAGTTCGCCGCTTCGTTTTAGGTGCCGAGGTTGAAGGGGTTTTCACACTCTTCGCCCTCACCTTCTTCTTAATTGGCGTAATGCTATTTGGCCTTGGCTTACTCGGTGAATACATTGGTCGCATCTACCAACAGGTTCGTGAGCGTCCACGCTATGTTGTGCAAACTGTTTTAGAGAAAAAATAATTGCACGCAGTCGTCTTTGCTTATCACGATGTTGGCGTGAATTGCCTGAAGGCATTACTGGGCGCAGGCATTCAAATAGATCTAGTGGTTACCCATCAAGATGATCCAAATGAGAATGTCTGGTTTGGGAGCGTTGCTAAACTTTGTGAGGATAAAAAAATTCCTTACATCACACCAGATGCAAATCAGTTAATCGATCTCGTGCCGCAGATTCAGAAACTGGTACCCGATTACCTTTTTTCTTTTTACTACCGCCACATGATTCCAGCGGAACTCTTGGCCTGCGCCAAGATTGGTGCCTTGAATATGCACGGCTCATTGCTGCCAAAGTTCCGTGGGCGAGCGCCAGTCAATTGGGCCATTCTTCATGGAGAAACTGAAACTGGCGCCACATTGCACATCATGGAAGCCAAGCCAGATGCGGGAGATATTGTGGGACAGTCAGCCATCTCGATTGGCCCCAATGAAACTGCTACGGAAGTGTTTGGCAAAGTCAGTCAAGCAGCGGTTAAGGTAATAAATCAGGTATTACCTGAGCTAGTTCAGGGTCACATCCCCAGAAAGCCCAATAATCTGGCTCAGGGTAGCTATTTTGGCGGTCGTAAGCCTGCAGATGGGCAAATTCTTTGGCAACAGACGGCCCAGCAGGTACATAACCTTGTGAGAGCTGTTGCACCCCCTTATCCCGGGGCTTTTACCGACTGGCAAGGTCAACGCAGGATCGTGGCTCGTACCAGCCTAGAGGGGCCGTTTCCAGAGGAGCTAGATCTTCAGGTTCCCGGCATCCAAGTGGTTGATAATCAGGTATTCGGCGTTTGCGGTGACCAAAAAGTAGTAGCGATACTGGAATGGTTCCCAGCAAATAGCTAACAAATTAAAAGTAGCACCCTTTAGATTAAAAACGAGGCAGTAAAGATGAAAAAAGTACTCATTCTTGGCGTAAATGGCTTTATCGGTCACCACTTATCAAAGCGCATCCTAGAGACAACCGATTGGGATGTCTATGGCATGGATATGCAAAATGATCGCCTTGGTGATTTGGTAAACCATCCCCGCATGCATTTCTTTGAGGGTGATATCACCATCAATAAAGAGTGGGTTGAATATCACATCCGCAAATGCGACGTCATTCTGCCTTTGGTAGCAATCGCGACCCCAGCAACTTACGTTCAGCAGCCGCTCAAAGTATTTGAGCTCGACTTCGAAGCCAATTTACCTATCGTGCGCTCAGCCGTTAAATACAAAAAGCATTTGGTGTTTCCATCTACCTCCGAAGTCTATGGCATGTGTGAAGATGGCGAATTTGACCCCGCCAAATCCAATATGGTTTACGGTCCGATCAATAAACCACGCTGGATCTATGCTTGTTCTAAGCAATTGATGGACCGCGTAATTTGGGGTTACGGCATGGAAGGTTTGCGCTTTACCCTCTTCCGCCCATTTAACTGGATTGGCCCTGGTCTAGATAGCATCTACACACCAAAAGAAGGCTCTTCACGTGTAGTAACTCAGTTCCTAGGTCACATCGTTCGTGGCGAACCAATCAATGTTGTTGATGGTGGCGCCCAGAAACGCGCCTTTACTTACGTTGATGATGGTATCGACGCCTTAATGCGCATCATCGATAACAAAGATGGTGTTGCGAACGGCAAGATCTATAACATTGGTAACCCAAAGAACAATCACTCTATTCGTGAACTCGCGAATCAAATGTTGGAAATTGCTCGCAGCATTCCAGAGTACGCAAAGACAGCGAATGAAGTGAAGATTGTAGAAACGACTTCTGGTGCTTACTACGGCGAAGGCTATCAAGACGTTCAGAATCGCGTTCCTGCAATTGACAACACGATGAGTGAATTGGGCTGGAAGCCAACCACCAATATGAACGATGCGCTGAAGAATATTTTTGAAGCCTATCGTGAAGATGTGGAAAAAGCACGCCACCTGGTTGATAACGAATAAGCACCGAGGTTCATGGCTAAGATTGCACTCAAGGTAGATGTTGATACCTTACGCGGTACCAAAGAAGGCGTCCCTAATCTAGCGCGTACACTTGAGCGCTTTGGCCTTAAAGCCACCTTCTTATTCAGCTTAGGGCCAGACCATACTGGCTGGGCACTTAAGCGCGTCTTTAGGCCAGGCTTTCTCAAGAAAGTGAGCCGCACTTCCGTTGTGGAGCACTACGGTATTAAGACTCTGCTTTACGGCGTTCTTCTTCCCGGACCAGATATTGGCAAACAAGCGGCAACTGAAATGCGTGCGATTGATGCTGCTGGCCATGAAACCGGAATTCATACTTGGGATCATGTGGCTTGGCAAGATGCCGTGCGCAATCGTGACCCTGAGTGGACTAAAGCGCAGATGCAAAAAAGCTGGGATCGTTTTGTGGAAATCTTTGGCCACCCACCAGTTACTTATGGCGCAGCTGGCTGGCAAATGAATGAGGCTGCTTTTGAGCAGCTTGATCAATGGGGCATCAAATATTCTTCCGATGGCAGAGCTGAACCTAACTTGATGCCCTATCGTTTTGTACTGCCCTCTGGCAAAGCAAAACATGTCCAGTACCCCACTACACTCCCGACTTTTGATGAGTTGATTGGTATTGATGATGCTGATGAGTTTGGTGCCGTGAAGAAGCTCCTGGAAATCACCCAAAGCAATCCAAATGATCAAGTTTTTACACTGCATGCCGAGCTTGAAGGTCAAAAGCTCCTACCCGCCTTTGAGCAACTCTTGGCTGGCTGGCTGAATCAAGGGCATGACCTGGTTACCATGGGTGAGCTTCATCAATCTTGGGAAGCCACCAAGCAACTCGATAAAATAGCCGTACAGCCCGTCACCTGGGGAGAGATTCCCAACCGAAGTGGCGAACTCATTTTGCAAGCCGTATAAGTAGTACAAAAGTTAATTAAGAGAGTCTCATCATGACAGTAGAAATCGGTAAACCAATGCCCCAATGCGCAATCCCAGCAACATCAGGATTGACCTTCACACCAGATTCAGCCAAAGGTAAAAAACTGGTTGTCTACTTTTATCCAAAAGACATGACTCCTGGTTGCACTGCGGAGTCTGGTGAATTCCGTGACAACATTGATGCCTTTACTAAAGCCAATACTTTGGTTGTTGGCGTATCTCGGGATAGCCTCAAATCTCATGACAACTTCCGCAGCAAGCTTGAGTTGCCATTTGAGCTTGTTGCTGACACCGAAGAAATCCTATGCCAAATTTTTGGCGTAATGAAGATGAAGAATATGTACGGTAAACAGGTTCGTGGTGTTGAGCGCAGTACCTTCCTTTTTGACTCTTCGGGCAAGCTCGTTAAAGAGTGGCGCGGCCTTAAGGTTCCCGGTCATGTGACAGAGGTATTACAAGCCGCCCAAGCTACTCAATAATTTTTTTAAATTAATTTAATCCGGGGTACTTGCAAAGCCCCAAATTTGGGGTAAAGTTGTTCATATGCACCGTAAACGACGGGAAAGTCTAACAGTCCGTTTGACTCATCAGCCTGAATACTTCATAACAGGCTCGGTAAACAACCCCCGCCGTTTTACAGATCGTTTTGCACCCAGTTTCGTTATAAACCGTCAATGCAATCCGCTTGACGGTTTTTTCTTTTAGGAGAGTCTGCATGCCATTGCCCCCAATCCCAACTCAAATTGCTGGCCAAGTAAAAATTAGTAGCAAAGACACTCCAAATTTAAAGAAACGTCCTGCCCCAGCAAAAACCGTTGCGATGGAAAGTCATGCTCCAGATTGGGCGATAGATACAGAGGAAGATCTTTCTGCTGCCGAAGTAGCGCTCGAGAAAATCAAAAGTGATCGCAGTCCAATTGCGCCACGTAATGACCGTAGCGATAAGAGGGCAGCAATCGTCCCAGAAAAACCAAAGCGCATTATTCGCACTGGTCCGCCAAGCCTCTTTGTACTCGATACCAATGTATTGATGCATGACCCTAGCTCTCTGTTCCGCTTTTCTGAACATGACCTCTTCTTGCCAATGACCACCTTGGAGGAATTGGATAATCACAAGAAAGGGATGACAGAAGTTGCTCGTAATGCTCGTACCGTCAGCCGCTCTCTTGATCAACTGGTCGCCGGAACTAGCGGCACCCTAGATGAAGGCATTCCGCTCAATAAGCTTGGCAATCAGGATGTCTCGGGCCGTCTCTTTTTCCAGACCAAACTTACCACCCAGGCATTGCCAGAGGGTCTGCCTGAGGGTAAGGGTGACAATCTGATCCTCGCTGTTGTGAGCGAGCTCCAAAAGACACGTAAAGGCCAAGAAGTTGTTCTGGTATCCAAAGATATCAATATGCGTATTAAGGCTCGTGCCTTAGGTCTGCCTGCTGAAGACTATTTCAATGACCAGGTGCTGGAAGACCGAGACTTAATGTATTCCGGAGTCATGGCATTACCAGCAGACTTTTGGCCAAAGCATGGCAAAGATATGGAAAGCTGGGCTGACGGCAAATCCGGCACGATGTTTTATAGAGTCACCGGCCCTTCAGTGCCAAGCATGTTAGTCAATGAGTTTGTCTATCAAGAAAATCCAGACGGATCTACACCTTTTTATGCGCAAGTAAAAGAGATTAATGGCAAGACCGCCCTGCTGCAGACTTTGAGAGATTTTTCACATCAAAAGAACAATGTGTGGAGTGTGACTGCGCGCAATCGCGAACAAAACTTTGCAATGAACTTGCTGATGAACCCTGATGTGGATTTCATTACCTTGTTAGGTCAAGCCGGTACTGGTAAAACCCTTCTAGCCTTAGCCGCTGGCCTGGAGCAGGTCCTAGATAGCAAGCGCTATAACGAAATCATCATTACTCGCGCTACCGTTCCCGTTGGTGAAGATATTGGTTTCTTGCCCGGTACCGAAGAAGAAAAGATGCAGCCGTGGATGGGTGCATTTGACGACAACCTGGAGGTGCTGCAACGCAATGAAGATGGTGCTGGCGAATGGGGTCGCGCTGCTACGCAAGAATTGATTCGCTCACGCATCAAAGTAAAGAGCATGAACTTCATGCGCGGCAGAACCTTTGTGAGCAAATTTGTGATTATTGACGAAGCGCAAAACTTAACTCCTAAACAAATGAAGACTTTGGTCACTCGTGCAGGCCCAGGAACAAAGATTATCTGTTTAGGCAATATTGCACAGATCGACACACCCTATTTAACTGAAGGATCTTCAGGCCTAACCTATGTAGTGGATCGCTTTAAGGGCTGGCGTCATGGTGGTCATGTGACTCTGGCTCGTGGCGAGCGCTCACGTCTTGCGGATCATGCTGCTGACGCACTCTAAGCGCCCTCCCTCATGCCGCACTCTGATAGGGTGCGGCATTTTTATTTGTGCCCTGCTCTCGCTCTCAGGATGCAGTAGCTTTGGCTCAAAAAATAATGCAGCTAAAGTTTCTCAGTTCAAACAAGATACCAGTGTAGGCACAGAGGACATCTCTATTGCGGCTGTAGGTTTAGTTGGAGTGCCCTATCGCTATGGCGGCAACAATCCCAAGGGTGGATTTGATTGCAGTGGGCTAATTGCCTACGTCTACCAGAAGTCGGCCAATATCAAACTCCCAAGAACCATTCAAGAGATGAGCAACCGCGGCCAAAGCGTAGATAACGGACCACCTGCGCCGGGAGACCTTGTCTTTTTTAATACTACCGGCGCGAAGTATTCACACGCGGGCATCTATGTGGGTCAAGGTAGGTTTGTCCATGCCCCAAGCGCTGGTGGAACAGTGCGCTTAGAGTACATCACCACCCCATATTGGGCGGCAAGGTTTACTGAAGCAAGAAGATTGACGCCTTAGCTATTAGCCTTTCAGTTGATAGCATTTACACCGTATTCCCAAAATATCCAATATTGTTTACATTTGCATGTAGAACAATTGGTTCTTTAGATTACTCATTTGGGAGTGGCTCGCATGAAGAAAATTATCATCGCCTTAAGCATTGCATTCAGTTTTGTAATTCCATCTGTTGCTTTTGCAGATCAAGCAGCCTGTGAAGCCAAAGCAGTTAGCAAAGAAGGTAAGCCACTGTATGGTGCCGCTAAAGACGCGTCTATCAAGAAATGTATGGGTGATGCCAAGCCCAACGATTGCGAAGCTAAGGCAGTAAGTAAGGACGGTAAGCCACTGTATGGTGCCGCTAAAGCTGCATCGATTAAGAAGTGTGAAGGCGGAAAGTAAATATCTTTTACATCAAGTAAAAAGCCTCGCAGTGCGAGGCTTTTTTTTCAACTGTTTTTTAGTTGTGAGTTAGAAAGGCTCGTAGCCACCAGACGAATAGCCAACTGACCCCATCGCTAAGTTATCAAACTTGGTATACGGACCCTGCCAGCTCAAACGTACAGTACCAATTGGTCCGTTACGCTGTTTGCCAATAATAATCTCTGCCATACCTTTATCTTGCGTTGTATCTGGGTGATATACCTCATCACGATAGATGAACATAATTAAGTCGGCATCTTGCTCAATTGCACCTGACTCACGCAAATCAGACATGATTGGGCGCTTATTAGGGCGCTGCTCTAGACCACGATTTAGCTGTGACAAGGCTACAACTGGGCACTGCAATTCTTTTGCAAGCGATTTAAGGGAGCGTGAGATTTCAGAAATCTCCGTTGCTCGGTTCTCAGAACCCGAACCGCTCATTAACTGCAGGTAATCAATCACAACGAGACCAAGTGTTCCGCCAAAGTTACGAGCAATACGACGCGCACGTGCACGTAACTCTAGGCTAGATAGAGCGCCAGTCTCATCAATCAAAATTTGGGTATTACTTAAACGGGCAATGGCATCAGTAACGCGTGGCCACTCATCATCTTGCAACTTTCCGGTACGCATACGACCTTGGTCAACGCGCCCTACTGAACCCAGCAAACGGGCTGCCAATTGCTCGCCTGACATCTCCATTGAGAAAACAACAACTGGTAATCCTTCGGCTAGGGCAACGTTCTCGGCAATGTTTAATGCGAACGCCGTTTTTCCCATCGACGGTCTTCCAGCAACAATTACCAAATCGCCCTTTTGCAGACCGCTTGTTTGTTTATCTAGATCAATGAATCCAGTTGCAATACCGGTGATGTCGCTACCACCCTGGCGGTTGTAAAGCTCATCGATACGAGCAACAACGGTTTTAAGCAAGGGCTCGATCTCGAGGTAGTCGGCTTTGCGACTACCCTCTTCACCAATTTGTAGAATGCGTGATTCCGCTTCATCCAACAGTGTTCTGACTGAACGACCCTCTGGGACAAATGCAGAGTTCACGATATTGTCAGAAACTTCAATTAGGCGACGCAGAATGCTGCGATCGCGAACAATGTCGGCATAACCTTTGATGTTCGCTGCACTTGGCGTGCTTTGCGCTAATGAATTGAGGTAGTCAATCCCAACTAAATCACCACCCTGCTCAGACTTAACAGCCTCATGAACAGTAATGACGTCAGCAGGATGATTGTCGCCAACTAAACGCTGAATGACCTTATAGATCAGAGCATGTTCAGGACGATAGAAATCTTTATCAGTTAACACGCCACCTAGACGATCCCAGGCTGTGTTATCGATCAGTAGACCGCCGAGCAAAGATTGCTCGGCTTCTACAGAATGCGGTGGTACTTTTAAAGCCTGCAAGGCTGCATCCCCAGAACCCATCATGCCAGGATTTGACATAAGGGAGCGTGAGCGGGATTCAGCCATGAGGCTAGCTTACAGATCTAAAACTTACGCTTGCTCGCCAACTACACGGATAGTGATGTCAGCCACTACATCGGTATGAACAGCTACCGCTACAGGGTGATCACCAACCATCTTCAACGGACCAGTAGGCATACGAACAGAAGCTTTTTCGATTACAAAGCCTTTTGCTTTCAAAGCATCAGCGATGTCATGGTTGGTTACAGAACCAAACAAACGACCGTCAACACCTGCTTTTTGACCGATTTCAAGAACCAAGTCTTTGAGCTTTGCGCCAACTGCTTCGGCAGCAGCTAATTTCTCAGCAGCCAACTTCTCTAGCTCAGCACGACGTACTGCGAAGTCAGCGATTGCTGTTTCGGTTGCACGACGAGCTTTACGTTGTGGGATTAGGAAATTACGAGCGTAACCGTCTTTAACACGAACGATGTCACCGAGGTTGCCCAGGTTAATTACTTTTTCTAAAAGAATGATTTGCATTGAGGGCTCCCAATTATTTCTTGTGTTGATCAGAGAATGGCAACAAAGCCAAATAACGAGCACGCTTGATAGCAGTGTCTAACTGACGCTGATACTTCGCTTTTGTGCCTGTCAAACGTGCAGGAGTAATCTTGGCGTTCTCGCCAATGAAGTCCTTCAATGTGTCTACATCTTTGTAGTCAATCTGCTCTACGCCAGCAACAGTGAAACGGCAATAACGCTTACGCTTGAACAATGGGTTCTGAGCTGGTTTCTTTTTGAAATCGGGTTTCTTTCCAAACGCCATGATGATTTCCTCTTTAATTTTTCAATTGAATATGGGTGATATGGAAAACCAGTCTTTGATTACGTAGAGTCTTGGGTGCCAAGAATCCTTCAAACACTGCCTCGGCTCCTAAATCCATTTGCTCTAAGCCCTTTTGTATCGGACCTATTGCTATGGCTTCAACACTCATCTGAATTTTCCTAGCCACTCCTACCTCGTTTACCTCGCCACTATGTTCTAGCTGGCAATGCATCACCGGTATTCCTGCTGGTGTAAATCGAATCGCGTCTTTAGCTACCAAGAATGCAGTTAGGGTGAAATGATTCAACGCCGCTCCGTCACTCTGATACGTTTTCTAGTCTGTGTATTCCTCTTCAAATTTCTAACTTAAGCCGCCGCTACAGGAGCGTCGGATTGAGCTGATTTGCGCGCTTCTTCACGTTGCACTTCTTTCATCATGATGGAAGGCTCTGTTTCAGCTTTCTTAGTCTTGATAATGAGGTGACGCAAAACAGCATCGTTAAATTTGAATGCGTGCTCGAGCTCGTCCAGAGTTTTCTGGTCGCACTCAATGTTCATGCAAACGTAATGGGCTTTAGCAAGTTTGTCGATCATGTAAGCCATCTGACGACGACCCCAATCTTCCATACGATGAATTTTGCCGCCAGCAGCAGCTAATGTCGCTTTGTAGCGATCGATCATCGCAGGCACTTGCTCGCTTTGGTCCGGGTGGACGATAAAGACGATTTCATAATGACGCATCTAACACTCCTTAAGGATAAAGTCACCTGGGCGTCTTGCTAACTTCCGATGGTTTTAAAGTTAGCGCCAGTGTGACAAGGTAGTAACAAATTGTAGGTAAAACTAACTACACAAATTTACAGCTTTTAAGTCCTTACCGAATTTCAGGTAAGTCCGCTATTCTAGCAAAAAAATCCTGCCAAGTCAGGGGTTTACCGGCTTTATTTGCCTGCTTTGCGGCATTTAAGGCCAATTGGAGTGCAATTCTGGCTCTAGGAGCAGTCAATGCCCCTGAAGCACAACATCCAGCCGGATCCACCTCGGGAATATTTCTCAAGGTAGCGCCAGCGCCGGTTCTGGTGGTTCTCACCAAGGCAATGCCTTGAGTCATGGCCTGATGTAAAGGCTGTGCCCAATCATCATGAAAGCCGCCATGCCCTGTTCCTGCCACTAAAAAGCCCTGAACGGGGGTTTTGAGCCAATGGGCAATAGTTTCGGGGCGGGCACCTGCATGACTAGTCAAAATCTCAACCCAAGGCCAATCACCTGCCCCAGGAATCGGTAAATCTTCATTCCAAGCTGCCTGAACGGCCTTCACGCCAGATAACCAAGATGGATTAATGAGGCCCACCGAACTGGTTGGAGCGTCTTGTAACGGTGCATTGAGGGCTGTGGCGTGGCGCTTGGCTAGATCGAGCGCCATACATCCGCGCCCGTCCATCACCGCATAAATGCCACCAGGGCAGTTATCAATCGATGTGGAAGCCCAGCGCAAAGCATCAAGCAAATTAGAAGGGCCATCCGCACCAGGCGCGTTACTTGGCAGCATCGCCCCTGTCAGAATGACCCTCTTAGACTGAGTCTGAGCTAACTTTCCGCAAGTTACTTGCAAAAATAAGCCCGTCTCTTCAATCGTATCGGTACCGTGGGTAATCACAATTCCCTTTACAGCAGCCTCTAATAGAGCCTTTCTTACAGTAAGCCCAAGATCAGTAAGGTGAGCATCGGTCAAATTGCGACTATTAATATTCTCCAACTGCCGTGAAACCAGCTTGACCCCCTCAGGAACCACTGACTGAACCTGCGCCACTAAGGCATCCACCCCGACCTTGCCAGCTTCATATTGAAGGGGGTTTTCTTCGGGTTTGGGCGCAAGGCCTGCAATAGTCCCACCCATACCCAAGATGAGGAGATGGGCCGTGCTTTCAGAAATGCTGGAGTTTGTGCTCATTTCTTTATTATCCGCTTCCAAATGACTTGAATATTCAAATAGTGCTGTATACAATCCCAGTATGGACATAAATACAGTCGATTTTCCAGAGGAGCTGACTGCCCTCCCCAAGCTGACCTCACGCCAAAGTGAGATTTTGGAATTGATCACCAAAGCCATCGATGAAAGCGGTTCACCTCCAACGCGTGCCGAGATCGCAACCCAACTCGGCTTTGCTTCTGCGAACGCTGCTGAAGAGCACTTACGCGCATTAGCAAAAAAAGGATACATCGAGCTGACGCCAGGAACTTCGCGTGGCATTCGTATTCCACAGCGCTTTAACCAGACTCACAATCCAAATAAATATCGTCAGATGTCTTTACCTTCTGGCGCACTTCAACAACTCACACTGCCGCTCATTGGTCGTGTTGCTGCAGGCTCTCCAATCACAGCTATCGAGCATATTGAAAAACAAGTGCCGATTGATCCAAGCTTATTTAGCAAGGGTGCTGATTACTTGCTAAAAGTAGTTGGCATGAGTATGCGCGATGCTGGAATTTTAGATGGTGACTACCTGGCTGTAAGAAAAACTTCTGAAGTGCGTAACGGCGATATCGTAGTTGCGCGCCTAGATGATGAAGTCACAGTAAAACGTTGGAACCAAAAGAAAACTGCGGATGGTATGGTGATTGAATTACAGGCTGAGAACCCAGACTTTAAAAATATTTTGGTGGATAGACGTCAACCAAACTTCGCCATAGAGGGTCAGGCTGTTGGCCTCATTAGGGCTGGCGGGCTATAAGACTTAGCCTGGAAAGCAAAAGGCCTCGTTTAGAGGCCTTTTTCTATAGATGAGCGATATAACTATTTTTATTTTTTGGTCGGCGTAACGACATTTGCATTCTTTGGTGATGCGGTAATCGTGATGATTGTTTTAGGTCCACCAAATGAGCCTTCATTTAACTCAATGGTTGAAGTACGATCACCTTTAGTAAAAACCAAAATACTGGTTTTTGATTTCACGGCACTAATCGTGGTCCAACCAGCCCTTGGATATTCAGCTTGGAAAAATGCATAAATATCCGTTGGGGTCTGCACACCAGATAAAACTACGCGACCCACCCAGTTATCACCGCGACCAATGATTAAAGAATCTGCACCAATAATTTTTGATGCTGCGGGTAATGGCATATCACCCAATAGTTGAGACTGAATTTCTTGAACTTCACTAGGCGTCCCGGTTGGAGAATCCCCCGAAGAAGCGCAGGCTAGCAATAGACCAGATAGCGCTAAGGCTAATATGAATTTTTGGAGTCTTTTCGGTTGCATCATGTTCTTGCCCTGGTAATCAATCTAAATTACTGGAGGCGCGTGAGGGAATCGAACCCCCGTACGAAGCTTTGCAGGCTCCTGCCTAACCACTCGGCCAACGCGCCATATGCTTGAATCAAAAAATGGGAAGCTTTTTAGGGCTTCCCATCGAACTTGGAGCGGGAAAGGAGGTTCGAACTCCCGACCTATACCTTGGCAAGGTATCGCTCTACCAGCTGAGCTATTCCCGCATAACAGGGCAGTAGTTTAACAAACAATTTAAGAGAACGCATTATTTGTCAGTAAGCCTAAAAACTAATAAGACTGACGTTTCGATCAAACCCTTATCAGCTATGGGTTTGTGGACTTTATTCAGCCTTATCAACTAGCTGAGGCAAAGCCTTTTTCATGTAATAGAACATGGACCAAAGCGTCAAAAAGCATGCAATCCAAATCAACCAAGTGCCAACTTGTGCACAATTCAACCAACCAAATAAGGTGTCGTTTAACAATAAAAATGGAATCGCTACGAGTTGAGCAGTGGTTTTTAACTTACCAACCATGTGCACGGCAACGCTTTTTCCAGCACCCAATAGCGCCATCCACTCCCTTAATGCCGAGATGGTAATTTCACGACCAATAATGATGAGGGCCACCCAGACTTGGACGCGATCCATATTGAGCAAAACAAGCAATGAAGCAGCTACGATTAATTTATCTGCCACGGGGTCTAAGAATTGACCGAATGCTGATTCTTGTTTCATCTTGCGAGCCAAGAAACCATCCAACCAATCAGTTACTGCCGCAAAAACAAAAATCACGGTAGCAGTGAGGTTTTTGTCGAAAGGAGTCAGCCAGCTACCAGGCAAATAGAACACTGCAACCACGAGCGGAATTGCGGCTACGCGCAACCAAGTCAGGGCAATGGGCAAATTAAAAGGCATGGCACAAGCATAAACCAATGTGAGCGCACTGGGAAATCAATGGAGTTGCTTATAGATTTGCTCGGCCAGTGCAGTGGAAATTCCCTCAACACTAGAAAGCTCTTCAATCGTGGCGTTAGAAACACCCCGCAAACCCCCAAAACGGGCGAGTAATTTTTGGCGTCGCTTAGCCCCTATCCCCTCGATCTCCTCTAACTGAGAAACTGCTCTAGCTTTTGCTCGTTTAGCCCGCATGCCGGTGATAGCAAAGCGATGCGCTTCATCACGGATTTGCGCTACCAACAGCAAAGCGGCACTATCAATACCCAGCTCGAGCGATCTACGTCCATCTGCAAAGATAAGTGTCTCAAGACCTACCTTACGACCCTCGCCTTTGGCAACACCAACGATCAATCCAATATCCATACCGAATTCAGAAAGGACTTGTCTTGCCATTTCAACTTGACCTTTACCACCGTCGATCAATATGACTTGCGGCATCTTCTCAACAGGGAGTTCTTGAAAGTTCGCATAACGGCGTTGCAAGACCTGACGCATGGCTGCGTAGTCATCACCTGGGGTAATGTCGTTGATATTGAAACGGCGATATTCGCTAGGCTGCATTGCGTTTTTGGAATACACCACACAAGACGCTTGAGTAGCCTCTCCAGAAGTATGGCTAATATCAAAACATTCAATACGTAGTTGCTCAAGACTTTCTAATTCCAACGCCAGGACATCAGCTAATGCTCGGGCTCTCGCCAATTGACCACCTGTCTCTACCAAACGCTTCGCTATCGCAATCTTGGCATTACCCTCAGCCATACCCAACCAATGCCGTCTCTGACCTTGTGGCTGATGCAGGAAGGTAATGCGCTTACCAGCTTGTGCGTTCAATAAATCGTGTAAACCTTCCGGAGCTGTTTGCCCGGAAACATCGTCAGTACTTTCTTCCGGTGCCGCAATATCATCAACCAGCTTTCTCAGGGGGTGGTTCAGAATCAATACGGGTGGAATTAAATTAGTCGTCGCTTCACCATCGCCTGACTTCTCCTCCAGATAATGCTGAGCAATAAAGGCCTCGAGAATTTCTGCAGGTGGTGGCAGCTCCCCTGAACTAGAGCGCAGGCCCTTAGGGAAGTAAGCACGATCTCCCAAATGGCGACCTCCACGAATCATTGCCAAATTGACGCAAACTACACCTTCCATTTGGGCTACAGCAATCACATCGACATCACCTTCACCATCAGCGACGGTATCCATGGATTGCTGTTGCAGGACGCTCGAAAGATCCGCAATACGATCCCTCAGCACTGCAGCCATTTCAAACTCCATAGCATCGCTATAAGCATGCATTTTCTTTTCAAGCTCAGACAGCACGCGACTATGGTCGCCTTCTAAAAAACGGGTTGCTTGAGCTACATCCTGCCCATATTGCTCTGCGTTCAGACGACCAACGCAAGGCGCACTACAGCGATGAATTTGATGCAATAAGCATGGTCGACTGCGGTTTTTAAATACAGAGTCCTCGCAGGTTCTCAAGCGAAACACTTTCTGCAAAATCTGCACGCTATTGCGCACCGCCCATGAATTTGGGAATGGGCCAAAGTAGTGATTGCGCTTATCCGTTTTGCCACGATAGGAGGCCAAGCGAGGAAACTGGTGACCTGTCAACATGACATAGGGATAAGACTTATCATCTCTAAAGAGAATGTTGAATGGAGGGGCCAACTCCTTAATGAGATTGTTCTCTAGAATTAAGGCTTCGGTTTCTGAGCGTGTTACTGTAGTTTCGTAGCGAGCAATTTTTCCCACCATCAGCTCTATTCGTGGTGAAAGCTGGGTTCGTTGGAAGTAACTAGATACACGCTTTTTGAGGTTGCGCGCTTTACCGACATACAGAATATGTCCCGCCTCATCAAAGAAGCGATACACCCCCGGCAATCCGGGTAGCCGTTTAACATCCTGCTGAAGGGTTTCAAAAAGCGAATTGCTCATGCGTTGGGATATTTTCTGTCAAATCGTAGACAACTATGGTGATGCCGGTGTTTGCTGGCGTCTAGCAAGAAGCTTAACAAGCCTTCACGGCCAAGACGTGCGCATTTTCTGCGACGATCTACCAACCCTTAATTTACTCGCTTCTGGTGTTGATCCAGAAATCAAGCGCCGTATCGACATTCAACCCTGGGAAGCAAGCCATCACAATAGCCGTCATCCAGTAGAAACGCCTGACGTGGTGATTGAGGCATTTGGGTGTGACCTCCCCGAGCGCTACCTAGCAGGCCTACTCATTGCCTCCAAAAAACCCATCATCCTGAACCTAGAGTACTTAAGCGCAGAACCTTGGATTGTGGACTTTCATCAGAAAGCCTCCCCACAGGCACACGGCATTCCAAAGTACTTCTTCTTCCCAGGCTTCCAGGAAAATGCGGGCGGCATCTTGATTGATCCAATCCCTAGGGACTCGTCACTCACTGAGCAATGCATTCCGGAGAGTCTAAAGACTAGCTGGAAACTCTTGCGACCCAATACCAAACGTATCAGTGTTTTTTGCTACCCGGGTGTACCGCTACTGAAATGGCTGGAAGATCTATCGACATTAGATGAGGACTTCGACATCGTGTTGACACATGGTCAACGTGAACAATTGCAATTCAGCTCCACTCACCCTACCCAGCCACTTACTTTGCCCGACTCTATTCAGTTGATCTCTATTCCATTTGTTTCTCAAGATGAATACGACTGGGTCCTTTCTCAATGCGATTTCAATATCGTTCGAGGCGAAGATTCTTTCGTCCGAGCTCAACTCGCTGGAAAGCCCTTCATTTGGCATATTTACCCCCAAGAAGATGGCGCCCATAAAACTAAGTTAGCCGCCTTTTTAGACCTCTATCTTGAAAATGCATCGCAAGAGCTTAAACATGCCGTCATAGCCGCCATGACTTGGGCAATGCCTAGCGAGTGGTATCAATCTATCAATGAATGGAGCGCCCATTCCAAGGCTTGGCGAGCAGATTTACTTGAAAAACAAGCTGATGGTGGCCTGGCTGCCCGTCTAATGGGCTTTGTAGCCTGATCTTGTGCGAAATCCACCTGCGGGCGGTTACAATCTTGTTTTTGATAAAAACCGCAGAAAATCAGCTCTGCACCCAGGAATAGCAAGATGAAAACAGCACAAGAACTCCGCGTTGGTAACGTAGTAATGATCGGCACCGATGCCATGGTCGTTTTAAAAGCGGAATACAGCCGCTCAGGCCGCAACTCTTCAGTTGTAAAAATGAAATTTAAGAACTTGTTAACCGGCGCACCTAACGAAGGTGTTTACAAAGCTGATGACAAATTCGATGTAGTGATCCTCGACAAGAAAGACTGCACCTACTCTTACTTCGCAGATCCAATGTATGTATTTATGGACGGCGACTACAACCAATATGAAGTTGAAGCTGAATTCATGGGCGATGCATTGAACTACCTCGAAGAAAGCATGCCTTGTGAAGTAGTGTTCTACGAAGGTAAAGCACTCTCAGTAGCAATGCCAAACTCTTTAGTTCGTGAAATCATTTATACAGAGCCAGCAGTTAAAGGGGATACCAGCTCAGGCAAAGTATTGAAGACTGCAAAACTAGCTACTGGCTATGAATTGCAAGTTCCATTGTTCTGCAACACTGGTGACAAGATCGAGATCGATACTCGTACTGGTGAATATCGTAGTCGCGCTAACTAATTAGCTCGCTCGATAGCAAAAAGCCCGGCATGCCGGGCTTTTTTATTACTGAAAGTTTTTACTTATCACCTAGGCAATGAGCTTTAGCTGCTGGAGCAAGCCTTTGGCATGCTGGTATTGCGCCTCAGACTGCAACGCATCCCAAGCTGGAGCCGTGGAGGTTGGCATCAAGCGATTTAATCGAATGGCAGACTCCGCTTGTTTTGCTTTTGAGACTTTCAACTGACTAAGCAATTGATCTGCAAGGTCCGGGCGATTACAAATTAACACCGCATCACATCCAGCCTCAAGTGCCATATCTGCGCCCTTCACTACAGAACCGGCAACGCTCGCACCCTCCATCGAGAGGTCATCACTAAAAATTACGCCTTCAAAGCCCAGCTCTTGACGCAAAATGGAATGTAACCAAACTTTAGAAAAGCCTGCTGGGTTCTTATCTACTTTCGGATAAATCACATGGGCTGGCATTACTGCAGTTAGACTCAGATCCAACCATTCATAAGGCTTAGCGTCGTCATTCAGAATTTGTTTCAAAGGACGCTCATCCACCGGAATGGCCACATGAGAATCCGCTTCTGCCCAGCCATGGCCTGGGAAGTGCTTACCGCAGTTGGCCATACCGGCAAGACGTAAACCTTCATTCAAGCTCTTGGCTAATGCAAAAGTAATTTGTGGATCACGACTAAATGCGCGATCTCCAATTACACCGCTGCGACCAAAATCAAGATCTAGGACTGGAGTAAAGCTAAAGTCCACACCACAAGCACGCAATTCGGCAGCCAAAACATATCCACAGGCAGTAGCTGCTGCCATTGCAATCGCAGCCGATTCTGCGGGATGTTTTGATTTATCCGTTGATTTATTTTTGGATCCCCAGAGTTCACCAAGCTTACGCATAGCAGGTAAATGGGTAAAGCCGTCAGTCCTACAGCGCTGCACACGGCCACCCTCATGATCAATCGAGATTAATACGTCAGAACGGAGTTTTTTAATTTCTGCAGTTAGTTTGGTAAGTTGCTTACGATTGGCAAAATTTCTACCAAATAAAATCACGCCACCAGTCAGTGGATGCAAGATGCGACGGCGATCTTCGGCATTTAACTCAAGACCAACAACATCTAAAGTAACTGGGCCTGGTTTCATAGTCGACTTACTCATGTATTCCTCGAAATTTTTTAGTTTTATCTATTTTTGATGCTTGTTTATTTTTGAACTACGATGACATGAGCTATTGCCATGTCTTGCTCGTCACTTACAGTCACTTGAGCTTCCCAGTTTTTCTCTTTCATGAATACCGCTAACGCACCAAGATAAGATGTCACCGGCTTTCCACTAGGTTCATTCAGGGTCTGGAGGGACCTCCAAGTCATTGGCATTCTCATGCCAAGACCAATTGCTTTAGAGAATGCTTCTTTTGCAGCAAAGCGCGTTGCCAAGAAAGCAATGCCCCGCTTGTGATTTCTGGCTAAGCGATGCTTGAACACCGCCATCTCATCTGGTCCCAGAATTTTTTCAGCTAATCGACCGTGAGTACGATCGTAAGCAGCTTGAAGCCGCTCGATTTGCAGGATGTCTGTGCCAATACCGATGATCATTTTTATATTACTAAGCTTATTCTGATTTGGAAGCGTTAGCCCTACCCTGATCCATCAGAGCTTTCATGTCCGTGATTGCTTTTTGCCAACCCTTAAAGAGGGCTTCAGCAACAATAGCATGACCAATATTCAGCTCAGAGAGCTCAGCAATAGCTGCTACCGGCATCACATTACCCTCATGCAAACCATGGCCTGCATTAACACGTAGTCCAATACTTCTGCCAAACTGAGCGGCTTTTCTGATGCGCTCAAGCTCTTGCTTCTGTTGATCACCAGCTAGATCTGCGTATCGACCGGTATGCAATTCGACTACTGTTGCGCCAACATCTTTGGCAGCCTGAATTTGCTTTTCTTCTGGATCAATAAAAAGTGAGACCCTGATGCCTGCAGCTTTTAACTGTGTAGTGGCTGCTTTGACTGCATCAAAGTGACCCAGCACATCCAAGCCGCCTTCAGTAGTGACTTCTTCGCGCTTTTCAGGAACCAGGCAAACATCATGCGGCTGAACTCGACAGGCGATGTTGATCATCTCTGGTGTTACGGCGCACTCCAAATTCATACGCGTCTGAATCAAAGGACGCAAAGCCATCAAATCCGCATCTTTAATATGGCGGCGATCTTCGCGTAAATGCAGGGTAATTAAATCAGCGCCAGCCTCTTCAGCTAAATGGGCAGCTTTTAAAGGATCTGGATAAACCGTGCCACGCGCATTACGTAAAGTAGCGACGTGATCGATATTGATGCCAAGCTCAAGAGTATTGGAGTCGCTCATATTTGTAGCTTACTAGATTTTCTTGAGATCAATCAAAATTTGGCGGGTAGTGAGCACTTGATCCTGAAGGTGTAGACCCAATAAGAAACGCATCAACTGCTTGCTCTCAGAAAGCGTCTCTTGATCAGAAAAGTCGCCCGCTGCAATAGCTAGCAATGATTTTCCACTTAAGACTGGCCAGTGGCCTGGATCATCGCCTTGAGCAGGCCTTACGCCACGCTCTGGTTGATATACATATTGCTCATTGGAAATAGGAGTGCTATTAGTTTCGACACAGCGATCCAGCGCTGCTGCATAACCCGTTTCCTGCAAGAGTGTTAACTCGAAAGGACGCAGAATTTCTTCTAAGCCTTTGGATTCAAATTCAAGATTCGATAAAGCGGAGATCGTATCGGTGTAATGGTCGTAGAGTCTTTCATAGTCGTCTTCACGCGCCAGAAACTTGACTAACAACTCATTGAGATAAAACCCACAGAGTAAGGCGTCGCCAACTAAGGAAGGAGTACCGCCAACCCACTCGGACTTCGTTAAAGTTCGTAACTCAGACTTCCCGCTCCAAGAAACCAATAGAGGCTGAAAGCGCTGTAAGACTGGACGCAATACTGAGTGTGGGCGCTTGGCACCCTTGGCAATCAAGGCCATGCGACCATGCTGACGTGTAAACACATCCAGAATTAAGCTAGTTTCCTTGTAGGGAATGCTGTGCAATACAAAAGCGGGTTCGTCAGCAACACGAATGGAGGCCATGAATAATTACTCTAGACCCTGCGCCCGTAATTCAGCGCGATCATCTGCCCAGCCACGTTTGACCTTAACCCAAGTCTCCAAGAAGACCTTTCCATCAAAGAGCTTTTCCATATCAATGCGGGCATCGGTAGAAATCTTCTTGAGTCGCTCACCCTTGGCACCAATAATCATCGCCTTGTGGCTATCGCGATCAACCAAAATGGTTGCTGCGATACGGCGCATTTTGCCGTCCATCTTGAACTGATCAATCACTACTGTGCTGGTGTAAGGCAACTCTTCCCCGGTAAAGCGGAAGACCTTCTCGCGCAGGATCTCAGCTGCCAAGAAACGCTCACTGCGATCAGTAATGGTATCGCCATCGTAGACCGCTGGTGCCTCAGGTAAGTAGCCTTCGAGTACGTCTAACAATCTTTCAACATCCCCAGGACTCTTAGCACTCATCGGCACGATTTCAGCGAACTCAGACTTCTGATCTTCGTGACCGCCCAATTCACACCAAGGGCGAGCCATCTCTTTAATAAAGTTCAGTAGCGCCTGATCCCGCTCAGAAGGAGTCTGAAAGCGACTATTAAATAGATCTAATTTATTTAAAACCAAGACAATGGGTAAATCATCTGGCAGTAACTTCAAAACTTTCTTGTCATCTTCGCCAAAGTAGCCTGCTTCAACCACAAAGCAAGCCACATTCACATCTTGCAAAGCCGTAGTGACCGTGCGGTTCAAGGCCTTATTCAGGGTATTCATCAAACGAGTTTGAAAGCCCGGCGTATCGATGAAGATGAACTGCGTCTCTTCGCGATTCTGAATACCTAAAATACGGTGCCGCGTGGTTTGTGCTTTACGGGATGTAATACTGATCTTCTGACCAACCAAGGCATTCAAGAGGGTTGATTTGCCCATATTGGGACGGCCAACAATGGCGATAGTGCCGCATCTAAACACGATTAGCCCTTCAGCTTAAGATTTAACTGCTCTTCGGTTGCTACTTTTTTCGCTGCCTTCTTTTTCGCTGACCGAGTCTTTTTAGGTTTACCTAGCGCTTGTGGCAAAGCTTTCAGGGCTGATACCAGGGCTAGCTTAGCTGCCGCTTGCTCAGCCGCACGTCGCGACGCGCCCTCACCCTTAACTGCAACCTTGAGATTAGGTATTAAACACTCTACCTCGAATTGCTGATTATGAGCTGCACCGCTAGTCCCAGTGACGTTATAAGTAGGCAACGGTAACTGATAGCTTTGCAAACATTCTTGCAATAAAGTTTTGTCATCCTTACCCAAAGTTTTTGGGTCAACATTAGCCAGAATGATGGAATACAGTTTGCGCAAGCAGTTCTTGGCAGCATCAAATCCGCCATCCAAGAATATGGCACCAGTGACTGCTTCAAGTGTGTCAGCAAGGATGGATGGGCGACGGAAGCCGCCACTCTTTAACTCACCCTCACCTAAGCGCAGATAGTCTGATAGCGATAGGGTTTGAGCAATCTCATAGAGCGCTTGTTGCTTAACTAAGTTGGCCCGTACGCGAGAAAGATCACCTTCATCTAAATCGGAATAACGCTCATAGAGCATTTCAGCGACGACACAATTGAGGATCGAGTCACCTAAAAACTCCAAGCGCTCATTATTTTTCTTGCTGTGACTGCGATGCGTAAGAGCTTGATTCAGTAACTCTAGTTTTTTAAATGTGTAGCCCAGTTGCGCTTGCAGCGGTGCAGTTTCAATGACGGCGCGGGCGTTCATAGTCTTATTCGAAGCCGCCAATACGGCCAAGATTTCCGAGATTCAACCAAACAAAGAATGCTCTACCGACAATATTTTTATCTGGCACAAATCCCCAGTAACGAGAATCAGCACTGTTATCACGGTTATCACCCATGGCAAAGTAATGCCCTGCTGGGACCGTACAAGTCAGACCGGCATAAATGTACTGGCAGTTTTCAAATCCAGGGAAACGCTCTGCAGGAAACATGCCAGCAGGACGATCAGGATCGTTCAGAATCTCATGCTTGTTGCCACCCAAGTCCGCAGGAAATGATTCTGCAAAGCGCTTGGCATAACGCATATTTTCTGGATCAAGATAAGACTCACCACCACTGTATTGCAATGGCTGACCATTCACTGTTAAACGCTTGTCTTGATAGGTAATAGTGTCGCCTGGCAAAGCCACGACGCGCTTAATGTAATCAATGGATTCATCGCGGGGATAGCGGAATACCACGACATCGCCACGTTTTGGGGAACCCAGATCAACCACTTTCTGATTAATCACCGGCAAACGAATACCGTAGGTAAATTTATTCACCAGAATAAAGTCGCCAATCTGCAGAGTCGGAATCATGGAGCCCGATGGAATTTTGAATGGCTCCACAATAAAAGAGCGCAATACAAACACCGCACAAATGACTGGGAAGAAACCAGCCGTGTATTCCAACCATAAAGGCATACGGTCGATACCAACCATACGTCTTTGCGGAGCAAAGTAGTAGCGATCAGCAATCCAGGCAACGCCCGAAACTACTACCAAGATAAATAGGATGAGTGCAAAGTTCATTAGTCGTCTACCTGCAAAATGGCTAAGAAGGCTTCTTGTGGAATCTCCACGTTACCTACCTGCTTCATGCGCTTCTTACCTTCTTTTTGCTTCTCTAATAATTTGCGCTTACGAGAGATGTCGCCACCATAGCATTTTGCCAATACGTTCTTACGCAAGGCTTTCACGTTTTCACGGGCAACAATATTGCTACCAATTGCCGCCTGAATAGCCACATCAAACATTTGACGCGGAATGATGCCGCGCATCTTAGCAACCACTTCGCGCCCGCGATGTTGACTGTTACTGCGGTGAACAATCACCGACAGCGCATCCACACGCTCGCTATTAATCAGGATGTCGACTTTCACTACATCTGCCGGACGATATTCTTTGAACTCGTAATCCATCGATGCATAGCCACGGGAGATCGACTTCATCTTGTCGAAGAAATCGAGAACAATCTCAGCCATAGGTAGCTCATAGGTGAGCTTTACTTGGCGACCGAGGTAATTCATATCCATCTGAATACCGCGCTTACCAACGCACAGGGTAATGATCGCTCCCACATACTCTTGTGGCATGTACAGATTGACCGTCACAATAGGCTCAAGAATCGTATTGATCTTGCTAGCCTCAGGCATCTTTGATGGGTTATCTACCGATAAGATAGTGCCATCAGATTGCTCCACTTGATACACCACCGTTGGTGCGGTAGTGATGAGATTCATGCCGTACTGACGCTCTAAACGCTCTTGCACAATCTCCATATGGAGCAAGCCCAAGAAGCCACAACGGAATCCAAAACCCAGTGCTTGGGAAACCTCAGGCTCATACAAGAGTGAGGCATCATTTAGCTGCAACTTCTCTAAAGATTCACGAAGTTGATCGTATTCGCTGGACTCTACTGGATACAGACCCGCAAAGACTTGGGGTTTTACTTCTTTAAAGCCAGGCAGCGGTTCACTCGCAGGTACTCGACCTTGTTGCCCAGTGGTATGTGTGACGGTATCACCTACCTTGGCAGCTTTTAATTCCTTAATACCAGCAATGACGAAGCCCACTTGGCCAGCAGACAACTCTGGGCGGTCTACAGACTTTGGACTAAATACACCCACATGCTCCACTAGGTGGGTTGAACCATTGGACATCAAGGTAATTTTTTCTTTTGGCTTGAGGGTGCCATTCACGACACGCACCAACATCACCACACCAACGTAATTATCAAACCAAGAATCAATGATTAAAGCTTGAAGTGGATCCGCTGCATTGCCTTTAGGGGGTGGTACGCGAGCAATCATTTCTTCAATGACATCCTGCACACCTAACCCCGTTTTAGCTGAACAAGTCACCGCTTCCGATGCGTCAATACCAATCACATCTTCAATTTCTTTTTTAGCGCGATCAGGATCGGCCTGGGGCAAGTCAATCTTATTCAGAACTGGGACTACTTCAACACCCAACTCTAGCGCCATGTAGCAGTTAGCCACCGTTTGTGCCTCAACACCTTGGCTGGCATCGACCACTAATAATGCGCCTTCACACGCTGAGAGTGAACGACTCACCTCATAGGAAAAGTCGACGTGTCCCGGCGTGTCAATCAAATTGATGTTGTAGGTTTTACCGTCCTTAGACTTATAAGTCAGCGCCGCTGTTTGGGCCTTAATAGTGATGCCGCGCTCACGTTCGATATCCATCGAATCTAGAACCTGAGCTTCCATTTCACGATCAGAGAGACCGCCACAGAGTTGAATAATGCGATCAGCAAGCGTTGATTTGCCGTGATCAATGTGGGCGATGATAGAAAAATTGCGGATTAAATCCATAGCGTCTTATGTGGTCTTCAAAAAACGCCTTGTCAGAGCGCACCACAATGATGCGCTGCAAAAAGCCGTCTTAGAGAGATTGTAATGGGTGGCGCCAAAATAGCGCCAAACCCGTTTATTTCATCTAAAAACCCTGCTTTTGGCTTATTTTGGCCTGACAGGAATAACCATGGTGCTGTCGGCTCGACGGACGAAAACCGGGACCGACTTATTGGAGTCCAAACCCTTCACCAAGCTCTCAAACTGCTTTACGCTGGTGATATCCGCATCTGCAATCCGAATAATGACGTCCCCAGGACGAACCCCTGCACGTGCCAAGGGGCCATCTCCTAGACCAGTAACCTCAACGCCACCACGGATATTGAGCTCCTTCCTCTTGCTATCGGAGGGCTCAGAGACTGCCACCCCAAGAGAATTGGCATTTCCGCCTGATGAACCCGAGTTATCCGATTTCTTCACGGCAGCTTGACCGGCTTCGGTATCCACTACGGAAACCATCAAGTCCCTGGTGGATCCTTTGCGCCAAACCTGTACGCTGGCACTGGTGCCTGGCTTGGTATCACCAACAGCTCGGGGCAGATCGGTGGATTTGCCAATATCACGGCCATTGAAACTGAGAATCACGTCACCAGACTCAATGCCACCCGCTGCTGCTGGTCCACCTGGTTCAACATTGCGAACATAGGCGCCACGAGGCTTACCAAGTCCAAGGCTCTCGGCAATTTCTTTGGTCATTTCACCTAAAGCAACCCCAATCCGACCACGAGTCATTTTTCCATTGGTACGCAGTTGCTCTGCAACACGCATCGCTTCATCAATTGGAATGGCAAAAGAGATACCCATGTATCCACCAGAGCGACTAAAGATTTGCGAGTTAATACCAATGACTTGTCCGGCGGTATTCAATAAAGGACCGCCAGAGTTTCCGGGGTTAACTGCGACGTCAGTCTGAATAAAAGGCAGGTAGTCGCCAGTATCACGACTCTTGGCAGACACAATGCCCGCGGTCACGGTATTTTCTAAGCCGAATGGGGAGCCAATCGCCAATACCCACTCTCCCACTCTCACACGAGAGGAGTCGCCCAGAGACAATCTTGGCAAATCACGCGCGTCGATTTTGACAACCGCCACATCAGTGCGTTTATCCATGCCTAATAACTTAGCTTTGTACTCACGCTTGTCGGTCAAGGTGACATAGATCGTATTGGCGCCCTCGACTACGTGGGCATTAGTCAATATCAAACCATTGGATTCAATAATGAAACCAGAACCTACCCCACGATCCGCCTCTTGTGGCTTGCCGGGATTAGGTTGAGCTTGTTTGGGTCCCCCAGGCAAACCTGGAATAGGTACGCCGAAGAAGCGACGAAAGAATTCAGCTTGATCCTCTGGCATGCCTGGAAAGCCACCCTGAGATTGCTGCTGCATCACTTTTTCAGTGGTGCGAATATTGACTACAGCTGGACTAGCTCGCTCAACTAAATCAGCAAAATCAGGAATAGAGACGCGTGGACTCTGAGCATAGGCCTGTGGAATAAACGCAATTTGCCCCAAGCTAAGAATAGCTACGAGCGCAATAAGATACTTTTTCATAATGCTATAGACCTGCTTGGTAAAAACCAATAATTAAAGAAACGAAGGAGTGAAACAACCTAATTAGGATATTAGGTCAGTTTGCCAAAAATCAAGGTACCGTTAGTACCCCCAAAGCCAAAGTTGTTTTTGACGGCGTGGTCGATCTTCACGTCGCGAGCAGTATTGGCGCAGTAGTCCAAATCACACTCTGGATCTTGATTGAAGATGTTGATTGTTGGTGGAGATTTCTGGTTATGTAGGGCCAGAATAGTAAAGACAGACTCCAAGCCGCCAGCACCGCCTAAAAGGTGGCCAGTCATCGACTTCGTGGAGTTAATCAAAGTCTTCTTGGCATGATCGCCAAGAGCAGCCTTGATAGCGCCAGTTTCGTTCTTATCACCCAAAGGTGTCGACGTACCATGCGCATTAATGTATTGAATCTGATCGGCGTTTAAGCCGGCATCGCGCATCGCATTCACCATGCAACGACGTGGACCATCCATATTTGGGGCAGTCATGTGATATGCATCACCACTCATACCGAAGCCCAAGAGCTCACAGTAGATTTTTGCACCGCGCGCCTTAGCATGCTCATACTCTTCTAAGACAATCACGCCAGCACCCTCACCTAGAACGAAACCGTCACGGTCTCTATCCCATGGACGTGAAGCTGTAGCCGGGTCATCGTTACGAGTCGAGAGTGCACGAGCTGAGGCAAAGCCACCAACGCCCAATGCGGAGATGGTGGATTCAGCGCCGCCAGCAACCATCACATCGGCATCGCCATACTGAATTAGGCGCGCTGCCAATCCAATACTGTGCAACCCAGTAGTACAAGCTGTTACTGCAGCGACGTTTGGACCTTTAAGGCCAAACAAGATGCTGAGGTGGCCAGAAATCATATTAATGATTGAGCCTGGCACAAAGAATGGGGAGATACGGCGAGGACCGCGAGCTAGCAACTCAGCGCCGGTTTCTTCAATCATTGGCAAACCACCAATACCCGAACCAACCATCACGCCAATGCGCTCGGCGTTCTCTTCTGTTACTTGCAGACCGCTATCGCGAATAGCTTGCGTACCAGCAGCGATGCCGTAATGGATAAAGGTATCCATATGGCGCGCCTCTTTGGCAGAAACATATTCTTCCACATTGAAATCTTTCACCTCACCGGCGAAATGCACGCTCAGCGGAGTGTGGTCAAACTTCGTGATGGTAGCAATGCCTGATTTGCCCGCGAGCAAATTAGACCAAGCTACATCAACCGAGTTACCAACTGGTGAAATCAGGCCTAAGCCGGTAACAACAACCCGGCGACGGCCATTTGATGCTGACACAGTATTAGCTTTTGACTAAGCTAGGGAATTAACCCTGAGCTTTTGACTGAGCAAAATCGATAGCGAGCTGAACAGTAGTAATTTTTTCAGCTTCTTCATCCGGAATTTCAATCCCGAATTCGTCTTCCAAAGCCATTACCAATTCAACAGTGTCAAGAGAGTCTGCGCCCAAGTCGTTCACAAAAGAAGATTCATTTTTGATATCTGCTTCTGCGACGCCCAATTGCTCAGCGACGATCTTCTTAACGCGTTGTTCGATGTTATCCATTAATTCCCCCAAGGGTTGTAAAAAAACGATGAAAAGGATTTTATCAGCTTGACGGGCTAAATTAGTAAATCCGCCAAAAAATGATCAAATTTCTGCTTTATTTTTAGGCTAAATAGAGGCCACCATTGACGTGCAAGGTGTTCCCAGTGATGTATCCAGCTGCTGGAGAGGCTAAAAACGCCACTGCCTGAGCGACATCTTCCGGGCTGCCTAGGCGAGCCAAGGGAATATTCGCTTTTAGGCTATTTTGCTGCTCTTCGCTCAAGGCACGGGTCATATCAGTATCAATAAAGCCAGGGGCTACACAATTGACGGTGATATTACGGCTACCAATTTCACGAGCCAGGGCGCGGGTCATTCCGGAGACACCTGATTTAGCCGCAGCGTAATTGGCTTGTCCAGGATTGCCCATATGGCCAACAATTGAGGTGATATTAATAATGCGGCCAGCACGCGCCTTCATCATTGGGCGCATTACCGCCTGCGACAACCGGAACACCGCACTTAAGTTGGTATCGATCACATCGGTCCACTCATCTGTTTTCATGCGCATAGCCAAGTTATCGCGAGTGATGCCTGCGTTATTCACCAAAATATTGATGCCGCCAAAATCTTTGACAATCAAATCAATGATGTCTTCGCAAGCCTTTGGATCTGTCACATTTAATACTTCGCCACGACCGCCGCTCGCTTGCAAACGGGCATTGATTGCTTTGGCGCCATCCTCAGACGTTGCAGTACCAATCACCTTGGCACCACATTTCACCAATTCATCCGCAATGGCTTGACCAATACCGCGCGACGCGCCGGTTACCAATGCAATTTGTCCGCTTAAGTCGAGATTCATATTTGTCTTCCGTCGTTTCTGGATGGTTTCTTTGATGCTGCTTATTGATATCTTTACTTTACTGTAGCCAAGGCTTCGGCAAGGCTGGCTTCATCAAAAATAGGAATGCCAACGACATTCTCATTAATACGCTTAGTCAGTCCAGCCAATACCTTGCCAGGACCGCATTCCACTACTTGAGTAATACCCTGCTGCGCCATGGCATTGATAGTCTCTTGCCAACGTACAGGCTTAGCAGCTTGACGCACAAGAGCATCCTTAATCGCTGCCGGATCATTCAGCACATTGACATCAACGTTATTGACTACAGAAATAGTGGGAACCTTAAATTCAATACCCGCTAAGTAGCCTTGAAGTTTTTCTGAGGCCGGCTGTAGCAATGATGAATGAAATGGTGCAGATACTGGCAATGGCAAAGCGCGCTTTGCACCAGCAGCCTTGAGTAATTCACAGGCCTTGGTCACCGCATCACTGCCACCCGCAATGACGACTTGTCCTGGGGCATTGAAGTTCACTGCCTCAACTACACCACCAGAGGCTACAGCAGCTTCAGCACAAACTGCCTTCACAATCGCATCGTCCAAACCCAAGATCGCAGCCATACCGCCAGTACCAACCGGCACCGCTGTCTGCATAGCTTGCGCACGAAAGCGCACTAAAGGCACAGCGTCCTTAAAGGAGATTACGCCGGCAGCGACTAAGGCAGAGTATTCACCCAAGCTATGACCAGCCATCATCTGAGGAACAGCGCCACCAGCAGCCAACCAAGCGCGATAAAACGCGATCGCAGCAGTCAACATCACAGGCTGGGTATTGGTTGTTAAAGACAATGCTTCTGCAGGGCCTTCAGCAATCAGTTTTGCAACATCTTCACCCAAAGCTTCTGAAGCTTCTTGCAAAGTCGCACGTACCTCTGGGCGATCCGCAATCGAGTTGAGCATCCCAACGGATTGGGAACCTTGGCCAGGGAATACAAATGCAAATGTCATAGGATTAATCGCTGAATAATAGTTGTGAATGTATTTTTAGCTTTTGTGCTTTGTTTAGTGCTTCGCTTTAGTACTTAATGACTGCCGCGCCCCAAGCAAAGCCACCGCCCACACCCTCTAGCAAGAGGTGCTGGCCTCGTTGGATTTGACCAGAACGAACACCAACATCCAAGGCAAGCGGTATAGATGCAGCGGACGTATTACCGTGTTCATGAACAGTCACAATGACATTGTCCATCGACATGCCCATCTTACGAGCCGTGCTTTCCATGATGCGAATATTGGCTTGATGTGGCACTAACCAATCAATTTGTTCTGGTTTGAGATTGGCTTTTTCTAAAGCCTCATGCGCGACTTGTTCAAGCACTTTAACGGCCAACTTAAATACTGCAGGGCCATCCATAGTTAAATAAGCAGTTCCTTCAACACCACCCTGCTTTGCGCGCCCTGGAACACAGAGGATGTCGCGTTGACTACCATCAGCATGCAAAGCTGTTGCCAGAATGCCAGGCTCAGAAGAAGCCTCTAGAACCACTGCACCAGCGCCATCGCCAAACAAAACAGAAGTAGTGCGATCTTGAAAATCCAAAATGCGAGAGAAAGTTTCTGCACCCAAAACCAATACTTTTTTGTAAGTACCTGTACGAATAAATGCATCTGCAATAGCGAGTGCATAAGTGAAACCAGCGCATACCGCCTGTACATCAAATGCTGCGCAATTGGTATGAGCGCCTAATTTGTCTTGCACTACGCACGCCGTACTTGGGAAGCCGCCCAAATGATCTGGTGTTGATGTTGCCAAAATAATGAGGTCAAGATCTTCTGAAGTGCAGTTAGCCGCTTTTAATGCAGCTTCAGCAGCTTTGACTGCCAAGTCACTGGTGAGCTGATTATCTGCGGCAAAGTGACGAGCAGAAATTCCGCTGCGAGTCACAATCCATTCATCACTAGTCTCAAGACCAATCTTCGCTAAACGCTCAACGAGGTCTTGATTGCTTAAACGCTGCTCCGGGAGATAGCTCCCAGTTCCTGCTATCCGTGAATAGATACTCATGATTATTTTGTCTCCGCCACAAAAGCTTGAGCGATACGCTCTACCATGCGATTTTTTGCTGCTTCATATGCCCTATCGAGCGCAAAACCAAATGCAAAACGATCTGCTGAGCCATGGCTCTTAATTACACAACCGCGCAAACCTAAAAGTACTGCGCCGTTATAACGACGATGATCCACGCGCTTGCGTACACGCAACAATGGCACCATGGCGCAAATCGCCATGAGCTTGGTAAGCCATGATCGATTAAATTCTTCTTTAATTAAGCCACTCATCATCTTCGCCAAGCCTTCGCTTGCCTTAAGGACGACGTTGCCAACAAAACCGTCGCACACCACGATATCCGTAGTGCCCTTGAAAATATCATTACCTTCTACGTTGCCATAAAAGTTCAAGTTAGTTTGGCGTAGAAGCTCGCTCGTCTGCTTCACCACTTCATTGCCCTTAATTACTTCTTCACCAATATTGAGAAGACCGATAGAAGGGTTTTGTGTGCCATCGACCACTTGAACCATTACGTTAGCCATTTGGGCAAACTGCACTAGATGCATAGGCTCGCAGTCTGCGTTAGCACCGAGGTCCAGCATAGTAGTGCCGCGCCCTTTTTCATTAGGGATCGCAGTGGCAATTGCAGGGCGATCTACTCCATCAAGGGTTTTGAGAATGTAGCGGGAGATTGCCATCAAGGCACCCGTATTACCTGAAGAGATGATTGCGTCAGCTAAGCCTTCTTTGACTTGCTCGATAGCAACGCGCATCGAAGAATCTTTTTTACGGCGCAGTGCTACCTCAATCGGATCATCCATCAAGACAACCTCACTTGCGGGAATAATCTGGATGCGCTCTATTGGCGCTTTTGGAAATTTACTCAAGGCTTGCTTGAGCACTTCCGGATTGCCAACCAAGGCAATCTTCACATCGGCATGTTTTTCGAGAAAATCGCAACAAGCGGGGACCGTAACGACTGCCCCATGATCTCCGCCCATGGCATCGATAGCAAGAGTGACACTCATAAAATCAAGTATTGCTGCAAGTGGTTTTTTTCAAAGAAAAAAGCGGCTTTTATTGGAGCCGCTTCTATCTTTTAGACTAAAGAATTAGTCGTTTTTTGTTTTAACAACTTTACGACCACGGTAGTAGCCGTTTGGTGAAATGTGGTGGCGCAAATGAGCCTCACCAGTTGTGGCTTCAACAGCCGTAGCAGGTGCGGTCAAAAAGTCGTGCGCACGGTGCATGCCACGTTTGGATGGGGATTTTTTATTCTGTTGGACGGCCATATTGAACTCCTAAGCAAGGCGACATTCTAGCATGTAAATTGAGCTAAATGCTTGATTAATTGATAAAACAACTTTGAAAAGCCACCACCAATGCAAGTGGTCTAATCAATTTTTCTTCATATTTTTCAATATGTTAAAGGGATTCTGAGGCTTTTCAGAGGCATCTGCAGCTTCCCCGCCCTCTCCAAATGAAGATGCGTGGGGTTGGCAAGCACCATCTGGATGCTTTGGAATTAAGGGCAAGGAGAGCAGGATTTCATCCTCGATTAAGCCTAGGAGGTCAAAGTGCTGACTTGCCACTAAGGGCTCCTGCTGGTCATCCTCCATAGGAAAGGCGTCCGCCTCCTCTTCGGTGGCCACCAGAACAAACCGACTAGCTTGAGCCAAATCTAAGCCGCAATCCCGTAAACAGCTCTGACAAACTAAGTGAATACGACCTTTTACGGCCAGTTCCAACACTTGCTGGGGATCAGAACCTGGAGAATCTACAAAATGGGTTTTGACCTCCCAATGAAATCCATCTCCTGGCTCAATGCTAGAAGCCTCTTCAGCTACCCTCGGCAAGGCTGAAATCTCTAAAAAACCAGTGCCTTGATAGGATTGGGGGGCGCAAAAATCGATCCGGCTCAAAGCCTTGGGATCAGCGGATAACTCAACTTGAGGTAAAACTTGATTACGATTCATGACATCAGTCTAAATGAAGGCTTCACCGAAAGTACAAGCAGTGATGATTAATTCACCAAAAAAACTAATCCTGGCATCTACCTCAGTCTATCGTCGCGAGCTCCTAGAGCGCCTGCGCATGCCTTTTGATGTCATTTCGCCGAAGGTTGATGAAACCCCCCTCCCTGGTGAAGGAACCGTGGATTTGGCCCTGCGCCTAGCCAAAGCAAAAGCTGCAGCGGTAGCCAAAGATCACCCTGAGGCTTGGGTCATTGGCTCCGATCAAGTGGCCGATCTTTGTGGCGCCGCGATTGGTAAACCAGGAAACTTTGAACGCGCTATGGCGCAACTACAACTGATGCGCGGTGCCACTGTGACTTTTCAAACAGCACTATGTCTGATGCATGGCGATGTCGAAACAACCGTCAACATTCCTACGGAAGTTACCTTTCGCAAACTCTCAGATGATGTTTTAGAGGCATACCTTCATGCCGAAGAACCCTACGACTGCGCTGGTAGCGCCAAATCCGAAGGCTTAGGAATTTCACTCTTAGAATCCATCAGGAGTGATGATCCTACAGCCTTAATTGGCTTGCCTTTAATTGCTTTGAGCGGCCTCTTGCGTGAAGCTGGCTTTGTTATTCCGGCAAAGAAATAGACACAGAAAAATTAAATTAATGAGCTCTACCCTTGGCACCCTCTTTTTAATCCCCAATACTTTGGGTGACGATGCTCGCGTCGAACAATTACCTTGGGTACTACCAAGCGAAACCATTACCCAAACTGCCAAGCTGACTCATTGGATTGTTGAGGATGCCAAAACTGCGCGTGCTTTTTTAAAGGCAGTCGATAGCGTTTCTCCTTTAGCTTGCACCATTCAAGAAATGCAGATGAGTGAGTGGCGTGGTGTTGCACGCAACGCCAAGTACGGCGATGCAGTCAAACCAATGGATTTACTCAAACCACTGATCGCCGGCAAAGACATGGGACTGATGTCAGAGGCAGGTGTTCCAGGTGTTGCGGATCCCGGCGCAGAGCTCGTGCTAGCAGCACATAAGCTGGGTGCTAAAGTAAAACCACTGGTTGGCCCAAGCTCTATTTTGCTAGGTCTGATGGCTAGCGGTTTGAATGGTCAGCGCTTCGCATTTCAAGGCTACGTTCCTCATGATGCGCAAGATCGCATTGCGCGATTGAAACAGTTGGAATCGGAATCTAGAAAGTTACAGCAGACGCAAATTTGGATTGAGACACCGTATCGCAATACTGCGATGTTGATGGCCTGCCTGAATACACTGTCACCGCAATCGATGCTTTGCATGGGAATGGATCTCAGCCTGCCAAGCGAGATGATTGCAACACTCTCGATTGCTGACTGGCGTAAGCGCTTCCCTAATGAGGCTGCCTGCGCTTCATTACAAAATAGGCCAGCAGTATTTCTATTGCTGGCCTAGGCATTTGGCTTGCTACTACCTTGATCGATTTTTTTACTTTAGGTCAGGTGTCTTAACTAAAGCTTTGCCTGCTGCAGCGCCAAACTCAGCACCAAAACGTTTCGCAACACGTTCAGCGAAATTCTCCTTCATGGTGTAGTCCAGGATATCTGGTGCTTTAAAGATATCGCGCGCGACAGTCTCTACTGTTCCGTAGCCATCCACCAAGCCAATTTTGATTGCTTGTTCGCCGTTCCAAACGCGACCTGAGAACATCTCTGGTGTTTCTTTTAGACGGTCGCCGCGACCCGCTTTGACCACCGCAATAAATTGCTGATGGATCTCATCGATCATAGTTTTAATCATCTCGACTTGCTGAGGATTTTCTTTGGAGAATGGGTCCATCATTCCCTTGTTTGAGCCTGCGGCAATCATGCGACGGGTTACGCCTAACTTATCCATCAAGCCAGTGAAACCAAAGCCTTCCATAATTACGCCAATAGATCCCACCAAGCTGGCCTTATCAACCAAAATCTGATCGCCAGCAACGGCTACGTAGTAACCACCTGAAGCGCAGATGTCTTCGACTACGACATAAAACGGTTTGTTTGGATAGAGCTTGCGTAAGCGATGAATTTCGTCATTCATCATGCCGGCTTGAACTGGAGAGCCGCCAGGACTATTGATGCGCAAGACTACGCCAGCACTATTTTCATTTTCAAAAGCAGCTGTTAAAGATGAATTGATATCCAATGCATTGGCCATTGAACTAGAGGAAATCTCCCCTTCCAGAGTAACTAAAGCCGTGTGCTTCTCCATTCCCATGCCGCGCCCTGGCAGATGGAAATCAAATACTGCGAGCACTATGCCAACAAAAACAATGAGAGTCAGAATACGAAACACGGCTTTCCAGCGACGCGCCTTACGAGTCTCTTTTAAGTTCTCGAGCAGCAAGTGCTCTAGAGCTTGGCGCTCCCAATTTTGATTGGCGTTCTCGGATTGATTTTGATCCATCTTTTTAATCCTTAATGACTAACTAGTTTTTAACAGTGAGATTGTCGCTAAGCCATTGGCCCAACTGCGACACATCATCCACATGAATCAATGATGGCGCTTCTTTTAAAGTGCTCGGAGGATGTGCACCATACGTTACCGCAACCGCATCCACCCCCGCATTAGCTGCCATATCTAAATCATGGGTAGTATCACCAATCATCAACATACGACGCATCGGTACTTGCATGACATCTGAAAGCTCTAGGAGCATTCCAGGATGGGGCTTAGAGAAGGATTCATCTGCAGTGCGCGTTTCATGAAATATCTGCTCTAGCTGGTGATGTTTTAAGGATCGATCCAATCCAACACGAGATTTGCCTGTCGCAACACCCAACAAGTAACCATCTTCCCGCAAACTGTGTAGCAGTTCACGAATACCTGGAAACAAATCAAGCTCGTGATCCTTGGCGAGATAGTGATAACGAAAGCGCTCGGTTAACTTGGGAAAATGTGCCGGCTCAATCCACGGAACCGCCCTTCTCAGTGAATCCTGGATACCCAAGCCAATGACAGAGCTAGCTAAGGTGTCATCAGGTGCCTTGAAACCTAAGTCACGGCAAGCTTGCTGAATACAGTTCACGATCGTTGGCGTGGAGTCCATGATGGTTCCATCCCAATCCCACACAATCAGGTCGTAACGTCTATCGGGCTTTTGCTCTTCAAGCATTGTTGGGCACTTCAAAAGTTTTCATCATTGCAGTAAATTCAGCGGGTAGTGGCGATTCAATCCGCATTTTCTCGCCAGTACGGGGATGCGTAAAGCCAGCTAAATGGGCATGCAGATATAAGCGCTTGGATTTCACCATCTTGTCTTGATCTTCAAACCCGTACTTATCATCGCCCAAAATGGAGTGACCTAATTTTTGTAGATGCACGCGGATTTGATGAGTACGCCCCGTTTTTAACTGGGCTTCAGCTAGAGTAATCGCCACCTCTCCACATTTCATCAATTTAGTGACACGCAAGGCGGTATGGCTTGGTAGGCCATCTGGGTCAACGCGAACGCGACGCTCACCATTGGCCAATAAGTATTTATGTAATGCAAACTTGAGCTGCATCGTGCCCGCACCCTGAGCAATCTCGCCATGGGCTAGCAAGTAGTAACGTTTGTCGGTTTGCCCTTCGCGGATTTGGCGATGCAATTCCACTAGAGCGCTGCGCTTCTTTGCCAAAAGCAAGACACCCGAGGTATCTCGATCCAAACGATGAACTAATTCCAAGAATTTGAGCTCAGGGCGGGTAATGCGCAGAGTTTCAATAACGCCCAGGGCAATACCTGAACCGCCATGCACTGCCAAACCTGCTGGCTTATTCACGATTAATAGGGCTTCATCTTCAAACAAAATAGGCATTTTGTCGGAGTACCCCTGCGCCCGAGATTTAGTTTGAGCAGTATTAACTGCTGCCATTTGGGCGGGCTCAGCAATCCGAACTGGTGGGACTCTGACTACATCCCCCTCAACCAAACGGGTAGTCGGCTCAGCCCTTTTCTTATTTACCCGAACTTCCCCAGAGCGAATAATCCGGTAAACATGGCTTTTGGGGACCCCTTTAGCCCAACGCAACAGGTAGTTATCCAGACGCTGGCCGGCCTCTTCAGGACCAATGGTTTGAAGATGAACGGCGGCTGGAGCGGTGGTTTTTGCCTGCGAGGGCTTGGAAATGGGTTCGGATTTCATGATTTATCTCTCTTGCCACCTCGACGAGGGTCGACAAGGGACTTAACAATACCCCATTGTCGTTCAACTTGTGCCGTATAATCAACGCTCTAGCCAATTTATTGGCCCGGGACTTACCTGATTCAGGTTGGAATCGTGGAGCTTGGAGTCGCCCTTAATAGACTCCCGGGGTTGCCCCTCCCCCGTTGTAATGAGGCGCAGGGTTGGTGTGCCGTATGCCGCGACCCGCGATTAGAAGACAGTTTTCAGGCGCGCGCCTGCATTGATGACCTAAAGGAGGTCTCTGCGGCGATCGTCAAGTGTGGCACCGGTTTAACAACATTGAACTTGGTGTACTAGGCAATAAGTGCCTGGATTTGCTTGATCCACACTCCAAAGCCGCCAATGGGCTATGCCCCAAGCGGTATCTAACTTGTCCCTAACGCAGCGCGCAACGACGCACTCCCAATAGGAGAGTGTTATGAAACGCATGTTATTTAATGCAACTCAACAAGAAGAGTTGCGAGTTGCCATCGTCGATGGTCAAAAACTCATCGATATCGATATCGAAGCTGCCGGTCGTGAACAACGTAAAGGCAATATTTATAAAGGTGTTATTACCCGCATTGAGCCTTCGCTCGAAGCTTGCTTTGTAAATTACGGCGAAGAACGCCATGGCTTCTTGCCATTTAAAGAAGTTGCCCGCACCTACTTTAAAGAGGGTATTGATGTCCGTAATGCCTCTATTAAAGATGCTTTACGCGAAGGCCAAGAAATCATTGTCCAGGTAGAAAAAGAAGAGCGTGGCCAAAAAGGCGCTGCCCTCACCTCTTTTGTCTCCCTAGCAGGTCGCTATTTGGTATTAATGCCAAATAACCCACGTGGAGGCGGCGTTTCTCGTCGCATTGAAGGCGAAGACCGTCAAGAACTCCGCGAAGCAATGTCCCAATTGCAAGTACCAGATGGCATGAGCATCATTGCTCGTACAGCCGGTATTGGCCGTGACGCTACTGAATTGCAGTGGGATTTAAGCTACCTCATGCAATTGTGGACAGCGATTGATGAAGCCGCTAAAGGCAACTCAGCACCATTATTGATTTACCTCGAGTCCAGCTTAGTGATTCGCGCAATCCGCGATTACTTCCAACCAGATATCGGTGAGATCCTCATCGATACGGACGATATCTACGAGCAAGCTGCGGCATTTATGTCAGTAGTGATGCCAGATAACTTGCCACGCGTGAAGCGTTACCAGGACGATGTTCCATTGTTCTCTCGCTTCCAAATCGAGCACCAAATTGAAACTGCGTACTCACGTACCGTGCCATTGCCTTCTGGTGGTGCGATTGTGATTGACCATACCGAAGCTTTGGTTTCAGTGGACGTCAACTCTGCACGCGCAACCCGCGGCTCTGATATTGAAGAGACTGCAACTCGCACCAACTTAGAAGCCGCCGACGAAATTGCCCGTCAAGCACGTTTACGTGACTTGGGTGGTTTGATCGTCATCGACTTCATTGATATGGAATCGAGCAAGGCTCAGAAGGATGTTGAGAATCGCTTACGCGATGCTTTGCGTCATGACCGTGCTCGTGTTCAGATGGGCAAGATCTCCAAATTTGGTTTGATGGAGATGTCGCGCCAACGTTTACGCCCTGCTCTCTCCGAAGGTAGTCACGTAACCTGCCCACGTTGTAACGGAACTGGCCATATCCGCGATACCGAATCATCTGCATTGCAAGTCTTGCGCATTATTCAAGAAGAGGCAATGAAAGAAAATACTGCCGCTATTCATACACAAGTTCCAGTTGAAGTAGCTGCGTTCTTGCTCAATGAGAAGCGCGCTGAAGTCATCAAGATTGAGTCACGCTTTAAAGTCAATGTCTTGATGGTTCCTAATAAGCATTTAGAAACTCCGCATTACAAGCTTGAGCGTTTACGTCATGACGACCCCCGTCTTGATGACCAAAAAGCCAGCTATGTGATGGCTGAAGAAGCTGCCCGTGAACTTGAAACCGATACCGCAGTAAGCCGTAAGGATGCAGATGTAAAAGCTCGTCCTGAAGCCGCTGTAAAAGGTATTACGCCTAATGCACCAGCGCCGGTAAGTCAGCCACGCCCTGCGCGTGCTGAAAAGGCTGCTACTGAGACTGCAAGCTCTGGTGGATTCTTCGGTTTTATTAAGAGCCTATTCTCTTCAGCGCCTGCGCCAGAAGCAAAGCCTGCTCCTAGTGCACCACGTGGTCGCAATCAAAATAACCGTAACGGTAATAACCGTAACCGCGGTCGTCGTGGTGATCGTAATGATCGTGGTGAGCGTCCAGCCGAAGGAGCAGCAGCTTCTGAAGGTACAAACACGCCACGCGAAGCAGGCTCAGGTAGAGGTCGTCAAGACGGCCGTAACCGTAACGGCAATCGCAACCAAAACAATCAAAATCCAAAGCCAGAAAATCAAGCTGCGGTAACTCCAGCAACCGAGGCCGCTCCTGGTACGGATGCAGCTCCTAGCGTTGATGGTGAAGAGCGTCGTGGTCGTGGTCGCAACCGTCGTGGTCGTGGTCGCGGTCAACGTGGTGAACGTAGCGAGTCCACTGGTGATGCAGCAATTGCATCTGTTGTTGCAGTAGCGACTTCATTCTCAGGTCCTCCAGCAGGAATGGGTGGAGCCTCTGCCTCCATGCCGATTCAAAACATTGCTCAAAGCTTTGGAAATACAGTTGCATCGGCAGCTTCTAATGAAGTGAAAGAGCGTGCACCGCGTGCGCCTAGAGAGCCAAGAGAGCAACGCGCGCCGCGCCAAAGCAATCGCCCTGATAACGCTTCAGCAGCACCTGCCCCACAAGCAGTAGCAGTAGCTGCACCAGCACCAGCAATTGAGGTCATTGCAAAACCAATGCCTGAACTCCCAAAGGTTGCCTTCCAGGCACTTGAAGAGACTCCATTGCATAGCGTAGTTCAGTCTGCTGGCATGGTTTGGGTTGCAACAGACTCTAGCAAGCATCAGGAAGCGCAATCACAGATCAAGGCAGAGCCAGAAGTTTTGCCGATGGGTAGAACGCCAAAGGCGCCTGTGAGCCTGCAAAATGGTCCAATGGTTTTGGTAGAAACCGGCGGCCAAGAAAAAACGGTTTAATCTCATTTCTCCAGACTGCTATTTATCCCAAAAGGATATTTGGCAGTTTGGCAGAAACACCGTTTCACGGCCATAATTACACATGGTTGAAAAAGTAATCCCGATACGTTTAGATGAAGGCAAAGGCCTAACGCCGTCCATTCCAGGACAGCTCTTGCCTGCGAACACCTCAACCAAAGATACTCGTGGACGCCCTTTACGTGATTTACGCATCTCCGTCACAGATCGCTGTAATTTCCGCTGCACTTATTGCATGCCCAAAGAAATCTTCGATAAAGATTATCCCTATCTTTCTCATAATGAATTACTGAGCTTTGAAGAGATCACTCGCCTCACGACGATCTTTGCTTCATTGGGTGTAGAAAAAATTCGACTCACTGGTGGCGAACCTTTGCTGCGTAAAAATCTCGAGGTGTTGATTGAGATGTTAGCCAAGATTCGTACCACGGCAGATCAGCCTCTTGATCTCACACTCACTACGAACGGCAGTATTTTGCGCAAGAAGGCGGCTGCATTAAAAGCAGCTGGCTTGCATCGCCTCACTATTAGTCTTGATGGTCTGAATGATGACATCTTCAAAAAAATGAATGATGTTGACTTCCCGGTCACAGACGTGCTGGATGGAATTGCTGCAGCTCAAGAAGTTGGCTTTACCAACCTCAAAGTCAATATGGTTGTTAAGAAAGGTACAAACGACCAAGAGATTATTGGCATGGCTAAGCACTTCAAGGGAAGTGGCGTAACACTGCGCTTTATTGAATTTATGGATGTAGGCAGCTCTAACGGCTGGGATATGTCTCAAGTACTTCCATCTCAGGAAGTTGCCAACCGGATTAACGCCATCTTTCCGATAGAGCCTATTGAGGCCAACTATCCTGGTGAAGTTGCGCAGCGCTGGCGCTATGTTGATGGCTCCGGTGAAATTGGCTTCATCTCTAGCGTCACACAAACTTTCTGTCACGAGTGCACACGTGCTCGCATCTCGACAGATGGTCAGCTTTATCTTTGCCTATTTGCAAATGAGGGTTTTGACTTCAAAACTCTCTTGCGTTCTGATAGAAGTGATTTAGAAATTGCCAACGCCATTATGTCAACCTGGTCTGGACGCAATGATCACTATTCGGAGATTCGCGGATCCAATACTGCTGGATCGACTTCCGGTCGTAAAGTAGAAATGTCTTACATCGGCGGCTAATGATTACCTCAGAGCAAATTACGGGTTTAATTTTGGCGGGTGGCCGCGCCCAAAGAATGGGCGGTATTGATAAAGGCTTGATTCCCTTTCATGGCAAAGCGCTGATTGAATCCGCCATCAGTCGACTTAAGCCTCAAGTCAGCACTATTCTGATTAATGCGAACCGCAGCATTACAAAGTATTCACACTATGGCTACCCAGTACTCATGGATGAAACACCTGACTTCTCTGGCCCATTAGCTGGATTCTCAGTCGGTCTGAAACATTGCAAAACCCCTTACTTGCTGACATCGCCTTGCGACTCCCCTTTATTGCCAATTGATCTTGCTATCAGGATGGCAACTCAACTTGAGGACCATGATTTAGAACTCGTTTTTGCCTCATCTAAAGAAGATGATGGAAAGATTTGGTCACAGCCGGTTTTCTGTTTGATGAAAAGTGGCTTGAAAAATTCCTTGGATGCTTTTTTAAGCAAAGGGGATCTAAAGATTGATCGCTGGTTTAAAGAATTACGATCTGGCACGGTAGTTTTTGAAAACCCACAAGCATTTGCGAATGTGAATACACCAGAAGAATTGGCTGCCCTAGAAAAAGTATCGTCATGACAGACTCAATCAAGCACTCCCCAAATAGCCCTATTCTTTTGACTGCTTCACTTCATGTGGATGAAGCACGTAAGGCTATCGCCAATCTCGTCGATGAAATGCTTCAAGAGTCTCGCAAGCTAAATCATGCGAGCGATATTGAGTCGGTCACTTTAGACCAAGCGATCAACCGCATCTTGGCGGAAGATTTACTTTCCCCGATCGATGTCCCAGCCGCCGATAACTCCGCTATGGATGGCTTTGCCTTTCATGGTGATTGCTTGGGAAATAGTGAAACCCTAGTTACCCTGAAGATCGTTGGCACAGCCTATGCTGGCAAACCTTATGAGGGGGCTATTGGTACAGGTGAATGTCTCAAGATTATGACCGGCGCAGTTATGCCTCACGACTGCGATACCGTTATCCCGCAAGAATTCACCGAATCTGCAAATGAATCCCTTGTCAGCTTTAAACAAAACCAATTGAAGCATGGAGAGAACCGTCGACTACGTGGTGAAGATTTGCAAAGTGGCAAAGCCGCTATTACAGCTGGTCGTTTATTGCGACCATCTGATCTTGGTCTAGCTGCATCACTCGGTATCGCCAAGCTCAAAGTACATCGCAAACTCAAGGTTGCCATTCTTTCCTCTGGAGATGAGTTGCGCCCTCTTGGAGAGTCTCTTAATGCAGGTAGTATTTATGACAGCAATCGTTACAGTCTAACTGGCCTACTCAATCGCCTCAATATGGAAATCATGGATTGCGGAATTGTGCGCGATGATCCCGCCTCACTAAAAGCCGCATTCTTAGAGGCCGCCACCAAAGCAGATGTCCTCATTTCGTCGGGCGGAGTATCGGTTGGCGAAGCGGACTTTACCAAGCAAATCATGCAAGAGTTGGGCGATGTAGGCTTTTGGAAAATTGCTATGCGCCCGGGTCGCCCCATGGCCTTTGGCATGGTCAAGCCAGTCGAGGGATCTCAGCGGAAAACTCTCTTCTTTGGCCTACCTGGCAACCCAGTGGCTGTGATGGTGACTTTCTATCAATTTGTCCGCTCCGCTTTATTGCAACTCAGTGGCGCAAGCCAGACTGAGCCACCAATGACCCAGGCGATTGCCGAGGCTCCGATTCGGAAAAAGCCAGGTCGGACAGAGTTTCAGCGGGCCATTGTGGGGCGTGGTTCAGATGGAAAGCCAACAGTCAAACTGACCGGCAGCCAGGGCGCAGGAATTTTGCGATCGATGAGTGAGGCAAATTGCTTTGTCATTCTGCCGCACGACCAAGGCAATGTGGCCGCCGGAGACTGGGTTGATGTGGCGCTTTTCGACGGACTGCTTTAAGATTGCACCTCATGAAGCTCACCAAAAAAGAAATTGTCTACGTCGATCCAATGCATACCGCCAAAACCCTGGTTTTGGTTTACCTCTGCTTCTCTGTGCCAATTGTGTTGTTAGCCTTGTTTGTAGCCTTCATTCGTGACGGCGCCATTCCTGGTTTTACCGTTCTCTCCGCATTGATTCTGAATGCTCTACTTGGCTTTGCTTTGCTGTGGATTGCGTGCAAGGTCTACAACTGGGTAGCAGGCAAATTTGGTGGGATTGAACTTGCTCTGCGTGAGCTCCCCGAAGAAATCGAAGCCGATTAATTCGTAAAGGCTTCAGAATTAATTAAGCTTGGCGGTTTCTTTCCATCTAGCGCTGCTCGCAAATTATCAATCGCAAGATCCACCATCGCTCTCCGTGTTTTTTCTGTAGCACTGGCAATATGCGGAGCCAACACAATATTGCTGCACTTGAGTAACTCTGGATGCACTTGAGGCTCACCCTCGAATACATCCAAGCCAGCTGCAAATATCTTTCTGCTTTGCAATGCTTGTGCTAAAGCCACATCATCCACAATACCGCCGCGGGCAATGTTAATCAGGGTTGCAGTCGGTTTCATCATGGCGATTTCTGCTGCGCCAATCGTGTGATGATTTTGTGCGGTATAGGGCAGCACTAACACCACATGATCAGCAGTGCGGAGTAATTCTTCTTTGGAAACGTAAGTGGCACCACAAGCTTTTTCATCTGCCTCAGAGAGATGGCTGCGGTTGTGATAAATCACTTTCATACCAAAGCCTAATGCGCGCTTTGCAATGCCCTGCCCAATACGTCCCATGCCAATAATGCCAACAGTGCTGTGATGTAAATCCATGCCAAGGGGATTGTTCACAATCGACCATTGATCCCACTGACCACTTCTCACCCAATGCTCAGACTCTGTAATCCGTCTGGCAGTTGCCATCAATAAAGCAAAGCCAAAATCCGCGGTTGTATCCGTAAGGACATCAGGGGTATTGGTAGCCATGACACCAGCAGCACTAATGGCCGGAACATCAAAGTTGTTATAGCCAACGGAAATATTGGCGACCACCTTCAGATTTTTCGCCCCAGCGAGGGCTGCCGCGTCAATTCTCTCGCTACCAGCAACCAAAGCCCCCTCCACCTCTGAAAGCGCTTTTTTAAGCTCTTCTGGGCTCATTATTTTGTCGGACTGGTTAGAGTGAACCTCATAGGACTGCTCTAATTTGGCTAGTGCCTCAGGAAATATCGCTCTTGCAACTAAGATCTTCGGCTTGGAGGTATTTGTAGAGTTATTGGCTGGAGTGTTCATAGCGTGACTTTACCTCAAGTAAATTAGGGCTTTTGCCTGAAAAATAGGCTGATTCAGCTAAAATTGAGTTTTATAACTTGGCAGTCCATTGATCTGGACGCCTCACCAGTAAACCACCATGACTTACGTTGTTACCGAAGCCTGCATCCGTTGCAAATACACCGATTGCGTTGACGTCTGCCCAGTCGATTGTTTTCGTGAAGGCCCTAACTTTTTAGTAATCGATCCAGATGAATGTATCGATTGCGCAGTGTGCGTACCTGAGTGCCCAGTGAATGCGATTTATGCGGAAGATGATGTTCCAGGAGATCAACAGGCATTCATCAAGTTGAACGCTGAGCTGTCTCCCTCATGGACATCGATCACGAAATCCAAAGCCGCCCTCCCGGAAGCGGAAGAGTGGAAAGATGTTAAAAATAAACTTGACCAACTGGTAAAGTAAATTGCACTCCCCCATTGAAACCGATGCAGTCATTATTGGCGCCGGTCCGGTGGGGCTCTTCCAAGTCTTCGAACTTGGACTCCTAGAAATTAAAGCGCATGTCATTGACTCACTACCCGAAGTGGGAGGCCAATGCATTGAGCTCTATCCAGATAAACCGATCTATGACATTCCGGCGATTCCGATTTGTACTGGTCGTGAGCTGGTGAGCAATCTACTGAAACAAATTGAGCCATTCAAACCACAGTTTCACTTAAATCAAGAGGTCTCTACCCTTGAGAAACAAGCGGATGATCGCTTTTTGATTCGCACATCCCAAGATCAGCAATTTTTGAGCAAAGCTATTTTTATAGCTGCCGGTGTTGGTGCATTTCAACCCCGTACACTCAATCTCGATGGCATAGAAACTTTTGTGGATAAGCAAGTCTTCTATCGCGTCAGAAATCCTGAGCAATTTGCTGGCAAGCGAATGGTGATTTGTGGTGGCGGAGACTCCGCATTGGACTGGGCTTTGCATTTTGCCGATCAAGCAGCTAGCGTGACACTAATCCACCGCAGGGATGAATTCAAAGCGGCACCTCAATCGGTTGCCAAGATGCGCGCCCTTTGTGCCACCGGTAAGATGCAACTCATCATCGGACAAATTACCGGTCTTGAGTCTTCCAATGACAAGCTCACTGAAATTGCCGTCACCAATATTGATGGCGAAGTGCAGATGCTTAGATTAGATGCACTCTTACTCTTTTATGGACTCTCACCTAAATTGGGCCCTATAGCTGACTGGGGCTTAGATATCGATCGCAAACAAATTGCCGTCGATACCGCCTGCTTTCAGACCAGCACACCCGGTATTTATGCTGTTGGGGACATCAATATCTACCCAGGCAAGAAAAAACTGATTTTGTCAGGCTTTCATGAGGCAGCCTTAGCAGCCTTTGCTGCAGCTGCCTATTTGGCCCCTGAAAAGCAGATTCAACTGCAGTACACCACCACCTCTCCGAAGCTGCATAAAGCGCTTGGGGTAAGCCCGCCGACATTCGAGTAAGCTCTTAATATCACTGAATCATCTAGCTGAATAAACCTATGCATCAATATCACAATCTCATGAAGGAAGTCCTTGAAAAAGGCGTCCAGAAATCCGATAGAACCGGCACTGGCACTATCTCCATCTTTGGTCATCAGATGCGCTTTAATCTGGCCGAAGGCTTTCCGATGGTCACGACTAAAAAGTTGCATCTCAAGTCCATCATCCTGGAATTACTTTGGTTTCTCAAAGGTAGTACGGATAACAACTGGCTTAAAGAGCGCGGTGTTTCCATTTGGAATGAGTGGGCAGCTCCAGATGGTGACTTAGGTCCAATTTATGGTTACCAATGGCGTTCATGGCCAGCGCCTAATGGTGAGCACATTGACCAAATTGCTGAAGTTGTAGAGACCCTTAAAAAGAATCCGGATTCGCGTCGCATTATTGTTTCCGCCTGGAACGTGGCCGATATCCCTCGTATGGCTTTAGCACCTTGCCATGCTTTCTTTCAGTTTTACGTTGCCGATGGCAAGCTCTCTTGCCAGTTGTATCAACGTAGTGCGGATATTTTCCTGGGTGTGCCCTTCAATATTGCCAGCTATGCCCTACTGACCCACATGATGGCTCAGCAATGTAATTTAGAGGTGGGTGACTTTGTGTGGACTGGTGGCGATTGCCATCTCTACAGCAACCACTTAGAGCAAGTTGATCTTCAGCTATCCAGAGACTTTTTCCCCCTACCTAAGCTCAATATTTTGCGTAAGCCGGATTCTATCTTTGATTATGAATTCGAAGATTTTGAAATTGCTGGCTATGAATCTCATCCCGCCATTAAAGCTCCTGTAGCTGTTTAAGAAATTAGATTACCTATGACTACAAATCAGCACCCCGCAATCTCCATGATTGTTGCCCGCTCACGCAATCATGTGATTGGCCGCGACAATCAAATGCCCTGGAAGATTTCTGCTGATTTGCAGTTCTTCAAAAAGGTAACGATGGGACACCCTGTCATCATGGGTCGTAAGACCTGGGAATCCATTGGTCGCCCGCTTCCAGGGCGTCGCAATATCGTTGTGAGTCGCAATGCCGATCTCAAGCTGACAGGTGCGGAGGTGGTTAACTCACTCGATGCAGCACTCGCGACCTTGAATGAATTCCCCCGCGTATTTGTGATTGGTGGAGAGCAACTCTTTACTCAAGCTTTCCCAATGGCAGATCGTCTTTACATTACTGAAATTGATATCGATGTTGACGGGGGCGATACTTTCTTTACCGTACCCAATGAATCTGAGTGGAAGGAAGTTGAGCGCACCCCAGCATCTGAGGGTGAGATTACTTTTCACTTCATTACACTCGAACGCAAGTAACTAGACGAACTGTACTTAAAAAGATAAAGGGCCCTAAGGAGCCCTTTTCTACTCCACTGATTACACTTTGAGCATCACAGTTTCTTTGCAAAACTATATTGAGAAAATGCTTGCTCAGCCACATTGAACCACTGCGCTTCCATGTTTCTAAAGGCTCGATAGTCTTCGAAGATTTTCTTGAACTGGGGATTCTTGGCAGACTCTTCAGCATAGGTTTCTTGGCTAGCCTTAAAGCAGGCGTCCATTACTGAGGTATTGAACTTACGCAAAACTGCACCACCTTGTACGAGGCGCTGCAAGGCTGGTGGATTCAAAGCATCGTACTTAGCGCACATATCTGTGTGGGCCTCAAAACATGCTGCCTGCCATGCCGCTTGATACGACGGAGGCAATGAATCCCACTGCTTCTTGTTTACCAAGAATGAAAGTCCGGCCGCACCCTCCCAGAATGCAGGGTAGTAATAGTTTTTAGCGACCTTAGCAAGACCCAATTTCTCATCATCGTAAGGGCCGACAAATTCAGCAGCGTCAATCGTGCCTTTTTCTAATGCAGAATAAATTTCACCAGCAGGTAACTGTTGCGGCACGACACCTAACTTCGCAAGCACCTGTCCAGCAAAACCAGCAATACGGAATTTAAGACCCTTAAGATCTTCTGGAGACTTGATCTCTTTGCGGAACCAGCCACCCATCTGAGTACCAGTTTGTCCGCCTAAGAAGTTCACGATGTTGTAACTGGCGTAGAGCTCACGCATCAGCTTCATGCCATTACCATGCAACATCCAAGCAGATTGCTGGCGTGCTGTCATGCCAAAAGGAGCAGCCGTATCAAAAATAAATGCGCTGTTCTTACCTAAGTAGTAATAGCTGGCGGTATGACCACACTCCACCGTACCGTTTTGAACTGCATCTAACACTTGTAATGCTGGCACCACTTCACCAGCGGCAAATACTTTGACATTGAACTTACCATCGGTTGCTTTACGCAATGCATTAGCAAATACTTCTGGCGTACCAAACAATGTATCAAGTGATTTAGGAAAGCTCGAGACTAAACGCCAATTAAGAGTTGGCAAACCCTGCGCAATAGATGGTGCCGCTAATGCCGCAGCGCCTGCGCCGATAGTAGCTTTCTTTAAAAAGGAACGTCTTTGCATCTTCATCTCCAAAATAATTTTTTTGCTGTTCTGTTGTTCTGTTGTTCTGCTTTTTCTTTATTTACCGCCAACTGTCATAGATCCAATTAAGATAGAACCGGTTTCTTTCGTGCCGCGAATTAATGAATCACTGCCAATCATCTGAATATCCATCAGCATATCGCGCAAGTTGCTTGCAATCGTAATACCTTCTACTGGATATTGGATCTCGCCGTTTTCTACCCAATATCCAAAGGCACCACGAGAATAATCGCCAGTAACGTAGTTCACTCCCTGACCCATCAGCTCGGTAACTAGTAGGCCGGTACCCATTGCTTTTAAGAGTGCAGGCAATCCCCCTTTAGGCGTCTTACGACTTTGCAATGTGAGATGGTGAGAGCCACCAGCATTACCAGTAGTTTTCATACCCAGCTTTCTGGCGGAGTAGGTGGACAGGAAATAGCCTTGCAACACACCCTTATCGACTACTGTTCTTGCGCTTGTCTTTACACCCTCTTCATCAAAAGGTGCGCTACCTGTCATTGACTTAAGGTGAGGGTTTTCAAACAGGCTGACGTGTTTTGGCAATACTTGCTTCCCCAAGCTATCCAATAGAAAACTGGAGCGGCGATATAGAGCGCCACCAGATACCGCTTGCACTAATCCACCCAAAAGACCAGCAGCTAAAGGGGCTTCGAAAATGACTGGGCAACGGCGAGTGGTAAGCGACCTAGCCTTAAGGCGTGAGAGTGCGCGCTCTGCTGCGTACTTACCAATCAAAGCTGGATCGGCCAACTCTTCAGGGATACGGGAACTGGAGTACCAATCATCACGCTGCATGAGTGCCTTTTTTCCGCCCCCATTTGCAATCGGTGCGCACGAAATGTAGTGGCGTGAGAATGGATAGCCCCCCATAAATCCGTGACTAGTTCCCATCATGAAATGTGCATGATGTGCAGATACTGAAGCACCATCACTATTTTGAATTTGCTTACTCACTGCAAAAGCGGCGCCTTCAGCAGCACGCGCAATATCGATTGCCGTCGCCGAGTCCAAGTCCCATGGATGAAATAAATCGAGATCCAGCGGATGCTTTTCCAGAAGCTCTTTTTCAGCAGGGCCGGCACACAGATCTTCCGCCGTATGTTGAGCGATATGGTACGCAGCCTCAACTGTCGCCTTTAAAGAATCTTTGGAGAAATCACTCGTACTAGCATTACCGCGACGATGCCCTAAAAAGACCGTCACACCAACCTGCTTGTCTAAACTTTGCTCTATGGTCTCGACCTCGCCTTTGCGAACAGTGACCGAGAGACCTTGCCCCTCAGAAACCTCCGCCACGGCATCCGAGGCGCCCCGTCTTTTGGCTTCTGTGAGCATGAAATCAATGATTTCTTGAAACTGATTTGATGAGTATGTAAACATGCCCTAATAATAGCTAGAATAGAAACATGAAGCATACCGAAGCTTGGAAAAGATCCACCCCCAACGAAATCAAAATTGGCCTAATCTCGATCTCTGATAGGGCGAGTAAGGGCGTTTATACCGATGAAGGTATCCCTGCCCTGCAATTATGGCTAGAGACTGCCATTAGCACCCCCTGCGTTTTTCATGAGCGCCTGATTGCCGACGAGCGAGAGGTTATTACTGAAACCATCGTAGAGCTGACGGATGATCTGGGTTGCGATCTAGTCCTCACCACAGGCGGCACAGGCCCCTCCAGTAGAGATGTGACCCCTGAGGCCACAATGGATGCCGGAACCCGGGAAATGCCCGGATTTGGCGAGCAAATGCGTCAAATTAGCCTGCGCTTTGTACCTACCGCTATTTTGTCCCGTCAAACAGCTGTTTTACGAGAAATCGAGGGACACACCGCCCTCGTCATTAATTTGCCAGGTCAACCTAAATCCATCAAAGAAACCCTCGAAGGCTTAAAAGATTCCGAGGGAAAGTCGATTGTTCCAGGGATCTTTGCTGCCGTGCCCTACTGCATTGATCTCATCGGCGGCCCCTACATTGAAACCGATGAGACCATCGTCAAATCTTTTAGACCTAAGAGCGCAATCAAGAAATAAACCGCGGGATTTTCATTCAATAAAAAGGGCCTATTTCCAGGCCCTTTTGTTTATTGCGAATGCCAGGATTTACTCCGGCAAAGGAACGATAAACTTTTCTCGGTAATACTTCAGCTCTTCAATAGACTCTTCAATATCTGCCAAGGCGGTGTGAGCCTGTTTTTTGGTGAAGCCTTTCACCAATTCAGGATGCCAACGCTTACACAGCTCCTTGAGAGTGGAAACATCAATATTCCGATAATGAAAGAATGCCTCTAGTTTTGGCATGTATTTCGCCATAAAGCGGCGATCCTGGCCAATCGTATTGCCACACATTGGGGCGATACCGGGCTTGATGTATTTCTTCAGAAAAGCGATACATTCAGCTTCAGCTGTGGCTTCGTCTGTGGTTGATGCCTTGACCTTATCAATAAGCCCAGAACGTCCGTGGGTACCCTTATTCCACGCATCCATTGCATCCAGCAAAGCGTCATCCTGGTGGATCACCCAAACAGGGGCGGTGGCAATAGTGTTGAGATAGGCATCAGTCACGATCACGGCAATTTCCAAAATCCGCTCTTTTTCAGGGTCTAGGCCTGACATCTCCATATCCACCCAAATCAGGTGCTCGTTGGCTGGCGCCGTTTTTACTGCCGGGGTAACATTTTTTTCACTCATATCTATAATCATCTCATGACATTCACAATCGTTTTTCTAATCGCCTTCATCGCCAGCTTTGGTCTACGCCACTGGCTATCTCAACGCCAAATCCGCCACGTCGCCATCCACCGCGATACGGTGCCCGCCGAGTTTGCCTCTCAGATCTCCCTGGCAGAGCATCAAAAGGCTGCTGACTATACGATCGCCAAACTGCGCCTTGGTATTTTAGAGAACGGTGTCAGCGCAATTATCTTGATTGGCTTTACGCTCTTGGGTGGCTTGCAGATCTTAAACTTCTCACTCTTACAGCTTTTGGGCGAAGGCGTTACGCAACAAATTGCTTTGCTTGTATCGATTGTGCTGATCTCCGGAATTATTGATCTACCCTTCTCCTGGTACAAACAGTTTTACTTAGAAGAGCGTTTTGGCTTTAATCGCATGAACACCAAACTCTTCTTTAGCGATATGTTTAAGGGTATCGGCGTTGGTGGTGCGATTGGCATCCCGCTCCTCTGGGTCATCCTCAGTCTGATGGCCCAAGCGGGTGACTTTTGGTGGCTTTGGGCCTGGGGTGTTCTCACTGCTTTCAGCCTATTAATGCAATGGATCTTTCCGACCTTTATCGCACCGATCTTTAATAAGTTTGAGGCGCTTGAAGAAGGCTCACTTAAGACACAAATTGAAGACTTGCTAAAACGTTGTGATTTTGCAAGCCAAGGTCTTTTTGTGATGGATGGCAGCAAACGTAGCGCGCATGGCAATGCATTTTTTGCTGGCATGGGTAAAGCGAAGCGGATTGTCTTTTTTGACACGCTGATTGAAAAACTCAATCCGGGCGAAGTAGAAGCGGTGCTTGCTCACGAACTCGGCCATTACAAGTGCAACCATATCCGCAAACGCCTGCTAGTTTCATTTGCACTGAGCTTCGCCACTCTTGCACTTCTAGGCTGGGTCAGTACTCAGCCCTGGTTCTACAGCGATCTCGGTGTGATGCCTAATCCGAATGGTTATAACGGCGGCCTGGCATTAGCACTCTTCATGCTGGTATCACCTGTCTTTAGCTTTTTCTTAACTCCACTGTCTAGCCTGGCATCACGTAAACATGAATACGAAGCGGATGGCTTTGCTGCAGATAAATCCTCTGCAAGCGATTTGATCTCCGCCCTAGTCAAGCTCTATCAAGATAATGCATCGACCTTAACGCCAGACCCGATCTATACGGCTTTTTATAGTTCGCATCCACCTGCCCCATTGCGCATTGCCAATCTCAAGCGATTTAGCTAAAAAGTATTTGGCCTAATGGAACAATTTCATGCGCTACTAACTGCCTCTTATGGAAGGCATTATTTAGCGCAGCGCTTAGTCAAAGATGAGCGCGGAAATGAATCCCCTGTTGGCGATTTAATTCAGGTTAGCACACCGGCCAAGCAGCACATTGGCGCCGTGGGCGATCGCATGTTGCTGGAGATGACCTCAGCAGATCAAGCACGCATTATTCGCATCGAGCCGCGAGAGAATTTACTATATCGATCCGATGCCTTTAAAAGCAAATTGATTGCCTCAAATGTAGATCAAATATTGGTGGTGCTAGCTACGCAGCCCGCCTTCTCGCCTGATCTTTTAGGAAGGGCAGTTGTTGCTGCAGAGACCAATCAAATTGGTTTGCATATCTTGCTGAATAAATGCGACCTCAAAGATAACTTAGAGCACGCTCGCAAAATGATTGCGCCCTATGCACGTATGGGCTACCCCGTAACAGAGGTATCTGCGAAGTTTGATGAGGCCTCCATCGAAGCATTACGTCCTGCTATTTGTGGCAAGGTGTCAGTGTTCGTAGGCCAATCCGGCATGGGCAAATCCAGCCTACTGAATGCCTGGGTTCCCAATGCAGCAGCCATCACTCAAGAATATTCAGTACGCCTAGACACCGGCAAACACACCACCACTGCTTGTCGCTACTTTGAACTGCCAGAGGCTTGGGGGCGTGATGCTAGCGGTAAATTAGGCGCTTTAATTGATTCCCCAGGCTTTCAAGAATTTGGTTTAGCCCATATGTCGGTCAGCGAACTAGAGCATGCCTTTAGAGAGTTTCATGATCTACTGGGTAAGTGTCGCTTTCATAACTGCGCGCACCAATCAGAACCCGATTGTGCAATACGCGAAGCCGTCGACAGAAATGAAATAGCGCCAGAAAGACTGGCGCTATTTAGACAATTACGCTCTGACTCAAAAACAGCCGATACGCAGATTCAGGGAATTAGCCAAGCCAAAGAGCGATGGTCAGCATTAGCAATAAAGCCATCCAAGCGATAACCAAGCGCCATACCAAGCCGATGGCGGAGCGCATAGTACGCTCATTCGGCTCAAGACCTACTTCATAAACAACTGGTTCACCAGCTTCAGCCATACGCAAAGCTTCGTCACTATCAGGCTCACTCATAGGCTCACCCAAGCGAACACCCAAGGCGCCGCTTCCTGATGCCAAGATGACTGCTGACAAAGAGTCAGCCCATTTGCCAGTCAAGTGGCGCCATGCATAGACAGCACCTTCAAAGTTACCAACAATCGCAAAGCCCATTGCCGTAATGCGTGCAGGAATCCAATCCAGTACGTAGAAGAAATGGCGTGCCGCTTCACTTAAGTTGAAATCGCCCTTCTCTGACCAGCGCTGTGCGGCCGTATCCACCAAGCGATACAAGACTACACCTGCAGGACCCATTGGCATTAAGAACCAGAACAACACACCGAATACATGGTGATGCGAGCCAATAATGGCGCGCTCTAGCGCAAGGGAAATCACTTCAGTCTCTGTGAGATTGGAAGCATCCAACTCAGGACCATACCACTCACCTAGGGCTTGGCGGGCTGCCGGCAAATCATGGTTTGCGATTGCCTCATGTACCAGTGTGAAGGAGTGGCTAAATTGACGGAAACCAAAAAATAAATAGGCAATTAATACGTTCCACACGAATCCCAAAATTGGGAAGGTCACCATGAAGATAACGTAAATTACGAAGACAAGAAACGTTGGCAAAATAAAAGCGACTAAACAAGCCATACGAGCACCAATTGGGCTCGCACCATCTTCCGTCTTACCACCAAATTCGCCGGCGACCCAATCCAACCAACGAGCGCTCATCCGCGCGATCCAATGAGTCGAAGTGACTGGGCGATATTGCTCAGCAATGAGGGCGAAGAGGATAGAAAAGAAAGTCATACTTTTAGTAAATGATAAAGGTTACGCAACATTCCAGCAGTAGCACCCCAGATAAAACGATTTTCATAGGGCATTGAATAAAACCGACGACTACCCTGATCACTCTCCCAGACCCGTACTTGATGATTTACAGGATCCATTAAAAAATGTAAAGGCACTTCAAAAACATCCGCCACTTCAAAGGTATCTAAGACATATTCTGCCTGAGGTTGCACCAATCCCACAACTGGCGTCACACTATAGCCCGAAACCGTTAAATACTGGGGCAAATGGCCAATGATCTCAACCCCACGGCGATCTAGGCCGATTTCTTCTTCACTCTCTCGTAAAGCGGTGTCATTAGGACTGGAATCACCTGGATCCATGCGCCCACCGGGGAAACTAATTTGGCCAGCATGGTCATGCAGATGATCTGTTCTTTGGGTCAATAACACCGAGAGACCCTCGCCCCTCTGAAGCAAAGGAATTAATACAGCTGCCCGAGTTACCTTTCCAGCAGCCTGACGTTGCTGAATAATCCCTGCTGCGATCACTTGTCGATTCTCATCCGTGATCTCTGGCTGCCAAGCAGGTGGATTCTGAAAGCGGCTCTTTAGACTCAAAGGATCCAAATGATGCTGAGCAACTTTAGGTTGACTACCGCAGACCTCATGAATTGGAATTGCTTGCGCATCAAAACTCAATGGCGTGACTGCGCTCAATCTCTGCTCTTGGGGTTTCGGGTTTTGAGTCATTCGTTTATTTTAGGGCAATAAAAAAGGCGACCTAGGCCGCCTTCTTTTTGGATTAAAGCAAACCTTATTCCGCTACTGTCTCAGCAACTGCTTTAACTTTGCGTGCAGGAAGTTTTTCTTTAATACGTGCAGACTTACCTGAACGATCACGCAAGTAGTACAACTTCGCGCGACGTACATCACCGCGACGCTTCACTTCAATGCTAGCGATCAATGGTGAGTAAGTTTGGAATGTACGCTCTACACCTTCGCCAGATGAAATCTTGCGAACGATAAAGCTGGAATTCAGTCCGCGATTGCGCTTAGCAATCACAACGCCTTCAAAGGCCTGGGTACGCTTACGTGTACCTTCAACTACGTTTACGCCAACAACTACTGTATCGCCAGGAGCGAAAGTAGGAAGCACTTTGTTAGCACTTAAGCGAGCAATTTCTTCTTGCTCAATTTTTTCGATCAAATTCATTATTAATCCTTAAACATCTTGTCAGCGTTTAATCCCGAGACTTTCGTCAACGGACCAGACAGAGGATGCAGTTAAAACTATTTCACTAAATCAAAACACAAACACTTCATTCAAAACCATAATTACTTACAGCGTTCGAAGAAATTGCTCATCTTCTTTACTTAGCAACCCATTAGCTCTTGCCGATTTAATTAAATCAGGTCTAAGCCTTAGCGTCAGCTCTAAAGACTTCTGCCGACGCCAATCCGCTATTTTAGCGTGATGTCCGCCCAAAAGCACGTCCGGAACAGATAAATTTTCATATATTTCAGGGCGGGTGTAGTGTGGGTAGTCCAAAAGGCCATTCATAAAGCTATCCTGGACAGCGGATTCGCCATCACCAAGGGCGCCTGGAATGAGGCGAATAACCGCATCCATCATGGTCATAGCAGGTAATTCGCCACCAGAAACCACAAAATCACCCATAGAAAGCTGCAAATCGACGTTCCGATCAATAAAACGCTGGTCAACAGCCTCATATCGACCGCAAATAAAAGTTAAATTGCCATAATTAAGGATATCTGTCGCTATCTTCTGAGAAAAGACCTCCCCCTGAGGTGCCAAGAGGCAAATTGGCCCAGAAGCGACATTGTGAGTTTGATGGGCAGCCTTAACAGCAGATATGGTGTCTTCCAATGGTTTTGCCATCATCACCATACCGGGGCCACCACCATAAGCGCGATCATCTACTGTCTTGCGGGGATCAGAGCAGTAGTCACGGGGATTCCAGAGATTGACACTGGCAAGGCCCTGCTCACAAGCGCGCCCAGTAATCCCCCACTGCGTTAAAGCAGGAAACATTTCGGGAAATAAGGTGACTACATCAAAGCGCATATTGGAAATGGGGGATCAATAACGTTTTTGTATTTAAGGCTGACTACCAGTCAGGTTGCCAGTCTAGAGTAATCAGTCTATTTGGCAAGTCAACGTTTTGTACTGCTTCTTTTACGAATGGCACTAGTTGTTTAACTGTTTTGGTTTCTGGATCGCCAAGAGCAATGATTCCATGGGCGCCGTTATCGTTGATATCAATCACCTCACCTAGACTCTCGCCTTGAAGATTAATTGCTTTGCAACCAATTAGATCAACCCAGTAATAACTATCACGCTCTGCCTTTGGAAATACTTCGCGCGCAACTAAGATGCGAGCACCTTTTAAGGCCTCAGCCTGATCGCGATCAGTGATGCCATCCAATGCAATCACTACGGTACCGCTATGCATCTTGGCCTGCTTCACCTTGTAAAGCTTTAATGAGGCCTGCTCATGAGATGTAGTAACACCCGCACTCCGACGAGGAATGAGGGATAACCAAAGTTCTTTGCTAGATAAGAGCGCTACGGGATCGGAAGAATGAGGGCGAACCTTAATCTGACCCTGTAAGCCTTGAGCGTCCTGAACTGCACCGAGCTCAATCAAATCATCTAGGGAAGGTGTATTCATATTGAAGCCACCTCAACTCCCCAAATAACACTACAAGTAAATTCTGCTACCAAAGACTTTATCGTTGAGAGAAAGTCTTTGGATATGAAGTCTTTAGACTGCAGGATTGTTTTTGATCAAACGAACAACTGTTGGAGAGATCTGCGCGCCAACACCAGTCCAATAGGTCAAACGATCTTGAGCAATACGCATTGCCTGCTCTGTCGCTGCTGCCTGTGGATTGAAGTAACCAATACGCTCGATAAAGTTCGAGTCGCGACGATTGCGCTTGTCTGTAGCCACGATGCTATAAAAAGGGCGCTTCTTTGAACCGCCGCGTGCCAGTCGAATGACGACCATACTTATTCCTTAAAATCTAAAATGAAAACAGGTTGATTACAACCCAATGAAATTACTACAAAATCTTGGGCTCCAGCTAACCGAGCAAATTATCAAAACAAATGCACGGTATGGCGGAAAACCTCATATTCTAGACGAAAACCCCTACTTGATCCACCTATTTAAGCGGACGTGTTTTTAGCTTCAACAGTAGAATAGAAACCAGAAATTCTTAAAATAATTATTAAAAACAATAACTTACAGAAATAGTGCTATGAAAACCGCCATTTTTAGATCCCCCAGAGGCCCTATAAAGCGCTTTTTTATCATTCTTTCTTGCCTCGGTTTAGGTTTTTTGACCGCCTGCGCCAATGTCATACCACCGTGTACTGCCAAAACGAGCCCGCCAAGCAGTGAGTTCAGAAACACCAAATGGGAGTTGACTCGCTGGAATCTCCCGCCCAATAGCAAAGGCGAAGTTCGTACTCGGCAGATACCTCAAGGCGAAAACAGCAACCCCATCCAAATCATCTTTGATGCCAATGGTGAGCGTGTGAGTGGGTCTACAGGCTGCAATCGTTTCACCGCACGTATTACTGAAGATGCCAGAGGCTTCACGCTAGATCAGATCGCCAGTACGAAGATGGCCTGCGCGCCTCAACGCATGGAATTAGAAAATGATTTTCTCTACGAATTAAATGACTACCGCTCAATCGTTCGCAATGGCGATCAACTGTTGATGATTGGCGCAGATCGTGAAGTGTTAAGTTTTATACAAAAAAGTAATTTGCCAAAATAAAATGTCCTTTATTGCAATACCAATTCGTCACCGAAAGTCTGAATGAAAAAATACAAACTCCTATTCTGTTCACTTGGATTATTTTTCCCGGGGACTGGCTTTAACTGTTTTTATTTACAAGGGTTTAAATCCTTCTGGGGCTGGGCTCAACTATTTTCATTTGTTGGCGGAATCGCTGGCTGGCTAATTCTCAAAGAGACGCAGTTTCACTCTGCACCGGGCTGGGTATTAATCACCTTCGGCTTTATTACATTTGAGGCAAGTTGGTTAACAACGATTGCTTATGGCCTACGCGCTGATGAAAAGTGGGATGCGCAATTTAACCCAGGCCTAGAGCCAAGTCGTGCAACCAAATCAGGTTGGCCGGTTGTGCTGACGGTTATTTTTTCTTTGGTGTTTGGTGCAGGCGTCATGATGACCTTCCTAGCAATCGCATTTGAGCAATTCTTCATCTCCCAGCTTCAGGAAGCAAGAAAGCTATCCCAGTAATGCGGATAGCTTTTTATATCTGAAATACACCCCGTTAATAACGGGGTCGACTCTATGAGAGCGCTTTAGTTAGCTCTGGAACAGCCACATTCAAGTCGGCAACCAGGCCATAATCAGCAACACTAAAGATTGGCGCTTCTGGATCTTTATTAATCGCCACGATCACCTTGGAATCTTTCATACCGGCTAAGTGCTGAATCGCACCAGAAATACCAACGGCAACGTAAAGCTGTGGAGCCACAATCTTGCCAGTCTGACCAACCTGGTAATCATTTGGAACATACCCAGCATCAACCGCAGCACGTGATGCACCCAAGGCAGCACCAAGCTTATCCGCCAAGGGCACAACAATCTCTTGATACTTCTCGCCAGAACCTAAGCCGCGACCACCAGACACAATGATTTTGGCGGCAGTCAATTCTGGACGATCAGACTTAGTTAATTCACGTCCAACAAAAGAGGACTTATCCTCAGAGTTCGTTGCCGCAACTTTCTCAATAGCAGCAGATCCTCCCGTACTTGCCACCGGATCAAAGCCGGTGGTGCGAACGGTAATGACTTTAACTGGGTCAATTGACTGCACAGTCGCAATCGCATTACCTGCATAAATCGGACGCTCAAAGGTGTCAGATGAAATAACCCTGGTGATATCTGATAGCTGAGCTACATCTAACTTCGCAGCAACGCGTGGTAATACATTCTTACCATTGGCAGTAGCTGGGGCAAGAATATAAGCATAGTCATTGGCAATCGCCAATATTTGAGCAGCTAAAGGTTCAGCCAGTTGATCGGCCAAAGATGCCGCATCCGCCTGAATCACTTTACGCACTCCAGCAATTTGACAAGCTGCAGTAGCTACAGCATCAGCACCACTACCAGCAACCAATACATCCACCTCGGGAGAGCATTGCAAAGCAGCAGCAACTGCGTTGAGCGTAGCGGCCTTTAAAGATTGATTATCGTGTTCAGCAATCACAAGTGCGGCCATTTAAATCACCTTCGCTTCATTTTTAAGTTTATCGACTAAGGCAGCCACATCAGCCACCATCACACCAGCAGAGCGCTTAGGCGGATCTTCTACTTTGAGAGTCTTCAGGCGTGAGGCAATGTCAACACCAAGCTCTTCTGGCTTCACAATTTCTAAGGTCTTCTTCTTTGCCTTCATGATGTTAGGCAAAGTGACATAACGTGGCTCATTTAAACGTAAGTCGGTAGTAATGACTGCAGGCAAGGTAATAGCAATGGTCTCTAGACCACCATCGACCTCACGCGTCACACTCGCTTTACCATCAGCAACCACTACTTTGGAGGCAAATGTCGCCTGAGGAATATCCATCAAGCTAGCCAACATCTGACCGGTCTGATTGCTGTCATCATCAATCGCCTGTTTACCCAGGATCACGATCTGCGCCTGCTCTTTTTCAGAAAGTGCTTGGAGAATTTTTGCGACGGCTAAAGGCTGTAACTCAGCATCAGTCTCCACCAAAATAGCTCGGTCTGCACCGATCGCTAAAGCAGTGCGTAGTGTTTCTTGACATTGGGTTGGTCCAGCGGACACCACTACTATCTCAGTTGCAATGCCGGCCTCTTTCAGGCGCACAGCCTCTTCAACGGCAATCTCATCAAATGGGTTCATGCTCATTTTGACGTTTGCCAGATCGACACCAGAGTTATCTGACTTTACTCGAATTTTGACGTTGTAATCTACAACACGCTTTATTGCTACTAAGATTTTCATGCTTCATTCTCAATTATTTGAAGTGACTCTAGTATTTTATCTTCCCATTGCGATTCATTGCTCAAGTTGAATCGCATTTTCAAACTCATACTAGATATCGGCTAGCGCCTTAACGTGCGCCACCACACTTCGACCTAAAGCAGAAAGGTTGTAACCACCCTCTAGGCAACTAACGATGCGGCCTTGAGCATACTGGTTGGCAACCCCTTTAAGCTGTTTGGTAATCCAAGCATAGTCGTCCTCTACTAAGCCCATCTGCCCTAAATCATCCTCACGGTGAGCATCAAAGCCTGCGGAGATGATGATGAGCTCTGGCTCAAAGTCCCGTAGACGCGGCATCCACTGCTCTTCCACTATCGAGCGCACTACATCACCCCGTGTAGAGGCAGGAAGCGGCACATTCACCATATTGTTTGCTCCATCCAAGCCGCTGTATGGATAAAACGGATGCTGAAAGAAGCTACACATTAGGACATTAGGGTCATTGAAAAATGCTGCTTCAGTACCGTTACCGTGATGCACATCAAAATCGATGATGGCCACACGTTCGATACCGTAAGTCTCCATCGCATACCGAGCTGCTACAGCGACATTATCAAAGACACAAAATCCCATGGAGCGGGTCGGCTCCGCATGATGTCCTGGTGGGCGAATGGCGCAAAATACATTGTCAACCTCACCCTTCATTACTGCATCAACACCCGCAATTGCAGCACCTGCTGCACGTAGTGCAGCGCTCCAAGTATGGGGGTTCATAATAGTGTCACCATCGAGCATGAAATAACCACTGGCTGGTGAGCGCTCTTTAACAAAGGCAATATGATCTGGACTATGGACTAACTCCAGCTGATCTTCAGTTGCTAATGGTGCATCCAAGTGGTGCAGAAAGCGGTCGATGCCACTACGAATCAATTGATCATTGATTGCCTGAATCCGCTCAGGGCACTCGGGATGATGGCTACCCATCTCATGTTTTAGAAAATCTGGGTGAGTTATGTATCCTGTTGTCATGACTAGAAATCCTCAATAGCAAAACTGTAGTTTTTATAATGTAATCAAACCTGCTAAAACCTTAAAAATCCACTTCCTTATCCATGAATTTTCGTGTCTCCTACCTTGCTTCAATACTATCAATAGCGCTACTACTTGGCGCCTGTTCCAGCGCCCCCGTTCAGCAAGCTAGCCCTACAGAGACTATCGTAAACCAGTCCGAGGATACTGCGACAGAAGCTCGATTTAGCCAAAACCTCAACCAGTTAATTGCGCAAGTTGCTCAAACCCAGGGAATCCCTCAGGCGAGCCTGGAATCAGGCTTCTCAGATGCCAAAACGATTCCATCCATTCGCAAACTGGTACTACCCCCGTCGGGTAGCTTTAAAAAGAATTGGGTAGCCTATCGTAAGCGCTTTATTGAGCCGGTCCGCCTGAAGGCAGGCAAAGCGTTTTGGGAACAAAACCAGGCATTCCTGAATAAAGTTGAGCAAGAATCAGGCGTTCCGGCTGAGGTCATTGTCTCCATTATTGGGATTGAAACCATCTATGGCCGCCAAACTGGAAATTTCCGGGTAAAGGATGTGCTTTCTACGCTTGCCTTCAGCTACCCAGATACACCCAATAAGGCAAGTCGCGAACAGCTTTTTAAAGATCAGCTTCAGGAACTGATCCTCATGTGCTGGACTGAGGGTGGCGGAAGCCTTCCTGCAAAGAACAGTACTCAAGGATTAAATCCGGTGCGATTTAATGCCTGCCTTAATCAAAATAGCTCCTACGCTGGCGCAATGGGTTTGCCGCAATTCATGCCAAGTAGTATTCGCAGCTTTGCTGTAGATGGTGATGGTGATGGGCGCATTGACCTCAAGCAAAGTCCTAAAGATGCTATTGCTAGCGTGGCCAATTTCATGAGAAAACATGGCTGGCAGCCTGGCATGCCGATTTACTTCCCCGTGCAGGATGGAGCAATCAGTGAAGCGAGAGCCTTAGCAGACGGTGAGCCGCAACTCAAATACACCATTCAAGATCTCATCACAAAAGGTATCTTGACTAAAGAACAGGGCGACCTGCAAGCAGGTGGCGTTGAGCCGCAAAGCAAGGCACTTATTGTCGATCTTCCCTACCCCGATAAGGATGGCAATGATCAAGTTCGTTATGTAGTTGGCTTGAATAATTTTTTAACGATTGTACAGTACAACCGCAGCTACTTTTACGCGCAAAGTGTTGCTGAGTTTGCAGAAGCTCTAGGATACAAAAATCAAAGCGTCGTTACTGCTCCAGCAAGCAAAGTGAAGTCAGAAACAAAGTCAGGTGAGCCAGCCAAACCCAAACCGAAGAAGCCTGCTAACAAGAAAAAACAAAAGCAGGCTTAACGTAGCTCAGACCAAATGCATTACGCTGGGAAAACCCCAGTAGAAAGATAACGGTCACCACGGTCGCAGACGATAAATACAATCGTTGCATTCTCAACCTGGCGAGCGATGCGCAAGGCAACTACTAAAGCACCCCCAGCTGAAATACCGCAGAAGATACCCTCTTCGGCCGCAAGACGGCGAGCCATCTCTTCTGCATCTGCTTGACTGACATATTCAATACGATCAACCTTGTCGCCTTGATAAATCTTAGGCAGGTACTCTGGAGCCCATTTACGAATACCTGGAATCTGAGAACCTTCTTCTGGTTGCGCGCCAATAATCTGAATATTGGGATTCATGGACTTGAGATAAGTGGAGACTCCGGTAATGGTTCCAGTAGTACCCATCGATGAAACAAAGTGGGTAACTTGGCCATCAGTATCACGCCAGATTTCTGGGCCAGTGGTCTCGATATGAGCGCGGGGGTTATCTGGATTTGCAAATTGATCCAACAATCTTCCGCGACCCTCTTTCTGCAATTGCAATGCATAGTCGCGAGCAAACTCCATGCCACCAGAGGCTGCTGTCAAAATTAACTCAGCACCGTAAGCAGCCATACTTTGTCGACGTTCAATACTTTGATTTTCAGGCATCACCAAAACCATCTTGTAACCCAACATCGCAGCAGTCATTGCCAAGGCAATGCCCGTATTACCGCTGGTAGCCTCAATGAGGGTGTCGCCAGGTTTGATTTCGCCGCGCTCTTGTGCGCGCAGGATCATCGACAGCGCAGGTCGGTCTTTCACCGACCCGGCTGGATTATTACCCTCCAACTTTCCTAAGATCAGATTATTTTTAGAATCGTTTTCTGCGCCAGGAATGCGTTGTAAACGAACCAGGGGTGTATTACCCACGGTCTGTGAAATAGTTAAGTAGGAAGGTGTGCTCATGAAACCATTTTAGCCATAAGCCAGGCTAGACGTAAAAGGGTTTAATTTCGGCGACTTGGTTCCGCACGATCCGAATGATGACGCGAACCACTTTGACCGCGTGAGCTACGTCTGCTAGCCTTGGAACCCTCTTTATTAGTCCTGCCGTGCGGTTCACGAAAAGAGCTCGGGGCCTCAATAGTTAAACCGTTATCCACCATCTTTTCCACGGATTTCATACCAATTCCGCGAACCCGTTTTTGCAGGTCATTCGCATCCTGGTAATGACCCCCATCTAAGCGCTCCGCAATAATGGTTTTCGCTTTAGATGGCCCAATACCCTTAATACTCTCCAACTCAGACTGAGTTGCAGTATTGACATTCACTGGTGAAGCTGTAGCCAATGCAGAGACAGCCACTAATGCCGAAAATACCAAAGACTTTAATAATTGATTCATTTAATCTCCATCAGTTAATAAAAAATCCACCTACACAAAGTGCAAGTGGATCAGTTACAACGAATGGGGGTTCAGTTAGTTTACTGTTTTTAAGCTCTTAAAGCGGGCTCGCCAAGAAATCTGCATTGGCTGATAGCCAAGCTATATAACGGCTGACACCCTGCTCCACATTGAGGAAGGGCTCTGAGTATCCAGCGGCACGCAACTTAGTTAAATCCGCTTGTGTAAAACACTGGTACTTACCTTTGAGCGCATCCGGAAACGGAATGTATTCAATCGCTTTTTCTTTAACCAACTCTTCTAAGCTAGCAGGATTGGCATGATCAATTTTGCGCATGGCATTGGCTACTGCATGAGCAACATCGTTAAATGGTTGCGCACGACCGCTGCCGAGGTTGAAGATACCGCTGATTTCTGGGTGATCCAAGAAATATAAATTTACTTTCACCACATCTTCAACTGATACAAAGTCACGACTCTGCTCACCAGCAGCATAGCCACCATATTCACCAAAAAGCTTTACTTTGCCATTGGCTTTGTATTGGTGATATTGATGGAATGCTACTGAAGCCATTCGACCTTTATGTGATTCACGTGGACCGTACACATTAAAGTAGCGGAAACCAACCACCTGAGCAGTATTAGCTTTTTCAGCAAAACGCTTACGCATCACTTGGTCAAATAGGAATTTGGAGTAACCATAAATATTTAATGGCTTCTCATGCTCACGACTCTCTACAAACACGTCGGAGCCACCGTAGGTTGCTGCCGAAGAGGCGTAAAGCAATTGCACTTTTTGCTCTGTGCAGATATCGAGCAAGTCCATGGTGTAACGATAATTATTCGCCATCATGAAGATGCCGTCGGTTTCCATCGTATCGGAGCAAGCTCCTTCATGAAACACTGCCCTCACCTTGCCAAAACGACCACTTCTAAATGCCTCCAGAAATTCGTCTTTATCAAGGTAGTCAATGATGTCTAAGTCCGCTAGATTGCGATACTTATCAGCGGGACGTAAATCATCGACCGCAATAATATTTTTCTCACCACGCGCATTGAGCGCCTGAACAATATTGGCACCAATAAAGCCAGCAGCGCCAGTAACGATAATTGTCATTGCAATTCCTCTGAAGTAACGGTAGCGGTACCCAATTTACCAACCACAATACCACCCGCACGATTCGCTAAAGCCATCGCTCTTTCAAGCGGCCAACCTGCTGCTAATGCCACTGCGAGAGTGCCGATGACCGTATCCCCTGCGCCTGATACATCAAATACTTCACGCGCTTGCGCCTTAACGTGACTGACGCCCGCCTCTGTGAATAAACTCATACCCTCTTCTGAGCGGGTCAGCAATAAAGCTTCGAGGTTTAATGACTTTCTGAGGTCTTGCGCTCTCTTAGTGAGATCCTCTTCACTGGTCCATTGACCAACTACCTGACGGAGTTCACTTCGGTTTGGAGTGAGTACGGTGGCACCGCGGTACTTAGCATAGTCATCACCCTTTGGGTCGACTAGGATCATTTTCTTCTGGGCACGCGCCTGCTCAATCATTAAGGCAACTTGGCCCAACGCACCTTTGCCATAGTCAGACAAAATCACGACATCAGCATCACCAACAAGCTTTTCATAACGCTCTAACTTATGCGCTAGCGCTGACTCACTAGGAGCTTCTTCAAAATCTAAACGAATCAATTGTTGCTGTCTTGCAATGACGCGCAGCTTCACAGTGGTTGGCACTTTGCCATCGACTTCAAGCTGACTATCTACACCGCTTGACTTCAGCAACTCGGTAACGCGATGTCCTGGCTCATCGTCACCAATCACACCCAAAATCGTTGTCTTTGCGCCAAGGGCTGCAACGTTACGCGCCACGTTAGCCGCACCACCCAAACGTTCATCAATCTTACCAACCTGAACAACTGGCACCGGTGCCTCTGGAGAGATCCGATTCGTATCACCAAACCAATAGCGATCCAGCATGACATCGCCCACTACCAATAAGCGGGCTTTAGAAAATTGTTCTCGGTTGGCTTTTTCCACGATGTAACTAATCTCTCTAATCTTTCGAATGGATTCTGTTGTACTGGTAATTAATTATGACGACCAATACCCTGGTACTCAATGCCTAATTCTTGCATAGCTTGTGGCTCATACAGATTACGGCCATCAAAGATGATGGGGTTCTTCAATTTGGCTTTCAGAAGATCAAAATCCGGACTACGGAAGGCTTTCCACTCAGTGACTATCACTAGGGCATCAGCACCTTGGGTGGCTGCCATTGGATCATCCACCAAACTAACCTGTTTGAGACCTTCTGGATTGCCTTTAAAGTCCACTTCTAGGCAGTGCTGAGTTTCTGGCATCGCTACTGGGTCATGAGCTACGATCTGGGCACCTCGCTTGACTAGCTCTTGAATAATGACTCGACTAGGGGCTTCGCGCATATCGTCGGTATTCGGTTTAAATGCTAAACCCCACATGGCGAACTTCTTACCCTTCAGGTCGGCACCAAAGCGTTTTTCAATCTTCTCTACGAGGATGTACTTTTGAGCTTCGTTCACCGCCTCAACAGCATCGAGAATCTTCAAATCGCGACCATACTCAATCGCAGTCTTCGACAGGGCAGAAACATCCTTTGGAAAGCAAGAGCCGCCATAACCAGTACCGGAGTATAAAAACCCGTAACCAATACGAGAGTCCGAACCAATGCCTTGGCGCACTGCTTCAATATCCGCTCCAACCAAGTCAGCCAGATTCGCTAACTCGTTCATAAAAGAGATGCGGGTGGCTAACATCGCATTGGCTGCGTATTTAGTAAGCTCAGCACTCTTCACATCCATGTAGTAGGTACGCTCATGGTGGCGGTTAAAGGGGGCGTAAAGTTTGCGCATTTGTTCCTTAGCACGCAGACCAGCCGGGGTGCTTTGTGTACCAATCACAATACGATCTGGGCGCATAAAGTCTTCTACAGCTGCACCCTCTTTCAGAAACTCGGGATTAGAAACTACGGAGCACAGCTCTGGGGAGAGACTTCTCTTTTGGAGCTCTTCAGTAATAGCGGCTTGCACCTTATCAGCAGTGCCTACTGGCACAGTCGATTTATCGACAATCACCTTAGGGGTGGTCATATGGCGACCAATATTTCGGGCTGCTGCTACGACGTACTGCAGATCAGCAGAACCATCTTCATCAGGAGGGGTACCAACGGCAATAAATTGAATATCGCCATGAGCAACTGAAGCAGCAATGTCAGTAGAGAACTGCAAACGCCCCGCCGCGCGATTGCGCTCAATCATCTCTTTGAGGCCTGGCTCATAAATGGGAACACCGCCAGAGTTGAGAATCTCAATCTTCTTGGGATCTACGTCCACACAAAAGACGCTATTACCTTGCTCCGCTAGGCAGGCGCCCGTAACAAGACCAACGTAACCGCTGCCGATGATAGTGACTTTCAATATATCTCCAAATAACTCTATTTACATTGAAGGGCCGCTAGGAACGGCTCCTTCGCTGCGTCTCGGGGAGTATGCCTCCCAGTGATTGCAACCCGGACACTGCCAGTAAAAACGTCTCGCCCTAAAACCACAGTTACCGCAGGTGTAACGAGCCAAACTGGTTGTGCGCTGCTTTAATAAACTTAATGTAGCCTGCAAATCCGATACCCGCTCTGGCGTACCGTTGCTCTCCGCCAAGGCCAAACGGGTCTCAGCCAACTTGGAGAGCGCACTCAAGCTTGGTGAATGTTGCATCACCTCAACGAGCATCACTTCCGCAGCTTGTGCGCCACGAATTTGAGTCATATGCTTTTGCACAATATCGAGCAACTCACCAGAAGCCTGGGTTTTTAATAGCTCACAAAGTGCACTTAAGCCTTCATCTGCTTTATTTAGCGCAGTGTGTGCCGCCATCCAACGATCCGCAAGTAAATGCATATAGGCAGGATGTGTTTTCGCAATCACGGCCCATACCTCAATTGCCTGGGCTGGGCGATCCATGGCAATTAAATAATCACCCTGCAAAATCAATGCGCGCGCATGGTGGGGAACTACCTGCAATGCTAATTGCACCGATTGCTCAACCTCTGGCAAATCCTTGCGACGTAGTGCCTCTTGACCAATCTCGCAATGAAACTGAGCAATTTCCGTGTGATGGGATTTTCCTTGCAAGCCTTCTAGCTCACTGGCGGCAATAATGGCTTTTTTCCAATCCCGCTCAATTTGGTACATCTCCAACAAACTCTCTTTTGCAGGCGCTGCAAACTTGCCTTCACCCACGCGATTTAATGAAGCTTCAGCACGGTCTAATAATCCAGCTCGGAGAAAATCACGGCCCAATTCATAAGCGGCATGATCTCGATCGCGTGGCTTTAAGTCATCACGATTAGCCAAGTGCTGGTGAACTCGAATGGCACGCTCAGTTTCGCCGCGGCGACGGAATAAATTACCTAAAGCAAAATGAAGTTCAATAGTTTCGGGATCGAGCTGAGCAATCTTGACCAAGGTTTCAATCGCTTGGTCTGGCTGTTCATTTAATAAAAGGCTTAAACCTTTAAATGTGGAGCGTTGCTGACGCATACGCTCACGTTCATCCATACGGTTTTCAAGATGGAGATCCCAGCGCGAAGCCAGCCAACCAATAGCAAACATGACTGGTAATAACAGTAGCCAGGAGGTTGCGATCTGAATCATGCTGTGCAGAACATCAATAAAAAAATGGTCCGAATGGACCACTGGATATGCGCTATGTGACTAGGCACCAGAACCCTCTTTAGGGCTCACTTGCTTCAAAGGCTTATAGTCAACACGCTCACGTAATTCTTTTCCAGGCTTGAAATGGGGCACCCGTTTTTCTGGGATCAATACTTTCTCACCAGATTTTGGATTGCGGCCAGTACGCGCAGGACGGTGATGCAAAACAAAGCTACCAACACCGCGCAACTCAATCCGCTTGCCTTCGGCTAAAGCGTGAGTCATGGTGTCTAGCAAAGTTTTTACTGCTAACTCCACATCACGAGGTAATAGCTGGGGAAACTGTTCCGCCAAGCTCTCCACGAGTTCGGAGCGAGTAATTGCTTGTTGCTCTTGATCTGACATGATCTATCAATAAAAAACCGCCGCTCTCCTAATGGAAAGCGGCGATATTGATTTAGCCTTGATTGTCCAACTTCGCTTTTAACAAAGCACCCAAGTTGGTTGTGCCGGACTGCGCATCACCTTGGAGTTTGCTCATAGCGTCTTGTTGGTCAGAGCTGTCTTTAGCTTTGATTGAAAGATTGATTGCACGTGACTTACGATCAATGTTGATGATCATTGCAGTTACAGTGTCGCCTTCTTTCAATACATTGCGTGCATCTTCAACGCGATCTGTTGAGATCTCAGAAGCACGCAAGTAAGCTTCAACTTCATCGGCCAAGTGAATAGTTGCACCCTTAGCATCAACAGCCTTCACAGTACCAGTTACAAGGCTGCCCTTGTCGCTTACGGATGTGTAGTTATTGAATGGGTCACCAGACAATTGCTTGATACCAAGAGAGATACGCTCTTTCTCAACATCAATAGCCAATACAGTAGCTTCAACTTCATCGCCTTTTTTGTATTTCTTAACAGCTTCTTCTCCTGGCTCATTCCATGAGAGGTCTGAGAGGTGAACCAAACCGTCGATACCACCAGGCAAACCAATGAACACACCGAAGTCAGTAATAGACTTGATTGCGCCAGTCAACTTGTCGCCTTTTTGTTGGCCACGTGAGAACTCTTCCCATGGATTTGCTTTGCACTGCTTGATGCCCAAGCTGATACGACGCTTGTCTTCATCAATGTCCAGAACCATGACTTCAACTTCGGTTCCTAATGCAGTAGCTTTGCTTGGAGCAACGTTCTTGTTAGTCCAATCCATTTCAGAAACGTGTACCAAACCTTCGATACCAGATTCGATTTCTACGAATGCGCCGTAGTCAGTCAGGTTAGTTACCTTACCGAATAAACGGGTGTTTGGTGGGTAACGACGAGCGATACCAACCCATGGATCATCACCAAGTTGTTTCACACCGAGTGAAACACGGTTCTTCTCTTGATCGAACTTCAAAATCTTAGCGGTAACTTCTTGACCAACAGTCAACATCTCGCTTGGGTGACGCACACGACGCCATGCCAAGTCGGTAATGTGCAAGAGGCCATCGATACCACCGAGGTCCACGAATGCGCCGTAGTCAGTGATGTTCTTAACGATACCTTGAACAACGCTACCTTCTTTGAGGTTAGACATCAACTTCGCACGCTCTTCACCTTGGCTAGCTTCAACAACTGCACGACGTGATAACACTACGTTATTACGCTTACGGTCAAGCTTGATAACCTTGAACTCCATCGTCTTACCTTCGTAAGGGCTGGTGTCCTTGATTGGGCGTGTATCAACGAGTGATCCAGGCAAGAATGCACGGATACCGTTAACCATGACTGTCAAGCCGCCCTTAACCTTACCAGTAACAGTACCGGTAACGATCTCAGCTTGCTCGAGAGCTTTTTCCAAATTCATCCATGATGCCAAGCGCTTAGCTTTGTCACGGGAAAGGATTGTGTCGCCATAGCCGTTCTCAAGAGCGTCAATAGCAACAGAAACGAAATCGCCAGGAGCTACTTCAATCTCGCCAGCATCGTTATGGAATTCTTCAACAGGAATAAACGCTTCGGATTTCAATCCAGCGTTAACAACGACGAAGTTATGGTCGATGCGAAGTACTTCAGCCGAAATAACTTGGCCGGTCTTCATATTCGATCGGGTTAATGATTCTTCAAATAGTTCTGCAAATGATTCAGACATTTATATATTCACTTTGTGCCGCCAGAAGGCCTGACGGGTTAGATTAAAAAAGCCCCAAGAAACACGCTAAATTAGAAAATCGCGTTGTAGAGTTTCTTAAGACGCCAAAACAACTTCTACTACCGTTTACTTCCCACCAAAAACTAAGCTATTTTTGATTGATACCAATCTAAAACCGTCTTAACTGCTTGATCTATCGATAATTCTGATGTTTCAAGCACTTTAGCGCCGTCTGCAACTAACAAAGGTGCGGCACCTCGACTACTGTCTCTGGCATCGCGCTCTTGCAAATCCTGCAGCAAGTCATCGAGTTTAGCAGAAATTCCCTTAGCTATCAATTGCTTATACCGACGTTCGGCCCTAGCTTCGGCCGTTGCCGTCAGGAAAACCTTCAAAACTGCATCTGGAAATATCACGCTAGCCATATCCCGGCCATCAGCAACCAAGCCCGGAGTAGCCCTAAAACCATGCTGGACTGCAACTAAAGCCTGCCTCACCTCAGGATGGACTGCAATTGCCGAAGCACGTAAGCCAATGCTTTCCGTACGAATGGCCTCAGTTACATCTTCAGAATTGAGCAGAATTTGGCCATTTTTGAAGGAAATCACCAGTTTTTTAGCCAAAATACCTAGTTCTGGGCCATTTTTGGGGTCAATGGATGCTTTTTGACTGCCCAGGGCAACCAGTCGATATAGCGCCCCACTATCCAGGTAATGAAAACCCAACTTTTCCGCCACCAAGGAGGCAACCGTACCCTTGCCAGAAGCAGTAGGTCCATCAATCGCGATGACTGGAGGCAAATTCATCAAAAAGGCTTTTAAGAAACGATCTTTGCAAACTCTGCAAAGTAAGTGGGGAAGGTTTTGGCAACGCAATTGGGATCATTGATCTGCAGCGCATTAGGGCCAAAAGCGGCCAATGAGAAACACATCGCCATGCGATGGTCATCATAAGTATCAATGCCTTCGGCAGGAGACTTCCAATTAGCGGGGATTTGAGGAGCTTGCACCACGATGTAATCGGCACCCTCCTCAACGATAGCCCCAACCTTTTTCAACTCTTTTGCCATCGCTGCGATGCGGTCGGTTTCTTTTACGCGCCAACTAGCAATATTGTTCAAGCGGGTTGGTCCTTCAGCAAACAATCCAGCAACAGCAAGTGTCATCGCCGCATCCGGAATTTCCGTGCAATCAATCGTGATGCCCTTGAGTTTGCCATTGGTATTCTTCACGCCAGCAACCTCGATCCAATCTTCTCCAGAAGAAATCTTAGCGCCCATCAATGCCAATGCATCTGCAAATGCAACATCCCCTTGAATGCTCTCATTACCAACACCCAGGACGCGCACCGGTCCGCCACCAATCGCGCCAAGCGCCAAGAAATAAGATGCCGATGATGCATCACCCTCAACCGATAAAACGCCAGGACTTTGATAGACCGCATCAGCAGTTTTGGCAGGAATCACAAATGACTGCGCATCAGGGCAAGCCACTCTGACACCAAAGCGCGCCATGAGCTTGAGTGTGATGTCGATATAAGGGCGAGAAATCAATTCGCCTATGACTTCAATCTTGACAGGCTCTTTAGCCACTAAAGGCAAGGCCATCAATAAGGCGGTTAAGAACTGACTAGAGACATCGCCACGTACCTTAACAACATCTTGGATTGAAATATCCGCCGCAACAATCTTGATCGGTGGATAGCCTTCTTGTAATTCGTAATCAATCTTTGCGCCGACTTGTCGCAATCCATCTACCAGATCCCGAATAGGACGTTCATGCATACGAGGCACGCCAGATAGACGATAGTTACCACCTTGCATTGCAAGGGCAGCTGTTAGCGGACGAATTGCCGTTCCCGCATTACCCATAAAAAGATCTGCGTTTTGGACTGGGAACTTGCCCCCACAACCCTCAACGACACAGACTTTGTCTGCTTGATCGATTACAGATAAACCCAACTGACGAAGCGCATTACGCATCACCTGGGTATCGTCAGCATCTAGTAAATTTTTGAGGGTAGTTGTGCCTGAAGATAAAGCGGCCAATAACAAGGCGCGATTCGAAATACTCTTAGAGCCTGGTAAGACTATCGAACCCTGTGCTCGCTTGAATGGTCCAATCTTGATGTCTGGCAAACCGCTCATCAAAGTACATCCAAATCTTGGCGAGCTTTGCTAGCTTTATTAAATAACTTCTCAAGACCTGCACCATCATTGTCGGCAATCAATTTACGCATGTGATTGACGATGAGTAGGTATTGATCGAGCTCTTTTAGAACTGCGGTGCGATTACCTAAGCAAATATCGCGCCACATTTCAGGACTCGAGGCAGCAATTCGCGTGAAATCTTTGAAACCTGCGCCAACATGACTCAGTTTTTGATCGGCATCTTCAGAATTCACAACGCTGGCCATTAATGCATAAGAAAGGATGTGCGGCAAATGGGAAACAGCTGCGTAGATCGCATCATGCTGGACGCAAGAAATCTTTTTCACGACTGAGCCAGCCGACTGCCAAAAACCTTCGATTAAATCGGTGTCTTGCGGCGAATTTTCTTGTAGCGGGCAAAGAATGGTTTGCTTGCCTTCAAATAAATCTGCCTTGGCAGCGCTAGCGCCATGTTGTGCACCACCAGCAATAGGGTGTGCAGGAACAAATTGGCAAGCCTTTTTACCCAACACTTCCTTGGCAGCCAAAATCACATCGCCCTTAGTGCTGCCAGCATCTGTCAGCATGGTCCGAGGTTCTAAGTGCGGCTCAATCGTTTCAAAAGCAGTACGCATCTGCGCCACCGGCACACACAACACAATCACATCGGATTGTTTTGCTGCCTCGACTAAATCCACCACTGCATCAATTGCACCCATCTTGAGCGCTTGATCTAAATTTTTAGCGCTACGACCAACACCCAAAACCTTGTTCACTACACCTGCTTTTTTTAATGCCAAACCCAAGGAGGCACCAATCAAGCCAACACCAACAATAGTGACGGTGCCGTAATTACTGGATGGATTAATGATGGCCATGGGGCTTTTTGAATGATCGATTTATTTTGAATTACTGCTTCGCCAAAATATCTTTAAGCGCAACAATAAAAGCGGCATTTTCTTCGGGCAAGCCGATAGAAATACGCAACCATTGTGGCAAACCATAGTTACCAACTGGACGAACAATAATGCCGCGCTTTAGCAACTCCAAATTAATACGAGCGCCAGCACCATCATCCTCACCCACTTTTACCAACACAAAATTACCAGCCGATGGAAGGTAAGTTAGGCCAAGTGCATCAAAAGCTTGGGTTAATTGGGTAAAGCCAGCACGATTGAGTTCAAAACCTTGCTGCAGGAAATGAGAATCCTGAAATGCGGCTATTGCTGCTGCTTGCGCAAGACTATTCACGTTAAATGGCTGACGAATTCGATTGAGCAAATCGGTTAAAGCAGGTTGAGCTACACCGTAACCAATGCGTAAGCCTGCTAAGCCATAAGCCTTGGAGAAGCTGCGCGACAAAATCATGTTTGGAAAACGTTTTACCCAAGAAATTGCGTCATAACGCTGTTCTGGAGTGAGGTACTCGTTATAAGCTTCATCTAAGACCACTACTACGTGAGATGGCAACGCAGTCAAGAAATCTTCGATTTCTTTCGCTGTCAGGTAGCTGCCAGTCGGATTATTTGGGTTAGCCACAAATACCAACTTAGCTTTATCACCAGCAGCTTTCACTGCCTGCAACATGGCAGGTAAATCATGGCCATACATTTCAGTAGCAGCTACTTCCACTGCTTTTGCACCAACTGCTTGAGTCGCTAATGGATAAACAGCAAAAGCATGTTTAGAGAAAATAACCTCATCACCAGCTTGGGCTACTGCGCGGGCAGCCAACTCCAAAATATCGTTACTACCATTACCCAAGGTAATCCAATCAGTTGGAACACCTAAACGCGCCGACAGCACATTCTTGAGTTCAAAACCATTGGAGTCTGGGTAACGACCCAAATCACTCGCAGCCTTGAGCATCGCATCTTGAGCTGACTTGGGCATACCCAATGGATTTTCATTCGATGCGAGCTTCACAATCTTGTTTTCATCAAGACCGTATTCACGCGCAACTTCACTAATAGGTCGCCCGCCAACATAAGGCGCTATGGCATGAATATGCTTTAAACCGATATTAGATTTTGTTGTCATACTGAATGAGGATATGAGCCGAGATTTTTATAAAAAGCAGCGGTCGTTTTTAACTCTTCTAATGCTTTTGCTACTTTCGCGTCTTCAGCATGTCCTGACACATCAATATAAAAGTGATACTCCCAAGTACCCTTGCGAGCAGGACGAGACTCAAAGCGATTCATGGAAACACCATGCCTTGCCAGGGGCTCCAATAAACGATGTACAGCTCCCGGTTGGTTATCGACCGATAGGACTAAGGAAGTTTGATCTTTGCCGGTAGGCTGACACTCATAAGTGCCAACTACGACAAAACGTGTTCGGTTATGCGGATCATCCTGAATCTGTGCAGCGACCGCCTGCAATCCATAGGCTTCTTGAGCGGGATCACCAGCGATTGCTGCCAAGCTTGGATCAATCGAGGCCATGCGGGCAGCCTCAGCATTACTGCTAACTGCCTCACGCTTTAAGTGGGGAGCATGCAAACTCAACCATTGCTGACATTGCGCTAGAGCTTGGGCATGTGCACATACGGTTGTGACGCCATCTAGCTTGCCACTCTTAGTTAAGAGGTGGTGACGAATAGGCAGCACTACTTCACCGCTGATACGCATTGGAGAATCTAAGAGCAAATCTAAAGTACGGGAAATGGCGCCCTCGCTAGAGTTCTCAACTGGAACTACTCCAAATTGAGCGGCGCCCTTTTCAACAGCTTTAAATACTTCATCCAGGCTATTGCAAGGCAAACCTGCAATCGAGTGACCAAAATAGGTTTGCGCTGCTTGCTCTGAGAATGTTCCTACTGGGCCAAGATAAGCAATCGTCTGACGCGCTTCTAAGGCGCGACAAGCAGACATCACTTCACGCCAAATTGCGGCGATGCCATTGGGCAACAAGGGACCCTTACTGAGCTCCTGCAAGCGCGCTACAACCTGACGCTCACGCTCAGGCCTAAATACTGGAGAAGAAAAGCCACCTTTGATGTGACCTACTTCTTGGGCAGCCTTAGCTCGCTGGGTGAGTAAATCTAAAATTTGTGCATCGAGTGTGTCGATCTTGTCACGAATTGGCGCTAAGCGCTGCTCTTCAGTACTCTGGTCTTTGGAGCTCATTAGGCACGCCTTTCAAAGTCACGCATAAATTCCACTAAGGCCTTTACGCCCTCTAGCGGCATTGCATTGTAGATACTGGCGCGCATACCTCCAGCCGCCTTATGGCCACGCAAGGCAACCAAGCCTGCTGCATTAGATTGCTCCAAGAACTGGGCATTTAAATTTTCATCCTTCAAGAAGAAGGTGACATTCATTCTGGAGCGATATTCTTTAGGAATACGATTTTCGTAAAGACTGCTTTGATCCAAAAAGCTGTAGAGTAATTGCGCTTTTTCTTGGTTGCGCTTCTCAATCTCTTTTACGCCACCTTGTTTTAGCAACCACTTAAAGCCCAACCCAGCCATATAAATTGAAAAAGTTGGTGGTGTGTTGAGCATCGAATCAGTCGCCGCCTGCTTAGACCAATCCCAAATCGATGGGGTGATCTTCATGCTGTGCCCCATCAAGTCCTTACGCACGATCACGATCGTCACGCCAGATGGGCCAATATTCTTTTGTGCACCACCAAACCAGACGCCGCATTTTGTGACATCCATTTCTTTAGAAAGGATGTTGCTAGAAATATCGGCAACCAGTAACTTGCCATTCACGTCTGGCACATCAGGAAACTCTACACCGCCAATAGTTTCATTAGCGCAGTAGTGAACATAAGCAGCATCGTCCGATAGTTGCCAAGTAGAGCGATCTGGAATCGTATTGAATTTTTCAGATGCTGAAGATGCAGCTAGATGAGCAACACCAAATTTTTCCGCTTCTTTAAATGACTTTTCAGACCAAACGCCAGTGACTAAAAAGTCTGCCTTAGGGCCATTTTTAGCCAAAGGCATCAGGTTCATTGGAATAGCAGCATTTTGACCTAAGCCACCACCTTGAAGCATCAAGATTTCATAGGAATCCGGAATACCCATGAGAGTGCGCAAGTCTTGCAGCACCTCCTCATAAAGAGCCATGAACTCTTTACCGCGATGACTAACTTCCATCACGCTGGCGCCTAAGCCCTGCCAGTTCAACATCTCTGCAGCGGCCTGCTGCAAGACCTCTTCAGGCAAGGTAGCAGGCCCCGCAGCGAAATTGAAAATGCGGCGGTCAAACGTCATGATGAATTAATTAACCTTGTATGAATGCCAATTAGGCATCACCAGCTTCATCAGAATTGGAATCAACTGCTGGATCGGCGGAAGCATCACCACCTTCGCCGTCTTCTCCATCATCCAAATCATTCTCATCATCAGAATCGCTTTCAGCAATACGCTGCAAGCCAGACAAACGCGTACCTTCATCGACGTTGATCAAGGTGACGCCTTGCGTTGCGCGCCCCATCTCACGAATCTCTGAAACACGAGTGCGCACCAAGATACCGCCTGTAGTGATCAACATAATTTGATCTTCAGGCGATACCAAAGCAGCAGCGACAACTTTACCGTTACGCTCAGTGGTCTGAATAGCGATCATGCCCTTAGTGCCGCGGCCATGACGGGTGTATTCACCGATCGGCGTACGTTTACCAAAACCATTTTCGGTTGCCGTTAATACGCTGCTTGGAATAGCAAGTCCATTTGCGTCAACGACAACTGCTTCAGCACCTTCGGCAGCTTCAGCCGGGGCAACCAACATGGCAATCACTTGATGACCTTCGCCCAAGTTCATACCGCGCACACCACGTGCAGTACGGCCCATTGGACGCACATCGTTCTCATCAAAGCGAACGGCTTTGCCGGCATCAGAGAACAACATCACATCATGCTGACCATCAGTAATAGCCGCGCCAACTAAGAAGTCATTTTCATTTAAGTCGACCGCAATAATTCCGGCTTTGCGTGGATTGGAGAAGTCAGACAAGCGTGTCTTCTTCACAGTGCCCAAGCTGGTAGCCATAAAGACGTAATGATCATCTTGATACCCCTTAATCGGGAGAATCACCGTAATCTTTTCGCCTTCAATCAGCGGGAACATATTGACTATTGGCTTGCCACGTGAGTTACGGCTACCTTGTGGAACCTCCCACACTTTGAGCCAGTACATACGTCCACGATCCGAGAAGCACAGAATGATGTCATGCGTATTCGCAACGAAGAGCGTTTCAATCCAATCTTCATTCTTGGTAGCTGCTGCTTGCTTGCCACGACCACCACGTTTTTGCGCACGGTATTCACTCAGAGGCTGACTCTTCATATAACCCGTGTTGGAAAGTGTGACCACCATATCTTGCGGAGTAATCAAGTCTTCAGTGAACAACTCGGTTGCATTCATTTCAATAAATGAACGACGACCACTATCTCCACCAGCAATACCAAACTCAGCTTGCACTTCTTTCAACTCAGACTCAATGACTTGAGTGACCCGCTCTGGCTTAGCAAGCAAGTCGAGCAAATCAGAAATCTCTGCCATCACATCTTTGTACTCATTCACAATCTTGTCTTGCTCAAGGCCAGTCAAGCGTTGCAAACGCATCTGCAAAATTTCTTGTGCTTGGCTATCAGATAAGCGATAAAGACCGGTCGTTTGCATACCGTATTCAGGCAACAAACCTTCAGGACGATAAGCATTGCGGCCGCCCGGGGTATCGGTCTCTGCACGCGCCAACATCTCGCGCACCATAGAAGAGTCCCAAGCTTTACTCATTAATTCTGACTTAGCAACCACTGGGTTTGCTGCAGCTTTAATAATGGCAATGAATTCATCAATGTTTGCCAAGGCGACTGCCAAACCTTCTAAGACGTGACCACGCTCGCGCGCTTTGCGTAATTCAAAAATCGTACGGCGTGTCACCACTTCACGACGATGCTGCAAGAAGTATTCCAGCATTTGCTTCAGATTCAATAGGCGTGGCTGGTTGTCCACTAGGGCAACCATGTTCATACCGAAGTTATCTTGCAGCTGAGTACTCTTGTACAAATTATTGAGAACCACTTCAGGCACTTCACCGCGCTTGAGCTCGATCACTACGCGCATACCTGACTTATCAGATTCATCACGCAGATCAGAAATACCTTCTACTTTTTTCTCATTCACCAACTCAGCAATACGCTCGAGTAAGTTCTTTTTATTTACTTGGTATGGCAACTCGTCAACGATGATGGCCTGACGCGCACCCTTATCAAGGTCCTCAAAGTGGGTCTTGGCACGCATCACGACACGGCCACGGCCAGTGCGATAGCCCTCTCGAACCCCTTGAACGCCATAAATAATGCCGGCAGTCGGGAAATCCGGAGCAGGGATGATCTCAATCAGCTCGTCGATCGTGCATTCTGGGTTGTGCAGGACGTGCAAGCAGGCTGAAACCACCTCATCCAGGTTGTGGGGAGGGATATTGGTCGCCATACCCACCGCGATACCTGAACTGCCGTTAATCAGCAAATTAGGTACTTTTGCAGGAAGAATCAGGGGCTCTTTCTCACTACCGTCGTAGTTTGGCCCGAAATCCACGGTTTCCTTGTCTAAATCGGCCAAAAGCTCATGGGCGATCTTGCGGAGGCGGATCTCGGTATACCGCATTGCAGCAGCGTTATCGCCGTCTACGGAGCCAAAGTTGCCCTGTCCGTCAACTAGCATATAGCGCAGAGAGAAGTCCTGAGCCATGCGAACAATCGTGTCATACACCGCAGAATCGCCATGTGGATGGTATTTACCGATCACATCGCCAACTATACGGGCAGATTTTTTGTAAGCACGGTTCCAATCGTTGTTTAATTCATACATCGCGAATAAGACCCGGCGATGAACCGGTTTGAGTCCGTCACGCACGTCTGGCAGGGCTCTGCCGACAATGACGCTCATTGCGTAGTCCAAATAGGACCGCCGCATTTCGTCTTCTAGGGATATTGGTAGTGTTTCTTTAGCGGCTTGTTCCATTTAGAAATAATATCATTTTGATGACTGATAGCCCCTATGCTAAGATTCTGTCAGTTTGTACGAAATTGAGATGTGTCGCTTTGCGGTTTTTTGCTTCAAAGTAGGGCGAATTACATTTAAGTTTGACTTTAATTAAAAAAGAGATTTTTGAGGACTAAAAATGAACAAAACCCTAAAACTGGTACTTGCTGGCGTAATTTCTGTTGCTGCTACTGCTACTTCCGCCCAAAACGTTGACAACTGGGTCAACTCAAGTGGTTTAGCTTGGAAAAACGGCGATGGCACATTGTGCTGGCGCGATGCTAGCTGGACACCTGCAACTGCAGCCAAAGGTTGCGACGGCTTCCTAACACCAAAACCAGCTGCATCTGGTGTAAGCCAAAGCAAGATCACTTTGCAAGCTGACACACTCTATGACTTCGACAAAGCAACATTGAAGCCAGAAGGTCAAGCAACTTTAGACAAAATCGCTAAAGACTTAAGCAAGATCAAATTAGAAGTCATTATTGCTGTTGGTAACACTGATAGCGTTGGTACTGATGCTTACAACATGGCTCTCGGCCAGCGTCGTGCTCAGTCCGTTAAAGCTTACTTGGTAAGCAAAGGTGTTGACGGTAGCCGTATTTACACAGAATCAAAAGGCAAGAGCAATCCAGTTGCAAGCAATGCAACTGCTGAAGGCCGCGCTAAGAACCGCCGTACCGATATCGAAGTTGTTGGTACAGCTGCAGTTAAGTAATTCTTCTTACTTGTAAAAAAGCCCGGTTCTGCCGGGCTTTTTTATTTCCGCTATATTCGTAATTCATTTATCTCAGCGTGCTTAAAGCACCTTTATCCCCATGAACGTCGATCAATCCGAAATCGCCAAATTTAGCGCCCTAGCCCATCGTTGGTGGGATCCCAATAGTGAATTCAAGCCTTTACATGCCATCAACCCCCTGCGCCTTAACTGGATTAAGTCCTTTGTTGATTTGGACGGCAAGAAAGTTGTCGATATAGGTTGTGGTGGTGGCATTTTGGCCGAGTCCATTGCGCAATCAGGTGCCCATACCTGCGGCATCGATTTATCGGAAAAAGCCCTCAAAGTTGCTGAATTACATGCACTCGAGGTAGGCGCCAAGCTTAAATACCGCGCGATTTCAGCTGAAGCGCTCGCTGAGGAAGAGCCAGAACAATATGACGTTGTGACATGCATGGAAATGCTAGAGCATGTCCCAGACCCAGCATCTATTGTTCGAGCTTGTGCAAAACTCTGCAAGCCTGGTGGCACCCTCTTTTTTAGCACCCTAAACCGCAATCCTAAGTCCTACTTATTCGCCATTATTGGTGCCGAATACATCCTCCGCTTGCTTCCAAAAGGCACTCATGAGTACGCTAAATTCATTAAACCTTCTGAATTAGTGGCTTTTACTCGCCAAGCTGGACTTGAGATGATCGGCATCAAGGGGATGAGTTACAACCCTATTACTCAGGTCTACAGCCTAGGTGAAGATGTCGATGTGAACTACATGATTGCGGTGCGTAAATGAGTAGGGGGTTAGCGAGCCCTTACAAGGGTGTCTTTTTTGATCTCGATGGCACTCTGGCTGACACAGCCCCAGACCTCGTAGCGGCAGCCAATCAACTCCTCATCGCCAGAAACCTTCCCCCTAAGCAATATGAAGTATTACGGCCTTGTGCCTCTGCTGGAGCACGTGGACTGATTGGTGGCGCCTTTGGAATCAATACCGATCACCCAGACTTCATTCCTTTGCGTGATGAATTCTTTGCGAACTATGAGAAGGATTTGCTGGTAAACAGCGTACTTTTCGAGGGTGTAGACCATCTCCTCAATCAATTGGATAGCGCCAAGCTTCCCTGGGGCATTGTGACCAATAAGAGTGAGCGCTTTACTCATCCCCTCACAGAGCTGATGGGTCTGCGCCAAAGAGCGGTATCAACGATCTCTGGCGACACCACTCCTCACTCAAAACCACATCCTGAGCCCATCTTGCATGCAGCTAGAGTTGCCAATATTGACCCCAGTAAATCGGTTTATGTAGGTGACGATATTAGAGACATCGTGGCAGGCAAAGCGGCAGGAATGAAGACGATTGCAGCAGCGTACGGCTATTGCGGCTGTGAAGAGCCTCCAGAGGCCTGGGGCGCCGATTACTTAGTGCGCCACCCAAGGGAACTACTGGAAATCATCTTCCCGCAGTAGGGCTTAATTACCCGTCTGCAAGATATCCAACAATTTAAGGCCAAGAGCCTTAAAATAGAGCTTCCAATGCATGAACTCCGGGGTCGACATGGTTTCGACGTGGATTACAAAGCATCAAGGGCATACCGAGGACCCGTTATCTCGTAAATCAATGGGAATGCAATAACTGCAAACGACGAACGTTTCGCACTAGCCGCTTAATTGCGGTTGCCCCTGAACTGACTCTCTCTTGGGTCAGCTAGCGCAAGCTAGATCAGGGTCATTTACAAGAGATAAGATCATTTCATGTCACGGGGAATGATTCGAAAACTAAGTGAATCGCCAGCGTGGAACATGTCAGTCTGTGACTAGCTAGCTAAATTAAATGACATGACTAAGTATGTAGAACTTGTTGTAGAGGATTTGCGGACGCGGGTTCGATTCCCGCCGACTCCACCAATTAGCAGTCAATTGATTTGATCAATAGTCAAACGCCACCTTCTTGGGTGGCGTTTTTCTTTGCTGCTATTTTTTACTTCGCATACATTGGATTAACGCTTGGGTGTTTTACCAACCATCTTTGCAGCTCTCAAGAAATCAAAGTCAACACCCTTATCCGCCTGTGTCACTGTATCCAAAAATAGCTTTAAGTAACCACGCTCTGCAGTGGGCTCAATCACTGGGTTTTCTTTTGCACGCTTAGCCAACTCTTCCTCAGAGACCAATAAACTAATCTCACGATTTTTTACGCTCAAGCGAATGTGATCGCCATTCATTACATGCGCGAGTGGCCCACCGACTGCAGCTTCTGGAGTCACGTGCAACACAATTGTTCCAAACGCCGTTCCACTCATACGACCATCAGAGATACGAACGATATCTTTCACACCAGCACGCGCAAGCTTCATTGGAATCGGAATGTATCCTGCCTCAGGCATGCCAGGTGCACCTTTAGGGCCAATATTCTTGAGCACCAAAATATCATCTGCCGTGACATCTAAGTCTGGGCTATCAATTCGATTAGCAAGATCCTCACTATTCTCAAAGACGACTGCGCGACCTTCATGCTCCATGAGTTTTTCATGGGCTGCAGATTGCTTGATGATAGCGCCGCCAGGGGCAAGGTTCCCATGCAAGACCGCAATACTGCCGCGTGGATAAATTGGGTTATCGAACTGGCGAACCACATCCTGCTTAAAGCTTGGTGGAGCTGCATCAATCTCTTCACCTAAAGTGCGGCCAGTCACCGTCATTGCATTCAGCTTCAACAAAGGCTTTAGCTGACGCAACAAGGTTGTCATGCCACCGGCATCATGGAAGTTCTCCATATAGTGATCACCAGATGGTTTCAAATCAACCAGTACCGGCGTCTCGTCACCCATCTTATCGAGAGCATCTAAGTCAATTTCTAGACCCATACGTCCAGCGATAGCGGCTAAGTGAACAATGCCATTAGTTGATCCGCCAATCGCTAGCAAAACACGCATTGCATTTTCAAAAGCGTCCGCAGTTAATACTTTGTCAATGGTTAAACCATCTTTTGCCATCTGTACTGCACGAGTACCGGTCTCTTCTGCAATTCGAATGCGATCTGCCGTTACCGCTGGTGGGCTAGCCCCTCCAGGCACGGTCATACCCAGTGCCTCAGAGATGCAAGCCATCGTACTAGCGGTACCCATCACTGAGCAGGTACCAACACTCGCCACCAACTGATCATTGACTTCATCTTTTTCAGCTTCATCAATTTCACCAGCGCGGAATTTTCCCCAATAGCGGCGACAGTCGGTGCACGCACCTACGCGCTCACTTCGATGCGAACCAGTTAGCATTGAACCAGTGATTAACTGAATGGCAGGTAAGCCCGCTGAGGCCGCACCCATCATTTGTGCCGGCACTGTTTTATCGCAACCACCAATCATGACTACCGCATCCATTGGTTGAGCGCGTAGCATCTCCTCGGTATCCATGGACATCAGGTTACGCAAATACATACTGGTCGGGGCAGCAAAGCTTTCATGAATGGAAATCGTCGGAAAATCCATCGGCAAACCGCCCGCCAACATCACGCCGCGTTTTACAGCCTCAATTAACTGCGGCATATTGCCATGACAGGGGTTGTAAGCACTGCCAGTATTGATGATCCCAATCACAGGACGATCTAAGGCGCTATTGGTGTAGCCAGCACCCTTGATAAATGCCTTACGTAAAAATAAAGAGAAGCCTTTATCACCATAACTTGTTAAACCCTTACGCAAGCCACTTTCGCTTGCCTGCTTTTTCTCTTTACTCTTATCGGTTGTCATAAAACATTCTTTAATTTAAAAATAGTGAACTCAATTTTGATATTCAGTCGGCTCTTATTCAGCCTTAATATCTGCATCTTTAATGACTTTTTCCCAGCGCTTCACCTCACCCGCTAACAAGGTTGCAGATTGTTTTGGCCTTGTTGGAGCTGCAGCGTAAACACCCTGCTTTAAGAATGCTTCTTTAACTTCTGGATTTACTAGTAACTTAGCAATCGCAGTATTCAACTGATCGATGATCGCCACGGGTGTGCCAGTTGGCGCCAACACACCAAAGGTGGAGCTAACCTCTAATGCAGGCATACCCGATTCAGCTGTCGTAGGCACATCAGGCAACATTGAAATGCGCTTTGCAGTAGTGACAGCTAATGGTCGGAGTTGTCCAGAGGTAATAAACGGTAGCGCAGCTGGAACCGTTTCCACCATCAAGTTGACCTGACCTGCAACCAAATCAGTCATCGCTGGTCCACTACCCTTATAAGGAACATGTGTAATTTTTAAGCCAGCTTCTCGCTGGAAAATTTCGGCGCCCATACGTTGAGGAGCTCCAGGGCCTGATGAGGCGTAATTCATCTTATCTGGATTGGCTTTTGCATACTCGACTAAGCCTTTTAATGTTCTTACAGGAACATTGGGATTAACAACCACTACCAAAGGTACTGAACCCACAATCATGACCGGTGAAAAATCCTTGAGAAGGTCGTAGCGCAACTTGCCTTTTTCAAGGGTTGCCATAGTCGAGTGTGAGGTCACAGCGCCCATTAATAAGGTGTAACCATCTGGACTTGCTTTAGCAACGGCCTCTGCTCCGATATTGCCGCCAGCGCCACCGCGGTTTTCAACAATGACTTGCTGCCCTAGGGAGTCCCCAAGATTCTTAGCCAGAATGCGCCCGATCACGTCGGTAGCCCCTCCTGGGGGATAGGGAACAACTAGTTTAATTGGCCTATCCGGATAAGCGGCATGCACCATGCCAGAAAAACCCAGGACTAGGGCTAACTGAACAATGGAACGGCACAATCTACCTGCTTGAAAGTTGATCATTTTTGTCTCCTTGAAACATCTTTATTTTTTATGATTTCAATATACTAAACTTTTACTAATCTCAGCACTTGAGCGTGCTAACCTTCCTCAATTCTCTCCACAAGGATCGCCATGTCTAACATTCAACCCTTCCATCTTGCGTTTCCAGTGGACAACCTAGCCGCTGCGCGAACTTTTTATGGCAAGACCTTAGGCTGCCCAGAAGGGCGCAGTTCGGATGAGTGGATTGATTTTGATTTCTTCGGACATCAGCTTGTTGCCCACCTCGCACCTGAAGAATGCGGCCATGCGAGCTCAAATGAGGTTGACGGACATCAAGTTCCGGTAAAACATTTTGGAGTTGTGCTGACGATGCAAGATTGGCATGCCCTAGCTGATCGCCTACGTAATAGCGGCATGAAGTTCATCATTGAACCCCAAATTCGCTTTAAGGGGATGGTTGGCGAACAGGCAACAATGTTCTTCCTCGATCCCGCTGGCAATGCCCTGGAATTCAAAGCATTTGAAGATCCAAGCCAGCTATTTGCAAAATAATTGACTTGGATGATTGGACTACCAATTTTTAAAAGAATTGGTAGCTCATACCCGCCTGAAAGTTTAAGGGTGCACCAGCAAATATCCCATCTGGACTTCTGCTAGAAATATAACGTCGATTTAATAGATTATTGACGACCCCAAATACTTTTAAAGCCTTATTCACCTCATAATTAACACTCCAGTTCACAGTCGTGATCGAAGGAATCTCCCCCAAAGTACCAATCGCATTTTGAACCACAGTATTCGCGGAATCTGCGTATTGGGGTGATAGGTAATTGAGACTCAGCAGTGTTTTAAAACCATTTTTCTGATAATTGACCCCTAGGTTTGAAACCAGCTTGGCGGTATACGGAATTCGATTTCCATCTTTACCCATAGAGGAATTTCCCACAAACCTTGCAACAGGGATGTAAGTAAGATTTCCATTAAGTCCCCATCCTCCAGCTAGTTGATACCCCAAAGCCAACTCCGTACCTTGATGCAAACTCTTGCCGCCATTTGCCTTAGTAATACCTGAGGCTAGACTTTGATTCACAATCTGATTGCTAAAGTTCATACTAAAAACAGCTGCGTCATATGTGAAGCCCGCATTTTTACCCCGCAATCCGAATTCAACATTAGTAGAACGCTCTGGATCTAGTTGCTGATCTACACCTTTTTCACTGATAGCAGTTGCGAGCTGTGCCGGTGCAAACCCTTTGTACATGCTGGAATAAATCTGTAGCTCTGGCGCAATCTGCCAAGTTGCTCCAATTTGGGGAACAGATTCGAGGTTTTTGGCACTCCCCGAAGTATTGGTGATGATGTTATTTCTACTCTGTCGGTAACTCTCGAGTCGCAACCCAGGAATAATGGCTAAGTTCTTACTGAGTAAGAAACGATTCTGCAGATACATTGCCATTGAGTTAGCCTTGTTTTCCTCGTGACCCAAAACACTGCCGGACTTCAGGAAACTAGTAGAGCCCACCATTTGATTAATTTGTGATTCAGTGTGCAGGCGTATTCCAAACTCCAGCTCGTTATCAATCCCCATAGCATTGAAGGCTTGATTCAAGCGGGAGTCCACCCCCAACATTTGGAACTCACGATTACGCCCGAACATGCAGTTAGTGGAACCATTGCAGGGGTTGAAGACTGTTTGATCAGCATTTCGGGCAGCAACACTTTGCCGCCAATAGTCACGATCCAATTTACTCCAATAGACCAGAGTATTGAGCTTCGTACCATGGCCAATCTCCCAGGAGTGATTGAGGTCAACTGCATTTCGTTGTGTAACGAAATAATCATTTGGTGCCGGGTTTGAAGAATACTTACCGATGTATTGATTTGGTCTTAAGCCTACGTACGAAGTATTGATATTGTTGTCGTAGTGGGTGTACTTCAGACTAAGCCATTGATCCTGATCAATGGCTATCCCACCCTTAAATAAAATATCGTACATCTTGTAACCATTTGCCTGATAACCATCAGACTCTGATTTGATGATGTTGATCCCTGCAACTGCGCCATTTGATTCAGACTTACCGCCTGCCTCAATCTGAGCCAATCGATAACCATAATTACCAGCCTTACCAGATAACTTAAACCCTTGTTCAGGCGTCTTGGTAAGGTAGTTAATGACACCACCAATATTCGAAGGGCCATACTGAAGTCCAGACGCACCTTTGAGCACCTCTATTCCACTCATGCGGTCCACGGGAGGACTGTAATAAGACGCGCTGGAAATAAACAGGCTTGGGTGAATTGGTGCGCCATCCTCTAAGAGCAATACTTTTTGGCTGCGGCTAGGATTCAAGCCGCGTATACCAATATTTGGTATTGAGCCGAGCCCACCCTCGTCTCCACGAATAGTGACACCTGGAACCGTCTTTAGTGCATCTTGAAGCGATAGGGGCTGAAGTATCTCTAATTGTTGTTGATCGATAACATCAACTGTGCCGGGAATCTTCGAGCGTGCACCCTCCTCTCGACCCACAATATCTATTCGCGGTAACTCCACATCTTGAGCATAAACACTCATCGCCAATGTCCCTCCATACGCCAATATGGCGCTTGAGGCCAAAGCCATTCCTTGCTGCTTCATATGCAATCTCCAGAGATATAAACAAAAAATCGCTGGCTACTTGCATATCAAAAATACGTTTGCTGGCTAAAAGGGGTACGGTTTTTTACTTGGTCAAAATTAACTTTCCAAGCTTGGTAATACTTAAAACGTATCGCTGATCATCATGGACAATCACGACCGACTTTTCTTTTCCAAGTAAGTTTGCACTGGGTATCACCTTGCCAACAATAGAGCCGTAACTGGAAACTGCTTGAGCAAGATCGTCAATACGCTCACTCATTTCAGGACTCCAATTGAAAGTGGATTGGCAATTGATAACACTCAGATACATTTTCTGATGTCGTACTCAAAGCTGAAAATCTCCAAGCCTTTACAGCCTCCATAGCTGATCGATCTAGGTTTTGATATCCAGAGCTTTGGCTGAGTCGTACGCTCTCGACAAAGCCGTGAGATCCAATACATAACCTTAGATGAACCGATCCTTGCTCACCCATGCGCCGACTCGCAAGCGGGTAAGGAGGTTTTGGGTTGAAAAATAAACTCCTTTGAGCAAGCCCCTGATCGCCTTGTTTTGATGGCGATCCACTACTGGCAACCCTCTGTGTCTCACCCTTGCCTTGAGTGGCGCCAGAAGTAGTGGCGATAATGACATTAGCATCACGATGATTTGATCTTAGTGTGGGGACATTTAGCTGATTTTGAGATTGAGAGCGATGCTCACCAAGCTTTAGGCTGACGGTAATAACCTCTTGCAAATCGGGGTTCAACACTCTGAATGGATGATGCAAAATCCAAATCACTAAGCCTGCATGAACTGCAATCACCAAACAAACAAATGGGAAATATCTTTCAATGGTTGATTGCTGAGTCTTCAAAAAACACCTTTACATACATCGATACATTTACATTAGATGATAATTATTCTCATTTATTGTATGTAACAGCATGAGTATTAACAACCCCTGAAGTTAAGGGGGTGAATACCGTAGGGATATTAGAATTTTGTGAAAGTAATAAAAATTACTTAACTGCCAGACGCCACAAAGAAGTTGTTTCAGCAGATCTCGCAAAGTACAGCAGATCGGATTGATCAAACGGCTTACTGTGTTTTGGCTTCGTGTCGATACGGCTAATCACCTTAAGGTCCGCTCTATCAATCCACTCTAGCAATTCTTGCCTGGATCTTAGGCCGAGATGCTCAGCTAAGTCAGACAAAATTAACCAGCCCTCTCCATTTGGTAGCAAATGGTTTTTCAAACCATCTAAAAATCCTTTGAGCATTTGACTGTCGGGGTCATACACTGCATGCTCAAGAGTAGAGCTTGGTCTTGCTGGCACCCAAGGCGGATTACACACAATCAAAGTAGCCTTTCCTGCTGGAAATAAATTGGCTTTCATAATCTCTACTTGAGAATTTAAATTCAAAAGTGCAATATTTTCTTTAGCGCATGCAAGCGCCCTGCCATCTAGATCGGTAGCGATAATATTATTGATGCCGCGCATAGCCAGGATCACTGACAGGACACCAGTACCAGTGCCAATATCGAAGGCTAATGACTCAGCCTCCAAGGCTTGGGGTAGAGGAGCGCTGCAAACTAACTCGAGATACTCACCGCGTATCGGCGAAAAAACTCCGTAATGGGGATAGATAAAAATAGGTTCGCCTTCCTCATCAGCAAGGACCGGCACACCATTTTTACGCCACTCATGCGCACTGATTACCCCTAAGAGCTCGCGCATGGAAATCACATAGGGGTCACTAGTTGAACCATAGGCCTCAAGGCAAGCTATTGCTACATCAGGAGCTCTTCGCAAAGGGATGGAGTGATCGGCATTGCACTCAATCAGCAACATACCCAGCACCCGCGCCCGCTGTGACTGAATCAAGCGATGCTTATTAAATAAATCAATCGGTGATGGCGCCTGAGAAGTCTTAGAAGATGGATCTACCCTCTTGCTTGCACGCTTAGATTTCTTGGAGGGTTTATCAATGCGCCTTACTAAGGCTTGTAGTAGCTGACGGGCATTTTGGAAATCACCTCGCCATAAGATGGCAGTTCCCTCACAAGCTAAATGATAAGCATCGTCCGCTGTGAGAGTGTCATCAGCAATGACTAATTTTTTATGAGGCGCTATGCCATTTTCAGAATGCCAAACCGCTGAACAGGTCTGGCCGCCCTCTTCCCAGTGAATGGAACTGCTCTGATTCATGAATTACTCAGGAGGATGCTCCTCAGGATTCACATCCAAGGCAATCAGAAATCGAGAAACCATGTTGTAAGCTGCCACCACAGTGACCAGCTCAACCGTATCGGTATTGCCAAGCGCGGCTTGCAAACGCTTCATCAGAGCGCTCTCAACCTGAATATTGCGAGTCATCTGAAACGTCAATTCCGCTGCATCATTTTCAACTGCGGAAAATAGATTGCTTGGGAAACTAGGTTGGCCAATTAAACGTAGCGCCTTTACCTGTTCCTCAGTACCCCCTGCTTTGATGAATGGAGGAGCATGATGAAAAAACTCATACTCAGCACCATTGAGGACGGCTACCCCACACATGGCGAGTTCACGCAACTTTGGATCTAAGGAGAGGTTATTACGTATCTCACCCACAAAATGATTCCAACCCTCGGCAATCGGGGTGCTATGCAGCAGCATGCGGTCTAAATTGATGAACTGACCACCCCGACGCTGGCGAATTGCAGCTACTAGCTCGGCTGGTTCTGCCAAATCCATTGGCTGGTAAGGAATTAAACGTTCAGACATGGGTGCTCTTGGGGTATTTTTATGAAAATGATAGGTTAGGACTTAGATTATCACTCGAATACCGTCTTCCTCGATAATGTCGATATCGCCACACAATATTTGCCATGAAACCGATTCTGAACATAGCCGCCTACTTATTTGTCAGCCTAGACAATCTGGTTGAGTTGCGCGCCAAAATTCTGGATGAGTGCAACACCCGGAATCTCAAAGGAACGATCTTGTTAACCGGTGAAGGTATCAATATGTTCTTGGCTGGCAATGATTCTGAATTACGTGGCTTCTTAGACTGGCTTCGACTAGACCATCGCTTCAAATCATTGGTGTCAAAAGATAGTCGGTCTGAATCACAACCATTCAAAAAAATGTTGGTCAAAATTAAGAATGAAATCATTCGCATGAATCACCCAACGATTCGTCCGGAAGAGGGTCGTGCCAATTTCATTGCGCCCAAAAAATTACAAGAGTGGCTTGATCGTGGTACGGATGACTTAGGGCGCCCTGTAATCATGGTAGATACACGTAATGCATTCGAAGTTGAGTATGGAACTTTTGAGAATGCACTGCATTTCAATATCGAAAAATTTACAGAGTTTCCTGCGGCAATTTCGGCAAAAAAAGATGAGTTAGCTGATAAGACCCTAGTGAGCTTTTGTACTGGCGGAATTCGTTGTGAAAAGTCAGGTCTTTACATGCGCGAGATTGGCATGGAGCATAGCTATCAACTGGAAGGTGGCATCCTCAAGTACTTTGAGGAGGTCGGATCAGCCCACTACACGGGCACTTGCTTTGTGTTTGATGAGCGAGAGGCTTTGGAGCCCAACCTGGATTCCATTCCAGTGGAGCACTCCATTCGCAAAAAACTCAAAGACTAAACAAAGCGATTACTTTGACTTACCCACCAAAGTCATATGCTCAACAAAAGGTGGTTTTGCAAAGAATGGGCCAACAATGGCTCGCCAATCAGCAAAAGCCTCTGACCCACGAAAATCTACCGTATGATTTTCCAGAGTATCCCAGTAAATCAACAATAGGTAACGCGCCGGATTCTCAATGGTGCGATTAACCTTAAAGCCTTGAAAACCCTTGGCTTTGGCAATAACAGTATTTACGCCGCGCAAAATAGCCTCCTCAAACTCGGCAGACTTGCTCGGATCAATTTCAATATCGCAGTGTTCCAAAATCATCGGTATTCCTTTTGTCAAAATCAATGTAGATAGATAGTAAACTTAATCAGCATAATAAATAACGATATTAGAGACATGGCCAATTTACCTAACGTTGTCATTCTTGGTGACTATGAGCGCGCCCTTCGTCGCTTTTCCAGTTGGACTAAAGTGGATCAGCTTTGCCAGATCGCCATTCATCATGAACCCCTATTCGGCGAAGCCCTATATGAGGCGGTTAAAGATGCTGATGTGATTGTGCTGGTGAGGGATCGCACCCCAATTAACGAAGCTTTGATTGCGCGCCTACCAAAGCTCAAGCTTTTCATGTTCACCGGCAAGCGCAATGGCACCCTAGATGCATCAGCCCTGATATCGCGCAATATTCCGATTGCCTGCACCCCCGGCGGTCCCTCCAAAGAAACTACTACCGAGCTAACCTGGGCATTGATTTTGGGAGCCTCAAAACAATTGCTCACTCAACATCATCTGGTGCGCTCTGGCAGCTGGCGCGATGATCTTTCCGTTCTACCAATGCTGTCTGGCGAACGCCTGGGAATTATTGGTCTAGGCTCGATCGGTAGCTCTGTTGCACGCGTAGGGAAAGCATTTGGAATGGAGCTTGTCGCATGGAGCCCTAATATGACAGCCGAGCGAGCTGCCGCTCAAGATGCCAAGTCCGTCAGCCTAGAAGAGCTTTTGAAAACATCCAAGGTTGTCAGTCTTCATCTTGTAGCTGGGCCCAATACCAAAGAATTGATTGGTGCTGAAGCCTTGGCAATAATGCGCCCCGATGCAGTCTTAGTAAACACTTCGCGCTCTGCCCTCATTGATACACGGGCTCTACAAGATGCACTTGCTGCTGGTAGGCCTGGTCAAGCGGCAATTGATGTCTTCGATACCGAGCCACTCCCTTCAAATGATGTTCTGAGAAATACGCCGAACTTACTCACCACACCACACCTCGGGTTTGTGGCTGAGCCTGTTTTTGCAATGTTCTCTAAAGGCATCGTCGATACCTTGGAAGCATGGATTGATCAAAAGCCAATTCCCCATCCATTCGAACCTTAATTCACTTGAAGACACTGACCCCCGCAGAATTATTTATCAGCTTTAGCAAAATCGGGATGTCTGGTTTTGGTGGTGTACTACCGTGGGCACGTCGCACCCTGGTTGAGCGAGACAAGGTATTAAGCTCTGAAGAATTCAGTGCCATTTTGGGTATCTGCCAAATTGTTCCGGGCCCCAATATTGTCAATCTTGCAGTATGTGTTGGTTCTCGCTTTGCTGGCGCTAAGGGCGCATTAGCTGCCGTTCTGGGTTTAACGCTAGGCCCTATCTGCATTGTGATGCTACTGGCTATTCTGTATACACATTACAGCTACCTAGACTCAGTGCAAGGAGTACTGCGAGGCATTTCTGCAGTTGGCGTCGGATTAATCGCATCCACCGGAATCAAAATGTTGCGCGATGAATTTCGCTTTCCAGCAATGCTATTGGTAGTGCTTGTCACTGTTATTGCTGCCAGCTATTACCAACTTGGTCTTGGTTGGGTGGTTCTCATTGCATCGCCACTTGCTTGGATTTTGGCGCAAAAGAAAGCTCGCAAAATATGAGTATTTTGCTGAGCCTCTTTCTGAAACTTTCTGCGTTTTCGCTGATTGCATTTGGAGGAGTAAACGCCCTACTCCCAAGTCTGCTCAATTTATCGGTTTATCAAGAGCATTGGATTGACCTGCAGACCTTTGCTGATTATTTCGCTATTGCTCAAGCCGCACCGGGACCCAACTTCATGACGGTGACTCTGATCGGCTGGCATGTCTATGGCGCTTTAGGTGCTGTGATTGCAACGATTGCAATTGCTTGGCCATCATCCATTCTGGTCTACCACCTGCAGCGCCTAATATTGGGTATGCGGGATGCGCATAAAAAGAAATCGATTCAGTATGCGGCTGCAGCACTTGCTATTGGTCTAGTCTTATCTTCAGCATGGCAGATTGCCCTACAAATCAATCATAGCTACGCAGCCTATGGGCTGACGCTATTTACTATCGGCATCACTGTTTTTACTCGCTGGCACCCTTTGTACCTCATTGGGCTAGGCGCTATTCTGGGAGCATTAGGCTTAATATGAAAATCATTCCAATCTCTCAAATCTTCATTCTATTTTTGACAAGCCTGGGCACAGCTTATGCGCAGTCGAGCTATCCCAATAAACCGATTACTGTAGTTGTGCCTTACGGCGCCGGAGGAAGTGCGGATTCCCGAAGTAGGCAGTTAGCCCAAAAAATGAGTTTGAGTCTGAAGCAACCGTTTGTGATTGACAATAAGCCGGGTGCCGGCGGAAATATTGGTACTGAATTTATTGCAAAGGCTGCACCAGATGGCTACACCATTGGTATGGGCAACTTTGCACCACTGGCTGTGAATAAAACGTTGTTTAGCTCCTTACGTTACGACCCCGAAACAGATCTTAGCCCCATTATCTTGATTGAAAAGGGTCCGCTGATTTTGGTGGTGAATCCGAATTCGCAATACAAATCTATCCAGGATATTGTTAGCGCAGCCAAGGCAAAGCCAGGAACCTTGACATTCTCTTCAGGAGGCATCGGTGGCAGCCATCAACTGTCAGCAGAACTATTTATGCAGAATGCTGGCATCCAAATGATCCACGTGCCATATAAAAGCGGTTCTGCTGCGCTCACTGATTTGATGGCGGGTAATGTAGACATGATGTTTGATCAAATGTACTCCGCAGTTCCTAGCATCAAAGCAGATAAATTGCGCCCTATTGCGATTACAAGCAAAAAGAGATCCCCACTCTTTCCAAACGTACCCAGCTTTGCAGAACTCGGCTACCCCAAAGTGGAAGTACTCAACTGGCAGGGATTTATTGCCCCCGCAGGAACTCCTAAACCAATTATTGATAAGTTAAATAAAGCTGCGAATGAGGCGCTTAAGGACCCACAACTACGAGAATTAATGCTGTCTCAAGGTAATGAAATTGGTGGTGGTAGTCCCGCTGATTTTGCAGCGCTCATCAAATCAGAATCTGCAAAATGGAGTGCCGTAGTCAAGGCCGGCAATATCAAGCCTGAGTAAGCTTATTTAAAATACTTACTTCAGCGCTTGATAAGTCAAGATACCCAAGAAGGTTAAGACGAGCGAGCCCACCAAATTCATTAAGGCAGTACCCAGCGCCCAAGTGACCTCTCCGCGCTGTAAAAAACCCACCACTTCTGCTGAAAAGCTAGAGAAGGTAGTGAGACCACCTAAGAAACCCGTAACAATGAACAACTTCCACTCAGGAGAAAGGCTTGGGTTATTGCCAAAGAAAGCCACGGCGATTCCAATCAAGTAGCCACCAACCATATTGGAAATAAAAGTTCCTAAAGGAAGTGTCGCTGCAAGGCTGACTGTTGCAAGATTAAATCCCGCTCTTAGTAAAGCACCGAGACCAGCACCACAGAAGACTGCAAGAATAGATAGCCACATATTGAATATTTATTGAATTGAAAAAGTCAGCATACTGATAGAGCCCATTTCCACTCCATCAACCAATATCTTAGGAGCCTCACCATGCTCTTGCAGGGCAAGCACATACAAAGCAGGCCAATAATGCTCAGGGGTCGGAATAGACAAGTGAGCAGCATCCCCGAATTGCTCCCAATTGATCAGAGTCTCATGGTGGTTTGCTTTCATCTCTGAAACAAAGAAATCATTGAACTCACTAGCCCAAGGATAAGGCGCTGCACCCTCCTCCCAGTGAATGGTCCGCAAGTTGTGCACAACATTGCCGCTAGCCAAAATCAAAATGTTCTCATCCCGCAAAGGGCGTAATTTCTTGGCGAGCGCATAGTGCTCTGCAGCTGATATAGAGCCATCTAAACTCAACTGAACCACAGGAATATCGGCATCTGGATAAAGGTACTTGAGAACAGACCAGGCACCGTGGTCAATACCCCATTCATTCTCTTCCAATACAACAGGAACATCTAGCAATTCTGTGATGCGATCAGCTAAGGCAGGACTACCCGGCGCTGGATATTGAATATCAAATAAGGCTTGCGGGAATCCACCAAAGTCATGAATCGTTTTGGGTTTAGGCATTGCAGTAACCCAAACTCCGCGGGTTACCCAATGAGCCGAGATGACTAGGATGGCATCTGGGCGTTTGAGTGATCTGCCAAGAGTTGCCCAAGCTGCTGTATAGCGATTGGGCTCAATGGCATACATCGGACTGCCATGGCCAGCAAATACTGCAGGTTGGCGATGGCTAGTCATTAATGCAGATTAGCCGAATACGTAACCAGTATGAGCTGCAACCAATGCAAACAAAATAGCCAAGCTAGTAGCGGCTGCCAACATCACGATCAAAGTGATGATTTTCTTATTGACTTCGTCTTTCGACTCTTTATGCCATTCGTTCATGCTAAATCCTCGTTAAACACATTAATTAGTGTTGCAATTATCCACTATCGGCCTCGGCCAGCCTTACGCATCATGGCTTTTCCGCCTCCAAAGCCTGCCTGAGGCCTACCGCCTGGGCCAGATGGGCCTTTTGGGGCGGGTGGACGGGCTACCGGCTTGGCTGCAACAGGCTTAGCTGGGGTTTTTGATTCAGGTTTTTTATCGTCAGTCACTTTTTGCTCCTATAGATATCATATTGCCATGATTACTGACTATTCTATCCAAGCTATCGCCATCAACGCGATTCCTTTGATTTTTGCCATCACCATCCATGAAGCAGCCCATGGCTATGCAGCCCGCCAGCTTGGTGACAATACCGCTTACATGCTCGGCAGGGTTAGCCTCAACCCCATTAAACATATTGATCCCATTGGGACCATCCTCATCCCTTTGCTGCTCATTTTGTCGGGATCCCCGTTTTTAGTGGGCTACGCCAAGCCCGTACCTGTCAATTTTGGGCGCCTACGCCATCCCCGCATTGACTCTATTTGGGTGGCCTTGGCTGGCCCTGGATCGAATTTCATCCAAGCATTGATTTGGCTGACACTGCTGATTGGGATAGTGGGGTTTGGGGTCAACGAAAAGTTCTTGATCTCGATGTCCCAGGCTGGCATTACCTGGAATTTGGGTTTACTAGTTTTTAATCTATTTCCATTGCCGCCACTGGATGGCGGACGTATTCTTGCAGGACTTCTGCCGGCGCGCCAATCTATTGCCCTAGGAAAACTAGAGCCTTGGGGTTTCTTTATCGTTCTTGGATTAGTTTTCACCGGCCTGATAGGCAGCTTCTGGATGACCCCTCTAATGGCCTTTTTTGAATGGCTCATCCTTCTTTTGACCAGTCCTTTGAGAATGATTTTCTAAGTAAATTCGCGTCGACAACAGCCAGCATTCAAGAGTATGCTGATCACATAGCCTTATCCCTGAATTGATTGAACTTACTGGAGCTCCTGATGAAATTCAAACACCTTGTTTTAGCGACCCTTACACCGACCTTGCTACTTAGCGGCATTGCCTACGCTCAGTTTAAGAAGCCTGAGGATGCAATTAAGTATCGTCAGAGCGCATTTACCGTGATGGCCAATTCTTTTGGAAAGATTGGCGCAGTAGTTAAAGGTGAGGCACCGTTTAATAAAGATGAAGTAGCTAAAAATGCAGCTGTTGTTGCAATGCTCTCCACTTTGCCATGGCAAGCATTTGGTCCAGGCACCGAGGGTGGCAATGCGCTTCCAGGCGTTTGGTCAGACAACGCTAAATTTAAAGCTGCTGGAGAAAAAATGCAGCTGGCTGTAGCAAATCTCAATACTGCCGCACAGTCAGGCGATCAAGAGGCGATTAAAAAAGCGTTTGGCGCAGCTGGCGCCACCTGTAAAGGTTGCCATGACGACTTTAAGAAAAAGTAATCAGCGAGTAATCAAGTAACCCAAAATTACGGCAATCACGCTCAGTAGCACTAAAGCGAAGCCACGTTGTAAACCTCCATCCTTGGAGGCTTGACCCAAGTCAGATGGCAAATACCTTGCCTCCTCGCTTGGGTCAATTTCTTTATCACCCAATAACATTGGCTTAATTAAATTCTCACCCTTGAACTTTTGGTAATAAAAAATTGCGCAGAGGTGGGTAACAATTAAAACAATCAAGACCTTTTCATTGAAGTAATGAATTGAAGTAAGTAACTCAACTGTGCTGCTAGAAACATATTTCGAAAATGGTCCCTCAAAAGCAATATCGTCGTTTGCAAACAGGCCGGTAATTGCTTGAAGTCCGACCGAGCAGAGTAAGGCCAGAACAGATAAAGCACCTAAGGGGTTATGACCAAGACCAGCTTTCGCTTTTCCTGAGAGGTAATTGAGCAAGCCTCTAGGACTTGGGACAAAATGGATAAAGCGGGCATGGTGCGAACCAATGAAGCCCCAGCAGATCCGAAAAATAATTAAGCTTAAAACACAGTAGCCAACTCGCGCATGCCACTCCATGGCATTGCCACCGATCTTGACGGTAATGAAGCTACCAACGATGCAAATGACCAAAAGCCAATGAAATAGGCGAATCGGTAAATCCCAGACGCGAATGATTTTTTTCATCATTGCAGAATAAATCAAAGCATGGGATTGCTCCTGTTTTATTTAATCTCGGGCAGATCCTTCTGAATGATCTTTAAACCTTCGCGAAGAGCTTCTTGATAACGCTCTCGTTCCGCCTTCATTGTCTCGGTGGTCCAAGAGTAAAAACCTTCACCAGTTTTCATGCCTAACTTGCCACTGGCGATGCGATCACTTAAACATTTCGCAATCTCAGGGGAATTATTCAGAGTTGGATAAATCGTCGCCCCGCCAGCGCCATGCACATCTAAGCCGGCATGATCCCTCTGCATCGCAGGTCCTGCGGCGATATAGCGAAAGCCAAAGCCAAAGCGAACAGCCTTATCAATATCTTCCAAACTAGCAATCCCAGCATCAACCATCGCAAAGGCTTCGCGCGACAAGGCATGCTGCAGACGATTCGCCAGAAAACCTGGTAAATCTTTTTTCACAGTGACGGGCACCATGCCGCAAGCGGTCATTAAACGAGACAAGCTTTCGCCAACCATCGGCGAAGTCTTTTGGCCGTAGACCACTTCTACGCAAGGTACTAGATGCGCCGGCATGAAGAAATGCAAACCGATCATCCGTGCTGCGGTTTTCAACCCTTTTGAAATATCGCTAATGGGAAAGCTAGTGCTGTTACTAGCCAGGACAGCTTCCGGTTTTGCGTATTGCTCCAACTTGGCAAATAACTCTTGCTTGATATCGAGGCGCTCAGGCACACACTCAATTACCAAATCAATTTCAGACCAATCTATTTCTTCTAATGAACCTGCCGTAGACAGCAAATGCAGACGATGTTCGTAACCCAGATCAATCATGGTATTGGCAAAGTAGTCTGGCAACAGTGCGCGACGCTCCGTGGTCGGCTCAAGCACCTGAACCGCACAACCCCCGCGAGCACATACAGCTGCCACATCAGCACCCATGGTGCCACCACCAACGATGACAACTTTAGTTTCAGATGGGGTAAACAACATCTCAATTTCTCCTTTGGGGGCAAGATAAGGATTACAAATCCTCTTACAATGCTTTCATTATTCCAATAAAAAAGTAAGTGAGACATGATCCCAGTCAATTCAGTACTGCAGGTCGGACAATTTCCAGAAGTAATGCAAACGGCAATCGACCAGCGCATTACCCCGGTGCGCTATCCCGACCTTAGCGCCAGCATTCCGCCTGGTTCTTTCGAAAGTATTCTGATTCGCTCAAATACGCAGCTACCCATCCAATTGCTGGAGAAACTCCCTTCAGTCAAGATGGTGGCTACATGTGGTGTGGGCTATGACAACCTGCCCTTGGATTACCTCAAAGAAAAAGGTATCAAAGCAAGCAATACTCCAGGCGTTCTCAATGATGCGGTTTGCGAACTAGCCATTGGCATGCTGTTTGGTTTGTTGCGCCGCATACCGCAGGCACATGAGTTTGTTAAAAGCACAGCTTGGTCTAAGGGTTTATTCACGGTCACTACAACGCTGGCTGGCAAGCAAGTAGGCATTGCCGGAATGGGTCGTATTGGTCAAGACCTTGCTAAGCGTCTAGAGCCTTTCAAAGTCAAGATTGCCTATACCGGTCCTGGCCGAAAAGAAGTCCCCTATGAGTACTATCCCGACATTCAGTCTCTGGCCAAGGCTAGTGACGTCCTATTTCTGGCTTGTCCTGCAACTCCAGAAACAGAAAAAATGGTTGGCAAAGCCGTCTTGAAGGCCTTAGGACCGAAGGGCTACTTGGTTAATATTGCCCGCGGTAGCGTCGTGGATGAGGCCGCACTTTTGGTTGCACTGCAGCAAAAAGAGATCGCTGGAGCAGCACTCGATGTGTTCGAAAATGAACCAAATCCGAACCCTGGGTTCCTAAATATTGATAATGTCTTACTAACCCCGCATATTGGAAGCGCAACTTCTGAAACGCGACAATTAATGACGAACTTAGCAATAGATAATTTAGAAGCTTTCTATAATAAAAAACCACTTCTGACTGAAGTACAAAATTAAATTGGAGTAAGTAATGACCATTTCCCTACACCCTTCCACACTGCCTGCGGTGCTGTCGCCCGTATTGACTCCATTTAAAGAAGACGGCAGTCCTGATGCACAAAAATTACTAAAGCAATGCAAATGGCTTGAGGCGAATGGTGTCGGCCAAGCCATCTTTGGAACAAACTCCGAAGCCAACTCGATGTCTGCCCGTCAAAAGATGGCGACATTAACAACTTTGGTTGAGGGTGGCTTGAACCCAGCCCACATGATGCCTGGTACAGGTGCCACATCCATCGATGCCACAGTCAATATGACTCGCCATGCGCTTGAGCATAAGTGCGCTGGAGTATTGATGTTGCCGCCGTTCTATTACAAAGATATTACTGATGATGGCCTCTTCGCATATTTCTCTGAAGTGATTCAAAAAGTGGGTGAGTCTGGATTGCAAATTTATATCTACAACATTCCACCTGTTACCAAGATCAATCTGAGCCTTTCTTTGCTGGAGCGCCTAGTAAAAGCCTATCCAAAAACAGTTGTCGGCATGAAAGACAGTTCTGGTGATTGGGCGTATACAGAATCCGTCATCAAGCTCTTGGCACCGTCAGGTTTCCGCGTTTACGCAGGTAGCGAAGTATTTCTGATGCGCGCCTTGCGTGCCGGTGGCGTTGGCTGTATCTCCGCTACGGCTAACGTAAACCCTAGGGCTATCGCTGAATTGGCAGCCCATTGGAGGGAATCTGACGCAGATCAACGCCAGACCGCCTTAGATCAAGTACGCTCTGTATTTGCTCAATATCAGATGATTGCCGGTATGAAAACAGCAGTTGCACACTTCAGCAAAGACTCCGAGTGGTTGCGTGTTCGCCCACCACTCATGCAGTTGAGTGCAGACCAGCAAGCCAAATTACTGAGTGAATTGCAAAAAATTAATTTCAGCATGCCAGGCCTTTAATTAAATAGAACCAAAACAGGAGACAAAAAATGAAGCTTATTAAAGTAATTGCTGTATCTCTCACGATGATGTTTGGTGCCGCACAAGCGCAAAACATCTCTATTGCAACCGGCGGCACGGGTGGCGTTTACTATCCAATGGGTGGAGGCCTAGCCTCAGTCTTATCGAAGCATGTACCAGGAATGTCAGCAACTGCTGAAGTGACAGGTGGCTCAGTTGATAATTTAAAACTTGTTGGTACTGGCAAACCTTACGTTGGCTTCTCTATGGCAGATGCTGCCAAAGATGCAAAAGATGGTGAAGATAAATTTAAGGGTAAGCCAATAGATTTACGAAATCTCTTGATCCTCTATCCAAACCAAATGCACGTTGTTACCGTAGAGTCCACCGGCATTAAGACAATGAAGGATCTCAAAGGCAAGCGTGTTAGTACAGGTGCCCCAGGTAGCGCAACTGAAGTGATGGCTTTCCGCCTCCTCGAAGCAGCTGGCTTAGACAAAGACAAAGACGTTAAGCGCGAGCGTTTGAGCGTTGCAGAGTCAGTCAATGCTGTTAAAGATCGCAAAATCGATGCATTCTTCTGGGTTGGCGGCTTACCAACAGCGGCTGTGACAGATCTTGCCAACAGTCCAGGCATGAAAATTGTCATGGTAGACAGCGCTGCTGAAGTTCCTGCTATGAATAAAAAATATGGCAATCTCTATTTCCCAGCTGTGATTACAAAGCAAACTTATAGCGGCATGGAAAAAGATAACAATGTGGCAGCGGTTGCAAATCTGCTGGTTGTGAATGCCTCTATGCCAGATGCAGAAGCATACAAAATTGTTAAAGCTGTTTTTGATAATCAACTTGAACTGGTCCGCTCACATGCTGAGTACAGAAATATCAAGTTAGAGAACCAAAAAGCGAATGCTACACCGATTGCATATCATCCAGGCGCTTTAAAGTACTTTAAAGAAAAAGGCGTCAAAGTAAATTAAATCAAATTGATTTTTGAGAACAGGAGTGTCTTTGGGCACTCCTGAATTTTTTGATAGTTCCGTATTAGCAAGACAAAAAAGTTGTAAACAAAAAAATAGGTAGAGACATGACACAAGCTGCAATTGACAATGAAACACAAGAAAAATTAGACGCCTTTATTAAGCAAGAAGAGGGCGACTCAAATGACTATAAAGGCCTACTAGCTATCTTCATCACGCTAGTGGCAGTGGGCATGTCTTTGTTTCATTTATATGCAGCCTACTCGATCGTTCCAACTCACCAACTCAGAGTCGTTCACGTTGCTCTAGTCTTGTTTTTAGTGTTCTTAAGCTTTCCTATTGCCGCTCGTTTTAAAAACAAATTGATGTTTTGGGATGTTTTACTTGCCGTAGGCTCAATCGCTATCGCTTATTACATTCTGGCTGGTGGCGATGATCTGATGGACAGAAATACTGACCCAAATTCTACTGATGTCATGGTTGGTATTGCCCTCATCCTCATCATCTTAGAAGCTGTCAGAAGAACAAATGGCATGGTGCTCGTCACCGTTACAGTGCTTTTCTTGCTGTATGCCTTCTTTGGCAACTACCTCCCGGCTCCATGGACCCACAAAGGTTATGGCTTAGATAGGCTGGTAGGCTATATGTATATGAGTCTCGAAGGAATCTACGGAACTGCGGTCGATGTATCTGCAACCTTGATTATTCTTTTCACGATCTTTGGCGCCTTTTTACAATTTACTGGCGCAGGGAAATTCTTCATCGACTTCTCTTTTGCCGCCATGGGCGGTAAATCATCTGGAGTAGGCAGAACGATTGTTCTATCCTCATTCCTAATGGGTGGCCCATCAGGATCAGGTGTTGCTACTACTGTGACTGTTGGTTCGGTAGCCGCCCCAATGCTCGACAAAGTCGGATATGAAAAAAATGCAGCGGGTGGCTTACTAGCAGCTGGTGGCTTAGGAGCAATTATTTCTCCACCAGTACTGGGCGCGGCAGCATTCTTGATTGCTGACTTCCTCAAAATCTCCTATTTAGATGTGTTGCTCATGGCAACCATACCTACGATTCTGTTCTACCTTGGCTTGTTTGTCATGGTGGAAATCGATGTACGTAAGTACGGCATGAAAGGCATTCAATTCCCATCCGCAGAAAGTGCTTGGCAGTTAACTAAAAAGTATTGGTTTCATTTTTTCTCTTTAATATCCATCGTGGTGTTCATGATGCTGGGCTTCTCGCCTGTGATGTCAGTCTTTTGGGCGACCATTGTTTCTGCACTGTCTAGTATGTTGCGTGAAGATACTGCAATCATTCCATGGGCCTGGTTTAGAGGCAAAGAACCCATTCTTTCTGGGATTTATCAATCCAATTTAGTTAAAGCACTCTCGTCGGGCTCTACAGGTGTACTCGCGATTGCCGCAACGTGTGCTGGCGCAGGTCTGATTGTTGGTACCGTTACCCTCACCGGCCTTGGTCTCAAATTTAGTTCGATTGTGATTCAGTACGCGGGTGGCTCATTACTTCTCACAGCCATCTTTACAGCATTGATTGTCTGGATCGTCGGCCTCGCAGTACCGGTAACCGCTTCTTATATTATTTGTGCCGTGATCGCCGCACCAGCCCTCATTAACTTAGGTGTGCCTGCATTTGCTGCACATATGTTTATCTTCTATTACGCAGTGCTTTCTGAGGTTTCCCCTCCGACCGCCCTTTCACCTTTTGCTGCTGCAGCGATATGCAAAGGCAACCCGTATAAAACTACTTTGCAAACCTGGAAGTATGTTGCGCCCGCCATCCTAGTGCCATTTATGTTTGTACTTGATGAGTCTGGTGTCAGCTTATTGTTGATGGGCTCGACATCGGCCTTAGAACAGGCAGACTGGTCTCAGATTGCATGGATTTCATTTACAGCTGTAGTTGGCATCATTTGTTTGGCCGGCGGCTTACAAGGTTGGTTCATTGAAAAAACCAAGGTATTTGAGCGAGTCATTATGGTGATCTCTGGGGTAGCGCTAGCCTATCCTTCAACAGAAGCAGACTTAATTGGCTTCGCTGGTTTTGGCTTAGTACTCATTACTCAGTTCATGACCCACTATAAGATGAGACCTAAAGCATCTTAAAGTTATGCAGCTCACTGCTGCAGTTCACAATGAGTGAAGCGCAGCAACAAAAAATAATCCCGCTCAGTGCGGGATTATTTTTTACTATTAACTACTCAGCAATGCAACAGATACGTTAGAGAATCTTTGTCCAGGCTGCCTTGCCAGCATATTTTTTGATTGCGGCTTCATCAAACTCAAATCCCAATCCGGGGGTTTTATGCAGAATCAAATCACCGTTTTTGAAAGTGAGCTGTTTATTAATCAATCTGCGGAAGTTCAATACTTGATCATCTAAGAAGAATTCCACAAAACGTGCATTCGGAGTTGCGGCCACCAGAGGGGCATGTAAGTCATGCATCCAATGCGGGCAAACAATCACGCCTTTTAAGTCCGCGTAAGCAGAAATACGGCGCCATTCGGTAATACCGCCACACACCGCCGCATCTGACTGCAAAATTGCAGCGCCCCCCGCATCAATTAGCTCTCTAAAACGCCAGCGTCCAGCCTCCATCTCACCGGTAGCGACGTTAATCGTAGTTTGGCGGGCCAGAGCTGCATGCAGGTCAATCGCATCTGGTGAAAATGGCTCTTCAATCCAGTAGGGGTTATAAGCCTCAAAGCGTCGAATGTATTCCAAAGCTGTTGGTAAATCACGCCATGCATTATTGGCATCCAAGGTCAACAGAACATCCTCACCCACTGCCTTACGAGCAGCCTTAACGCGTGCCTCCTCTTCCCTTGGGGAAAGACGTCCTACTTTCATTTTGACAGCCTTAAAGCCTTGTTTAACGTAGGATTCCATCTCTTTACCCAACTTAGCAGGGGTTTTACCATCCAAATAGTAACCACCGCTGGCATAAGCCGGAACTCGATCATCGACGACCGATCCTAGATATTGGTGAAGTGGCAGCTTTGCAGCACGGGCATTTAAATCCCAGAGCGCTGTATCCAGAATGGAGATGCCACGCATCACGGCGCCAGCGCGCCCCTGCAAAATAGACTCGTTGTACATATCCATCCACAAACCTTCACTGCGATGGCTATTTTGACCAATGAGCTTAGGAGCCAGCAATTGTTCAACTGCAATCTTGGCAATATCCCCACCAGCACTACCGACATAGCAGAATCCGATGCCCTCATTACCGTCCTTACCCCTCACCTTCACTAAGCAATAGTGGCGCTCTGAAACGGTTCGCGTTGAAAAGGAGGTGACCTTATCTAGAGGCACCGCAACCGCTGCAACTGATACTGACTCAATGATGGGCATGAAAATTCCTTTAATTAAAAATTTATTGTATCTACAACTTTTTTCACTTTCCTTGACCAACTTCAATAGAAAATTGCTGCACTACAACATAAAAAACATGCAGGCTGACGACAATATTGGATAATTGAATAGTGAATAAAAAAGTGAGCCCCTTACCTTACTTGCTGAAAAACCTGATCAAGGCTATCGGACTCTCTCTGATCGTTTTCATGTCTAGCGCGCAAGCGCAACAAGCAAATCAAGCTGGCAAAGTAAACAAAACCCCTCAGGTAAAACAAAAAGTTGCCAGCACCAGCAATAAGCAGGCTGGTATTCAGCTTAAAGAAAATTCACTGAGTCGTGGCAGCAAGAGCATGAGCTTAAATCCTGAGCTATTCAAACGGATTGAGGGCACACCCATTAATGACGGTGGCGCAAACTTAGATTACCGCGTCCAACGTGGTTGCCTACGTCGCAGCTTTAACGAAGAAAATCTCCCGGCCAATTTAGGCCTAGAGGATCGCAGTTTCAATGACTTCTTCAAATCCCAAACCAAGGGGTTCTTCGATAGGATGCGCGGGAATTGCATTCCTTATGCTTTAGCCCTGGGTAGTCGGAATCGCTTCGAATCGCTCAGCATCATGAATGGTCCGCTTCAAGACGCCAAGACAGAGGTTTGGACCTTTACTCCTTCGGCGGCTGGAAGCTTCTTGATTCAACAAGACTACTTAAAGGATGAGTCGAAGCGATTTACGGAAATTCAACTCCCCCTGAGGGATGTTTTATACGACCCTAAAAAAGTAGGCGATAAATTACCTGTTGAATTAGTTTGGGAACTGAACTCTGTAATCAAGCAAATTTATCCCGAGGAAAATAATTCGCTTGAAAATACGAACAGCATTGTTCGTCTGATTGTGGACTTTGGTGACAAAGAACGCTGGGCACAAATTTGGGCCGCAGAAATCATTGATCCAGCATCTGGCGAAGTATTTTCAAGCGCATTCTGGGTTGATAGAAGTGATATTCCAGGCGGCTTTTATACGGCTGATGGAGAATCTATCGAACGTACCTTTTGGACTAACCCCTTAAGCTATCGACGCATCTCACGGGGTGTCGGCAGCGTACGAGCCTCTAGCAAGAAGGCTGCGCCCCCGAAGAATGGCGCCCCCGTAGCGGCGCCTAAACAGCGATATCGCACTCATATGGGGATTGATTACTCAGCACCTACTGGGACACCAATCTTTAGCGTGGCTACAGGTAAGGTAGTTCATTTAGGCTATAGCGGTGCGTTTGGCAATCTCATTATTCTTGAGCACCCTGGAAACTATCGCACCTACTATGCCCATTTAAGTAATTACAACGTAGAACTAGAGGTAGGCAATGAAGTTCGGCGCGGTTTAGAAATTGGCTACGTTGGATCAACTGGACGATCCACTGGGCCACACCTTCATTTTGAATTAAGAAAAGATGGAGTCTATGTTGATCCTTATGCCACCAAGACTCAGCTGGACTTATGGAATATGCGCGATAGTGATAGCGGCCTACTCACTAGAGAAATTTTATTGCTCGGTACTCCGCCAGCGAACTAGTTACTCATCAAAATCAAAAATGATGAGCAAAGAAAAGGGGGCCACGAGGACCCCTGCATTTATCCAGAGCGTGGGTATTAACCAAGGACCAATACTGGTAATTTGGAGTGCACAATTACTTCATGTGTTTCACTACCCAATAAAACACTCTTAATTCCGGTACGCTTGTGTGAAGCCATCACAATGACATCAGCCTTCGATTTCTTGGCGCCCTCTAAAATACCCTCAGCCAAATTGCTATTGGACACATGAAGGGTATTCACCTTCAGACCAGCGCCTAAGGCAAGGCTAGCTTTTTTAAAGATGTCCTTAGCGAATGCTTCGCACACCTTTTGATGATCTTTTTGAGAAATTCCATAACCCATGGTGCTGTCGGAATAGATCATTGGTGGCATTGGGTCGGAAACATAGGCCAATGTGACCGAAGCTTTATCTGCCTTAGCAAGTTCAGCCACTTTTTTTAAGGCCTTTTTACTGACGTCGGAACCATCAACTGGTACTAATAGGTGCTTGAACATATTGACTCCTGTTAAATTAAACACTGGTGTCTCTCAATCCATCATAATCCTTATTATCAAACTGTAAAAGCATAAAAAAGGGAACTGAATTGCTCAAGTACTTTGCAGTGTATTTCTCATTTCTACTGTCGCTAGTCGTGATTGATTTGATTTGGCTGCTTGGCATTGCCAAAAACCTCTATCGTGACGAGATGGGCTCACTGATGGCTAGCGAGCCCAAACTGCTTGCTGGACTGGCTTTTTACCTCTTGTATGCGCTGGGTGCATCCATTTTTGTCATTCTGCCGGCAATCTCCAAACAATCTTGGCTATATGCATTGCAATATGGCGCTCTTTTTGGCTTCTTTTGCTATATGACTTACGATTTAACTAATCTGGCAGTCATTCGCGATTTTCCAACGCGATTAGCATTGATCGATATTGCTTGGGGGTCTGCTGTTACGGCCTTATCCGCAGCAATAGCCTATTGGTTTGGCAGCCGCGTAGCCTAAAGATCCCTCTCAAATGCATTTCTTTCACCCAAAACTACTGGATTGTTTCAAGGGCTATAACGGCGCTCTTTTCAGCAAAGATATCTTGGCTGGCATTACCGTTGGAGTCGTTGCGCTACCTTTAGCAATGGCATTTGCGATCGCGAGCGGTCTCAAACCGGAAGCAGGCATTTTTACGGCAATTATTGCTGGTGGATTAATTTCCCTATTAGGTGGAAGTCGCGTTCAAATCGGCGGTCCAGCTGGCGCCTTTATCGTGATTGTTTACGGCATTGTTGAGCACTATGGCCTTGCTAATTTACTTTTAGCAACTGCTATGTCTGGAGTGTTTTTATTCCTGATGGGACTCTTTCGACTTGGGACATTAATTCGCTTTATTCCAGTCGCAGTCATTATTGGATTTACAAACGGCATCGCTGTGCTAATTGGCCTATCTCAAGTTAAAGAATTTTTTGGCTTGCAAATTACCAAGATGCCTGCTGAATTTTTTCAAGCAGTCCAAACTCTGTATGATGCTGCCGACACTATCAACCCCACTGCCTTAGGCTTATCACTTGGAAGCTTGGCACTCTTAATTGCTTGGCGTTGTTTTCAAAAATATCTCGGCCATCTTCGTCACCTTCCGGGAACGGTAGTTGCAATGGCTGCAGCCACCATAATCACCAGTCTCTTTAGCCTTCCTGTAGATACGATCGGCAGTCGTTTTGGCGGCATCCCTTCCGGCCTACCCAGCTTTGAATGGATCCCAATTAGCTGGAGTACTGCGCAATTTGTCATCGCCCCAGCAATTACGCTAGCTCTGCTTGGCGCCATTGAATCTTTACTCTGTGCGCGAATCGCTGATGGACTGATTCATGATCGCCATGAATCCAATCAAGAGCTGATGGCCCAAGGTGTTGCCAATTTAGTCAGTCCATTTTTTGGTGGCATGCCAGCTACTGGGACCATCGCAAGAACAGTCACTAACGTACAAAGCGGCGCTAGCACTCCGATTTCTGGAATCATTCACTCCATAACCTTGTTGGCGATTGTTTTGTTTGGTGCCCCTCTAGCCAAAAATATTCCCTTAGCCAGCCTAGCAGCGATCCTGATGTATGTCGCTTGGAATATGGGTGAGTGGAGAAAGTTTGCAGACCTGAAACAATTCCGTCTGCCCTATCGCTTGACCATGCTAAGCGTCTTTTTCCTGACGATTGTCCTCGACCTCACTGTTGCAATACAGGTAGGACTACTTCTAGCATTCATTACTTTTATCTACCGCATCTCAAGTCTATCGCGCTATGAATCAGCTAGTACCACCGACTTTCCAGAACTACAGCAACACCAAGGTCAGATTGCTGCAATCAGAATCTATGGCGCGATCTTTTTTGGCGCAGTCAAATTGTTGGAGAGTATCGAAAAAGAGTTGCCCTCCAAAGTTTTAGTACTTGACCTCAAGAACGTAATCTATATCGATGTCTCTGGCATGGATGCCCTGCTTGAGCTTGAGGAGACCTGTAAGAATCATGGTGTCAAGCTCATGATTTGCGGTTTAGTACATCAGCCTTACGAGATGGCTGTACGTGGAGGTCTTTTTGAGCGGCTAGCAGATGATTACATTTACCCAGATCTAAAACAGGGTATCGCCACAGCAGTCAGCCACCTGAACACGCATTAACTAATACAGAATCCGCCTTTGAGTAAGGCTTCTGGCAAATACCAAGCACGATAAAGACCAAAGAGTCCCGCAGACAATAAAAGGCCTGCGGCGATGTATCTGACCCAAACGTATCGCCCAAATTGGGTCAGGGCTGCCGAAAATTTAGAAATCAGCAATAAATTAGGCAAGGTACCCAAACCAAATGCCAGCATGAGTGCCGCCCCCGTTAAGACATCACCCGACAAAAAGGCGAGCGGTAAAACACTGTAGACCAAGCCGCAAGGAACAAGCCCCCAAACCATGCCACTAAACCAGCGGGATGAGCGCCCCGTAAAGGTTCCTAAATATTTAGCCCAGTATGTTGCCATCCGCGCACCAAGCCACTTTCCAACAACGAAGCGTTGACTTGAGTCCTGTCGTAAAAGACGCATCCCCATCACCAATAAAATCAATGATGTGAAAGCAAATAAAGGTCGCTGAATAGGTACGACATTTTGTTGCCACAAGGCAGCGCCAATCCAAGCAGCGACAGCGCCAAGCAATACATAGGTCGTTAAGCGCCCTAAATGCATGATGAGCTGAAGATAGAAGAGTTGAGACTTAGTTTGTAATGGGGTGTAAGTGAGCTCCCGAGGGCTTCCCTGGCGCTCAATTGCAGCTGCAATGCCGCCGCACATTAAAGCGCAGTGCCATCCACTGACTAGGGCACCTAAGAAGACGGCTAACAAAAGACTAGAAGTCAGCATTTGGGATCCAGTGGTACGGAGAAATCATCAAATTGGACATTATCCGAGTAGAATAAACTCATCTGATAACTTGATCTAATATGAATTACACCAACTCAGATGTCCCTAGCGGTAAATGCTCAGTCTGCGTGCTGGGTCAGTTTTGCCTGCCAGTAGGGATTAGCTCAAGTGATATTGCCAAAATTGATACCCTCGTAAAAGAGCGTGTCCACCTACAAAAAGGTGAAAGCCTTTACCGTCATGGTGACCCACTTACCGCCGTATATAGCGTCCGCTTTGGAACCCTGAAGACTGAATATGGGCTAGAGGATGGACGTCAACAAGTGATTGGCTTTTATCTGCCTGGGGAGATCTTGGGGCTCGATGGTATTGGCGAGGGAAGCTATCAATCCGAAGCGATTGCCTTAGAAGAGAGTGAAGTCTGCATTATTCGCTATGAGGCATTTGAGGATTTAGCGCGCCAAATTCCAGCTCTACAAAAACAGTTTCACCGCATTCTGAGCCGCGAACTTACACAAGATCAACGTCACCTACTCTCATTGGGCAGTATGCGCGCAGAAGAGCGTTTGGCGGCTTTCTTATTGAGTCTTTCTCAACGCCTAGCTGCTCGCGGCTATCAAAATAATGAATTTGATTTACGCATGAGTCGCGTAGAAATTGGAAGCTATCTTGGCATCCAGATTGAGACGGTCAGCAGAATGCTTTCACGCTTTGCTGAGTCGGGACTGATTCAAATCAAACAGCGTCACATTAAACTGATTGATATGGATGGGCTGCATGAACTAGCTGGCGTCCCCAATCCAGACCGCACTGTTCAAATCAAGCCCATACACGCTTAGATCAAGCCGCGATCGTGCCCCTTAGCGCCATCCGAGTCGATGCCTGGCAGGATATAGGCTGTAAGAGCGCTCGAGAATGAGCAAAAACTCCAAATAATAAAAAATCCAATGGTGTAAATACCTTCATCCGAGATATTGGGGTGATAACCAAAGAATAAAAGCTCGGCAGGATGTACAACGCTAAAAAGCAGGCCCTCAGCCAAAATAGAAACTAAGAATGATGGCCACATGATCCAGATGAATAGACGGTACTTCATTTGCGACCCTGCTCTACTTTAAGTTGCTCTACCTTTAATCCACGTTTCACCACGCCATCGCGAACAGGCTTATCTGAATAGAGATTGATAGCCAAATAAATCGTAATCACGCAACCGATAGCGGCGACTGCTGGTCCGCTAATGAGTAACCAAGGCCATAGCTGCTTAAACCAAGGTTTGTTTGTTTCATGTTGTGACATATTCAGCCTCTCTATCTCTTGCAATATAGCTTAGCGGGGAACAATAAAACTAGATTTTTCTTCGCGAGTTCTGGTGATCAACGTATTGCCAGACTTCTCATGACCAATCACATCAAAATGAATTGGGTAGTTACCGGGCTCATGTGCCCCAACAGTAGTACTTACTTTAACCGGAATTAATAGATTGCTAGCCGGACCCACCTCAACCTCAGTAACAACTTGCCCCTGTGAATTCAGGATTCTCAAGTCAGATAAACCGCTGGCCTTCAGCTCTACATTCATATCGTGTTCGGAAGCATTCATGATCTGAATGCGATAGATATTTTCAATACGAACACCATCCACCTCGCGAGCCAGAGCGCCTCGATCTCTCATCACATCAACTCGTAATGGATTTCGGGTAATTAATGAAATCAGGAAAGCGCTAGTCAGAACCGTAATGAAAGCAGCATAAATCAAAACGCGTGGACGCAAAATATGGCGTATAGCACTCTGATTGCTTTCTTGATCTTCAATAGCCCTCTCAGTGGTATACCGAATTAAGCCCTTTGGATAATCCACTTTCTCCATCACCTGATCACAAGCATCAATGCAGGCACCACAACCAATACACATGTACTGAAGGCCGTCACGAATATCAATCCCAGTTGGGCAGACCTGCACGCAAATACTGCAATCAACACAATCGCCTAAGCCTAAAGTAGCATGGTCGGCAGACTTACTACGACTACCTCTTGGCTCTCCACGAACTTTGTCATAGGTCACCAGGAAAGTATCTTTATCGACCATCACGCTTTGAAAGCGTGCGTATGGGCACATGTACTTACACACCTGCTCACGCATGAAACCGGCATTACCCCAAGTTGCAAAGCTGTAGAAACATAACCAGAAGGTTTGCCATGGACCAAGCGAAAAATGCAGAATCGCCGTAGCCAGAGTTTCAATTGGAGTGAAATAGCCAATGAAAGTAAAACCAGTCCAGAAAGCAATCAAGAACCAGAGGAAATGCTTAGTGATTTTGAGGCGCCACTTACGCAAACCCCATGGCCACTCTTCTCCGTCTAAACGAATACGCGCAAATCGATCACCCTCAACCTTGCGCTCGATCCACATAAAGATTTCGGTATAAACCGTTTGTGGGCAGGCATAGCCACAAAATAATCGCCCTGCAATTGCGGTAAATAAAAAGAGGGCTAAAGCGGACAAAATTAATAGGAGTGTGAGATAGATCACATCCTGCGGCCACAGAACTAAGCCAAAGATATAAAACTTACGCTGAATTAAATCAAATAGAACTGCTTGGCGATCGTTCCAGCTAAGCCATGGGAGTCCGTAAAACAGTAACTGTGTGGCAATCACTAAAATAATGCGCCAGCGGGCAAAGAGCCCGCTAACAGATCGTGGATAAATTTTTCGCCGAACCTCGTAAAGAGATTCCTCGATGACATCTATAGGAATAGGCTTCCCAATCGGCGAATGATCTGACACTATTTATTTAGCCGCAGCAGTTTTATTATTAGACAAACCCCAGACGTAGGCCGTTAAAAGATGAATCTTTTCGGGGCTCAATACTTTGTCTTGAGAAGGCATCATCGCCATCCGGCCCTTAGTCAGGGTCTCCACAATAGTTGCCTCTGATCCACCATATAACCAGGTTTTATCAGTAAGGTTAGGTGCACCCATGGCAATATTGCCTTTACCATCCGCGCCATGACAGGCTATGCAATTAGTTTTAAATAATTCTGCGCCACGAGCAACTTTTGCATCATCAGCAGGTAGCCCAGACAAACTGCGAACATAGTTAGCTAAATCCACAATCTGCGCACTCTCGAGATGTCCATATGCAGGCATCACTCCATTGCGGCCGTTAATCAGAGTTGTCTTAATATTTTCAGGGGATCCGCCGTAGAGCCAGTCACCATCGGTTAAATTTGGAAACCCTTTAGAGCCACCAGCATCTGAACCATGGCATTGAGCGCAGGAGTTTAAAAACAAACGTTGTCCCATTTCACGAGCCTTAGGATCAGCAGCAACCTGCTCAATATCCATTTGCACGTATTTAGCGTACACCGGCTTTAACTCATCATTAGCCTCTGTCATGGAGCTCATCAATGCGCCATCAGTAGAGTAGCCCACCACACCTGGATATGAACCGAGGCCAGGGAACAGTACTAAATAAACTAACCCAAAGATGCAGGAGAACAAAAACATCCACATCCACCAGCGAGGCAATGGATTATTGAGCTCACGCAAATCACCGTCCCAAACATGTCCAGTATCAGCCACAGCACCATCAGCTGTGTGAACTACCTTAGTTTTGCGCTGAGAAAACAGCAACCAGATACACCAAACAATACCGACTAATGAAACCAGCGCGATGTAATTGCTCCAACCGCTATTAAAAAAGTCACTCATGATTTGTCCTTGCTAAATTCATCTGGAAGATCAAATGGCAGCTCAGCCGACTCTTCGTTGGCTGACTTTCTGCTAGGCGACCAAGCCCACCAAATAATCCCAACAAAAAAAACGAGTCCGATGACTGTTGAAAAAGCGGAGAGATAAGCTGTGATCTGTTCCATTTGATTTATATAGTTTTTAAATTAATAAGCTGGTTGATTACTTCGCTACAACTTCATCGACGATGATGTAACGGCGATTAACACCCAAACCTTGAAGGTAGGCAATCAATGCATCTTCTTCAGTCTTGCCTTCCAACTCTTTAGGAGCTTCTGCAATCATTTCATCGGTGTAAGGAACACCTAAACGACGCATCGCCACCATATGAGACTGGATTGAGGAAGCATCAGCAGCATTCTTTTGCAACCAAGGGTATCCAGGCATATTGGACTCAGGCACCACATCACGAGGATTGCGAAGGTGAATACGATGCCAATCATCCGAGTAGCGGGCACCAACACGGGCTAAATCAGGACCGGTACGTTTACTGCCCCACAAGAATGGGCGATCGAATACGGATTCGCCAGCTAATGAGTAAGGACCGTAACGCTCCACCTCTGAACGTAATGTACGGATCTGCTGTGAATGGCAACCTACACAACCTTCACGCTGGTAGATATCACGACCAGCCAAACGCAGTGCAGTATATGGTGCCACGCCAGGACTAGGTTCGGTGGTTGTGTGCTGAAAAAATAGCGGCACAATTTGAACCAAACCAGCAATCGAAACCACAATGATGGTGGCAATAATTAACCAACCAACGTTTTTCTCAAGCGTTCCGTGGGAAAAGAATTTATTTTCATTAGACATGTTCTTCTCCTTAGTGAGCAGTTACAGATGCTTGTGGAATTGGGGCATTCACGAATGTTTTGCCAGTCACTGTTTTATAAACGTTGTATGCCATCAAGAACATGCCGCTTAAGTAACAAATACCACCCAACAGACGAATCACATAGAAGGGATAGGTTGCTTTTACAGATTCAACGAAGCTGTATGTGAGAGTTCCGTCTGGCTCGAAGGCTCTCCACATCAAACCTTGCATCACGCCAGCAATCCACATCGCAGCAATGTAGAGAACAACACCGACAGTAGCGATCCAGAAATGCACTTCAATTAAGCGCGTGCTGTACATGTCTTTTTGACCCACTAAACGTGGAATCAGGTAGTACAAAGAACCAATCGTAATCATGGCAACCCAACCTAGAGCGCCCGAGTGCACGTGACCAATAGTCCAGTCGGTGTAATGTGACAGGCTGTTCACAGTCTTGATAGACATCATGGAGCCTTCAAAGGTAGACATCCCGTAGAAAGACAATGCCACTACCAAGAATTTCAAGATGGGATCGGTGCGCAATTTAAACCAAGCGCCAGATAAAGTCATGATGCCGTTGATCATGCCGCCCCATGATGGAGCCAATAAAATAATGGAGAACACGGTTCCCAGTGACTGAGTCCAGTCTGGCAAAGAAGTGTGCTGCAAATGGTGAGGACCTGCCCACATATAAGTGAAGTTCAAAGCCCAGAAATGGACGATGGACAAGCGATATGAGTAGATTGGGCGCTCTGCTTGCTTAGGGATGAAGTAGTACATCATGCCCAAGAAGCTGGTTGTGAGGAAGAAACCAACTGCATTGTGGCCATACCACCACTGCACCATGGCATCCTGCACACCCGCATATGCAGAGTAGGATTTCCACAAGCTCGCTGGCATTTCTAAGTTATTAAAAATATGCAGAATAGCAATTGTCAGAATGTATGCGCCAAAGAACCAATTGGAAACATAAATATGTTTTGTTTTGCGCTTCATGATGGTGCCAAAGAACACCACTGCGTAGGCAACCCAAACCAAGGTAATGAGGATGTCAATAGGCCACTCAAGCTCCGCATACTCTTTGGAGGTGGAGATACCTAAAGGCAAGGTCACTGCGGCCAATACGATTACTAATTGCCAGCCCCAGAAGGTGAAGGCCGCTAGCTTGTCACAAAAGAGTCTTGCTTGGCAGGTACGCTGCACGATGTAATAAGACGTGGCAAACAAGGCAGATCCACCGAAGGCAAAAATCACTGCATTGGTATGCAATGGACGCAAGCGACCGTAGCTTAACCATGGAATATTAAAAGTGATGTCTGGCCAAATGAGCTGCGCAGCGAGGATGACCCCCACGAGCATGCCCACAATTCCCCAAAGTACCGTAACAATGGCAAATTGGCTGACAACCTTGTAATTGAAGGTATCTTGATTGCTCCCCACGGTAAGTCCCATGGTTTCTCCTTTTTTGTGACCAAACAGCGACATAATCCAAATAGACTGAGATGATTATCAAAGTAAGGCTTTGGGTGCGTTTTGATCTATATCAAAAAGGATGCGTGCATTTGCGCTATCTGATACTTCAATGAATTTGCTGTATTAGCTAAATACCTAAAAAATATAGTTATTTTTTCTAGTGGTCACTCATATTTTTGGACTTGGGAGTATCGTCATCCATCAAAATAGCCTCCCCCGGCCCTTCTAAATCATCAAACTGACCCGCCTTTACGGACCAATAGAAAATCCAGGCCAAAAGACCAATTAAGAGCAGGGAAATAGGGATTAATAGAAAAAGGCTTTCCATACCTCTAGTCTAGGCCTTTCTGAGTCGCCAGGCATTTAATGTGACCGCGAGGGAGGATAAGGACATTCCAATGCCAGCAACCCAGGGATTGACCCAACCCATCATTGCCACGGGAATTGCCAGCAAGTTGTAAACCAAAGCCCAGCTTAAGTTTTGCTTAATGATCCGCTGAGTTTTATCCGCTAGCAATAAAGATTGGGCCAAGGGAGCTAAGGAACTTGCTGTCAAAATTGCATCCGCACCTGCTGTAGCAAGTGGCGCACCAGCACCAACAGCAATAGAGACATCTGCTCTCGCCAATAAAGGGGCATCGTTAATGCCATCACCAATTGCCCAGACGAAATGACCTTTATTTTGTAAAGCTTCAATGTAGTGATATTTATCTTCTGGTGAGCAAGCGCCTTTGAAGGTATCGATACCAACTTGATGTGCCCACCACGATACTGTCGCAGGATCATCCCCTGAAACTAAATGCACTCTAATTTTGCGAGCTTGCGCTGCAGTTAATAATTTCTCGAGACCCGCTCTTGGGGTATCTAAGAACAAAAAGCTCGCAATCAAACCCTTGTCATCTGCTAAATGCACTTGCCCATATTGCCCCTCTTGCGCAATCCGCTGAGCACCTACCCAAGCAGCACTGCCGAGTTGATATACGCCAGAGCTGAGCCCTTTGCCTAATTGATTGGTAACAGGTGTAGGCAAGACTACTAGCGGCAGACTCTCAGCCTCAGCAGCGCGTAATAATGACAAGGCAAGTGGATGCTTTTGCCCAGCCTCCATCGCTGCGACAAGACTTAATACGTCTGACCTTGAAAATTCTGATCGAGCGATCCGAATTTCTTTTAACTCTGGTTGACCCATAGTGAGCGTACCCGTTTTATCGAGCACTAAATCTGTAGCTTTAACTAAGCCCTCTAGCACATGACCACGCACAATCAATAAACCTAGTTTAGTTACTGCACCCTGGGCTGCAGCCATTGCCGTTGGCACAGCAAGGGATAAAGCACAAGGGCAGCTCGCCACCAGCACTGAAACTAATACTATCCAAGCCCTACTGGGATCGACGTACCACCAAATTGCCGAGGATAAAAAAGCGGTAATCAACAAAAAGCCAACAAAATATCCAGCCCATTTTTCTGCGAGACTCACCATGAGAGGTTTGGCTTGCAGCGCCTGATCGAGCAATGAGGCGATTCCTGCGATGCGCGTGGATTGACCTACTGCATCAATTCTCATGAGCATCGGATTGAGGATATTGTGCGTACCTGCATACACCCGATCACCAATCTTTTTATCAATTGGTTTGGATTCGCCAGTGAGCAGTGACTCATCTAAAGAACTCTCGTACTCAATCAAAGTGCCGTCAGCCGGAACAATATCGCCAGGAGGAACGCGTAGAACTTCACCGGGATTGCAATTAACCACTGGCACAATTTCTACTTGCTGAGATGCGGGATAGTTCGGCACTCTTTCACAAGTAGCAGGCAACTGTTTAGCCAAGGCTTCCGCTCCACCCTGAGCATCCTGACGAGCCAATAGCTCCACATAGCGGGCAGCCAAGATAAAGGCGACAAACATCGTGATGGAATCAAAGTAGCCCTGTCCTGAGCCAGTAGCGAGATTCACAGTACCAGCAGAGAATGCTAAGGCTAAGGCTAAAGCAATCGGCACGTCCATGCCCAACATATGTGTTTGGCGAAACGAGATAACACTGCGCCATGCCGCTTGGAAGATTGGTCCTGCTGAATACAGCATGACTGGCACAGTAAGGGCCCAGCTAGTCCAACCCAGTAAAAGATCGTACTCTGCCGTGATATCACTATCACCCACATAGCTGGGCCATGCATACATCATGACTTGCATCATGCCTAGCAATGCCACTCCAAGACGGGTGAGTAGTTGACGACGTTCTTTTTTGGATTTCTCAATCGACAGTGAGGGCTCGAAAGGCCAAGCCTCATAACCAATCCGCTCTACTTCAAATAGCAAACGTGCCAGACTAGTTTGTTCTGGTGAGAATTCAGCCTTCAGCTTTTGACTAACGTAATTAATCTGTACATCTTTAACACCAGGAATGCGTCGCAAGTGTTGCTCACATAACCACACGCAAGCAGCACAGCGAATCTTTTCAAGTCGTAAAGTGGTTTCTAAATTACCCTCTTCCCCACTGGACCGAGTATATCGACCGAGCAAAGAGGGATCGTCGTAGGGGGCAAGATTATCGGGAATTTCATTTGAGGCTAGATAAGCTGCTGGCTTATCGCTTGACTGTGCTCGGCGCGCATAAAACACCTCAAGACCTTCGCCATGAATTGTTTGCGCAATTGCCATACAACCAGCACAACAGAATTTTTTCTTGATACCAGCTAACTCTAGTTCGTATGAGTCACCTGGAAGAATAAAACTTCCACAGTGATAGCAGCTATTACCTGGCAAGCTAGAGCTCATGAAGAATTATTAATTTCGGGTTAGCGGCTTGCTTACCCAACCATTGCGACGTTCGTATAGAACAAACAGCACACCCCAGATCACTACCGCAGCATAAGCCCAGACCCAAGAAACTTCTGAGGCACGCGAACCTGTTAGGTCAAGCACAAAGCCAAAGATAGCTGGGCCCAACAAACCGCCACCAAAGCCCATCAATGAATGCAAACCCATTGCAGCGCCTTTGATATTTTCTTGAGCACTAACAACTAAGCCCGCAGTCAAAGTCGCAGAATCGGCCATGATGAAAATGGTATGCCCTACAGCCAAAGCAATAATCAACCACCAGGATTGGCCCGTTGATAAAGCGAGCGCAACACCACATGCTGCGCTAGATATCATGACAAAGAAAATCCATTTTTGACGACCTATTCTTAAGGCAATCTCGTTCCCAATAATGGATGCGGGAACGCCGAAGAAATTAATCACGCCCGCAAGAGTGGTAGCAGTTAGTAGAAAAGGAGCGCCCGTCACAATGGCACAGAAACCAAAAAAAGCGACGATCCAGCTACGAGAAGCAAATAATTCGATCGAATGCACGGTATAGCCAAAAATAAATCCTGAAGCTGTTTTGTCTTGCAAGACTAGGCGCCACTTATCAACCGGGAAAATGTCATGCAAGCGAATCCGAATTGGGCCATGCCACTTCTCATGGGTAAGTGCAGGAATAAATATGAACACAATCATCGAGGCAGTGAATGGGCCTAAGGCAATGATTCCAAAAACATAGCGCCAGCCCAAACTATCCAAGATCCAGCCGGAGCAGAGATAAGAGAAGCCAGTACCAATGCCAAAGAAAGCGGTATAGAAAGCAATATGGCGACTTAACTCACCTGTCTTAATGCGATCCGACAGAATTTTTAAGCCAGGCATGTAGGTGCCTGCCAAGCCAGCCCCATTGAGCGCCATAAAGATCAAAGCAGTCCAAAAGTTATAGGCTAAGAAACCCATACCCAGCAATCCACAAGTGGCTGAAAGACCACCCATGAGATAGACCTTTTTTGCATCGACACGATCCGTCAGAGCAGTTGCTAATGGAACCATCAGCATGTAACCAAAGAAGAAGGCGCTAGCAATCAGTCCAGACTGTAAATTAGTGAGCTGCCATTCGTCTTGTAGTGTTGTCAGCACTACGGCATAACAGGCAAAGCCCAACAGCGCGCAGGTTTGCGCCATGAGCATGAACGGGGTGTAACCGGTAGGTTTAAAGCGCATGGGACCTTACTGCTGACTTCGATCAGGCGAATCCTGGAAACCATTCGAGCGGAAGGTAAGCACCAAGGTATCTCTATAGCCATGAGGACCCAATGGCTGAATGGGAGTAGATTCATGAATCATGCGCTCATCATTCATGAGCAATAAAGACCATGGTTCAGTCAATGTAAATCTCAAGCCAGAAGAGCCACCCGCATCAAAAATACGGGTCTCACCACCTTTGATACCTACGCGATTGAGCAAAAAGACGGCTACAAAATCTACGCCATCGCGATGCGCACCCTCAGGAGTTGGGCGCCCAATTCCATCGGTTGTATCAATTCGAAATTGATGCGCCTCCACGAACCAAGTGCTTACCTGTTTGACACTACTGAGTACACGAGCCAATCCCAATAAGAGAGATTGCCAGGCTGGATTGCTAGTGAGCTGAGTCTGTGAAGGTTCAAACCAGCGCTCGATGCCGCCATGTAAGGCGTTGTAGTTGACCGACTGCCAATGGGCTCGATGCGGCACCATCAACAAAGATTCGCCCTTAATCTCAAAGCTGGAATGGCGACGAAAGCGGTATCGCCCACCATCCTTTAAATAAGGATCGCGTGGCAAACCCTCCCAGAATTGAGTGAGATTGAGCAACTGATCAAGATCAACATGTGCAATTTCTGAGACGTCCTGCGCGGAAATCACTGCAAAACCACCATCTCGAAGAGATTGAGCTACACCCTTTGCAGGAGTCAGTGGCGGCAAAAGGTTTGAAAGAGTCATGGATCTATTTTAGGCGCTTACCAAACGATTTAGGAATACAGATTTAAACGACCGCGTACTTCCCCTACATGCCCCTTTAAGTCGTATAACTCTTTCGCATCCAGCATAGAGACCTTGATATTACCCACTCTTCTCTCAATATCCTCCAAGTCCCTAAAGTTCTTTTCCTTGAGCTCTGGATTGGATGCGTTTTTTTCTATTTTCTTGAGCTCGTCGTATACCCGAGATAACTTGAGTCGCAAGAGTAAATTCTTAGCTGCAGGTATATAAGTAAATAAGGGAATCAAAATTACCAACAGTGGGATCACAATTTTTGCAAATCGTCCAATCCATACAGCCGTCCAAAACGGAAGATGACGATGCAGCAAAGAGGGGCCATCTTTTAAATAAATTTCTGCATCTACATGCAAGGGGAAGTCCAGGCCAGTGCCGGACGGAAACTCCCCTGGCTTTTGTAAGTAGGAATATGTTTTGAGAATCTCGTAAGTTTCGCCAAGCAATAAGGTCACTAATGCAGGACTGACATCCTGCTTACCCACCAAGGTCGCAGTTGCCGCTAAGACCTGTATATCTTGACGCGGAAGGTCATATGCAATGCTCACTACCCCACGCGGCACTGTCACCTTAGATAAAAAAGGAAATAGGTGAACATAGGCTTCAGCCTGCTCAAAACTCATTAAGCGAATACCGGGAGTTTCATAGAAACTCTTCACTAATGGTGCCTCGGCTGCACTGACCAAAAATACAGCGTCTAACTCACCCTTTTTAAACTTCTCTAAGGCATCGAGTGGCTTTAGCTTTTCAGCACGTATATCACCCAAAGATAATCCACTTGCCTCAAGCAAATGAGAGGCCAATGAGAGAGTGCCACTACCTTCATTACCGATGGAGACCCGCTTACCTTTGAGCTGGCTCAACAAACCCAATCGTCCAGATTCATTTGGGAAACTCGACTCTCGATACCAGACCCAAACTGGTTCGTAAAAGACACCGGCAATTGAGACAAAATTGGGGTGCTTTGATAAGTCAGCCACGCCACCCTGAACCATTGCAAAATCAACCCCAGAATCAGGGTTGTTAAGTAAAGCTAAGTTGTCGCTAGTGCCGCCAGTGGTACGTAACTTGAGTGATACACCTTCTTGAGCTAATTCAGTCTGGAGTTTTTTACCAAACTCCTGATACAAGCCGGTCGGAAAACCAGTAGCCAATTCAATAGATCTAGGTGGAGGCGGAACCAGAACCCAGAGTGTTGCAAACAGTATGGCAACCAGAATCAAAAAGGCAATACCAACTGCCAGAGGGTTATAGATATTTTTGCGTATGAAGTCCATAAGAATACTTTTCGTTTTTGCCATTATGCCCCGAGCCTAAAGATCAGGAGCGGAATGAATTCATTCAAATTATTTCGAGATAAGATGGGGGTTTTCACAGAATCATCAGGATTGCAATGAACTCAGACCTCAATAAAGTAGCCCTTGTCACAGGGGCTGGAACAGGTATTGGTAAAGCAGCGGCAAAAGCGCTTTTGCAGGGTGGGTTTCGTGTTGTCCTAGCCGGCAGAAACCTGGAGAAACTCAATAGAGCTATTGAGGATATAGGTGGGAGTAAGCAAAACTGCCTCGCCCTGAGCTGTGATGTTGGCAATCCCGAGCAAGTCAAACACTTATTTTCAGAGATCCAAAAACAGTTTGGCCGTATTGATGTACTTTTTAATAATGCCGGCATGGGTGCCCCAGCCATTCCCATGGAGGAGCTAAGCTACGAACAATGGATGAATGTCGTGAACGCCAATCTCTGTGGCGCTTTCTTTTGCTCCCAAGAAGCTATTCGCATGATGAAGATGCAATCCCCACAAGGAGGCCGAATCATTAATAACGGCTCTATCTCTGCGCATGCGCCTCGTCCAATGTCCGCTCCATACACAGCTACTAAACATGCCATCACTGGTTTAACAAAATCGATTGCATTGGATGGCCGCCCGTTTCATATCGCTTGCGGTCAAATTGATATTGGTAATGCGGGCACTGAAATGACCATCCCCATGGCTGCTGGTATTTTGCAGCCGGATGGCTCAAAAAAGGTAGAGCCACTTATGGATGTGGATCATGTTGGGCAAGCCGTCTTACATATGGCTCAACTACCCCTAGAAAGTAATATTCTTTCTATGACTATCATGGCAACCAACATGCCATTTGTTGGTCGGGGCTAATTAAGGCCGAATCTGATCAATCAATAAACGGGCATTGGTGGTGCCAACCTTGATGGTTTGGGGTGCAGATATCAAGTCTCCAGATTCTGGCATTGCCATCCCTGTTTTTGAGATCCGCACTTCCACTGACACCTCAGGCAATTGAGAGATCAATGCATTTGGGCTCATTGCTAAAGAATCATTGAGAACAAAACTAATAGGAAATGCAGTAACTGAAGTTTTAAGTACTGCTACTGGCATGCGCTCCCCTGGCTTACGAGCAATCACCATTAAGATATCACCCGCTTTCACTTTGGACTGAAGCGCAGAGGATATTCCGACCTGCCCACTCACCCCTTGATTGCTGATCGCCGGAGTACTAGCTGGGGCAAGACCTCCCTTTTTACGGGCTTCAGCAATAGATGAAGCAATTGCACGAGCTTCATCTGTATCAGGAGGAAGCTGGATTGCCAACTTTTCCCAAGACTGGACGGCAGCTTTGTAGTTTTGTGCATTAAAGGCTGCCGTACCAGAAAGCCATAGAGCCAATAGATTGTTAGGATCGAGCGCTAATGCTTTATTAATGAGTTGTTGTGGCTTGCCAGCAAAATTACCATTGGCATTTGCCGCCAACACATCGGCATAGTCTGCCAGTAATTGCGGATCAGAATCAATGAAAGAGCCTGCGCGAGCATAAGCATTGGCAGCTTCAGCATTGCGACCCAAAATTCGATAGGAGCGCGCTAACATCGCCCAACCCTTCAAATTGTCAGGCTCTTTTTCCATCTTGGCAGCAAACTCAGTAACCATCTGCTCAACAGACTCTTGAGTCATTGGCTTTTCAGCATTCTTTTCAGCGATCCGAGATGCATCGCCAAGATAGAAATAAAAGCCTGCTGAAAGTAGAACTACAAAAAGGCAAATTCCAATAATCGTTTTCTTGGGTGAGCCCAATACAGCCAGGTCATCTGCCTCATCGGTATCCTGAAACAGTCGCTGACGCATTTCTGCATGGGTCTGTTCATAGCTATCGTTATCTACCCTGCCCGCCAAATGATCAGCCTCAAGCTTATCAAGCTCTTCTCGGTAAATAGCTGCATTCATCTGGCGACGCGATGTAGCGGACTCTCTCTCTGGAAAAAATAATGGGCGCAATAACAGCACCAAGACCAAGATCAACAAGAGGGCGGCGGGTATTAAAAAACTAGTCATGTAGATTTTCTGTTGAACTGGATTTTGCATCCCGAAGTAGCGCATCAATGCGCCGATTATCTGCTTCGGATAAGGTGGCGCTAGGCATACTCTGATTTCTGCGACGCAGATAAACCATGAGGCCAATAATGCCTGCTAGCAAAATCACAAAAGGGCCTATCCACAAGAGCCAGGTAATCGGCTTCACAGGCGGTCGATACAAAACAAAATCGCCATAACGCTCGACCATAAAATTCCGAATTTGCTCGTCAGTCTTGCCCTCGTTGATGAGAATACGAATTTCTCGACGCAAATCATTTGCCAAATCTGAGCGCGAGCCTGCCAGGGATTCATTTTGGCAGACTAGACAGCGCATTTCTTCTGAAATCGTAATGAGGCGCTGCTCTGTCACGGGATCATCTGCAAGGGGAACTGCATCTTTAGCAAAAGAGCTATTGATTGCACAAGCTAGTGCAATAGTCGCCAAGGTAGATAGGAGCAGCTTTTTCACAATCACTTGAGCTCACCCAATAGAGGAATCATCTTCTTATTCAGTAATTCCATCGTGATGGGGCCAATATGCTTAAACCGAATCACCCCAGCCTTATCAATTACATATGTCTCTGGAACGCCATACACTCCATAGTCAATACCAACGCGCCCATTAGCATCAAAGGCAGATAAAACATAAGGATCACCTTGGCGAGCAAGCATTGCCATAGCATCATCACGCTTATCTTTGTAATCCAAACCAATAATCGGTGCTAGCTGCAACTTGCCAAGCTCAACGAGAACAGGATGTTCTTCACGACAAGCAACACACCAAGAGGCCCATACATTCAAAATCCAGACTTTCCCCTTCATGCTCTCGGGTGAAAAGGTTTTCTGAGGATCTGCCAGTTGCGGCAATTCAAAAGCAGGAGCTTGCTTACCAATGAGAGGAGAAGGTAGTTCGTGTGGATCACGACTTAAGCCTACTGCTAAAAACCCAACCAACACGACAAACAAAACGAGTGGAATTAAAAACTTGGCTTTCATGCTGCCACTTTCTTCAACTTCATGCGATAACGTTTATCTGACATAGCTAGAACGCCACCCAGCGCCATCAATAAGCAACCACCCCAAATCCAATCCACAAAAGGTTTGTAATAGACTCGTACCGCCCAGGCTTTATCGTCCAACTCCTCGCCCAAGGAAACGTAGATATCCCTTGTCAGACCTACGTCAATCGCAGCCTCAGTCATTGGCATGGTTGAAGAAAAGTAGCTACGTTTTTCTGGATACATCGTGGCTTCTAACTTCCCATTGCGGGTGAGTAAGAAAGTTCCTTGCATCGCTTTGTAGTTTGGGCCCGGAACTGGGTCAACACTCTGAAGCTGAATTTCGTAACCACCCACACTAACGCTCTCACCCGCAAGCATGCGCACATCTTTTTCTTCTTGATATGCGCCTACCATGGTGACGCCAATGACAAATACCGCTATACCGAGATGCGCTACCTGCATACCGATAAATGATCGTGTTGGCTTACCTGCTTTTGCTTGACGAATGATTTGCAAAATGCCGGAAGCAATGACCCAGAAAGCCAATAAGAAACCAAGGCTACTGAGCCAAGTAAATTCACCCATGGCAAATGGAATCAAAGCGGCAGCTATCACCGCCACCAGAGCTGCGATCCATAGCCGCTTGATCACATCCACGAGGTTGGAATTCTTCCAGTTTGTCCAAGGCCCAATTCCCATCAACACCAACAGAGGAATCATGATGGGTACAAAAACACTATTGAAGTATGGAGGGCCGACTGAGATCTTGCCCAAATGGAGAGCATCGATCAGCAAAGGATAAAGGGTGCCCAAGAGCACCGATGCAGCAGACACCACCAAGAACACATTACCCAGCAAAATAAAAGTCTCACGGGATGTGAAGCTGAACTTACCACCCATCGTGCTCTTGGGAGCACGCCAAGCGTAGAGGATTAAAGAGGAACCCACTACCAATACTAAGAAGATCAAAATAAAGATGCCGCGTTTTGGGTCAGTCGCAAATGCATGCACTGAAGTCAGCACTCCTGAGCGCACCAAGAATGTTCCTAGAAGTGAAAGTGAGAAAGCGGTAATCGCCAACAATACTGTCCAGCTCTTAAAGCCGCCACGCTTCTCAGTCACCGCCAAAGAATGGAGCAAGGCAGTGCCTACCAGCCATGGAATGAATGAGGCATTCTCAACGGGATCCCAGAACCACCAACCACCCCAACCCAACTCGTAATAAGCCCACCAAGAACCCAAGGCAATACCCAGCGTTAGAAATACCCAAGCGGCGGTTGTCCATGGGCGTGACCAACGCGCCCAAGCGGCATCAAGGCGACCAGATAATAAAGAAGCAATCGCAAATGCAAATGCTACTGAGAAGCCAACGTAACCCATATACAACATCGGTGGATGAAAGACCAATCCTGGATCTTGTAAAAGCGGGTTTAAAGAGCGCCCATCCTGGGCTGCCGGTAAGAGTCGCTCAAACGGATTAGAGGTCAAGAGAACAAATAAAAGCAGTCCGGTAATCACTAAGCCCAAGACCCCGATCACACGAGCGACCATAAATTCATCTAAAGCCTTAGAAAGCTGGGCCACTAAAAATGTCCAAGTAGATAGCAAGAAAACCCAAAGCAATAAAGAGCCTTCATGACCGCCCCACACAGCGCCCAAGCGATACATCACGGGCATTTGTGAGTTTGAATGATCTGCTACATAGAGGACAGAAAAGTCATTCGAGTAGAAGCTCCAGGCCAAAATCACAAATGCAATGGCGAGCAATAGGAAAACGGATTGTGCAGCAGGTCTTGCCAACAGGATCCATTCGCGTCGACCTTGATGAGCGCCCACCAAGGGCAGGATCCCCTGGAGGATGGCAATACATAGGGCCAGAATTAATGCGTAATGCCCAAACTCAGGAATCATTATTTATTTCCATTTTTTTGAGCTTGCTCTAAAGCATGCTGAGCCTCTGGAGGCATATAGTTTTCATCATGCTTAGCCAATACTTCGCTAGCAATAAATTGCCCATTTGAATTGAGACGCCCTTGAATAACTGCGCCCTTACCTTCTTTAAATAAATCTGGAAGAATGCCGGTGTAAGCCACAGGAATATCTTTCACCATATCAGTGATCACAAAGTTCACGGTTAGGCCATCGCGTTTAACCGATCCATCTTTGACCATACCGCCAATTCGGAAAACCTGGCCATCTGGGGACTTACCGGCAGCTACTTCACTTGGTGTAACGTACAAAGCAATATTACTATTGAGCGCATTCAAAATCAGTACTGCCGCAATGCTGATAGCAATGAGTGCGCCAACAATCATGGCTGCTCGTTTATGTCTTGGTTTCACTGACTACCCTTTTGATCAAACTGTTCTGCCATCACTTCACGTTGCAGCCTTCGTACGATTGCTTTATGGCGCACGCGAATAGCCAGTGGCTCTAAAAAGAGCACCAGAGCACAAGCACCAAAGCTACACCAGACATACAGGGCATAACCGCCCATCGCAAAGAATTCGGCTGGACTATTCCACATCAACGCTTTACCTCGTTTAATTGCTTAACCCAATCAGTATGAGCCTCGCGCTCCAAAATGATGGCGCGTACACGCATTAACCCTACTGCGATTGAGTACATCCAGAAGCATAGAGCCATTAACAGCATCCCCCAGAGCATGGTCTGTGCCATCGCTGGAGCCTTGGTTAATGAGACGGAGGCGCCTTGATGCAAGGTATTCCACCACTTCACTGAAAAATAAATAATGGGCACGTTCACTACACCAACCAAGGCCAAGATCGCGCCCGCCTTATCGGCGCGGCGAGCATTGTCAATGGAGGCTTGTAAAGCAATAAATCCGAGGTATAGAAAGAGCAGAATTAATTCGGAAGTTAAACGCGCATCCCACACCCACCAAGCACCCCACATGGGCTTACCCCAGAATGCACCAGTCCACAAAGACAGGGAAGCCATCCAAGCACCGATAGGGGCTAAGGCCTGCGCCATCATTGCTGATAGGCGCGTATTAAATACCAACCCTAATCCAGCCCAAGCGGCCATCACTAGGTAGATGAACATAGACATCCAGGAGGCGGGCACATGAACAAAAATAATACGGTAACCCTGACCCTGTACTGCATCTACGGGTGCCACAAAGAAGCTCACCCATAAACCAGCAGCACCAAAAATAAACGTGAGTGCCCAGAACCAAGGAATCATTTTTCCAGCGAGCGGATAAAAGGTGCTTGGGCTCGAGAATTTGAACCAATTCAGGATGCGACTAGAAGATAAATTATTTACATTACTCATTCGATGGCAATCTTTACAGCATTAGCACTAACCCAAGGCATAAATGCTAATGCCAAAATGAATAAAGCGCCCAATAGGGAAAAATGTCCTGTGACATCAAGACCCACACTACTGGCGTAGACAGCGCCAGCGCCAAAAATCAAAACAGGGACATAGAGAGGCAATATCAGAAGGCTCATCAAGACACTAGCGCCCCTAACCCCGAGAGTTAAAGCCGCACCAATCGAGCCCAGTAAAGACAAGACTGGCGTCCCCAGCAATAATGCTGCCATCAGCACCTTCAGAGATTGCGCATCCAAATCAAACTGAATACCAATCACTGGCGCCAGCACAACCAGGGGCAGCCCACAAACCAGCCAATGGGCAACAATCTTGCCAAATACCAAGGCCGTAAATGAATTGGGGGACAAGACCAATTGCTCTAAAGTGCCATCGGCGTAATCAGCCGCAAACATCCGCTGCAAACCTAGCAATGTCGACAGTAAGGCAGCAACCCAAATGACCCCAGGCGCAATCTTTCTGAGTAAGGCGGTATCAGCACCAATTCCCAACGGGAACAAGCTGGTCACAATCACGAAGAAAAATAATGCGGTTAAGACTTCGCTCTTGCGACGCATCACCAGCAATAGATCACGATGAACAATAGCTATAAAGGCATTCATAGATCTAATACCCTCAGACCAGGAATCGCTAGTGGCTGATGACTTGTCAGCACCACCAAGCCATTAGCCTCAAGATGCTCCGCTATCAAGTCTTGTAACTCCTGTACGGCATGGGTATCTAAGGCATTAAAAGGCTCATCCAAAATCCAGACCTGCGCCCGTCGCGTCACCATGCGTGCCATCAAGACTCGTTTTTTTTGACCCGCTGATAAGCAGTTCGCAGGTAGATCTTCGCGCCCCTTGAGTCCAAATCGCCAAAGCGCAGAAAAAGCATCTTGCTCGGAAAGTTCAACCCCATCAATCGCTGCATACATACGCAAATTTTCGATGGCACTCAGATCCTCTTTCAGCGCATCGCGATGACCTAAAAATAAGAGCTTGCTGTGATATTCAGATGCCTCTTTTTGAATGGAATGGCTATTCCAGACAACTTCTCCAGCCTCAGGGGAGGCTAGGCCAGTGAGAAGGCGCAATAGACTGGTTTTACCAACGCCATTCTCACCACGAACATGCAAGCACTGACCAGCAAATACCTGCAAATGAAGATCTTTAAAAAGCTCTCGCTCACCCCGCACGCAAGATATCGCCCGAGCCTCAAGGGCTGCGGTTAAAGGCGCTGGGAAGGAGGAATTAATAGCTGTCATGGGAAGAAATGGCTTGAATCAAACCACCCCACGCATTGTCCAAGACCCACTTGGGGCTGTCAAACAAGCAAAAAACGGTCTTTAAAGAAGAAAATTCTTTTAATTCAATTGCTTAGCCAATTATAAGCGGAGTGGGTGGGAAGCATTCTCCCCCTTGATCCCACTCCCAAACAGGCTTAATGCCCTTCTGACCAGCTTTAAGGGAGCTTTGCCACTGACAGGCCCTGCACCTGATATTGAGCAATCAGATCAGCCACCAAACCAGATCGAATGAATTCCGCCACACAGGCATTTAAAAACTCAAGCGACTCCAGGTGGGATTTTTTAGCAGCAACTGCCTGCTGAATTCCTGTGAATTGACCCTCTAAAAGTCTAGATCCAGGAATATCTTTAGAGACAGAAACGAGGCCGGTTTTCAAGCCCGCCAAGGCCTCTAATTTTTCGCTGATAAACAATTCATTGCTAGCTTTCACGCTATCAGCATGGGCTAGGCTCGCATGTTTGAGATTGCGTTGTAACCATAGGTCATAAGCACTCTTATGAAAAGATGCAATCCGAATGCCTGGCTGATCTACCTGAGATAACTCAGTGATGGGTGAATGAGCGGGTACCAGGTAAGTAGCCTCTAGCTCGACATAAGCAGGTGTGAACGTAATATTTTGAGCGCGAGATGGATCAGAGCCCAACAAAGAGATACCGCACCTCCCACTCACAACAGCCTCAACTACCTCATTCTGCGTATTAAAGCCTATCAGATTTACTTCCACACCCAAACGCTTTGCAATGGCTCGACAGATATCTGGCGAGATACCAGTCGGCTCGCCAGAGGGTGATCTACCGGTCACTAATAGGATATTACCCAAATAGACCCCAGCAGTTAGAACACCATTCGGTGCGAGCTGTTCCAATACTTTAGGTGAAATGTTATTCAAACGTGACCCCAGATTTGTATGTGTTTTTTGAACTATAACGGATAAAGAATCAATATAAAAAAGCCCCGCTTCATCAGCGAGGCTCTCAATCAAACTGCATGAGTCAGCCGATTACTCGGCAAGCAAAAAATTAAGGTGTAATGATGATCGCACCTGAAACTTTTCTTCCCTCTGCTGCCTTGTGCGCATCAGCTGCTTGCTCGAGCGAGAACTTAGCGCCAATTTGTACTTTCACTCGACCCTGAGCGATTGCATCAAATACTGCACGGGCGTTTTCTTGAAGAAGCTCTGGAGTAGCGTTGTGCGGGAACACAGAAGGTCTAGTCAAGAATAGGCAACCCTTCTTGTTTAGAATTTCTGGGTGAATATCTGGCGCTGGGCCGGAGGCAGCTCCGAACAGAGCCACAGTTCCAAATGGCGCAGCACAATCAAGCGATCCCAAGAAAGTGGTTTTAGCCACTGAGTCATAAACAATATTTGCCTTGCGGCCACCGGTTGCTTTGATCACCTCTTCAACCCAATTCGGCTTTGAGTAATCCACTACAGCATCGCATCCCGCCTCTTTTGCTGCAGCGAACTTAGCTTCAGATCCTACAGTGCCCACCACAAAAGCGCCCAAGGACTTTGCCCAACCCGCTAAGATTTGCCCAACACCACCAGCAGCAGCATGCACTAAGACAACGTCGCCAGATTTCACTTTATATGTCTTCTGAATCAAGTATTGCGCAGTCATTGCCTTGAAGAACACGGCGGCGGCAACTTGATCCGACACATCATCTGGAACAGATACCAACTTATCTACCGCAACATTACGTGCGCTGGCATAAGCACCGATACCGGCATTCATATACATCACGCGATCACCCACTTTGAATCGCGTAACGCCTTCACCAAGCGCCTCGACCACACCAACCGCTTCGTGACCTAAACCTGTTGGCAACTCTAATGGATAAACACCAGAGCGCTGGTACACATCAATAAAGTTAAAACCAATCGCAGTTTGACGAAGTTGCACTTCACCTTTACCTGGAGCTGGCAGCTCTTTATCAATTAACTGAATCACATCGGCATTACCGAGTTCTGAAAGACTAACAATTCGAGCAGTTGTCACAAGTCACCTTATTATTTTTATGTAAAAAATTATCTTACCGCAAGCGAAGATGACGCAGGCTCATCTTCTTCGACAACAGCCCATGTACTGTCGCCAAGTTTTTTAACAGCCATGGAATAGGTCCAAGCATCAGGAATACCGCAACTCCACTGATCCGGGCCATTCTGAATCAATACGTTCGTACCAATACGGCTATCAAAATACAGGTGATAGGTTTTGCCATGCAAAGGGTTAAAGCTAAATTTAGCGCTATGCACCATTTCTGTAGCATCTAATCGCGCTTGAAGTGATCTAGCCTGCTTCATCAGCACTTCAGCCTGCTCCATAATGCGGTCGTATTCGAGCTTGGCATTTTGGCGGGCAACGTTAACCGCTTTGTCTTTTTCCTCTAGAACCTTGATTGGCGCAAAAACAGGTGCGCCCACTTCCATAGGATATTCAATACCAGCATGTCGCGCTGGATCAGTGTCTTCAATTCTCATGACTTTTTAACCTGCTGATTTATATGGCGAAAGTGTGACACAAATTCACAAAATGCGTTGTAGCAGGCTACTGGAGGGATAAATACCTTATAGGGAGTTCAAATCCCCTAAAAGACCCTTGGCATGCGCCTGAATTGCCTGCTGATCTGCATCGCTAATTCGGGATAAATTCGCGGTCATTAAGCGGGTACGCGGACTTGCCTCAAATTGTTTGCGATGCTTGATCAAGAAATTCCAATACAAATTGGTCATAGGGCAAGCACTCTCACCAAAGCGCACATCAGGCTTGTATTGGCAAGAATCGCAGTAATTACTCATCCGTTTTACATAGGCGCCACTGGCGACATAGGGTTTGCTAGTAAAGCGACCCCCGCTCGCAAATAAAGCCATGCCCGCTGTATTAGGAAGCTCGACCCATTCAATCGCATCAATATAAATAGCGAGATACCAATCACATACTGCTTTGGGTAGCACCTCCGCTAGCAAAGCAAAATTTCCCGTAACCATCAGACGTTGGATGTGATGGGCGTAACCATAATCGAGCGTTTGACCAATTGCCTGCTGCATACAACGCATTTTAGTTTTACCAGTCCAGTACCACTCGGGCAATGGATTGTGGTGATCATAAAAATTGTCTTGCGCCATCTGCGGCATATCAAGGTAGTACATACCGCGCACAAATTCACGCCATCCCAAAATCTGACGAATAAATCCTTCCACCGTAGCTAGATCTAAATCATCTTTCTTCCACGCTTTGAGGACAGCAGCAATCACTTCTCTAGGATTGAGCAACTTTAAATTCATTGAGCTGGAGAGCAAGGAATGCCACCCAAAAGGCGTATCCGTCCACATCGCATCTTCATGAATACCAAAAGTCGGCAAGCGATGGTCCACAAACCCTTTAAGCGCCTGCAATGCTTGTGCGCGGGTAACTGGCCACTGAAAGTGTGCCAAGGACCCAGGATGCTGAGGAAATGTTTTCTCAACAAGTGCAATCACTTCTTGAGTGATGTCATCTGGCTCAAATAACTCTGGTGGCGGAATTAAGCCTGGTCCCTTTTTTGGAAACGGTTTGCGATTGTCTCGGTCAAAGTTCCACTGTCCACCCTCAGGGTTACCTTCTTTATCAACCAGAATATTGTGGGTCTTGCGCATCAGTCGATAGAAATACTCCAAGCGCAATTCTTTTTTGCCAGCAACCCAATTCTCAAACTCATGGCGTGAGCAATAAAAATGGGGATCCTCTTGCATTTCCAAGTGGATGTTTAACTCAGATGCTAAGCCCTCTATTTCGCACTTGAGTCGATACTCCCCTGGCTCAAGACATGCTAAATGTGTAAATTTTTTCTTGGCAATCAACTCTCGTAGCGTATCGCCAATCGACTGTGGCGACTGCTTCATGTAAATGAGCGGCAAACCCCGCTCTTCAAGTTGCTTAGCAAAATGCCGCATCGCCGATAAGAACAAAACGATTTTGGCCTTATGCGACCAAACATACTGAGCCTCATCAATGGACTCAATCATCACGATATGGTCACTCTGAGGATTGAGGCTTTCTAATATCGGGCTATCGATATCTAGCTGGTCACCCAGAATGAGAACGAGCTTTTTCAATGCAAATCTTTCAAAGAGACATCAAATATTGGATATAAAGTGGGCAAGATCAGAGGGCTATTTAGCGCTTGTAAAAGCTGAGCGTCACTTCACCCAAATTGATACCAAATTTACTCATTTGAGCCTTATTAATCATGACCTTCGGGCTGACTAGGTACATCCAGTCATCAAATTGCACATGGTAGATGGAGTTATCAACAGGCAGGGCTAGTGTGTAGGCCCAGTTCAAGGCATTGCCAGCAGATTCACCAATAGCTTCGCCGATGACGTCATCTGCAGTGCCAGTGTATTTGCCGGGAGCCGTTTCCACTAGAGTCCAGATACGCTTTTGCTTAGTGCCATCGGAGTACTCAAAGCTCTCATCCAAAATACCTGTCTTCTTGCCATTCACAACCGACCATTTGGCAACCAATAAAACGGTGAAGCGTTTTTTAACTTCACCACTACGATCCGTGAAGATGCCGTATGCATCAATCGTGCCATTGAAGTATTCACTTAAATCCAGTTTTGGTGTTTCTTGCGCGTATTGCTTCACTGAAGGTGAAGAGCAGCCCAATAAACCGAATGCAATCAAAGAAATAACTAAATACTTTTTAAGGTATTGGATTTTAGACATTAACAGGCTCCAGTAATCAGTGGGGGTGGGCAACCATTACCCAGCAATTCAGATCTCAGCTTTGGTACGCTTGTTTTGGAATCAAGCCAAATTCCAAAGAAGGCTTTAGAAAAATCTGCCCCAGGAATTTGGGCAATTTTCTTACCGTCATAAAACAAAGTGGTGCCTTGTTTTGGTGAGTAGACTCCAGTGAGCGTTTGTCCTGGCTCTACATTAGGCAAGATTGCTGCAAGCTCTTTACCCCAAATAGCAGACTGCGCTTCAGACACACCAATATTCCTCATCTCATCAGCAGTCCGACTCGCGATGGCCGCACCAGAAAATGACTTTTGATATTTGATATCCAAGGCAAAGTCAGCAGAATCCTTGCTTGCAGGGCGATATAGGGTTGCATCATAGACATGAAAGCCCCAAAAGTTGAGCCGGCCAGTACCCTGAGGCTGCACTTGATTTATTACGCCTTCAATATGCGCCAAGCTCTTGGCTGATAAAGGGCCACTCAGCAGAGCTAAGGACAGCAATAGGGCAGTACTGCTTTGTGAAATTATTTTCATCATCCTCCCTTTATTTGTGTTTACCAGTTACATTAACCAACCATAAGGCGGATGGCCCAAATAGACCGGAAATTGCATGACGGTGCTTGGCAAAAAAACGATAAGCCCAAACTAAGGCTGGGCGAAGGCTTGGTCGAGAAAATAACCAGGCCAACTTGGGCAAGTTCGCTCTTGCGTAAGCGGCCGAGAAGACATCTACACCATTAATCAGTTCGCCGTCATCGTACTGAGCGTACATTGAATCTAAAGCTTGCTGGCAAGATATACCAATCTCATCAGCGCTGTAGCGATTGGAGTTCACATCTACAAAGCTCAGCAACCCTGATTGATTACGACCAGACAAAAACAATATCTCTGCCTGACATAAAGGACAGAGGCCATCATAAAACATGGTGAGCTTTCTCATGGTCATCACTTTTGCTTGTACTGCATTGAGCAATACGCGCGCGTTACCAACTTACTTCTGAGGGCGACATGCTTAGTTGCTCTACCCGTTACCCGCTGACGCCATAAATTGAATGAGCCTCTCTTGAGCTCTTTACGCATCAGCGCAATCACTTGCGGCTCGGATAGTCCAAAACTTTGCTCAATCGCATCAAATGGTGTGCGATCTTCCCATGCCATTTCGATCACTCGTGAGAGCTCAGCTGTAGAGAGTGCTTGTGTTGTCTTGGTACCCATCAAGCAAGTTTAAGACTTATTCAATAAACTAGCTGAGCACCATTTTTCTCCCCTTTTTAGCGCAGCCCTTATGCCTCTTGTCCCACAACCCTTTCGTGCTTTGATTATTGGATCCTCCGGGACTATTGGGACTGCTTTTATGGAGTTATTAGAAGCCTCCCCTGATTGTGAGGCGGTTTACGGCCTTCATCGCAACTCAGAGCACCCAATCGATTACCAAGATCTCACCACGATTGAATCTGCAGCAGCGAGCTTGACTCAAGAAGGCCCTTTTCAGCTCATCATTAATACGATTGGTGTATTGCATTCTGAGAACTGGATGCCTGAGAAGAAACTGGATGACCTCAATGCAGAGCAATTGCAGATGTTGATGCAAATTAATGCCATTGGGCCCGGATTAACCATCAAGCACTTCGCCAAATTACTTGATCCAGCGGGATCGGTGATGGCAACCCTCTCTGCCAAAGTGGGCAGCATAGAAGACAATCGTTTGGGAGGTTGGTTTAGCTATCGCGCCTCGAAGTCAGCATTAAACATGCTCATCAAAACAGCCTCGATTGAATTTGGCAGAACGAAACCCAATACAGCCTTAGTAGCCCTGCATCCAGGAACCGTGAACTCACGTCTATCCAAACCCTTTAAGGGCGAGCAAATTGGTAGATCTCCTTTGGATGCTGCCAGCGACATGCTCACACTATTGCTAGCACTCCAAAAAACTGACTCAGGTAGTTTTCTGAGTTACTCTGGAGAAAAGTTGCCCTGGTAACCCAATTATGAAGATCAAATTTTTACCTGCACTACTTGTTTCGCTAGCAACCCTCATTGGAGCTCATGGCAGTGCTCTCGCCCAAACTGAGTTAGCTAATGCCATGCAAGATGGTCAACACGTTTTACTCATGCGCCATGCCGATGCGCCCGGATATGGCGATCCTAGGGGCTATCAATTAACGCAGTGCTCAACCCAACGCAATCTGGGTGAAGCAGGTAAGCGCCAGGCTCAGCAGACTGGTGAGTGGCTGGCCAAGCAGGGCATCACTCAAGCGCAAGTCTACAGCAGCCCCTGGTGTCGCTGTGTAGATACGGCAACCCTTCTCAATAAGGGCTCAGTTAAAAAGGAGGCAGCACTCGGGTCTTTCTTTGACGATATGAGTCAGGCCCAAAGGCAAACTGATGATTTAGCCAAACTCATTCAGGCTGAGCGCAAAAAATATCCTCATGCACCGATCATCATGGTGACCCATCATGTCAATATCCAATCCTTCGCAGGCAAAGTTCTCAATTCGGGTGACATGATCTTGGTCAAAGTCAATTCCTCGGGTCAAGCCGTGTCTCACAAGCTCTTCCCTAGCCCCACCTAAGTCATAATTGATCCATCACCACATCATCACTTAAAGAGCTTCCATGTCGACTGAATTACCCCTGAATGTATTAGGCCAACCATTAGTTCCCTGCTCTTTTGATCCTTTGACAGGATTTTTTAGAGATGGCTGCTGTAAAACAAATGAACAAGATCTAGGCAGTCATTTGGTCTGCGCGATTGTCAGCAATGATTTTCTGCAATTTAGCCTCAAGCGCGGCAACGACCTCATTACCCCGCGTCCTGAATATCAATTCCCTGGACTCATTGCTGGAGATCAATGGTGTCTTTGCTTGAATCGCTGGATTGAAGCTTTGGAAGCCAACTGTGCACCCATGATCAAACTAGAGAGCACCCACATCAAAGCTTTGGAGAAAGTTTCTCTAGAAGTGTTGGAGCAATACGCAGCAGTGGAACAGCTATAAAACTGTACTAAGACGAGAGCCAAAGTTTGCGGTAGATTTCTCTTGGATCGTGGTCTTGAGTTTGCTTGGCCACATTAAAAGGTCTGCCACCTCTAGGGTCTGTTCCGCGACCAGCAATGTAAAGCCAATTACCTTGATTGCTATACACATCATAGTCAATCAGTTGAGACTCAAACCACGCTGCGCCTGCACGCCAATCACCCTGCATGTCGTATATCCAGTAACTAGCCACAATTTGGCGCATCCGATTAGAGAGATAGCCGCTTTGATGTAATTCGCGCATACCTGCGTCGACTAAATCAGTGCCCGTATTACCAGTACACCACTGTTCAAAGCTGGGTGCATAGGATGGCTTTACAGGCACGCCTGTTAGACCACTGGCGCGATATAACTTCTGACCGTACTTAAAGTGAATAAAGCGGAAATAGTCACGCCACAGTAACTCAAACCAAAGCCAGTAAGTACCATCATTAGCACCATAGCGATTTTCATAATCACTTAACTGTGCGGCAATATCCCGCGCTGAAATACAACCCAAGGCAAGCCATGCGGAAAACTTACTAGAGTAATCCATGCCAATAAGTTGATTACGAGTCTCCTTATAGCTATCGGGTAAACGCCGCTCAAGATATTGCTTGAGGTGCGCTTGCGCATGACTGGCTCCCCCCAATAAATAGGGGTGTGAAACTGATTGAGCTGTTGTAGGCAGCATTGAAGCCTGAGACAAAATTGCTGGTAGCGATGGAATTTTCTTAGGCGCATTGATGGGCTGAGCGAACTTCAGTTGCGCTCGCTCTACCTCGCGACGAAATGCAGTGAACACATCCGGCATTTTTGCTAACTCAAATGGGAGGGTCAACGGATCTAACATGCTGGATTGCCAGAACTCATTAACATCGGCACCCTGCTCCTGCAACATTCGCACTTGCTCAATTTCTTCAGGCGCTTCAATTTGCTCGCAGTAGATTGCATCCGCAGCGCTATCCTTCAATAGCTGTAGCAATACTTCTGATGGCTGACCAGAAAACTCCAGCAAGTCAGAGCCCTGCGCACGTAACTGAGCCTTCAAGTCATCTAGGGATGCCCTTAAGAAAGCCTTCCGGTGCAGTCCCAGTCGCTCAAAACCATAAACCGTTTCTTGCTCTTTGGAGTCATGAATGAAAACCGGCAAAAGAGAATCTGCCTTTAAACAGGCTTGTGTAAATGCTGGGTTATCCGCTAAGCGCAAATCATTGCAAAACCAGTAAATCAATGTGCTCATAGATTAGGCCTCAGCCTTATTGCTCGGCTTTTTAGAGCGGCAGGCATCAGAGCAATATTTGACCTCATCCCAGTTTTTAGCCCAGGATTTACGCCAAGTCATTTCTTTGCCACAGACTAGGCAAGTCTTGCTGGGCAAAAATGATTTATTTCCCTTAAAACCTGATTTTTCAGATCGAGCCATACCTACCTATAGAAAAACGAATAGACTATCCAACACACGTCAAAGTCAAATGAAGACAAAATTGTTTTGAAAGCTTTTTATACCGACCACTATGTTTTACCACTTCCACCGGGGCACCGCTTTCCGATGGAAAAGTATAGTCAGCTAAGAGACCGTGTTAGCAATCTAAATGGGGTTCAGCTTGTCGAGGCGCCATCCGTTACCGATACGGAGATCCTATATGCACATGATCCAAGCTACCTCATCAAAATCCTCTCAGGGGAAATAAGCGCTCAGGAGCAACAAGAAATTGGCTTTCCCTGGAGTGAAAAGATGGTTGAGCGCTCACGCCGTTCTGCTGGCGCTACGCTTGCAGCTGCTAAAGCAGCGCTCAGCGAGGGCTTGGCTGCTAACTTGGCTGGTGGCACTCATCATGCCTACCGTGATAGAGGTAGTGGCTTTTGCGTATTTAATGATTCCGCAATTACTGCAAAAGCATTACAAAAAGAGATTCATCCAAAACTGAAGATAGCCATCGTAGATTTGGATGTACACCAAGGAAATGGCACAGCATCCATTCTTCAAAATGACAAATCCATCTTTACGCTATCGATTCATGGAGAAAATAATTTCCCATTCACTAAAGAGCAGAGTGATCTGGATATTGGACTGCCTAATGGCTGTGAAGATGCTGATTACCTCAACGCCCTTAATCAAGGCTTTGATGTCCTGAACACATTTAAGCCCGACTTCATTATTTACCTAGCGGGTGCAGACCCCCACGAAGGCGATAGGCTGGGAAAGTTAAGCATTAGCAAAGATGGCATGCGCCAGAGAGATGAATGCGTTTTCCAGTATGGCTTAGATCGCCAAATTCCAATTGCATTTAGTATGGCAGGCGGTTACGGCAGAGAAATTCAATCGACTGTAGATATTCACTTTCAAACCATTCAAACTGCACTGCGATACCAACAATAATTTTCGTGAATTACTGTTTCTTAGACGGCAAGGAATTTAAAGTTTTTACATCATTTAATTGCTTGTCGACTAGGTATAGTGTTCCACCATAGTTTGCCTGTAGATCATATCCAGACAAGCCAACTGTATAGATTGAAATATACGGATTGAAAGAGCGGACAGTTCCACCAGAGCCTGCAGAGAAGTTTGCATCCACATCCATGCCACCACGCTGTCCATCAATTGACGTTAACAAAAACTGATCGATGGCATCCGTATTTTTAAAGATGATGACTTGGTACTGTTGCTGATATCCAGCACCGACACCCTCACCTGTTTTCATGGCTTCCATAAAAACGGGTTCAGAACGACGCTTATCAAATAGCACGCCCTCACCTCTAGCAAGGACCAGCAAGACAACGTTCACATTGGTTGTATCAAATACGGCGTAAGCTGGGGCGGCCTCGATCTCTTTTTTAATTGCTGGATTTTGTTTAATTAAAGCCGCTAAGCCTGTCTTTGACATCGCGAGAGTGGCTTGTCTTTTCTGCAGAATTTCTTGCTCAGTTAAAGGCTTTCCATCGCTACCAGTCGACTGACAGCCCACCAGAATCAATGCACAAAGAGCAGCCAATAACCTTGAGAGAAGCAACATGAGAACCCTAAAATGAAGAAGTTTAAAGTCCACAAAATCTATAAGGACTATGGAAATAGATATAAAAACCATATTTTATATGGTTTGTAGAGGGGCTATCACCAAGTATGCTGGTAATTACCCACTAAAGTCATCGCCTTTATATCTAGCTGTAGATAAAATACGAGCGCTATGTTTCGCACTCGACTTCTTGTTCTCTTATTTACTCTTTTTACACCGTTCATGGTGTGGGCAGTTGATTTGCAGCCAAACGATATTGTTGCCCCTTTACCCAATAAGAATTACATCACGGTGAGTTACCTCAATACCGAGAACAACACCCTCTATAGAAATGGTAGCGTTGTATCGAGTAGCCCTGTTATCGAAACCCAGAGTGCGATTTTTCGTGGTACTCGAACGTATGATCTTGGCAGTCTGCCAGCAGTCAGTTTTATTCAACTACCCTATGGCTCTATTCAACCAGGGGGCTCACTAGCGAGCCAAGCAGGCGATACTGGCGTTGGTGATCTCACTATTGCAACAGCAATATGGCCGTATCACAACAGAGTCACCAGAACCTATTTCGGTCTAGCGGGTTATCTGATTAGTCCAACTGGTAGCTATTCTAGTCAGCGAGCGTTTAATGTTGGTGAAAATCGCTTCCGTACAGACTTGCAGATGGGCTTTCAAACGCCGATTACTTCTAATGTGGATGGCATGATTGCAGTAGACACCATGTGGTTTGGTGGCAATGGTCAATGTGCAGCTGCATGCGGCTTAAGTACTAACGGATCCTTGACCCAAAAGCCCCTGACCACTACACAGCTAGGCCCTATCTATCGTATCAATCCAATCTTTACCGTAGCGGCCTCTTACTTTTATGTAACTGGTGGCGCCACCTCCGTTAACAACACCTATAGAAATGATGTAGCAAATACGCAAAGATTTTTATTAAGTGGGCAAGCTCACACACCAATTGGCAGACTCTCTTTGCAGTATGGGCGAGATACAGAAATCAAAAACGGCTTCGCTCAAACCCGCTTGCTTGCCGTGCGACTCATGAAAGAGTTTTAATCACAAAACAGTACTGATTAGTATTGCTAATGAGGATTGTTTAATACTGATTCGATTTATAGTTGGTCCAGTATTTCTGCATCTCAATGAATAAGAATGATGCGGACCAGGTAATTAGGATGAAGCCCGTCAGCGCCTCCACTCCAGTCAAATAGCGTAGGTAGCCTTGCGCCACAATCTCGCCGTAACCCAAAGTGGTGAAGGTAACAAATGACAGGTAGGCGCAATCTAACAAAATGCCGTGACCTGATAGCTCACCAACAAGTCCACCCATAACGGGGAACTGCAGGGTAAAGAAGTAGCCTAAGGCAAACAACCAGATCTCTGCTACATGGGCCATAAAGATGGCGCCAACCCCTACGAGCACGCGAAAACGCGGCGCAATATGGGATATTTTGGGTAGCAGCTTATCAAGCTGAAAAAGCGCTTCGTAATGCATCAGGATCGCAATAAGCGCTAGGGATCCATTGATGATGAAGGCGGTAATGAGCAACATCGGTAAATTATCCCCCATTTTCTGGGGGATAAATCATCAACCAGTAATGACAGTATCGCCTTTTAGGGCATCGACTTTGGCAAAGTACTTTTTAGCGTAGGCAAGTAACTGTCCATCAGTAGGATGATCCACGGTCTCAATACCAACCACTTTATCGGCAATGTTGTGATCATGCTTAGTGGCATGCTTCATCAAATCCAATTTTGCAGAGCCAGGCCCCACAATCAAAATCTCTTTAGATTCCATAACTGCTTGAATGACTTCATGCAGGTAATGCTGATCTGGTTCAGCACGTGCGCCACTCACAGAGCCACTCTTGTGATGAACGTTTTTATGTGTCGATCTAGTCTTGATGACTTCACTTTCACTAGCAGTGGGGTTGAAGTAAATAACGTGAGCCTCTTGATGGTCGATCCAGATGACTGAGTGATTAAATGACATATTTTTTCTTTCTTTTAAAAAATGGAATACTTAATACAGCGGAAATAATTAATCTAAAACTAGATCATGACTAAAAAGGTGGACAGCCCCATCTACAGCAAAGCCATTCAATATCTTTTGCTCAGCAATTGAAAGCAGCTTTAATTGGTGATTTTTAAATAATTGCAATGCATTTGTCTCGACGCCATCAGGATCTAAGTCCTGAAGGGCCTCATAACTAAAGGTGCATTTGAGGGGCTTGCCATCAAGCATTGCTGGATAAGAGACGTCGCCATTCTCTAAAACGACTGCGGGACCAACAAATTCAAGCTTCATGGGGGCTCACCTTATTAAAATAGTCAAAGACCCTAATAGTTTGAACCTTATAAGCAAAGTGTACTTGATATACATCAAACTCTTCGCCACTAGCTAGTGTGCATCGATCTTTCGTTGGGCTAAAAAGTTCTGAGTAGTTCTGGCTAGATGAATATCGTGAGTCCTAGCTAAGACTGCGGATCGCCTCAGGAGGTCTTCAGATGGAGTCTCCAAACTAGAGTCTTTTCCTACAAAGAGAATTTGGTTCATTCGATCATCCTCCACTACCAATACAGATGGATGATCAAAGACTCGATCAATTCGCTCTTGATAGACCTGGTTCAGCCCTGCCGCACCAGAGAAGTTAATAACTAAGACACCATGGGGATTTAAGCATGCCAGACAGCTGGCATAAAAATCCTCACTACACAGTTGAGCTGCTTGTCCTAACTTGGTATATCCATCAACCAGCAATACATCAAATTTTTCTTCTGTATTTCTCAAATAAGCTGCACCATCAGCCTCAAGAACCCTGAACTGATTACTATTTTCCGGGACATGAAACTGATCCTTTAGTGCAATGACTTTTGGATTATTTTCAAGTACCAGAATGGATGCTTTAGGTAAGTGATGATGGCAATATTTAGCGATTGATCCGCCACCCAAACCAATCATAGCAATGCTCTGAGGATCAGGATGAAAGAGAAGGAAACCCATCATGGTCTCGGTATAGCTCACTACCAGGCGAATAGGCGCCTGCATATCCATCAGACTTTGGGTGGATTCGCTATCAAAATAGAGCGCCTTGAACTTCTTGCTCTCGACGATATAGGGCTCTCCTTGAACACCATCAAACCTTTCTTTTAATTTAGAAAGGCCTTCCTTAAGGCTTTGGATTCCTGCTGAGTGGATGAGCGACATCCCCCATCATAAAGCCCTGGAGCGAAGCCAAGCGAGACTAGCTGCGCCAAGAAATAGAATGGGGAACGACTTAGAAATGGTTTTCTATCACCATCTCTGATTCAGGAATAAAGCCTGGCTTTGGCCAAGCTGCTTGTACGCCTTTCCCGATAGCCAGCATTGCGGCAATGGCATAGTCTTTGGGCAAGTGAATAAGCTCAGCCACCTTGTCGAAATCAAATCCTACCATTGGGCATGAGTCATAGCCCATTCCCTTGGCAGCAAGCATGAGAGTCTGGAGCATGATTCCAGCAGAACGCATCGCCTCATCTCTTTGTAATTGCTCTTTGCCTGCATAAAATGGATGAATCCACGGCACCAAGATATCTTGCGCTTCTTTTGGAGCATTTACCCAGTAGCGCGCTGGATCTTTTTCCCAAGCCTTGATGTCTACGGTAACTACAAACAGCAAGGAAGCATCAGTCACTTGCGCTTGGTTGTTCGCAGCTGCGCGCAATTGGGTTCTCAAGCCCTTATCGGTCACATTGACTAAGCGCCAGTGCTGGATATTGAATGATGAAGGAGCCAGTTTGGCCAACTCAATCAACTGATTGGTTTCTTGCTGAGTAAATTGATGGGTGGGATCAAAGTACTTCACTGATCTGCGTTCACGAATGGCGTCAAAGGTATTCATAGGCTTTCTTGATGTCTAGGTTAAGTGCTTTAGTTAGGAGAATCACAGCGCGGGACTGTTTCAACTGTAAAAAATTATCGTTATCGATATTTTGCATGACTTTGCATCATTCTGTATGAGACTAAAGCCGCTAAGTAGATTGCCCGCTATATCTTTAGCGTAAATTTGCTTTAATCAAGCTAATAATCTCGTCATAGCATTGACGAAGCTTTCGCCAAAGCATCTGGATTGGTCTTAATGGATTCATATCCCCATATTAATCGGCATTGGTAAAGTGTCGCAGCCTGTGGCTCAAGCCCTCATAACTTGAAGGCCAGCAAAGATAGGGGATTTACGCTACATTGCTTAGAGAACCCATCAAGAAAGCCCTGTATGCCATCAAGCGCATTTGTAGAACTGAAAGATCTAGTGCTGAGTACCCAAATAGGCACTTACGCTCCTGGGGCGGTTGTTCCTGATCGGCACCTCTTGGATCTCACGCTGGCAATTGATCCTGGTCTTGTACTGATTGAGGATGATGTCATGGGAAATGTTTTTGACTACGACCCACTTGTTTTACAAATAGACCAGCTTGCGCAAGATGGCCATTATGAAACCCAAGAACGCTTGATGACCAGAATTGTTGAGGCTTGTGCACAGTATCCGCAAATTCAGTCTCTGACGATGAGTCTACGCAAGACTCCCGTTAGGCAAGGTTCAGGCGTCCTAGGTATACGCCTGGAGATTGATGCTCAAACCCTCGATCGGATGAGGCCAAGAATCTAGCCCTGCTCTTCCACCGCCTCAATGAGATGGTCATACTTTAAGAAGTTTTCACGATGCCTTCTGTAATACAGCAACCCTTCCTGAAGGCTAGCAACACTAGCGCCCTGCTCTAGCATTTTGTCCCACAGGTTCCAGTCCTCTTGAGCATGAACTCCATCAGCATATCTGCGCTTATATCCAATCTTCTGAGCTAAGTCAGTGCGATACATCATGGAGCCATGATGCTTACCTTCTCGATCCCAATACAAATCACCTTGATAGGTAATGGTTTCACCAGGAACACGATCATGGATTTCTTCCTTGAGTTCGCCGGTGACCACGATGTCGTAGGTCACAATATCAGCACTCGCTTTAGACAGCAGCTCGATAGCATCTGAACGCAGCCAATTATCAGCACCGATGAACAAGGTGTATTCCGTATTAATGCGGGATAACAGCTCATGAAAGTTATCAACCGTGCCTAGATTCTTGGGTCTGAGAACATACTCCAGCTCGGGATAGAGTATCGGCAAATGACCGCAGTCCAATGCACCATCATCAGCAAAAATAATTCGGCTAGGCGCTACTGTTTGGGAGAGTAAGGACTCAATGCAGTGTGCTGCAAGATGGCCATACTGATAGGAGGCGATAACGACTGTAATCATAGTGCTGGCATTAGAGCACGGATAGAAGTCATTTGTATTTTGAGGGTAAAAAAATGCCAACCCTAGGGTTGGCACTCTTCATCCTAAAGGCTTTTGTAATTAATTCATCGGCCTTGGTTTCTTGGTCTCTGAAACCGGGATAACCTTACCGCCCAATACAGTGGCATGTACGGCAACATCTTTAATCTTGATTGCAGGAATTGCCTGTGGATCAGAATCTAAAACGGCAAAGTCGGCAAACTTACCAGCTTCTATTGAGCCCACCTTACTTTCCACCCCAAGGGTGTAAGCAGCATTGATGGTGATCATCTTCATCGCATCTGAAGCCGTTACCGCATCGGCTGGCGCCCAGACCTTGCCATCCTTATAAACGTCCCTGCGAGTAACCGCAGTCCACGCCTCTTTTAACGGTGCTGGCGCTGATACAGGAGCATCGGAGTGGATAGAAGTTACGATGCCACTACGAACTAAAGTACCAAGACGAGTTGCGTAGGATGCGCGATCAACGCCTAACATTGGATACTCTAATTGAGCACGCTCTGAGATATAAGACATATTGGCACTTACGACTGCACCCAATGTCTTAATCTTCATCACCATGGCAGTCGATGGAATGCCGAAATGATTAATGGTATAGCGATGATCAAAGCGGGGTTTTGAGTCTAACAACAATTGCAATGAATTAATTGAATGGGCGTTACCGACATCCCCGTTGCTGTGAATATGAATATGAAAACCTGCATCCCACCACGGTTTCATTGCACCAGCAAAGTCTTTAGCTGACTGATAGTTGGTTGACCCTATCGTGCCATTCGTATAACCGGGGCTTTCCATCCGCATCGTCTCAGGTAGGTAACCGCCATCACTGTAAAACTTCACGCCTTGGAAAATGAGACGGTCATTATCTTGTTGCGAGAGATTCTGAGCCTCTTGAATCGCCTTATCGCCGTACTTCTGAATGAATGGCTCCGCATAAACAACCGGGACAATACGCAAAGCCCCATTAGGTGACGTAGTGTAGGCCTTGGCAATCTTGGTTTCCATGTCAATATTCATGGTTCCAAACGCCAAATCTCCCGATGTCGTAATGCCAGCCTGCTGCATCAAGTCATTGATGTACATAAAATCGTTTGGAATCTCATTCGGCTTCAGGATATCTTTACCTGCAATCTTCAGAATAAATTGCATGGCTGGAATCTCTAAAAATTGACCGTTTAATTGACCATCTTTGTCTAGACCAACTCCTTTGATATTTTTCACCATATCTGGCGTTATTCCGTAATGCTTGATCGTGGCTGAATTGACGTACATGTCATGGCCAGAGATGTCCCATACGATGATAGGCCTTGTAGTGGAGGCCTGGTCTAACAGCTGGCGATCAGGCTGCTTTCCCATTGCCACGACGTCATAACCCCAAGTCAGCAAAATCTCATTGGGATCCTTAATGGCATCCGAATACTTCTTTAACTGCGCAATTGCAGCCGGCAGATTTGGTACACCAGCAAATGGAGTCCCCCATGGATTAGGCATAGGTGAAGGAGTCAACAGCGGCCTATTAAACAGAAGGCCCGCAAGCAAAGGATGTGCGTGCGGCTCAATAAATCCGGGATACATGACCTTATTAGCAAATTGACGATCAATCTTGGTTGGGTACTTGTCAGTCCAAGGCTTCATATCTTCCAATGAGCCTACTGACAAAATGCGTCCATCAGATACAGCAACCGCAGTAGCATTTGGAATGGAGGGGTCCATCGTGACAATTTTCTTTGCCACGAAAACAGTAATCTCACTGACCTTAGGTGTTGATGGTGGGTCAATTAATTGAACAGCTGAAGCTAGGCCTGAAACAAGCCCCAGTGCACATAAATAGATAATCTTTGCTTTTACATTCATAAAAATCCCTTAACTTTTCTAATTAATAACCAATTCAAGAATCTCATGCTTTACGCATTATTACTTAATAGATGTCCCGTTTTCACAAAGATTGTGCAGCCTTCCCTGCTAAAAGGCTGATGCAGGCTAAGGTGTGGACTTCGAATCCATGAGCCTGCTGGATAGCGCCCATGCTCATCTTCAAACACGCCCTCCACCACAAAAATTTCCTCCCCGCCATAATGCTTGTGCGGATTAAAGTAGGTTTGGGGTGCCCAACGCACCAATGTAGATCCTGCACCCTGCCTCATTAAAGGTATTACGGTTAAACCTGGAACCATGCCTTGAAACCAGGGTGTTGAATGAGTATCCACAATCTCACGCTCAACTTGCTCAGAGCCGAGGTGTCTCAACTTAACAAACAGAATGCAGCCATGCTCGCTAAATGGTGCGTGGGAAGATCCAGGAGGATTCATGATGTAAGTACCGGCAGGATAGTTGCCTGTCTCATCGCTAAACACGCCCTCCAAAACAAAAATCTCTTCACCCAATTCATGGATATGAGACGGAAACTTTGCTCCAGCTTCATAACGAACAATTGAGGTGGCCTTGGCAATCTCATCGCCTTGACGATCCAGTATCCGCCTCTCAACGCCCGCGGATGGGCTAGAAATCCAAGGTAGATCATGATGGTTAAGAACCACACGCTTACTGTAGTCGGAATGTATATCCATTAAACAATCTTTGCATAAATTGATGGGAATATTCAAGAATACCAATGGAGCGGAATTACCGCACAAAGAAAAACCCTCGTCATTGCTGACGAGGGTTACTCATAAACATCTGTCTACACCCTAGGGCAAGTAAGAGTACTTAGTGTATTACTTCAAAATAACTACAGTCGCTGTTGCACGCGCACCCCAACCTGATGGGCCGCCTGGCGTATTGCTCACATAGTACATCGGGCCAGCTCCAAAGGAAAAGGGGATGCCATCAATTACCAATAACTTAGATGCACCTACATACAAAGGATTGGAAGTACGACGCGCATCGTAGTTATATTGCGCTTCCATATTGGCGGTATAAGTCCATGCCGTTTTAGTTGTGTACGCCAAAAAGGGTTGGCCATACAGATTGTTCTGTGTACCAAAGGCTGGATTGCCGCCAACACTCCAAGATTGGTAGCCGAGTAAACCGTATGTCCAAGGACCATCCCGATTAAGCACAACAGCAGTGACACCAGCCGCAGTTTGCTGTGAACCAAACCTACCGCTATTACCTGACGGTGATTGCGCGTATGGACCAATACCCCAAATCCATGAAGAGTTGGTATTAGGTGCATAAAAGGATTCGAGGGTCACGCTCGCAATACCGTAACCAGAATAAGATTGTCCTGGAGCATATTGAACGCTAGTCTCTCTCACGCCCGCTACGATCGGTCGAACGATAAAGGTATCGCCACCGCCTAAGTTAAATGGCATGACTGGTTGGAACAGCAGGGTTTGCTCTGAACCACCTTGATTGAGACCAACACCACGGTTGAACTCGTACTGCAATGGCACGGAGATCATATTGGCGATCGGGTTAGCTAACTTCTTAGCAATATCAACACTATCAACTGCTGGTTTAGGTGCAGGTAGTGCGCCAGATTTTTCAGCGGCAATCGTTCCAGTACGAGCAGCTGCTTCTTGAGCCAATGCGGAGGATACAAAAGTCAAAGCTGAAGATGCAATGACTACTGTTTTAAGAATATTGTTCATGAAAAAGTTTAAGTAAAGATTAGAATTTGAAGGTCACAGCGATTTGCGGTCCTAACATGGTAGTTTTTTGCAAAACACCACCAGCTTTCATATCGTAGTAAAGCGCGCGATAAGTTAAAGAGGCGTCAATCAAGCTGTTAAAGGTTTTACCCACACCCGCCATCGCCTGCCACGTCAGGTTAGTAGTGCCGCCCCCGCTTCCAATGTCGCCATAAAACGGCACATACCAAGTAGATCCAGCAATTCGATAACGTCCTTTAGCTCCAATAATTGGATCTACTGTCGACGTCGTCTTGGAGACTGTCTCTTTGTCTGGAGTGTTGTTGAGATTTGCATTCAAAGTAGCTGTAGCGTAGATGGCGCGAACACCAAGCAAGGCATCGACATAAGCATCTTTAGTATTTGCCACAGTGTAGGTGGCGGCCCCTGTCAGGAGGGTCTGCTGAAGAGTCACTTTACCTGAAACCGTATCTGGACCATAAGGCGTAACTACAGGAACAGTACCCGATTTTTGCAAAGTGGCAGATACTAAATCACCCATCACACCCCATTTACCCTGATGTGCTTCTGCTGCAATCATGCCGCCTGATTTCAGGGCTCCGAGCACATCACTAGTTGTAAAGTCCGCTGACTTAGCAAGCCCGCTATCTAAACCCATAGTTCCTTTGATGCCAGAACCCCATAGATAAGGTGTTACTTCAAAACGCCATGCATCAGCCACTTTAGGAATGGGGCTGAGATCATCTGCCGCGTTAGCTAAGCCGATAGACGCAAATACTGCAAAGGTTGCAAGGATTTTCTTATTCATAAAAGTGATTTAGTTGAGTTGAAGATGATACAAGAGCGAGGTTGGGGTAGAAATGAGTTCCATGTATTCTAAATGATTGATCTATATCAAATATATGAAAATATTATGGTAAGTCCCTACAAATTCCTACAAAACAATATATTTACGAAATAAAGGCTGGAAGCCATCATCCCCCGCCCCCACAATAGCTTTTTAGACAACCCTGAACTCCAGAGTCACATTGAATATCTCGTTGATGGATTCACGACAAATCGCCAAAAGCTAGAAAAAAGGCTCCAATAAGTACCCTCAACATTAGAAGTTAAAAGACACTTTCGCATAGCTTGACCAATCGTATTGCCTATAGGTTTGAACTATCTGCTTGCTCGCGCCAACAGCCACAACCCAGTGCTTTGCAAGTCGATGAGTCACCATTGCATCGATTGGTACAAACCAACCACCGCCAGCAGAGTTATAAACCATGCCATTCTCATCCCAAAAGCGCAGCATTGTGTTAGTACTTAACTGAAAACCAATGGTTGGAAACATTTGGAGGCTTCTCTGAAATGCTGGTTGATTCGGATTGGTAATAATGCTGTTATTTTTACTATCAAATCCGTACATATAGCGAATCAGCGGTGAAAAATCTGTCACATGCAATTTGCTATCCACTTCAGGTATGAATGACCAACCCAATTGCGGCCCAACCGCCCATTGACCATTATTTCCAAAAGGGAAAATAACGCGGCCGCCAACTAATGCACCTAGTGGTTTTAGAAAGTGCTTATCTTGCCCCCAGATCGTCACCATCGTATTACCAGAACTGTATTGACCGGAATTATTTTCAGAGCTAATCGAGTTGAAATTAGCTACGTAAGCAGTATCCAGACGAATGCGTCCTCGCCAGTCACCTGCCTTAAGCGGGTTGTAGTAACGCACTTTCAAAGTATTCTGATAGTTATCGCTGCCTTGATAATTATGATATCCCCAAAATTCCAACACCCTACTGTTCGTTAATTGCTGGGAATCATTATCAAATTTAGACAGGGGAACAAGTAGGGCTTCAGCATAAGTGGCTGAAATATAAAAACTAAAAAGAAGTGATAGAACAAATTTCATCATAAAAAGTGGTGCTGCATCCTGCTTAGTTACCATCCTTTAATTTACATTCTTCAGAATTTTTGTGGATTCCTAGGCCAATACAATATTTTTCTGTCACCCTTATTTTATCTTGATGGTTAGCACCTACCCGGCCCTGTATTCAGAATACATTTTGATTTAAGGTTTTTTTAGAAATTAATGATCGCTATTGAGTGATGCCAATAGAATGCAATAATTGCTGAAAATCTCCCAAACATTTTTTGACGAGGGTTTTCTAAAGCCCATCTCATGAATCCTTGAGGAACTAAAAAATTAGTCAAAGGTAATTTTTTATCTTAAATAGATAGCCTATCTAAATTTTAGGACACCCACTTTCCAAAGGCTTTCCAGCAATACGATCTTTTACCCATTCAAGATACATAGGTGCTGAAACCCCAGGCGTCGTAAAGTGGGTTTGCTCCCCAGGCAATTGATTTCTGCCTACATTCGCCCCCATGGTACACATTTGCTTTTGATATAGCTGATGCATGATTGGCGGAACTGCAGTATCTTTGGTGCCCCAGTAAATCACTACCGGCGCTACCGGTTTAACCGGTTTGACACTGCCATCAACAAATGCCTTTACCCATGCCAAAGCATTACTTGGTTCGGGCTTCAAGAGAGATTTGTAGCTATCTCCATAGGCATAATTAAAGGTATCTGCTAGCGCATGGATACATTTATTTTTCGATAACTTATCGACAACCTTAGCCCCATCCTCTGTTAGCACATCAGTCAGTTGTAATCCGGGAAATGCTGCTTGGGTTCCCCATAGGCCAATCATGTAGTGAGCAAATAAGAATACATTGGGGACGTTAGCCTGAGTAAATCCATTCATGAGCTTTTTTGCAGCAGCTTCATCAGTTGGTACATTAGGCAACATGGCTGCTACATCATCTGGTGCTAATGCAACAAACCCAACATACTCAAGATTATCTGCAGCAGTACCTTGGAGTGCGTGGTAGTCAGGCAGGCTAGCAGCGGCGATAGTAGCGCCACCACCCTGTGACCATCCATACACTACGGTCTTCTTACCAGCGCCAACTTCCTTCATAGAGCTCGCTGCTCTTGCAGAGTTAATAACGTCTCTACCATTTGTTTGTGCCACGGCATATTGATGCTTGCCACCACCACCCAGGCCTTGATAGTCTGTAGCGACAACGACATAACCTTGATTGATAAATTCTTGACCATTGGGAATACCGTAATCAGTCCAAGAGTTACCACCCATCAAGAAATATTCATTTAAGGCAGCTGTTGGATCAATGATTTGAGATGGTCCGCAATTTTGCGCTGAGCCTGTTGTGCCATGTGCCCACGCCAAAATAGGCCGCCCTTCTTTTGGGGCTGGACCAACCGGGGAAATAATTGTTCCCGTAGCAATCGTTTTACGGCCCGCCACATCAGATGAGATATAGGCAATCTTCCAAGCTTGCGCACCTTTTAAAGATGTCGCAATTTTCTCTTTGGAGATCACTTGCCCTAACTTACCTTCAGGAGCCATTTTCATGACAGAGGTATAAAAAGGAGCCATAGGTGGATCGGCATAGGCAGCAGAAGACAATACGCCCAGAGCTGTGCCGAGTGCCACGATTGAAAGCTTAGTAAATATTTTCATGGTCTAGATTACTAAAAATGTTGTGAAACTCGATACTAATTTAAAACTTTCCATCATTGCAAATAGAGTTAAACCACCTGACAGTACTTTTACTAGGGGCGAATATAGAGTTCTTTACCATTCTTAATCGTCCTCACAACCTGAATATCCTTAATTTCCATTGGGTCGACTTTCAGTGGATTGCGATCTAGTAGAACCATATCAGCTAGCTTTCCAGCGGCAAGACTACCCTTTGATGCCTCTTCTTTATATTGATATGCAGCTACAGCAGTAAATCCCCGGAGCGCAAAGTACGGGTCAATGCGTTGATCAGGGCCCAGAGTGGTTCCCGCATATGTCTTACGATTAACAGCAGTCCAGATCGTAAATAGAGCACTTGGGCCCGATGATGGAGTGTCATTATGAATACCAAATTGCATGCCTTTTGTATGAGCCAAATTGAGTGGCACCATATTGCTAGCCCGATCTTCCCCTAGAATTTGTCTATATACATCGCCATACATCCAGATGTGGTTAGGCATAAATTGGGGCAAGATCTGATTGGTCTTATATTGATCTAATTGATCATCTCGAATAAAGAAAGAGTGTGCAATCGCTGTTCTGCGATCCCCGGTGGAACCCGTTTCTTTGATTGCTTTTGCAATTGCAGAGAGAGTCATATCAATCCCAGCATCGCCATTGGAATAGCCGTAATACTGGATATTCTTTTGATAGGCTAGCTTTGCATAATGATCAACTAAATCCTGGGTGGCAACAGCCATGCCGCGCCAATCCTTTGGGAATCCCGTAGTGTCGTTATAGGGTTTAGTGAAGTACGCCAAACGCAATTGCGGCGCGCCATCAGTGGAAACTAAAATTCCAGCAACCTTGAAACCACCATCACCCTTTGTGTAAATTCCAAATGGATATTTTTGGTTTGTTGCCAGTAATTTATCCACTACATCATAGGTTGGTAGTGCAATCAGATCTAGGCTGATCACATTGCGATCTACTGCTTGACGCATATTGCGAATATCTTCAAGCGTAGTCTCATAGCTTTGCGCAGTGGTAAAGCCATTTGAGGCATAAATCTTTTCAGCCTTGCGATATGTTTCCATCATTAAGTCTTGGGAATACTTACCAAACACCTTAGCAGTTGCGCTGATGTTGGGACTGCCAATTAATTCACCGGTCAGCTTTCCAGTTTTTGGATCTACCGGAATCATTCCTTGCACAACTTTGGTGGATTTAGTAATGCCTAATTTTTTCAAGCCAGCGGAATTGACAATTCCCGTTAATGTAGAGATGTTGTTAACAAATACAGGCTGATTAGGGAATGCCTCGTCTAATTGGGCAATCGTTAAAGGGCCGTCGGTAAGAAAGGCATCTGCATACTCTGCCCCTATGATCCAACCATTAAAAGGTTTAGCCTCAGACTTCAAGCGCCCAATGAGCTCCTGAGTTGTATGGGGAGGCTTCTTTGAAAAATAGCCGAGATTCACACCCAAAGTATTTTGGGCAATCAAAGTGAAGTGGCCCCAAGCATCAATAAAACCTGGGATTAAGGTTTGACCCTTTAAATCATGAATCACTGGATTAGTGCCAGCTTCATTTAAGGCATCTTTCATACTGCCGGAGTAAGCAATCTTCTTACCCTTCACTACTACCGCTTCAACATACTGGGGCTTATCGCCCTCCATAGTCAGAATGTCGCCATTGAAATACACGCTTGCGCTTTCAGCAAATGCTTGAGCACTAATTAAAAGCAAGCATGCGAAAAAATATATTTTGAAGGTTTTCATAATTGGGTCGCTAATGGATGGATCGGGGATCTAGTGGAGCATGTTTGAGAAGGCGAAGCCAACTAACAACTGAGATGGCCCATTATTACAAAAGCCAACCGAATTCACCAGAAAATTAAGTCTCTAAAAGCATTTACTGCATAGGGATTGCCCAACAAAAAACCACCCGTAGGTGGTTTTTCTCATGCTCAATAAATCAATTACCAAAGATTAGCTCAGCCAGTTAATTCACTGGAACCATCAATTTTGGTTGATCCAACTTTGTGTACTTAATTTCTTTTGCATTCATATCCATCTTTTTCATATCAAAAGTATAGATATTATTATTTTCATACATTTTGACGTTGTAGGTCATGCTCTTGTTGTTAGCAACAACAACCCACTCAGTTACTTCATATCCACCTGCGCCACCACCATAAGGATTGCTAGCTGGCAATGTGACTGATCCTGGAGGAATATCAAAGCTACCTAAAATATGCCAGGCTGCAGAATCCATCTGGGCAGTTGTAAAGGTCTTTGGAACTGAATCGGCTAAGAAGAGTGCACGAATAAAACGGCTAGGACTCAAGAAGTCTCCTGGAAGACCATGCAAGCCATTACCAGAGCTGGGCGCTGGAAATGCGACGCCATTAATGACTCGTGGTGCTTGCTCAACTTTAGAGAGATTGGAGTAGTTGCCAATATTCTTAAGATGATCTTGGAATGGTGGATCATTTGTCATTACACCTACTGGGTTATCAGCAAGCACTAACTGCCCCTTGATGTACTCAACAACCACACTTTTACCAGCAGCATCATGGAAAGTGAAATGCGCAGCAGGCACTTGATTGCCATAGAACCCAAGCTTGGCACCATTCACTTTGAGGCTGCGCAAACCAGCCTTAATCTCATCTACCGTTGAATAATTGGTCAGCACATAAGTCAGTAACTGACTTGCGTTGATGCTGTTCGCTGAGTCTGCTGGAGCAACCACTGGGAAGGATGCGCTATTTGGGAAATTCAGGAGTCCAGCAGTTAAACCTTTTTCATTCATGCCATCAAATAAGATGGGCTGATTGAGTCCATTCATTCCTACTGCAGCGTACTTGCCAGTCCAGCTCATTCCAGAACCATATTTGCCATCGGTACCAATGCCTTTAAATTGATAGCCTCTTGGAATGGACGTCATCTGCGAACCCAGCTGCAGACCAAACTCCATAGAGCGACCATAGACCGTGCCGCCATCACTGCCTTTAAGCAAGAAGCTGGTGCAAGCATTACTTGCCAGAGGGGCAAATGCCAAAGTAGCAGAAACTGAAGCAGCTACTATTTTTTGAATCATTTTTTGTTTCATTGGAACTCCTTAGAACAGATCAAATTGGATATGAAAAGGATAACATTTATAAATAGCTTGATCGAGCCCATTTTGCAAAAAACTCCGCATTGGGACGCAAGGGCTTAAAGGCGCCTCCTAAGTAAGCCCTGACGAATACTGCTGCCCAAGGCATTTATAGCGTTTATTCAAATGCTAATATGTCACTTTGAGCAAACCACTACAAACTGGACCTGATAATGCCCTTTAATAACCCACTACGCGGTTTAAATGCTAACTTGATGCGGGGCATTTATTTAACGATAGCTGCTACTTTCATTTCTCTGAGCCTGAGCATTCCGGCACAAGCGCAAGAAAAGCCTGAAATTAAATACGCTCCAGTGAATGGCGTGAAATTAGCCTACTACCTTAAAGGTAAGGGCGATCCCATGATTCTGATTATGGGTTATGCCGGTACTTTGAGTGCATGGGACCCTGCCCTACTTGATGAACTGGCAAAGAATAACCAACTGATTATCTTTGATAATCGCGGTGCCGGACTATCTACAGATACTAAAGAAAATAACACCACCATTCCGCAAATGGCAGATGATGCCGCGGGCTTAGTCAAGGCACTAGGCTTTAAAAAGGTCAACGTATTCTCATGGTCAATGGGCGCTCGAATTGGACAACAACTTGTCATCAGACACCCAGAGCTGATTAATAAAGCCATTCTGTTAGCACCAAATCCGGGCGGAAAATATCAGATTGCCATTAATAAAAAAGTTGGCGAGGAGTTGAATAATCCAAGTCTTTCTCCGATGGAGAATTTCGAGTTGCTGTTCCCAATGACGCCAGAAGGTAAAGCGGCTGCTAAGGCTGTGTATGAGAGATGGGCAGCAGCAAAAGCAGCAGGGACTATTCCTGATGATTTTGTAGTATCTAAAGAAACTAAGGCGCGCCAAGTTCGTGCACGCATAACCCTTTGGAATACTGACAATCAGAACTTCAAGGACCTCAAGAATATTAAAGTTCCAGTGCTAGTTGCAGATGGCCGCGAAGACATCATCGACAGCCCTCAAAATTCAGTTGTTATTGCCAATCAAATCCCTTTTGCTTGGCTGGCTTTTTATGAAGGTGGACATGCATTCTTATTCCAAAGTTATAAGAAGCTATCTGAAACGGTAAATGTCTTTTTGCAAAAAGACTAACTAATCCAAAATTACAAACCCAAAGGCCGCTCAATCTAGCGGCCTTTTTAATATCAATTTGCGGAATAACAAATTAAGAGAGCTCCTATTTACCGAAAGCGGCTCCTCAAAAGTCTTTACTTAAAGTAACGTTAAAAAAATACCAACCTGATGGTTGGTATTTTCATTTCTGGTGGGCCCACCAGGACTTGAACCTGGGACCAAAGGATTATGAGTCCTCTGCTCTAACCAACTGAGCTATAGGCCCGTTAGTCTTTGGATCAATCTTCTTCGAGGAAGGTTTTGAGTTTGTCGCTGCGGCTTGGATGACGCATTTTTCTCAAGGCCTTAGCTTCGATCTGACGAATACGCTCACGCGTCACGTCAAACTGTTTACCCACTTCTTCGAGAGTATGGTCTGTGCTCATCTCAACACCGAAGCGCATACGCAATACTTTTGCTTCACGTGGTGTTAATGAATCGAGAACATCCTTAACAACATCGCGCATCGAATCATGCAATGCCGCTTCAGCTGGAGCCAATGTATTGCCGTCCTCAATAAAGTCGCCTAAATGAGAATCTTCATCGTCACCAATCGGTGTTTCCATGGAGATAGGCTCTTTAGCAATCTTCATAATCTTACGAATCTTGTCCTCAGGGATTTCCATCTTGAGGGCCAAGGTTGCCGCATCTGGCTCATGACCAGTTTCTTGCAGGATTTGACGGCTAATACGGTTCATCTTGTTGATTGTTTCAATCATATGAACTGGAATACGGATCGTACGAGCTTGGTCAGCAATAGAACGGGTAATTGCCTGACGGATCCACCAAGTTGCATAGGTAGAGAACTTATAACCACGACGGTATTCAAACTTATCTACCGCTTTCATCAAGCCGATATTGCCCTCTTGAATCAAATCTAAGAACTGCAAACCACGGTTAGTGTATTTCTTCGCAATCGAGATCACCAAACGTAAGTTGGCTACAGTCATCTCGCGCTTCGCTTCACGCGCACGCTTCTCGCCCGCAATCATTTGCTTATTCACTTCTTTTAATTCTGGAAGCGGCAATACAACACGAGTCTGAATATCAATTAACTTCTGCTGTAGTTCCTGAATCGCTGGAACGTTACGCTGCAACAATGCTGTGTATGGCTTGTTTTCTTTGAGTAGCTTATTGACCCACTCTAAGTTCATGGACATCTTCGGGAAGTCTTTTAATACATCGCCACGATTGACGCCAACCTTATCTACCAACAAACTCACAATCCCACGCTCGAGTTTCCAAACCTGATCTACCTGTGAACGCATGGTGTCGCATAACTTCTCAACACTCTTAGCAGTTAAACGGAAACCAAGTAACTCACCACGAATCGCTTCTTGTGCCTTGATATACGCTGGGCAGTTATAGCCCTCTTTATCAAAAGCACGACGCATCTTGTCAGCTTGTGTGCGAACAATTGCAAACTTCTCTAAAGAGATTTGCTTCAACTCTTCTAATTGCTTGGCATTCGCTGTAGCCGCACCACCGCCGCCACCGCCGCCTTCATCCTCGCCGCCTTCTTCGTCACCCTCTTCAGCATCTGGGTCAACTTCTGGCTCTTCTGGTCCAAGCTTAATATCTTCAGCATTAGGGTCAACCAATCCATCAACGAACTGGTCAATCTCCATCTCGCCACTAGCAATCTTGTCTACGTTAGCCAAGATCTCGCCAATCGTGACAGGGCAAGCAGCCAAAGCCATCACCATATCTTTAAGGCCCGCTTCGATCTTCTTCGCAATGACGATTTCGCCTTCACGAGTCAAGAGATCAACAGTACCCATCTCGCGCATATACATACGCACTGGATCGGTTGTACGACCGAACTCTGAATCAACAGTAGCTAAAGCAGCTTCAGCTTCTTCTTCAGCCTCTTCTTCGGAAGTAGTTGCTGAAGCATTTTCATTGAGCAACAATGTTTCAGCATCTGGAGCTTGCTCGTAAACAGTAATGTTGATGTCGTTTAAGAGGCTGATCAATGTTTCTAACGCATCCGCATCAGACAACTCATCTGACATTACGTCATTCATTTCGCCATGAGTTAAGTAACCCTTGGACTTACCCATCTTGATCAAGATCTTTAGGCGGGTACGACGTAATTCTTGTTGCTCTTCAGAGCCCAACTGTTGTGCTGCGAATTCTTTTAGGAGTGCTTTTTCTTTTGCTTTACGTTCGCGTGCTTTTTGACGATCCGTCAATACCGGCTCAGCACCTTCTGCAGGAGCATCCGCTTTTGGCTTGCGACCCTTCTTCACTTCTTCAGTCGCAACAAGCTCAGTCTCGACCTCAACTGCTTTCGCTTTTTTACCCTTAGCTTCTTTGACTTCTTTTGCTGGCTTAACGTCCTTCACCGCCTCAACTTTAGGAGCAGCTACCTTACCCTTTTTAGGAGCCTCAACCTTGGCGGCTTTAGCTGGAGCTTTTGCAGGAATCTTGGCTACTGGCTTAACCGGTGCTTTGCTTGGCTTTGCTGCTGCTTTTGCAGGAGCCTTCACTGGTTTAGCAGGCACCTTCGCTTTTGCTGCAGGTTTAGCTGGAGCTTTTGCTTTTGGTGCTGGCTTAGCTGCTTTTGCAGGAGCCTTAACTAGCTTAGCTGGTGTCTTCGCTTTTACTGCAGGCTTAACTGGGGCCTTTGCTTTCGGTGCTGGCTTAGCTGCTTTTGCAGGAGCCTTTGTAGGTTTAGCAGCCACCTTTGCTTGCTTGGCTGGCACTTTCGCCTTAGGAGATGACTTAGCGGGTGCCTTGGCTTTTGCCACTGGCTTTGCTGGTGCTTTCGCTTTCGCTACTGGCTTGGCTGGTTTGGCTGCTGGTTTTTTCTTGGTATTAGGCATTTATTAGCACTTACTCACGTTACTGATGATTGTTCTCGACTGCGTATGCGCAGCTACTTTGTCCGCTTGCCCCAAATTTCTTCAAAATAAAGCGCAAGTGGCTGAATTAAATCGGTTTTTTTCTGGGAATAGAGGATTATAGTCGATTGCGACTTTTTTACCCCTTCCACTACTAAAAATATGGGGTCAATTTCGGGTTTTTCTAGGGTGAAATCAGAAAATGCTTAGGAGAATTTCAATCTTTCGCCCAACTCGCGATATCGAGCTCGATCCTGCTCTGTAGCAGTGCTACTAGCGATCTTTTTAGCGATTTCTGTCATTTCCGCTTTGAGGTGTGTGAGTTCGAGCTTTTTAAACGCCCCATCAAGGTCAGCAACTGCACCATCGAGGTCTAAATCTGAACCCATCACCCGCTTTCTCAAGACCTCATAGAGCGGAGCTAACTCACTTCGGGACAACTGCTCTTGGAATAAAGCAAATGCGCCAGCACCTACTGCTGGTGGCTTGCCATTTTCACTAGGAATCAACTCAATGCGATCGCATTGCGCCAACAAATCCTTCATGAGTTCCAGGGCTTTTTCTGAGCGCAACTCGGAGGCCTGTAAAGCAAGCGCCCGCTTGTTGGCATCCAAAGCCTTTCCTAGATGCGGAAACTGAATCAAGACACGTAACATCTGCTCAGCTAAATCGGTGGGGGCTTGAGGAGGCGGAATATTTTGTGCTGGAGCTCTTTTTGCTGAACCCTTAGATGCTTGCCAAGGAGCGCCTTGCGATCTGTTGCCACTATTGGCTTGTACGAAGTTAGGTGCGCGTTGATTGCTTGCCGCATAAGAACCCTGCTGCACTGGTGCAGGGACTACTGTTAATCCACAGAAAGACTCCAGCTCTGCCGGTGTTGAATTTGTTCGAATGGCCAACTCACGCAAAATTTGCGTACGTAGCGCAATTGGTGGCATTGATAACAGCAAAGGTTTTGCTGCATGGTGGGTTTGCGCTCTACCTTCGGGCGTTGTCAACTCATGATCTTGGCTAGCAATTTTGAAGAAGAAGCTGGAGATCGACATAGCTTCTTTAATGACTTTTTCAAAGGCAGGTGCACCATAGGCACGAACATAACTGTCAGGGTCATGCTCTGTCGGCAAAAATAAGAAACGAATCTCTTTGTCATCTGACATCAATGGAAGGCATGCCTCTAATGCACGCTGTGCAGCACGCTGACCAGCTGAGTCACCATCAAATGAAAACACGACTTTATCCGTTTGTCGCAACAACATCCGTACGTGATTGGCAGTGCAGGCTGTACCCAAAGTAGCTACCGCATTGGGGAAACCCAATTGCGCGAGTGCTACGACATCCATATAACCCTCGCATACGAGGACGTACTCTTGAGAGCGGATGGCTTGCCTTGCTTCGAACAATCCGTATAGCGTATTGCCTTTAGAGAACAGTGGTGTCTCTGGAGAATTTAAATACTTCGGCTCACCTTGATCCAAAATGCGGCCACCAAAACCAATCGTCTGACCCTTGGGGTTGCGAATCGGGAACATGATGCGATCACGAAAGCGATCGTAGCGTCTTGCAGTCTGATGATTGTCAGTCTGCTCGCTCTGAATGAGCAAGCCACCTTCAAGCAAAGTCTTAGCCACTTCATCATTGGCATAGGTACCAAAGACTGCTTCAAGACCCTGCCAACCATCAGGCGCATAACCTAAGGCATAGCGTTTAGCAATCTCACCAGTCAGGCCGCGCCCCTTCAGGTATTCCACTGCACGAGGCGCTGTTTTGAGTTGTTGGCGATACCAATCTGTAGCCGCACTCATGACCTCACTCAAAGCCATGGTCTGCTGTTGGCGTGCAACATCATTCGCAGTGCGCTCTTCGCGTGGTACATCTAATCCTGCAGAACGCGCTAAGTCTTCAATAGCGTCTACATAGCCAAGGCCGGAATACTCCATGAGAAAGCTAATCGCAGAACCATGCGCTCCGCAACCAAAGCAGTGATAAAACTGCTTGGTAGGTGACACGGAAAATGAAGGAGATTTCTCAGAATGAAAGGGGCACAAACCTTGATAGTTCGCGCCCGCTTTTTTTAACTTCACGTGCTGCCCAACCACATCCACGATGTCAACCCGATTCAATAAATCGGCAATGAAGGATTGGGGGATGAGAGCCATCAGTTATGGATGAGGCTGTGTTTTTAAGTGTTGAGTGTTAGCTTATTTTGAATTTACTTCGCAAGCGCAGCTTTGACTAAACCAGAAACTTTACCCATATCAGCCTTACCAGCCAACTGACCTTTCAGAACGCCAATGACTTTACCCATATCTTGTGGACCAGCAGCGCCAGTCGATGCAACCGCTGCAGCTACAGCCGCCTCTAATTCTGCATCAGATAATTGTGCAGGTAAGTAGTCTTGCAGAATAGCCATCTCTGCAGCTTCAATTGCAACCAAATCATCGCGATTGGCTTTTTCAAATTGAGAGATCGAATCTTTACGTTGCTTGATCATCTTCTCAACGGTAGCAATCACGCTCGCATCATCCATCACAATACGATCATCTACTTCACGCTGTTTGATGGCGGCCAATAAAAGGCGAATAGTTCCAAGACGTGCCACTTCTTTTGCACGCATCGCGTTTTTCATATCTTCGGTGATTTGATCTTTCAGACTCATGGCATTTTTCCCGGTATTCAGTATCTAATAATTACTGGTGATTCAAAAGCAAAAACCCGCTGCGTTTCACCGTCAGCGGGTTTCAAAGCCTCTCGGTGAGGAGAGCTTTTAAATTCGATTAGTAAAGCTTTTTAGGCAACATCTGGCTGCGAATACGCTTGTAATGGCGTTTAGCAGCAGCGGCCTTCTTGCGCTTACGTTCAGCCGTTGGCTTCTCGTAGAACTCGCGGGCACGCAAGTCTGTCAAAAGGCCATTCTTTTCAATGGTGCGCTTGAAACGGCGCAATGCCACTTCAAAAGGTTCGTTCTCACGGAGGCGGACTGTAGTCATACTTGTTTAACTCGTATATGCTCGAAAAATATCGAAAAATTAACTGAAACGCGATTCTAGCACGACCAAGCAAAAAAATGATTGTTTTAGGCATAGAAACTTCTTGTGACGAGACCGGGGTGGCCCTATACGACACCTCCCCTTGGGAAAACCGTGCCCCAGCCCATCAGGGCATCCTAGGACAGGCTTTGCACTCCCAAATTGCCATGCACCGGGACTATGGGGGTGTAGTCCCAGAATTGGCCTCTAGAGACCATATTAGGCGGGTTTTACCCCTTTTAGACGATGCATTGCATGAAGCCGGGCTCAAATTAAAGGATCTGGATGCTGTGGCCTACACCCAGGGCCCAGGATTAGCAGGCGCCCTGCTCGTTGGTAGCGCTTTTGCCAAATCCTTAGCCCAAGGCCTCAATCTACCCTCGATTGGGGTACATCACCTTGAAGGACACCTACTTTCCCCACTTTTAGGGGTTTCCGTACCGGAATTCCCCTTTATTGCCCTCCTAGTCTCAGGTGGGCATACCCAGCTGATGCTGGTCAGCGGGGTTGGTAAATACCAACTTCTAGGCGAAACCTTGGACGATGCTGCTGGCGAAGCCTTTGATAAAACGGCCAAATTATTAGGTTTGGACTACCCTGGGGGTGCTGCCATCTCCAAGCTGGCAGAAAAGGGGCAATCTGGACGTTTTGATCTGCCCAAACCAATGTTGCACTCAGGGGATTTAGATTTTTCTTTCTCGGGACTCAAAACTGCCGTTCTCAATCAAGTCAAAAAGTTTGAGGTACTCGGAATTACAGATCCTACTGAGATTGCAACATTTCATGCGGATCTGGCGCGTAGCTTTGTCGAGTCCTTAGTGGCGGTCTTAGTTAGCAAATCAGAGAAAGCGCTCAAGCAAACGGGCTGCAAACATGTGGTTCTAGCTGGTGGCGTAGGAGCGAATTTGCAATTACGCACAGCTCTCAATGCCAGCGCTAAAAAGAATCGCTTTGAAGTGCACTACCCACCAGTAGATCTCTGCACTGATAACGGTGTCATGATTGCATTTGCTGGTGCACTGCGCATGTTGGCAGAAAATAATGGCTCAACGACTTCGGGTGCTTTTGATATCAAACCCCGCTGGGATTTGGCAAGCAATAATCTCGCGTAAGTAAAAATCGTTTTAGTGCTGCTTACTTAGTGAGACTAATTTTGGCGTAGGCGCTGTGGTTGTGAATAGACTCAAAGTTCTCAGCCTCAACTACTAAAGACAAAATACGATCATCATCTTTCAGTTGACCAGCCACATCACGCACCAAGTCTTCTACAAACTTAGGGTTGTCATAAGCGCGCTCAGTCACCCACTTCTCGTCAGGGCGCTTGAGTAAGCCCCACAACTCACTAGAGGCTTGGCTCTCGGCGGCTGCAACCAAATCTTCTACCGTCATTTTGGTCTGCGAATCCAGCTCAACAGACATCGTGACATGTGAACGTTGATTGTGTGCACCGTACTCAGAAATCTCTTTAGAACAAGGGCACAAACTCATCACTGGAACTAAAGCACGAAGCGTTAATTCAACATCGATTGCGCCAGCCGCATTGTGTTTTGCCTTCGCTGTCCAAGTCACTTCGTAATCCATCAAGCTTTCAACACCGGATACAGGTGCGGCTTTTTTCACAAAATGGGTATACGTAAATTGAATGCGACCTTCTGTTGCATTCAATAAAGGCAACATCTCACGCACCATGGCAACCACAGATGCACTATCAATTGGTTCAATATGTTTTTGCAAAAGCGCAATGAAACGGGACATGTGTGTGCCCTTCACGTGCGCCGGTAAAGCCACATCCATTTCGAAATTACCAACAGCTGGCATGACACCAGTCTGAGTGCGAATAGTTAATGGATGACGCAATCCACGAATCCCCACCTGCTCAATTGGTAAGGCACGCTCATCATGCGAAGACTGAATGTCCGGCATGGTTTGCGGTTTGAGAAAGGCGGTGTTGATGTCGTTCATGGCTCTATTTTCAGGCAAAAATGACTTATTTGCCTGCGGCCACAGGATTTGTAGCGGTTTTTACTGGAAAACGTTGGGAAATAGCCTTGGTAATACCCTCAGAATCAAGCCCACATTTGCTCATCAAGAGTTTGTAATCACCATGCTCTACGAATGCATCTGGAAGACCTAATTGCAATAGGGGTTTGTTGATGCCCATGGCAGAAAGTGCCTCTAAGCACGCACTTCCAGCACCGCCCTGAATCACGCCATCCTCAATCGTCACAAAATAATCATGATCTTGCGCCAAAGATTTAAGTAGTTCTAGATCCAATGGTTTCACAAAACGCATATTGGCAACAGAGGCATCGATTTGCTCAGCAACCTCGAGCGCTGGGTAGAGCAAAGTGCCAAAAGCCAAAATCGCGATACGCTGACCGGCAGGGGCATTGGACTTGCGACGTAATTCACCTTTACCTAATGGCACGGTACGCAATTCTTTTGAAGGAGTGGTTCCAACACCAGCGCCACGCGGGTATCGAACTGCGCTTGGGTGTGGCTGATGAAAAGCGGTTGTCAACAAATCACGGCACTCTGCTTCATCTGCTGGAGTCAATACCAACATATTCGGAATGCAACGCAAGAATGGAATGTCATACGCGCCGGCATGCGTCGCACCATCTGCGCCAACCAAACCAGCGCGATCCAATGCAAACAGCACCGGCAAATCCTGAATGGCCACATCATGAATCAATTGATCGTAAGCACGCTGCAAGAAAGTTGAGTAGATTGCCACGACGGGCTTCATACCTTCGCATGCCATACCGGCAGCAAAAGTCACCGCATGCTGTTCTGCAATACCGACGTCGTAATAACGTTTCGGGAAATTCTGCTCAAACTCGACAAGGCCAGAACCTTCGCGCATTGCTGGCGTGATACCAATTAATAATGGATCGGCGTGCGCCATATCGCACAACCACTCACCAAAGACTTGTGTAAAGGTTTTTTGAGAAGGCGTAGCGGACTTCTTCACACCCTCTTCTGGGTTGAATTTGCTAGGGCCGTGATACAGAACTGGGTCCGCTTCAGCTAACTCATAACCCTGACCTTTGCGCGTCACTACGTGTAAAAACTGTGGGCCACGACCCTCGAGCGCCAAGCGACGCACGTTTTGCAGCATCGGAATCAGAGCATCCAAATCGTGGCCATCAATTGGCCCAAAGTAGTTAAAGCCAAACTCTTGAAAAATGGTTGATGGTGAGACCATACCCTTGGCATGATCTTCCAAGCGTTTTGCAAACTCACGCAAAGGAGGCGCAATGGATAAAACACTATCGATACCCTTCTTGGTAGCCGAGTAAATATTGCCACTCAATAATCTAGCAAGATGTCGATTGAGCGCGCCCACTGCAGGTGAAATCGACATGTCGTTGTCATTCAGAATGACTACTAATGGCAAGTCGTCATACACACCGGCATTGTTCATGGCTTCAAATGCCATGCCGCCAGTCATCGCGCTATCACCAATCACTGCAACAGCAACTTGTTTCTCGCCCTTGGTTTGAAAAGCGCGCGCCATGCCCATGGCTGCAGAAATACTCGTAGAGGAGTGACCAGTACCAAAGGCATCGTATTCACTTTCAGCACGACGTGGAAAACCAGACAAACCATCGAACTGACGCAGGGTATTCATGCGCTCACGACGACCAGTCAAAATTTTGTGCGGATAACTTTGATGACCCACATCCCACACAATTCGATCTGCCGGCGTATCAAAAACATAATGCAAAGCAATCGATAACTCTACCGTACCTAAATTAGAGGAAAGATGTCCACCTGTTTTTGAAACAGAATCCAATACAAACTGGCGCAACTCATCTGCGAGCGCAGGAAGCTGCTCACGAGGAAGTTTTTTTAAATCTGCAGGGGAGTGAATAGAATTTAAAGTCATCAAATCTTCAGTAATCTTATTTGCCTCTATTAACTACCAACAGAGCCAAATCTTTCAGGGCTTGGGCTTTAGTGCCAAAACTCTCTAAGCTAGCAATTGCGGTTTCTTGCAAATCTTTTGCTGCTTTCAGTGCATAGTCTAAACCCATCAAGGTCACATAGGTCGGCTTGTCGTTCGCAGCATCTTTCCCGGCAGTTTTACCAAGAGTTTGACTATCTGCAGTGGCATCGAGCACATCATCCACAATTTGAAAAGCTAAGCCCAAGGCTTGGGCGTAGTTTTGAAGATGCTGCATTTGACCTGGACTCAGTTTGGCAGCAATGCCGCCCATCTGCACTGAACAAGAAAGCAGGGCACCGGTTTTCATCGCATGCATTTGCTTTAAGCCGGCAAGATCTAGTTTCTTACCCACGCTATCCAGATCGATCGCTTGGCCACCAGCCATGCCACGTGAACCAGATGCACTAGCTAATGCACTAATCATGGCTAGGCGAATATCGGCATCGCACTGTGCGTTTGCCAAGACTTCAAATGCGCGGGTTTGTAATGCATCACCAACCAATAAAGCAGTCGCTTCATCAAAAGCCTTATGCACCGTAGGTCGACCACGGCGCAAATCGTCGTCATCCATGCAAGGCAAATCGTCGTGCACCAATGAATAGGCATGAACACATTCAATCGCTACGGCAGCAGCATCTAATGCATTTGGATTGGTATCGTCACTCAAGGCGCCAGCGGCATACACCAATAAAGGACGAATACGTTTGCCGCCACCTTGGGCGGCGTAACGCATGGCTTCATGCAAACGCGCAGGGTTGGTATTGGCGGAATCAAGCAAGCCCTCTAAAGCCAATTCAGTTCGCTGCCCGTGAGCCCGAACCCAATCCTCAAATGAAAGTGCGCTGTTCATGAAGGTCAAATCTCAGTGCAGCTTAAGCTTCAAATACACGTACTTGCTGCTCAACTTGAGCAAGCATGGCCTGACAATGTTTGAGAAGTGCTGCACCACGCTGATAGGCCAAAAGTGTTTCCTCCAGGGAGAATTTGCCAGACTCCATGTCAGAAATGAGCTTTTCTAGCTCCTTTACAGCCTGCTCATAACGCAAGTTGGGGTCGATTTGAACCTCAAGTCCGGGTTTCTGACCCTCAGATTTCTTTGCTGGCATTGGCTTATTTCCTTCAAATTTCTTACAGATATAGCCCTACATATTAAAGCGAGATGGGGGTCAGATGGGTATAATCCCCTCCTTCCTTTCCAATATCGATCCGTCGATAGTTGGATTGGTTATTCCGCTTAGCTTCGGCTGACGTTTTCGGGGGTGGGGAGAATGACTAATCTGGCTACCGCGCAGCAGCTTGCGCCGTCCAATTTACAACTGCCGGTTTCGGCCTATTTTGACGTTGATCTCTATCAGCGTGAAATTGAACTGCTTTTTAAGCAGGGTCCAGGCTATGTTGGTCACGAACTCATGGTTCCTGAAGTTGGCTCTTACCAAACCTTGACCTCAGAAAACGAAGGTCGCCTACTAGTTCGTAATGCCCAAGGCGTTGAACTCCTTTCCAATGTCTGCCGTCATCGTCAAGCACTCATGCTCAATGGCAAAGGCAAGGCGGACAATATTGTTTGCCCCTTGCATCGCTGGACCTACGATTTAAATGGTCAACTCATGGGTGCACCGCACTTTGAAGATAAGCCTTGTCTCAATCTAGGCAAATCCCCTTTACAAAATTGGCAAGGGCTCTTGTTTGAAGGTCCACGTGATGTGCGTACCGATCTTGCCAAACTCGGCGTTGCTGATGACCTCAACTTTGAAGGTTACGTTCTGGATCATGTTGAAGTCCACGAATGTAATTACAACTGGAAGACTTTTATTGAGGTCTACCTAGAGGACTATCACGTTGCTCCATTTCACCCTGGCTTGGGTAAGTTTGTTTCTTGCGAAGACTTGCGTTGGGAATTTGGTGACTGGCACAGCGTACAAACTGTTGGCATCCACAAGAACCTAGAGAAACCTGGCTCACCGGTTTATCAAAAGTGGCATGAAGCGGTATTGCGCCACCATGAGGGCAAGACGCCGCGCCATGGTGCCATTTGGCTTACCTACTATCCCAACGTTATGGTGGAGTGGTACCCAGGCGTTTTGTGCGTTTCAACATTACACCCAATGGGTCCAAACAAGACACGCAACATCGTCGAGTTTTATTACCCAGAAGAGATCGCCCTTTTTGAACGCGAGTTCGTAGAAGCAGAACGTGCAGCCTATATGGAAACCTGCATTGAAGATGATGAAATTGCAGAGCGCATGGATGCTGGTCGTGCCGCCCTGCTGGCTCGCGGTCAAAATGAAGTGGGCCCCTACCAAAGCCCAATGGAAGACGGCATGCAACATTTCCATGAATGGTACCGTCGCGCCATGAGTTACAAAGGCGCATAATTCAACAACACTCACTCGCTCTAAACAGGAAGCCATCATGACGCCTCTCATTACTGCAAATCAGTTAGAAGAAATCATCAACAGCGGCGAAAATGTTTTAGTCTGCGACTGTCGCTTTGATCTCGTAGATCCGCTGGCAGGCAAAAAATCTTACCTAGAAGGTCATATTCCTGGCGCACTATATGTCGACCTAGACCACGATTTATCCGGTGCAAAAACAGGTAAGAATGGACGTCACCCACTACCTAGTCCTGAGGCTTGGGCGCAAACCAAATCCCGCTTAGGCATTGACCCCAATACTTTAGTGATTGCCTATGACAATCAGGGCTCCGTATACGCTAGTCGCTTATGGTGGATGCTCAAAGCCACTGGTCATGCGAATGTGCAAGTCTTAGATGGTGGCTTAGATGCTTGGAATGGCCCGATTGGCACCATACCGCGTGAAGCTAAATCCACAACAACACCAGTACCCACAATGCCTTATGTTGGCTTAGTGACAGTAGAAGAGGTTGTGCATAACCTACAGGCCAAAATGAATGTCGTGGTTGATGCTCGTGCAAATGATCGCTTCCATGGACAAAATGAAACCTTAGATCCTGTTGGCGGACATATCCCTAATGCGATTAATTATTGCTTCAGAGAAAATCTTTCCAGAAAAAGTTTCAAGGACCCAGAACAACTGTACAAAGACTTTGTAGGCCTCTTGGGCTCAACCAAAGCCTCTGAAGTAATTCATCAATGTGGCTCTGGAGTCACGGCCTGTCATAACTTGCTAGCCATGGAAATCGCTGGCCTCAAAGGCTCACGTCTGTATGCGGGTAGCTGGAGTGAATGGTGTGCCGATCCAAGTCGGCCAGTTGCGCTTTAATGCAAAAGCGAAAGCAAGATTACGAAGCCAACACCACAAGCAATCAAGATTGTTTGACGTAAAGACTCAACCCAATGTGGGCGGCGATGCATTTGCGGAATGAGATCACTCACAGCAATATAGATAAAACTACTTGCAGCAATCACCAGCAAATAAGGCATTGCCGCATGCGCCTTCTCCAAGAAGAAGTACGCCAATACCCCACCTATCACTGCAGATAAACCACAAATCAGGTTGTACATTAATGCACGAGTGCGAGTGAATCCGGCATTCAGCAATACGATGAAATCACCAATCTCCTGCGGGATCTCATGAGCAATGATGGCGATTGCAGTAAAGATGCCCACCTGGTAATCAGCCATGAACGCAGCAGCAATCAAAACCCCATCAACAAAATTATGCAAACCATCACCAACCAAAATCATCCAACCGCTGCGACCTGCCACTTCCGCATCATGGCCATGGTGATGGCCATGGCCATCACCTTCGTGATGATGGCTGTGACGTAGTAATGCAATTTTCTCCAGCAAGAAAAATCCTAAGAGGCCTGCAAGTAAGGTTGCAAATAGCAGTTGGGGGTTGACGCCCGGCATCGTGAATGCCTCAGGCAAGGAATGTAGCAAGGCGGTGGCCAGCAAGATACCTACCGACACACTCACCATGCTATGAACCATCTTTGACAGAAAAGCCAAAGAAAAGCTTGCAGCAACCAGAACGCTAACGGTTCCCGCAAGCGCTGTTACCAACAAAATGCTTTGCAGTACTGACATGAAGATTAAGCAACCCCGTTTTGTTTAAACCAGGCGATACATTTTTCCCAGCCATCTTTAGCAGGCCCTTCGCGATAAGTGGCGCGATAGTCAGCATGGAAGGCATGGGGCGCATCAGGGTAGATTTCAAAGCGGGAAGCTTTAGCTGCTGGATTTTTTGGAGCTGCCTTTGCAAGTGCTGCACGCATTTGCTCGACGCTCTCTAAAGAAATACCGGTATCAGCACCGCCATACAAGCCCAGAACTGGAGCCTTCAGCTCAGCAGCAATATCCACCGGATGACGCGGGTTACCTTCAGTTTTCTCACCAATGACGCGACCGTACCACGCTACACCAGCCTTAACTTGAGGCAGTGTCGCCGATAACCAAGTAATGCGGCCACCCCAACAGAAGCCAGTAACGCCAACCTTCTTAAGGTCTCCACCATTTTTACCAGCCCACTGAATGGCCGCCTGCAAGTCATTGAGAACTTGAGCATCCGCAGTTGGGGCAACAATATTTTTTTGAATCTCAGCAACAGTGCCGTAGGTGTTCGGATCGCCCGCGCGTGTAAAGAATTCCGGAGCAATAGCCATGTAACCCAATTTAGCAAAGCGTCTAGTGACGTCTGCGATATATTCATGCACACCAAAAATTTCACTAGCGACGATCACTATCGGTAAATTACCTTTGGCTTTTTCTGGACGAGAAATATAGGCTGGCATTTGAAAGCTGCCAACTGGAATCATTTGCTCACCCGCTTTAATGCCCTTGAAATCCGTTTCGATTGCCTGCGCCATGACCGGCTCTGAAGCAGCTACAAAACCAATTCCCATGGTGGTTGCTGTAATAGCAGAAGCTTTCATAAAACCTCTTCTATCGCTGGACACCATATTTGAACCCTGATCTTTTTTTGTTGTCATCTCTTAGTCTCCTGATTTAGTGCGCTTCTTCCCAATTATCGCCAATCCCAATACCAACTACCAAAGGAACCTTCAGTTCAGCCACCTTACACATTAAATCGGGTAGCTTTGCCTGCAAGAGCTCCAATTCGTCCAAGGGTACGTCAAATACCAATTCATCATGAACCTGGAGCAGCATACGGGTCTTAAGACCCTCTTTTTCTAGCCAATTTTCGACTGCCACCATAGCCAATTTAATCAGGTCAGCCGCCGTTCCTTGCATGGGGGCATTAATCGCAGCCCGCTCCGCACCTTGGCGACGAGGACCATTTGAACCCTTAATCTCGGGCAGCCATAGGCGTCTGCCAAAGACTGTCTCGACATAGCCATTCTCTCTGGCCTCCAAGCGGGTGCGCTCCATATATTGAGCCACCCCTGGGTAGCGATCAAAGTACTTGGCAATGTAGCTCTGGGCTGCTGAGCGCTCAATACCCAAGTTACCCGCCAAACCAAAAGCACTCATGCCGTAGATCAGGCCAAAGTTAATCACCTTGGCATAGCGACGCTGCTCCGAGTTGACACTCTCGAGCGGCACACCAAAAATCTCAGCGGCAGTTGCTTGGTGCACGTCTTTACCAGCAGCAAATGCAGCCAATAGATTTTCATCTTCGGCAATATGCGCCATGATGCGCAATTCAATTTGAGAGTAGTCAGCAGAGAGTAACTTGCAACCTTCAGCCGGAATAAATGCTTCACGAATACGACGACCCTCCTCTGTCCGCACAGGAATATTTTGCAAGTTCGGATCGCTTGAAGCCAAACGCCCTGTCACTGCAGTCGCTTGAGAAAAACTCGTATGCACGCGCCCTGTTTTAGGGTCTGCCATACGGGGCAGCTTCTCGATATAGGTCGACATCAACTTAGCAAGACTGCGATAGTCCAGAATTCGCGCAGGCAAAGGATAGTCTTCAGCCAACTTCTGTAGAACTTCTTCATCGGTCGATGGTGCGCCCGACGGCGTCTTCTTAATCACCGGAAGCTCTAGCTGCCCAAATAAAATTTCTGCAATCTGTTTAGGCGACTGAATATTGAAGGGTTGCCCAGCCAGCTGATGAATCTCACCCTCCAATGCAAGCAGACGTTTGCCGACCTCTTGACCCTGCTTAGACAGTAGTCCAGAGTCAATCCGAATCCCATTACGCTCCATGATGCCCAATACACGCATAGCTGGCATCTCAATATTTTCATAAACGTATAGGAGGCCTTGGCTTGCTTGGATTTGCGGCCACAGCACTTGATGCAAGCGCAAGGTAATGTCAGCATCTTCTGCGGCGTAGTCAGTGGCGATCTTGAGATCTACTTGATCAAAGCCAATCTGATGCACGCCCTTACCGCACACTTCTTCATACTTAATGGTCTTCATGCCGAGATGTCGCTCAGCTAAGTTATCCATATTGTGTGGCATGTGTGACTCAAGCACATAAGACTCCAGCATGGTGTCAAACACAATGCCCTGCAAAGTAATGTCATAGTTCGCAAAAATATGGCTGTCGTACTTCAGGTTTTGACCCACCTTCAGATGGGTAGCGCTTTCTAGCCAGGGCTTCATGCGCGCTAAAACTAGTTCACGACTGAGTTGAGTTTCTCCGTTACGGTGCGCTACAGGGATGTAGCATGCTTCTCCAGGAGTAACGCAAAGCGAGATACCGACAAGCTCGGCAGCCAGCGCATCCAAGCTAGTAGTCTCAGTATCAACCGCAGTGAGATCGGCGCCTTCAATCTTTTTAATCCAACGATCTAATGCCACTTCATCAACAACGCATTCATAGTGCTTAGCTATCGCACCTTGTAGATCGGTAGTTTCTTGCGATAAGGCGGTTGTTGCTTCCGTAGCGGTAGGGCCAAATTTCTTAGCCGCTGCTTTTACATTTTCTTCGGCAATATTTTTGATAGGACTTCCAGCCAAATCAAAGTTACTGACAGTTTCAGGCGCTACTCCACACAACTGCTTCTCTACATCACGCAACCAAGTCTTAAATGCGTAACGCTCAAACAACTCACGTAAGAGTGGTGCATCCTCTGGTTTTGCATGCAGATCATCCAAGCCTGGAAGGTGAGGAGATAAATCGCAATCTGTTTTGACAGTAATGAGCTGACGAGCCTGCGGAAGCCACTGCAAACTGTTTCGAAGATTCTCACCCACAACACCCTTCACCTGATAAGCATTTGCCATCAAGTTGTCTAAGTCACCAAACTCTGCCAACCATTTATTCGCTGTTTTAGGACCCGCTTTCGGAACGCCCGGTACGTTGTCAACCGTATCGCCAATGATCGAAAGGTAATCGACGATGCGCTCTGGAGGTACGCCAAATTTTGCAATCACCCCATCGATGTCCAACTTTTCATCGGTCATCGTATTAATCAGCGTTACGGAAGAATTGACTAACTGAGCCAAATCCTTGTCACCAGTAGAAATAATGGTTTCCCAGCCAGCTTGGGTAGCCTGGCAAGCCAAAGTACCAATCACATCATCGGCCTCAACCCCAGAAACCATCAGCACTGGCCAACCTAAGGCCTTCACCATGGCGTGGATCGGCTCAATCTGTTTGACCAAATCTTCCGGCATAGGAGAGCGATGCGCCTTGTACTCAGAGTACATTTCATCTCGGAAAGTCTTGCCTTTGGCATCAAAAACACAGGCAATGTGGTCAGCTTTGAGTTCCGAGCGAGCCCGGCGCATCATATTGACCATTCCATAGATTGCCCCCGTTGGGTCTCCTGCCCCATTTCTGAGGTCTGGCATGGCATGAAAGGCGCGATAGAGGTAGCTAGAGCCGTCTACCAACAAGAGTCTATGTTTAGTCATACCGCAATCGTACAATCTAGTTGCTAACTGCCTACAGATCAGGTTCAAATCCTCCTGAAAAGAGGCCTATAAAGGTGAAAAATGATGCATGCTCTAACTAACTTATTCCACGCTTCTGCGAGCCAAACCCTTGTTCTAACAAGCTTTTTAGTGGCTTTTGCCTCTTTTGGCATGCATTCAGCACATGCCCAGAATAATTCTCAGGCATTAAGCCCATCCGAGCTACAACGTATTAATAACCAGCCATTAGCGCCTGCCGTCAGCGCATCTCAAGCCACTAACGCACCTGAAGGCCGAAAACCGAGCTTTCAGCATAAGGAAGCGACCGGCACCGAAATTACCGAATACAAAGATACCAATGCGCCCACACAGGTGGATGTAAAGACACGCTTTACCAGTTACGAAATGGCGCCCCCAGCGACCGTTATGCCGGGCGTACCAAAAGAAACTGATCTCATTAGCGTTCCGAGCGTCAAGATTCCTTTTTAATCATTGACACTTTGCTCCTCACCATTCGCATCTTTCATTTTTAGTCATGGCCGTATTCACACCCGTTGAACTGAGTGACATCTCAGATTGGATCGCTAGCGATTTTGACATCGGGCAAGCCATCGATATTCGTGGCATTCATGGTGGTATCGAGAACTCTAACTTCTTTCTCGACACCGAGAAGGATGGCAAGAAGCAAGAATATGTTCTGACTATTTTCGAAAGACTATCAGCAGAGCAACTTCCCTACTATTTAGAATTGATGCGTCACCTGGCTAACAAAGGTACTCCAGTACCTAAACCACTAGAGAATAAACAAGGGCAAATTTTATTTACTCTTAAAGGCAAGCCTGCAGCTATTGTGAGCAAGCTTCCGGGCCTCTCCAGACTTGCTCCCGAAGCAAACCATTGCGCCTTAGTTGGTGAAAATTTAGCCAAGATGCATTTAGCTGGCAGTGACTTCAAGCAGACTCAAGAAAATCTTCGCAGTCTTTCTTGGTGGCAAAAAACGGTGCCTCAAGTTTTGTCACACCTAAGTGATTCTCAAAAAGAATTACTCACAACTGAGCTCGCTACTCAAGAACAATTCTTTGACTCTGCAGCCTATGCAGCACTGCCGCAAGGGGCAAGCCATTGCGACCTCTTTAGAGATAACGTGCTGTTCGACCCTCAGTGTGCAAGCGATAGCTCCCAAGATCAACTCGGCGGTTTCTTCGACTTTTATTTCGCCGGTACTGATAAGTGGTTATTTGATTTGGCAGTCACCGCAAATGATTGGTGTCTGGCTGATAACAAACAAGATTTAGATCCTGCCCGCTTCAAGGCATTGATGGATGCATATCAATCTGTTCGACCACTTACCAAAGAAGAGCAAGCAAGTTGGCCTCTCATGGTGCGTGCTGCAGCTTTGCGTTTTTGGATTTCTCGCTTGTGGGATTTTTACTTGCCACGCGATGCTCAAATGCTGACCCCACATGACCCCCGTCATTTTGAAAATATTCTCTTAAGCCGCAAAGCAATATGAAACTAAACTCCGTTGCACCCAAAGAGGGCTACACCTGGATTCGTCAAGGTATCTGGCTATTTAAACAAAATCCTCTAGGGTTTTTGATGCTGGTATTCATGTATGTGTTTGTAGCTCAGCTAGCAGTACTCGTTCCAGTGATTGGTATTTTTGCTGTTTTATTACTCACACCCACTTTATCGGTTGGCTTCATGACTGCCTGTCGGCAAGCAATCCAGAAAGAGCGCATTCGTCCATCAGTCTATCTAGCCGCCCTTCAGTCAACGCCTATCTTACGTAAGCGCATTCTGCAACTAGGCTTAGTCTATGCAGCACTGATTCTGGCTCTCAGCTTTATCTTAAGCTTACTAGTGGATTTTGAATTACTCATCCCACTCATGACAAACGATAAGCCCATTACTCCTGAAGCCATTCAGCAGATCTACCTCATTCTCTTTTTTGGTGGCTTGCTATATGTCCCGGTAGCGATGGTGATGTGGTTCTCACCTGTACTCGTGGCTTGGGCTGATATGCCGGTAGCAAAAGCACTATTTTCTAGTGCTATTGCTTGCTGGTCGAATCGTGGGGCATTCTTTTTGTATATCGCTATTTGGGGTGCGATCTTAATCGCCATTCCTTTGACGATTGGTTCCATCTTTGATTTACTTGATTTGGGTCAAGCCGCCTCATTCATTATTGCCCCTATCTCTATGGCAGGATTGACAGTAATGCATTGCTCTTTCTTTGCCACTTGGAAAGCATGCTTTGCTGAAAAAGAATCAGCAAGCTTGATTGCGTAGTTTCTTATTTAACTTCTGGATCAGTCTATCGCAGCGAGTTTGGCAATACTGAGCTGCAACCATTTCACACCATGGCGCTTGAAGTTCACTTGAGCGCGCGCATCAGCATCATTACCCTCTAAGCCTGTAACTCTTCCCTCGCCAAACTTGGTGTGGAATACATTCTGTCCAATAGTAAAGGGATAGTTGCCACGTGGTGGTGAAGCCATTCTGGTTACCGAGGTAGATGCAGATCCTACGCGACCAATTTGTCTTGCAGGTCGCTCACGCTCATTGCCGGAATCAAAGAAGTCATTCGACCCAAACTCGCGCTGACGGGTGTAGCCATCCTGCCAAGTTGATCCGGCGCGACCGCTATTCCCCGATGTAGCCCCGCCCCAACGTGCATCTTTTACTTTTGGCGTGAGCCACTTCAATGAATCCGATGGCAACTCTTCCAAGAAACGAGAAGGCATGTTGTAGCGTACTTGACCATGCAACATTCTTGACTGCGTATGAGAGAGATAGAGCCGTTCCTTGGCACGGGTAATCGCAACATACATCAAACGTCGCTCTTCTTCTAAGCCGTTTTGTTCATTGATACTGTTCTCATGTGGGAACAGACCCTCTTCTAAACCAGTAATAAATACCGAGGTGAACTCCAAGCCCTTGGCAGAGTGCACCGTCATCAATTGCACCGCATCTTGGCCCGCCTGCGCCTGGTTATCACCAGCCTCTAGTGAGGCATGCGAGAGGAATGCTGCTAATGGCGAAACCTCCACCGTGCCAGGCGCATTCTCACCTGGTAGCGTGGCAGCAGTGGCGTCCTGACCATAGCCCTCTTCTGCAATAAATGCGGTTGCGGCGTTAATGAGTTCCTGTAAGTTTTCTACGCGGTCTTGACCTTCGCGCTCTGTAAGGTAGTGCTGAATCAAGCCGCTATGCTGAATCACAAACTCGACCGTCTCAGGCAAAGTATTGTGACGAGTGGCTTCACGCATGTGATCTACCAGACGCACAAATCCACCCAAAGCTGCACCTGCCTTGCCATCTAATGTCGAAGCGGCCAAATACAGTGAACTGTTTTGGGCGCGAGCTGCATCTTGCACAGCCTCAATCGATCTCGCACCAATACCACGCGTCGGGAAATTCACTACACGTGAGAAGGAGGTGTCGTCATTCGGATTTTCTAGAAGACGTAAGTAGGCTAACGCATGCTTAATTTCAGCGCGCTCAAAGAATCGCAGTCCACCATACACACGATATGGAATCGCTGCAGAGAATAGGGCATGTTCAATGATGCGTGACTGTGCATTACTTCTATAGAGCAAAGCAATTTCAGTACGCTTGATACCGCTATTCACCAAGGCTTTAATTTCATCAACAAGCCAAGCGGCTTCAGCATGATCGCTTGGCGCATCATAAATACGGACAGGCTCGCCATGACCAGCATCGGTGCGCAGGTTTTTACCAAGGCGATCCGTGTTGTTAGAAATGAGGTAGTTGGCCGTATCTAAGATGTGGCCGTGCGAGCGGTAGTTCTGCTCAAGCTTCACCATCATCGGGTGATATTGCTTTTCATAAAGGCGCATGTTCTCAACATCCGCACCACGGAAAGCATAAATACTTTGATCGTCATCGCCCACTGCGAATACCGCACTACTTCCCATGCCACTGACGTTGACGCGACTAGCATCGTGACCGGATAGTAATTTAAGCCAGGCATATTGCAAGGCATTGGTATCTTGAAACTCATCAATCAAAATATGACGGAATCGTTCTTGGTAGTGCGTACGAATCGCTTCGTTGTGTTTGAGTAATTCGTAACTGCGCAATAAGAGTTCAGCAAAGTCGACTACACCCTCACGCTGGCACTGCTCGTCATAGGCCTCGTATAACTGAGCCATCTTGGCCTGAAAGTCATCCCCTACGGATAATTCTCTGGCGCGCTGACCACGCTCCTTGGCATGGGCAATGAAATATTGCAACTGCTTAGGGGGGTATTTCTCATCATCGACCTTCAGACCCTTCAAAAGTCGCTTAATCGCAGAAAGCTGATCTTGGGTATCCAAAATCTGGAAAGTGGACGGTAAACCTGCTTCTTTGTGATGCGCACGTAGCAAACGGTTGCAAAGACCGTGGAAAGTGCCAATCCACATACCCCGAGTATTAATGGGCAACATGGCACTTAAGCGCAACATCATCTCCTTAGCGGCCTTATTGGTGAAGGTCACCGCCAGGACGCCAATCGGCGAAACCTGGCCTGTTTGGATCAACCAAGCTATACGGGTCGTTAGGACGCGGGTCTTTCCACTGCCGGCACCAGCCAAAATCAGGGCTGACTGAGCCTGGCCATTTTCATTTACTGGCGGGAGGGTCACTGCCTCGCGTTGTTCTGGATTAAGGTTTGCGAGTAGGTCTGAGTACATCGCCCCAATTATAATTTGCCTCTTATGCCAAATGCTTCGAATACCCCTAACTCATCAGCGGCTAGCTCCCTAGACGAACTAGCCAAATCCTATGAACCTGCCCCAATTGAAGCCTATTGGGGTCCGGAATGGGAACGCCGAGGCATTGCCGACGCCACCCTAGATGAGGGCAAGGGAGATTTCTCGATTCAGTTGCCGCCACCGAATGTGACCGGTACCCTGCACATGGGCCATGCTTTTAACCAAACCATCATGGATGGCTTGGTGCGTCATGCCCGTATGTCCGGCAAAAATACCTTATGGGTTCCAGGCACGGATCATGCTGGTATCGCCACACAAATTGTTGTTGAGCGCCAACTCGATGCACAGAAAGTTTCTCGTCACGACTTAGGTCGCGAGAAATTCCTAGAAAAAGTATGGGAGTGGAAAGAAACTTCCGGCAATACCATCACCCGTCAGATTCGTCGCTTAGGCGCTTCGATTGATTGGGGTAAAGAATATTTCACAATGGACAGCAAGATGTCCAAAGCGGTTGTCGAAGTGTTTGTTCGTTTACATGAGCAAAGGTTAATTTACCGCGGCAAACGTTTGGTGAACTGGGATCCCGTTTTAGGAACTGCTGTCTCTGATCTAGAAGTAGTTAGTGAAGAAGAAGATGGCTCTATGTGGCACATCCGCTATCCATTGGCAGATAGCTCCGGACATCTCACCGTTGCCACTACTCGCCCAGAGACCCTATTGGGTGACGTGGCCGTAATGGTCAATCCTGAGGATGAGCGCTACAAACACCTTATTGGCAAGTCAGTGCAGCTACCACTGTGTAATCGTGAAATTCCGATCATTGCTGATGACTATGTGGATTTAGCATTTGGTACTGGTGTAGTTAAAGTAACGCCTGCCCACGACTTTAATGACTATGCTGTTGGACAACGCCACCAATTGCCAATCATTAACATCCTCACCCTGGATGCCAATATCAATGAGAATGCACCCGCCGCTTATCAAGGGCTTGAGCGTTTTGCTGCACGCAAACAAATCGTTGCTGATTTAGATGCTGCTGGTTTATTGGAAAAAGTACAGCCGCATAAATTGATGGTGCCACGCGGTGATCGCACCCAAACCATCATTGAGCCTATGCTGACTGACCAGTGGTTTGTAGCAATGTCTAAACCCAGTCCAGACAATCAATATCAACCAGGCTCATCTATCGCTGGCGCTGCTTTAGATGCGGTCACGAAAGGTGACATCAAGCTCGTTCCAGAAAATTGGATCAATACCTATACCCAGTGGCTAGAAAATATTCAAGACTGGTGCATCTCACGTCAACTCTGGTGGGGCCATCAAATTCCCGCTTGGTATGGTGATGATGGACAGATCTTTGTAGCTCGCTCCGAAGAGGAAGCCAAGTCTAAGGCTGCCGCTGCCGGATACAAGGGCCAACTGAATCGCGACCCTGACGTCCTGGACACCTGGTTTAGCTCAGCACTGGTGCCGTTTAGCTCCTTAGGCTGGCCTGAAGAGACGCCTGCACTCAAGCACTTCTTACCGTCCTCAGTATTGGTGACTGGTTTTGACATCATCTTCTTCTGGGTAGCCAGAATGGTCATGATGACTTGTCACTTCACTGGTAAGGTGCCATTTAATACGGTGTACGTTCATGGCCTAGTTCGTGATGCTGAAGGTCAGAAGATGAGTAAGTCCAAAGGCAATACTTTGGATCCAATCGACCTCATTGACGGCATCAAGATTGAAGACTTAGTTGCTAAGCGTACTACTGGCTTGATGAATCCTAGGCAAGCTGAAAGCATTGGCAAAAAAACTAAGAAAGAGTTTCCGGAGGGTATCCCTGCATTTGGTACGGATGCACTGCGCTTTACCTTCGCTTCACTCGCATCACTTGGTCGCAATATTAACTTTGACCAAAAGCGCTGTGAAGGCTATCGCAATTTCTGCAACAAACTCTGGAATGCCACTCGCTTTGTCCTCATGAATTGCCCTGGCAATGATCAAGAGAATGGCTTTGCTCCTTGCGACAGCCAATGCGGTCCAGAGGGTCAACTTGATTTCTCTCCAGCAGATCGCTGGATTGTTTCTCTACTGCAAAGAACCGAAGCTGATGTTGCTAAAGGCTTCCAAAACTATCGCTTTGACAATATTGCTACCAGCATCTATCAGTTTGTTTGGGATGAGTATTGCGATTGGTACCTAGAGTTAGCGAAGGTTCAATTACAAACTGGTACGCCTGCACAGCAACGCGCTACCCGCAGAACCCTCTTACGTGTTTTAGAAACCATCTTGCGCATGGCGCACCCACTCATTCCATTCATCACTGAAACCCTCTGGCAAACCGTTGGGCCTAAGGTTGGTAAAGAGCTAGCGAAACAGGATAAACAAACCATTGCTCTGCAGCCCTACCCTGTTGCTCAGCTCGATAAGATTGATGAGCAGAGTGAAGCTTGGGTTGCCCAGATTAAATCCATTGTGGATGCTTGCCGTAATTTACGTGGTGAGATGCAGGTTTCTCCAGCACTCAAGGTACCCCTCTGGATTAGTGGGCCGCAAGAATTCTTGCAGAAGGCCAGTCCATACCTGACTGCCTTAGCCAAGCTATCTGAAGTCAAAATTTATGATGACGAATCCGCCCTTGAGAAAGACGCTCCAGGTGCCCCAATGGCTCTGGTTGGCAATCTCAAGCTATTACTCAAAATCGAAGTAGATGTGGCAGCCGAGAGAATTCGCTTGAGCAAGGAAATTGAGCGCCTAGCCAATGAGATCACTAAAGCGCGTAGCAAGCTTGGTAATGAAAGCTTCGTGGCTCGCGCCCCAGAAGAGGTTGTAGCCCAAGAAAAGCAGCGTCTTGCTGGCTTTGAGCAAAACCATGAGAAGCTTGTTGCACAATTAGAGCGACTGAAATAAAGCAGCAACCAAACAGATCGGAATTGCCATGCCATTAAGCACTAAAGCCGTTACGAAAGCCGTCTTCCCTGTTGCAGGTTTGGGGACACGCTTCTTGCCAGCCACTAAGGCCAGTCCAAAAGAGATGCTCAACGTAGTGGATAAGCCCTTAATTCAGTATGCGGTTGAGGAAGCGATTGCCGCCGGCATTACTGAAATGATTTTCGTGACTGGTCGCAGTAAGCGCGCCATCGAAGATCACTTTGATAAGGCTTATGAATTGGAAGCCGAACTCGAAGCTAAAAATAAGCAGGCACTCTTAGAAATCGTACGTAGCGTGAAGCCAAGCCATGTAGATTGCGTGTATGTTCGTCAACCAGAAGCTCTTGGATTAGGTCACGCCGTCTTGTGCGCAGAAAAGCTTGTACGAGATGAACCTTTTGCCATCATCCTTGCAGATGACTTGCTCGATGGGCAGCCGCCAGTGCTAAAGCAAATGCTCAAAGTATTTGATGAGCAAAATGGCTCAGTATTAGCAGTAGAAAAAATTGACCCATCTAAAAGTAGCTCTTACGGCATTATTTCCGGAGCAGAGGTATCCAAAGGGATCTATCGTTTAAATGGGATTGTGGAGAAGCCGCAACCCAAAGATGCGCCATCCAATCTAGCAGTCGTGGGTCGTTATGTTTTATCTTCAGACATCTTCAATCACATTCGCAATCTCAAGCCAGGCGCTGGTGGAGAAATCCAACTCACCGATGCGATTGCTTCATTACTTAAAGAAGAGCCGGTATTCGCTTATGAGTACGATGGTGTGCGATATGACTGCGGTAGCAAGCTAGGCTACCTCAAGGCTTCCGTGGAATTTGCTTTGCGCCACCCAGAGGTGAGTACTGAATTTGCAGCATATTTAAAGGGCCGCTCCCTAACCTAGGCTCCACAATCAAAATCCAACTGGAGAAAAGCAAAAAGGCAGAAAGTGATTTCTGCCTTTTTCTTTTGTGCTGAAATTATTCAGCGCTTGGAATCGCTTATCTTCTCTTAAGGAAGAACACCAATACATCACCTTCTGTAGTGCTCGAGAGGAGCTCATTACCAGTCTGCTTGGCAAATGCAGGAAAGTCATGGGCTGCACCAGAATCCGTAGCTTTCACTTTGAGCACTTCGCCCGACTGCATAGTGGCTAAAGCTTTCTTGGTACGCAAAATCGGCAGTGGGCAATTCATGCCAATAGCATCTACCTCAAGATTGAATTCAATAGCACCACTCATTTAGAAGCCACCCAATCTTTCACGCCGGCTAATGCCGCGCCCAATTTACTTGGATCAGTACCGCCAGCCATCGCCATCTCTGGTTTGCCGCCGCCCTTACCGCCAACTTGCTGAGCAACAAAGTTCACCAGGTCGCCTGCTTTCACTTTGGCAATCGAATCTGCAGTCACGCCGGCAATCAAGCTGACCTTATCGCCCTGCACAGAAGCCAACACAATTGCCGCTGTTTTCAGCTTCGCCTTGAGTGCGTCCATAGTCTCGCGTAATACTTGTGCATCTGCACCATCCAAGCGGGCTGCTAAGACCTTGATGCCATTGATGTCAATCGCCTGTGTTGCTAACTCATCACCTTGGCTAGCGGCAAGTTTGGAATTCACTTTATCCAACTCACGCTCAGCCTGGCGAAGGCTTTCTTGCAACTGAGCAACACGATTCACCAAATCACCGGGATGGGTCTTCAGAATCGTCGCTGCTTCATTGATCTTATCCTCCAAGCCCTGCAGGAAGTTCAAAGCATTTCTGCCAGTGACTGCTTCAACACGGCGAATGCCGGCTGCTACACCACTTTCAGAAACAATCTTTAAGCTACCGATGTCGCCAGTACGGCCCACGTGGGTTCCACCGCACAACTCTTTAGAGCTACCGATTTCTAGCACGCGAACTTCATCACCATACTTCTCACCAAAGAGCATTGTCGCCCCAGTCTTTTGTGCATCATCTAAAGACATTACTTTTCCGGAAGTCGCAGTGTTGGCCAAGATCTCCGCATTCACAATATCTTCTATCCGACGAATTTCTTGTGCAGTGATAGGTGCGTTGTGAGTAAAGTCAAAGCGGGTTTTGCTTGCATCAACCAGTGAGCCTTTTTGCTGCACGTGATCGCCCAAGACTTCACGTAATGCTTTATGCAAAATATGCGTAGCACTATGGTTGCGCATTGTTTCCGTTCTTTGCTCGGCATCCACTAAAGCATTAACTACATCACCTACCTTGAGCTCACCTTCTTGTACTTCACCTTGATGGCCAAACACATCGGCCTGAATCTTGAAGGTATCCTCAACTGCAAAACGCACCACTTCATTACGTAGCTCACCCTGATCGCCAATCTGTCCACCAGACTCAGCGTAGAAAGGGGTGTTATCTAAAACAATTACTGCCGCGTCACCCGCTTTGACGGACTGCACAGCAGAGCCGTCAACATAGAGCGCCGTTACTTTGGCGCCTTCATGCTTCAAGGTGTCGTAGCCGTGGAACTGGGTTGGCTTGCCGGAGTACTCCAAGCCTTGAGCCACCTTGAACTTGCCAGCTGCTCGTGCTTGATCACGCTGCTTTTGCATGGCTAAATCAAAGCCTTCCGCATCCACCGTGACATCGCGCTCGCGACACACGTCAGCAGTTAAATCCAATGGGAAGCCGAAGGTGTCATGTAAACGGAAAGCAGTTTCACCATCAACTGTCTTGGCGCCGCCAGCAAGTGCACCTTCCAAGATTTCCATACCGTTAGCGATGGTCTGGAAGAAACGCTCTTCTTCCTGCTTAATCACGTCACTTACTTTATCTTTTGCTGCTTGCAACTCTGGATAAGCCAGACCCATCTCTTTTACAAGAGCCGGAACCAGTTGATAGAAGAATGGTTTACGAGCGCCTAATTTATAGCCATGACGAATCGCGCGACGAGTAATACGACGCAGTACATAGCCACGCCCAGCATTACCTGGAATTACGCCATCGACCACGATAAAACTACAGGCACGAATATGATCAGCAATCACTTTGAGTGATGGGCTAGTTGGATCACAATTCTCACCGCCAGCCGCATCAACCGCTTCTTTCGCTGCTTTTAGCAAATTCACAAAGAGGTCGATCTCGTAATTGGAATGCACGTGTTGCAACACGGCTGCGATACGCTCAAGACCCATGCCGGTGTCGACGCTAGGCTTGGGCAATGGATGCATATTGCCGGCCTCGTCGCGATTGAACTGCATGAATACGTTATTCCAAATCTCAATATAGCGATCACCATCCTCATCAGGACTTCCCGGAGGGCCTCCAGCAATATGAGGACCATGGTCATAGAAGATTTCTGTACAAGGACCGCATGGGCCTGTGTCGCCCATCATCCAGAAGTTGTCTGAAGCATAGCGAGCGCCCTTGTTATCGCCGATGCGAATAATCCGCTCAGCCGGGACTCCAATTTGCTTATTCCAAATCTCATAAGCCTCGTCGTCTTCTGCATAGACGGTAACGAGCAGCTTTTCTTCTGGCAATTTAAAGACCTCAGTCAATAAACCCCAGGCAAACTGAATGGCATCCTTCTTAAAGTAATCCCCAAAAGAGAAGTTGCCCAGCATCTCAAAGAAGGTGTGATGACGGGCTGTATAGCCCACGTTATCCAAGTCATTGTGTTTGCCGCCAGCACGGATACATTTTTGGGCTGTGGTTGCACGGCTGTAAGGACGCTTATCAAAGCCTAAAAATACGTCCTTAAACTGATTCATTCCCGCATTAGTAAAGAGCAGGGTGGGGTCGTCTCCAGGCACCACAGGGCTGGAGGGGACAATTTGGTGGCCTTTTTGGGCGAAGTAATCCAGGTATGCCTGGCGAATTTGGGAGACTTTCATGCCAATAATTATCGCATTGGCACTAGTCGGGGGCAAACCCTTGGTAAACCTCCTCAATCCTGCCTTACAATCCCGTAACACTATTAAATAGATCGGCATTTAAGTCGATATAAGGAGCTCAACTTGAAAATTCGCAATCAACGGGATTTTGGTGCCGGAATCATGTATATGGTTATTGGCCTGTTTTTTACAATCGTAGCCAAGCAATATCCTATGGGTACTGCAGCCAAAATGGGTCCAGGCTACTTCCCTTTCTATTTAGGGATCCTCATGACGCTTTTAGGACTTCTAGTTCTAGTGAAGTCCATGGGCGCTAAAGCGACGATTGAGTCCATTCCCAAGTTCAACTGGAGGGTCATGGCGCAAATTACTGGCTCTGTAGTCCTTTATGGCTTATTGCTTCCTAAGATGGGCTTCTTGGTAGCTGTAGTGGTTCTGGTGTTTGTAGCGGCAAGCGCAAGCAAGGAATTTACATGGAAAGGCACCGCAATCAATGCCGCCTTTTTGGTGACTTTCACTTACTCAGTCTTCGTTGTGGGCCTGAAGCTTCAGTTCCCACTGCTACCTTTCTTCTTACAACAATAACGAACCGGGACTCTGAAAAATGGATTTATTTGCTAATTTAGCTCTCGGTTTCGATACCGCATTTACCTTACAGAACCTGATGTACTGCCTAGTAGGCTGTATCTTAGGTACTTTAATCGGCGTTTTGCCAGGTCTTGGCCCGATCGCAACGATTGCGATGTTATTGCCAGCAACCTATGCATTACCTCCAGTTGCCGCTTTGATTATGTTGTCCGGCATCTACTATGGATCACAGTACGGTGGCTCGACAACAGCGATTTTGCTCAACATCCCGGGGGAGACGTCCTCGGTGGTGACGGCGATTGATGGCTACCAAATGGCCAGAAATGGCCGAGCAGGTGTGGCGCTATTTACTGCCGGTATGGGCTCATTCTTTGCTGGTTGCGTAGCAACACTGGTTTTAGCTGCATTTGCTGCACCACTCTCAGAGCTGGCATTTAAGTTTGGCCCCGCCGAATACTTCTCCTTAATGGTTTTAGGGTTAATCGGTGCGGTCGTACTAGCCTCAGGCTCTCTGATTAAAGCGATCGGCATGATTATTTTGGGTCTGTTAATGGGCCTGATTGGTACTGACGTGAACTCTGGCGTATCACGCTATGCCTTCGACATTCCTGAGCTGAGTGACGGTATTGGATTTGTGAGCGTCGCGATGGGTGTATTCGGTTTCGCTGAAATCATGGGTAACCTAGAGAAAAAGGGAGATGACGAGGGCTTCCTCAACAAGCTCACCAGCATGGTTCCTACCAAGAATGATGTCAAGCGCATGATTCCTTCTATCTTGCGCGGCACCACCATTGGCTCCATCCTCGGCATTCTGCCAGGCGGTGGCGCAGCTTTGGCTGCCTTTGGCGCTTACTCTGTTGAGAAGAAGTCCTCCAAGTACAGCCATGAATTCGGCAAAGGTGCTATTGAGGGTGTAGCAGGTCCAGAAGCAGCTAACAATGCTGCAGCTCAAACCTCTTTCATTCCATTACTCACATTGGGTATTCCACCAAACGCTGTGATGGCCTTGATGGTTGGAGCGATGACTATTCATAACATTCAACCAGGTCCACAAGTGATGACCAGCAACCCAGCTTTGTTCTGGGGTCTGATCGCCTCTATGTGGATTGGTAACGTGATGTTGATTCTCTTGAACTTGCCACTCATTGGTATTTGGGTAAAGCTCTTGAAGATTCCTTATCGCTTCCTGTATCCAGCGATTCTCGTGTTCTGCTGTATCGGCGTATATACCGTGAACAACACTGTATTTGATGTTTATGTGACCGCAGCCTTTGGCTTAATCGGTTACCTCTTCTTCAAACTGGGTTGCGAACCTCCTCCATTGCTCTTGGGCTTTGTGCTCGGACCAATGATGGAAGAGAACTTCCGTCGCGCTCTACTGTTGTCACGCGGCGATTTCACCACCTTCGTAACTCGCCCACTATCTTTGAGCCTGCTCATTGCAGCCGCCCTCTTAGTTGTGATCGTGGCCTTGCCGGCGGTTAAGAAGACCCGTGAAGAGGCTTTTGTAGAAGATTAATTCTCGAATACTTCTCAGAAACGAGCCCGCAGCTGTTTGCGGGCTTTTTTCTTTCTGGGCGGGGGTTTTCTCTACAATGAGTACATGTCCCAAGATAGCAAACCCTCCAAATCGCTCGCCAGCACTGTTGCTGAGCCTTCCAACTTTTTGCGCCAGATCATCGATCATGACCTGGCGAGTGGCGCCTACCAGAACCGTAGTGATCGTAGCGGTCAAGCTATCCCCTCCATCATTACGCGCTTTCCACCAGAGCCCAACGGCTATCTCCATATTGGTCACGCCAAAAGTATTTGCTTGAACTTTGGTCTAGCCGCTGATTACAACCATCAAGCGGGTGGTGCACGTTGCAATATGCGCCTGGACGATACCAATCCAGTTAAAGAAGATATTGAGTACGCTGACAGCATTTTGGATGCCGTTAAATGGTTGGGATTTGATTGGGGCACACACCTGTATCACGCAAGTGATTACTTTGATCAACTCTATGAGTTTGCAGAAATTCTGATTCAGAATGGCAAAGCCTATGTGGATAGTCAAAGTGCAGATGACATCCATACCAATCGTGGCAACTTCGGCCAGGCTGGAAAAAATAGTCCTTATCGCGCTCGCACTGCCGATGAAAATCTTGCCTTATTTCGTGAGATGCGTGATGGCAAATACAAAGATGGTGAGCATGTACTGCGATTGAAGATTGATATGGCGCATCCGAATATCGTGATGCGCGATCCTGTGGTCTATCGCATTCGTCATATCGATCACCACCGTACTGGTAGCAAATGGTGCATCTATCCTTTATATGATTTCACGCACTGCATTTCGGATGCGCTGGAAAATGTTTCACACTCCATTTGCACTTTGGAGTTTGAAAATAATCGCCCTCTCTACGACTGGATAGTGGCTTCACTGGCAGAGCTAGGGATCTTCAAAAATCCAGTACCGCACCAATATGAATTCGCCCGCCTCAACCTCACTTACACCATCACTAGCAAGCGCAAGCTGCTGCAACTGGTAGAAGAAAAACATGTTGATGGCTGGGATGATCCCCGCATGCCCACTATCGTAGGTATTCGTCGCAGAGGCTATACGCCTGAGAGCATTCGCTTGTTCTGTGAACGCATTGGCGTTTCTAAAGCAGATAGCTGGATTGATATGAGCACTTTGGATCAAGCCCTGCGTGATGATCTGGAAGCTAAAGCGCCACGGGCTACAGCAGTGCTTAAGCCACTGAAACTCGTGATTGAGAATTTTGATGCATCTGCGAGCGAGCCTTGCTCAGCCCCGCGCCACCCTCAGCATCCTGAATGGGGCAATCGTGAGTTTCATTTCACAAAAGAATTGTGGATTGAAGAAGATGATTTTATGAAAGATCCTATTAAAGGATTCTTTAGACTCTATCCACCGATTGGCGATCAAGCGGGTGGACGTGTTCGTTTGCGTCATGGTTTTGTGATCGAGTGCACAGGCTTTGAAGTGGATGCTCAGGGCAATGTGATTCAAGTCAATGCAACTCATTTCCCCGATAGCAAGAGCGGCACTCCTGGCTCAAATAACTACAAGGTCAAAGGCAATATTCATTGGATTAGTGCGGCAGAGGCTGTCCCCGCACAAGTGCGTCTCTATGATCACTTATTTAATGATCCGCATCCAGATAGCGGTGATAAAAATTTCCTTGACGCCATCAATCCAAACTCCAAGCAAACGATTACTGCCTTCTTAGAGCCTTGTATGAAAGACACTAAAGCAGAAGATCGTTTTCAGTTTGAACGCCACGGTTACTTTGTGGCAGATCAGAGTGACTCCAAACCAGGTCAACCCGTATTTAATCGTACAGTCGGGCTTAAGGATTCTTGGAAATAGTTTTCAGAAACTCTGTCACGCTGGGATAGCGTAGCGGGGTTTTCAATTCTGCTAGTCGCGCATTCGTTACGCGCCGAGACTCCCGCATAAAAGACCACAGCATTGGAGATACGATTTTCTCCAGCTGCTCAGCAGGCATTCTGGGTGGTCGATCTAAGCCAAAGGCATCAGCCACTTCATCAAAATAATCACCCATCTTGGTCTCGCCGCCGTCACAAGCATTAATCACGCGCTGCGGTTTACCGTGATAAACGGCGGCACAAATTAACCTTGCTAAATCATCACTCTGTATGTGATTTGAGTAAGCGTCCTCAGCTGGATTTAAGGCGGGGGTGCCCGCCTGTATGCGCTCCACCGGCAATCGATCGGCAGCATAAATACCTGGTACTCGCAAAATGGTGAGGGCGACTCCATGAGCTGGAGCCCAAAGACGCAGGCAATTTTCTGCATCCACTCTGCGCTTGGCTCGCTCGCTTTGGGGCTTGACGGGGGTCACTTCACTTACTCTACCGCCCGCATGATCCCCATAAACACCCGTAGTACTCACATAAATCAAGCGCCCAACGGTATCAGAGCCTTGGGCTAAAATTCGGAGGAGGTTGCGAGTTCGGCAATCACGATGACCTGTATTTTGGGGTGGTGCTAAGTGGATCACGGTTTGCGCTAATCCACTTAAACGCCACAAGCTATCGGGCTTATCCAGATCCCCCAAAACCGGAATCGCGCCAACTGCTCTCAACTCCTGAAAACGGGTTTTCTGGGAAGTTAAGGCGTATACGCGATGACTTCGAGCGAGCTGCTTGGCAACACGCAGGCCAATGTCACCACAGCCGACGATCAGAATTCGAGATTTACCAAAAGATTGCATAAGTCACATCGTAACGATTTATTGAAAGGAATGAGAGTGTCTTACCAAGTCACGCTCAAAGCGAGCGGCAAACAATTTACCGTCCAACAGGATGAAACTCTGCTCGAAGCAGCATTACAGCAGGGCATCACCCTGCCCTATGGCTGTAAAAATGGTGCTTGTGGATCCTGTAAAGGCAAGGTTTTAGAAGGTCAGGTGGAGCATGGCCAACATAGTACTGCAGCCTTAAGTGCGACTGATGAAGCCGCTGGCGGAACCTTGTTTTGTTGTGCTCATCCCAAGTCGGACCTACTCATTGAAGCCCGGGAAGTACAGGGTGCAGGCGATATCGCCATCCGCAAAGTACCTTGTCGCGTGAATAGCATTACAAAACCCAGTAGTGATGTGGCGATTCTCAAACTGCAATTACCGGCTGCTGAGCGCTTTCAATTTCTGGCTGGACAGTATGTAGAGTTTCTACTCAAAGATGGGCAGCGCCGCGCCTATTCCATTGCCAATGCACCAGATCAAGAAGGCCCTCTGGAATTGCATATTCGCCACTTGCCAGGTGGACTCTTTACTGACTTTGTCTTTGGTGCAAAAGATCCGGCACTAAAAGAAAAAGATATTCTGCGTTTTGAAGGCCCATTAGGCAGCTTCTTCTTGAGGGAGGACTCTAAAAAACCCATCATCTTCGTTGCGGCAGGTACCGGCTTTGCGCCGATTAAATCCATCGTCGAGCAAATGCGGCTCAAAAAAATTCAGCGCCCGATACATCTGTATTGGGGTGGTCGGCGCCCAAGTGACCTCTATCTCGATGCGCTCTGTCAGTCATGGGCAAGCGACATCCCAGACTTCAAATACATCCCCGTTATTTCAGATGCCCTCGCAGAGGATCAATGGGCCGGGCGTATAGGTTTTGTTCACCAAGCTGTAATCGCCGACCATCCTGACATGAGCCTTTTCCAGGTCTATGCCTGCGGAGCTCCGGTCATGGTCAATGCAGCCCGCCAGGACTTTGCATCTCAGTGCAAACTGCCAGAAGAGGAGTTCTTTGCGGATTCCTTCACTAGTGCTGCTGACCTCGCGACAAACTAGCCTGCTAAGCGCGATAATAGAAACTCATTTGACCTCACTTTGCACACGATATGAATAAGCCAGCCCAATCCGTAGATGCCCACTCGGTGATGTTTATTACCCCACGACCAGAAGTGATGATGGTTGAGGGTAAAGGCTCTTGGCTGACCGATAACAATGGCAAGCGCTACTTAGACTTCCTACAAGGCTGGGCTGTGAACTGTTTAGGTCATAGCAACCCAGGCATGATTGAAGCGCTTAATGCACAGGCTCAGAAGCTCATCAATCCGAGCCCAGCTTTTTATAACGAGCCAATGATTCGCTTATCGAATCTTCTGACTGAAAACAGCTGCTTCAACAAAGTGTTTTTTGCTAATAGTGGAGCTGAAGCCAACGAAGGCGCTATCAAGCTGGCGCGTAAATGGGGTCAACTTCATAAGTCAGGCGCTTTTGAGATCATTACCTTTGATCACAGCTTTCATGGACGTACTTTAGCAACCATGAGTGCGTCCGGTAAGCCCGGTTGGGACACGATGTTTGCCCCACAAGTTCCTGGTTTTCTAAAAGCCGATTTAAATGATTTGGAGTCTGTCAAAAAACTGGTGACCGATAAAACTGTTGCCGTCATGCTCGAACCAGTTCAAGGCGAAGGTGGCGTGATCCCCACTACGAAAGAATTTATGCAAAGCCTGCGTAAATTCACTAAAGAAAATAATATTCTGCTGATCGTTGATGAAGTGCAAGCTGGCTGTGGTCGCACCGGAAAACTATTTGCCTATCAACACTACGGCATTGAACCCGACATCATGACCTTAGGCAAAGGTATAGGTGGTGGCGTTCCCCTAGCAGCACTCATGGCAACTGATGCAGTTGCTTGCTTCGTTCCGGGCGATCAAGGAGGCACCTATAACGGCAATCCATTAATGACCGCTGTTGGCGTTAGTGTGATCGAGCAACTATTGGCGCCAGGCTTCCTGGAATCGGTTCGCGCCAAAGGCGAGTTGCTGAGCAAAGAGTTGTTGGCGATCTCCGCGGAATTTAATTTAGATGGGGAACGTGGTGAAGGCTTATTACGCGCCCTCATGTTAAGCAGTGATATTGGCGCCAAGTTGGTTGAACTTGCTCGCGATAGGGGCCCGGAAGGATTGTTGATTAACTCACCGAGACCTAACCTCTTGCGCTTTATGCCAGCACTCAATGTATCCGATGATGAAATTCGTCAGATGTGCAATATCTTGAGAGAGCTACTCAAGCAAGTTGCTTAAAGCTTCTCGATAAAATGTAATAAAGGAGCCCAGGGCTCCTTTATTTTTTATAGCTAACCAACTAAATTCTTGGGTAACGAGAATGTGATGTCTTCAACCACACCTTCCAAGTTACGAATACTGCGTGGACCAAACTCTTGAATCCTCTCCACAATCGAGAGGGCTAGACTTTCTGGGGCTGACGCACCTGCAGTAAGACCCACTCGCCTCTTACCAGCAAACCATTCGGCTCGCAGTTGGTCTGGGGCATCCACCATGTAGGCGGGTACACCTAACTTTTCAGCTAATTCACGCAAGCGATTCGAGTTCGAACTTGCTTTGCTACCCACCACAATAACGATCTCCACTTGAGGCGCCATAAATTTGACAGCATCTTGGCGGTTCTGAGTGGCATAACAAATATCTTGTTTGCGCGGCTGAACAATATTTGGAAACTTTTGAGTTAATGCATCAACAATTTCTTTTGTCTCATCTACAGAGAGGGTGGTTTGCGTCACAAAAGCAATTTTTTCATGCTCAGTAAAAGGCAGCTGAGCAACATCCGCTATCGTTTCAATCAGATGAACGCCTTTTTCTACTTGCCCCATCGTACCTTCAACTTCTGGGTGGCCAGCATGGCCAATCATCAAGACCGTGAAACCATCTTTACACATCTTGACGACTTCAAGATGCACCTTAGTAACCAGAGGGCAGGTAGCGTCATATACCTGCAACCCGCGCGCCTCAGCATCTTGGCGCACCTCTTGAGAGACACCATGGGCACTAAACACCACGATGCCACCTTTAGGAACCTCATGCAACTCTTCCACAAATACAGCGCCTTTTTCACGCAGGCCATTTACGACATAGGCATTGTGAACAATCTCATGACGTACATAAATTGGTGCGCCAAAACGAGTCAGCGCTTCATTGACGATATTGATTGCACGATCTACGCCTGCGCAAAAACCGCGTGGCTGCGCCATCAAAATTTCTGCCGTGTCTTGCACGCTAGATGGGTTACTCATGAGTTACAGAATCGCAACGATTTCAGCTTCGAAGGTAACAGGCCTTCCAGCAAGAGGGTGATTGAAATCAAACCATGCACCCTCTTCATTAATGGATTGCAATACACCAGCATATTGCGCGCCACCAGGGGCATTAAATTCAATGACATCGCCAGGATTAAATTCCACATCATCATCGCGACCCTCTTTGAGCGCGCCCAAAGAAACCCACTGAATTAATTCCTCTTTACGCTCACCAAAACTTTCTTCCGGTGGCAGTAAGGCGCTTTTCTTTTCACCCACACCCAGTCCGATTAATACCTTTTCAAAACAAGGCGCAAATTGACCCGAACCCATCAGCACCGTCGCAGGACGATCGATAAAAGTATTGATGTAATCATCCCCGCTAGGCAAAGTCAGCCGATAGTTGAGAGTCAGGAAGGAATTGGGCAAAACCGTAAGCTTAGTCATAAGGTAATTGTATCTAGGCCGGACCTGAGCGTGCACTCACCGATTACGGATTGGCCAAAAATGGAGCAGCCTCGCGAGAAACTACGGGCCCTCGGAGCATCCGCCTTGAGCGACGCTGAATTGCTTGCAATCTTTCTGCGGGTTGGCGTCAAAGGCAAAACCGCAGTGGCTTTAGCTGAAGATCTTCTTCACCATTTTGGCAATTTGCCACGCCTACTGTCCTGTACGCCAGAGGAATTAACCCAGATTCACGGCATGGGTATTTCCAAATGGTCACAAATTCAGGCGGCATACGAGCTTGTTAAGCGCAGCCTTGAGAAAACCCTCTCCCAGGAATCCGTATTCTCATCACCAGGGTATGTCAGGGAGTTCTTACAAGCTCGATTTGGCCGTCTGCCACATGAAGTCTTCCTTTGCCTATACCTTGACTCCAGACTGCACCTGATTGAGTGCCAGGAGCTTTTTAGAGGCTCCCTAACCCACACTGCGGTCTACCCCCGAGAAATCCTGAAGGAAGCACTTTCGAGGAATGCCAGCGCCCTCATCGTGGCCCATAACCATCCCAGTGGTAACCCACTCCCCAGCATTGCCGACCAGGAATTAACCAAAATACTGTCTAAGGCCCTACAGTTGGTGGATATTCCACTCTTAGATCACTGCATAGTCAGCGATAGCGGTTTTTTCTCATTTTCAGATGCTGGCCTTATGAAAAATGACCATAAACAGAAGTAATCACTAACTTAATAGCATGTTTTGGCCAATACTTGAGCTGAGATTGTTATATCCTCAAAACTAAAGCCAATTAGGGGTAGATCAAAGTGCTCGGAGACTGATACAATCTTCTTTTTTCGCAATTAATGGAGTTATGTCATGGCAAAAGTTTGCCAAGTCACTGGGAAGAAGCCGATGGTTGGCAACAATGTATCCCATGCAAACAATAAAACGAAGCGTCGCTTTTTGCCGAATTTGCAAAATCGTCGTTTCTGGGTTGAATCTGAAAACCGTTGGATTAGCTTGCGCTTAACCAATGCTGGTTTGCGCGTTATCGACAAAAACGGCATTGATGCTGTGTTGTCTGATCTCCGTGCACGTGGCGAAATTTAAGGAGCGCACAAATGGCTAAAGGCGGCAGAGAAAAAATCAAATTAGAGTCATCAGCAGGTACTGGTCACTTCTATACAACTTCAAAAAACAAGCGTACTAAGCCTGAGAAAATGGAGATCATGAAATTTGATCCAACCATTCGCAAGCACGTTGCTTATAAAGAAACAAAGCTCAAATAATTTATCGATTCGATATTCATTTGCAGCAAACAAAAAACCCGCTACATCAGCGGGTTTTTTATTGCCTAGATTTTTCTCTTAAGCGTAACGACGCAATCTCAAAGAGAAGTCACGTAGACTCGATAAACCACTCTCTTCAGCGCGCTGACACCAAGTGTGCAACTGAGAAACCAGTTGATCACCTGTAGCATTGGAGCGGCTCCAAATCGCTTGCAAATCACGACGCATCTCAATCATCTTACGAAGCTGCGCATTGCTAGCCATCAACTCTTCTAGCTTCATTTTTTCTTCTGCAGTTAAACGAGATTCATCTTTACCCAACCAGGTGCGTGCATCTTTCAGGTGGGCAGCCAACACTTGCATATGCTGAACCTCATTATTGAAGAAGGCCCTCAGGGTCTTGCTATAGCGAGCCATGATTTCATAACGGTTTGCAATGATAGCTTCGAGCGTGCCGTGATCAGCAGGACGTAAATCGCTCAGCACAGGCTTAGGAGAGGTCTTCTTCACTTTAGCCAAGCCCACAGCACTCATCATTTGAATGTACATCCAACCAATATCAAACTCATACCATTTGCTAGAGAGCTTGGCGCTAGTGGCAAAGGTGTGATGGTTGTTATGTAACTCTTCGCCACCAATCAAAATACCCCATGGGAAAATATTTCTTGAGGCATCTTCATTGTCGTAATTACGATAGCCCCAATAGTGACCAATGCCATTAATAACTCCAGCAGCGGTGATGGGAATCCACAACATTTGTACTGCCCACACGGTCAAACCAATTGCACCAAACAAAATGACGTCGATGATCAACATCAAAGCTACGCCCTGCCAAGAGAACTTGGAGTAGATGTTGTGCTCGAGCCAATCATCTGGCGTGCCATGACCAAACTTATCTAGGGTCTCTTGATTACGTGACTCTTGTTTATACAACTCAGCACCACGCGACAGAACGGTATTGATACCGAGAACTTGCGGGCTATGCGGATCATCCACAGTCTCGCACTTGGCATGGTGCTTGCGATGAATCGCCGCCCACTCCTTAGTCACCATGCCGGTGGTTAGCCATAGCCAAAACCGGAAGAAGTGGGACATGATGGGATGCAAATCCAAGGCACGGTGCGCTTGGCAGCGATGCAAGAAAATGGTCACGCTGGCAATCGTGATGTGAGTGGCCGCCAAAGTAAAAACGAGGATCTGCCACCATGCCCAATTTAAGTAGCCATGGGAAAGCCAATTCAGAAATAAATCAAAACCAGAAGCTGTGTTCAAAGGGTATCCCTAAGGAGATCTAAACCCTTATTTTAGTTCTTTAGAGCCTTCTTGGTTTTGACCTTAGTCTCTTTTTCCCCGTCTTTTGCTTCGCCCTGATCAATCTTTTCTAAAGGAGCGGAGGCCTTTTTCTGGAAAACAGCTCCAAAGAAGCCATCCGTACCGTGAATATGAGGCCAGAGCTGCCACCAAGGATTGTCCGGACTACATCCCATAGGAATTTTATCCTTTGGAAACAATGGCTTAAGAACCTCAGCCGCTGGGACAACCTCAAAATTAGGGTGCTTTGCCAAGAAATCTTCTGCAATTTGCTGGTTTTCTTGTGGTAGCAGACTGCAAGTGGCATAAACCAGACGACCACCCGGTTTGAGCAAGCGACTTGCAGAGGCCAAAATATTCATCTGCTTTTGATTCAGCTCCAGCACGCCCTCTGGGGTCTGACGCCATTTGAGATCGGGGTTGCGGCGCAAAGTACCCATGCCACTACAAGGGGCGTCCACCAAAACGCGGTCAATCTTACCGGCTAAACGTTTGATCTTGGTGTCATTCTCGCTATCAATCCAGACGGGATGCACATTAGAAAGGCCGCTACGAGCCTGACGTGGCTTTAAATTGGCCAGGCGACGCTCAGATGTATCTAGGGCATACAAACGCCCTGTGGAGCGCATGATTGCCCCGATTGCCAAAGTCTTGCCGCCAGCACCGGCACAAAAGTCCACCACCATCTCGCCACGCTTAGGGGCAAGCAAATAGGCTAGCAGCTGGCTACCCTCATCTTGCACTTCAAACATCCCCGCTTTAAAGCCAACGGTGTTTTGTAAGGCAGGCTTACCCATGATGCGAACACCATCGGGTGCATATGGAGTTGGGATGGCTTGATAGCGACCACCTAAAGCATTCATCTCCGCAAGCAATTGCTCGCGAGTTGTCTTCATGGTGTTCGCACGTAAATCTAAAAGAGCTGGATGCATTAGTGATTTAGCCAATGCTTCACGGGATTCTTCGCCGGGATATTTTCCAAACGCATCCCACAACCATTCCGGCAAATTATTTTGAACCAAGGGATTAAGTGCTGACGGATCAACGGTCGCAAAACGCTGTAACCACTCGTACTCACCCGTCTTCAACACGTGAGCCAAATCGGCAATGGCACTCTCAGCACGGTTAGCAGAACCGAGGCCACCTTCAGACAGAGCAGACAGCAAACCCAATAGGGCTAAGCGTCTAGCCTGTGAACCTTCGCCACTTGAAGCAAATTGTGAGAACTCATTTTTACGACGCAAAATGGCAAAAGCACTCTCAGCAATTAAGGCACGATCACGATTACCTAGCTGAGGTTCTGAGCGGAAATAGCGACTCACTACGCGATCAGCTGGTTGCTCAAAATTCAGCAACTCTGGAAGCAGACGCTCCAAATGAATTGCATGCTGAGGCAAAGCCTTAGCATTAGAAAAGTTTTTCTGACCTTCGGGCGCAATGATGTTGCCACTAGCATTACGACGCTCTGGGCGGCGCAATGGATCTTTGGATTTAGCAGCGTAACTTTTTTGTGGGCCTAGGCGTGATCCGGATCTTGATCCAGACTTTGAGCCAATACCGGCTCCGCGGGATGAACGTTCTTTACTCATAATTTAATTAATTGCGACTCCGGTGGTTGAACCTGAACTTGATTACCTTCTATTCGCAATCGTCCATCAAGGAACCATTTTACGGCCCGCGGGTAAATCTGATGTTCGGCAGCCAAAACGCGTGCGGCTAAACTGCCCGCATCATCGCCTGGAAGAACTGGTACCGAGGCTTGGCAGATGATGGGGCCTTCGTCCACACCCTCGGTCACAAAGTGCACGCTAGCGCCATGTTCAGCTACGCCCGCCTCCAAAGCCCGCTCATGGGTATGTAAACCAGGGAAGGCCGGCAGTAAGGCGGGGTGAATATTAATCAGGCGACCCTCAAAATGACGAATAAAGCCAGGGGTCAAAATACGCATAAAACCAGCCAGAACCACTAAATCAGCCCCCAATTCATCGATTTTCTGGATTAGGGCAGCATCAAAGGACTCACGCGTGGCATGCTCTTTGTGCTCAATGGCAAAGGCAGGAATGCCCTGAGAGCGAGCAAAATCAAGGCCCTTAGCTGCAGAGTGATTAGCGATCACCCCTGCAAAAGTGACGGGCCACTGCTCTTTTTGAGCTGTTTTGACGATGGCCTCGAAATTGGATCCGCGGCCTGAGATTAAGGTGACGATAGATGGCATGCCCACAATATAATTGATGGTTACCCCGAAAGCGACCCTGAGAGCGATTTAGTGAACGTATTCCGTGGCCCCACCCAGTTTTCTGCAGGACCGGCTTGTGCCTTAACCATCGGTAATTTCGATGGCGTGCACAGGGGTCATCGCGCCCTGCTCAAACAACTCAAGGATGGCGCCCAAGAGCGTGGCTTGGTTAGCTGCGTAATGACTTTCGAACCACACCCTAAAGAATTCTTTTCCCCAGAACAAGCTCCGCCACGAATTCTGAATTTACGCGACAAGCTTGCTGCCTTTTCCGATATTGGCATCGATCGTGTAGTGGTAGAACATTTCAATTCCGCATTTGCTCGTCTCAATCCCACAGAATTTGTTTCTGAAATTATTCTTAAGCAGCTCAATGCGAAATGGATTTTGATTGGTGATGATTTTTGCTACGGAGCAAAACGCGCAGGAGATTTTGCAAGTCTCAAAGAAGCAGGTGAGAAATTGGGTTTTGAAGTGTCAAGCATTCATACCGTGCAAGAAGATGGCGAACGCATTTCCAGCTCGGCATTGCGCAATGCATTAGCTAGCGGCGATATGGATCAAGCAACAAAATTATTGGGGCGCCCTTACGGCATCTCTGGTCATGTCATCCATGGACAAAAACTGGGGCGCACCTTAGGCTTCCCCACCCTGAATCTCGCCGTTGCCAATCACTTGCATCATCGCAAGCCTGCCTGCTCTGGAATTTTTACCGCCCAAGTTTTGGGGCTTGGAGACAAGCCACTGCCTGCTGTAGCAAGTCTCGGCGTGAGGCCAACGGTAGAGGATGAAGGTCGCGTATTGCTTGAGACCCACATCTTTGATTACAGCGCCGATGTCTACGGAAAAATTATTACCGTAGAGCTCTTAGAAAAAATCCGTGATGAGGCGAAGTACTCTGACCTCGACACCCTTACCAAGGCGATTGCATCTGATGCAGCGCATGCCAGAAATTATTTCCAGAAAAAAGCTTATGTCTGAAAAAGAAAACTCTTATCCCGTCAATCTTCTAGAGACGTCGTTCCCGATGCGGGGAGACCTACCTAAGCGAGAGCCTCAATGGGTTGCGCAATGGCAGAAAAATAAGCTCTACGAAAAGATTCGCGCAGCACATGCCAATCAACCAAAATTTATTTTGCATGATGGCCCTCCCTATGCAAACGGCGATATTCATATTGGTCATGCGGTCAATAAGATTCTGAAGGACATGATCGTCAAGTCCCGCTGGTTAATGGGCTTTGACTCTGCATACGTCCCAGGCTGGGATTGCCACGGCATGCCAATTGAGATTCAGATTGAAAAAGAATTTGGTAAAAATTTACCGACTGCTGAAGTCCAGTCAAAAGCACGTGCGTATGCCAAGGTGCAAGTAGATAAGCAGAAGAAAGACTTTGAGCGTTTGGGCGTGTTGGGTGATTGGAACAATCCTTACCTCACCATGAACTACCGTAATGAGGCAGATGAAATTCGTGCACTTGGGAAGATCTGGGAAAAAGGTTACGTCTTCCGCGGCCTCAAACCGGTGAACTGGTGTTTTGATTGCGGCTCTGCATTAGCTGAAGCCGAAGTGGAATACCAAGACAAGACTGATCCAACTGTAGATGTGGGATTTGCTTTTGATGAAGCGCAGCGTCCACAACTTGCAAAGGCATTTGGTCTGACTGAAATTCCAGCCAAGCCTGGAATGATTGTGATCTGGACAACAACTCCTTGGACTATTCCATCAAACCAAGCACTCAATGTTCATCCTGAGCTCAGCTACGCCCTCGTTGACACTGGCGACAAGATGCTCATCTTGGCAGAAGACCGTGTAGAAACCTGCCTGCAAGATTTTGGCCTTGAAGGAAAAGTGATTGCCACTTGCTTAGGTAGTCAGTTAGCCAATATCTCTTTCTGGCATCCGCTCGCTCCATTGCATGAAGGTTACAAGCGCCTCTCACCCATCTACCCAGCTGAGTACGTCACACTCGATACTGGTACTGGCGTAGTGCACTCTGCACCAGCCTATGGTGAAGAAGACTTCAAGTCTTGCAAAGCAAACAAATTGGCGGATAAAGACATTCTGAATCCAGTCATGGGTAATGGTGTGTATGCATCTTGGTTACCGCTCTTTGCCAATGAATATATTTGGAAAGCCAATCCCAAGATTGTCGAAGCGATGCGTGAAGCAGGCAGTCTCTTGCGTGACAAGACTTATATCCACTCCTACATGCACTGCTGGCGTCACAAGTCACCGATTATTTATCGTGCGACCTCACAGTGGTTTGCGAGTATGGATAAGAAACCATCCGATGGCAGCGCCAGTTTGCGCGAGACTGCACTCGCAGGGATCGAAAACACTGAGTTCTTCCCAGCGTGGGGTAAGCAGCGTCTAAACAGCATGATTGCCAACCGTCCTGACTGGACCCTGTCACGTCAACGCCAATGGGGTGTGCCCATGGCTTTCTTTGTTCACAAGGAAAGTGGTGAGCCACATCCACGTACAGCCGAGTTGCTCGAGGAAATTGCCAAGCGCGTTGAAAAAGAAGGTATTGAAGCTTGGCAAAAACTCGAAGTGGCTGAACTGCTTGGCGAAGAAGCTGCTCAATACGAAAAGAATCGCGACACCCTAGACGTTTGGTTTGACTCTGGTACCACCCATTGGCACGTCATTCGTGGCTCACACCGCAATGAACTCTATCGACCAGAAGCGGATAATGCAGACGGTCGTTTAGCTGACCTTTATTTAGAGGGCTCAGACCAACATCGTGGCTGGTTCCACTCCTCTCTTCTCACCGGCGCAATGCTTGATGGCAAGCCACCATACAAAGCACTGCTGACACACGGCTTTACCGTTGATGGCCAAGGCCGCAAGATGAGTAAGTCTGTAGGTAATGTGATCGCTCCACAACAAGTTGCCGATAAGTTGGGCGCAGAGATCATTCGCCTGTGGGTAGCGTCTACCGATTACTCCGGAGAGATGACGATCTCTGATGAAATTCTGAAACGCGTGGTAGAAAGCTATCGTCGCATTCGCAATACATTACGTTTCTTATTGGCGAATCTGTCTGACTTTGATCCAAGCAAGCATGCAATGCCCGCAAGTGACTGGCTAGAGATTGATCGCTATGCTGTTGCACTCGCCAATCAATTGCAACAAGATGTTCAAGCGCACTACAAGGCCTATGAGTTCCAACCTGCGGTAGCGCGTATGCTGACTTTCTGCTCAGAAGATTTAGGCGGCTTCTACTTAGACATTCTGAAAGACCGTCTGTATACCAGCGCACCGGATTCGAAAGAACGTCGTGCTGCGCAGAACGCCCTCTTCCACATCACCCGCAACCTACTCAAGTGGCTAGCCCCCTTCCTCTCCTTTACTGCTGAGGAAGCCTGGCTGTCATTCCCGCATAGTGCGGATGAAAAAGCTAAAGAGTCTATCTTCATGGAAGAGTTTGGGGCTTTCCCAGAAATTGCCCAAGCTACTGAACTCCTTGCTAAATGGAACCGTGTACGTGAAATTCGCTCTGAGGTAACTAAGGCGATTGAGATTGAACGTGAAGCCGGCAATGTAGGCTCATCACTGCAAGCGGAACTCACTATCAAGGTGGGTGATGTCGATTTTGCGATTTTGCATTCTCTTGAAGATGACTTACGCTTTGTGACAATTACTTCTAGCGCCAACATAGAGCTGAGCAATGCAGGTCTTGAGGTACTCGTACGCGGTAGTCAATATAAGAAATGTGGCCGCTGCTGGCATCACACCCAAGATGTAGGTACTAACGCTGAACATCCAGAGTTGTGTGGTCGTTGCATTAGTAATCTTTTTGGTGACGGCGAATCACGTTTGTTTGCATAACAAAAAAGTGCAAACTCATTAGGATCTATGAACGCCAACCTATCACTTCTCCGTTACTTAGCGATTGCAATCGTTACGCTTTTGCTAGACCAACTGAGTAAATGGTCTGCCCTCAGTAATCTGCAATTAGGTGTGCCAGAACCTGTTTTGCCATTTATGAACTGGTTATTGCTTTTCAATCCAGGAGCAGCGTTTTCTTTTTTGGCGGAGAGCTCAGGTTGGCAGCGCTGGTTCTTTACAGTCCTTGGCTTAGCTGCTTCTGCTTATATCCTCTGGTTGCTACGTAAGAGCCTGGGTGACAAAATGCTCTGCTGGGCTCTCAGCCTCATTCTGGGTGGCGCACTAGGTAATGTCCTAGATCGCATCATGTATGGTGCTGTGGTGGATTTCATTGACCTCCATTACGCTAACTGGCATTGGCCGGCATTCAATATTGCTGATAGCGCCATTTGTATCGGTGCAGCCCTTATTATTTGGGGCGAGTTGCGCAAGTCATTTGGCAAAACCTCCCAATCCCTTTAAGCTGGCGCCATGCAATCACTTTTAAATAAGAAAATCGTACTCGGCATTTCTGGTGGCATTGCGGCCTATAAGTCCGCAGAGCTAGCGCGCCAATTAATGCAAGAAGGTGCTAGCGTTCAAGTGGTCATGACAGAAGCTGCTCAGCAATTTGTAACAGTGGTCACAATGCAGGCGCTGACAGGCAATCCGGTTTACACCAGCCAATGGGATAGCAGTATTCCTAACAATATGGCGCACATTGAACTCTCTAGAGCAGCTGATGCCATTCTGATTGCGCCAGCAAGCGCAGATCTGATGGCCAAACTTTCTCTAGGCTTGGCTGATGACTTACTCACTACGCTTTGCCTAGCAAGAGATTGCCCTCTATTACTTGCACCCGCTATGAATAAGCAAATGTGGGAACATGCAGCAACACAAAGAAGTGCTGAACGACTCGTTGCAGACAAAGTCACATTACTTGGGCCAGCAAGTGGCTTTCAGGCATGTGGCGAAGTAGGTTTTGGACGCATGCTCGAACCAGCTGAAATTACCGAACAACTCATTGCCTTCTTCCAGAAAAAACCATTGGCGGGTAAACGGGTGCTCATTACTGCAGGCCCTACCTTTGAAGCGATTGATCCCGTCCGCGGTATTACCAATCGCAGCTCTGGCAAGATGGGCTTTGCAATCGCTCGCGCTGCTGTTGAGGCTGGCGCAGAGGTTCACCTCATAGCCGGCCCTTGCGATTTAGATACTCCTTTAGCAGCCACTGGAAAAATTACCCGTACCAATGTCATCAGCGCTAAAGAGATGCATGCAGCTACCATGCAATCAAATGATTGCGATATTTTCTTTGCTGTAGCGGCAGTTGCAGACTGGGGTATTGCCAAGCCAGCCAAAGAAAAGATCAAGCGCCAAGGAAAAGAGGCCCCAACTCTCGAGTTCGTAGCTAACCCTGACATCCTTGCCGATGTGGCAAAGACAGTGAAAACCAAAGGCGGCAAGGCGCATCCCTACTGCGTAGGCTTTGCAGCAGAGTCTACCGATCTCCAAAATCATGCTGAAGAGAAGCGTAAGCGCAAAGGCATTCCAATGGTCGTTGGCAATATTGGCCCAGATACCTTTGGCAGCGATCTCAACCAATTACTTATCGTTGATGAGAGCGGTAGCAAGAAAATTGCAAAGGCTGAAAAACTTCAGCTTGCACGTCAGCTCATTCAACTAGTCGCCAGGAAAATTTAAACTCGTTTTAGGAAATTCCATGCAAGAACTTCAAGTCAAAATTCTCGATGAGCGCATGCGCGACCAATTGCCTACCTATGGCACCCCTGGTAGCGCTGGTTTAGATTTACGCGCTTGCATTGATGAGACTATTGAAATTGCTCCGGGACAAACGGTGCTGATCCCAACAGGCCTAGCAATCTATGTTGAAGATCCACGCTATGCAGCATTCATCCTCCCGCGCTCCGGCCTAGGTCATAAGCATGGCATCGTTCTTGGAAATCTAGTGGGGTTAATTGACTCTGACTATCAGGGTCAACTGATGGTGAGCACTTGGAATCGCGGCTCTACAGCATTCAAACTCGAACCGATGGAGCGTCTAGCTCAGCTAGTAGTTATGCCAGTACAACAAGTAGAACTCAAAGTGGTTGAGGAGTTCACTGAAAGTAGTCGTGGTGCCGGCGGGTTCGGAAGTACTGGTAGAGTTTGATCATCTATCAATGATGGGGCGCAGAATTGTTCCTCGAGTATCAATAATTGTTTTATATCCAGTTATTGGATCAATGCTCTCTGTATAGAAACCCAATACTCTAGCCGACGATACTTGCTGCGGTTTTTCAAATTGAGCTGATTGCTGTTTTTGCAATTCCCTTTCCTGATGTTGGCGCAACTTAATACAACTAGGCGCTGCTGCAGAATACTTACTGGTACATTTAATGGCCAATGCATCTTCAAACATCCCTGCCTGATCGAATGATCTTGCTGCCTCAAATGTCATACATTCAGTTGCCTCCCAGGATGAGCCAGCACTAAAGCCAAAAAGCACTGCAGTACCCCCAATCGATGTAGATCCCATGCACGGAGCGGTAGGGTGATTGGCCGGGGAAAATGCTGTGGCGACAGGAATCTTAGGAGCAGCATAGGTTGATGTGACGGTTGTATTGCCCGAAGTATTCCCCTGCGAGCTTGAAGCACCTGTAGAGATATTACCTACAGACCCGCCAGTACCCCCGGCGGAAGTCGAGGCGCCTGTTGTGATGCTTCCCACTGATCCACCGGTGCCACCTTGAGATGTTGATGAAGAGGCTCCAGTTGTTGAAACAGAATTGCTAAGCGGGCTACTCGTTACAGCACCACCTGTAGTACCACCAGTAGTATCAACTGTAATTTGGGCAAAAGGCTTATTAAATACGAGTGCAATCAAACTTGCCAATGCAAGTTTTTTTAACATATAAGAATTTTCTGAGAGGGGTGAGACCTACTCTAATTCGCTAGAGAGGACGACTGTTACGTGATGTTGAAAAGCCCAATGCTGTAACAGTTATCAGCTGTGGGTTGCCCTTAAGATACTCTCTAAACTCAACAATAGATACAACTGATTACTAAAGAGCCTCGGCACCCGAATGAGTCCTAAGCAGCAGATGGCACGGATAACATTAATTATTTAGGGTTATTCTGAAATGCAAAAACCACCCGAAGGTGGTCTTTGCAGTCTGTCATCACTTCAGAAATACATTCGCAAGACTTAGATCTCTTCGACTGGAGCTACATCAGCTTTTGGTCTCTTACCTTGAATCACCGGGGCATCAAACTGCAGTTGAACTTTGCCATCAGTATCAATGTCGACATCCACATGACCACCCTGAGCTAATTTTCCAAAGAGTAGTTCGTCAGCAAGTGCTTTACGAACCGTATCTTGGATGATGCGTTGCATTGGTCTTGCACCCATGAGCGGATCAAAGCCATGCTTAGCTAAATGTGCACGCAATGCCGGGCTAAATGTGGCATCTACCTTCTTCTCATGGAGTTGCTCTTCTAGCTGCATTAAGAACTTATCCACCACGCGCATGATGATGGTCTCATCAAGTGCCTTGAAGGAAACAATCGCATCTAAACGGTTGCGGAACTCTGGTGTAAAGAACTTCTTAATATCCGCCATCTCATCGCCAGACTCACGCGCATTGGTAAATCCAATAGTCGATTTTTGCATCGCTTCGGCACCAGCATTCGTTGTCATGATGATGATCACATTACGGAAATCCGTCTTACGACCATTGTTATCTGTGAGAGTGCCGTGATCCATTACCTGCAAGAGAATATTGAAAATATCCGGATGAGCCTTTTCAATTTCATCTAGCAAGAGAACGCAATGCGGCTTCTTGTTAACAGCCTCAGTCAGCAAGCCGCCTTGATCAAAGCCTACGTATCCTGGAGGCGCACCGATTAAGCGACTGACAGCATGACGCTCCATGTACTCAGACATATCAAAACGTAAAAGCTCAATACCTAAAATGTAGGCAAGCTGCTTAGCAACTTCAGTCTTACCAACCCCAGTAGGGCCGGAGAATAAGAATGAGCCGATCGGTCTATCGATCTTGCCAAGACCTGCGCGAGTCATCTTAATGGCACTTGCTAAGGCCTCAATGGCAGGATCCTGACCAAACACCACACTCTTAATATCACGATCTAAGGTTTGGAGTTTGCTACGGTCATCCACAGTTACAGACTGCGGCGGTATACGAGCAATCTTCGCTACGATCTCCTCAATCTCTGGGCGACCAATGGTTTTCTTCTGCTTGGATTTTGGCAAAATACGTTGCGCTGCTCCAGCTTCATCTATCACATCAATTGCCTTATCCGGCAAATGGCGATCATTGATATAGCGTGAAGACAGTTCAGCAGCAGCTACTAATGCAGCTGAAGCATATTTAACGCCATGGTGCTCTTCGAAGCGAGACTTGAGGCCACGCAAGATTTGCACAGTCTGATCAACAGTTGGCTCAACCACATCCACCTTCTGGAATCGGCGTGACAGCGCAGCATCCTTCTCAAAAATACCGCGGTACTCAGTAAAGGTAGTGGCACCGATACATTTCAGTTGGCCATTCGAGAGCGCAGGCTTTAATAAGTTACTTGCATCCAAAGTTCCGCCCGATGCAGCACCCGCACCAATTAAGGTGTGAATCTCATCGATAAATAAAACACCGTGGGCGCTATCTTTTAAAGACTTCAACACACTCTTGAGGCGCTGCTCAAAATCACCGCGGTACTTTGTACCTGCCAATAACGCGCCCATGTCTAATGAGTAGACTGTGGCATCAGCCAAGATCTCGGGCACATCACCTTTGACAATCCTCCAGGCTAGACCCTCAGCAATTGCAGTCTTACCGACGCCAGCCTCGCCTACCAATAGTGGATTATTTTTACGGCGGCGGCACAGAACTTGTATCACCCGCTCAACCTCGCTATCGCGACCGATGAGCGGATCAATCTTGCCCTGCTTAGCCAGAACATTGAGGTTTTGGGTGTACTGCTCTAATGGACTCTCCTTACCACCAGAGGAAGTATCTTCAGCCTCTTGAGTCGACTCAGCGGGTTTCACGCTCTCTGCTTGATCTTTACGTACACCATGGCTAATAAAGTTCACGACATCTAAGCGGGTCACGCCTTGCTGCTGCAAGAAATACACTGCATGCGAATCTTTTTCACCAAAGATGGCTACCAGCACGTTTGCACCAGTCACTTCTTTTTTGCCACTTGAAGTTGACTGTACGTGCATGATGGCGCGCTGAATGACACGCTGAAAACCGAGGGTTGGCTGCGTATCAACTTCATCATTACCAGGAACAACGGGTGTGTTGTCATTAATAAAATTTTTGAGTTGTGCACGCAACTCTGCAATATTGACGGCGCAGGCTTTTAAGACCTCGACTGCGGTTGCGTTATCCAGCAAGGCGGCAAGCAAATGCTCGACCGTAATAAATTCATGCCTTGAAGCTCGCGCATCAACAAACGCCATATGCAAACTGACTTCTAGTTCCTGGGCAATCATGCTTCCTCCATAGTGCACTGTAGTGGGTGACCCGCTTCGCGGGATAGCTCGATAACTTGATGCACTTTTGTTGCCGCAACATCACGTGTGAATACACCGCAAATGCCTTTGCCAACTAAATGAACCTGCAACATGATCCGTGTAGCTGTCTCATGGTCTTTATTAAAATACTCCTGAATGACCATCACCACAAATTCCATTGGCGTGTAATCGTCATTCAATAGTAAAACTTTATACATCGAGGGAGCCTTCAGTTTCTCGGCCTGCTTTTCGAGAAGAATGGTGTCCTCAATGTAGGGGTTGTTGGGATTACCAACAGTAGGGTTTTTCGTTGTACGACTCATGAGAAACATTCTAAACACAGATATAAAAATATGGATTTGAGGGCTTTGTTGCAAAAAACCATCAAGAAAGCCCTCTTAAGCCCATATTGGGGCATTTTTCAATAAAAAAAGGGGTCTTTAGCAGTAACTATCTTTACCCACCCCCTTGACACCCCACCATAAAGGGCAAACAATCAGGGGGTAGGCTTTATTTGAAGTCCTATTTAGGCGTGTTGTAGAGCGAGACTGATTAAAAAGTATTCACCCTCATCACGGTTGTTTTAAGTTTATGTAATGGAGTTCGCATGGCGACCGGAATTGTTAAGTGGTTCAATGATGCAAAAGGTTTTGGCTTTATCAAACCTGATGATGGTGAAGAAGAGTTGTTTGCGCATTTCAGCGCAATCACAATGCCTGGGTTCAAAACCCTCAAGGAAAACCAAAAGGTAACGTTTGACATTACCCAAGGCCCTAAAGGCAAACAAGCTACTAATATCCAAGCAGCTTAATCTGCTTTAGATCATTATTAAAAACCCAGGACTTGTTCCTGGGTTTTTTTTCGTCCACATTTCTTTGCAAGGTAAGCCCTGCCTTAGAATTGACTGCACCTTTACCGATCACTCAGAACACCATGCGCTTAATCATTATCAAACAATTTATTTTTTCACTGGTAGCGATCGTTAGCATTTTTTCAAGCGTTACGTTTGCACAGCAGAATGTTGGCCTGCCAACAATTGAACTCAAGACTGGCATCTATCGCATACAAGCGGAGTTAGCCGATACACCTAAAGCACGTGAAGTCGGGCTTATGAATCGCACCAGTATGCCCACCAACTCTGGCATGCTCTTTGTCTTTGAGCAAAAAGCTGGTCATTGCTTCTGGATGAATAACACCAAGATTCCTTTGTCTATTGCCTTCATTGCTGACGATGGCAAGATTGTGAATATTGAAGAGATGCAGGCCGAGACCACCAACAACCACTGCCCTAAAGCAGCAGTGCGTTATGCATTGGAGATGAATAAACAGTGGTTCTCTGAAAGAGTGATCGTGCCAGGCACAGTCATTCAAGGCCTACCCAAGAAATAAGAGGTAGGCTGAAGCTACGAAACAAAAAACGCAGACCGAGGTCTGCGTTTTCTTTTGGATGCAAGAGGTATACCCTCCTTGCTTACTTATTCAAAGTGGCAAACATAGTGCACTGGTGATTCGGCGCGGATGATGAAATAACCGCCCTTTTCTACTTCCCAGCTTTGGCCAGCTTTGAACTCGACCTCTGGAGCGCCGTTAATGCTGACAAAGGCATTGCCATCCACTACTTCCATGATCTCTTTGGTGCTGAGGTCAAAACGCAAAGTGCTTGGCAACACTACGCCAACAGATTTACGAACACCATTTGGCAGGGTCACAGTATGGGATACGCACTTACCGTCAAAAAATACATTGGCTTTTTTGCCTACAGAAACTTGATCAAATTGCATCTTTATTCTTTCTAATCTAAATTATTAGTGAGTTATTTATCTAAATTATTTGGCACGCTTACGTCTTGCCGTTTCAGCAATCCGCATACGCAAAGCATTGAGCTTAATGAATCCACCCGCATCTGCTTGGTTATACGCGCCACCATCATCATCAAAAGTGGCAATCGTTTGATCAAACAATGTGTTCGCTGAATCACGTGAGATCACAGAAACAGATCCCTTGTAAAGCTTCAGACGTACAACACCATTGACCATCTGCTGCGTGTGATCAATCAAGGTTTGCAAGGCGAGACGCTCTGGCGCCCACCATAAACCGTTATAGATCAAGCTGGCGTAACGTGGCATCAAGTCGTCTTTAAGGTGTGCCACTTCACGATCTAAAGTAATACTCTCAATACCGCGGTGCGCCTTCAACAAAATGGTGCCGCCAGGAGTTTCATAGCAACCACGGCTCTTCATACCAACAAAACGGTTCTCAACCAAGTCAAGGCGGCCAATACCATGCATGCCACCGATGCGATTAAGTTCGGCCAACAATTCATGTGGCTTATAGGCTTTGCCATTAATTGCTACTGGATCACCAGCACGGAATTCAATTTCAATAATTTCTGGGGCATCTGGAGCTTTCTCAGGAGAGACCGTCCAACGCCACATTGACTCTTCAGCTTCGGCATTTGGGTTCTCGAGATGACGACCTTCGTAACTGATGTGCAACAAGTTGGCATCCATAGAATAAGGTGAGCCACCTTGCTTATGCTTCATCTCAACTGGGATCCCATGCTTTTCTGCATAAGCCATCAACTTTTCACGTGAGAGCAAATCCCATTCACGCCATGGAGCAATTACTTTGATTCCTGGCTCAAGCGCGTAGTAGCCCAACTCAAAACGAACTTGGTCGTTACCTTTACCGGTAGCGCCGTGCGATACAGAGTCAGCGCCAGTCTGGCGAGCAATTTCAATTTGACGCTTAGCGATCAATGGTCTGGCGATAGAAGTACCTAAAAGGTACTCACCTTCATAAATCGTATTGGCGCGGAACATCGGGAATACAAAGTCACGCACAAATTCTTCACGCAAGTCATCGATAAAAATATTTTCTGGCTTGATGCCAAACTGCAAGGCCTTAGCACGTGCTGGCTCCAACTCTTCACCCTGGCCCAAGTCGGCAGTGAATGTAACAATCTCGCATTGGTAAGTGTCTTGAAGCCATTTCAAGATCACGCTAGTGTCAAGACCACCGGAATACGCTAAAACTACTTTTTTAATATCGGACATGATTTCTATTCAATCAAAAAAATTAAGCAACAACTAATAAAAATAAATTACTTCAGCAATCAATCCAAACGGCCGCAGAGCAGATACTCCATTAAAGCCTTTTGAACATGCAGACGATTTTCAGCCTCTTCCCAAACGATACTTTGAGGACCATCAATCACTTCTGCAGAAACCTCTTCGCCACGATGTGCTGGCAAGCAATGCATAAACAGAGCATCTGGTTTGGCCAAAGACATCAACTCTTCGTCCACCATCCAATCCTTAAAGGCAGTCATGCGTGAAGTATTTTCATCTTCGTAACCCATGCTGGTCCATACATCCGTGGTGACTAAATCAGCACCTTTGCAAGCATCTTTTGGGTCGGCGCAAATCGTCAGGTGCTTCAAGGCTTTGGCAGTCAATCTGGAGTCATCCAATTGATAACCACTAGGAGCGGAGAAGCGAATTTGGAAGTCCAAACACTCGGCTGCCTGTATCCAGGTGTAGGCCATATTGTTGGCGTCACCTACCCAAGCAACGGTTTTACCCTGAATCGGACCGCGCGCCTCTACAAAGGTAAAGATATCGGCCAATACTTGGCAGGGATGGTATTCATTGGTTAAGCCATTAATCACTGGCACACGGGAGTTAGCAGCAAAGCGCTCGATAATCTCTTGGCCAAAGGTGCGGATCATGATGATGTCAGTCATTCTTGAAATGACCTGCGCAGCGTCCTCTACAGGCTCGCCACGACCCAACTGGGTATCTCTGGTGTTGAGGTATACGGCGTGACCGCCAAGCTGGTGTATGCCCGCCTCAAAGGAAAGGCGAGTACGAGTCGAATGCTTCTCAAAGATCATGGCTAAAGTACGATCGTGTAAGGGGTGCCAAGTCTCATAACTCTTAAACTTAGTCTTGAGCCAAGCAGAGCGTTTCAGGAGATAGTCGTACTCTTCGCGAGTCAGGTCAGCAAATTGCAAGTAATGCTTAACCTGGCCAGGCACTTGAGGCTTTGCCAAAGATGTCATTGTTGAGCTTTCTACTAAAGTTTTAGCTTGCATTTTTTGTATGAGGCATCAGACTGCACGAAAATAGTTCCTAAAGTCATCTTATGGCCATCTCAGACTGTTAAGCTAGAGGGCTCATTAATACTTATCTTTACAACGATTCTTACGCCAACTTGAACCACAAAAAGCTTTTCATTCAAGGCATTACAACTTCTGGCAAACCTTTTCGTCCCAGCGACTGGGCCGAACGTCTTTGCGGGGTGATGGCCACTTTTCGCCCACCAGGCGATGCTGGCGACCCCCGCTTCACTTACTCGCCTTATGTCAGACCAGTGGTTATTGCACAAGTGAAATGCGTTGTTATTGATACCAGACTAAGAGATCTTGATCCAAGAGCACTCGACTTTGTCATGAACTTTGCCAAAGACAACAGCCTACCAATTGAAGAAGCTTGCGAATTCGAGCCGAATCCGCCATCCCAGTCCTAAAAACAAAAACCCGCTCTGATAAGGAGCGGGCTTAGGCTCAGATTACTCTCGAGCCTGCCTAAAACTATAAAAGTCTTACGCTGCCATTGCCTTGATGGCTGCAGACAAACGTGACTTCTGACGTGATGCAGTATTTTTGTGAGCAATCTTTTTGTCAGCAATCTTGTCGATTGTTGATTGAGTTGCTGCGAACACTTTAGCTGCAGCAGCCTTGTCGCCAGTTTCAATTGCTTTACGAACTGCCTTGATGGAAGTGCGAAGCTTTGAACGCAAACTGGAGTTGTGTTCATTCTGTTTTACTGCCTGCCGTGCGCGTTTACGCGCTTGTGCGGTATTGGCCATCTTTAAACCTTGCTATATAAAAATTACAAAATACGATTAACTGAAAATCTGCGTGGGTTCGCCAAATTTGCAAGCTGACTCACCAAAACCCAAGATTTTACATTAAAGGACTAAAAAAGCCCAGTCGCTTGATAAATAGGGGAAAATTGGCCCATGAATCTGCTTTCCGCTGCCGCTAAGGTCAGCTCCCTCACGATGCTCTCCAGGATCACCGGACTTCTCCGGGAGACCCTGATTGCCCGTAGTTTTGGGGTTTCAGAGTGGACTGATGCGTTTAATGTGGCCTTCAGACTGCCGAATTTACTGCGCAGACTCTTCGCTGAAGGGGCCTTTTCCCAGGCATTTGTACCCATTTTGGGGGAAATCTCCAATAAGGGGGATGTAAAACAGTCCCAAATCCTCGTAAATGCCGTTGCTACGCTCTTATTTTGGGCTTTACTGCTCACAGTACTCCTGGGGGTCATTGGCGCCCCCCTGTTGATTCTGGTGATTGCTACAGGCTTTGAGGGCGGTCCAGCCTATGAGGCGAGCGTAGTCATGACCCGCATCATGTTTCCTTACATCGGACTCATTTCGATGGTTTCACTGTCAGCCGGTATCCTCAATACCTTTGGCCGCTTTGCCGTCCCAGCATTTACTCCAGTTTTACTGAATTTAGCCCTCATTGGTAGCGCCATCTTTATGGCACCCCACCTAGAGCAACCCATTTATGCCCTGAGCATCGGCGTGCTCTTGGGTGGCTTCCTGCAACTGGCGATTCAGGTTCCAGCACTTTCCCGTCTGGGCTTATTACCTAAAGTGGGTCTCTTGCCGGGCGCTCTCAAAGCAGCCATTAAAAATCCCGACGCTAGGCGTGTCATGAAGCTCATGGGGCCGGCCGTATTCGCTGTTTCAGTCGCCCAAATTTCACTCATCATCAACACCAACATTGCCTCTCGTTTACAAGCAGGCAGCGTATCTTGGCTCTCCTATGCCGATCGCCTGATGGAATTCCCAACAGCCCTCTTGGGTGTCGCTCTGGGTACGGTCTTGTTGCCGAGTCTGAGCAAGGCAAATGCAAAAAATGACCTAGTACATGCTGGCGAGCTCTTGATTTGGGGATTGCAGCTAACTTTTTTACTAGCAGCCCCTTGCGCAATTGCCCTCTTTATTTTTGGCGAACCACTGGCAGCGGTTCTGTATCACTACGGCAAGTTCAATGCCTTAGATGTCTTGATGACACAGCGCGCACTGGCCGCTTATGGTGTTGGACTCATTGGCCTCATTTTGGTGAAAATCTTGGCTCCTGGCTTTTACTCGCGCCAAGATATCCGTACACCAGTCAAGATTGGCCTTCTGGTCCTGGTAGCAACGCAATTAGCCAATTTAGTTTTTGTTCCTTGGTTGGGACATGCCGGGCTCGCACTCTCCGTTGGCGCTGGCGCCTGTCTGAATGCCGCACTACTGTGGGTAGGTCTACATCGCCGTGGCGCCTTACCTAGCGCTGCATGGTTGAAGTATCTGGGGCAGCTATTGCTAGCCTTAATCCCTTTTGCATTCCTCCTGTATTACGCAGCCACTGCACATGATTGGATTGCACTGCAATCTAGCCCCTGGATCCGGGTTGGCTTACTGGCCGCCTGGTTGGCTGCTGCTGCGGTGGTTTATTTTGTAGCTTTAGGGCTTGTTGGCATCCGCTGGCAAAAATTCCTACGTCATGCAAAATAGCCTTTATGCCAACACAACAACTCGACTATTTCACATCCCTCGTTGCTGAAGATGAGCACTTTCCCTTAACCGAGGCAACAGTAGCTGTTGCACAACACGCCTACCCTGACCTCGATGTTCAGGGAGTACTGGATCAGATTGATCAGTGGGGCAATAAACTCAAGCAGCGTATTACTCCAGATACGCCACCGATTCAGCGTCTGCAGTTGCTCAAGCATTTCTTTTATAACGAGCTCGGTTTTGGTCCAAACCCGAATGACTTTTATGCTCCCGAGAATTCTTATCTACACCAGATCATCGAGAATCGTCGTGGCATTCCAATTTCATTAGCCATCTTGATGATGGAACTCGGGCAGCAAATTGGCTTAAATATCCGCGGAGTATCTTTCCCGAATCACTTCATGATGCGCATCTCCTTGCAGCAAGGTGAAATCATCATGGATCCATTGAATGGCGAATCTCTCTCAAAGAATCAACTCCAAGAAATGCTCGACCCATACTTGGATGCCAAAGGATATCGCGGCGAACTCAGCCTGCCACTGAATATCTTTTTGAGGGCCTCTAGTTCTCGAGAAATTCTCTCGCGTTTTATGAGAAATCTCAAAATGATCTATTCAGAAGATGAGCGCTGGGAGCGTCTCCTTGGGATTCAAGAACGTCTAGTCATCTTGTTGCCAGACTCAACCGAAGAGGTTCGTGATCGCGGATTGATCTTTGCGCAACTAGAATATGTCCGCCCTGCAATAGCGGATTTACATCGCTACTTAAGTGAAATGCCTGGCGCAGAAGATGCAGCAGACATTCGCGAACACATTGCCACTCTAGAGAGTCAAACCAAGCTACATTAATGAGAGCTAGGGCTATTTACTTCTTTTTACCTTGAAATATTTTGTAGAGAGCAGCCAGCACAATTGGAATAGCTGCGGCACCAATACCGATCAATACGATCACATTGAGGTTTTGGCGGATGATGGGAATGTTGCCAAAGAAGTAACCTGCAACAACTAAACCAAAGACCCATATAAGAGCGCCAGTAATATTAAAAAACTGGAAGCGCGAGAAGTTCATGGCTGAAACGCCGGCAACAAAAGGTGCAAAGGTACGAATGATCGGCAAAAAGCGCGCCACAATAATTGTTTTGCCACCGTGCTTCTCATAAAAAGAGTGTGTCTTACGTAAAGCTGCTTGATCAATCCAGCGTGATTCACTGCTAAAAATTCTTTCGCCAATCCAACGGCCAATAAAGTAATTCACAGTATTGCCGGCAATCGCAGCAATTAATAAACCAATACAAAGCGTCCACAGATTGAAATGCTCGGTAGCGCAATAGGCTCCAGCAATAAACAGTAAAGAATCACCAGGTAAAAAAGGAGCGACTACTAAACCAGTCTCTGCAAACACGATGGCGAAGAGTAAGCCATAAGCCCAATAGCCGTATTGCTGAATCACCACATCTAAATGACGATCAATGTGCAAAAGTAAGTCGCCTAACTGCAATAAGGTATCGATCAAGTCGTGCTCCATGTATTAGTTGCAAGGATATTAACAGGCTGGCCATACCGATTGAGATATTTCATTCTTATAATGCGGTATGCAAACTGAACTTCACATTCAGCCTACGCATTTATCTGATCAGCCACCCATACTGTGTATTGTTGGCCCCACAGGCGCAGGCAAAACCCATCTCGCAATGGCATTAGCAGAGCATGCTAATTCCATTGGTCGAACCATTGAATTAATTAGCATGGACTCCGCCTTGGTATATCGCGGACTAGATATTGGTAGCGCAAAACCAAGCAAGGCAGAACAAGCGGCAGTTCAACACCACCTAATTGATATATTAGATCCCACCGAATCCTATTCTGCGGCGCGTTTTGCAAATGATGCCAAGCGACTATGCAAAGAAATTCGAGAGCGCGGAAATACCCCTGTTGTGGTGGGCGGCACGATGTTGTATTGGCGAGCCTGGGCATATGGCCTCTCTTCTCTTCCACCGGCAGATCCAAAAATACGTGCCCGTCTTGATGAGCAAGGTAAGGTTATCGGCTGGCCTGCAATGCATGCTGAACTTGCTCAGGTAGATCCCATTACTGCCGCACGCTTACAGCCTAATGACTCTCAACGCGTACAACGCGCTTTGGAGGTTTATGAAATTACCGGCAAACCCATGTCGCAACTATTGGCAGATTCGCCAAGCGAAGACGGCCGAGAAGGTTCTGCAATACCGGAGTGGATTGACCTGATCTCGCTGGAGCCCAGCGATCGCTCACGCCTCCACCAGAACCTAGAAAAGCGCTTCGATGAAATGTTGATTGGCGGACTGCTAGAGGAAGTCGAGCTACTGAGAAAAAATCCAGATTTGCATGGCGATCTACCAGCCATTCGTTCAGTAGGCTATCGACAAGTGTGGGAGTATTTATCAGGCGAGGTAGACCGAGCAGAGATGCGCTACAAAGCCTTGGCAGCTACTCGGCAGCTTGGTAAACGACAGTTGACTTGGTTGCGTGCGATCGCTGGAAGAAAAACATTTGATCCTTTCAACCCAAGCGAATTGAACGCAGCCTTAGAGTACTGCAAGCAAAGCCTAAATCAATAGACTTTTACCGCGGATTAAATAACGATAGTTTGTGGTGCACCGGCTGGACGCTCGACAACTTCGCCAACAGTCCAGGCATGCAAACCTTCAGCCTTGAGCGATTGGATTGCAAGATCCGCTTGATCGGCCGACACAATCACCACCATGCCAATACCGCAGTTAAATACGCGCACCATTTCTGCATCTGCTACGCCACCCTTCATCTGCAACCAGCGGAAGAGTTCTGGCATTTGCCAGCTATCACGATGCAATACAGCTTGGGTATTTTCTGGGAGCACACGTGGCACGTTATCCACCAAGCCACCGCCAGTAATATGCGCCATACCCTTCACATTGATCTCATTGATCAACTTCAATAACTGCTTCACGTAAATTTGTGTCGGGGCCATCACCACATCACCCAAAGAGCGACCACCCAAATCATCAGTAGGCTTAGCGCCAGCACGCTCAATAATTTTACGAACCAATGAATAGCCATTGGAGTGCGCACCGCTTGAGGCGATTGCTAAAACAACATCACCTGGGGCAATCGTTGCACCAGTAATAATTTTAGATTTTTCAACCGCACCAACAGCAAAACCGGCTAAGTCGTATTCACCTGGAGGATACATGCCAGGCATCTCAGCAGTTTCACCACCAATGAGGGCACAACCGGATAACTCACAACCTTTAGCAATACCACCAACTACTGTTGCCGCAGTATCTACAGTGAGCTTGCCGCAGGCAAAGTAATCCAAGAAAAAGAGGGGTTCAGCACCTTGAACCAAAATGTCATTCACACTCATCGCTACCAAATCCTGGCCGATCGTATCGTGGCGGTTCCACTCGAAAGCCAATCGGAGCTTGGTACCCACACCATCGGTACCAGATACCAAAACTGGTTCTTTATAGCGCTTTGGCACCTCAAACAGGGCGCCAAAGCCGCCAATCCCAGCCAATACGCCTTCGCGCATGGTTTTTTTGGCCAAAGGCTTGATGCGATCCACTAAATCGTCCCCGGCGTCGATATCGACACCAGCGTCACGATAGGAAAGGCCTTTTGAGGAAGAATTGGTAGATGAGTTCATGGCAGAGATAGAAGATTAGTAAGAAACGCTACTTGGTCGGTAGAATCATTGAATTCTAGAGGATTCGAGCACGATGGCTGAAATTTTTACCCCTTTTCTCACTGCATTTATTCTGGCTTATGCCCTACGCCCAGTTTGCTTGTGGCTTGAGAGGCATCGCCTACCCCGTGCAGCTGCCGCTGGGATTGCCATGATTATTGGCTTGGCAGTCGTATTTTCGATTTTGACCCTCTTTATTGCCCTCCTTAAAACTGAAATTCCCATGATCAGGGCCCAATTTCCAGATTGGATCCAAAACACCCAATCATGGCTTGGACCTAAGTTAAGTGAATTCAATATCAATGTGGATTGGAATACGCTCAAATCCAGCGCCACCCAAAAAATCACAACACACCTCAACGACAATTCCGATGCATTGATGAGCTCCACACTAGAGACAGTGTTGATGTCTGGTAGCTCTGTCATTACGGCATTCGTGAATGCAGTACTGACGCTATTTGTCATGTTTTATCTACTGATCGACTGGGACCATTTTTTCAAACTAGTCAAATCAATTGTTCCAGTACGCGCCCAGGAAACCATCCATCACCTTGTAATGCATGCTGATGGCTTACTCTCCCAATATCTCAGGGGTATGCTCATCGTCATTTCAATCATGTCTGTTTTCTACAGCGCTGGATTGAGCGTCATCGGAATTAAAGGGGCTGTGGCATTGGGCGTATTCACTGCGCTCATGATTGTGATTCCCTACATCGGCATTACTTTAGGCTTTACCCTGGCCATCCTTGCAGCCCTTTTACAATTTGGGCCTGGCGGTGCAATCATTGGCGTTCTAGTGCTATACGGACTCGGTCAATTCATTGAAGGCTTCTTCCTGACGCCCCGCCTGGTGGGAGAGCGTATAGGCCTTCATCCGGTTGCCGTGCTCTTTGCCTTGCTGCTGTTTGGAAAACTATTTGGCTTCTTTGGTGTTCTGCTTGCATTGCCAACGAGCGCAGTCGGCTTAGTACTCCTGCAATATGGTTGGTCACGCTATACGCAAAGCTCGTGGTATCAAAAGTAAGTATCCGCAGTAATGAATAACTCCTCACTACCAAAACAGTTTGCGCTCGACATTGGTCATACACCCAAACCCAGCTTAAGTAATTTTTTAGCTGGAGAAAATCTCGCGCTGTACTCTGCTTTGCTGGCTTTAGCTCAATCCTGGAAAGTGAATACTCCAAGACATGTTAGTGAGAACCCTCTAAATCAACGTTGGTTCTATTGGTGGGGACCAGAAGGCTCTGGTCGCACCCATTTACTTAGCGCCATTGGCGGGACCGCGCAGGAATTGGGTTTGGAAAACTTCCACCTCACTCCTAATGAGCCGATTTCTTGGGTACGCCTGGAAGAAAGCCTCCCCGCCCTCTGTGTGAGCGATGTGCCCTCGACTATTACTGTTGATGACGTAGACCGGCTCGATGAGCGCTTGGTAGCCTCTTTATTTCGTATTTTGAATGCTGTTCAGGGCAGTAAAGCGGTTCATATTTTCATGGCAGGCAATGCTGCCCCTGGCGCTTTAAAGCTTAGAGAAGATCTTCGTACCCGTCTGGGATGGGGTTTGATCTTTCAAACTCACATTTTGGGCGATGATGAGAAAATAGAGGCGCTACAACAAGCAGCGCAGGCACGCGGCTTGGTTTTATCCCCAGATGTATTGCCTTGGTTATTAAATCGCTTCTATCGCGATATGCCCAATCTGATGGCCTTGATTGATGCTTTGGATGCTTACTCACTAGAAACAAAACGTGCTGTCACTTTGCCCCTCGTACGAGAGCTCTTGCAGCCAAAATAAATATTCATGACTCAATTAGCACTCTTCGACTTAGATCACACTCTTCTCCCCTGCGATAGCGATTATGAATGGGGTCAATTCTTAGCGCGTATTGGCGTAGTAGATAGCCAATACTATGCACAGCAAAATGAACGCTTCTACCAAGATTACAAAGATGGCAAGCTCAATATTCAGGAGTTTTTACGCTTTGCTTTGAAGCCGCTCTCGGAGCATTCTCGCGAACAACTCAAAGAATGGCATGACGCTTTTATGAAAGAGGTGATTACCGGTCAACTACGTCAACAGGCCATTGATCTAGTCAAGCGCCACCAGGATGCTGGTGATCTTTGCTGCGTTGTTACTGCAACGAATAGCTTTGTTACTCGCCCTATTGTGGAAAGCTTTGGTATTGAACATCTCGTAGCTACGGAACCTGCTACGGTGGGAGATCAGCCTCTTGCTAACTTCACCGGGGAAGTCAAAGGCATCCCCAGTTTTCGGGAAGGCAAGATTCAACGAGTTCACGATTGGCTTGCCACTCAAAATCTTGAACTAAATCAGTTACCACAAAGTTTTTTTTATTCAGACTCCATGAACGATTTACCCCTCCTGGAAAAAGTTAGCAATCCTGTTGCTACCAATCCAGATGTTCGCCTACGTGATGAAGCCTCAAGACGTCACTGGCCCATACTTGAACTGTTTGCATGATTACCAAATTCATTAAACGTATTTTGCGTCGTGACCCAATGGTCCGACATACTGCAGCCCATACTTCTGGCGCACCGAAACGAATCCCTAAAAAAACTCACCGGATTGACCCGCATTTGCTATCTAAAAATGCAGTGAAGGTGACCCAAACATTGCAGCAGGCTGGCTATGATGCTTTTATTGTCGGTGGTGCAGTTCGAGATTTAGCCTTAGGAATTGGTCCAAAAGATTTTGATGTGGCAACTAATGCAACACCAGAGCAGGTACAAAAGCTGTTTCGCAAAGCCCGCCTGATTGGTCGTCGCTTTCAGATTGTGCATGTGACATTCTTTGGCAAAGGCCAGCCTGAAATCATTGAAGTATCTACCTTCAGAGCCTTATTGGAGAACGCTGGCGAGCATGTCGCGGAAAATGGTCGTATCTTGCGTGACAACGTCTGGGGCAGCCAACATGAGGATGCTGCGCGTAGAGATTTCAGCATCAATGCGATGTACTACGATCCTGCCACTGAAACTGTACTCGACTATCACGGCGGTATGGCTGATATGCAGAAGAAAACTCTGCGCATGATTGGTGATCCCGCTAAGCGCTATCGTGAAGATCCGATAAGGATGTTGCGCGCTATTCGTTTTGCCGCCAAGACAGGCTTTACCTTAGATACTGCTACACGCGCACCTATCGGCAAATTGGGTAAGTTGATTCATGATGTTCCATCTGCTCGCCTCTTTGATGAAATCCTCAAACTACTCATGTCTGGTTATTCATGGGCTGCAATTCAAGGCCTGAAAGATGCAGGACTACATCACGGCCTACTACCTTTACTCGATCACATCTTGGATCAAAGCGCAGACTCTAAAGAAGCTAATGATTTTGTTCGGATTGCCCTCGGTAATACTGATCAACGCATTCAAGCAGGCAAAAGCGTTTCAGCAGGCTTCTTATTTGCAACTTTGCTATGGCCTGATCTACTGAGTAATTGGAAAAAGAATATCGCTAAAGGGATTTCCAACATTCCCGCACTGCATGATGCGATGGATGAGACGATTGCAAGCCAAAGTAGTGGCATGGTGATCCAACGCCGCTTTGAGAGTGATATGCGAGAAATCTGGTCCATGCAGCCCCGCTTTGAAAAGCGTGTTGGACGCTACCCTTATCGCCTCATTGAATCTCCCCGTTTTAGGGCAGGTTATGACTTTATGCTCCTGCGCTGTGCCACAGGCGAAAAACCCCCGGCACTAGGAGAATGGTGGACCAGCTTCATTGCAAGCGATCCAGAGGGGCAAGAAGCCTTGATGGCCAGCGTCAAAAACGAGACTGGCAATAGCGCTGCCCCCGCAAAACGCCGTCGTCGTAGGAAGCCCAAATCAGCCACGCCCACCGAAGGTTTAGCAGACTAAGCAGACTTGAGAAAAATTCAGTAAAGTAGATTCGGTAGTTTCGTGTACTTTTCTCTCGTTTGGAATAAGCATGGCTCGAGCTTTTATTGGATTTGGTGGCAATATCGGTGATACACGTCAGCTTATTACTGATGCGATCGTGTGCCTTGCGCAACGTTGCGAGCTCCAAATCCTAGCCAAAAGCTGTTTCTACCAAAGCGCGCCCTTTCAGGCTACCGGTGGCGACTATATCAATGCCGTAATTGAAATTGAGACGCAACTCAGTCCTTATGGCTTATTGCATGTTTGCCAAGCAGTAGAGCAAGAATTTGGTCGTGAGCGTCCTTATGCCAATGCGCCCCGCACGATTGATTTAGATATTTTGGCATTTGAAGGCGTCTCTCAAACAGATACTGAACTCACCATTCCCCATCCTCGAATCATTGAGCGCTCTTTTGTTCTGCTGCCTTTACTGGAAATTGCCCCAGATTTCTTTTTGCCCAACTGGGGTGAACTCAAGTCCTACTTACCCAATGTAGCAGACCAGCGCATTGAAAAACTCCCTTGCCGCAACTGTAATTGCGTTGAAAAAGACGTTTATAGCCAATCAGCGCATTAATTCATTAAACTCACGCCATGGGTTACTTACAAGGCGAAAAGCCAATTACGATTTCTAAACTCCTCTCCATGCGTGTTGAGGGTGAAAAAATTGCTATGCTGACAGCATACGATTCAACAATGTCTGCCTTGTTAAATCGATGCGGAGTGGAAACCATACTTATTGGCGACTCCTTGGGTAATGTGATTCAAGGTCACTCCAGCACAACACCTGTAACTGTTGAACAAGTGGCTTACCACACTGAATGCGTAGCCCGCGCCAACTCCCATGCTTTCATCATTGCTGATCTCCCTTTTGCTAGCTATGGCGATCCCGTGCAAGCCTTGGATTCAGCAGCTGAGCTAATGCGTGCAGGCGCTGATATGGTGAAGCTTGAGGGTGGTGATTGGCAAATCGACATCATTCAGTATTTAGTAGAACGCAGCGTTCCTGTTTGTGCTCACTTGGGCTTGTTACCTCAGTCCGTTCATATTTTGGGTGGTTATAAGGTTCAAGGCAAATCTAAGGATGCAGCAAGCTTGATGCTCGAACAAGCAATTGCTTGCGAGCAAGCTGGTGCCCAAATGATTGTCCTCGAGGCAATTCCATCTTCGCTGGGAAGACTCATTACCGAATCACTCTCCATCCCCACCATTGGTATTGGCGCAGGAGCAGATTGCTCTGGTCAGGTGCTGGTACTACAAGATATGCTGGGCATTAGCCCTGGAAAGCCACCAAAGTTTGTCAAAAACTTTTTGGATGGTCACGCCTCAATTGAGGCAGCAGTCAAAGCCTATGTTCGAGAAGTGAAATCCGGAAAGTTTCCCGGACCCGAACATGGCTTTGCTGGCTAAGCTTGAACTACTAGTTAGCTAAAAAAACTCTTTACTCCGTCAAACCAACCCTTTTGATGCGGGTTATGTTTATCGCCACCCGATTTCAAGCTGTCATCAAACTTCTGTAGTAATTTTTTCTGTTCATCAGTCAGCTTGACTGGGGTCTCAACAGCAATATGAACGAAGAGATCGCCCACCATCGTGGAGCGCAAGCCTTTAATACCTTTGTTACGCAAACGGAATGTTTTGCCAGTCTGCGTACCCTCAGGAATCGGAAATTCCACGCGCCCAGAAAGCGTTGGCACTTCAATATCTCCGCCAATCGTTGCCGTTGCAAATGAGATTGGCATCTGGACATGTAAGTCACTACCATCACGCTCGAATACTTTATGGGGCTTTACTCTAACTTCTACATAAAGATCACCAGACGGCCCACCATTGACACCGGGTTCGCCATTACCAACAGATCGCACGCGCATGCCATCATCAATACCCGCAGGGATTTTAATTTCCAGTGTTTTTTGCTCTTTATGCTTACCGCTGCCATGGCAGGTTTTACATGGCTTCGGAATGTATTCACCTGTACCGCGGCACTTAGGGCAAGTTTGTTGCATTGAGAAGAAACCTTGCTGAACACGAACTTGGCCATGACCATCGCAAGTAGTGCATCTCTCTGCTTTACTACCAGGCTCCGCTCCGGAACCGTGACATGGCTTGCAGTCACTCCAACTTGGTACCCGAATTTGCGTGGTGTAACCCTCGGCAGCTTGCTCAAGAGTGATTTCCATGTTGTAACGTAAATCGGCACCCTTATAGACCTGCGGCCCTGACTGACGCCCACCGCCTTGGCCGAAGATATCGCCGAAGATATCGCCGAAGGCATCGGCAAAACCACCGCCGCCACCGCCAAAGCCACCGCCTCCAAATCCGCCAGATTGATCGAGGCCAGCGTGACCATACTGATCATAGGTGGCACGTTTGTTTGGATCCGTCAGTGTTTCGTACGCTTCTTTAACTTCTTTAAATTGCGCTTCCGCCGTTTTGCTATCGGGATTGCGATCAGGGTGATGCTTCATCGCCATTTTCCGATAAGCCTTCTTCAGCTCCTCATCGCTGGCACCTTTCGCAACACCAAGCACTTCGTAATAATCGCGTTTACTTTTAGGCACAAAATTCCTCTCAACAACCTGAATGACACAAGTCGGCACGAGGCCGACTTGTTATTTAAGTACTTCTAAACTACGTTAAATGGCTTTCAATATAAGGGATTACTTCTTGTCATCCACTTCTTTGAAATCGGCATCCACTACGTCAGCATCCGGGGCGGCTGCTTGCGCACCACCAGGAGCTGCACCGGGAGCAGCACCACCAGCTTTAGCTTGTTCAGCAGCCATAGCTTTTTCGCCTAACTTCTGACTTGCCTTGCCCAAAGCCTCAGTCTTAGCTTCAATTGCAGCCTTATCGCTACCCTTGATTGCCTCATCCAATTCCTTCAAGGCGGCTTCAATTGCTTCTTTCTCAGAAGCCTCTAAAGCAGAACCATGCTCTTCCAAAGCTTTCTTGGTTGAATGGGCCAAAGCATCAGCAGTGTTGCGCGCTGTTACAAGCTCCAATGCTTTTTTATCTTCATCGGCATTCGCCTCAGCGTCTTTCACCATGCGTTGAATTTCTTCTTCAGTCAAACCAGAGTTTGCCTTGATGGTGATCTTATTTTCTTTGCCAGTTGTTTTGTCTTTTGCAGTGACATGCAAAATACCGTTGGCATCAATATCAAAAGTCACTTCAATTTGTGGCATACCGCGCTGAGCTGGAGCAATGCCTTCCAAATTAAACTCACCGAGCAATTTGTTGGCAGCAGCCATCTCACGCTCACCCTGGAAACACTTAATCGTTACCGCAGGCTGGTTATCTTCCGCTGTGGAGTAAACCTGTGAATGCTTAGTAGGAATAGTCGTGTTTTTTGGGATCATCTTGGTCATTACACCGCCCAAGGTTTCGATACCCAATGACAATGGAGTGACGTCCAAGAGCAATACATCCTTACGATCACCAGACAATACAGATCCCTGAATCGCAGCGCCAACTGCAACAGCTTCGTCTGGGTTCACGTCTTTACGTGGCTCTTTGCCGAAAATCTCTTTTACCTTGTCCTGAACCGCAGGCATACGGGTTTGACCACCAACCAAAATCACGTCATCAATGTCAGCCACGTTTACGCCAGCGTCTTTGATTGCAGTTAAGCAAGGACCAGCCGTACGGTTGATCAACTCTTCTACCAAAGACTCCAACTTAGCGCGAGTAAGCTTCAAGTTCAAATGCTTAGGACCGCCTGCATCAGCAGTCACGTATGGCAAATTGATTTCAGTTTGTTGTGCAGATGACAGCTCGATCTTGGCCTTTTCAGCAGCATCTTTTAAACGTTGCAATGCCAATACGTCTTTACTTAAATCGACGCCTTGCTCTTTCTTGAACTCAGCAATGATCCAATCAATGATGCGTTGGTCAAAGTCTTCGCCGCCCAAGAAGGTATCGCCGTTAGTAGAGAGCACTTCGAACTGCTTCTCGCCATCCACGTTAGCAATTTCAATGATGGACACGTCGAATGTACCGCCGCCCAAGTCATACACGGCGATCTTACGATCCACTTTGTCTTGCTTGTCCAGGCCAAATGCCAATGCCGCTGCAGTTGGCTCGTTAATAATGCGCTTGACATCCAAACCAGCGATACGGCCTGCGTCCTTTGTTGCTTGACGTTGGCTGTCATTGAAGTATGCAGGAACAGTAATCACTGCTTCAGTCACTTCCTCACCGAGATAATCTTCGGCAGTCTTTTTCATTTTGCGCAGGATTTCTGCTGACACTTGTTGTGGTGCCATTTTTTTATCACGCGCTTCAACCCAAGCGTCGCCGTTATCTGCTTGAACAATTTTGTAAGGCATCAAGCTGATGTCTTTTTGCACTTCAGCATCAGTAAATTTACGACCCATTAAACGCTTTACTGCGTAAATCGTGTTCTTCGGGTTGGTAACTGATTGGCGTTTTGCAGGCGCGCCCACTAATACTTCGCCGTCTTCAACGTAAGCAATGATGGATGGAGTTGTACGGCCACCTTCGGCGTTCTCAACAACTTTAGGTGCATTGTTTTCTACAACTGAAACGCACGAGTTCGTGGTTCCTAAGTCAATTCCGATAATCTTTCCCATAATGGCTCCAAAAATTAAGTTATGTGTAATTTCGTAATGCTGCGAATAAATCGATATTCAATAAATGGGGTCAAAAAGAGGGAATTCAAGGGCTGAAAATACAAAAAAGGCAGATTTCTGCCTTTTTATCCCGCTTTTGGATCAAAAACCCCAGATTTGGGGGTTTGAATGGCTTATTTGGGTGCGCTCACGGTGACCAGGGCTGGGCGCAAAATGCGATCGGCAATGGAGTAACCCCTCTGGAGCACTGAAACCACGGTATTAGCTTCTTGATCCGAAGGCACTGAAGCAATTGCCTGGTGGTGATGGGGATCAAACTTGTCACCTACAGCAGGATTAATCTCGGTCATTCGGCCTTTTTCAAAGGCTGAGAGCAACTGTTTTAAGGTGATCTCCAAACCTTCTTTAAAGGCTTTGGCGTCGACTGCCTCTGCATTTAAGGCGGCATACAAACTATCTGTGACTGGCACAAGATGCTCTGCGAAACTTTCAATTGCAAACTTATGCGCCTTAGAGATGTCCTCAGCGGCACGGCGACGAATGTTCTCACCTTCGGCCTTAGCGCGGAGATAGTTGTCCTGCATCTCTGTTAGCTTTTGATTTAACTCCGCAATCTCTTGCTCTGGAGTCTTTACTTCATCGGGAGTAGCAGCTGCATCAAGACTACCCTCAGCTTGAGGATCGGCGGCAATATTTTCCTGGTCCGGAGATGGATTTTGATTTTCTTGGGTCATGGGTACAAATTCACTTTTCTATCAGAATGGCTACTTCTCAATGATATGGGGCCGATTAAAGCAATTTCAAGTGCGCTGAGTTTAGGTAATTCTCGCTTTAGCCAACTCAGCTAGGCGATCACGCTCCTGTAACACCGCATCAGACTCGACGCCCAGACTCCAGCCAGATAAATGCTGCTGAGCAATGTCGTACATCGCATCAATCCATTTTGGATTGCTATTGAGGCAAGGAATGTAACGGTAATCTTTGCCACCATGCTCTAGAAAGATCTCGCGCGCTTCCATAGCAATCTCTTCCAATGTTTCCAAGCAATCTGCTGGAAATCCTGGACAAAAAATATCGACTCGTTTGCAACCTTGTTTGCCCAGCTCTTCAATCATGGGAGCCGTATAAGGCTTGAGCCACTCGGCTTTACCAAAACGGGATTGGAAGGTGACCAAGTATTGTCCAGGCTCTAAGCCTAATGACTCACCAAGTAGGCGACCTGTTTTTAAACATTCGCAATGATAGGGATCGCCCTTCATTAAATTGCGCTTAGGCAAACCATGGAAAGACATCACGAGACGATCACCGGCAGCAAAATCTGGGCGGCCATCCTTATCCCATGCACCGAGCACTTGATCACGTAGTGCGGCAATGTATGCAGGGTTGTCGTGATAGTGCTTTATTAAGCGCAGCTCAGGTTGGTTGCGCCAAGTTCCAAGTACACGAAACACTTCATCAAAACTGGAAGCGCTAGTTGTCGCTGAATACTGTGGATACAGCGGTAGCAACAGGAGGCGCTCCATACCCTGTGCCTGCAAGGCTTCCAAGGCTTGCTTAGTAGAAGGCTCACCATAGCGCATGGCCAAATCCACCAGCACCACTTCACCGTGATTAGCAAATTTCTCACTCAGCTCTTTAGCTTGAAGGCGGGAGTAATGCATCAAAGGGGAGCCTAATTTTGGCAGCCAAATGGAAGCGTATTTCTTTGCCGAAGCACCGCTCCGAATCGGCAAAATAATGCCATTCAAAATGCACCACCAAATAATGCGAGGAATTTCAACTACACGTGGATCAGATAAAAATTCTTTTAAATAGGCTCTCACTGCTTTAGCAGTTGGTGCAGATGGAGTACCTAAGTTCAGCAAGAGCACTGCTGTCTTAGAGGGGCGTAGGTGGGGATTTTGATTCAAGAGGGATCCGTCTTAATTAAAGAGAGCTAAAAATAATGTTCATTGAAAGTTCACTGGGGAACTTAATGCGCCTGATAACAACTTGGAGGTGATATCGACAATCGGAATCACCCGATCGTATGCCATACGAGTAGGACCAATCACGCCGAGAGTTCCAACGACCTGACCATCTACGCTATACGGCGCACTGATGACCGCCAAATCTTCATATGGCAATAAATCACTTTCACCGCCAATAAAAATTTGAATACCGTCTGCATGACTCGATACATCCAGTAACTGCATGAGTACCGACTTTTGCTCCAACATGTCAAACATCTTACGAAGCTTGTCTAAATTCGTACTGAGGTCACCGACATTCAGCAGTCGTCGCTCGCCAGATAGCAACATATCCCCTTGACCCATACCGTAGTCACTGACGCCACTGTGCAACGCCAAAGCCATCAAACCGGAGATATCACTACGAAGATTATCTAGATCGGAGGCGAGGTGGGCACGTACCTCGGCAAAACTTTTGCCGGCAAACTGCATATTGATGTAATTACCCGCCTCTACCAACTGACTTGGCGTGTAGTCCTGCGTAGTTGGGAGGATACGGTTTTGGACATCACCCTCAGGGGTCACCATGATGAGCAAGATCTTGCCTTCACCTAGGCGTAAAAACTCGATGTGCTTGAATACTTGGGCCCGCTTGGGCGTCATCACCACTCCAGCAAAATGGGTCAAATTAGACAGAATTTGGGCAGCGGAGTTGAGCACCCTTTGCGGGGAGTCCGGCAAAAGCCCTTTCTCCACCTCGCGGGCAGCGATTTCTTCCAAGGGGCGAACCGTCACCATCGTATCCACGAAGAGACGGTAGCCTCTTGGGGTAGGGATGCGACCGGCAGATGTATGAGGGCTCGTGACCAGGCCCATTTCCTCTAAATCAGCCATGACATTACGAATCGTGGCCGCAGAAAGATCCAGCCCCGAGAAGCGGGACAGGGTGCGAGAGCCGATAGGCTGCCCCTCTTCGATATAGCGCTCGATGAGGGTTTTCAGTAAGGCGCGGGAACGATCATCCATAGTGGAAGGGATTTTATGCGTATGGTTTAATCGTTATATGTTAAGCCCATCCCCAAATTCCAGCAAAAAGGCATTTAGCCGGGTTGCACTTGTCGGCAAATATCAGGCTGATGGTATGCAAGAGCGCCTGAATGACCTAGCGGTGCTGCTGAGCCAACAAGGCTGTGAAGTCCATGTCGAGAGCGCTACTGCTAGCCATCTCGGTCTGACCGCCTACCCCATCAAAAAAGTTGAGGAGTTTACGGGCGCCATTGATTTGGCAGTGGTTTTGGGTGGTGATGGCACGATGCTTGGCATTGGTCGTCAACTGGCCGGTAGCAAAGTCCCCTTAGTTGGGATCAATATGGGTCGTCTGGGTTACATGACTGATATCCCCATTCAAAACGTTCAAACAGTCTTGCCGCAAATTATTGCCGGTGAATATGAAGCTGACACGAGGACTTTGCTCGATGCAGTTGTCATGCGCAATGGCAAAGAAATTAATCGGGCTCTTGCACTAAACGATGTAGTTGTGAATCGCTCTGGAATTTCTGGAATGGTCGAACTTGCAGTACGCGTCAACGGCTCATTTATGTATAACCAACGCTCTGATGGTTTGATTGTGTCGACTCCTACCGGTTCAACCGCTTATGCCCTTTCTGCTGGTGGACCTATTTTGCATCCGCGCGTAGCAGGAATTTTGCTGGCACCGATTGCACCCCACTCCTTATCTAACCGACCCATCGTATTGCCACAAGATATCGTCGTGAGTATTGAGGTGGTTGATGGCAGGGGCGTCATTGTGAACTTTGATATGCAATCACAAACGAATTTGCAATCAGGCGACACCATTGAGGTAAGTCAATCTAAAAAAACCATCACCTTACTTCACCCTCGCAGTCATAGTGACTACAAAACTTTGCGAGAGAAGCTGCATTGGAATGAGTATCCATCGACATTCTGATATCGAATTTTTTGGTACGCTAAGGTATGATTCAAACACTATCGCTCCGCGACTTTGTCATTGTTGACCAGCTAGAGCTAGACCTTTCCTCAGGCTTCACTGTCCTCACCGGTGAAACCGGCGCTGGTAAATCCATCCTCTTAGACGCACTCAGCTTGGTTCTGGGTGAACGTGCAGATAGCAGCCAAATTCGTGAAGGCTGTAACCGCGCCGAAATTAGCGCCCTCTTTCGAATTGATCCCCAGCAAATTCAACACCTCAATCAATGGCTTGATGAGCAGGGTTTTCCTATTGAGGATGGAGGGCAAAGTCTATTACTTAAAAGAACAGTTGAGGCCAATGGCCGTAGCCGTGCTTTCATTAACGGCAGCGTAGCAACCTTGGCGCAACTGCGAGAAGCGGGCGATCAGTTGGTGGATATTCATGGTCAACATGCACATCAACTTTTACTCAAAGGTGGTGCGCAACGCGAGCTTCTAGATCGCCACGCAAATCACATGGATCTTGTTGCTGAGGTCTCTCAATTATTTAAAGCCCTCAATGAATCGCGCCGCAAACTAGAACAAGCTGAAAATGCCGGACAAGATATTGAGCGCGAACGGGAGCGTTTGGAATGGCAATTAGAAGAGCTCACTGAACTCTCTCCGCAAGACGGTGAGTGGATTTCCATTCAAAGTGAACATGCTCGTCTAGCTAACGGTGCAAAGATTATTAGTGGCTGCCAAGAAGCAATTGATGTTCTCAGTGATGCCGATAACTCCGTGGAATCTATCCTGTCTAAAGCTAGCACCAATATGAGTGCCTTAGCCGAGCATGACTCCGCATTAAGCGATATCAGCCAGGCCTTAGAGTCAGCACAAATTCAGATTGATGAAGCAGTCCATAGCCTCAATCGCTATCTACAAAAACTCGATTTAGATCCAGCGCGCCTCAGTGAAGTAGAGGAGCGTATGCAAGCCCTCCATGGTGCAGCCAGAAAATACCGCACAGAAGCAGATGACCTGCCAAAGCTGCTGTTGGATACTGCCGAACGATTAGATGCACTAACAGCCTCACAAAACATCGAAGCCTTACGCGAAAAAGTAAAGCAAGAAGAGCTGATCTATCTGAAGCAAGCAAAACAACTCTCACAAAAACGCAATAAAGCTGCCTCAGATTTGGGCAAGCAAGTTACCGCTGCGATGCAAGACTTATCCATGGCAGGCGGGCAGTTAGAGATCGCTTTGCTGCCTTTGACTGAAGGGAGTGCTCATGGTCTGGAGCAAATTGAATTTTTGGTTGCAGGTCATGCCGGCAGCACTCCCCGCTCACTAGCGAAAGTTGCGTCGGGCGGTGAACTGGCTCGGATTAGCTTAGCCATCAGCGTCATCACCAGTAAAGCGTCATTTACGCCCACACTCATATTCGATGAGGTTGATGCAGGCATCGGAGGGGCTGTTGCAGAGACGGTTGGAAAATTATTGCGCCAACTTGGCGAATCACATCAAATTCTTTGTGTGACCCATTTGCCACAAGTAGCTGCGCAGGGTAATCACCACCTCAAAGTCAGCAAATCTCAGACGGGCGATAAAACCTTGTCCCAAGTTACCCCACTAGGAAGATCTGAGCGCGTTGAAGAAGTGGCTCGCATGTTAGGTGGTGCAACCATTACTGACACGACGCGTCGCCATGCACGAGAACTCCTAGAGCAACATTAAGCCTTTTCAAGCATTCGAGGGGGCAAGAAATACTTCTTGCCACAAAACTAGCACACGCTCTCTTACCTCCACTAGTTGAGGCTCAAGACCCAAATCTACACGTGTCTTTTCTGCACCATCTAAACGCAAGCGATGTTGACGGGCTCGAAGCAAACGGTATGCATCTCCGACCTGCCGAGCTATTGAAGCTTGAATTAAACCCGCTTCTCCAGCAATGCGAAGGAGGGCAATATTTCCTAAATTACCAATCAGCTGTGGGTGAGTATTTGAAAATGCGAGGACTAAAAATTGCACAATAAATTCAATATCAACCATGCCGCCAGCATCATGCTTTAAATCAAAATCGGGAGTGGGATTTGGATGCCCAGCATGAACCTTGCGACGCATTTCTAAAATTTCATTACGTAACTGATCAATATCACGCTTCTGACTTAAGACCTCAAAACGGACATCGTCAAAGAATTCTCCAACCGCTACACTTCCAGCTGAAAAACGTGCGCGCGTCAGCGCTTGATGTTCCCAAACCCATGCCGCGTTATCCCCTTCACGTAACTGATACTTCTTAAAGGCATTCGCATTGGTCACCAAAAATCCTGCGGAGCCATTCGGGCGAAGGCGCGTATCAATTTCAAACAGGCTGCCAGCAGATGTATAGGCCGTTAACCAATTAATCATGCGCTTAGCAAGTAAGGCATAAATTTCTTGGGCAGCAAAATCCGTTTCCTCGGCTTGATATAAAAAAACCAAGTCCAAGTCGGAGGCATATCCCAATTCTTTACCGCCTAACTTTCCATAGGAAATCACTGCAAATGGCGCAGTTGCATCATGAGGCAAGTCAAATTTCTTGGCAACGCTAGGCCATACACGCTCAAAAGTAGTCTGCAATATCAAGTCAGCCAAAGCGGATAAATGATCGCTAACCTTCTCTACAGAGAGCTCATGATCAACACCAATTCCCAAATCTGCCAACAAGGTAATGAATGTTTCGGTATGGTGGGTAATGCGCAAAATATCCATCGCCTGTTCTGAGCCATCACCATCAGCCATCACATCATCTAGACGCACATCTAGGGTGGTCTTTACTTCTTGCCAATATTGCTCCGGATGCTCAATCAGCGCCTTCTCAGTTCGCGAATTAAGTAAGTAATCTAATAGATGGGGGTGCCGAGTTAAATACTCCGCGCCCCATTGAGAAGCCTTTAGTAAGGCCAATACGTTGGATAGCGCCTGCGGATACTCTGAAAGAATCGACAGATAAGCACTTCGCCGAGCAACCGCCTCCAACAAATCAAAGAAGCGCAGTAAAGTCTGATCAGCGCTAATGGCAATAGGCTGATCCGCTTGCAAGCTGTCTGCAGCTTTACGAATCAAGTTATCAAAAATAATTCTGCTTTTCTCCGGCAACTGTCTTTGCTTTGAGCTATCAGACCAAGCCAACCACCGAGCTGCTGACTCTGGAAACAGACTGCCATCAGGCCCCCATCCCACTGGCAATGAGGTGCTATCTAGGCGCGCAGCATCATCCAGTACAAAGGCTTTTTCAAAATATTGGGCTACTGCCGCCTGGTGTTTATCGAGCTTCGATAAGAAAGTAGTTTGCTCTTGAAGCTGATCAGGACCAGCCATACTCACCGCCAATCGAGTGCGAGCGCCTTCATCTTCAGGTAAGTAGTGTGTCTGCTGATCTTCCCATACCTGAATGCGATGCTCTAAGCGACGCAGGTAAACATAAGCTGACTTGAGATCATCCACCTCATTAGCAGGCAAAATTCCTTGCTGCTTTACAAGCTCCAATACCTCTAGGGTAGGTCGAATACGAAAACGGGGATCTGTTCCACCTCGCATCAACTGGAACATTTGCGCCAAGAACTCAATTTCTCGGATGCCGCCTCGACCCAACTTAATATCTCTAGATCTCCCATGATGATTGGAGGAGCGCTTTTCAGCCTCATGTTGAATCTGCGCATGCAATTCACGAATGGATGCAATCACGCCGTAGTCCAAATGACGGCGATAGACAAACGGGCGAATCAATTGATCGAGCTCACGATCACAATAAGCAAAGGCTGGGGAGTCAGGCAAAGGTGAAATCAACCGGCCCTTAATCCAAGCGTAGCGCTCCCACTCTCGACCTTGCACCAATAGATATTCTTCGAGCATATCGAGACTGCAAACTAAAGGGCCAGAGTCTCCATTAGGTCTGAGGCGCATATCCACCCGAAACACAAAACCATTCGCATCATGCTCTGCCAATAGCTTGATCAAGCGCTTGCCCATTCGAGTAAACCACTCGTGGTAAGACAAGCTTTTGGGTCCACCTTGAGTGTCGCCCTCATGCTCGTACAAAAAGATGAGATCGATATCAGAAGAAAGATTGAGCTCTAAACCGCCCAACTTTCCCATACCGACGACCATCAAAGGCATCTCAGAATCAGTGACCTTGCTCCATGGCAAACCAAAGCGACGCTGCAGATCCTCACGAACATAAGCAATCGAGAGAGCCACAGTCTCTTGCGCAAAATGGCTCAAGGCATGCGTTACCTCACTGAGATCAGCCATACCATTGAGATCCCTGAAGGCAACCCAGAGCATGAGGCGCTGTCTTGCCAGCCTCAAATCTGCCATAAATTGAGCCTCATCTTGCTCTGAATTCCCCAAAGCGTCCTGGCAAGGACTTAATAGACCCCTAATCCCAGCAACATCTACTTTGCATAAGCTCTGCAAGCGAAGCCAGTCCAGCCATTCAGGGCGAGAATTCAGCCAGCGTTGGGCGTAGCTGGAGTGCTGCTTGAGGAATTCAATTTGGGCGGCAAATTCGGTCATTTCTCCATCTTAATCCGACTCTAGACTCAAACCACAGAAGCTTGGCGATCGCGCAATGGCTGACGGATAATAGAGGCCATGCTTCGAAATATTATCCGGACTCGCCTGCAGAGCGTGCTTCAAAGACGTCCTCCAGGTTTTGGCGGTCGCTTGCGAAAGCGCGCCCTCATTCTTGCCGGTATCACCGTGGCTTTTTTTGTTTTCGGCCATTTTGGGGTGCGCTTTATTTTGTGGCCTCAGATCGAAAAATCAAAACCTTCCTTGGAGCGCTTAATGAGCGCTCGCTTAGGCACAAAGGTCACGATGGATGCAGTGCAAGTTTCTTGGACTGGAATTCGTCCGAAATTTGCGATTCAAGGATTGCGCTTTAACAGCGAGACCACATCTGCCCCACCCTTATTTATTCAAAGCATCAACGGGCAACTTAGTTGGTTATCTTTTTATCACCTAGCCCCCTACTTTCATGAGATCTCGTTTGATCAGGTTCAGCTGTATGCTCAACGAGATGCTAAAGGCGCGGTCTCTATTGCCGGAATTCCCATCGAGAACAATACTGACAATTTTGCAGTCGAGAACTGGTTGCTTGCTCAAACTGATATTGAGATTAACAATGCGAAAATTTTTTGGGAAGACCAGCAAAGTCAGAAGCTGAAGACCTCTATTGATATTCAAAATGTCCATCTCAGTAATGGCATTCGCAGTCATGAAGGTCAGCTAGTTGTGCAAACGCCCTGGAGTCCTAATCCAATCAAATTGCAGGCCGACTTTGTACATCACCTTGGTGGACAAGCGGGTAATTGGCGCGACTGGGTTGGAAGTTTTTCATGGAATTTCTCCGAATTAAACCTTGGTCAGATTTCTAAAGATCTCAATCTTCCCCTGTATGAATTGGCTGGCAAGCTCAACTCCTCAGGCAGCCTAAAGCTTGATGGCGGAAAGACCAATGGCGGACAAATGTCTTTAACGGCTGATCGACTCAGAGTGCAGCTAAACAAAGGTGAGGATCCGCTTGAGTTTGGCAGACTAGAGACTGATCTAGTTCAAGATACAGATGGCGGCCTCAATTCCATCACCACAAAATCTTTGTCATGGCGAAATATCGATAGCCCCGCCACCGCCCCCCTAGACAAATTAAGCCCAATTACTTTCCGCTGGCGCCCACCAAAAGATGGTGGCGAGATCAAAGAGTTTGGGTTCTCCTCCCCTAAAATTCAAGTGGAAGATATCGCACTCTTCGCACTGAATCTTCCTCTCCCAAAAAAGATTCATCAGTGGATCAAAATTTCTGAGGCGGATGGTGAGCTACAGAATTTAGAAATGAATTGGTCTGAAAGTCAATCTGCGCTTTCAGCCTTACCAATACCTGGTAATTGGTTTTCTTCCAACAAGCTCGATTTCACCGTCAGCGCAAAGCTTAATGACATTAGCTTCACTGGCGTAAATAAATCAATGCCCTCAGCCTCAAATTTATCTGGCAACTTAGTCAGCAATCAGAAGCAGGGTAACTTCACACTGGATTCCAAAAATCTTGAGTTGGGGATGAATGATTTTTTATCCGATCCTGAAATTCAACTGGATCGCGCAAAAGGTGAGATTAGCTGGTCCAAGCAAAAAGGTGGTTGGCAAATCAATGCCAAGAAAATGCAGCTCAGCAATCCTGAAATTACCACCAACTTTGACCTTAGCTATCTCATCGGCGCCCCTAAGCAGCCCGATCAAATAACACTAGACATGGAGTTTGTTAAAGCCAAACTGGCGACCGCCCATCGCTATCTGCCAGTTAATATTGATAAAGAAACCCGGCAGTTTCTCAGCAAAGCATTTGAGGCAGGAGATATTCAGAATGGCTCCCTTCATATTAAGGGAGACCCCAATCAGATTCCCTTCCCCGTGGGAACGGTTGGTGAGCTTGACCTTCATCTTCCCATTTCTAAAGCAATCTATAAACCAGCACCCTTGCTGCCAAAAAGCCAGGGGGTTTGGCAGGCATTTAGCAACGTCAGCGGCAATATCGATATGAAGCAAGCGAGCCTGAATGTTGTCATTGATAAAGCTAATTACAAAAAAGTGGTTCTGACAAATGTCAAATCACAAATTCCCAATCTCAGCGCGAAAAATCTAATCGTATTAATCAATGGCTCAGTCGAGGGTGATGGCTCCGAAATACTGGAATATTTATTTACATCTCCAGTAGGTGTGCAGCAAGCCAATCTAGCTAAGAACCTCACTTTAAAAGGTCCAGTTAGTCTAGGTCTTGATTTAAAGATTCCTCTATCTGGAAGCGATGATGTCAATTTCGATGCAAAAATTGTCCTTCCAGGAAATCAAGCGCAGTGGGGGGAAGTTCCGCCGCTCGATAATTTAAAAGGCAAGATACGAATCACTGAAATTAATCCTGAGTTTGAAAATGTCACTGCAAACTTCTTAGGTGGCGCCTTTAAGATTTCGAGTGCACCCTCTACAGCAGGAAATTCTAGCTTCAGCATTGGCGGCGATATCAATGCTAAGTTTATTAAAGATTATGTTTCGGGAAATTTAAAGTCTCGTGCTCATCCAGCGCTGCTATCTGCGATGAGCGGATCAGCAAAATATGAGGGCTTGATCAACTTTAATAAAGCAGGAAGTCAGACCAATCTGAAGTTTGATCTACGTAATTGGGCAAGTTCTGCCCCTGCCCCTGCCAAAAAGTTAGTGGGAACCCCCATGCTCGGTGAGTTCAATTTTAAAATTTACCCAGCAAGCAAAAATAATTTAGTGCGTGCCGATTGGTCTGGAAAATTAGGAGATCAGTATTTCATTCAAGGCAATCTAAATTCTGCCAACGAAGTAAAAAATGCACTAGGAGTTGGGTCTTTAGCGCCATTGCCACAACAAGGCACTTCGCTGCACCTTGCAAGCAATGAACTGGATCTCGATCAATGGATAGAGTTTTTGGGGACAGGAAAACAGAAGATTGAAGTGAAAAAATCGGATGCTCCAGAAGGGGATATTCAAATCTCCGCGCAAATTAAAAAATTAACTGCGCTAGATCGTGACTGGATTGACGTCAACCTGCAGTCACAGAAAAAGAATGCCGTCTGGCAGCTGCGCCTGAATGCACCTCAAATTGCCGGTCAAGCTCAATGGCACCCAAGCAGTGGCGATCATCCCAGCGGATTGATTGCCGGAAGACTTGCGCGGCTGAAGCTACCGGATCAACGCATTTCTCCAGACTCGATTAACAAGGAGGATGTCTCTCAAAAGCCACCTCCTCTTAAGACCCCCGTCAGCCCTAACGCGATTCCTAGTTTAGATTTAACAATTGACGACTTGAGCTGGACAAAAGCAAAGCTAGGTGCAGTGAAGATCAAATCCAAAACTAGCCAGGATCTATTAAAAGTCGAGTCTATTCAGATTAACAATCCTCAAGGTAATTCGACAATCAAGGGTCAGTGGAGCGCGCGCACTCAAAGTGCTACCGAAAAGAGTTCGATCACCGTCGATATGAATATCAAAGACGCCGGTCAAATCATTAACCACTGGAGTAATGCAAGGTCTGTGGAAGGCGGGGAAGGAACGCTCAATGCCTCACTTTCATGGTCTGGGCCACTCTTTTCACCAGCCTATGATTCTCTTGCAGGCAACGTTAGTCTTGATCTCACTAAGGGTCGATTACTCGAAGTCAATACTGATGGAGCAAAGTTGCTAGATGTTCTCAGCCTGCAGAGTCTCTTTAGATTTGCGACCTTGGACCTAAAAGGCAGTCTCGGAAACTTAGCCACTAAAGGCACATCATTCAATTCAATTAATAGTAATTTTGAAGTTGCGCAAGGAATTGCACAAACCAAGCAATTCACCATGATTCTCGATCAGGCCCGAGTTGCAATGACCGGGCAGATTAATGTTCCCAAAGAAACTCAAGATTTACGCATCACTATTTTTCCAACAATTGATGCTACAGCCGGCTCATTGGCTGCATTCGTAATTAACCCCATCATCGGCCTGGGTGCGGTAGTTGGTCAGTACCTTATTACCAATCAAATTAATCGAACCTTGCAAACGGATTATTTGATTCAGGGCTCTTGGGATAATCCAGAAGTGATTCCGCTTGATCAAAAGGGCCAACCGCTTGATGCAAAAACGCTAGAGACAATTCGCACTAAAAATCTCTTGAAAGAGCAAACTAAACCCAGCTCACCAAATTCTGCGCCCGCAAACCCGCCCATAAACCAAAATCTTTCTACCCAAATACCAGGCTAAGTAGATGAACATGCCAAGAAATTCCTCTGAACTCAGCATAGCCTCGATACAAATGGTGTCGACCCCTAGCCTCAATGAGAATCTCGAAGTTGCAGCACGTTTAATTAAAGCAGCTGCGGACAGCGAGGCCCAGCTTGCCGTTCTTCCAGAATACTTTTGCTTAATGGGGTTGAAAGATACCGATAAAGTAAAAATCCGGGAGGCAGCAGGATCTGGACCGATTCAAGAGCGTCTTGCCGAGATGGCAAAAGAAAATAGCATTTATCTAGTTGCTGGCAGTATTCCTTTGGAGGCAAAAGAATCCAATAAGGTTCTGAATACCTCTTTGGTATTTGATCCAACGGGGAAGCAAATCGCTCGATACGACAAAATGCATTTGTTTGGCTTTCAGACTGAAGATGAGCGTTACGAAGAATCCGAAACAATTGCTGCAGGCAGCCAACCAGGTAAATTTGCAATCAGCGTGAATGAAGTTGACTGGTACTTCGGCTTAAGCATTTGCTATGACTTACGTTTTCCAGAGCTTTACCGCGCCCTTGGGCAAGTTGATTGCCACATCATTCCGGCTGCTTTCACCTACACTACCGGCAAGGATCATTGGGAGATTCTCTTGCGCGCCCGCGCTATTGAAAACCAGTGCTATGTACTATCTTCAGCTCAGGGTGGCTTACATCTCAATCAACGTCGAACTTGGGGTGAGAGCATGCTAATTGATCCCTGGGGAGATGTATTGAGCAATCTACCTGAAGGGGAAGGTTTTATTCAGGGCAAACTCAGCAAAAATAAATTAAAAGAGGTACGCTCTAAGCTACCGGCACTAAAACACCGCAAGCTTTAATACAGAAAGTTCAGCAAAATCAAGATGAGAGCACCAGAAGCATTATTTCCAAGCGATTGGACGAAGCCCAAAAAACAGGCTGACCTTCTCAAGCTAGCTAAATCTATTCTGCTCGAGCCAACCGGCCTCACCGAGCAAGATTTGCATCACACCTTTGGCAATATGTTTACACATCAGCTCGACGATGCTGACCTTTATTTTCAGCATACTCGCAGCGAGAGCTGGAGTCTTGAAGAAGGTATTGTGAAATCTGGCAGCTTCAGTATTGACCAGGGTGTTGGAGTGCGTGCAATCTATGGTGATAAAACAGCCTTTGCTTACTCCGATGAAATTAATTTAGAAGCCCTCAATAAGGCCGCTAAATCTACTCGTGTCATTGGACCTCAAGGCGGTACACGAGCAGTTGCAAGCAAAATATTTACACCCGTCTCAAACGGACTTTATTCAGATTTAAACCCCCTTGACTCACTGGCTCCCCAAGAAAAGATTGCCTTGCTTGAGGGCATTGAGCGTCGCGCAAAAGCACGTGACCCCCGCATCATTCAGGTCATGGCCAGTCTTGCCGGTGAGTTTGATGTAGTGCTCGTGGTAAGGGCAGATGGTTTGTTGGCTGCCGACGTACGTCCGCTGGTGCGGGTATCGGTTCATGTGATTGCCGAACAAAATGGTCGTCGCGAATCCGGCTCATCAGGCGGTGGCGCTCGTCACGATTACCATTACTTCAATACAGAGCTCATTAATCAATATGTTGATGAGGCTGTTGATGGTGCGCTCATTAATTTGGATTCCCGTCCTGCGCCAGCCGGTCCAATGACAGTGGTTATGGGACCAGGATGGCCAGGAGTGTTACTACATGAAGCGGTAGGTCATGGCCTAGAGGGTGACTTTAATCGCAAGGGCTCATCTGCTTTTGCTGGCTGTATTGGACAGCGGGTTGCAGCTAAAGGTGTCACCGTAGTAGATGACGGAACGCTGTCTGGACGTCGAGGCTCGCTCAATATCGATGATGAAGGCACGCCCACTCAATGCACCACCCTGATTGAAGATGGCATTTTGAAGGGCTATATTCAAGATAGTCTAAATGCGCGCCTGATGAATATGCCCCTCACTGGCAACGGCAGACGCGAGAGTTTTGCCTCCCTACCGATGCCCCGCATGACCAATACCTACATGCTCGCTGGCAAAGATGATCCTCAAGAAATCGTGGCCAGCATCAAACGCGGCCTGTATGCAGTGAATTTCGGCGGTGGCCAAGTCGACATTACCAGCGGCAAATTCGTGTTTTCAGCCTCAGAGGCCTATTGGGTTGAAAACGGCAAAATTCAATATCCCGTCAAAGGTGCCACCATCATCGGCAGTGGCCCTGAATCCCTAAAACAGGTCTCTATGATCGGAAATGACCTGAAATTAGACGGTGGCATTGGGGTTTGCGGCAAGGAAGGTCAAAGTGTCCCTGTGGGCGTTGGGCAGCCCACTTTACGTATCGACAGCCTGACTGTCGGGGGAACCGCTTAATACGGCTTAAAATAGTCGCATGAGCCAACAAAACACTAATCCCGCAAACTGGTACGCTGCCGTTGATAAAACGTCAGATACGGATGATCAACGTATTCACAACATTACTGTTCTGCCGCCGCCAGAGCATTTGATTCGCTTCTTCCCAATCTCGGGAACTCCTACTGAAGCACTTATTAGCAAAACGCGTAAAAAGATTCGCGACATCATTCATGGAAAAGATGACCGCCTACTTGTCATCATCGGACCATGCTCGATTCATGATCCCAGCGCAGCGGTTGAGTACTGCCAACGCTTGCTCGCAGAGCGCGCTCGTTTTGCTGGTGAACTCGAAATTGTGATGCGTGTCTATTTTGAAAAACCACGCACGACAGTTGGCTGGAAGGGTTTGATTAACGACCCATACTTAGATGAGAGCTATCGCATTGAAGAAGGTTTGCGTATTGCCCGTCAAGTATTGATGGAAATTAATCGCCTTGGCATGCCGGCTGGCAGCGAATTCTTAGACGTTATTTCTCCACAATATATTGCCGACCTGATTTCTTGGGGCGCGATCGGAGCACGCACAACAGAGAGCCAAGTTCACCGTGAACTCGCATCAGGTCTTTCTGCACCAATCGGATTTAAGAATGGTACTGATGGCAACATCAAGATCGCCACCGATGCGATTCAAGCTGCTAGCCGTCCACACCACTTCTTATCGGTACATAAGAATGGTCAAGTTTCTATTGTGGAAACTAAAGGCAATAAAGACTGTCACGTTATTTTGCGTGGCGGTAAAGAGCCTAACTATGAAGCGCAGTATGTTCAAGCAGCCTGCTCCGAGCTTGAAGCAGCAAAGCTTCCAGCCAGTTTGATGGTTGACTTATCCCATGCGAACTCCAGCAAAAAACATGAGCGTCAAATTGTGGTGGCAGAAAATATTGCCGAACAAATTGAGTCCGGCTCAAATCAAATTTTTGGCGTGATGATTGAGAGCCATTTAAACGATGGCGCACAAAAATTCTCGCCTGGAAAAGATGATCCAAGTAAATTGGAATACGGCAAAAGTATTACTGATGCCTGCATTAACTGGGAAGACTCAGTTAATGTATTGCAACGTCTAGCTTTAGCTGTGAAGAATCGCAGAAAAGCAAAGAAATAAATTGACCGAATAAAGCGAGACAGCTTTATTAAGCTCAAAAGAGACTAATTTATTTAGTCTCTTTTTTTTCATGCTTCCATAAAACATCTTGACCACCTGCAGCACGATTGAGTACACGTGCCAATACAAACAGAAGGTCCGATAAGCGATTGACATATTGACGGGGAGCGTCGTAGAGAGGCTCCTCCCAACCTAAGCGCACAATCGATCTCTCAGCACGTCTGCAGACTGTTCGACAGACATGTGCCTGAGCTGCTGCACGAGTACCACCTGGAAGAATAAATTCAGTCAGGGGAGGCAAAGTTGCATTGTATTTTTCTAGCCAGATATCTAGCTGGGCTACATGCTCTGGTTTTAGCAAGGTGTAATTAGGGATGCAAAGCTCACCACCCAGATCAAATAAGTCATGCTGCACTTGCAAAAATAAGTCGCTCAACTCCTCAGCAAGACTCTCAGGGATGGATTCAGTCATCAAAACGCCGATTTCGGAGTTCAATTCATCTACATCCCCCATGGCGCAGACGCGCAGATGATCCTTTTCTACTCGGCTACCATCGCCTAGCCCGGTCATGCCAGCATCACCAGTTCTGGTGGCTATTTTTGAAAGTCGATTTCCCATAAAACTAATTATAGGTAAATGGCTAAAATGATTCCTATGAATATGGTGACCCCACCCCCCGAACTCGCGGCTATTACCGCCCTTCAATCCAAACTGGTATCGGCCCTGCGCCCCATCCTCCCAGAGCATGCCTTGCTATGGGAGCCTGAGGACACGATTCCTTATGAATGTGATGGCCTGGCAGCCTATCGACGCATGCCGCTGGCAGTTGCTCTGCCAGAGACCGAAGCGCAGGTTGCACAGATCCTCAAGGTTTGCTTTGACATGCAGGTGCCTATCGTTCCACGCGGATCTGGCACCGGCCTATCTGGTGGCGCCATGCCTATTTCCCAAGGCTTGGTTCTATCGCTAGCCAAACTCAAAAAGATTATCAGTATTGATCCTTTCACCAGAACGGCAGTTGTTCAGCCCGGCGTACGTAATCTAGCTATCTCGGAAGCAGTTGCCCATCTTGGCCTGTATTACGCACCAGATCCATCCTCGCAGATTGCCTGCTCTATTGGTGGCAATGTGAATGAGAACTCTGGCGGTGTGCACTGCCTTAAATATGGCCTAACACTTCACAACGTACTCAAAGTTCGCGGTATTTTGATGAGCGGTGAGATCGTGGAATTTGGTAGTCTTGCGCCAGACTCTCCAGGTCTCGATTTATTAGCAATTGTGATGGGTAGTGAAGGCATGCTTGCCGTGGTAACCGAAGTCACAGTAAAGCTCATTGCAAAGCCAAAATTAGCACGCGTCATCATGGCCAGTTTTGACGATATTGAAAAAGGTGCCGATGCGGTTGCCGCCATCATCGCCGCAGGAATTATTCCTGCTGGATTGGAGATGATGGATAAAGCCACTACTCGCGCAGTAGAAGAATTTGTTCATGCAGGTTATGACCTCGAAGCCGAGACCATTCTTCTGTGCGAGTCCGATGGTACGCCTGAAGAGGTTGCAGAAGAAATTGAGCGCATGACTAAGGTGCTCGAACAAGCAGGGGCTAGTGGTATTCAGATTTCTCAGAATGAAGCAGAACGCCTGAAGTTTTGGAGTGGTCGTAAAAATGCATTCCCTGCGGCTGGACGCTTAGCGCCTGATTACTACTGCATGGATGGCACTATCCCACGTAGAAATATTGGCACTCTACTAAGGCGTATTCAGGGCATGGAAAAGAAGTATGGCCTTGCTTGCCTAAATGTTTTTCATGCTGGTGATGGCAATATGCATCCCCTCATTTTATTTAACGGCGCAGATCAAGAAGAGTGGCATCGCGCTGAGGAATTCGGCACTGAAATTTTAGAAGCCTGTGTTGAGCTTGATGGCACGATTACGGGTGAACATGGTGTGGGGATTGAAAAGATTAACTCCATGTGCGTTCAATTTGGTGAAGGTGAACGCGAATCTTTCTGGGGTGTTAAAGCAGCATTTGATCCAGAGCGATTATTAAATCCTGACAAGGCTATTCCTACCCTGAATCGCTGTGCCGAGTATGGTCGTATGCGCATTAGTGGCGGCAACTTACCGCACCCTGAGTTGGAGCGCTTCTAATGTCCACCACCAACAATATGCAGATTGATTTATTTCGTGAGCAAATTCTGGCAGCAGTCAAAAATAAAACGCCTTTATCCATTGAAGGTGGTGGCACGAAATCTTGGTATGGCAATGCTAATTCCTATACCAAGTTGGATACCCGCCCCTACGCCGGCATCCTGGAATATCAACCTGAAGAGCTTGTGATTACGGCTTGTGCCGGCACTCCATTAAAAGAGATTGAAGCGGTTCTGGCGGAAAAGAATCAAGTACTCGCATTTGAACCCCCTCACTTTGGCGACACTGCCACCTTCGGTGGAGCGATTGCTGCAGGCCTAGCGGGCCCTGGGCGCATTAGTGCTGGCAACTTACGCGACTTTGTTCTAGGCGCACGCATCCTCGATGGAAAAGGTCAAGACTTATCGTTTGGCGGTAAAGTTATGAAGAACGTTGCCGGCTATGATGTTTCACGTTTACTGCCTGGTTCCATGGGAACCTTATCGCTGTTGCTCGAGGCTTCTGTAAAAGTATTGCCAAGGCCGGCAGCGACTACAACTCTACGCTGCCAGATCCCTCAAGAAAAAGCCTTACAGGTTTTAAATGAATGGGCTGGGCAACCACTACCACTAACAGCCAGTTGCTGGATTGGTAAACCAGGACAAGATGGTGAGCTGACCATTCGTTTAGCTGGTGCGCTTGCAGCAGTTAAAGCTGCTATTCCTCTGATGAATGCCGCTATTGATGCTGTTGAAGTAGACCCAGCAGTTGCGCAGATGTTTTGGGCTGACTTACGCGAACAGCGCCTAGCCGTTTTCGCTAACCTACAGGACAATGACACGCTCTATCGTTTGGCGCTGCCAGCTGCCTGCGGACCACTGAGTCTTGAAAACACGAGTGGTGACATTATTTTGGAATGGCATGGTCAGCAGCGCTGGATTCAAGCGCCTAGTGATGATGCAACTTTTGCATCCCTCAAAGCTGTAGCCCATACCCATGGCGGACATGCAACTCGGTTTAAACAAGGTAGTCATGTTGATCCAAGTAATCAACGATTTACCCTTCTGAGTGAACAAGTGCACTCAACTGCTTTAGAGGCAGTACAAGCACGCCTAAGAGCCGCCTTTGATCCAGCAGGCGTATTTGCTACTTCACGCCTTCCATAAATCCTTATATGCAAACTCAACTCGCCCCCCAATTCGCCAATACTCCAGAAGGTATTGAAGCTGCCAGAATTCTTGGTAAATGCGTCCACTGCGGTTTCTGCACTGCGACTTGCCCCACTTATCAAATTTTGGGTGATGAACTCGATGGTCCACGTGGTCGCATCTATCTCATCAAGCAAATGGCTGAGGGACAAGTACCTACCGAAAAAACACGTATGCATTTAGACCGCTGCCTGACTTGCCGTAATTGCGAAAGCACTTGTCCCAGCGGCGTGCAGTACGGAAACCTTGTGGATATTGGTCGTAAGTGGGCAGAAGAAAATACTCCTGAGCGCCCCCTTGGTCAGCGGCTCACGCGCTGGGCTCTCAAAGAAGGTTTAACCAGTCCCAAGTTATTCAATTCCGCAATGGCGATTGGTCGCTTAGTTCGCCCACTAATGCCAACTGGTATCCAGCGCAAAATTCCTGAAGCTAAAAATAAAGCTTTAGCGGGTAACACCGATCCCTATGCAAGGCCACAGACTAGCCACTCTCGGAAGATGCTATTACTGGAGGGCTGCGTTCAACCGGGCATGCTGCCAAATATCAACTCAGCAACGGCACGTGTTTTAGATGCACTCAAGATCCAATTAATCAGTGCGCCTAATGCCACTTGTTGTGGCGCATTACGCTACCACCTCAACGATCAAGCTGGCGGCTTGGATAATGCGAAGCAAAATATCGATGCCTGGTGGCCACAAGTTGAGCAAGGTGTAGAAGCTATTGTGATGACAGCCTCTGGTTGTGGTGTGATGGTCAAAGACTATGGACATCTATTTGCAGATAATCCTCAATACGCAGTCAAGGCAAAGACAATCTCTGAACTCACCAAAGATATTTCAGAAATACTGCCTGCACTTCAGGAAGAGCTCATTGCACTAGTGGGTACCGATCCTAGATCTGGCGTGGTGTATCACCCTCCATGCACACTTCAACATGGACAACAAATTCGCGGGAAGGTAGAGGGTCTCCTCTCCAGCATTGGCATTGGCGTGCGCTTGTGTGCTGATAGTCATCTTTGCTGCGGCTCTGCGGGAACCTATTCAGTAACCCAACCAGAACTCTCCGAGCAGTTACGCAATAACAAACTGGCCCACCTCAATGCTGCTTGCGAAGAGTCTGGCGCAAAAGTCATTGTTTCTGGAAATATTGGCTGCATCACCCATCTTCAGCAAGATGACACTCCAGTGCTGCATTGGATCGAGATTGTTGATCAACTCATTAGCCAACAAGGCCAAACCAAACAATGAGTCAAGTCACCACCAACCTGATGTTGCTAAAGCAAAGATTGGAGTTGGCAGCTTTGGCAGCCAAACGTGAACCAGAAGACATTCAACTACTTGCGGTAAGCAAAACATTTCCAGCAATAGCGGTTGAGGAGGCTATGCATGCCGGTCAAACTGCCTTTGGTGAGAACTATGTTCAAGAAGGCGTTGAGAAAATTCAGCAACTCGCCAAATTACGTCCTTGGCTAGAGTGGCATTTCATTGGCCCACTGCAAAGTAACAAAACGCGTGATGTTGCAGAACATTTTGACTGGGTACATAGTATTGATCGCCTCAAAATCGCAGAACGTCTTTCAACCCAGCGTGGAGAATTTTCTAACTTAGGCCCATTGCAAGTTTGCGCTCAAATTAATGTCAGCGAAGAGGAATCCAAAAGCGGAATAACCCTTGAGGAAGTCGAGGCGCTTTGTGATGCGATCGCCAAACTACCCCACCTTGTTCTTCGTGGACTCATGGCTATCCCTGCGCCTAGCCAAGATATCCAGCAACAACGCCAAGCTTTTGCCGCCGTTCGTGAGTGTTTTGTTGGAATTAAGGCAAAGCACAGCCATGATCTTGGGTATGACTTCTTTGACACCCTTTCGATGGGAATGTCAGATGATATGGAGGCTGCAATTGCCGAAGGCAGCACCATGGTGCGCATAGGAAGCGCTATTTTTGGGAAGCGCGATAAGATTAAAGTATGAGTACACAACACATCAATCAAAATGCCCACATCACTTTTATTGGTGGTGGCAATATGGGCCGCGCATTAATTAGTGGATTGTTAGCCAACGGCTTTGAAGCCAAGCAACTTTCTGTAGTCGAAGCCAATGCCAGCACTGGTCTGCAATTACATCAAGATTTTGGTGTGCAAATCATCGGCGCTCTGGATCAAATTGCATTTGACTTCTCCAAGAACAATGTTGTGGTCATGGCGATTAAACCTCAAGATTTCAATGTAGTAGCCAAGTCTTTAAGTGCCAAACTCAAACATGCAACAGGACTAGGCCCCCTCATTTTGAGCATTGCCGCGGGTATTCGTCTTAAGGATATGAGTCGCTGGCTTGATCATGATCGTTGTGTGCGTGCGATGCCCAATACCCCCGCTCTGATTGGCAAAGGCATTACTGGTTTATTCGCCGATGCTGCAGTAAATCCAGCCGATCGTGCCTTAGCGGAAACGATTTGTAATGCAGTGGGTCAAGCAGTCTGGGTCAATGAAGAAAAACTGATGGATGCGGTTACTGCTGTCTCTGGTAGTGGCCCTGCCTATGTCTTTGCTTTCTTAGAGGCAATGCAATCGAGCGGTGAGAAGCTTGGACTTGATCCCACTACTGCTCGCAAATTAGCTTACGCCACCCTAGAGGGCGCCACACAGCTTGCCCATAACTCCGATGAACATGCAGGGGTACTGCGCGAACGGGTCACCTCAAAGGGCGGCACAACCGCTGCTGCACTAGATATGCTGAAGCAACTCGATTGGCATGGTGCACTTGAAAAAGCAATTGATGCTGCAAGCCAACGTGGCAAGGCCATGGGTGATGAGTTAGGTAAGACCCAATAGGATTCCTAGAAATAGGAATCCACCCAACCAGTTGTTGTGACGAAAAGCCTGAAAGCATTCCTCGCGTTTGCGAGTAGCTACTAGCTTCAGGTGATATACAGCGCAAGCTAAAGCCAAACACCATCCCACCCAAAAGTAATTGCTGAGATTTGCTAATTGAGCCACCCAAATCTGACTCAGAAATAGCGCACCGTAACTTAGGGCAATTGCGAGAACATCAAAGCGACCGAAAGTAATAGCTGAAGTACGCAAACCTAAACGCAGATCATCATCACGATCGACCATGGCATAAGCCGTGTCATAAGCAATGGCCCAGAAGATGTTTCCTGCAAATAAAATCCACGCCTCCAGCGGAATAAAGCCCAGGACCGCTGCATAGGCCATCGGAATGCCAAAGCCAAAGGCAATGCCCAAGACTGCTTGTGGAATAGCAAAGAACCGCTTGGTAAAGGGATAGAGAATCGCAACTGCCAAAGCAAAGAAAGAAAGTTCTTTGGTCAGGGCATTTAGAGGCTGGATCAGAAGGAGTGCGATTAAAGCCAATAAGGCCGCTAGAACTAATGCTTCTTTTCCAGAAATCTTGCCACTGGTAATTGGCCGATCTTTAGTTCTCAAGACATGACGATCAAAGTCTTGATCTGCATAGTCGTTGATAGCGCAGCCGGCGCTGCGCATTAAAAAAGTACCTAAGGTAAAAATAATGAGGAGATGCCATTGGGGAAAGCCACCGCTGGCTAACCATAGCGCCCACAAAGTAGGCCACAATAGCAATAGCGTTCCGATTGGCTTATCTAGGCGAATCAAATAGGCATAAGCAAGAATACGATCACGCATCAGATAAATAGTCTTTTTTTATTAACAATCCCGCTCATGGCGTCATTATCAAGCTTTTAGAAATTCCGTACGAGAGCCTAACCAGCGCTCGAGATGACGCTCCACTAAATCACCATGCTCTGCCAGTAAACGCTCTGCTGCTGTCTGTGCCAACTCAATCAACCACGCATCGCGCTGCAGATCGACAAACCGCAACATTGCATCACCAGATTGCTTAGCCCCCAATAACTCACCAGGACCCCGTAGCGATAAATCTCGCTCCGCAATCACAAAGCCATCTGAAGTTTCTCGTAAAGTCTGAAGGCGCTCCTTAGCAGCTAAAGATAGGGGTTCTGCATACATCAAGATGCAAACTGAATCTGCCGAACCGCGCCCTACACGCCCGCGTAACTGATGAATCTGCGCATAGCCAAAACGCTCAGCATGCTCGATCACCATGAGGGCTGCATTAGGTACATCCACACCCACTTCAATTACCGTGGTTGCTACTAGCAATTGAATTTCATTGGCCTTAAACGCAGCCATCACAGCAGCTTTCTCTTCACTTTTTAAACGGCCGTGCACTAAGCCAACTTTGAAGTTTGGCAATGCTTGTGTCAGCTGCTCAAAACTTTCAACTGCAGTTTGTAATTGCAATACTTCTGACTCTTCAATCAAAGGGCAAACCCAATAGGCTTGCAGCCCCTTTGCTAGCCAGTCATGTAAACCGCTAATTACTTCATCTCTACGCGCCGCCTTCACCACCTTAGTAGCAATCGGCTTTCTACCGGGAGGTAATTCATCAATCACAGAAACATCCAAGTCGGCGTAATAGGTCATCGCTAAGGTGCGAGGAATAGGAGTCGCTGACATCATGAGCTGATGACAATAAAAAAGTTCAGAACCAACCCGCTGCTGAATCTCTAAACGCTGCCTCACACCAAAACGATGTTGCTCATCGATTACTGCTAAACCCAACTTAGCAAAGCTCACCTTATCTTGAATCAGGGCATGTGTACCGATAATGAGTTGAGCCTCACCACTCTCAATCATTTCTTGCGCCAGTCTTTTTTCCTTGGCTTTCAAGCTACCAGAGAGCCAAGCAATCTTGACTCCTAAGGGCTCAAACCATTCCTGCATTTTGAGGTAGTGCTGTTCAGCCAAAATTTCCGTGGGCGCCATGATGGCGGCTTGATAGCCATGATCCATCGCGCGCGCAGCAGCCAGAGCTGCAATCACTGTTTTCCCACTGCCTACATCACCTTGCAGCAAGCGATTCATGGGATAAGTATTCGAGAGATCAAGCCCAATCTCGGACCAGACACGCGCTTGAGCACCTGTCAAACTGAATGGCAGAACTTTGAGTAAGCCATCCTCAATGCTGGAATTTTTTTTGTTTGCTTTACTTGCTTGCTGATCCTTCGAAAAACTAGGAGCGCGTCTTTCTCTACGAATAGCATGAGCTCGCTTCAAAGAAATTTGCTGGGCGAGTAATTCTTCAAACTGCACGCGGCGCCAAGCAGGATGTGTGCGCTCTAAAAGTGATTGGGTATTGGAATCAGCAGGCGGTTGATGCAAATAGGTAATCGCATCTTGTAGCGGTGGCCAATCATTTGTTGGCAAAATTTCTGCCATGAGCTTGGATGGTAAAAACTCTGCCAAACTTTCTTTGAGGCTAGCATCCTGGAGAGCTTTGAGCACCGCCTTGCGAATAATGGTTTGCGAAATACCAGCACTTGCTGGATAAACAGGAGTTAAGCTCGCTGGCAATGGTGCCTCTGGAATAACTGCACGGACAGTAGGGTGAACCATCTCAGCGCCTTGATAGCCCTCTCGAATTTCACCCCGTACCCGGACATGACTACCGACTGCCATTTGTTTTTGCTGACTGGGATAGAAATTGAGGAAGCGGAGCTGTAGCGAGGCAGTGTCATCTTCAATCGTGACCAAAAGCTGCCTTCTAGGGCGGAACGTCACCTGATTGCGAATGACAACACCCTGAGTCTGAATCGAGTGAAATCTTCCCAATCCCAAAGCTTCCTCAATGGTAAACAGCTCAGTCTCGTCCTCGTAACGGGAAGGTAGGTGCAAAGCAAGTGCCATAGGGCTGTTTAAACCCATCTTTTCGAGTGCAGTTGGCGGTCGCTTAGTCGTCATCGTTAAAATCCAATACCTGATGGTAATGCTATGCAACTTTCCGACTTCAATTACGACCTCCCGCCCGAACTAATTGCCCAGCATCCCCTGGCCAATAGGACCGATAGCCGCCTCTTAGAACTGAATATAGAGGGGGGTAATGTCGCCCAATTGATCGATCGGCAGTTCCCTGACATTCTTAACCTTATCAAGCCTGGGGATTTGCTCGTCTTCAATGACACCAAAGTCATTCCTGCTCGCCTGCACGGCAAAAAAGAGACCGGGGGTAATGTTGAACTCCTCATCGAACGCATTAGCGGCGAGCAGCAAGCCTGGGTACAAATTAGAGCCTCCAAGGTTCCCAAGACCGGCAGCATTGTTCATATCCACAACCAGGCTGGTGAAACCTTCCCCGTAGAAATGATTGGCTATGACGGCCGATTCTATGAAGTACGCTTCCCTGAGAATGTATTTGCTTTACTGGAGCGCTTCGGTGAATTACCGCTTCCGCCCTACATTGAACATCAGCCAGACCAAGAAGATGCTAATCGTTATCAAACTGTCGTCGCCAAGAATCCTGGTGCCGTTGCGGCTCCCACGGCAGGCTTGCACTTTGATGAAGCTATTCTTAAAAAGCTCAATGAACTTGGAGTTCAGCAGGCTACCATTACCCTACATGTGGGTGCAGGCACCTTTACACCGGTTCGCGAAGAAGATCTCAGTAAACACAAAATGCATTACGAGTGGTTTTCAATTCCTGCAGAAACTCTTGCAGCAATAGAGGCCACTCACAATGCAGGCGCTAGGGTCATTGCGGTGGGTACAACCAGTCTGCGAGCCCTTGAGAGTCAGGCCCAGACACGGCAAACCAGCGGCGAAACCAATTTATTTATTACGCCAGGATATACATTTAAAACCGTAGACTGCTTAATTACCAACTTTCATCTGCCAAAATCAACCCTATTAATGCTGGTATGCGCCTTTGCGGGCGTAGACAATATTCGCAATGCCTACCAACATGCCATTCAAAATGAATATCGCTTTTTTAGCTACGGCGATGCGATGTTCTTAAGCCGCACCAACTAAACAAGCTCATGACAAAACCCGTTCACTTTAATATTCTCGCGCGCGACTCTGCGAGCCCTGCACGGCTTGGCCAGCTTGATCTTCCGCATGGCAGCGTACAAACACCGATCTTTATGCCAGTAGGAACATATGGCACGGTGAAGGCCATGACGCCTCGCGATTTAAATGAGGCAAAAGCACAAATTATTTTAGGCAACACCTTTCACCTTTGGCTCCGACCTGGTTTAGATGTCATCAAAAAACATGGTGGCTTACATCGCTTCATGGGCTGGGATAAGCCTATCCTCACTGACTCTGGTGGCTTTCAGGTCTTTAGCTTGGGTGCTCTGAGAAAAATCTCCGAAGAAGGCGTGACCTTTGCCTCCCCCATCAATGGCGATAAATTATTTATGTCCCCAGAAGTATCGATGGAAATTCAGGCGGTACTCAATAGCGATATCGCTATGCAGTTTGATGAGTGCACGCCATACGAAATCAAGGGACAAGCCACTTCAGAAAAAACCGCACGCGCCTCATTGGAGATGTCGCTTCGTTGGGGTGATCGCTCCTTAAAACGCTTTCGCGAACTCGAGACGGGCAATGGCCTCTTTGGCATTGTTCAGGGCGGGATGTTTGAAAACCTCCGTGAGTTTTCCCTAGATGCAGTCAGTCAGCAGGGATTTGATGGCATTGCCATTGGGGGCCTTTCAGTGGGTGAGCCAAAGCCGGAGTTTGAGCGCATCCTCAATTTCACTGCCCCCAAGTTGCCAGAGCATATGCCCCATTATTTGATGGGGGTTGGGACACCCGAGGACCTGATGCTAGGTGTCAGCCTAGGGATTGATATGTTTGACTGCGTGATGCCGACTCGCAATGCCCGAAATGGCTGGCTTTTTACCCGATTTGGCGACCTGAAACTTCGGAATTCAGGCTACAAGGACGATGATCGCCCTGTAGACCCGACCTGCGCCTGCTATACCTGCAAAAATTTCACCAGATCCTACTTAAACCACCTCCAAAAGGCGAATGAGATCCTCGGATCGCAGCTCAACACCATCCACAATCTGTCCTATTACCTCCAACTCATGGAAGAGGTTCGAGAATCCCTAGCGAAAGACCGTTTTAGCGCCTATCGCGAGGAATTTCATCAGAACCGTCAACGCGGCGTAGAGCCCGGACAGGATTAATAGCCCTAAGATAGCAAATCAGCCCTCAAAGCCCCATACAGTTTAGAATTGCGGGTTTACGGCTTCGCTTTAAAAGCCTAAAACTGAAGCAGTTTCCGATTGGTAATTAATGGAGGTTTTGTATGTGGATTAGTAACGCTTTTGCCCAGGCTCCAGCCGCGGGTGCAGATTCCGGTGGCTTGATGAGCTTCCTTCCGCTGATTTTGATGTTTGCAGTGCTGTACTTCATCATGATTCGCCCACAAATGAAGCGTCAAAAAGAAACTAAAGCAATGCTTGAGTCTCTTTCAGTTGGCGATGAAGTTGTGACTGTTGGCGGCATCATCGGCAAAGTGACTGCATTAAAGGATCAAGTTGTGACTGTTGAAATTTCTGCTGGTACTGAAGTACAGATGCAAAAAGGTGCCATCACAACAGTATTGCCAAAAGGCTCACTGAAGTCTGCTTAATCAGCTTGTTTAAAAGTATCTCAATATGAATCGCTACCCTCTCTGGAAATACATAGTCATCCTATTTGCTTTATTAATAGGAGGACTGTATTCATTACCCAATTTCTACGGAGAGGCTCCAGCGGTTCAAGTCTCATCCGCCAAACCAACCATTAAGGTTGATTTGGCGACTCAGTCTCGAGTGGAAAAGATTCTGACCGATGACAACATTAATAACACCGGCATCTTCTTTGAATCTACAGGCAATGTAGGCTCAATCAAAATTCGTTTTAACAATACTGATATTCAATTGCGTGCTCGTGACTTGTTGCAGCAGAAATTGAACATCGATCAAAACGAACCCAATTTCACAGTTGCATTAAACCTACTCTCCAATACACCGGGTTGGTTAAATGCACTCAACGCATTACCAATGCCCCTCGGCCTCGACTTGCGTGGTGGCGTTTACTTCCTGCTCCAAGTAGATATGAAGGGCGCCGTTCAAAAGAAGGTGACTTCCTTAGCTACCGATATTCGTAGTCAGCTTCGTGACAAATCGATTCGTCAACAAGGTATCGAGCGTGGTCAAGATTCCATTACTCTGACTTTCGGCAGCACCGAAGATGCTGAAAAGGCTCGCTCCGTCTTGATGACTAGCCAGCCTGATCTGACTTGGCAAATTAAGCCAACTGGCCTGTCTCTGAAACTCGTGGGCGAATTTAAACCTACCGCCCTGAAAGAGATTCAAGATAACGCAGTAAAACAAAACATTGTTACGCTCAATAAGCGCGTGAATGAATTAGCAGTTAAAGAGCCGGTTATTCAACAACAAGGTGCTGAGCGCATCGTTGTTCAACTCCCGGGCGTACAAGATACTGCTCGTGCCAAAGACATTATTGGACGCACTGCAACCCTCGAATCTAGATTGGCTGACCCAATCGTTTCGACTATCGCCATTGGTGAAACTCCACCTCCAGGTATGGATGTATTCCGCTTCGGAGAGAACCGGCAAGGCGTATTCAAAAAATCAGTTATTTTCAGTGGTGATCGCATTACTGATGCAAGCGCCGGATTCGATCAAAATCAACGCCCTGCTGTGAATATCTCCCTGGATGCTGCTGGTGGCCGAGTGATGCAAGAAGTCACTCGTGAAAACATCGGCAAACCGATGGGCATGATCTTGTTTGAAAAAGGCAAAGGCGAGGTTCTCACCATCGCTACGATTCAAGGCGAATTTGGCTCCAAGTTTCAGATTACTGGTCAACCCACCACTGAGAGCGCGAATGATTTAGCTCTCTTGTTACGTGCAGGCTCACTTGCAGCACCTATGGAAATCATTGAGGAGCGCACGATTGGACCCAGCCTGGGCGCAGAAAATATTGAGAAGGGCTTCAAGTCACTCATCATTGGTTTTGGAGCTATCTCCATTTTCATGATTGCCTACTATCTGCTTTTTGGCACATTCTCAGTTGTAGCGCTTGCAGTGAACTTATTGCTACTGATCTCCGTGTTGTCGATGTTGCAAGCCACTCTCACCTTACCAGGCATCGCTGCGATGGCGTTGGCGCTCGGTATGGCGATTGACTCGAACGTCTTGATTAACGAACGTATTCGTGAGGAGTTGCGCAATGGTGCCGCCCCACAAACAGCGATTGCTGTTGGCTTTGATAAAGCATGGGCAACGATCCTGGACTCAAACGTCACCACCTTAATTGCTGGTCTTGCATTGCTCGCATTTGGCTCTGGTCCAATCAAAGGCTTTGCGGTAGTGCATTGCCTTGGTATTTTGACTTCGATGTTCTCAGCAGTCTTTTTCTCACGTGGCCTAGTTAATCTCTGGTACGGCAGAGGTAAAAAAGTTCAGAAACTCGCTATCGGCCAAGTTTGGCGCCCACAGGAGAAATAAGTCATGGAATTTTTCCGGATCAAAAAAGATATTCCTTTTATGCGCCATGCATTGGCGCTCAATGCGATCTCTTTATTCACTTTTTTTGCTGCTGTTTTCTTCCTCTGGCAAAACGGTCTTCACCTATCGATTGAGTTCACTGGCGGCACAGTGATGGAGGTTTCCTATCCACAAACCGCTCCTCTCGATTCAATTAGATCGAAGGTAGAAAAGCTCGGCTACGCCGATACCCAAATCCAAAACTTTGGTAGTTCACGTGACGTCATGATTCGTCTGCCGCTACAGAAAGATGCTGAAGGAAAAATCATTTCCTCTGCTGATCAAAGTGCAGCCGTTATGCAAGCGCTTGAGCCGGCCAATTCTGGAGTCAAGTTGCAGCGCGTAGAGTTTGTTGGCCCCCAAGTTGGTCGTGAGCTAGCGATCGATGGATTGATGGCTCTACTATTTGTGATCATCGGGATCGTGATTTACCTCTCCTTCCGCTTTGAGTGGAAATTTGCTGTCGCAGGCATCATCGCAAACTTGCATGACATCGTGATTATTCTTGGCTTCTTTGCCTTCTTCCAATGGGAATTCTCACTCTCCGTATTGGCTGCAGTTTTGGCTGTATTGGGCTACTCTGTAAATGAATCTGTGGTGATCTTTGACCGTATTCGCGAGAACTTCCGCAAATACCGCAAGATGAGTACCCGCGAAGTGATTGATAATGCAATTACGAGCACCATTAGCCGTACCGTGATTACACACGGCAGTACTGAAATGATGGTTTTGGCAATGCTGATTTTTGGTGGCCCCACCCTCTTCTACTTTGCCCTAGCACTCACTATCGGTATTTTGTTCGGTATCTACTCCTCGGTATTCGTGGCAGCAGCTCTAGCTATGTGGCTTGGTGTCACCAGAGAGGATTTGATTAAGGGCGATAAAAAGCCAGATGATGTTGCCCGCAACGATGACCCCAACTTTGGGGCGCAAGTTTAATTTAGACTGAAATTCTGATGCTCAAGGGCGGCTAATATTTTCTTAGTCGCACCTTGATGCTCAATCGAGTAAGCCCTTGCGGCGCTCGACATCTTTGCCAGTTCGGCAGTATTCAAAAGCAATTCTTTTAATGTTTCCATCAGAGCAATTGGTTCGCCCAGGATGAGCTCACCCTTGACGCGCTTTGCAGCGCCCATCTCGATAGCATCTAATGCGGCCTGCTGGAAATTATAGGTATGCTCACCAAGCAATACTGGACATCCAGTGGCACAGGCCTCAATCAGGTTCTGTCCACCAAAAGGAAGCAGGCTGCCACCCATGACTACAAGGTCAGCAGCACTGTAGTACATCGGCATCTCGCCCATGGAGTCACCCAAAATTACATCCACATCGACATCAATATTGGGTATTTCGCTCCACTCCGTACGACGTCTAAAACTCAAGCCAGCTTCATGAATTTGATTGGCAACATCGGAGAAGCGCTCAGGATGACGCGGCACTAAGCAGAGTAATGGCGCAATCCCAAAGGCATTAGAAAGTAAGAGGTCCTTCCAGGCCTTGAGAATGATTACCTCTTCACCGTCACGAGTACTGGCAGCGCAAATCATCAAACGCCGATTCAAATGCAACTCTTGCTTCCAAGATTCACCTCGCTGAACTAATTCTGAATCAAGCGGCACATCAAATTTGAGATTACCAACGATCTCCACCCTCTTAACACCAAGACTACGATAGCGATCAGCATCGAGTTGCGTTTGAGCCAAGATACTCGTAAATGCCTGAAATAAAGATCTACCGGCGCTACCGAATCGATTGACTCGACGAGCGCTACGCTCGGATAGGCGCGCGTTTACTAAAAATAATGGCAGGCCAATTTCTGCGCAATAAAACACAACAGTTGGCCAAGCCTCAGTCTCCATCAGCAAACCGAACTTGGGCTTGAATGCGCGAATGAAGTTAGCAACAGACCAGCATAGATCATAGGGAAGATATACCTGGCGCAGCGTACCTGCGGCAATGGCTTTCGCAAATAAAGCAGTACCAGTACGACGACCATTGAGGGTCATATGGGTCAGTAGTACTGTTTCACCGCGCTTGAGATAAGCCTCTATCAGAGGCTGAGCAGCTCTAGTTTCACCAACAGACACCGCATGAATCCAAACCGACCCCCGAGTAATCGTATTGCCATAGGAAAAACCAAGGCGCTCAGCGAAGTGATTTAAATATTCAGATGAGTGTCGCGTGCGCCAGGCCAGACGAATGAATGCAAACGGCAATAAGAGATGCCAAAGCAGTTGATAAACAGCAAACCAGATCTTGGGGCGGGCACCGTATTGCGAATCCTGCGGTGCGCGCCCAAGGCTTGGAGTCAAACTCACTTTTTCAGACGTTCGGTCAACTCGACCGCCTTACCTAAATAAGAAGATGGGGTCATCTCAAGCAACAAAGCTTTGGCATCATCCGGAATTTGCAAGCCGCGAATGAAAGTTTGTAAATCGGCTTGATTAATTCCTTTGCCGCGAGTGAGCTCTTTGAGTTGCTCATACGGATTCTCAATCCCATAACGACGCATTACGGTCTGCACTGGCTCTGCCAATACTTCCCAGCACTCATCTAAGTCTGCAGCAATTGCAGCATGGTTCACTTCCAGCTTACCTAAACCACGCAAGGCGCTGTCATAAGCTAAAACGCTGTGACCAAAGGCTGGGCCTAGGTTGCGTAATACGGTTGAATCAGTGAGATCACGCTGCCAGCGAGAAATCGGTAACTTCTCGGCTAGATGACGCAATAAGGCATTAGCTACGCCTAAGTTACCTTCAGAATTTTCAAAGTCAATTGGGTTCACTTTGTGTGGCATGGTTGATGAACCAATCTCACCAGCCTTAGTGCGTTGCTTAAAGTAACCAATCGAAATGTAGGCCCAAAAATCACGATCCATGTCCAACAAGATTGTGTTGGCGCGAGCAATTGCATCAAACAACTCAGCCATCCCATCGTGTGGCTCAATCTGAATCGTATATGGATTAAATGTGAGGCCTAAGCGCTTCTCAACGACATTCTTAGAAAAATTTTCCCAATCAAAATGAGGGTAAGCAGATAAATGCGCGTTGTAATTGCCAACCGCACCATTCATTTTTCCCAGTAAGGGTACTGCCGCAATCGTTGCAATCGCTCGCTCTAAGCGCTTAGCGATATTAGCCAGCTCTTTACCCAATGTGCTTGGTGAGGCAGGCTGGCCATGGGTACGCGACAACAAAGGTACCTTGGCATTCTCGATCGCTAAATCAGTTAATACAGAAAGGACTTTTCTGAGTTGTGGCAACAATACTTCGTCGCGTGCCCCGCGCAACATCAAACCATGCGAGGTGTTGTTGATATCTTCTGAGGTACAAGCAAAGTGAATAAACTCACTGGCTTTCAATAGGTCTGGACGACCAGCTACTTTTTCTTTTAAGAAATATTCAACCGCTTTGACATCATGATTGGTTACTGCCTCGATATCTTTAATGCGTTGTGCATCGGCATCGGAAAAGTTTTCAGGCAGTGACAATAAAAACGCTTCATCTGCCGCGCTAATTTTAGGCACATCTGGCAGACCTGCGGCAGCCAAAGCCAACAGCCAATGAATCTCTACAAACACCCGCTGACGCATAAATGCAGCTTCGGATAACCAAGGGCGTAAGGCATCTAGCTTTCCGGCATAGCGGCCGTCTAAGGGAGAAAGTGCATTGAGGGTAGAAATCGGCTGACTCACGAATATTGCCTTTACATTGAATATGTCAATAAACCCTGATTTTAATCGTTCTTGGGGACAACCCAATTTGGCTATACTGAGCCACATGAAACTAATCGGATCTCTCACCAGCCCCTACGTACGCAAGGTACGCATTGTTTTTTCGGAAAAAAAGGTTGATGTAGACCTCGAGCTCGAGAATGTCTGGGCCGCAGAAACCAAAATCGCCCAAAACAACCCCTTAGGCAAGATTCCCTGCTTAATTTTGGATGATGGCGAAGTCATTTATGACTCCCGAGTCATTGCGGAGTATGCCGATACCCTCAGTCCTGTAAGCAAACTCATTCCAGCCGGTAGCCGCGAGCGTGCCGCAGTCAAAACATGGGAAGCGCTGGCTGATGGAGTGGATGATGCTGGTATTTTGGCTCGTTTAGAACATACATTTCATACACCAGAGCAGCAGAGCAATGCCTGGCTAGAACGCCAAATGGGCAAAATTAATGGCGCATTAGCCCAAATGTCTCGTGAATTAGGTGAAAACGCCTGGTGCCATGGCAACCAGATGACCTTGGCAGATATTGCAGTGGGATGCGCATTAGGTTACATGTTGTTCCGCTTCCCTAATGTCGCCTGGCAAGCCCAATACCCGAACCTGGACGCTTTATATCAAAAGTTGATGCTCAGGCCTTCCTTTGCTGAAACAGCGCCTCCAGCAGCCTAAATCAGGTAATAGCTAATGAAAGGCGCTTAGGCGGAAATAATTCCGCCGCCTAAGCAGATATCTCCGTCATATAGAACGGCAGACTGGCCTGGGGTCACTGCCCACTGAGCCTCTGGAAAAGCCAGTTCAAAGCTCAAAGGTCCTTCTACTCTAGTAGTAAGTGAGCATGCTGAGTCGGCCTGGCGATAACGGGTTTTTGCTGAATACTGCCCAGGTGTAGGCGCCACTCCATCTACCCAGCTAGCATCTATTGCAGAGAGTTGCTTAGCCAACAGCCATGGATGTTCGTGACCTTGCGCTACATATAGCGTGTTGTTGGCCACATCTTTACGCGCCACATACCAAGCATCGCCATTGCCATCTTGACTGCCGCCTAGACCAATGCCCTTGCGCTGCCCTAAGGTAAAGAAGGCTAGCCCCATATGCTCTCCTACCGTTTTACCTTCTGGAGTTTTAATCGGCCCTGGGGTGCGCGGCAAATAGCGGTTTAAGAACTCCCGGAAAGGGCGCTCACCAATAAAGCAAATACCAGTGGAATCTTTTTTGCGCGCATTGTGCAAACCAATTTGCTCGGCAATCTTACGCACTTCTGTCTTTGGAATCTCCCCAAGTGGGAAGAGCACATTTGCTAATTGAGTTTGAGTTAAGCGGTGTAAGAAGTAGCTTTGGTCTTTACTAGCATCCAGCGCTTTCAATAACTGTACCCGGCCACCCTGATGTCGAACCCGCGCATAGTGGCCAGTGGCAATAGCATCTGCACCCAAACTCATGGCGTGATCTAAAAAAGCTTTGAACTTAATTTCTGCATTACAGAGCACGTCGGGGTTGGGGGTTCGCCCTGCAGCGTATTCCCGCAAAAACTCCGCAAATACCCGTTCGCGATACTCAGCAGCAAAATTGACCGCTTCGACATCAATTCCAATCAAATCAGCCACAGACACCACATCCAACCAATCCTGACGGGCGGAGCAATACTCATCACTGTCATCGTCTTCCCAGTTTTTCATGAAAAGGCCAATCACCTCATAGCCTTGCTGCTTCAGCATCCAGGCCGCAACAGACGAATCTACCCCTCCAGACATGCCCACAACGACTTTGGATGGTTTTGAGGCGGGTATTGCGGAAGAATTGAGCGGGATCATCAAAAAATGCGAGAATTCAATATAAGCTGAAAACCCCATTGTAGAAGCCTTAACTCAAGTTAGCCTCAAGAGCTGTAATGAGATGGCATAAAACATCAGGGTATGCATATATATGTGTATTCGCGTATATATACCTAAAATAGATTATTTGAATCATTAGCATTTGGAGACATGCCATGCGCATAGGAGTACCGCTGGAAATCAGACCTGGGGAAACTCGGGTTGCCGCCACACCGGAAACCGTTAAGAAGCTGATTGGCCAAGGCCATACAGTTGTTATTCAAAAGGATGCAGGTGTTACCGCCAGCCAACCAGACTCTGCGTACGAAGCAGTTGGGGCGACTATTGGTAGCGCAGCAGATGCCTTTGGAGCGGAGATCGTTCTGAAAGTGCGTGCGCCCGAAGCAGCAGAGCTAAAGCAAATTAAAGCAGGCAGCGTGCTACTTGGCATGCTCGATCCATTTGATAACGACAATATTGCTGCGATGGCTGCACAAGGTGTGACTGCATTCTCTCTAGAGGCCGCCCCACGAACCACTCGCGCCCAAAGCATGGACGTTTTATCTTCACAAGCGAATATTGCAGGTTACAAAGCAGTGATGGTCGCTGCCAATGAGTATCAGCGTTTCATGCCGATGTTGATGACTGCAGCAGGAACCGTTAAAGCAGCTCGCGTACTGATCTTGGGTGCCGGTGTCGCTGGTCTCCAAGCGATTGCAACTGCAAAGCGTTTAGGCGCTGTTATCGAGGCATCTGATGTACGCCCTGCCGCTAAAGAGCAAATTGAATCTCTTGGCGCTAAGTTTGTCGACGTTCCTTATGAGACGGATGAAGAACGTGAAATCGCTCAAGGTGTTGGTGGCTATGCGCGTCCAATGCCAGAAGCTTGGATGAAGCGTCAAGCAGCTCTGGTTGCTGAACGTGCTCAACAAGCTGACATCGTTATTACTACCGCTTTGATTCCAGGTCGTAAGCCACCAGTCTTATTGCACAGCGATACCGTTGCCAATATGAAAGCGGGCTCTATCGTGATTGACTTAGCAGCTGGTCGCGGTGACAACGGTTCAGGCAACTGCCCTTTGACAGAGGCTGACAAGATCGTCGTAAAAAATGGTGTGAAGATTATTGGCTACACCAATCTAGCTAGCATGGTAGCTGCAGATGCTTCCGCTCTGTATGCGCGTAACTTGCTTGACTTCATGAAGCTCATCGTTGACGCAGAAGCGAAGTTAGTTATCCCAACGGATGACGATATCGTTAGCGCCTGTCTCATGTGTCGTGACGGCCAAGCCGTCCGTAAAAACTAATAGAACCCATTCGAAGGAAACATCATGGATCTCGCTGCTTTTCAAAGCATCCTCACAGTCCAAAACATCACCGTGTTTGTATTGGCCATTTTTGTTGGCTATCACGTAGTTTGGAACGTTACCCCTGCACTCCACACTCCACTCATGGCGGTTACCAACGCTATTTCTGGAATCATTATTGTTGGCGCCTTACTTCAAACTGAAGTGATTGGTGGCGATGAAATCACCCTCACCAGCATCATTGGTGCAGTGGCAGTCTTCTTAGCCTCAATCAATATTTTTGGTGGCTTTATGGTCACCCGTCGCATGCTTGAAATGTTCAAGAAAAAGGCCCCTAAGGCTGATGCGGCTGGAACTAAATAAAACTAGAACAAGATCTTATAGAGACCACAATAATGTCAAACATAACCGCGATTTCCTATCTCATTTCCTCGGTGCTTTTCATCCTCGCTCTGCGTGGATTGTCTTCGCCAACTACTTCACGCCAAGGTAACACCTTCGGCATGATCGGCATGCTGCTTGCCGTGATTACTACCTTCATGATTCCCGACTTCAAGCCAGTCTTCTCATTGATAGTTGGTGCAATTGTTGGCGGTGCTGTCATTGGAATCATTGCTGCTAAGCGCGTGCAAATGACTAAAATGCCTGAGCTCGTAGCGCTCATGCACTCATTTGTTGGCTTATCAGCTGTATTGATTGCTATCGCAGCGGTATACAACCCAGCGCATGACCATACTGGCGCTCAAAAGATTGAACTCTTTATTGGCGCATTCATTGGTGCAATCACCTTTACTGCTTCAGTCATTGCCTTCGGCAAACTTTCCGGTAAAGTGAGCGGCAAGCCAGTGACATTTGCTGGACAGCATTTACTGAACCTCATCCTAGCAATTGGTATGGTTGGTGGTGGCGTCATGTACTTCATGACCGGTAGCCACGAAGCATTCTTAGTGATGTGTGCAATCGCATTGGTATTGGGTGTGACTTTAATCATCCCAATCGGCGGAGCGGATATGCCAGTTGTTGTATCGATGCTCAACAGCTACTCTGGGTGGGCAGCTGCTGGTATTGGCTTCACCTTAAATAACCCAGTCCTGATCATCGCCGGCGCCTGCGTAGGCTCTTCTGGCGCAATTCTCTCTTACATCATGTGTAAAGCGATGAACCGCTCCATCTTGGCTGTATTGCTTGGTGGCTTTGGTGCTGAAGCTTCTGCTAGTGGCGCTGATGATGGCGGTCCAAAGAACTACAAAACTGGCTCCCCAGAAGATGCTGCCTTCCTAATGGAGAATGCGGACACCGTTGTGATCGTTCCTGGCTACGGCTTAGCAGTTGCGCGCGCTCAGCATGCGCTGAAAGAATTGACCGAGAAGTTAACTCATCACGGCGTCACTGTGAAGTATGCGATTCACCCAGTTGCCGGTCGTATGCCTGGTCATATGAACGTATTGCTGGCAGAGGCTGAAGTCCCCTACGATCAAGTATTTGAGATGGAAGACATCAACAGTGACTTTGGTCAGGCTGACGTGGTTCTAGTACTTGGTGCGAACGACGTGGTCAACCCTGCCGCCCGCACACCAGGTAGCCCAATCTTCGGTATGCCAATCCTAGAGGCATTCAAAGCTAAAACCATTATCGTGAACAAGCGCTCCATGGCTGCCGGTTATGCTGGCCTTGATAACGAACTGTTCTACATGGATAAAACCATGATGGTCTTCGGTGACGCGAAGAAAGTAGTTGAAGATATGGTGAAGTCTGTCAGTTAAGTATTAAATCTTTCCAATAAAAGGCCGCCTACGGGCGGTTTTTTATTGCGTTAATATATCTATAGGCGCCTCTAGAGCGCTCAAAATAATATGAATTCGAGACAAAAATGAATATCAAAAAACATCTATTTCTAGTAATGGGTTTGGCTTGGATTGCATCCGTGCAGGCTCAGAATACTTACCCTAATCGACCAATTCAAATGATCATGCCTCTTCAAGCTGGTAGCGGTGTTGATATTTTGATGCGCCCAATTGTGCAAAAGATGGGCGAAAACTTAGGTCAAGCCATCACGATTGAAAATCTCCCTGGGGGTGCTGGTTTAATCGGGGCAACTAAAGTAGCCCAAGCTAATTCGGAAGGTTACATATTGGGCGCCTTTAACGACAGCATCTTGACGATGCTACCCAATCTGCACAAGAAAATTGATTACGACCCCGTCCAAAGTTTTGTCCCAGTCGCTGAAGTTGCTGCAATTACATTCGTGATGGTAGCCAACCCGTCTTTTCCGGGAAACACAGCTGCAGACTTAGTGCGCATAGCCAAGGAAAATCCAGGGAAAATTGATTACGCCTCAGGCGGTAATGGCTCTCCTCAGCATATTGGCATGGAAATCTTTCGTCAGTACACCGGAGCGCCATTAGTGCATATTCCCTACCGAGGAGCTGCGGCAGCAGTAACTGATGTCATGGCAGGCCAAGTTCCTGTGATGATTAGCGCTTTATCAGTTGTACTCCCTCACATTCGATCGGGGAAGTTAAAGGTATTAGGTATCACGAGTAAATCACGCTCTCCACTACTACCAAATGCGCCAACAGTCAGCGAGAGTGTAAAAGGCTATGAGTTCTCAACCTGGGGCGCCATCGTTGCACCCAAAGGCGCATCTCCAGCAGTTATTAGCAAACTTAATGATTCGCTGGCATTAGCACTGAAGGATCAGAAGCTACGCGATCAACTAGTTCAGCAAGGTTTTGAGTTTGTACCTTTGGGTCCAGATCATCTAAAAGAAATGATTGCCCAAGGTCTGGTAAAGATGAAAAAAGTTATCAAGGATGGTGGTATACAACCAGACTAAGCACTAACACTCGAAACACTTCAATAAAAAACGCCTGGTCTTTTGAACCAGGCGTTTTAGTTTCTACAGCTAGATAGCTGAGGAAATTTACGGCAATTACATCATGCCGCCCATTCCACCCATACCACCCATGCCGCCCATATCAGGCATGCCACCACCAGCGGAATCATCCTTTGGTGCTTCGCAGATTGCGCAATCAGTAGTCAACAATAAGGCTGCAACAGAAGCGGCATTAACCAATGCAGTTTTTGTTACCTTAGTTGGATCGATCACACCTTGAGCTACGAGGTCGCCGTATTCACCAGTTGCTGCGTTGTAGCCGTTGTTGCCCTTGCTAGCCAACACTGCATTAACAACTACGCTGGCTTCGTCACCTGCGTTAGAAACGATGATGCGAATTGGCTCTTCCATCGCGCGCAATACGATGTTGATACCAGCGTCTTGGTCAGCGTTATCGCCTTTCAAGCCCTTGATACCTTGCATTGCACGTAACAAAGCTACGCCACCGCCAGGAACAATACCTTCTTCAACCGCTGCACGAGTTGCATGCAATGCATCATCAACGCGGTCTTTCTTTTCTTTCATTTCAACTTCAGTAGCAGCACCAACACGAATCACTGCAACACCGCCTGCCAACTTGGCAACGCGCTCTTGCAATTTCTCTTTGTCGTAGTCACTAGTCGCTTCTTCGATCTGAACACGAATGTTCTTCACGCGCGCTTCGATTGCTTTAGCATCGCCAGCACCGTCAATGATGATGGTGTTTTCTTTGCCAACCTCGATGCGCTTCGCTTGACCCAAATGCTCGAGTGTTGTTTTCTCAAGTGTAAGGCCAATTTCTTCAGCGATTACTGTACCGCCAGTCAAGATTGCAATGTCTTCCAGCATGGCTTTACGACGGTCGCCAAAGCCTGGAGCCTTAACAGCGCAAGTCTTGATGATGCCGCGAATATTGTTCACAACCAAAGTTGCTAAGGCTTCGCCTTCAACATCCTCTGCAATGATCAACAATGGACGGCCAGACTTCGCTACTTGCTCGAGTACTGGGAGCAAGTCACGAATGTTGCTAACTTTCTTGTCAAACAAGAGAACGTATGGAGTTTCCAATACGGCAACTTGCTTTTCAGGTTGGTTAATAAAGTATGGGGAGAGGTAACCGCGGTCAAACTGCATACCTTCTACAACTTCAAGCTCATCTTCCAATGACTTACCATCTTCAACAGTGATAACACCTTCTTTACCTACTTTTTCCATTGCTTCAGCAATGCGCTGACCAATGCTGTGGTCGCTGTTAGCTGAGATTGAACCAACTTGAGCGATTTCTTTAGTGGTTGTGCAAGGCTTGCTGATTTTCTTGAGCTCTTCGATTGCAGCTGCTACAGCTTTGTCGATACCGCGCTTCAAGTCCATTGGGTTGTGACCTGAAACTACGTATTTCATACCTTCGCGAACGATAGACTGAGCCAATACAGTAGCGGTAGTTGTACCGTCACCAGCGATGTCATTAGTTTTGGAAGCAACTTCCTTCACCATCTGAGCACCCATGTTCTGGAGCTTGTCTTTGAGTTCGATTTCTTTTGCTACGGATACACCATCTTTAGTGATGGTTGGGCCGCCAAATGAACGCTCGATAACCACATTGCGACCTTTTGGCCCCAAAGTTGTTTTTACTGCGTTCGCAAGAATGTTTACGCCTTCTACCATCTTGGTACGGGCGTTATCTCCAAATACGACGTCTTTTGCTGCCATGATTGAGTTCCTTTCTTAGGTACCGATTACTTCTGTACAACAGCCATGATGTCTTCTTCGCGCATTACGAGAAGCTCATCGCTGCCGACCTTAACTGTTTGACCTGCATATTTGCCAAATAACACGCGATCGCCAACCTTGACGTCTGGTGCATTCAACTTGCCGCTGTCATCACGCTTGCCTGGGCCAACTGCCAATACTTCGCCTTGATCAGGCTTTTCAGCAGCAGCGTCCGGAATAATGATTCCAGAGGCGGTTTTTGATTCTTGATCTAAACGTTTAATGATTACGCGATCATGTAAAGGACGCAGATTCATTCCTTCTCCTATGTTAGTAAGTGTTAACTAATTAAAAAACCAATATAAATCAATGTGTTGCAATCTCTTAACACGAAGGCAACAAGCTTTTCAGCTGAATAAGCCTGTTTTAGCACTCGCGTGTAGGGAGTGCTGATTATATAGGTCTGAATCTAAAGATTTCAAGGGCGTATTCACCTTAAATTTCAAAAGGACTTCCTGCACTTTCTATAATGAAGGCAGGAAAGTAGGTAGATTCCTACATATAAATAAGCCTTAAGCCCTTACCGCTCCAATCCGTCCTGCCTAGACTGGCTATTCAATGATTGGAGAATGCTGATGAGCCCGAAATCCCGGCTGTACACGCTTGTAAAGGCTTGGAAGAACAAACCCTTCCAAGAAGTGCGCGATGCCTGCGGCCAGCCTTGGCTTGGTCTTAGCGGAGAAGCGCTAGAAGAGCACCAGTCCTGGTCCCAGCGACAAGCGATTAGTAACGAACCCATCTTTAATAGCCAAGGAAGCAAGCTGACGAGCTCTTTATTTAGACCATTACTGACTGCCAACGACAAACAGCTCCTCAGATTATTCATGGAGGGCCTGGATACGATTACCTATTGGTATCGCAGCGGTCGCTTTATTCCTGGCATCTTGCCCATACCAGCGAAAAACCTCACTTCCAGTGACTTCATTGATGCTTTGAGCGACCTGATCTTGAATTCTCGACTACCCGTTGGTCTAGTAAGCCTGGGAGTACACAAACTTGAGGATGCCGACTCCATGGATTCCTGCATGGAAGGTCTATTGCGCATGCGCCGCCTTGGCGTCTTAATCCATGCCCTCGATTTTTGTGGGGCCAACTCACAGATTCAATGGATTAAACACATGGAACCGGAGGGCATTCATATCGAGATGGGGCAATTCCGTACCGAAGGCTTGCCAAATGAAATGATTTCTCTTGGCCAGCAATTCCATTCCCAAATCTATGCCAGGAACATTACCTTGGTTAAGGATTTAGAAAATGCCATGGCGATGGGAGTACACCACTGCTATGGCGGACTGATGATGCCACCCTTAAGTCGTCATCAAATGCTACACGCGAGCGATAGCCGCATCGCCAAAGCCATTTTTTCGCTGCACCCTCATAAAAACCTAAATGGAGACAAGTAATGAGAAAACGCGTGATGTTGGTAGATGACCATCCAGCTATGCTGATGGCATTAAAAAGTATGTTGCAGGATCAATTGCTTTTTGAGATAGCAGGACAGGCGCAGCATGGAGAGGAGTGTCTACGCTCAATCAAAGAAGTAAATCCCAATATGGTGATATTGGATTTAGACATGCCCAAAACTGATGGCTTTGATGTAATCCGTCGGATTGGATTGATGCATCCAGAGGTTCGCATTCTGGTGCTATCTAGCCTAGATGAAGCAGTCTATGGTGGCAGGGTGCGATCCCTGGGCGCGCACGGCTTTGTGAATAAAACCGCTGGGGCAGATGTCATTTTGGCTGCATGCGTGGCCATCTCACAGGGATACACCTTCTTCACTCATGGAAAAAATGGCAATACCTCACTAAGCGATAACGATAAATTGGCGCTGATATCCGATCGCGAGTTGCAAGTCATGAAGTATCTCGGCAAAGGCAATACCAATCAGCAGATATCGGACTTATTGCACATTAGCAATAAGACAGTGGCAACCTATAAGACTAGAGTCTTTGACAAACTAGGCATTAACAATATTGCTGATTTGATCTTGTTCTGCCGCATGAACAACATCATCGAAAGCTAAAGCCAGTATGCATCGATTCATCTTGAAAAAAGTATTAGCGCTCTACTGTATCTATGGAGGCCTAGCGTATGCAGGTCCCTTTAGTACTGCAGAGCAATCATGGATCGATGCCCATCCTGTTGTGCGATTTAGTATTCATGAGAAATATGCGCCTTACCTCACTCCGGAAAATATGCGAGAAAGTGCGGGGCCTTTTAAGGCGCTGCTGTCAGAAATTGAAGAGTGCACAAAGCAGCAATATGTAGCAGTATGGAGAAAAACAGATTCAGAAGGCTTGAAGCAGCTCCGAACAGGCGAGGTAGATTTCATCATCGATCCGCCAAATATTAACGACCATGTTTTGAAATTCGGCTCTCTATCTGAAGCCATCTTTTGGGGGCATGATGCCGTCATCAGCAAAGCCTCTAGCAGACTGGACTCAGCCAATCTCAAGATTGGCTACTTTGATCGAGGTCTTGAAAATGCACCCTACAGTGAGAGCAAGGAAAGCCAAGCACCAGGCAACTTAATTCAATCCCTCATTAAAAGTGATATCGAGGCACTAGTTATGCCTATTCGCTTAGCACGTCAACTAATCCGTGAGGCCAACAATTCAGAGCTCAAAATTGACGGTTTATATCGTCGAGATCCTTTTGCATATCGCTGGCTCATTTCAGAGCAAGATGCCCCTTTACACGATGTATTAAGGCACTTTCTGAATGACTTAGATCCGATTGCTTCACGCCAGCTTTTTGCTTTAGACGATGAGCTCCAGTCAAAATCAACCCTGTTGCCTTGGCTCAGTGCCATCTTTGTGCTGATGATTAGCGGGGTCATGTTTTACCAACTACACAGAAAATATTTCCATCAAAAGAAAGCTGCCCTTGAGCTGCTGCACTCCAAGGAGTTAGCTGAAAAAGCAAATGCTGCCAAGTCTGCTTTTCTAGCGACGATGAGTCATGAAATTCGTACGCCAATGAATGCCATCTTGGGTGTTCAAGAACTACTTCTCGGTAGTGCGCAGTTTCCAAATAAAGATAAGCCTCTATTAAAAAGTGCTCAAGCATCCGCTGAATCTCTCTTGGGCATGCTAAATCAAGTGCTAGATATTTCTAAGATTGAGGCTGGCAAACTGACTCTCAATCTAGAGCCCTGTAATCCACATCAATTGATCATGGATATTCATGCGGCATTTTCTACGGTAGCTAAAAAGCAAGGGCTACTTCTCCACACTTCAATTGACCCCAGAATCGCCGAAGTACTCATGATTGATTCCTTGCGACTACGACAAGTTCTACAGAATTTACTCAGCAATGCAATTAAATTCACTTTCGAAGGTGAGGTGTACTTTTCGATCACCATCCTTGCAGATGATCATGCCGGCCAATTAATCGAGTTCCGGGTAATTGATACTGGGGTCGGAATGGGTAGCGATCAAATCAAGCTGGCTCTGCAGGCTTTTGAGCAATTACCCGCTGCCCAAGAGTCTTACCTATCCGAGCAAAAAAGGGGAACAGGACTTGGACTCACCATCACTAATCACCTAGTGAACTCGATGAATAGCCACCTCTATTTTGAAAGTGCCCCAGGCTTTGGAAGTAATGTTCACTTCTCAGTCGCCTTTCCCAGAACCAGCGCTGCAGCTCCACAGACTAAAAGCTTTGATTCAATCACCATAACACCTAAAGGCTTAAGGTCAAAAAGACCGGGGCGAAAAAACTGTGGCATCCATGCTCTGGTGGTTGAAGATCACCCAGCAAGTCGCCAAATTTTGTCACTTCAATTGGAGGCGCTTGGTATTCATACTTGTGTTTGTGAGAATGCTGATATTGCACTAGAGTTAATCAAAGACCATCACTTTGATCTCATGCTGACAGATCAATCTATGCCCGGAATGCAAGGCTCTCAATTAGCTCAACATATCCGAGCCCTAGGTAATCGTGACCTCATCATTATTGGTGTCACAGCCGATATCTATGCCCTAGACTCACGCCATCAATTTTTATCCTCGGGGATGAATGGCATTCTTATCAAGCCGCTGAGCTTAAGCGCACTTGAGAATGAACTCATGCGCTATTTTGATTCCGGCCCAGATTCCGTCTGTACGGATGAGCCTTATTCGTTTGATGCCTTCTCTAATCTCATCAAAGACGATCCGCATCAGATCTGCGTGATCTTGGAGGAGATTGAAAAAGTGCATCTGGACGCCTTGATGCAATTACGTCAAAACAATAATCAAGCCCCACTTAATGAAAAACAATTTCAGAGCCTGGTTCATAAAGTCAAAGGTGGCGCACAACTACTCCAAGCTACTCAATTCATTCAAGCCTGCCAAGCTCTTGAGGTCAGCAGCCCCCTTTTAGAGGGTATTGAGGAATTCATCGCATTACTAGAAGAGCAAAATCAAATAATCGAGGCCTACAAGAAAAGATATCAAGAGTAATGATGGGTAGTCTGCAGATCTTGCGCGCCAAGGTTTATCCTATAGGGAATGCACACTCGAAACACTTCGCTCGCTACCTCTGTCCTGCTGGCCAGCTTATTGAACTGCCTACTTCTCAGTACATGGGCACATTCTGCCGATCTAGTTTCCCAAGAAACTGCCCTTCAGTACATTCCGAAAGCTGTAGCCACTAGCCTTGAAAAGAGCCAAATCCCCAAAGAGGCCATCAGTATTTCAGTAGTGGAGATTGAGCCAGGGCGGGCTGGGAAAGTAATAGCAAAAACAGAGCTCGATTGGCGCTCTAAGCAGGCGATGAACCCTGCTTCTACTATGAAGCTCATCACCACCCTTACTGGCTTGGATGTATTGGGGCCCCAGTATCGTTGGCGCACAAACATTTATACCGATGGACTGATTCGACAAGGAACTCTCAAAGGCAATCTGTATTTACAGGGTACCGGTGATCCAAAGTTAATTCCCGAAGAATTCGCCAAAATGATGAAGGCCCTGCAAAATCTGGGCATCCAGAAAATTGATGGCAATTTATTTTTTGACAGAAGCGCCTATGCCCCCAGCGTCATGGAACATAACACCATTGATGGTGAATCATTACGCGCCTATAACGTACCACCCGATCCGCTGCTATACGCTTTTAGAACACTTTCATTTCAACTTGGCAAATCTCGTACCGCAGACTTTATCGATATTGGCTACACACCACCGCTATCTCAACTCAAAGTAATCAACCAAATGCAATTGGTAGATCAATCTTGCGATAGCTGGAAAAGCAATATTCGCTTTAACCTCGATCCAGAAGGCAATGGAACCACCACCAACCAACTGCTCACTGCGCAGTTCTCTGGTAGCTTTCCAAAAGCCTGTAAGGGCGTGAACTATAACGTTGTGGCTTTAGACGCCAACACCTTTCTGACGCAAGGTTTTGCAGCGGCCTGGGAGCTAGCTGGTGGATCTTGGACTCAAGCACCCATTGGAAAATCTGGTACCGTGCCTCTAGCAGCACGACTCCTGCTGCAGTTTGAGGGCATTCCTTTAGCTGATGGTGTACAAGACATTAACAAGTACTCCAATAATGTTATGGCCAGACAACTCATGCTGACCCTAGCTTTAGAAAAAATGGGTAAACCAGCGACTACTGAAAATGGTGAACTCGTCATTCAGAGTTGGTTAAAGGGTTTAGGGCTTCAGTTCCCAGAACTCGTGATTGAAAATGGTTCTGGGCTATCTCGCAATGAAGCCATTTCAGCCGAGCATTTGAATCAATTATTAGTTGCAGCTCGCAACTTGTCTGTGGCAGATACGTTTTATAACAGTCTACCGATTGCCGGCACAGATGGCACCATGCGCAATCGCCTCATGACGCATTTACGGAAATTTCTGCATTTAAAGAAAAAGCCTGAAGCGCGAATCAAGACGGGCTCACTTGCTGATGTCAGAGCCATATCAGGCTATGTGATGAGTAAGTCTGGAAAAATGTATGCAGTGACCTCATTCATTAATCACCCCAATGCTTGGAGAGGTTTAGAGGCGCATGATCAACTATTGGCGTGGCTACTAGATGATGGCCCAGAACCAAAACACGCACGCTGAAGACGATCTCGCACGCCATCCCACTCTTCCCCTGCTGGCGGCTCCGGAAATAAAATGAGATCCCAACCTTGTTGATCTAAATCTCGCAAAGAGCGATATAAACGACTTGCAAATGTAGTGCTATCACTTGGCACAATCACTTCCTCAAAATGTACCGATGGATGTCCATCCTCACCCAAGGAGGAATCTGAATCCCAAACCGCAACCGCTACCCGTGACTTAATATCCGGAAACTCGCTAAGCGCATCCAAGACTCTGCCTGATGAGTACATTCTTAATGGGGTTGTTGGGGCGTAATGGGCACGCAGACTGCCAGAAACTCTTGGTGTTTCGTTACCCTGTTTTGTTGAGTTGCTTTGACCAGGCAAATAGACTTTGATACCTGTCTTGGCAAAAATTTCTCCAGGCGTAATGAGCCCTGGTCGCAATAAGACTGGGTGATCACTAGAGGACAAATCGATGATGGTAGATTCAATTCCAACTTCGCAATCACCACCATCCAAAATCATCAGATCAAGCATGCCTTCAAACTCGCTGCGGACGTCGGCTGCACTGGTTGGTGACACCTTGCCAAAACGATTAGCTGATGGAGCAACTACTCCGCCCTTAAATTTACGCAATAGTTCTTGTGCAATAGGATGAGCGGGCGCACGAATGGCTACCGTATCCTGACCACCCGTAAGTTCATTTAGAACACTTTTATCTTTTTTAAAGACCAGAGTCAGCGGACCCGGCCAAAAGGCACTAACTAGTTTTAATGCGTCTTCTGACAAATCTCTTACCCACGGGGCTAAAACTGGAAGCCAATCAACTTGTGCTTGATCAAACTTATCAGGGGCTGCCAAGTGAACAATCAGCGGATGATTGGAGGGTCTACCCTTGGCAGTAAAGATCTGTTTGATTGCATCAGGGTTCTTTGCATCTGCCCCCAAACCATAAACTGTCTCAGTCGGAAAGGCGACTAAGCCACCATCTCGCAAAGTTTGAACTGCTTCATTAATTACCGCAGATGATTGTAGTGGGCTACTCTCGCTAGACATTTCTAGGGCTCAATCCCTACTTCAACTGCGACAGCCGCACAATTTTGGCGGGCTTGATTGAGTGACTCTCCCAAGCAGTTGATGTGACCCATCTTACGGCCCATGCGTGGATCAGATTTTCCGTAGAGATGTAACTTCGCATCTGGGTGAGATAGCACCTTATCCCAAGCAGGCTCTCTTGTCTTATCTTCGCTACCCTCGTACCAGAGATCCCCCAAGAGATTGAGCATAGAAACGGGTGCTAGCAAGCGGGTATCACCCAGAGGTAGACGAGCCATGCTTCGAACCTGCTGCTCAAACTGACTACTGACACAGGCATCCATGGTGTAGTGGCCGGAGTTATGTGGACGGGGAGCAATTTCATTTGCGACGATGTCACCGCTCTTGAGCACAAAAAACTCAACGCATAAAACACCTACGTAATCAATCTTACGAATGAGCGCTTTAGCAGCTTCAATAATTTTTTTCTCTTGAGCAGGCTTAAGAGATGGTGCTGGCACGGTGGAGGTATGCAAGATACCGTCGCGATGGATATTTTGAGAAACAGGATACGCAACTACCGCATCATCATATCCACGCACCACCAAAGCGGATACCTCAAAATCTAAATCCATGCGCTTTTCAAGAACACAAGGCACCTTACCCAGTTCAGCCCAAGCAGCAACGAGGTTGGCCGAGTCATAAACAGTAATTTGACCTTTGCCGTCGTATCCCATGCGGGCTGTTTTCAGAATGCCGGGAAATAGATCTGCAGGCACATGCTCAATATCTGCATCATGTTCAATAACGCAGTAAGGCGCAGGACCAATATTGGTTTCCGCTTTCCAGGTCGCCAAAAACTTTTTCTCGGCAACGCGGTTTTGAGCCAGCGATACGCAACTACTGCGAGGTGCTACAAAGACACCTAAGGATTCGAGCTCATCTAAAGCTTGTGCAGGGACATTTTCAAATTCCGTACTAACGGATTTGCATAATGCTGCCATCTCTTTCAGCGCAACAGAGTCGGTGTAATCTGCTTGAATAAATTTTTCTGCAATGGAACCAGCGGGACTATCCGATCCAGGATCCAGAACGCAGACCTTGTATCCCATAGCTTGAGCAGCTTGTGTAAACATCCGCCCTAATTGACCACCACCTAAAATTCCTAAATACGAGCCCGGCAAAATGGGCTCCAAACGATCTGCCATCTTCTTAATATCCCGGCAAATTCATAGAGCGCGCAGTATCGGACTGCTTCGCGCGAAACTCTGCTAGCTGTTTTGCTAAAGCAGGATCATTCACTGCCAAGTTGGCAATCACATGCAAAGCTGCATTGGCAGCACCCGCCTCACCAATCGCAAATGTTGCCACTGGAATGCCCTTCGGCATTTGCACGATGGAATACAGAGAGTCCTCACCGCGTAAATATTTGCTAGCAACCGGAACGCCATAGATTGGAACGATGGTTTTGGATGCCAGCATGCCCGGTAAATGCGCAGCGCCACCAGCACCAGCAATAATCGCCTTAAGGCCATTTTTGGAAGCATTTTCTGCATAGGCAAACATGTCATCTGGCATGCGATGAGCAGAAACCACTTTAGCCTCGTGAGCAATACCAAATTGCTCCAACATTTGAGCGGCATGCTGCATGGTGTCCCAATCTGAATTGGATCCCATTACTATTCCGACTACTGGCTTTTTGCTCATTTACCTCTCCAAATGCCCTGATTTACATCGTTAATCTATCTAAGACCTTATTATCCCAGCCTTTTTAGGGCTTCAAGGAAATCAAGCCTTAGTTAAGCGAGCAAGAGCTTCGCGATACTTTTCCGCTGTTTTATCAATCACATCCGCCGGCAATGCAGGTGCAGGGGCTGTTTTGGGCCAAGGCTTGCCATCCACCATAGCTGTTTCGAGCCAGTCCCGCACAAATTGCTTGTCATAGGAAGGGGGATTGGCACCCACATAGTAGGTTTCAGCAGGCCAAAAACGGGAAGAATCAGCGGTGAGGATTTCATCCATCAATACCAGCTGGCCAGCATCATCCAAACCAAATTCAAACTTAGTATCAGCAATAATGATCCCGCGAGTAGCAGCATATTCAGATGCTTCTTTGTACAAACGAATGCTCACTTCACGAATCTGATTGGCCAACTTCTCACCAATCATCTCGATTACCTTGTCAAAGGAAATATTCTCATCATGCTCACCCACTTCTGCTTTAGCTGCAGGAGTAAAAATGGGTTCAGGTAACTTCTGTGCATTTTCCAAACCTTCTGGCAATGCAATCCCACAAACTTTTCCAGTCTCTTTGTAATCTTTCCAGCCGCTACCAGCAAGGTAGCCACGGACTACCGCTTCAACCAAGATTGGCTTGAGTCGTTTCGCTACTACTGCACGACCTTTAACTTGATCTACTTCATCAGCGGGGACAACGCTCTCAGGATCAATACCCGTCAGGTGATTCGGAATTACCTTAGCTAACTTGTCAAACCAAAAGTTAGCCATCTGATTGAGTACGATGCCCTTCTCAGGAATCGGCTGACCCATCACTACATCAAACGCAGATAGACGATCAGTGGTGATCATGAGCAGCTTGTCCTCACCTAATGCGTACACATCGCGGACCTTGCCCTTGGAGAGTAACGGTAATGACTTAATAGAGGTAGCGTACAAAGCTGGCATATTTATCTCACTTCACGATCTGGGCTAATTTGCCACTCTTGTACAGCTCAGCCATTTTTTCCAGGGGAATTGGCTTAATTTTGGATGCCTGACCTGAACTACCAAAAGCATTGAAGCGCGCAATACATACCTTCTTAGCAGCTTCACGCGCAGGCTTAAGGTAATCACGTGGATCAAACTTGCTTGGGTTCTCAAACATGTAACGGCGGATCGCACCAGTCATTGCCAAACGAATATCGGTATCAATATTGATCTTACGCACACCGTTCTTAATGCCCTCTTGAATTTCTTCAACGGGCACACCGTAAGTTTCTTTCATATCGCCACCAAACTCACGAATCTCCGCAAGTAACTCTTGTGGAACACTGGATGAACCATGCATCACTAAATGCGTATTCGGAATGCGCATATGAATTTCTTTAATACGATCGATTGCTAAGATATCGCCTGTCGGCTTCTTCGTAAATTTGTAGGCACCATGACTAGTACCAATCGCAATCGCCAAAGCATCACATTGAGTTGCTTTTACAAAATCAGCCGCTTGCTCAACATCTGTCAATAACTGCTCGCGCGTCATCTTGCCATCGGCACCATGACCGTCTTCTTTGTCGCCCTGCATCGTCTCCAACGAGCCGAGAACACCCAACTCAGCTTCAACAGTAACTCCAATAGAGTGGGAGAACTTCACCACTTCTCTCGATACATCGACGTTGTACTCATAGCTAGCAACCGTCTTACCATCAGCCTCTAAAGAGCCATCCATCATCACACTGGTAAAGCCACTCTTGATGGCAGCCATACATACTGCAGGGCTTTGACCATGATCTTGATGCATCACAACAGGAATATGCGGGTAAGCTTCAACTGCAGCAGAAATCAAATGACGTAAAAACGATTCGCCAGCATATTTACGAGCGCCAGCAGAGGCTTGCATGATCACCGGAGAATCTGCTTCATGAGCAGCCTCCATAATCGCTGTTACTTGCTCTAAATTGTTAACGTTAAATGCTGGCAAGCCGTAGCCGTTTTCAGCAGCGTGATCCAAGAGTTGTCGCAAAGATACTAAAGCCATGATGGTCTCTTAATTAGAAATGTTAGTGATAAATAGTTTGAATAAAAATCTTAAGGGATGAGTTACTTCACCTGAATAATCTTGAGTGAATTGGTACCACCTGGCTCGCCCATAGGCTCACCCGAAGTCAGCACCACAACGTCACCCTGCTTTACTGCGCCCAACTTCTTCAGGCAATCCTCCACCTCTTGCAAGGCGGTGTCTCGTTGCTTGGTGTAATCCAAGCCAATAGGGAATACATTGCGATACGTACTCAAGGCGCGCTGAGTTGCAATCTTTGAGGTTAAGGCAAAGATGGGCAAATGAATATTGTGACGACTCATCCAAACTGCTGTAGATCCTGAGTCAGTTAAAGCAGCAATAGCATTGGCATTGAGATGATGTGCTGTAAATAGCGCTCCCAAGGCAATCGTTTGATCAATCCGCGAGAAGGTTTGATCCAAGAAATCCGTATCCAGTTTTACGCGATCTGACTTTTCTGCCTCAACACAAATCTCAGCCATTGCCTTGATAGTTTGAACAGGGTACATACCCGCAGCCGATTCTGCAGACAACATGACGGCATCTGTGCCATCTAATACAGCATTAGCTACGTCACTGACTTCAGCACGAGTAGGCACTGGAGCATTGATCATGGACTCCATCATTTGCGTAGCAGTAATTGTGAATTTGTCAGCCTCTAGTGCAAGCTTAATCATGCGCTTTTGCAAAGCAGGCACTGCAGCATTACCCACCTCAATCGCTAAGTCGCCTCGTGCAACCATAATGCCGTCGCTCTCCGCAATGATGCTATTGAGCGCAGCAGGTTCAATCGCTTCGGCACGCTCTACCTTTGCAATCGTGCGCACTTTACCAACGCCATGTTTTGCACTGGCTGCATCAGCTAGCTTGCGAGCATAGGCCATATCTGCACCATCTTTTGGAAAACTGATTGCTAAGAAATCGACGCCCATCGCAATCGCTGCATCCAAATCAGCAATATCTTTTTCTGTCAGTGCTGGAGCAGTCAAGCCACCACCAGCACGGTTAATGCCTTTGTTATTGGAGAGAGGTCCACCTTGCTCAACCGAGGTAAAAATTTCTCCACCCCGAACATTCTCAACGCGCAGTACAACTAAGCCATCATTTAACAAGAGACGATCGCCAGGTTTGACATCTTGCGGCAGCTCTTTGTAATCTAAGCCCACGCGCTCTTGATTGCCGAGCTCGCAAGCTACATCCAAAATAAATTGGGCGCCTTCTTTTAAAAGAATTTTGTTATCAACAAATTTACCTACGCGAATTTTTGGGCCCTGAAGATCGGCCATGATGCCAACCTCTTTGCCAACTTCAGCAGAAATACTGCGTACCAAATCGTGACGAGCTTTGTGGTCAGCAACAGTGCCGTGAGAAAAGTTCATTCTCACAACATCCACACCTGCACGAATCATCTCGCGCAATACTTCAGGCTTTTCTGATGCAGGCCCTAATGTGGCAATGATCTTTGTTGCTCTCAACATATTTAATCTTTCGCTCTTTCAGCCAATACCGCAAAGGCTGGCAAGGTTTTACCTTCTAAGAATTCTAAGAAAGCACCACCGCCAGTAGAGATGTAATCCACTTGATTCTCAATACCGTACTTTGCAATTGCAGCTAAGGTATCGCCGCCACCCGCAATCGAGAAAGCTGGCGAATGGGCAATCGCTGCCGCCAACATCTTGGTGCCACCACCAAACTGGTCAATCTCAAATACACCTAATGGGCCGTTCCACACAATCGTGCCGGCATGCGCCAACATAATAGATAGGCGCGCAGCAGTTTTAGGTCCAATATCCAAAATCATGTCGTCTTCTGCAACTTGATCTGCAGGTACGCGGTTCGCACGCGCCAATGGTGATAGTTCATTCGCAACTACGACATCCTCGGGAATAGGAACATGCGCACCGCGCTTTTCCATAATCTCCATGATTTCGCGCGCTTCATCAACCAAGTCAGGCTCAGCTAGTGACTTACCAATTGGTAAACCTTTAGCCAACATAAAAGTATTAGCAATACCGCCGCCAACAATCAACTCATCCACCTTATCAGCTAAAGCCTTCAGAATGGTTAGCTTTGAAGACACTTTAGAGCCTGCCACAATCGCCACCAATGGGCGCTTGGGATTTGCTAGGGCACGACTCAAGGCATCTAACTCAGCGGCCATCAAAGGTCCAGCGCAAGCAATCGGGGCGAATTTAGCTACACCATGGGTAGTTGCCTCAGCACGGTGGGCAGTGCCAAATGCATCATTGACATAGACATCACAGAGAGCAGCAATCTTCTTAGCTAACTCATCGTTATTCTTTTTCTCACCTACATTGAGGCGGCAGTTTTCAAGCAAAACCAATTCACCTGGATTCACTTCAAAACCACCATTAACCCAATCACTAATTAAAGGAACTTTGCGATTCAAAAGGCTTGCTATCCGATCGGCTACTGGCGCCAAACTATCCTCGGGCTTAAATTCACCTTCCGTTGGCCGTCCCAAGTGGGAAGTCACCATAACCGCCGCCCCGGCATCCAAACACATCTGTACCGCCGGCATCGAGGCTCTGATACGCGTGTCTTCGGTGATATTGCCCACATCATCCTGAGGGACATTGAGGTCGGCGCGGATTAAAACCCGCTTTCCCTTGAGAAGTCCTGCTGAAGCTAATTCGCTAAGGCGTTTTACTTTAAAGAGAGATTCCGGCATGAGAATGGGTAAATTGAGTGGTTTATGGGGAATGCTCCATTCTAAATCGTCCGAGCCCCTCACCCCAAAGGAATTGGGCTACTCCGCCACGCTCCCTGCTCTACAATAAAGCCTTGGTCGCTTTATTGGGCCTAGGGGCTAAAACCTCGGTCTAGCGCCCTGTTTTACCCAATTGAATTACCCAATTTATTACATATTTAAAAGGTAGAGAAAATGTCGATGTCCGACCGCGATGGCTTTATTTGGTCCGATGGGAAGCTCATTCCCTGGCGTGAGGCCAATGTTCATGTGCTAACCCACAGCCTCCACTATGGAATGGGTGTATTCGAAGGCATTCGCGCCTACAAAACCCCCCAAGGCACCGCCATTTTCCGCCTTCCAGAGCACGTTAAGCGCCTATTTAATGGAACCAAGATTTTCCAGATGAGCATGCCTTGGTCTCCAGAGCAGATTAGCAAGGGCATTATTGAGGTGGTTAACAGCAATAAGCTGGAATCTTGCTACATTCGCCCAATTATCTTTATCGGCTCCCAAAAACTCGGCATATCTCCAAAAGGCAACAGCATCCACACCGCAATTGCTGCCTGGGAATGGGGCGCCTATTTGGGCGAGGATGGCATCAATAAAGGTATTCGCGTTAAAACCTCCTCATTTACACGCCACTTTGTGAACTCTTCACTAGTTCGTGCCAAGGCCTCTGGTTACTACATCAACTCCATCTTGGCCAATCAAGAAGTCACTGCCAATGGATATGACGAAGCTTTGCTGCTCGATACAGAGGGCTACGTATCCGAAGGATCTGGCGAAAATATCTTTATTGTTAACAACGGCATTATTTACACCCCAGATCTAGCTTCTTGCTTGGATGGCATCACTCGTAACTCCATCATGCAAATTGCCAAAGACCTTGGCTATGAGTTACGTGAGAAGCGCATTACTCGTGATGAAGTGTATTCAGCGGATGAAGCCTTCTTCACTGGCACTGCTGCTGAAGTAACGCCAATTCGTGAGTTGGACGATCGCACTATTGGGGATGGTAAGCGCGGCCCAATTACCGAGCAAATCCAGAAGACCTACTTTGATGCGGTTTACGGTAGAAGCGAGAAGTACAAGTCTTGGTTAACTTACGTTAAGTAATAGGAAATCAGAGAATGAGTGAAGCTCAAGTTGTGAAGGTGAATGGCAATACTGATTTGCCTTTGCATTGCCCAACCAATAAAACCCCTAGCTGGAATTCGCATCCGCGCGTATTTCTCGATGTTGCTAAGACGGGCGAAGCAAAGTGTCCTTATTGCGGCACTGAGTACAAACTCATTCCTGGTACCGAGCCCCACGGGCACTAAACCCATCAGCACCCCAGCATGGGGTGCTGTGTCGGGATACCTGATATGAATCGTATTCTGATCATCGCCCCCAACTGGATTGGTGATGCCGTAATGTCCCAGCCCCTGCTGGCAAATCTGAAAACTATTTATCCACAGTCTCAAATTGATGTTTTAGCAAGCCCTTGGGTTGCGCCCATTTATCGCGCCTGCGATGAAGTTCATCAGGTGATTGAAGCACGCCTAGAGCATAAGCAATTGCAATGGGGTTTACGCAAGCAACTCGCCAGGCAACTGGAATTAAATCAATACGATGCTTGCTTTGTTCTGCCCAATAGCCTGAAGTCTGCTCTCATTCCTTGGCTTGCCAATATTCCGTTACGAATTGGCTATCGCGGAGAGATGCGCTTTGGTTTAATCAATCTTGCCTTAGACAATCCCAGCAAGATTGATCGCCCTCCAATGGCAAATCATTACCTTGCACTCTGCAATGTCATAGATCATTCAGAAAAAATTGATACCCATAAGCCTGTTGACCCTAGGCTCAATATCTCTCCTGAGGCTAAGAAATCGGTTAGCGATAGGTTACAAGCAACTGCGATTCAGGAAAAATCGGTTTATGTTTTTTGCCCTGGGGCTGAGTACGGCAAAACAAAACGCTGGCCTACCGAGCACTTCGCCACTCTCGCACAACAGTTAATGGCTCAAGAGCCAGATGCTCACATCATTCTTTTAGGCAGTAAGAGTGATCACGAACTAGGTGAGGAAATTATTGCCAAAGCCACAAACGCTACACAAATTCAGAACTGGTGTGGAGAAACTTCGCTAGATGAAGCGATTGCTCTTATTGGCATGGGTAAGGCACTCATCAGCAATGATTCTGGATTAATGCATATCGGCGCTGCATTAAAAGTGCCTCAAGTAGCGATCTTTGGGTCAAGCGATCCACAGCATACCCCACCACTGTCTGAGAAAGCTCAAGTTATTTGGCTTCACTTGCCGTGTAGCCCTTGTCACAAGAGAGAGTGCCCATTGGGACATCTCAAATGCTTAAAAGATATTTCGCCAAGCAATGTATTTCAAGCCATTCAGAATATTCATTAATTTTGCATCAATCTAAGCCACCAGAAAGTAAGCCATGTCAAAACTAGCCAGACTTTTTCATAATGCAGATGATGTAGTAGATGCCTGGCGCGACGCCTTAAAACATCGTGATGTTAAAGGTGCTCTAGCAATTTGGCTGGATGATGACTCAATTACTTGTGTACTTCCGGAAGGTCAACGCCTTAGTGGTCATGCAGAAATTCGAGCCGGCCTGGAGCGCCTCCTAGCCAAGCAAGCGCTATTTTTAGAGCCCATTGCCTGCATTAGCCATTCAGTTTTAGGTGCCGCCATCTACGACACTACGGAAGCAGTTCATCTGCGTGCCGATCAAATTGAGGCAGAGTTTTTCCTCAATATCACTTTAGTTTTGTTACAAGATAGTCAAGGGTGGCGTATCGCCCACCTGCATGCAAGTCATTCAACTGAAGATACTTTTGACGCACCCTCAACTCCACACGGACTGCATTAATTCCTAATGGTGCAAAGAGTGCTATCTCATGGATGAGCAAGTTCTAAGGTCTCTCATTAAGTGGCCCAATGTTCCCCACTGCTTTGGCTGGCTAGCACTTGATCGTCGTGGGCAATGGCGTATGCGTGATGAATTCGCACAAGCCAATCAATTAGCGGGAAGCGTCATTCAGCATACTGCTCTCAATGAATTCATCTCCAGAAATTACGCTTGCGATTCTTTGGGTAGATATTTTTTTCAGAACGGGCCTCAGCGGGTTTTCATTACACTGGATGCAACGCCATTCATTGTTAGAATCATTCCCACTGAAAATGGTCCTCAGCTATTAACCCAGTGTGGCACAGAGATAAAACCGCAGGGCGCCCTGAGTGATGAAAAAGGCAATATCTATATCACTGGATTCATTCCGCAATCACTCTCTGATCAAATCGAGAGTGCGATATTTAATAGGACAGAATTGCTATCGGTTGCACTACTTCATGATCATGATTTAGATTTATTCTCAGATCAATCGAAAGTACTAGAGGATGCCTGTAGCTTTAGAGGCTCTTGGCAGTGGAATGGAAAAGATTTACCAATTGAACCTATCCACTCAACCGAACTGGGTGAGCGCTTTCACTTCATGAAAGTACCCAGCAATTAATTAGCCGGGCATATTTTTACCCTGCTCCTTCAACTCCTCTTGATATTGCTTTTGCATTTCTCGAAGACGTGCATCGATGCTGGAGGCTTGATAGAAATCTACCCCGCCAGAAGATCGAGCAATCTTGAGTTGTTCAATGGCAGAAGGCCAAGCGCCCTCGAGCGCATACTTTTCTCCAAGAGCGTAATGGCGCATTGGCACGTTCTTTGCTTGGTCATAGGCATTCGATAGCATGGTCCACCACACGACCTCATTGGGCTGCAACCTAGTACGCGCTTTTAACCAGGCAATGGCGTCATTAGTACGACCTAGCTTGAGATAGGCATTCATCATTGCTGCTCCAGCAGCATAGGATTGTGGGTAGGCTTTTAAAGTCGCCTGAGCAATTTGCAGGGCCTCCTCGTTTTTACCTCTCGCCAATGCCAACTCGGAGGCTGTAATGTCCAGGGAAAGACTTTGCCGCTGAATTGGTGAGCCCGGTGCACTGGCGTTGTTAGCTAAATTGCGCGCTTGCTGTAAAAAGCCTGCAGCCTGATCAAACTTGCCCTGCTTTTGAGCTACTAGCGCAAGTCCATAAAAGCCTTCCATCTGCTTTCCTGGGGCTGACTGTTTGCTTAAAGCTTCAAAGGTATTTTTTAAGTCATACATCTGACTCGAGCTTCCGGATTGCTCCATGCGAGCACGTGCTTTAATGAAATAAAACTCTACTGCCGTCGATACATTTTTGTTGGCGATATTACGAGCACGATCTTGCATATCTGCAATACGATCGGTGGTTAGAGGGTGGGTACGTACATAGGATGGTACGCCGCTGTCCATGATGCCCGTGGCTTTTTGTAAGCGCTGAAAAAATCCTGGGGCACCATTTACGTCATAACCACTCGCTGCCAGAATCTGAAAACCAATTCGATCCGCTTCGCGCTCGGCATCTCTTGAGTAGGAGAGTTGGTTATTTACCGCCACTGCTTGACCGCCCTGCATCAGGCCAGATGCTGCACCTGGATTACGTGAGGCAGCTAAAGCGCCCAATAATATGCCCGCAAGAGCGATCATAGTATTGGTGGTCTGCTTATCCATTTGTCGCGCTAGGTGGCGCTGTAACACGTGGCCTGTCTCGTGACCCATGACTGAAGCAACCTCAGAGTCAGTCTCGGCGCTAACTAGTAATCCCGTGTGAAAGCCAATAAATCCACCTGGTAATGCAAATGCATTAATACTGCTGTCTTTAACAGCGAATACCTCAAAGTTATAGGCTCCACTACCCTGCTCATTAGCACCACCTAATTGCAAGCGTTTTGCAGCTTGCAATAGCCGTCGCTCCATCTGGTTTAAAAAATCATAGATTGGTAAATCATTCGAATAATCTGCATCCGGACGAATCTGGCGCATGATCATCTCGCCATATTTTTTCTCATCCATCCGACTTAAGGTATCGCCACCAGGATCACCCATATCTGGAAGCACAAAGCTTGGTTGGATTTGAGGTGCATTACGTGACGGCAGATTCGAGGAGCGGGCATCAGGCGACTGAACCGCTCTACCCAGGTTTTGTAAAGCTGCCGACTCACCTTGAACCGACACATCACCTGTTACCAAGGAAGGCGCAGGTCCAGCTGCGTAGACCAAGCTGGCACTAGGGCAGGCTAAGCTCAGAATGAGCTGGCCTGCCAAAATTTGCTTAAATAGCGATGATTTATGTGATGTCTTTATGACTTGCATCCCTATATGGTAAAACTTATCCCATGAACAAACTAACTCATTTTGATGCCAGTGGCCAAGCCCATATGGTTAATGTTGGAGACAAGCCCAATACCCACCGGATTGCCATTGCTACAGGCAAAATCACCATGCTCCCAGAGACCTTCGGAATGATCGAAGCTGGTACCCATAAAAAAGGGGATGTTTTGGGTATCGCCCGAATTGCAGGTATTCAGGCATCCAAGAAGACATCCGACTTAATCCCACTCTGTCACCCACTAGCTTTGACACACGTGAGCCTAGAGTTCACTCTCAACAAAGATGCCAGCAGTATTACCTGCCAAGTCAGAGCCGAGACCACTGGCCCTACTGGCGTAGAAATGGAAGCCCTCACCGCAGTCCAAGTCGCCCTCCTCACAATCTACGATATGGCCAAAGCAGTAGATAGAGGTATGGTGATGGGTGATGTCCATCTACTAGAGAAGAGTGGTGGGAAATCTGGGGAGTGGAAGGCTTAATTTATTAGCTACTCGATTGAAATGATGAAGCCACCCTAGGGTGGCTTGATTTCTTATAGAGCACTAATCACTAGATTACTTCGTGATGCGGCACTCAGAAGGCAATAGCTGAGGCAGTAGATTTGTTTCACTCGAGCGACAAGACCAACCGCCAGCCCAAGTCGATCCCTCTGGCTTGGATAAATCAATTGCTTTGGGTATGTTGGCATCTGGATTATTTGTGGGAATGAGATGTAAGGTATTTTTATTTTCCGGGGCGACGTTATTCTGAAAGTCGATGGCAATAGCACCGGATGGTGTGATCTCAATTAACTTCACACTTCGAGTTGGTACAAAAGTAAAGGAGCCATGGGTTGCATCATCCATTGGCACAGTGCCTCTACTAGCAAAAGCTTCTGTGACAGCCAGCTTTGCGCTTGAGGAGAGATTCATACCCTCCACGACGCGGCTGCGAGCAATGTAATCTTGATATTGAGGAACGGCTACCGCTACCAGAATGCCAATGATGGCAACTACCACCATTACTTCAATCAAGGTAAATCCAGACTCTTGCTGCTGATCTTGTGTAGACATATTCATGAGCTCCTGAGGTTTAAATGCCTCATCATCCAGTCTATACCCAACACACTCAAGACGTCCAAATGTAAGAAAAGCCGGCTGTTAAGGCCGGCTTTTCTGATTAATACGAAAGGAAACAATTACGCTTTTTTACTGCTCCGCTTCGCAAGCTCTCCAAGAGCCATAACGCCGATAGCACCTACAGCACCTGCTAGCAAGCTATAGCTTTCGACTCCAGCCCCAAAGAACTTCATCACACCAGGGTCGGAAAGCATCATGCCGCCAGCAATCCAGCCTAGTAAGCCAGCACCAGCCGTAACAATGATCGGGAAGCGATCGATGAGGTACAAAACGATACGGCTGCCACCAATGATGAGCGGCACAGAAACCAACAAACCGAAAACAATATAGCCAAGCTGATGGGCTTGATCGTCTACCTGACCTGCTGCACCTGCAATCGCTAGAACGTTGTCTAGACTCATGACAATATCCGCAATGATGATGGTCTTGATGGCTGCAAATAGCTTGTCAGGCGCTTGAAGATCATGACCCTCATCACCACCTGTATCTACCATTAACTTGTAACCAATCCACAGGAGTGCAAGAGCACCAACAAACTTCAAGAAAGGGATTTGCAGCAAAGTTACCGCGAAGGCAACCAGCACAATACGCAAAATAATTGCGCCAGCTGTTCCCCATAAGATACCCTTACGACGCTGATTAGGGTGTAGGTTTCTGCAAGCTAAAGCAATCACTACCGCGTTATCGCCGCCCAACAGAATATCGATCAAGATGATCTGCGCAACGACAGACCAATCTAGCATTGTTAAAAACTCCATGTCATCCTCTTATATTTTTATGTTTTAACCACAGGTGCTACAGAAAAGGATGCTATCAGGCATCCTTTTCCTAAAGCGTAATTACAACATGGCTTTGAGCAAAGCTGCCATTTCTGATGGATTTCTTGTTACTTTAAAGCCACATTCCTCCATAACAGCCAGCTTGGCGTCTGCTGTATCGGCACCACCAGAAATCAATGCACCAGCGTGGCCCATGCGTTTTCCAGGAGGCGCTGTTACACCAGCGATAAAGCCAACAACTGGCTTTTTCATATTGGCCTTGCACCAACGAGCAGCTTCAGCTTCATCTGGACCGCCGATTTCGCCAATCATGATCACCGCATCGGTATCTGGGTCTTCATTAAACATACGCATCACATCAATATGCTTCAAGCCATTGATTGGGTCCCCACCGATACCTACCGCTGTGGACTGACCTAAACCGATTGCTGTCAATTGACCAACCGCTTCATAAGTCAGGGTGCCAGAACGGCTAACTACACCGATACGACCCTTTTTATGAATATGGCCAGGCATGATGCCGATCTTGATTTCGTCAGGCGTGATGATTCCAGGGCAATTTGGGCCAAGCAGCAAAGTCTTCTTACCACCAGCTGCTTCTTTGGCAGTCATCTTATTGCGCACTTCTAGCATGTCCTTGACTGGAATGCCTTCAGTAATACAGATCACAAAATCGAGGTCAGCTTCAACAGCCTCCCAAATTGCAGCAGCAGCGCCAGGAGGTGGAACATAAATTACAGAAGTGGTTGCACCAGTTTGCTGAGCAGCTTCTTTTACAGTTCCATAGATTGGAATGTTGAAAATAGACTCGCCTGCTTTTTTAGGATTTACACCAGCTACAAAACAGTTTTTTCCGTTTGCGTATTCCTGGCACTTCTCAGTGTGGAATTGACCAGTCTTACCAGTAATACCTTGAGTAATTACTTTAGTATTTTTATTTACCAAAATAGACATATTGAAGTTCCTTGATTATTTGTTTTTCGCAACAGCGGCAACTACCTTAGTAGCAGCTTCTGCCATTGAATCGGCACTAATGATTGGCAAACCAGAGTCAGCAAGAATTTTCTTGCCCAACTCTTCATTGGTACCCTTCATGCGCACAACCAAAGGCACAGTCAAGTTCACAGCCTTACATGCTGTTACTACGCCATCAGCAATCACATCGCAACGCATAATGCCACCGAAAATATTGACCAAAATTGCTTCAACACTCTTGTTCTTGAGCATGATTTTGAATGCTTCAGTTACTTTTTCTGCAGTCGCGCCACCACCAACGTCCAAGAAGTTTGCTGGCTCGCCGCCAAACAACTTAATCGTATCCATCGTAGCCATTGCTAAGCCAGCACCATTCACTAAGCAACCAATGTTGCCGTCAAGTGAGATGTAGGCCAAGTCAAACTTAGAAGCTTCGATCTCAGCTGCATCTTCTTCATCAATATCGCGATAAGCCACGATTTCTGGATGACGATACAAAGCATTCGGATCGAAATTGAATTTAGCGTCAAGCGCCTTGATCTTGCCATTACCTTCGAGAATCAATGGGTTGATCTCAACCAATGAAGCATCGGTTTCCCAATAGGTCTTATACAAATTCTTAAACACATCACTAGCCATTGGAATAGACGCATCTGGAACTCCGATGCCTTTCGCAATGATCTGGCAATCAGCGTCAGTTAAACCAATCAATGGATCAACAAACACTTTGATAATTTTTTCTGGGTGAGATTCTGCAACCTCTTCAATATCCATACCGCCTTCGCTAGAAGCCATGATCACATTCTTTTGTGTGCCACGGTCAGTAACGATACTGAAGTAGTACTCTTTTTTAATATCTGCGCCATCTTCAATTAAGAGGCGATTTACTTTTTGACCTTCTGGACCAGTTTGATGGGTCTTCAACTGCATACCCAAAATTTCAGAAGCGTACTTTTTCACTTCGTCCATGCTGCGTGCTAATTTCACACCGCCGCCTTTACCGCGACCACCTGCATGAATTTGAGCTTTCACAACCCATACTGGGCCACCTAATTTTTCAGCGGCTTTAATTGCCTCATCAACACTAAATGCAGGGATGCCATTTGGAACAGGCACATTAAATTGGCGTAGTAATTCTTTGCCTTGGTACTCATGAATTTTCATTATTACTCCCGAAACGGTATCTTTTGCAAGCGATGAGGATTAGTAAAACCGGTTTTTCCTTGACCACCTATTTACCCAATAAACAACCCAAAAGCGGTTTATCTGAATAAATGGGAGGGGTTTAGCCGACTCCATAAGTCTATCATGCTGCAATGCGGCAACATGGCCTATCTGCTCCGTAATTGCCCTAGTCTGGGCGTCCGGCGACCACCTTAGAAACAACATCCAAACTGAATCCCTTGGAGGCCAAAAAACGGTATTGACGGGCACGCTCCTTTTGCTCTGTTGCCAAAGCACCAAATTTACGCAGCCATAGCTCATGGGCGCGTTGATATTCAGTCTCTTTAAGATTTTTGAGTAGATCGGCCGTCTTTGAGCTATCTACCCCAGCCTGTGCAAGTTCATCCTGTATTTTTCGGGTACCAAAGCGCTCGCTGCGGCGGCGAACCAGAGCTTCTGCAAAGCGTTGATCAGAAAGCCAGCCACGAGCCTCAAAATCATCTAAAACAGCCTCAATCTGGGCGGTTATAGGAATAGCTGGGGCAATTTCCCCGGAATCTTCCTCGGAGGACTTCAACTTCAGCATCCTTGCCGCTGACTCTTCTAGTTTCGCTGCCAGCCCCTTGCGGCTGTACTCTCGCATAGACAAAAGCCGCAAAGCCCGAGCTTTGAGACTCGGGCTTTGTTTTTTACTTCCTTTAACGGTGCCACCTAATTCTGACATCGAAGAATTACGCTTCCTCTTCTTCACTCAAAACGTCGCTCACCACTGCTGTACCAGCCTTGACGCCCAATTTCGCACGAATCTTGGCTTCAATGTCTTGAGCAATAGCTGGGTTCTCTTTTAAGAACTCGCGCACATTATCTTTTCCTTGACCAATGCGATCACCGTTATAGGCATACCAAGAACCAGACTTTTCAACGATATCGGCTTCAACACCCATATCAATAATTTCGCCTTCTCTGGAAATTCCAGCGCCGTACATGATGTCGAAGATGGCTTCACGGAATGGTGGGGATACCTTGTTCTTTACAACCTTCACGCGGGTCTCGTTACCAACCACTTCATCGCCTTTCTTGATACTACCGATACGACGAATATCCAAACGCATAGAAGCGTAAAACTTGAGTGCATTGCCACCAGTAGTTGTCTCAGGTGAACCAAACATCACACCAATCTTCATACGAATCTGGTTAATAAAGATCACTGTTGTATTGGTACGCTTGATTGCGCCAGTCAGCTTACGCAAGGCTTGGCTCATCAGGCGGGCCTGGAGACCTGGCAATGAATCGCCCATATCACCCTCAATCTCCGCCCTTGGCACCAAGGCCGCTACAGAGTCAATAACAATCAAGTCAATGGAACCGGAGCGCACTAGAGCGTCAGCAATTTCCAAGGCTTGCTCACCAGTATCTGGTTGTGAGATCAATAAATTATTGACGTCCACACCTAAGCGTGAAGCATATTGAACATCTAAGGCGTGCTCAGCATCAATAAAGGCACAAGTTCCGCCAATCTTTTGCATCTCTGCAATGGCATGCAAAGTTAATGTTGTCTTACCTGAAGATTCTGGGCCGTAAATCTCAATCACGCGCCCACGGGCTAAACCGCCAACTCCAAGTGCAATATCTAAACCCAATGAACCACTAGAAACGACCTGAATATCTTGATGAATCTCTGCATCGCCCAATCTCATGATTGAGCCCTTGCCAAATTGCTTCTCAATTTGCGCCAAGGCTGCAGTCAATGCCTTTTGCTTGTCTCCGCTCATGCCGTCAAATTCTGATGAGGCTGATTTTTTCTTATCATCCAAGGCCATTTTTTAATTCCTTTTCGCTATGTATTGGGCTATTTCCCGAAGTTTTTGTGCTTTTCAACAACTCAGAAGTTACTGTATATAAAAACAGTATTATTTGCAAGCGGCTTTTTACAGGAATTTACGGATTTTTTACTAGGCCATCGTTGATTGAGGTGCGATCCCAGTAAAAAAAGAGGGGTATGGCAACTCCCCAGGCCAGTCCAAGCAGAACAAGGCCGCCGATTTGGCCGTTGACGCCCCACGCCCCCGCACCCATTCTGACCCCAGCCTCGTAAGACATAGGGCCGGCAATGGCACCCAGAACCACTCCCAGGATGGATCTACCTCGTAACCAAGCCAAAGAGCTATTAATGGTGCTAGCGACTAAGGCCCAAAGAGTCCACATCCATACTGGCGAGAGGTAGGCACTAGGCCAGGAATTCTCAAAGTTTAAGAAACCCCAATAAGCAATGAGAGTGTCGACTACCGCCCCAAATAAGGCTGCCTTCAGGAGCAGTTTTAGCTCCGCAAGAGGTCGTGGCGCAAACCAGACATGAATTGCAAGATAGGCCAAAGTAGCAACAACAGGCCAAAAGACCTGTTGATTGGCTGCACCAATGACGCAAGCAAACCAACCAGCTTGGAAAAAGACGAAATTCCAAAATTTAGCCATCAATCGAACCCGAGTGACATTACTTAAGAAAAAGGCCACTGCCGGTGGGCAATGGCCTTTTGATATGGTGGCGAATCAGGGATTTGAACCCCGGACCTGCGGATTATGATTCCGTCGCTCTAACCAGCTGAGCTAATTCGCCGAACTCGTAATTGTAAATGATCAGACGCCTTCTGTCTAAACCAAAAGGGGTTGATTTACTTAATCTGAAAGACGCTTATCGCATCATCCCGGTTATAGCGGACAAAAACCTCGATTTTCTTAGCCAGAAAGAGCTTTTTTAGCACTTCATCTTTGTTCTCAAAAATGATGGCGGTTTGCTCCGGATAGCGTGAAAAAGGATCGCTCATCACCTCGATAGACTGTCCATCCACCTTGATCATACGAATAGTACGCTTATAAAGACGGTCAGGCTGAATAAAAATCAGCCGCTTGACGTACTTATCTAAAACCAATTTTTGCCCCTGCTCATTGGTCTTGAAGTAATAAACCAACTCATCCTTGCCGTTAGTAGTGACGTCCCGCTCCTCATCCCACTTAGCAAATGCAGTCTGGCTGCTCAGCGCATAAAGAATTGCCACCACCAATAATCTATAAAGAGGCATTATTCACTTTCTTAGTTTGATTATTTCATCTTATCAGTCATCTACACCTATGCAACTTCTCTCCATATCTTCTGGCAAAGTCATGCCACTCTTTGGATCGCATCACCCAAATTACTCACAAGTAGCCTCAGCCATTCATAAACAATCGATTAGCAATCTTGCCTCCCCCACTCCCGTTGAAATTACTCGACTTGGTGTTGCCGGCGATGAGCAGGCAGATCCCTCAGTGCATGGTGGAATAGAAAAAGCGATTTATGTATATCCAGTTGAGCACTATGCTTTTTGGAATGAATTACTTTCTCGTGAGACTAAGAAGCCCGTTGACCTAGCGCTGGGAGCTTTCGGTGAAAACTTCACCATTCAAGGCTTGCTGGAAACGGAGGTATTTGTCGGGGACCAAATGCAGATTGGTGAACTTCAATTTACCGTAGTCAAACTTCGTGAACCCTGCTTTAAGTTCAATGCCAAGATGCACTACAAGGGCGCAGCCAAAGCCATGCTGCAATCCGGTTTTAGTGGGTGGTATCTACGTGTAAATCAAACTGGTCTTCTCGCAGCAGGCGCCGCAATCACTGTTCTGCCAGGCCAAAGAGTGACCTCGATTGCGGATCAAAACCTAGCGCTCTTTAATCGAGGCAATCAAAAAGATCTTTGGGATTAATCGCTGTACTGAATTTTTAGCAATAAAAAAACCCGACCACATCGTGGTCGGGTTTAGTTTTTGAAACAGCCTAGTAAAGCTTAGTCTTTAGCGTAAATGTCTACGTCTTTGGTTTCTTTAATAAACAGTGTACCGATTACCAATGTCACCGCAGCGATGATGATTGGGTACCAGAGACCGTAGTAAATATTACCGTTTTGCGCAACCAAGGCAAAGGCGATTGTTGGCATCAAGCCACCGAACCAACCGTTACCAATGTGGTATGGCAAAGACATAGAGGTGTAGCGAATACGGGTTGGGAACATCTCAACCAACATCGCAGCAATTGGGCCATAAACCATGGTTACCAAGATCACCAAAATTACCAAAATACCAAGAATCGCAGCATGGTTGATGCCAGCAGGATCAGCCTTTGCAGGATAACCAGCAGCATTCAATGCCTCACGAATCGCTTTCTTGAACTCAGCATCTTTTGCTTTTGCATCAGCTGGAGCTAGACCTTTTGCAGAGTAACCCTGAATCTCTGTATCGCCAATCTTCACAACAGCAGTACCGCCGGCTGGGCCAGGGATTGTTGTGTAGCTTGCAGAGTTAGAAGCCATAACTTGCTTTGCAATGTCGCAAGAACTTGTGAACTTCGCAGTACCTGTTGGGTTGAACTGGAAAGTACATTCGTTTACATCAGCAGTAATACTTGCTGGTGCAGTAGCCATCGCCTTTTCTAACGCTGGGTTAGCAAAGTGAGTTAAACCGTTGAACAAGGAAACTGGTGTGTTCGGGATGTACAGAATGATGGCGAGCAACAAGCCACCCATGATGATGACCTTACGGCCGATCTTGTCTGACAAAGTACCGAAGATCACGAAGAATGGTGTGCCGATTACCAATGAAGCAGCAATCAACAAGTTCGCAGTCTTAGGATCTACCTTCAACACTTGAGTGAGGTAGAACAAAGCGTAGAACTGACCTGTGTACCAAACCACCGCTTGACCTGCAACCAGACCAAACAATGCCAAGATAACAATCTTCAAGTTCTTCCATTGACCGAATGATTCTGTCAAAGGCGCTTTAGAAAGTTTGCCCTCTTCCTTCATCTTCTTAAATGCTGGAGATTCGTTCATCGATAAACGGATGTAAACAGAAACGCCCAACAATACGATTGAGAGAAGGAATGGAACGCGCCAGCCCCAGACATCAAAGTCTGCGCCAGTGAATTCACGTGTGAACAAAATCACTAACAAGGACAAGAACAAGCCAAGAGTAGCTGTTGTCTGAATCCAAGCTGTGTACGCGCCACGCTTACCGTGAGGAGCATGCTCCGCAACGTAAGTAGCAGCACCACCGTACTCACCACCCAAAGCCAAACCTTGAAGCATACGCAATGCGATCAAGATAACTGGGGCAGCAACACCGATAGTTGCATAGTTAGGCAAACAACCTACGACGAAGGTTGCGCCACCCATCAAGAGGATCGTCACCAAGAAGGTGTACTTACGACCAATCAAATCACCTAAGCGACCAAATACCAAAGCGCCGAATGGGCGAACGATAAAGCCGGCAGCAAATGCTAACAAAGCAAAAATGAAGGCTGAGCCAGCATCTAAGCCTGAGAAAAACTGCTTGGCCATAATGGCAGCCAATGAACCGTAAAGATAAAAGTCGTACCACTCAAAAACCGTACCTAAAGAGGAAGCAAAAATAACTTTGCGTTCTTCAGCGGTCATTGGGGCTGCTTTAGTTGATGTTGACATCAGTAGCTCCTAACTATTTTTATTAAATGAAAAACAACGGGACGATTATGCTTTGAAAAAATTCAAAGAAATCCACTAGTTAGGGTAATTCCCCATCAAATTGGATCGGGGTTTTCCCGATAAAACTGCAAACTAGAGGCCATAAAGCAACATTTATTAGCTTAGCGTCTAATACCAAAACAACGCATTCATTATTTGGAACCAAAAATCATGCAACAAAAATGGGGTATTCGAGGTATGGCGGTAGCGCCACACTCGCTGGCATCTGAATCTGCTTTAGCAGTCCTGCGCGAAGGCGGCAATGCACTTGAGGCCATGATTGCTGCAGCCGCCACAATTGCAGTTGTCTATCCCCACATGAACTCCATTGGTGGAGACTCTTTCTGGGTGGTTCACTCCCCTGGTAAAGCCATGGGCGGAATTGATGCCTGCGGTGCAGCTGCCGGCCTAGCAACTAAGCAGTGGTACGCCGAGCGCGGAATCACTAAAGCCATTCCTTTTCGAGGTGCTATTGCAGCCAATACAGTTGCTGGCACTATTTCTGGCTGGGGTGCCGCACAAAAGCTTTCGCAACAGGGCCTCAGCGGCAAACTCCCCCTCTCACGCCTACTGGCAGATGCGATTCACTATGCAGAAGCTGGGGTTCCGGTTACCTATAGCCAATCTAGCCTCACCGCCAAAAAACGAGCTGAGCTGAGTGATATTCCCGGATTCGCTGAAACATTTCTAGCTGATGGCCAAGCACCTAATGTAGGCAGCATCTTCAAGCAAGAACGTCTTGCGAAAACCTTGCGCCAAATTTCTCGTAAGGGCACAGAAGATTATTACCGTGGTGATTTAGCTGAATTACTTGCTAAGGAGCTCACGGAAATCGGCAGCCCTCTTAGGTTATCGGATCTTCATCGCCATCAAGCCAAACTGATTGATCCGCTTGAACTCAAACACAGCATGGGCAATGTCTACAACATGACCCCGCCAACCCAAGGCGTTGTGTCTTTAATGATCATTGGTATCTTGGATCAACTCAATCTCAAGCGCTTTAAGGTTGATGGCGCTGAGTATGTTCATCATTGTGTTGAGGCTACTAAACAAGCCTTCATGGTCAGAGATCAATATGTGACTGATCCCGCCTATATGACAAAGCATGCTCAATCTTTCTTGTCCCCCGCCTTTTTAAAGAAGTTGGCAAAAAATATTGATCCTGAAAAAGCTTTACCTTGGGGTCAAGGCAAAGGGCCTGCAGATACGATTTGGATGGGCGTAATTGATGGAGATGGAAATTGCGTTTCCTTCATTCAAAGTATTTATCACGAGTTTGGTGCCGGCATCGTGCTACCTAAATCTGGTGTGAATTGGCAGAACCGCGGATGCAGCTTCTCGCTAGATCCAAAAACACTCAACCACCTTGAACCCTATCGCAAACCATTCCATACATTGAACCCAGCCATGGCTCTATTTAAGGATGGTCGGTCTATGGTGTACGGCACGATGGGTGGCGATGGCCAACCCCAAACGCAGTGCGCCGTCTTTACCCGCACGGCGACATATGGTCTTGATCCACAAGATGCGATTAGCCGCCCACGTTGGCTGCTTGGTAGAACCTGGGGTCAAACTAGTGACAGCCTTAAATTAGAGTCACGCTTTAGTCCATGGGTTGCCAAAGAACTACACGCCCTGGGACACGAAATTGAAATGCTCGATGCCTTTGATGAAACTGTTGGCCATGCGGGTTGTATTATTCGTGACCCATCCGGCACGCTGCATGGTGGCTGGGATCCTCGCAGCGATGGCGCTGTTAGCGCGTTTTAGTAATAAACAATTTGGGTACGCGCAGATCCCAGTGAATAGCAGCTGCGCGTAATCCAAAAATAGCGAGCATACAAATCACTGATCCCTCAAGCGTGAACTCAGGGAAGAAATTGAGAATCAGGATATAGATACAGCAACCCAATGTGACAGGAATTGCATACAGCTCATGCGACATCAATAAAGTTTTTCTACCAGCCAAGATGTCACGCAGTAAGCCGCCGCCAATCGCAGTGACAACCCCCAAGATTACTGGTGCAACTGGCAAGCCAAAGCCCAGGCTCCAAGCCTTATCGGCCCCCTGAATTCCAAACAAGGCAGCGCCAAGGCCGTCGATATACAGCATCCATCGATAAATCTGAGGTTGCGTAAAAAAAGATTCGGCTACAAAAGTCACTATGCATGCGCCCAATGCCACCCAAATATAAATCTGAGCAATCGACCAAAAAGCGGGCACTTCTAAAATGATGTCTCTCAGAGTTCCGCCGCCAATGGCGGTAATCACACCCAATACCAGCACACCAAAAAGATCAACGCCGCGATCGGCAATAGCCAGCACCCCAGTCACTGCAAAAGCGACTGTGGCAATCATTCCAATCCAGAAGTTGATTTGATCCATGGCATCTAGTCTAAATCACCGACTCCGGCCAATCAATGAAGCCCTGAATATACTGAGGGTAATGACATCAAGGAATCTTTATGAATACTCAGCTTTATAGTTTTTGGCGTAGCTCAGCAGCCTTTCGGGTGCGCATTGCGCTTAACTTAAAAGACATGGAATATGAAGTTATCCCAGTACACCTTCTCAAAGAGGGTGGCGGACAACGCGCCCCTGAATATGCAAGGAAGAATCCCAATCGTTTAGTACCGCTTTATACCGATGGCACTCACACCATCCACCAATCGCTTGCCATCATCGAATACCTTGATGAGATTCAAGCAAATCCGCCGCTATTACCTCAGTCTGCAATTGATCGAGCATGGGTTCGCGCAGTAGCAATGGACATTGCAATTGAAATTCATCCGCTGAATAATTTGAGAGTGTTGCGCTACCTCATGAAAACCTTAGGCGTGAGTGCAGAGGCAAAAGATGCCTGGAGTCAACATTGGATGACTGTAGGTTTAGATAGCCTAGAAAAACAATTAAGTGCAGATAAGAGAGTGGGCCGTTTTGCTTATGGTGATCAACCCGGCTTGATTGATATTTTCTTGGTGCCACAAATATTTAATGCACTCAGTGTAAAGATGGATATGAAAGCCTATCCAACGCTGATGAAGATATTTAATGAATGCATGCAGCTACCAGCATTTATTAATGCCTCTTGGGAAAATCAAATCGATGCGGAAGGTTCAAATCCTCCCCCACCATCAGATCAATAGTGCAGCGAAGGTCAGGAGATCTTTTTCAGGGTTTGCTGATATCGCTGCGCATTTTTGACATAACGACCAGCGATATCTTCAATGCCTGCAATCTGCTCTGGTGTCAGCGTTTTGACTGCCTTAGCAGGCGAACCCAAAATCATCGAACCATCAGGAAATTCTTTGCCTTCTGTGACTAATGCGCCAGCCCCAACTAAACAGTTCTTACCAATTTTGGCGCCATTCAAAATGACCGCCCCAATGCCAATCAAACTACCATCGCCAATTTGACAGCCGTGAAGCATCACTTGATGTCCAACAGTAACTTGCTTACCAATAATGAGGGGATAGCCAGGGTCAGTGTGCAGAATTGAGGCATCTTGCACATTACTACTCTCGCCAATTTGAATCAGGTCGTTATCGCCACGGATAACCACCTTAGGCCAGACACTCGCGTTCGCATGAAGCTCAACCCGACCGATTACTTCTGCGCTCTCGGCAACCCAAGCTCCCTCCGCTAAGCGGGGAGCATTTCCATCTAGTTCAAATATAGCCATGACTCATTATAGGTAACGGCTATATTTAGGAAAGCTTACCAATTAGGCTCACGATCAGGCGTGGAAGAAATGCGGTGAATACTCAAATCTGCCCCTTCAAACTCTTCCTCTTGTGACATCCGGATACCTAAAGCCGCCTTGAGCAGTCCATAGACCACAAAGCCACTAATCAAGGCAATGGCTACTCCTAAGCCACTACCAATGAGTTGTCCCAAGAAAGTCACGCCGCCAATACCACCAAGCGCTTTTGTTCCAAAGATACCGGCAGCCAATCCACCCCACAAACCACAGAGACCATGTAGCGGCCACACACCCAACACATCGTCAATCTTCCAGCGGTTTTGCACTAAGGTAAACATGTACACAAACAGGGCGCCAGCGATTAAGCCCACCACCAATGCGCCCATAGGGTGCATCAAATCTGAGCCAGCGCAAACTGCCACCAAGCCAGCTAAAGGGCCGTTATATGTAAAGCCAGGATCGTTACGACCGATAATCCATGCAGCCAAAGTTCCGCCAACCATCGCCATCAAAGAATTCATAGCTACCAAGCCACTGACCTTATCGATAGTCTGTGCACTCATAACGTTAAATCCAAACCAACCTACCGCCAGAATCCAAGCACCCAATGCCAAGAAGGGAATGCTTGAAGGAGGATGGGCTGCAACGTTGCCATCTTTGGTGTAACGACCACGACGTGCACCTAACAGGATGATTGCTGGTAACGCAATCCAACCACCCACTGCATGGACAACAATCGAACCCGCAAAGTCATGGAACTCTTCACCAGTCAGTGACTTGATCCATGCCTGGATGCCGTAATGTTGATTCCAGGCGATGCCCTCAAAGAAGGGGTAAATGAAGCCTACCAAAATAAAGGTAGCAATCAATTGAGGGTTGAACTTCGCGCGCTCAGCAATACCGCCAGAAATAATGGCAGGGATAGCAGCAGCAAAGGTCAGCAAGAAAAAGAACTTAACGAGTTCATAGCCATTTTTCTCAGCCAATAGCTCAGCACCAGAGAAAAAGTCGACGCCGTAGGCAATGCTGTAGCCAATGAAGAAATAGGCAATAGTAGACACTGCAAAGTCGACCAAGATTTTCACTAAGGCATTGACTTGGTTCTTTTTGCGAACAGTGCCTAGCTCAAGAAATGCAAACCCCGCGTGCATGGCTAAAACCATGATGGCACCGAGCAAAATAAACAAGACATCGCTGCCTGATTTCAAAGTTTCCACTGAATAACTCCCCATATTTTTTGCATCATTATGGGGAATTTAGAGGTGGATGCCCAGCAATAATGCACTTATTTAGTGCAATTTAATGCCCTCAACATGGTTTATTATGAAATTTACATACACCCAAGGGAGAACCCATGAAAAAAGTTTTAGTTCTATTAGCCGCTCTCGGCGCATTTTCTGGCTTAGCCCAGGCCCAAGAAAAAGTGCAAGTTTTGAGCACTCAAGAGCTTGTCAATGTCTGCAAATTACCTGCGAGCCCAGAGTCACGCAGCTTTTGTGTAGGCTATACAACTGCGATTTACGACACTTATTTAGCAACACGTCACCCACAACGTGCCAAGGCATACATTTGCGTAAAGCAACCAGCACCGTCACGTGACGAAGTAATTGGTGACTTTGTAAAATTTGCTCAAACCAATCAACAGACTGCTGAGAAACCAGCGGCAGGTGTTTTCTTGGGCTTCTTGGCATCACGTTTTCCTTGCGCCAAAAAATAACAAAAGATATTTAGCCAATTCAATTTATATATAAGGAACAGCTGACATGAAAAAAATTATCGCTATTACTGCTGCAACTCTAGCAATCGCAGGTTGCTCCAACATGAGCAATACAGAACAACGTACTTTATCCGGTGCTGGTATCGGCGCAGCTGCTGGTGCAGTGGGTACAGCCATTTTCCACGGCAACCCAATCTGGGGTGCAGTTGGTGGCGCAGCAGTTGGCGCAGCATCTGGTTATGTATACGATGCCTATAAAAAAGATCAGGCTGCTGAGTACAACTCTGGATACAATGCGGGCAAAAATAATCAACCTGCTAAAGCTCCTCAGTAATACTGGGGTAGCTGTACAAGCTAGATAAGTTCTAGTTGCAGCAAAACAAAAAACCCGACTTGCATGACGCAGGTCGGGTTTTCCTTTTTAAGTCTTGTTGATTAAGAAAGTAGTAACTGATTAATGCGCTTTACATATGCAGCCGGATCATTCAACTGGCCGCCTTCAGCCAAGAGCGCCTGATCAAATAAAACCTGAGTCCATTCATCAAAGTGCAGATCATCCGACTTCAGTTTGAGGAGCAAAGGATGCTCTGGATTAATCTCCAAAATAGGCTTGGTATCTGGCGCCTGCTGGCCCGCTGCTTTGAGCATGCGCAATAAATTTCCAGAGAGCTCATTCTCATCAGAGACTAAACATGCTGGAGAATCAGTCAAGCGGAAGGTCACGCGCACATCTTTAACCTTATCGTCTAGGGTCGCTTTCATACGATCAAGCAAATCTTTGAAACTCTTCTCGGTTTCTTCATGCTCTTTCTTTTCTTTCTCATCGCTGAGATTACCGAGATCAAGTCCACCCTTGGCGACCGAAGTCATATACTTACCTTCAAACTCAGTGAAGAAAGAAAGCATCCACTCGTCAACTCGATCGGAGAGCAACAGAACCTCAACACCTTTTTTGCGGAAGATTTCTAAATGCGGACTATTTTTCGCAGCATTAAAAGTGTCGCCAGTGACGTAATAAATCTTGTCTTGACCTTCCTTCATACGTGAGATGTATTCAGCCAAAGAAACTGTCTGATCTGCAGAATCCGTATGTGTACTTGCAAAACGCAAGAGCTTGAGGATACGCTCTTGATTGGCTTGATCTTCACCAACACCCTCTTTAAGCACCTGCCCAAACTGAGTCCAGAAGGTGCGGTACTTTTCTTTTTTGATCTCATCGTCGCTATTTGCCAAATCCTCCAACATGCTCAGCACACGCTTGGTGGAGCTTTCTCGAATAATTTTGACATCACGTGATTCCTGCAGGATTTCACGGGAGACATTTAAAGGCAGATCAGTTGAGTCAATCACTCCAGTAACAAAACGCAGGTACATCGGCATTAATTGCTCAGCATCATCCATGATGAATACCCGCTTCACATATAACTTAATACCCCCACGCTTATTGCGATCCCATAAATCAAATGGCGCACGTGCAGGCACATAGAGTAACTGCGTAAATTCACTGCGACCTTCAACTCTGTTTAATGAATAGCACAAGGGGTTTTCATAGTCATGTGATAGGTGCTTATAAAACTCGTCGTACTGCTCTTCTGTAATGTCAGATTTAGAGCGGGCCCATAAAGCGCTGGATTGATTAATGCTCTCGAGCTCATCCTTGATGACTTGCTCTTTTTTATCCGCATCCCACTCTTCTTTATTCATCTGAATAGGCAAAGAGATGTGATCGGAATACTTACGAATGATTGACTTGAGTTTATGGGTAGAGAGGAAATCATCTTCACCTTCACGCAGATGCATCGTGATCGCAGTCCCACGCTGTGGTCGATCAATACTTTCTACTGTAAATTCGCCTGAGCCATCGGACTCCCAGCGAACTCCATCGGTGGCCGGTAGGCCAGCTCGACGAGTCTCAACGGTAATGCGATCCGCCACAATAAAAGCCGAATAGAAACCCACACCAAACTGCCCAATTAAAGCGGCATCTTTTTGTTGGTCGCCAGAGAGCTTAGAGAAAAATTCTTTCGTACCAGAGCGAGCGATTGTTCCCAAGTTGGAAATCACTTCATCGCGACTCATTCCAATGCCGTTATCCGAAATGGTGACGGTTCTAGCGGTTTTATCAAAGCTGACCTTGATCTTCAGATCCGGATCATCGCCATACCAATCAGGATGCTCGATCCCTTCAAAACGAAGCTTGTCTGAAGCATCGGATGCATTGGAGATTAATTCACGTAGAAAAATTTCCTTGTTGGAATACAAGGAATGAATCATGAGTTGTAAAAGTTGCTTTACCTCGGCCTGAAAGCCTAAGGTTTCTTTACTGGCTACAGTCATACAAATACCCTCTTCATTAATCAACATAACCCCCAGTAAATGGGGGCCATTCAATACATTTCAAGGTCTATGACGTTGGAAATTTATCCTGGGTGTGGCTTTGCATGCTTTTCCGCAACAGGCAATTCAGCCTTCTTCCAGGCGCTAAAGCCACCCTCAAGGTGACAAATCCCAGGAACCCCCATCTTTTGGAGGGTTTCTGTGGCCAAAGCGGAGCGCCAAGCAGAAGCGCAATAGAGCACTAAGCGCTTACCCTCTCCAAAAACCGGCTTGTAATAAGGACTTTCTGGATCAACCCAAAATTCCAGCATGCCTCGGGGTGCATGAATGGCGCCTGGAATCATGCCATCGCGCTCCAACTCCCTCACATCCCGAATATCCACAAACACCGTGTTTTCCTCATCCAAGAATTTTTGCGCTTGCTCCAATGGAACGGTCTCAATTTGAGCCATCGCATTGGCAATTAATTCTTGATAGCCTAATTTCAATTTCATCCAAATCTCCTAAATTACTAATACTTTTATTTACTTGCTGTTAAGGGCGAATTCTTGATGCTGCCCTGATAATATGTACCCATGAACTTTACCCCCACAGAGCTTGGTGCAAGCATTATTTTTGCTATCGCGGTGCTGCATACCTTTTGCACTTCGTATTTTGAAACCCTGGCTAAAAAATCTCCAAGACATGCTGGTCTGTGGCACCTCCTCGGCGAGGTAGAAATCGTCTTTGGTTTTTGGGCAGCTATTCTGATTATTTTTATGTGGCTTGCAAACGATCTCGCCACAGCAAAAGAGTACGCCAATAAACGCAACTTTACAGAGCCGCTATTTGTGTTTGCCATTATGGTGGTTGCAGGTAGCAAGCCTATTCTGCATTTTGCAACTCAACTTCTTTATCAGCTCGGTAAGGCAATTCAATTGGTCTTGCGCACCAAACAAGCGCCAACACTATATTTCTTAACCCTCAGCATCACGCCGCTATTAGGCTCACTGATTACTGAGCCTGCTGCAATGACGCTGGCCGCTTTTTTATTGCGCGACCTAGTCTATCGCCATAAATGCTCTACATCGCTGTTATTTGGCACTCTAGGTGTTCTGTTCGTCAATATTTCAATCGGTGGCACACTCACCAATTTTGCTGCGCCGCCAGTACTCATGGTGGCATCTACATGGGGCTGGAGCACTGCTTTTATGTTTGCGAACTTTGGCCTTGAAGCAATGGTCGCTATTTTTATTAATGCTGGCGTCATAACCCTACTCTTTCACAAGCAACTTGTTGAACCTAGCAGCAAATCTGGTCACGTGCGTATTCCGCTCACCATTACAGTAATTCACCTTTTATTTTTGCTAGGTATTGTGGGCTTCGCGCATGACCCAGTCATCTTCATGTGGCTGCTACTCTTTTTTATTGGCTACACCACCGCTTATCCAAAACATCAAAGCCCACTCATCTTGCGTGAAGCTTTGCTAGTAGGATTCTTCTTAGGTGGATTAGTTGTCTTGGGCGCCTTACAAGGTTGGTGGCTTCAGCCGATCCTTGAAACCATGAGTCCCACTGCTGTGTTCTATGGCAGCCTGGCATTAACGGCAATTACCGATAATGCGGCACTCACCTATTTAGGCTCATTGGTGCAAGGCACTTCACCAGAGTTCAAGCTGGCATTAGTTGGCGGCGCAGTAGCGGGTGGTGGCTTAACCGTGATCGCAAATGCTCCCAATCCTGCTGGACTGGCTATTTTGCGCAGTTACTTCCCAAATGCAGCAGTTTCTGCGGGTTTGCTGTTCCTGGCCGCTATTCCGCCAACAATTGTTGCGATTCTGGCGCTACGTCTGCTCTAAACGCCTTATCCCGTAAAATCTGAGCTTCGCCCCCAGCTATAAACCTGAGAACGGCATATGAAAAAGCTCTATATCAAAACCTTTGGCTGTCAAATGAACGAGTATGACTCGGGCAAGATGGCCGACCTTCTACATGCCGATGAAGGCATGGTCATGACCGATACACCGGAAGATGCGGATGTCGTTCTACTAAACACCTGCTCGATTCGCGAAAAAGCAGAAGACAAAGTATTTTCAGACTTAGGGCGCCTACGTGAGCTCAAGAAAACTAAGCCTAATTTGTTAATTGGTGTAGGTGGTTGCGTTGCTAGCCAAGAAGGTCAGCAAATTATTAGTAGAGCGCCATATGTTGACGTAGTCTTTGGTCCACAAACCTTACATCGCCTCTCAGACCTCATTACGCAACGTCGCGAGACTGGTAGACCTCAGGTAGATATTTCTTTCCCAGAAATAGAAAAGTTTGATCACCTCCCAGCATCTCGACAAACTCGTGGTTCTGCTTATGTATCCATCATGGAAGGCTGCTCAAAGTATTGCAGCTACTGCGTGGTTCCCTACACTCGCGGTGAAGAAGTATCGCGCCCATTTGATGACGTATTGACTGAAGTAGCCGGTCTTGCAGCCCAGGGCGTAAAAGAAATTGTCCTGCTTGGTCAGAATGTGAACGCCTATCTTGGCAAGATGGGTGGCGGTGAAGAGATTGCAGACTTTGCATTACTGATTGAATACATTGCCGAAATTCCGGGCGTTGAAAGAATTCGCTTTACTACTAGCCACCCTAAAGAATTTACACAGCGCTTGATTGATGTTTACGCTAAAGTTCCGAAGCTTGTGAGTCACCTCCATCTTCCAGTACAGCATGCATCTGATTCGGTTTTATCTGCGATGAAACGTGGCTATACCGCACTTGAGTACAAAAGCATTATTCGTAAGATGCGTGCTGTGAGGCCTGATCTGACGCTCTCTAGTGATTTCATTGTGGGCTTTCCTGGTGAGACCGACGAGGACTTTGCAAAGCTATTGAAAATGGTTGAAGAACTGAATTTTGACAACAGCTTTTGCTTTATCTTTAGTGCGCGCCCTGGAACACCCGCTGCTAATTTGAGTGATGACACTCCTTATGAGGTCAAACTCAAGCGACTACAAACATTACTCGCCCTAGTTGAGTCACAAGCAAATCAAATTAGTAAGAATATGTTGGGCAACACTGAGCGAGTACTCGTTGAAGGCCTCGCCAAAGATGGTGTCAACCTACAGGGTCGCGCAGCCAATAATCGCGTGATCCACTTCACAGCACCAAATGACGATATTGAATCCCTCATAGGTCAAATAGTAGATATCCGGATTACCGAAGTACTCAACTACACACTTCGAGGTGACCTCATGATTGAGTCTATCCCTGTCCCTACTCATACCCACTAAGATGGCAAGCAAGAAAACATCCCCCACTAAACTCGAGATTGATATTCAATTTGCTAGCGCAACTATTGAAGAGAAAGTGCTTGCGATAGCATCTCTAGCAGCAATTAAAAAATGGGTGAAAGCAGCGGTTCAATTCAATGGCCTCATCACTTTGCGCTTTGTCAATGCAGCTGAAGGCAAAAAACTGAACTTTGCTTTTCGCAAAAAAGACTATGCAACCAACGTACTGACCTTTCCATATGAGTTAACTACAAAGACATTGGTGGCTGATGTTATTTTTTGTCTTCCCGTGATTCAAAAAGAGGCATCAGAGCAAAACAAATCTGTGAAGGCTCATTTGGCTCACCTGATCATTCATGGCTGTCTACATGCGCAAGGCCTTGATCATGAGAACGATCAAGAGGCAAAGAAAATGGAGGGCAAGGAGATTGCCCTCTTGAAGTCTTTAGGCTTTGCAAATCCCTACGCACCCATTTAAAGCATCTTTAAGACTTCCTTCATTGAATTTACTGATTTCTACGATATTCTTGCTATATGCCTGACCCCAATAAATCCCTTTTAGAGCGCTTGGCCGATTTTTTAACGCCACAGCCAACCAGCCCAATTGAACGTCGTCAAGAACTGATTGATACCCTTAGAGAAGCTCAGGCTGAGGGCTTAATTGATGCAGATGCCCTCTCCATGATTGAGGGTGTATTCCAGGTGGGGCAATTATGTGCTCGCGATATTTTGATTCCCAGAGCCCAGATTGACTGGATTGATATCAACCAGCCTTTATCGGAAATTATTAAAAACGTCATTACTGCTGCTCACTCACGCTTCCCAGTATTTGAAGGTAACCGTGACAATGTCATCGGCACCTTGCTGGCAAAAGATTTATTGCGTCACTCCACTGAAAAAGATTTTCAGGTTCGCGATTGGCTTCGCCCCGCTGTATTTATTCCTGAATCTAAACGCTTAAGTGTGTTGCTACGTGACTTCAAAGATAACCGCAACCATTTGGCCATTGTTGTTGATGAATACAGTGGCGTTGCAGGTGTGATTACGATTGAGGATGTGCTCGAGCAAATCGTTGGGGACATTGAAGATGAGCACGATGTTGATGAGGAAGCAGATAACCTCATCTCATTAGACAATGGCGATATTCGGGTTAAAGGGATTACTGAACTTGATCAATTTAATGAGACCTTGGGCACCCAATTTGAGGTTGAAGATATTGAAACGGTTGCTGGCTTAGTCATTCAGCATCTCGGTAGAGTACCCAAAATGGGTGAGCTTATTGAGATTGATGGCGTTGAATTTGAGGTTCAGCGTGCTGACCCAAGACAGATTCATATTCTGCTTGCACGACAACTCCCGAAGAAACCTTCCTGAGAATTACTTTGATTGATCTGCAATCAGCAAGGGCCAGCAATAGCATTCATTTATTGCTGCTGTTTTTCCTAGGAGCCTTACTGGCTTTCGCTGCAGAGCTGCCGTATGGTGGCTGGATACAAATCCCGATCCTCGGTTTGATTTGGTGGCGGATGAATCAGCAACCCAATCCATCCATCAAGAAACAATTTATTTCTGGCATGTCGTTTGGCCTAGGTTACTTTGTTCTCGGGCTCTGGTGGATCTATATTAGTCTGCATGACGTAGGTGGAATGCATGCTGTGGTTTCTTGCTTAGCCGTTTTTTTACTGGCGGCAGGCATGGGTTTATTTTTCTCCAGCGCCACCCTCGCCCTTTGCCTACCTCAGCGTAGATACCTTACGGGCTTGGTATTGGCGGCATCTTGGGTATTCATTGAATACCTTCGTAGCGTAGTGTTAACCGGCTTCCCTTGGATGGGATTTGCTGAAGCCCAATTCAATGGTCCCTTTGCACCAGTAGCACCATTCTTCGGCGGCTTGGCCTGCACATTTTTAGTAGTGTGGGTCTCTTGGGAAATCAGCCAGTTAAAGAAAAACATCTTTTTTAGTAGTGCCTGCATTATTTCGACGATTGCACTTGCGCAACTTGCAAGCTTTTGGACATTCACAAAGCCGGTTGGCGAGCCGCTCAGTGTTCGCTTAATTCAAGGCAATTTTGAGCAAAGCCTCAAGTTCAACCGCAAAGCCATTGAAGAGCAATTTAGTTTTTATACCAACGCCATCGAGAGTCAATCAGCTGATCTCATCATTACCCCAGAAACTGCTTATCCTTGGCCGCAAAGCAATCTTCCTGTCGGCTTATTAGAATCGCTTCAACAGTTTTCTAACAATACCTCTAGCAATGTCTTGCTTGGTTTAATTGGAGAGGTGAGTAATTCCACTGGAGTGAAATACACCAATCGCGCTCTTGGACTCTCTCCCAACACGCCGGGCTATCTATACGACAAATCCCATTTGGTGCCCTTTGGTGAATTTATTCCCCCCGGCTTTCAATGGTTTGTAAATGCATTTCATGTCCCCATGAGTGATTTCGCACGTGGCACATTAGATCAAGCTCCATTCAGTATTGTTCGCTCAGGCCAAGATGCGATTCAGGCAGCCATCACGATTTGCTATGAGGATGTCTTTGGCGGGGAATTAGCCTCCCGCATTCGCGAGAGTAGTAAGCCCGTTAACTTGTTGATCAATATGACTAATCTGGCCTGGTTTGGAAATTCTCAAGCACCAGCCCAGCAATTACGCCTATCCCAGTTACGCTCTTTGGAAACTGGTCTTCCAGCACTACGTGCTACCAATACCGGGATTACGGCAGCCCTTGGTCCGGATGGCAAAGTACTGTCACAGCTAGGTGACTTTACTCAAGGCGTGCTCAGTCTCAAGATCCAAGCCTACTCCGGCAAAACTCCATATGTACTTTGGGGAAATGCGCCTATTTTGGGCCTTTCTTGCCTCTTGCTAATCCTAGGTCTGATTCGCCAAAAACGAATCTAATCGCTATTTCATGCTTCGCTAGCTTAGCCATGTAAAATCAAAGGCTTAGCCAGGTAAATCATGCTTACTTTTCAGCAAATCATTCTCAAACTCCAAGATTACTGGGACCAACAAGGTTGCGCCCTATTGCAACCTATTGACCTTGAGGTCGGTGCCGGTACATCTCATACAGCCACTTTCTTGAGGGCCATTGGTCCCGAGCCATGGAAAGCGGCTTACGTGCAACCCTCGCGCAGACCAAAAGATGGCCGCTATGGAGAAAATCCAAACCGTTTGCAGCACTACTACCAATACCAAGTAGTACTGAAACCTGCGCCAGAAAATATCCTTGAGCTCTACTTGGGCTCCCTTGCCGCTCTGGGCCTTGATCTTCAAAAGAACGATGTACGTTTTGTTGAGGACGACTGGGAAAACCCAACTTTGGGCGCTTGGGGCTTGGGGTGGGAAGTTTGGCTTAACGGTATGGAAGTGACACAGTTCACCTACTTCCAGCAAGTTGGCGGCATTGACTGTAAACCTGTTTTAGGCGAAATCACATACGGTATTGAGCGCCTAGCGATGTACATCCAAAATTGCTCCAACGTATACGACCTCGTTTGGGCGGATGGCATCTCGTATGGTGACGTGTATCACCAAAATGAAGTGGAGCAGTCTTGCTACAACTTTGAACACTCCAATACCGACCTATTATTTGCAAACTTCACCAATTACGAAAGTGAAGCTAAGCGTTTGATGGAAGTGCCATTAGCATTACCCGCTTATGAAATGGTACTGAAGGCTGGACACACTTTTAACTTACTTGACGCTCGAGGCGCCATCTCCGTTACCGAGCGTGCGGCCTATATCGGACGCATCCGTAATCTCTCTCGTGCAGTAGCACAGGCTTACTTCGAGTCTCGTGAGAAATTGGGATTCCCGATGTGTCAACGTCAATCCAAAGCCTAAGCAGCTCGATCTAATTATGAGTACACCAAACTCCCTCTCTCAATCAGATAATCTTCTGATTGAAGTATTTACCGAAGAGCTTCCTCCAAAATCATTACGTCGCTTGGGCGATGCTTTTAGTGAGGGCATCTATTCAGTCCTGAAGGCCGCCGGGCTCTTGAGTGAAAACTCCGTTGCCACCGGGTATGCGACCCCGCGCCGCCTTGCGGTTCAAGTAACAAATGTATTGAACCAAGCCCCAGACTATCCAGTACGTGAAAAGTTATTACCAACCAGCATTGCTTTTGATGCAGAAGGCAAACCTACCGCACCATTACAAAAGAAATTAGCCTCCTTGGGTTACGCTGATATCGATCTCTCGAGTCTTGAAAAATCGGGCGAAGGAAAAAATGAAGCGCTGTATCTCAATATTGTTGCCAAAGGTGCAGCGTTAGAGCAAACCGCTCAACAAGCACTTGAGCAAACACTCAGCAAATTACCAATCGCCAAAATGATGCACTATCAAGTGCTCCAAAAAAATGGTGAATTGGCGGATGTTGAGTTTGCACGTCCGGCACACCGCATCATTGCCCTGCATGGTAAACAAGTCCTTAATATCAGCGCCCTAGGCATTGATGCAGCCAACCAAACAGAAGGCCATCGCTTTTTAGCTCCAGGCGTCATTACGATCATATCCGCCGATCAGTACGAGTCCGATCTGACTGCTAAAGCCAAGGTGTTGCCTAGCTTTAATAAGCGCCGTGAATTTATTGAGTCTGCTTTATTAAAAGCTGCTGGCACCGATTTAGTTTTGATGCCAGAAAGTTTATTAGATGAAGTAACCGCCCTAGTTGAGTGGCCAGCAATTTATGAATGCCATTTTGATCAAGAGTTCTTGGAAGTGCCACAAGAGTGCTTGATTCTGACTATGCAAACCAACCAAAAATACTTTGCTTTGACTGATCAGCAAGGCAAGTTACGCAATCGTTTCCTCATTGTTTCTAATATCGAGACGGATAAGCCAGAGGCAATTATTTCTGGCAATGAGCGTGTAGTGCGCCCGCGCCTCTCTGATGCGCGCTTTTTCTTCCAACAAGATCAAAAGCGCCCATTAGCATCCCGTGTAGCTGATCTTGGAAAAGTGGTTTATCACAATCAGCTCGGCAATCAATTAGATCGCACCAAACGTGTTCAAGGAATTGCAGTGGGTATTGCTAAAGCTCTATCAGCCGATGAGATGCTAGCTAGCCGTGCTGCTGAAATTGCTAAAACCGATTTACTAACCGATATGGTTGGCGAATTCCCAGAGCTCCAAGGCATCATGGGTCGTTACTATGCAACGCATGACGGCGAAAATCCTGAAGTAGCCTCTGCTTGTAGCGAGCATTACATGCCTCGCTTTGCTGGCGATGCGTTGCCACAAACTCAAATCGGCACCATATTGGCAATCGCTGACAAGCTAGAAACTCTGGTAGGTATTTGGGGGGTTGGCCTTGCTCCTACTGGTGATAAAGACCCTTATGCTTTGCGTCGTCACGCTCTCGGCATCTGCCGCCTCCTACTAGAGAAGAATCTCAGCTTGAGCTTGCCTGATTTAATTGAGCTGGCTCGTAAGCAATTCCCGCAGAAAGATGTTCAAGAAAAAGCGAAGGCTGAAGATATTTACGCCTTCATCATTGATCGCCTGCGTGCTTACTTGCGTGATCAAGCAGTTGCTGGCAAGCCCTTCACCACTGAAGAGATTGATGCCGTATTGAGTCAGTCACCTGCTCAACTCAATGATTTAATTGATCGCTTAACTGCCTTGCGTGAATTTAATGCCTTGGTAGAAGCTGCTCAGTTAGCCGCTGCCAATAAGCGTATCAGCAATATTCTGAAAAAGAATGCTACTGCTATCCCTGCAGCCTGCTCAAGCAAGCTCTTACAAGTCCCAGCTGAAGTTGCATTACATCAGGCGCTTGAGAAGCTGACTCCGACATTGACTGCTGCTTATGAGCAACGTCAGTTTGTACATCTATTAAAAGCACTCGTAGCCTTAAGCGCCCCTATTGATCAGTTCTTTGCCGATGTCATGGTGATGGATCCGAATCCAGAGCTGCGCGATAACCGCCTGGCTCTCTTGCAACAACTTCACCAGAAAATGAATCTCATTGCCGACCTCGGCAAATTGGCATGAGCAACAGCTCTTCTAAACTCATCATTCTTGATCGCGATGGTGTGATCAATGAAGATCGCGATGATTATGTGAAGTCGAGTGACGAGTGGATTCCACTGCCGGGCAGTCTTGAAGCCATTGCACTACTGAATCAGGCTGGCTATCAAATTGCTGTAGCAACCAATCAATCCGGTCTAGGGCGCGGCTATTTCAATATCAATGACCTCCATGGCATGCATCTCAAAATGGAGAAACTACTCAAACCCTTGGGCGGTCATATCGATAGTATTTTCTTTTGCCCGCACACCGATGCCAATGCATGCGATTGCCGCAAGCCTCTACCAGGAATGATGAAAGAGATTGCCCTGCGCTACAAAAAAAATCAGAGCAGCACACCACTATTAGGAGTACCGATTGTTGGGGATTCCTTACGCGACCTTCAAGCAGGCATTGCTTTAGGCGCTAGCCCACACCTAGTATTAACGGGTAAAGGTAGCAAGACTTTGGATAAAGGCGGCCTCCCAGAGGGAACACAGATTCATACGAATTTGATGGCATTTGCTACTGCACTCTTAGAAGATCAGGTTTAATGCCAATATGACTTTTATTCGCTCAGCCCTATTTACACTCTTTTTGTTGATATTCACCCCAATTTGGTCGGTGCTTTGCATCCTCGTTTTCCCCTTCCTGAATCCTGAAAATCGCTATCGCTTCATTGGACTCTGGAATAAGGTAGTCATCTGGATCTTACAGCCACTCTGCGGAATTCGTTATGAGATTCGTGGGATAGAAAACATGATGGCAGTTTTAGATAAGCCTGTAGTTGTGCTGAGTAAGCATCAATCGGCATACGAAACTATTTTTTACATTGCTAAGCTTCCTAAGCAAGTCTGCTTCGTTTTCAAAAGAGAATTGCTTTGGATCCCTTTCTTTGGCTGGGCCTTAGCTTTGCTCAAGATGATTCACATTAATCGCAACAGTAAAGAGACTGCTGCACTTTCCGTTGTCAGCCAAGGAAAAAAGCGCTTAAGTGAAGGTAAGTGGATCTTGTTGTTTCCGGAGGGAACCAGAATGCCTACCGGGTCTCACAAACCCTATAGCAAAGGTGGTGCAAGGCTAGCGAGTGCTACCGAGGCACTAGTGATTCCAATTGCCCACAATGCGGGTCGTTGCTGGCCTAAGAATAGCTTTCTCAAGCAACCCGGAACAGTCATTTTCTCAATCGGACCTGCTATTAGCTCTACTGGAAAAACCGGTGGTCAACTTCATCAAGAAGTAGAAAAGTGGATTGAAGCAGAAATGCGGGTAATTGATCCTACTGCTTACGAGTAAAACTAGAAGCCTAGTGGGCCAGAGTTTTAGCCCACTCAATATAGCGCTCCACTGAAATATCCTGGGCACGCGCCTTTAATTCCGATTCAGATAAAGACAGTCGATCAGCAAAGGCTGATAAGTTAGTTCGCAGCATTTTTCTTCTCTGAGAAAACGCTGCTGCCACTACTTTTTCCAAAGCATGCCACTGAGCATCGCTTAAGCTGAAATCCCTACGCGGAATCATTCGCACTACCGCTGAGTTTACTTTGGGCTGCGGATCAAAAGCTTCTGGTGGAACTTCTAACACTTGCTCCATATCGTAGCGAGCTTGTAACATCACAGACAGCCGACTAAATTCAGAGCCACCCGCCTTCGATACCATGCGCTCAACGACCTCGGCTTGAAGCATGAATACCTGCTCATCAATCACATGAGCAGCAGAAACGAGATGGAATAGTAATGGAGAGGAAATGTTGTAAGGTAGATTACCAACTACCTTACAAAGACCACTATTGGCGGGTCGTGTGTTCGCCCATTCCAAAAAGTCAAACTTGAGTGCATCCCCCTCAATCACATGAAGACCCTTGAGATTCTCTTGATTCCAGTAAGCCACTAAATCTCGATCGATTTCTAGCAGATCTAAATGATCGAGGTTACTCAATAAAGGTCTTGTAAGCGCGCCAAGGCCTGGACCAATTTCAATCACGTGCATATTTTCACTAGGATTGATTGCAGCAACGATGGAATAAATGACTCCGGAGTCCTGCAAAAAGTTTTGGCCAAATCGTTTACGAGCGCGATGCGTCATGTCTCTAGTTTCTTTACATTAACAGCTAATTGATAGGCGAGTCGCAAAGCCTCTAACATGCTGCCGGAGTCTGCTAAGCCTTTACCAGCAAGGTCTAGCGCCGTACCGTGATCTACTGAAGTGCGAATAATCGGCAATCCTAAGGTGACATTTACGCCACCCCCAAAGCTCACAAACTTAAATGGTGCCAAACCTTGATCGTGATACATCGCAATAAAAGCATCCACACTATCCAAGGCATTTGCATCAAACATCGTATCGCCTGGATAGGGCCCACTTACTTGAATACCCAAATCTTTCGCTGCTTCGATTGCGGGAGCAATTATGTTAATTTCTTCGCGACCAAGATAGCCTGATTCACCTGCATGGGGATTTAGTCCCGCCACTCGAATCACCGGCTTAGCGATACCAAATTTTGTCCGCAAGTCCTGATCGACGATCTGGATTGTTTCCAGAATATTCTGAAAACCAAGAGCGCCTGGAACTTCTCTTAAAGGCAGATGGGTTGTAACCAAAGCTACCCGGAGGTCGCGACTTTTCTGTAGCCCTAAAAAACCTGCTGGTAATGTCGCACACAACATCATGACAACATGCTCTTGCTGGCAAAGCTTAGCTAGATATTCAGTATGTCCAGTAAATAGGTCTTTGCTTGCTGTATCCCCATCATTGATCACACTTTTTTGTATAGGCGCAGTCACCATTGCATTAAAGCGTCCTACAAGACATCCCTCAACTGCAGCATCTAGCATATTCAGGACATACTGAGCGTTAGCGGGATCGAGCTGACCGGCTATTACAGGGGCGGCCAAGGAAATCGATTCCACCTTCAAGCGATTTGATAACTCTTGAGGAATCTTAGTTGCTGGAATTAAGCTGGGGTCACCAAGCAAAGTAATCATGCTTGCGGGCTGCTCTTGCAAAAAGGCTACAGCAGCCGCAACAGAAACTTCTGGACCAACCCCTGCAGGCTCTCCAGAGCTAATGACTAAATTAACGAGGGCTGGCTGCTGGATCATCTGCGTTAATGATCTTTACCGTAGCGGTGTCGCGTAGTTCACGTAGCCAATCTTGATAAGCCTGCTCAAACTTACGCTCACGAATTGCTGCACGAGCAAATTGACGCTGCTTCTCAAGAGTTAACTGCGCCTCACGACGCTCAAGCACCTGAATCAAATGCCAACCAAACTCCGTCTTTACTGGATTACTCACTTCACCAATTTGCAAGCGGTTCATTGCTTGATCAAATTCGGGAACTAAATCACCAGGACCCATCCAACCGAGATTACCGCCGTTAGCTGCAGATCCATCTTCGGAATACTTTTTAGCTAACTCACCAAAATCAGCAGTCTTTGCACGAACCTGATCACGATAACCAGCGAGGCGTCTTTCAGCATCTTGATCGGTTAAGCCAGCGCGACTACGCAATAAAATATGGCGAGACAAAGTCTGCGTCACCATAATGTTTTGTGGGGTAGTCGCACCCTCTTGAGGTGCAGTCTGCTGTGGCTCAGGAGCACCGGCAACTAGCGCACGACGATCGAGAACTTTCAGAACGTGGTAACCAGCGGGGCTCTTAACGACTGCATTAGCAAGCTGTCCGCTACCGGTATTTCTCACAGCCTCATAGAACAGTTGCGGCAACCGATCTGGAGTACGGTAACCCAAATCCTGAAACTTGATTTTTGGATTATCTTTCGCGGCCATTGCACCCAATTGCAAGAAATCAACATCGCCGCGCGCTTCGCGCAGGAGAGACTCTGCCCTCTTCTTCGCCTCAGCTTGAGCGCCAGCACCAGCACTTGCGTCAGCGGGGATAAAAATCTGTGCGACATCAATTTCTTCAGGCTCACCTTTTGCAGCCGGAGTTGAGCGTGCTGGTCTTCCTCCGCTAGCTACTTCACGATTGCGATCAGAAATAAAGTTATCCACTTCTGCATCAGAAATCTTAATCTTGCCCTCTACCTCACGTTCACGATAGCGACTAATAATCACATCATCACGCAACATTTGGCGATAGCGATCATAGGTGCTGCCTGTAGCAGCAATTTTTACCTTCAACTCAGCAATGGTTAATTTATTCTTGACTGCAATATCACCAATAATCTTGTCGAGCTCTTTATTACTGACCGCAACACCTTCTTGCTCAGCATTTTGCAACTGGATCTTTTCGACAATCAGACGCTCAAGTACAGTCTTACGTAAAGTCGCCGCATCAGGAAGTTTGCCTCCCTGCTTTTGTAGAGCTGCGATGCGATCGTCAATCTCTTTACGTGTCACGTAGCCGGTATTCACAACTGCTGCAACACCATCAATATTTCGAATTTTGCTATCAGCTGAATTCTTTGAGCTATCTTGTGCAAATGCGATGTGAGGCAAGAAAACAGCTCCAGCCAAAAGCATCGCTGCAAGAGCTTGAATAAATCGATTCCTACGCATCATTGATAGTTCTCATATATTGAAGGTGGTATAGGCTTGGAAGTAGGCATATATCCGGGAACATTAAGTCTCATGATATCAACTGGATTGCTGCCAGCGCTACCAAAGCCCCTAAATTCTATTTGGAATAAAACCTGGGTAGTAGTTATTTGTGAGGTATTCAGCATCTGTGAGTAGGCCCCACGCAAAGTCCAGCAGTCACGCATCCACTCTAAACCCACTAAAGTGTTGAGCGTTTTAGTCGTTAATGCGTCATAACCCCAGCGGCCTAACACCGATACCTCGCGCGTCAGAGGCCATTGCCCTGAAATATTGTATTGATCAGTCGTGGTCTGAGCCAGAGTCCCTGGCGTATTGTTCTGAAGTGAGGCCTGGGTGGGTGGCGACCATACGTTTCTATAGCCAAAATTCAAATTCCTTCCAGGGGTGGGACGCCAGCTTCCACCAACCGTAGTCTGAACAAATCTATTTAATTGAGTGTTGTACTGACCAAACATATCCGCACTAAAGTTGCCTAGCAAGCGAATCGAGGCTGAACCTAAGGTATCTGAATAAGTTGTAGGGTTGGCAATATTTCCATTAAGGCCAACTTTCTGTCCCGTAAAGGCTTGGCGTTGTGCAAGGGTGACGTTTGCGCGTTCTGCACCGGTATTAGCCTCAATCATACGGCTAGTTAAACCACCAGTTAGCTTGTTGTTATCTGCAATACGGTCATTACCAATAAAAGTATTTTCACTAAAAATTTGAGTCACACCAAAACCAGTATCTGCCGTATCAAACAAAGGGGTTTGGGCTTGACTCTGATATGGGGTGTAAACATAAAACGCCCTTGGTTCCATTGTGAGCAACATATCTCGCCCAAAGAAGCCTTTTAATTCTGCAGCATCTCTTTCAAATGCCAAACCTGAATCAAGGCTGAATGTGGGTATCGTAAAACCTTGCGCAGCTGGTGCCCCTACAGGGTTGTATGGGGTTGCGTTATAGGTGTTCGACTGAAAGCTCACCTTAGGAGTGATGTAATACCCAGGCGTAATCTGAGGGAGCGCCATTGCACCTTTAATAACAGTTCGGTCTGCCTGACTAAATGCGCCTGGGGCAGTGGCCTGCAGGTTTCCGCCAATGTTGTAAGCAAATCGAGTGTAATCGGTTGAAAACGTCGTTACTGGGCCTGATGGCAAGGTAATGTATTTGCCACTGACGTCTGCCACCGCTGGGGTTAAGCGGTTGTTATAGGTCGCAGTAATATTCGGCAAAATATTGTATGGGGACTGTACGGTCACTGTTGGGTCTGGCTGTAAGGTCTGGAACGTCATCGCTCTTGCAGCAACAGTCCAGTTACTCAAGCTTCCGGTCAAGTTCTTGGTGGTGCCCACTTCTTGGCGAAACTGGTTGGTTACTGCGCCAGCCATACTTTGTGAAAAATCTGTCGGGTATAAATTATCTGAGACTCGAGCCACATTGGCATATCCAGTCCAGGCGCCAGCAATCGGGATGCCGCCCATGCCCAATAAATCACCGCTAAAATTTTGCCTCTGCTGCCAGTCGTAGCGCCAACGATCAGTACCAGTCTTTCGGTCATAAGGGAGGTAATCGCCCATTAAGTTACCAGCGTACTGTTTATCTAAAAACTGATACTTGGCACCTAACTGCACTCCACGCTGACCCATTACTCGAGGCAATAAAAGCAAGTCACGATTAGGTGCAATATTGACGTAGTAAGGCTGCGTTACATCAATACCATTATTGGAGTTGTAGCCAGCTACTGGTGCCAGAATTCCAGAACGACGTTGATTGGATGTTGGTGCAGTGAAGTAAGGTACGTAAGCAATAGGTACATCAAAGAATCGCATGACACCGTTCGTGCCAACCATTTCTTTTTGTTCGTTATCAATCTCTAGCGTACTAGCCGTGAAATACCAATCTAAATTTTCTGGGGTGCAAGTGGTGTAAGTGGCTTTATCAAACACAAACACATCAGAAGTTTCGATCGTTAACTTCTTTGCTGTACCGCTGGCTCGGTTATCGCGCAGTTCGTAAGTCGGGGATTCCATTTCCCCTTCACGCGCATCTACTCTAAGGCGTGCTTTTGGCCCTTTGAATAATGCATTGCCTTTTGAAAATTCAGTATTGCCAGATAAGTTTGCAACGTCAGAATCGGGGTCGTATTTAATTTCATCCGCTTTAATCACTGCGCCATTTCGACGAATTTGTGCACGCCCTTTTAAGCGCATTTCGCGATCGACGATTCCATCTATCGAATCACTAGAGGTAAAAGTTAAAGCTTGTCCATCATTAATAGGTTTACCAACCCGTAATTGATCATCCAACTTTAAGACGGTGACATCGCCACGATCAGGAATTAAAACGGAGTTGGCGGAGCTACCCAACGACTGCGCCGATGGGGGCAAAGGTGCGGGTGCCTGAGCCATACTTGAGAGGGCAAATTGCGGCAATGTAACCCCCATCATTACGCGCAGGGAGACAGATAAAAAAAGAGGGGCGCAAAGGCCGGCGCGACGGCGATAATGACTCATAGATCCAGACCCGCCTTATTATACGAATCGACCATGACTGACTCTCGCTTAGACTCCCTCCTTAGCTGGCTAAAAGGCCTTGAACCTAGCTGGCAATTAGATCTATCCACTTTAGCCCCTGCCTCGGCTGATGCCAGCTTTCGGCGGTATTTCCGGATTGGGTCCAAAAACCCGGATTTTCCGACTTTAATCGTGATGGATGCCCCACCCCAACATGAGCCCTTAGATGCCTTCATTAAGGTCGATTTATTGCTCGAAAATGCCGGCCTAAATGTCCCGAAAATTTTAGAAAAAAATGTAGCAGATGGCTATCTTTTACTCAATGATTTGGGCACCAAAACCTATCTTGCGGAACTCAATTCTGAGAGCGCTGATCACCTCTATCAAGATGCAACCCATGCTTTGGTACAAATGCAATTAGCAAGCAAACCAGATGCATTACCAAACTATGATGAAGCGCTATTACAACGTGAATTGGATTTATTTCCAGAGTGGTACCTGCATAAACATTTGCATATCGAATTAAGCGAAGTTCAGATTTCTCAAATCAAGCAAGCTTTTGAACTCATCATTCAAAATAATCTTGCGCAAGCAAAAGTCTATGTACATCGCGATTACCACTCACGCAATTTGATGGTGACCGATAGAAATAATCCTGGTGTGATCGATTTTCAAGACGCGGTCTTTGGCCCCATCACTTACGACGCAGCCTCACTTTGGCGTGATGCTTACATTGCGTGGCCAGAAGAGCGCGTGATTGATTGGGTAATTAAATTTTGGGAGGCTGGCCGCAAAGCAGGATTACCAATGCCCGATGATTTTGGTCAGTTCTATCGTGACTTTGAATGGATGGGTTTACAGCGGCATCTTAAAGTTTTAGGTATTTTTGCAAGGCTGTTTCATCGCGATGGTAAAGATGGCTATCTCAAAGATATCCCATTGGTGCTGGAGTATGCGATTGCCACTGCCAATCGTTATATTGAATTAAAGCCCTTGGCACGTATTTTGGAATCGACACGCCCTACTAAGGAATAACAGCAAACCGTCATGAATCAGCGCAATCTCATTCCGTGCTTTTTACTGGCCGCTGGTCGAGGCGAGCGCATGCGTCCACTAACGGATGAATTGCCCAAGCCACTCCTCACCATCAAAAACAAATCCTTACTTGCCTGGCATTTAGAGGCACTTAGTGCAGCAGGCATTGAAAATGTGGTGATTAATCATGCTTGGCTTGGCCATAAGATTGAGAAAGCTTTAGGCAATGGCAGCCAATTCGAGCTCAACATCACCTACTCTCCAGAAACTAGCGCCCTAGAAACTGCAGGCGGTATTCGCAAGGCGCTCCCCTTGCTAAACCCCAGCGATTATTTCTTAGTGATGAATGGGGATGTTTTTAGCCCAAGCCTGCCAATTCCTGAGCTTTTAGAGCAGGTTATTCGTTTTCGCAATATGCCAAACAAGCCTTTGGCACACCTTTTGATGGTTCCCAATCCGGTTCAGCACCCTGAGGGGGACTTTTACCTGAAGGGCTCCCAAGTAGCTGCTGAGCCTTTGGGTGAAGCTGAAAAGCTCACTTTTTCCGGAATTGGGCTGTATCACCGAGACCTCTTCAAAGATATAGAGTTGGATGTACCCACTAAGCTAGCCCCACTCCTCCGAGAGGCCATGACTGAAAATAGAGTGTCCGGTGAAAAATATACTGGACCGTGGCACGATGTAGGTACGCCCCAACGATTACAAGAACTCAATGCAGCAAATGAATAATTCCCGCATTTACCAACAACGCCGAGTCGAACTAGCAAAACTGATCTGCGCTAAAACTGGTGGTGGCATTGCCATCATTACTACAGCGCCTGAAACTGCGCGCAATCGAGATAGCGAATTTCCTTATCGTCATGATAGTGATTTTTTCTACCTCACTGGTTTTGAAGAGCCGGGCGCAACCCTCGTATTAAAGATGACTGGGTCGGCATCACAAACCCAACTCGAATCACATCTTTTTTGCAGACCTAAAGATGCAGAGCGTGAGATTTGGGATGGCATTCGTTTGGGGCCAGACGCAGCACCTACAACCTTAGGGGTGGAATACGCCCATAGCAATCATGAGTTAGATAAAAAACTGGGTGAGTTATTGGCAGATCAAGATGCTGTCTACATTCGCCTCTCAGAAAGTGCTGAGACCGATCGCCGTTTACGCCATTGGATGAAGCAGGTGCGAGCGCAAGCACGTGCTGGAGTTAATCCCCCTTCAGAATTCCATGATGTAGAAAGTTTGATTCATGAAATGCGTCTTTTCAAAGATGCACATGAAATCGACATCATGCGTCGTGCAGCCCAAATTTCTGCGCGTGCCCACATTCGTGCAATGCAAGCCTGCAAACCTGGTATGCGTGAATATCATCTCGAAGCTGAACTTCTGCATGAGTTCCGCTATAGCGGTGCACAAAGCGTTGCATACAACAGCATTGTTGCTGGTGGAGCGAACTCCTGCATTCTGCATTACCGCGCTGGTAATACTGAACTGAGTAGTGGCGAACTCTGCTTGATCGATGCAGGTTGCGAGCTTGATGGCTACGCATCGGATATCACCCGCACTTTTCCGGTCAATGGGAAGTTTTCAGGGGCACAACGCGCCCTCTATGACATCACGCTAGCTGCGCAAGAGGCGGCTATTGCAGCAACTAAGCCTGGCAACACATTTATGCAACCACATGAAGCCGCACTCAAAGTTCTGACCCAAGGATTGCTTGATGAAAAACTTCTCAAGCTGTCGGAATTGGGCTCGCTAGATAACGCGATTGAAACTGGCGCCTATCGTCGTTTCTATATGCACCGTACCTCACATTGGTTGGGTATGGACGTGCATGATGTTGGCTCATATCGCGAACCACTAAGCACAGCAACAGACTCTTCAGAAAAACCATGGCGCCTTCTCAAGCCTGGCATGGTCCTTACTATTGAACCAGGCCTATACGTTCGTCCAGCAGATGATGTAGATGAGCGCTTCTGGAATATCGGCATCCGCATTGAGGATGATGCTGTGGTAAATGATTCAGGATGTGAATTAATCTCTCGCGGCGTACCAGTCAAAGCCGATGAAATCGAAGCACTGATGAAGAATAATTAAATTGCCAAGCATGTCAGCAACAAAATTTGATATGGTGATTCAGGGTGGCGGGCCCGTTGGCTTGGCCTGTGCAGCATGGTGCTTGCAAAAATTTCCTCAAGCAAAAATTGTCTTACTCGATCGCAACCCCGCTGATGACGCTGATTTAGCTGCTGCGGATAGTCGAGGGATTGCCTTATCGCATGGCAGCAAGCTATTGCTCGATACTATTAATGCGTGGCCCACTGAATGTGCTGACATTCATCGAGTACATGTGTCACAAGCAGGTCGTTTTGGTCGCGCCCTCATGACTCGGGAAGAGCTTGGGCAGGATGCCTTAGGTCACATCGTTCGTTATCGCGATATTCACCTGACATTGCGTAAAGCTTTAAGAGCTATTCAGACAAAAAGTTCGAATTTTATTTGGGAGCATATTGATGGGCAGGCAGACACATCAAATATTCAAGCCCAATGTGTAGTTCATGCTGAAGGGGGTTTATTTAAAACTCAGGATTGGGTTGAGTCTGGTCGAGACTATGAGCAATCCGCTTTGGTTGGCTTAGTTGAGGTTGAGAATGCAGCACCTCATCAAGCATGGGAGCGTTTTACTTCTGAAGGGCCTTTGGCAGTTTTGCCAAGTCACTATGGCCCCAACATCCTGAATCTAGTTTGGTGTGGAACCCCAAGTTCTTCACAAGCACGTCTCGCTTTAAGTGATGCTGAATTTCTGAAAAGTCTGCAAGACGAGTTTGGTTCTCGTATTGGTCAGTTTCTCAAAATCCAAGATCGTCGCCTTTATGAGTTAGGACTCAATTACCGCAAAGAAATTACTCAGGGAAATGAGGTTTGGATTGGCAATGCTGCTCAGACTTTGCACCCCGTTGCAGGACAGGGTCTAAACCTTGGATTGAGGGATGCCTATCTTTTAGCTGAAAAACTCAGCGCCCTCTTTTCCAAGCCTGATGATCAAAAAACACCTCTCGCTATTGAAAATACCCTGCAGGACTACGCTCAAAGTCGCAAGCTAGATCGCTCTGCCACAATTGGCTTAACTGACTTTATGGCCAGAATCTTCACTTCCAACCTACTACCCATCGTGATTGGTCGTGGATTGGCTTTATCGGCTCTCCAATGGCTCCCGCCTATCAAAACAGCCTTAGCTCGCCAGATGATGTTTGGCAGGCGCTAAGAGGCTGAAATAGCCTCCCAAATCCAAGTATTCCCCGTTTGATCTAAATTAGTGAATCTGCCTATTTTTTAGGCAGATTTAGGCCGACTTGTGCTAAAGTGACACCCTTCCCCAGCACTAGAAGCCCTCCAGAAATCAGCCCGCAACCCATGAAGATTGGCCCACACCTTCTCGCAAATAGATTATTTGTCGCCCCAATGGCTGGGGTAACGGATCGTCCATTTCGTCAGCTTTGCAAAAAGCTTGGAGCCGGCTATGCCGTATCTGAAATGATCGCTTCCAATGCTTTGCTATGGAAGAGCGAGAAAACCCAGCGTCGCGCCAATCACCAAGGCGAATTTAAGCCGATTGCAGTCCAGATTGCTGGCGCCGATCCGCAGATGATGGCCGCAGCTGCCAAGCTCAACGTCGATCATGGCGCCCAGATCATTGATATCAATATGGGTTGCCCAGCCAAAAAGGTATGCAATGTTGCAGCTGGTTCCGCGCTATTGAGAGACGAGCCTTTAGTACAGCAAATTTTGGAAGCCGTAGTTCAGGCTGTGGGCGTAGGTCCCGATGCAGTTCCTGTGACCTTAAAAATTAGGACAGGCTGGGATCGCGAACATAAAAATGCAATAGACATTGCACGTCTCGCTGAGAAATCTGGCATCTCCATGTTGACCGTTCACGGCCGCACGAGAGCTGACCTGTATCACGGTGAAGCGGAGTACGAAACCATTACCGCAGTAAAAAATAGTATTGCCATTCCAGTAGTTGCTAACGGTGACATCACCACTCCAGAAAAAGCAGAATTTGTTTTAAAAGAAACTGGTGCCGATGCCATCATGATTGGCCGTGCTGCTCAAGGACGTCCCTGGATTTTTCGTGAGATCAATCACTTTTTAGAAACGGGCGGCAAATTACCAACACCGCAGATTAATGAGATTCAAGAGATCATGAATGCACATTTGATTGATCACTATGAGTTCTATGGGGAGTATGTCGGCTTGCGCACAGCGCGTAAGCATATCGGTTGGTATTGCAAGGGCCTACGTGACTCACATGCATTTCGCCAAAGAATGAATACCGCCGATGATTGCAAAACCCAATTACAAATGGTGAATGATTTTTTCAATGAAATGAAATCCCATTCTGATCGTTTGTTATTTTTAGAAGCAGTCTAAATTTAGTTTTCTAGTTATTTAATTTACCCATGACCAATAAGCACCCCATCACCGAATGTATTGAGACCCAACTCCAAGGTTATTTGAATGATCTCAAAGGAACACCCCCGTCTGACTTGTACCAAATGGTTCTCGCAGTCGTTGAGAAGCCCATGCTTGAATTAGTAATGCAACATGCAAAGCAGAATCAATCTTTGGCAGCGCAATATCTCGGCATCAACCGTAATACCTTGCACAAGAAACTGGTTGAACACCAGCTTTTGAAGTAAGTAGATCCCATTCGCAAATTCTTGATTAATTACACCTTCTGAAAAAATATGATCCGCACAGCCCTACTCTCTGTTTCCGATAAAAATGGCATCGTGCCGTTCGCTAAAGCCCTTCATGAGCAAGGTGTCAAGCTGATCTCTACTGGCGGTACCGCAAAACTCCTGGCTGAAAATAATTTGCCCGTAGTGGAAGTATCTTCACTTACCAAGTTCCCGGAGATGTTGGATGGCCGCGTAAAGACCTTGCATCCCATGGTTCATGGTGGCTTATTGGCTCGCCGAGATTTCCCTGAGCACATGGCTGCTTTGAAAGAACATGGCATCGATACGATCGATATGCTCGTGATCAACCTCTACCCATTTAATGAAACAGTGGCTAAAGCAGATTGCTCATTTGAGGATGCAGTTGAGAACATCGATATTGGTGGTCCAGCGATGTTGCGTGCCGCTGCCAAAAACCATCAAGATGTGACCGTACTCATTTCACCAGAAGATTACGCACCTGTACTCGAAGAAATGAAAGCCAATAAAAATGTAGTTTCTTATAAGACCAATTTGGGTCTGGCTAAAAAAGTATTTGCCCATACCGCCCAATACGATGGCGCGATTGCAAATTATCTATCTGCATTAGGTGATGACCTCGATCACAAGAAACGATCTGCCTATCCAGAAACGCTGCACCTTGCCTTTGAAAAAGTGCAAGAAATGCGCTATGGCGAGAACCCACACCAATCAGCAGCTTTCTACAAAGACATTTATCCAGTTGATGGTACGCTTGCCAACTACAAACAATTACAAGGCAAAGAGCTCTCCTACAACAATATTGCCGATGCTGACTCTGCCTGGGAATGTGTCAAAAGCTTCACCGGTAATGCTGGCGGTGCTGCAGCGTGCGTCATCATCAAGCATGCGAACCCTTGCGGTGTAGCTGTTGCTGCCAATGCCCTCGAGGCCTATCAAAAGGCATTCAAAACAGATCCGAGCTCAGCCTTTGGCGGAATTATTGCCTTCAACGTGCCATGTGATGGCGCCGCAGCTGAAGCGATTTCAAAGCAGTTTGTAGAGGTATTGATTGCGCCAAGCTTTAGCGCTGAAGCAAAAGCCATCTTTGCCGCCAAACAAAATGTACGTCTCTTAGAGATTCCTTTAGGTACTGCATTTAATACTTTTGACTTCAAACGTGTTGGCGGTGGCTTGCTCGTTCAATCTCCTGATGCGAAGAACGTCCTTGAGAACGAAATGCGCGTTGTCAGTAAGCGCCTCCCAACTCCAAGCGAAATGCACGACATGATGTTTGCATGGCGCGTTGCCAAGTTTGTAAAGTCCAATGCGATTGTGTATTGCGCTAACGGTATGACTCTCGGTATTGGCGCTGGCCAAATGAGCCGCGTAGACTCCGCACGTATGGCTAGTATTAAGGCTGAGAACGCAGGTTTAAGCCTCAAAGGCTCTGCAGTAGCTAGTGATGCCTTCTTCCCATTCCGCGATGGTTTGGATGTGGTTGTGAATGGTGGTGCAAGCTGCGCTATTCAGCCTGGTGGCAGCATGCGTGATGATGAAATCATTGCGGCAGCTGATGAGCACGGCATCGCCATGATCTTTACTGGCACACGTCACTTTCGTCACTAAGCACTTATGCGCTGGATAGGAATCGACCCAGGTCTTCGAACAACGGGTTTTGGCGTCATTGATGTTGATGGCCAAAAACTGAGCTACGTAGCCTCTGGGACGATTGAAAGCGGTGACCCAGACCAAGGTCTTCCTGTGAGATTAGGAATCTTGTACTCAGGCATTAAAGAGGTTCTAGAGACCTACCAACCAGAGCAAGCAGCTATCGAAGAAGTGTTCCTGAACGTCAATCCTCGTTCTACCCTGATGCTGGGTCAGGCTCGAGGTGCAGTGATTGCAGCCCTCGTATCCGACAAACTCCCTGTTGCAGAGTTCAGTGCACTCAGAGTAAAGCAGTCCATCGTAGGAACCGGTAGAGCTACCAAGCCTCAAGTTCAAGAAATGGTGAAGCGTTTACTCCGTCTAAGCCGTGCTCCCGGCACCGATGCAGCCGATGCTTTGGGAGTAGCCATTTGCGCTGCGCATCATGCCCAGATTCCGAAAGTAATTACCGCAGCTCTTGCACCCAAAAAGACTAGCAAGAAATAACAATACAAACAGGTTAAGATCTTTACATGATTGGTCGCATACAAGGCATTCTCGTTTCAGTTCACCCTCCTCGCCTCTTGGTAGATTGCCAAGGCGTTGGCTATGAGATCGATGTGCCAATGAGCACCCTGTATCAACTCCCAGAGACCAATCAAAAAATTACGCTTCTCACGCACTTCCAAGTTCGTGAAGATGCGCAACAGCTCTTTGGCTTTGCCACTGAAACAGAGCGTGAAGCATTTAGACAATTGATTAAGATTAGCGGTGTCGGCTCACGCACTGCCCTTGCCGTACTTTCTGGCATGAGCGTTAACGAATTGGCTCAAGCCATTACTATGCAAGAAGCAGGACGCCTGACTCAAGTCCCCGGCATTGGTAAAAAGACTGCTGAACGTCTTTGCCTAGAACTCAAAGGCAAGTTGGCCCCAGATTTAGGAATTGTTGGCGGCAAACCTCAAGCGATTGAAGCAAGCAGTGAAGTTTTGCAGGCCCTCTTGGCGCTGGGTTATTCAGAAAAAGAAGCGCATCTTGCCCTCAAACAAATACCGCCCGATACCACTGTATCGGATGGTATCCGCATGGGCCTCAAATACCTCTCGAAGTCTTCTTAACTAGTCACCCAAACACCACTACACTTGCAGTATGGCAATCCACACAGAAGACCTCAGCTCAATTCCTGAAGATTTACCGGAAGGCAATGACCGCATCGTTAGCGGTGCAGCCGGAAACTCGGAAGCCGTCTTCGAAAGAGCTTTGCGCCCAAAACAGCTTGATGAGTATGTTGGCCAAACTAAGGCGCGTGCCCAACTAGAGATCTTCATTACTGCAACTCGAGCTCGCCAGGAAGCGCTCGATCACGTACTACTCTTCGGACCTCCAGGTCTTGGTAAAACCACCCTAGCGCACATCATTGCTAGAGAGCTTGGTGTGAACTTACGCCAAACTAGCGGCCCTGTTCTCGATAGACCGGGTGATCTCGCTGCATTGCTGACCAATTTAGAAGCAAACGATGTGCTCTTTATTGATGAGATTCATCGCCTCTCTCCAGTGGTGGAGGAGATTCTGTACCCAGCGCTAGAGGACTACAGCCTAGACATCATGATTGGTGAAGGTCCTGCAGCGCGCAGCGTCAAAATTGATCTCAAGCCCTTCACGCTTATTGGCGCAACAACACGTGCCGGCATGCTCACCAATCCACTGCGTGATCGCTTTGGCATTGTGGCAAGACTGGAGTTCTACACCACTGAAGAGCTCACCAAAATTATTACGCGTTCTGCCAGCTTGCTAAAAGCCGATATTGACCCAGAGGGATCAATTGAGATTGCGAGGCGTGCTAGAGGCACTCCACGTATCGCTAATCGCCTATTACGTCGAGTGCGCGACTACGCCGAAGTCAAAGGCACGGGCACCATTACTAAAGAAATGGCCGATGCCGCATTAAAAATGCTCGATGTCGATCCAAGTGGTTTTGATGTGATGGACCGTAAATTACTCGAAGCCATCTTGCATAAGTTTGATGGTGGCCCCGTAGGAATTGATAACTTAGCAGCTGCAATTGGTGAAGAGCGCGACACCATTGAGGATGTCTTAGAACCTTATCTGATTCAACAAGGCTATCTACAAAGAACCTCACGTGGCCGAGTGGCAACACGCCAAGCCTATGAGCACTTTGGCCTCACCCCACCTAGCGGCTCTGCTAGCCTCGATATTTGAGATCTAGCTCAGCGTAACCTTGGCAAACTTACGCTTGCCTACCTGCACTACGTAAGTGCCAGCTTCAACCTTCAATTGCTTATCAGCAACTGTTACACCATCAATCTTCACACCGTTTTGTTCGATGTTGCGATTGGCTTCTGATGTTGATGGAGCTAAGCCGGCTACTTTCAGAAGATTGGCGATTTGCATTGGCGCTCCAGTGAGAGTTACTTCTGGAATATCGTCAGGTACACCACCTTTAGCGCGGTGATTAAAGTCTTCCAATGCTTTTTCTGCAGCAGCTTGCGAATGAAAGCGTGCAACGATTTCTTGTGCGAGTAGCACTTTGCAATCTTTAGGATTTCTGCCGGCAGCCACTTCTTGCTTCATTAAATCAATTTCAGCCATCGGGCGGAATGAGAGCAAGGTGAAGTAATCCCACATTAATTCATCGGAGATACTCAAGAGCTTGCCAAACATTTCGCCAGCAGGCTCGCTGATGCCAATGTAATTGCCTTTGGACTTACTCATCTTGTCTACGCCATCCAAACCAACAAGGAGGGGCATAGTCAAAATACATTGTGGTTCTTGGCCATACTCACGCTGGAGCTCGCGCCCAACTAAGAGATTAAATTTCTGATCAGTACCACCAAGCTCCAAGTCGCTCTTCAAGGCAACAGAGTCATAGCCCTGCATTAGCGGATATAAGAACTCATGCACAGAGATAGGCACACCGTTACGGTAGCGCTTGGTAAAGTCATCGCGCTCTAACATTTGGGCAACGGTATATCGCGCTGCCAACTGAATCATGCCGCGTGCACCCAGAGGATCGCACCACTCGCTGTTGTAACGGACTTCCGTTTTAGCAGGATCAAGCACCATACTAGCTTGACGATAGTAGGTCTGCGCATTGACAGCGATTTCTTCAGCCGTCAGTGGTGGACGGGTTGCATTACGTCCCGAAGGATCACCAATCATGCTGGTGAAGTCACCAATCAAGAAAATGACCGTATGACCCAAATCTTGTAACTGACGTAACTTGTTCAAAACAACGGTATGGCCTAAATGGATATCAGGTGCAGTTGGATCCAAACCCAACTTAATACGCAAAGGCGTACCTGTAGCTTGGCTCTTGGCTAACTTCTGAATCCAATCCGTCTCGACCAATAACTCATCACAACCCCTTTTGGTTACTTCAAGGGCTGCAAAAACTTCAGGAGTCAGTGGGTATTTTTGTTCTGGTTTAGCCGTCATGCTGATTGGGTTAGCTTAGTGACTTACTTAGTCGGTTAAATTAGTATTTAGATTGCTAAAGCATAATTGTCGCATTCCTGAGAACAAAGCCCTGATACTGCATGAATAAGCCTCAATCCCTCTATATTGGCCTGATGTCTGGCACTAGCCTAGATGGGATCGATGCCGTGCTGGCAAAGATTGAAGCCTCCGGGGCAGCATACCTTCTAGGCTCCGTAAGCACCCCCTTTAGTCCGGAGTTGCGCAAAGCACTTGCCGACCTACAAAGTCCCGGACCAAACGAAATTCACCGGGAGAATCAGGCTGCTAATGCCTTGGCAGTAGCCTATGCGGATGCAGTTAAGCAATTACTTACTCAGGCCAAGCTATCCCCTGCAGATATCAGCGCAATTGGTGCCCATGGTCAGACCATTCGTCACCAAGCTGATCTTGCTCATCACTTAGCTTATACGCACCAAACCCTCAATCCAGCCCTATTAGCGGAGCTCGCTGGCATTGATGTCATCGCAGACTTTAGAAGTCGTGATTTAGCAGCAGGCGGTCATGGTGCGCCTCTAGTGCCAGCCTTTCATGCGCAACAATTTTCTACAGATAAAAATATCGCCGTGCTCAATCTTGGCGGCATTGCTAACCTGACGCTATTACCCAAAGAGGGTGAAGTGAGGGGCTTTGATTGCGGCCCCGGCAATATGTTGATGGATGCCTGGATTGCGGATCAACAAGGACACACCTTTGATGAGAACGGCACTTGGGCATCACAAGGCAAGGTCAATCAAGCGCTGTTATCACGAATGATGGCCGATGCATTTTTTGCAAAAGCTCCGCCAAAAAGCACGGGGCGTGATGACTTTCATCTAGAGTGGTTGCAAAAGCAAATTGGCTCGGACAACATCAATGCCGAAGATGTCCAAGCCACCCTCTTGCAATTAACTGTGGACTCAGCCCTGCAAGCCTTGGAGCGCTACGCCCCGCAAACCCAGACATTCATTATCTGTGGTGGTGGTGCGCGCAATAGCGCATTACTCAATTTATTTAAATCTAGAGCTGAAATCTTATTTACGAACAAACTTGAGATTGTTACCAGTGATGCGCTTGGCATTGACCCACAACTAGTCGAAGGCCTTGCATTTGCATGGCTTGCATGGGCCCATAAAGAAAAACAGCCAGCAAATTTGCCAGCCGTTACGGGAGCGAAGGGTCCTAGAATTCTAGGCGCTTGCTACCCTGCGTAGTTAAATTAACTTTTCTCTTTATGCAGAGAAAGAAGAGCCGCAACCACAAGTAGTTTGGGCATTAGGATTCTTAATCACAAACTGTGAACCATTGATGTCTTCTTTGTAATCAATCTCAGCGCCAACTAAATATTGGAAGCTCATTGAATCTACCAATAAAGTCACACCATTTTTTTCAAAGAGCGTGTCATCTTCATTCACAGCATCATCAAATGTGAAGCCATACTGAAATCCTGAGCAACCACCACCTTGAACAAACACGCGCAGTTTTAATTCAGGATTGCCTTCTTCAGCAATCAAGTCAGCCACTTTTGCAGCAGCGCTATCCGTGAACACCAATGGAACTGGTGGCTCGGCTAAATCTTGTACAGTATCTTGCGTAGCTAATTGGGTCATGATTTACTCCTAATTCAAAAGGCAATGATTCATTTTAGGCTTTTAATTCCAAGTGTGCTGAAGGGTCTTTCCAGCACGCCTGATTATGGTGAAACGGCGATCTGTGTCAATCCAGTGGTCTCAGGTAAGCCAAACATCAGGTTCATACACTGAACACCCTGGCCCGAAGCACCCTTCACCAAATTATCCTCAACTACCAAAATAACCAAAGTATCACCATCTCCAGGACGATGAATAGCAATCCTTAAGCCATTACTACCCCTTACAGAGCGTGTTTCTGGATGACTACCAGCCGGCATCACATCCACAAAAGGCTCACCTTTGTAGAAACCCTCATACAGCTTTTGGAAATCCACCTTCATTCCCGCCTCAGTCAAGCGCACATACAAGGTTGAATGAATCCCTCTAATCATTGGTGTCAAATGCGGCACAAAGGTCAAACCAATCTGGTCGTGACCAGCGATAGCCTTCAATCCTTGGACGATTTCTGGAAGATGGCGATGGCCTTTAACGCCATAAGCCTTAAGGTTATCACTGGACTCTGACAACAAGGTGCCAATCTCCGCCTTACGGCCAGCACCAGATGTGCCCGACTTCGAGTCAGAAATAATATGGGTGCCATCAATCAATTGCTTACCACCAGTAGACTTTGGTGAAAGCAATGGCGCAAGACCCAACTGAACTGAAGTTGGGTAGCAACCCGCTAAACCTACTACGCGGGCTTTTTTAATTTCTTCCCGATTGATTTCAGCTAAACCATAAACTGCTTCAGCCAAAATTTCTGGGCAGCCGTGCTCCATACCGTACCACTTCGCAAATTCTTTGATGTCCTTTAAACGGAAGTCAGCTGCGAGATCCAAAATCTTCACGTTATTTGCAAGCAGCTCTTTGGCTTGTGCCATTGCTACGCCATGTGGTGTTGCAAAGAACACTACATCGCACTCATTTAGCTTGGCTTCATCTGGTGTCGTGAATTTGAGATCAATCCGGCCACGTAAAGAGGGGAACATCTCAGCCACTGGCATGCCAGCTTCCGTGCGGGAAGTAATTGCCTGAATTTTGACTTCGGGGTGCTGCGCTAACAAACGCAGTAATTCCACTCCGGTATATCCAGTGCCGCCAACGATGCCAACTTTAATCATGCCATTCTCCAAAATACCGACAGATGAATTTTATTTCTTGAATACCTAGATTGTAGAAACAAAAAGGGCCGCTTGCGCGACCCTTTCGATAAAACTTTAAGCGACTGAAAGAAATTAGCGCTTGCTGAACTGCTTACGACGACGCGCGCCATGCAGACCAACTTTTTTACGCTCAACTTCACGGGCATCGCGAGTTACCAAACCTGCTTTAGACAGAGTTGGCTTCAAAGCGTTGTCGTAGTCGATCAATGCACGAGTAACACCGTGACGAACTGCACCAGCTTGGCCAGTTTCACCGCCACCGCTAACGTTTACTTTGATATCAAAGGTAGTTAGGTGGGCTGTGAGAGCCAAAGGCTGACGAGCGATCATGCGTGATGTTTCGCGAGCAAAGTAAGCATCGATAGGTTTACCGTTAACAGTAATCTCACCTTTGCCAGATTTAATGAATACACGTGCTACAGAGCTCTTGCGACGACCTGTACCGTAATTCCAATTTCCGTAATTAATAGCCATTTGGTTTCCTTAAATCTCTAACGCTTTTGGCTGTTGAGCCGCATGCGGATGACTGGCATCGCCATAGACTTTTAATTTCTTAATCATGGCATAACCTAGTGGGCCTTTTGGCAACATACCCTTCACAGCCTTCTCTAAAGCGCGACCTGGGAAACGATCTTGCATCTTGTCGAAGTTAGTCGAGCTAATACCACCTGGGTATCCGCTGTGACGGTAATAAATTTTGTTCAAGCCTTTTGTGCCTGTAACACGCAGCTTAGAAGAGTTGATGACAACAATGAAGTCGCCGGTATCAACGTGTGGGGTGTATTCAGGCTTGTGCTTGCCGCGTAGACGGAGTGCCACTTCACTGGCGACACGACCGAGGACTTTGTCCGTAGCGTCAATCACGAACCATTCATGCACTACCTCATGGGATTTTGCAGAAAAAGTTTTCATGATTTCTCAAATTGTTATAGTCAAAAAAATTACCCCAACCAAACTACGTCCACCTTGGCCCTGCTTATGTTTGCAAGCTCGCAGATTCTGTAATTCACTTGGTACAACAAATCACCGCTGACTGGTTCGGTAATTCAGTAAAGCCTTGAATTGTAACCCAAAAAAAACCCAGGAACGAGTCCTGGGTTGGAATCCACCTATGTTTAAGTGGAGGAGACACTGGGAGGCACATCGATCTCTTATATAAGACTGACTGCCAATATGGTTATTCTACACAAAAAATATGGTGCAACGCAAGAATATTGACCAAAATCAATTTTTTGATGTTTTTTAGCAAAACTAGCCTCAAAACTAAGCATCGCCATTATTGGTAAACTATTGATAATATTGATTAATTTACTGATTTAGGGGTCACTAACATGGAATGTCGAGTATCTTGGTTGGGTAATGGCGGAATGGCATTTTCAGCAGAAACTGGGAGCGGCCATCAAGTCACCATGGATGGCCCACCAGAGGCTGGAGGGAAAAATAGCGCCCCAAGGCCCATGGAGCTGATTTTGGCCGGCACTGGCGGTTGCTCTGCCTTCGATGTCGTGTTAATCCTTCAAAAGGCACGTCAAGAGATTAGCGCCTGCGATGTCAAACTGACCGCCGAGAGAGCTGAGATTGAGCCCAAGGTATTTACCAAAATTAACCTGCATTTCACCGTGAAAGGTAAAAATCTCGATTTAAGCAAGGTTGAGCGCGCAGTGAAGCTATCTCATGAAAAGTACTGCTCCGCGACAACGATGCTCGCCAAAACAGCTGAGATTACTTATTCCATTGACGTCCTGAACGACGCATAAGTATTGAGAAAAGTGCAGAGTCAATCGATAAGCCGGATTCTGTCGCCCAGATTTGCATCTAGGGGCAATCATTCCTCTAGGCCGGCAGTTACCTGACGGCTCAAGCTCCCTACCCGCAGACTCAGCGGGACGCCTCATCGCCTGCTTACTTGGGATTGCTCCAGGTGGAGGTTACCGCGTTTCACCGTAACTAAATACGCTCGTCTCTGTGGCCCTATTCCTCACGTCACCGTGGATGGCCGTTAGCCATCACCCTTCCCTATGGAGTCCGGACTTTCCTCCCCCTCAATAAAGAGGCGGCGATTGCCCAATTGACTCTGCGCCTGCAGTCTAACGCAGTCGCAGAAATTTAGTTTAAAAAGTAAATTGTGGGGCTGTTGAAATACTTAAGCCAATGTCCAAGCGATAGTCTCACCAGCGCGCAGCGGCACGATCGTGGCATCACCCAAGGGTAGCTCTTTTGGAATACTTTGCGCCTGCTTCACCAAGGTAATTTTCTGGGTGTTGCGTGGCAAAGAATAAAAATCCGGTCCAAAGAAACTGGCAAAGCCCTCAAGCTTATCTAGCTTAGCAACACTCTCAAATGCCTCAGCATATAAACCAAGCGCATTAAAGGCGCTGTAACAACCAGCACAACCACAAGCGGCCTCTTTTGCACCCTTGGCATGTGGCGCACTATCAGTACCTAAGAAAAATCGCGGGCTGCCACTGGTTGCTGCTTCTAGTAAAGCAACGCGATGTTCTTCACGCTTGAGTACTGGCAAGCAATAATTGTGCGGACGAATGCCACCAGAAAAAATCGCATTGCGATTCATGAGCAAATGTTGCGGAGTAATAGTTGCAGCTATTGTATTTTTTCCAGCAGTTTGTGAATCACGCACATAGTGTGCAGCCTGCTTAGTAGTGATGTGTTCAAACACGATTTTGAGATCAGGAAAATCCTTACGCAAAGGCTCGAGTACTTGATCAATAAATACTGCTTCCCGATCAAAGATATCAATCTCAGCACTGGTCACTTCACCATGCACTAACAATGGCATACCAACAGACTGCATCGCCTCAAGTGCACCATAGCAACGCTTGATATCACTCACACCAGCATCGCTATTGGTTGTGGCGCCAGCAGGATAAAGCTTAAATCCAATAATGCCAGCACCTTTTGCCTTACGTACTTCATCCGCTGAAGTGTTATCCGTGAGATACAAGGTCATTAATGGAGTAAAGGTAGTCACACCTAAAGATTGAAGGTTAGCTTCAATGCGACCGCGATATGCATTTGCCAAATCAACTGTCGTTACTGGTGGCTTTAAATTTGGCATGATGATGGCTCGCGCAAATTGGCGTGCAGTGTCCATCAGGACATCCTTCATGACTTCGCCGTCACGAATATGTAAATGCCAGTCATCTGGCTGAATCAGTTGAATTTTTGCTGGGCTATTGGTCATAATTAATTATCAAGCAAGATGATGCGGAAATCATTCACATTTGTCAGTGTAGGGCCAGTTTCCACCAAAGCATCTAATTGCGCAAAAAAACCGTAGCAATCGTGCTGATTCATATAGCGAGATGGAATTAAGCCTTGCTCATTAGCAAGCTGGCGGATCTCGGGGCTAAACCACGCACCAGCATTCTTTTCACTACCATCGATACCATCGGTGTCAGCAGCTAGAGCAGAAATATTAGTAATATCTGAGGAGGCTGCAAACAATGAAAGTAAATATTCGCTGCAACGACCACCGCGGCCTTTAACTCCATTCGGAATCGTGACGGTGCACTCGCCACCTGAGATAAGGGCGATGGACTTGCCATTCTTGACCGGCGAATGCTGACGTGCCAAGGCAGCTTGTTCGATACCCACATCCTGAGCTTCACCAGTAATGGTGTCACCCAAAATTACTGGCTCGTAACCTTGTGTGCGAACATATTCCGCTGCAGCCTCGAGACTCTTGTAAGCAGTGGCAATCACATGATTACTAACTTCAGTATTTTGCAGGTCAGACTCTTTTAAGGTTTCTGGGACTTCACCAGTAACACCGCGCTGTAAGTGAGCTAAAACAGATCCTGGAATTGCGTCAGCACCTAAGCGATGTTTGGCCAAAATATCCAAGGCATTCTGGTAAGTCGAATAATCTGCAGCACAAGGACCGCTGGCAATATCAGCTGGCGCATCTCCGGTGACATCAGAAATCAGCAAAGCCTCAACTCGAGCACCTCGTGCAATCGCCAGTCTTGCTAAATTACCACCCAGAATTGCTGACAAGTGCTTACGCACCACATTCATTTCTTCGATCGGTGCACCAGAACGCAAGAGCGCCTCAGTAGTCTTACGCATATCCTCAATACTGATGCCAGCTTGAGGCAAAGTGAGCAAACTAGACCCACCTCCTGAAATCAAGGCAATCAGAATGTCACCGGCCTGTAACTCGCCCACCAAACGATAGATTTCTTGAGCGCCATCCATGCCCGCTTGATCTGGCACAGGGTGACCCGCTTCAATAATCTGAATCTGACTAGTTGACGAATTGTGCCCATATCGAGTCAGCACTACCCCCTCAAGAACTGCATGAGGCCAATGGCTGTTTGCATAAGACTCTAGAGCAGTTGCCATAGATGCACTCGCCTTACCTGCGCCTACTATCAAACACTTTCCGCTCGGCTCTGAACCTAGTGGAAATATCTTACTGAGATATGCAGGGATAATTTTCTTTGGATCCGCAACTGCCAAAGCTGCTGCAAAGGCATTTTTGAGAATGGTTTCTTGCTGGCTCATGCAGATATTCTAATCAAGAGCGCTTCGCTCTTGCATCTGCCACATCTCAGCATATCGACCATTAGCAGACAGCAGCTCAGCATGCGTTCCGCGCTCAATAATCTGACCATGATCCATCACTAAAATTTGATCCGCATGGACAATCGTAGAAAGCCTGTGGGCAATGATCAAAGTGGTACGGTTCTTTGCGAGGCCAAGTAGCTCCTCCTGAAAGGCTCGCTCTGTTTTAGAGTCTAGCGCCGATGTTGCCTCATCAAAAATGAGCATCGCCGGCTTTTTCAGCAAGGTACGTGCAATCGCAACGCGCTGCTTCTCACCGCCAGATAACTTCAAGCCACGTTCACCCACTTGGGTGTCATAACCATCTGGAAGATGCTTGATAAAGCGATCGATCTGAGCGGCTCTAGCAGCCTCATGCACCTCTTCAATCGAAGCATCGGGATTGCCATAAGCAATGTTATAGCCAATCGTGTCATTAAACAGCACCGTATCTTGTGGGACGATACCAATCGCCTTACGCAGGCTTGATTGAGTCACATCCACAACATTTTGATCATCAATCAGAATCTTGCCAGACTGAACATCATAAAAACGAAATAGTAGCCGAGCCAAAGTACTCTTGCCTGCACCGCTCTGGCCTACGACTGCCGTAATCGTTCCCGCAGGAATATTAAAGCTCACATCCTTCAAAATTTCACGCTTAGCATCGTAATGAAATGAGACATTCTCAAAACGCACATCGGGTCCACGACCTTGATTGCTGATCAGCAGAGGCTTTGCGTTGGGTGCATCAGCAATCTCTTTCTCAGTATTAAGAAGCGAGAACATGCGATCCATATCCGTTAGGGCCTGTTTAATCTCACGATAAATCACCCCTAAGAAATTCAATGGAATGTACAACTGAATCATTAAGGTGTTCACCAGGACTAAGTCACCCAAGGTCATAGAACCATCAATCACACCCAAGGTCGCACGCCAAAGTATAAGAACTAAACCGACTGCAATAATGGTTTGCTGCCCAAAATTCAGGACTGCTAAAGATTTCTGAGATTTAACAGCGGCGGCTTGATAGCGCAGTAAATTCTGATCGTAGCGACTCGCTTCAAATGCCTCGTTACCAAAATACTTGACTGTCTCAAAATTCAATAGCGAATCAATTGCTTTTTGATTGGCCTTGGAATCCATATCGTTCATGGTGCGACGGAAATGGGTTCGCCATTCGGTAACAACAACCGTAAACGCAATGTAGAGTACTAACGCGACCAGGGTAATGATGGCAAACCAAATATCGTATGCATAGGCCAAGAAACCAAGCACCAAACAAAATTCAATTAGGGTTGGAAGAATGCTGTAAAGCGAATAGGAGATCAGAGACTGGATGCCACGGGTACCACGCTCAATATCTCGACTAACTCCGCCAGTCTGACGGGCCAAATGGAAGCTCAGAGCCAAGGAATGTAAATGCTCAAAAACCTGGAGTGCTACTTTACGCACCGCATTTTGGGTGACGCGTGCAAAAAGAGATTCACGCAACTCAGTAAAAATTGAAGCGGAGATTCTTAAAAGGCCATAGGCCAATATCAATCCAGCGGGTACTACTAGCAAAGCTTGCGGAGAATCTGCCTTGATATTGAGAGTATCAATTAATTGCTTCATCAAAATCGGAATACCGAGGTTGGTAACCTTGGCAGCCACCAAACATGTCAGGGCAATCGCAACCCTAAACTTATATTCAAGTAGATAGGGAAGTAAATCGCGAATGACTTTCCAATCACTTCCCTGTGAAGGTTTAGAAGCTGCTGCCGAATGATGATGCCCTGATGAATGTCTCATCGCTCTATCTTAGTCACTTCTGTACTAAGGCGCAGAGAACAATTGCAGAATGGCAGCACCATTGCTGGGAGAAAAACATTTAGTAGCAGCCTCTTCAAATGGCAGCCATTGATAGGCAACATGCTCCCTAGGAGCTAATCGGACTTGAGTAGTATCTGGAACCAATAATGAAAACCAATGCTCGGTATTTTTAGTCACCCCAGGGGCATAGCGAAAACGCCACTGTGGGTAAATCTCGTATTCGATTTGATGATGCATATCCTGCAAAGAGTTGGCTGGTAGTGATTGGACATCGATGCCGGTTTCCTCAAGGACTTCGCGCGCCGCAGCCACACCAAGATCTTCATCAACAGCATCTACACTGCCCGTAACCGATTGCCAGAAGTTGGCCTTGTCAGCCCGCTCTATGAGCAAGACCTCCCCATTCGATTTGTAGATAACAACTAAAACCGAAATGGGGATTTTCAAGATGCTTTAAATGCTTTCTTGTTTAAGCGGCCGGAGTTGCTTGGCGCAAACGAATATGCAACTCTTTTAACTGACGCTCATCTACTGGGCTAGGAGCCTGAGTGAGCAAGCACTGTGCGCGCTGAGTCTTAGGGAAGGCGATCACATCGCGAATAGACTCGGCACCGGTCATCATAGTGACAATGCGATCCAAACCGAAAGCAATACCACCATGCGGAGGTGCGCCATATTGCAATGCATCCAATAAGAATCCAAATTTAGCCTGCGCTTCTTCAGCGCCAATCTTCAATGCACGGAATACCTGACTCTGAACCGCCTCTTGGTGAATACGAACCGATCCGCCACCAATTTCGCTACCGTTTAGAACCATGTCATAGGCCTTAGCTAAGCACTTGCCTGGGTTGGATTCGAGATACTGCATGTGCTCATCTTTAGGGCTTGTAAATGGATGGTGACATGCAACCCAACGGGCATTATCTTCATCGTATTCAAACATCGGGAAGTCAACTACCCACAATGGCTTCCAACCTTCAGTAGATAGGCCATGCTCTTTACCCCAAGCAGAATGACCAATCTTCAGACGCAAACCGCCGATAGCATCATTGACCACTTTTTCTTTATCAGCGCCGAAGAAAATAATATCGCCGTCTTTAGCACCAGTACGCTTCAAGATACCTTCAATAGCGGCATCATGTAAGTTCTTCACGATGGGTGATTGCAAGCCATTACGGCCTTCAGCAACTGAGTTCACTTTGATCCACGCCAAACCTTTAGCACCATAGATCGCTACAAATTGAGTGTAGTCATCAATTTCACTACGGCTAATCTCGGCACCACCAGGCACGCACAAACCAACCACTCGGCCACCCTCTTGATTTGCGGCACCAGCGAACACTTTGAAATCGACATCTTTCATTAAATCAGTCAATTCAGTGAATTCAAAATTCACACGTAGGTCTGGCTTATCTGAACCAAAACGCGCCATACCTTCTGAGTAAGGCATTGTTGGGAATGGATTTGGCAACTCGACATTCATCGTTGTTTTGAAAATATGACGAATCATGTTTTCAAATAATTCACGGATTTCTAATTCATCCAGGAAGGCTGTTTCACAGTCGATCTGAGTAAATTCAGGCTGACGATCAGCACGCAAATCTTCATCACGGAAACACTTCGTAATTTGGTAGTAGCGATCAAAACCAGCCACCATCAACAACTGCTTAAAGAGCTGAGGAGACTGTGGCAAGGCAAAGAACTGGCCATCATGCACACGTGAAGGAACTAAATAGTCACGCGCGCCTTCAGGAGTGCTTTTAGTCAACATGGGTGTTTCAATATCAATAAAACCAGCAGTATCTAAGTAGCGGCGGCACTCCATGGCCACGTTGTAACGCAAACGTAAATTCTTTTGCATTTGCGGGCGACGCAAATCGAGTACACGGTGAGTTAAGCGAGTAGTCTCAGATAAATTCTCATCCTCCAATTGGAATGGAGGAGTAATAGATGCATTCAAAATAACTAAGCTATGGCAAAGCACTTCAATCTTGCCGCTAACCAAATCATTGTTCTCAGTACCGGCTGGACGCGCACGTACTAAACCATTGATCTGAATACAAAACTCATTACGAACTTGCTCAGCCAGGGCAAACATCTCTGGGCGATCTGGATCACATACCACTTGCACAAAACCTTGATGATCACGTAAATCAATAAAAATCACACCACCGTGGTCACGGCGACGATTCACCCAACCGGAGAGAGTAATTTCTTGACCAATGAGTGATTCAGTTACCTGACCGCAGGTATGGCTTCGCATCGACATAACAATTTCCTATAAATCAAAGATGTTGGTTTGACTTAATAGCAGTCAAACCAGTTGAACTGGTTGGAGGAACGGACCCCATTGAAACAATATGTTTGAGAGCCTCTTCAACACTCATCTCTAATTCAATGGTGTGTGAGCGTGGGACAATCATAAAAAATCCAGAAGTTGGATTTGGTGTAGTTGGCAGAAATACGTTGACGTAATCCTCCCCCAATTTGGCAGTCACTTCTTTTGCTGGCATGCCAGTCTGGAATGCAATTGCCCAAGAATCTGCATGGGGATAGCGAATCAATAAGGCTTTACTAAAAGCTTGTCCGCTTCCAGAAAACAAGGTTGAAGATACTTGCTGCACACTGGAATAAATCGAGCGCACGATTGGAATGCGGTTCATAAACCGATTCCACACTTTCATCCACCACTGCCCTGCAAAGCTAATTGCGAGCAATCCAGTAATCATGATGACTGAAACAACAATCAGAATGCCTACGCCTGGTAACTCACGGAAATGCTGCAAATCACCGGCAAACTGATTTGGGAATACAGCGATGATGGCGTGCATCACGGAGCCAAAAACGCCGTCGAGCAAGCCAAGACCCCATGCAATCACCCAAATGGTGATTGACATCGGTGCCCACACCAGAATGCCTGCGATAAAGTATTTTTTCATGTGCCTATGCTTGCGCTTTGCCTAACCTGGCATTTTAGCGGTTTAAGCGCCGGCAGGCGACAGACTAGTAAAGACCAAGGCCGATTATTAGAATCCCAGCCAAAAAGCCCCCTGCAAACAGCAAAGCCCCCACCAAAAGGCGATGCGTGCGCCTTTCCTGCAATAAAAGGCCTTTTAAGACCTCTAATTCAAGATTTTGGTCCTTCTGTGGAGCGCGCCCTTGAGCCAAACTTTCCGCAATCAGGCGGGGTAAGGTTGGCAATATTTGCGCCCAGCTGGGAGCTTCAGCCTTAAGACCATCGATCAAAGCCCTCCAGCCCAACTGCTGGCTGATCCATTTTTCCAAAATTGGCTTAGCAGTTTTCCAGAGATCTAGATCTGGATCGAGCTGACGAGCGAGACCCTCAACATTCAACAAAGTCTTCTGAAGCAAAGTGAGTTGTGGCTGAATTTCTACCTTGAAGCGGCGTGATGTTTGGAACAAGCGCATTAATACAATGCCCAGGGAAATTTCTTTTAGGGGGCGATCAAAGTAAGGTTCACAAACAGATCGAACCGCGCCCTCAAGCTCCTCAACTCGCGTATTAGCAGGAACCCAACCAGACTCGATATGTAATTCAGCAACACGACGGTAATCGCGATTAAAGAAAGCAAGGAAATTGAGTGCCAAGTAACTTTTATCAGACTGACTTAGCGCACCAACAATACCGAAATCCAAAGAAATAAATCGGCCGAATGTTTCTGGCTCAAGACTGATCATGATGTTGCCAGGATGCATATCTGCATGAAAGAAGCCATGCTCAAATACTTGTGTGAAAAATATTTCTACGCCATCTGCTGCAAGCTTTTTAAAGTCAATACCGGCAGCACGCAACTCTGCGGTGCGCCCAATCGAGATGCCATCCATCTTTTCCATGACGATGACATTGGTGTGACATAAATCCCAATACATCTCAGGAATCATTAATTTTTTAGAATCTACAAAATAGCGACGCAACTGACTTGCATTGGCTGCCTCACGCATGAGATCCAATTCATCATGTAGGTGAGTATCAAATTCAGCAACGTTTTCACGCGGCTTTAAGCGGCGGCCATCCTCGGATACTCTCTCAATAATTTTTGCCAAGTCATACAGTAAAGCAAGATCACCATCAATGATTGGCAAAATACCTGGGCGCAACACTTTGACTGCGACTGGACGACCCTCCCACTCTGGATGCTTCTGAGTTCCACGCAATAAAGCAAAGTGCACTTGAGCTACAGAGGCACTAGCTACGGGGGTTGCATCAAAACTAATAAATACTTCTTCGATGGATTGCCCAAGTGCTTGTTCAATCAATCGGCAAGATTCATCATTTGAGAATGGCGGCACCTGATCTTGTAACTTGGCCAATTCATTAGCAATATCTTCTGGCAATAAATCACGTCGTGTCGAAAGTACTTGTCCAAATTTCACAAAGATTGGACCCAGTGCTTCCAGCGTTAAACGAATGCGCTCACCCCTAGGTAAAGACTGGCCTGGTGAGGTCCAACAAATGACAGTCAACACACCACGACGAATGCCGGGCTTTAAAATATCGCGTAGCAATGGCAGCATGCCATAGCGCCATGCGGTGAAGAAAATAAATGAGAGACGAGCTAGACGACGCACAATGAATTAACCTTTTCGCTCTAAAAGTTGGATGCGTTTTTCTATCCGATCAACCGCATCACGCAATGCGCTTAACTCATTCTTGCGAACTAAAAAATCTCGTTTATTCAAAAGTACTTTTCTTTCTTCGCTAACGTACTCAATCACATTTTCAAGCAAATCTGTAGCCGCGGATTTTCCAGCAGAAACCCATTTCTTACCTTGTCGTACTGCAAAGTTAGCAGGCGCATCGCCAATGAAGCGTGCTAAATCCTCTTCATATTCCCAGCGAATTTGACCCGCTAGACGACCTAATAATTGCGCTAAGTCAGCATCCCCAGTAATCTTGACCGACTTCATTGCCTGCTCCCGTAAATTACCCTGACCGCCAGCTAAAGCACTAAATACTTCCGGAGAAATCTCAAGCTCCAAGGATGGGGTATCAACATTCGTCAAGGAAAGCAAAGAGCCATCAGGCGCTATCTCAAAACATAAGTTACCGATTGGCAAACCTAACAAAATCACTTTTCCAGCATGACGTGCCAACTCCGCCATAGCCCACGGCTCTGCTTTGAGGACATGATTAATCCCTCGGCAAGCGGCTGAAGCCGCAATATGGTGAGTGGCAGGAGAAGCGGTGGTCATAAGTGTAAAAAACCCGCACAAGTGCGGGCTTTCAGTGGAAAGTACCTCAAGCTTAAACTAACTGAGAAATACCCGCTAGTACCCAACCTCCAGGGCCGTTCACCGGCTTGCTTAAGTTCCAAATTTCAGAGAAGTTATTTGCCTGTGCGCCTGCTTGCTCACGAATCATGCCCGTGAACTGCACACTACAGTAATACACATTGTCAGCTGTCTCAATTCCCAGCAACTGCGCATTGAGTGTGACAACATCAGTTTGATTGGCGCTATCAGCACGGCCAGACAAGTCTTGTTCGATCGTTGCAAACATGTCTGGTGTTGTGTACTCACGCAATGCAGCTAAATCGCCCTGATCCCATGCTTTTTGAAGTGTTGAGAAATACTGCTTTGCATTATCCAAAAATGCATATTCATCAAATCCTGGTGGCAAGGTTGATTGAAACGGCGCTGGCTCAGCAGCAACACCGCCAAATGCATTTGCGGCTGGTGTAAAGGCAGGCTCCTGTCTAGGAGCTTGATCCATATTGGCACGCTGCATTCCTTGCGAAGTGACTTGAGGACCTTTGTTCGCGCCAGACAAAGCAGGCATCATTCTTCTCATCACAAACATGATGACAAAGCCTGCTAGAACAGCAATCAATAATCCAGTAATCAATGAAGATGCTGCTTCACCCAAACCAAAATGAGACAAGAGGTATCCAATACCTAATCCCGCAGCAAGACCGCCTAGAATTCCACCCATGCCACCAAAGCGACTAGGTGCTGGTGCTTGAGGAGCTGCAGCCGGTGTAGCTGGTTGTGCCTGTTGAGTTGGTTTTTGTGCAGGAGCAGCTTGCTTTTGCATTGGTGCACTTGGTGCCTTACCAACACTTTTGCCGCCACCTAAACGGGCAGCATTCGCATGACCAACGGTAGCAAATATTAAGCTAAGGCTTAATACAACTGCTTTGAAAAAATGCTTATTCATCTTTTTATCTCCTATGGAACTACTTTAGTTCTGGACTGCTAAAAACTACAAATTCACTAGTATTTAATACCAATATGAAGCGCAACAATACCCCCAGTCATTCTGTGGGTATCCACCTCATCAAAACCGACCCCCAGCATGATTTCCTTGAGGGTTTGCGCATCTGGATGCATGCGGATGGATTCCGCTAAATAACGATAGCTCTCAGAATCTTGGGCAATTTTTTCACCCAGCCAAGGCAATACCTTGAATGAATAGGTGTCGTAAACCGGTTGTAAAAAAGCATCTGGCTTAGAGAACTCCAATACCAGTACTCGACCACCCGGCTTGATCACGCGCAACATCTCTTTCAAGGCAACATCCTTGTGAGTCATATTGCGCAAACCAAATGCCACCGTCACTACATCAAAGTGATTGGCAGGAAACGGAATTTTTTCTGCATCAAACTGCACACAGGGTAAAGCCAAGCCTTGATCTAGTAGGCGGTCACGACCAACACCCAACATCGAAGCATTAATGTCACTTAACCATACTTGAGCTTCCGAGTTATTGCCCCAAGCTGCTGCACGCGCAAAGGCGGCAGCCAAGTCACCAGTGCCGCCAGCAATATCCAATACTTTTTGACCGGGGCGCACTTGAGCACGAGCAATGGTCACCTTCTTCCACAATCGATGCAGTCCGAAGGACATGAGGTCATTCATGACATCGTATTTACTGGCTACAGAGTGAAATACTTCTGCGACCTTACCCGCTTTTTCCGCTTCATCAACGCTTTGGTATCCAAAGTGAGTCTTACTCATATTCTTCGCTTTATCTAATGGGATGCTCAATGACTACCGCAGGCTTTACCACCAGCAACACTCATTGGAGCATCGCGGTCTAGCCCAGCAGCTGCCAATTTATCTAAATGCTCTTTCCACAATGCTTCGTGGTTCTCACATAAAAATTGGAGGAAGTCCCAGGAGTACAAGCCAGAATCATGCCCATCCGAGAAAGACGGCTTTAATGCGTAATGTCCTACCGGCTCAATATTGGCGATGAGTACCTCACGCTTACCGGTCTGCAAAGTCTCCTGCCCTGGGCCGTGACCTTGCACTTCAGCTGAAGGAGACACTACCCTTAAGAATTCAAAAGGCAGGCGATAGGTATTGCCATTCTCATAAGTGAGTTCCAATACTTTTGATTGCTGATGCACTACAACATTAGTTGGAATCATTAAACCAATACCCTCTCGATACCACCTTGATTTGCCTTAGAAACATAGTCTTGCATCCAATCTGGACCCAATAATTTTTGCGCCATTTCAACCACGATGTAATCCGCAGTCGTGTCACTATCTGCATCAAAGCGAGTCAGACCTTGTAGGCAAGATGGGCAGCTTGTTAGCACTTTGACATCGCCAGTGAAATCGTCCTTACGCAATTCATTGGCAGCCTTCTCCATTTCAATCTGCTTACGGAAACGCACTTGAGTAGAAATATCAGGGCGCGTCACTGCAAGAGTTCCAGACTCACCGCAGCAACGATCATTCTTCTGAATAGCTTGGCCATCTTCCAATTGAATGAGTTCATTTACTGTCTTCATTGGGTCTTGTAATTTCATGGGTGAGTGACATGGATCGTGGTACATGTATTTCACGCCAGTCACATTTGAAAGTTTGACGCCTTTTTCAAGCAAATACTCATGAATATCAATAATGCGGCAACCTGGGAAGATTTGTTCAAACTGATAACCTGCTAACTGGTCATAGCAAGTGCCGCATGAAACAACGACAGTCTTGATGTCCAAGTAATTCAGTGTGTTGGCAACGCGATGAAACAGGACACGATTGTCCGTAATCATCTTGTCCGCTTTATCAAAATCACCATTGCCGCGCTGCGGATAACCACAACATAGATAGCCCGGCGGTAATACGGTTTGTACACCCACATTCCATAGCATTGCTTGCGTAGCCAAGCCCACCTGAGAGAACAAACGCTCAGATCCGCAACCCGGGAAGTAAAACACTGCCTCTGTATCAGCGGAAGTAGTTTTTGGATCCCGAATGATGGGGACGTAATTTGCGTCCTCAATATCCAAGAGTGCACGCGCAGTTTTCTTAGGTAAATTGCCCGGCATCTTCTTATTCACAAAGAAAATAACCTGCTCTTTTACGGTCGGCTTGGTAACGGTTGCAGGCGGATGGGCAGTTTGCTTGCGAGCCAACTTACGGAACACATCATTACCTAATCTCTGTAGCTTATAGCCCCAACCAATCATGGTCTTACGAACTAATTTGATAGTGTCTGGATCGGTAGCATTCAAGAAGAGCATGGATGCTGCTGTTCCTGGATTAAAGCGCTGTTGACCCATCTTGCGTAGCAAGTTACGCATGTTCATGGTGACATCACCGAAGTCAATTTTGACCGGGCATGGAGTTAAACACTTATGACAAACGGTGCAGTGCGCCGCAACGTCATCAAACATTTCCCAATGGCGAATCGATACGCCACGACGCGTCTGCTCTTCATACAAGAAGGCTTCAATTAACAATGAAGTTGCTAAAATTTTGTCACGTGGGCTGTACAGCAAATTAGCACGTGGTACGTGCGTAGAACAGACCGGCTTGCACTTGCCGCAACGTAAACAGTCTTTCACGCTATCAGCAATTGCACCAATATCGCTCTGCTGCATGATGATGGACTCATGGCCCATCAAACCAAAGCTCGGAGTGTAAGCAATGCTGAGGTCCGCTTGCGGCATTAACTTGCCTTTGTTGAAGCGACCCTCAGGATCTACGCGATTTTTATAAGCGCGGAAATCTTTGAGCTCCTCCTCAGTCAAATACTCAAGCTTTGTAATACCAATGCCATGCTCACCAGAAATCACGCCATCCAATGAGCGGGCTAATTTCATAATCCGATCGACTGCACGATGTGCGTCTTGCAACATCTCGTAGTCATCTGAATTCACCGGAATATTGGTGTGCACATTACCGTCACCAGCATGCATATGTAGCGCTACAAACACCCGCTTACGTAGGATATTTTTATGAATCGTCTCTAGCTCATTGAGGATGGGCTCAAATGCTAAGCCCCCAAAAATGATTCTGAGTTCAGCACGAACTTCCGTCTTCCATGAAGCTCGCAAACTGTAATTCTGCAGATCTGGGAAATACGTATCCATCTGCGTAAGCCAGCCTGACCAACGCGCCCGAACTGTGGCAATAAGCTCTAGCGCTTGCTGGACACGATCACCTAAAATTTCAGCGCTCGGAATCTCATAATCTTCATCATTCTTGCCAAGCGGCAAGGCGCTCTTTGTCAAAAATGCTTGAAGGCCATCTAAAACTTGTAATTTGTTTTTAAGAGAGAGTTCGATATTGATACGCTCAATACCATTGGTGTACTCGCCCATGCGTGGCAATGGGATCACCACATCTTCATTAATCTTAAAAGCGTTGGTATGACGAGCAATCGCAGCAGTGCGTGCGCGATCTAGCCAAAACTTCTTACGGGCCTCAGCACTAACCGCCACAAAGCCTTCGCCCACACGATTGTTGGCCATACGCACAACTTCACTGGTCGCCGCAGCTACCGCCTCTTCATCATCCCCAGCGATATCGCCAATCAATACCATCTTTGGCAAAGCATTGCGCTTAGACTTGGTGGAATAACCAACCGCCCGCAAATAGCGATCGTCTAAATGCTCAAGGCCAGCCAAAATTGGGCCGCCATTTTTAGTCAGTCCATCAAGGTAGGCTTTGATTTCTACAATACTTGGAATGGCTTCTTGCGCTTGGCCAAAAAACTCCAAGCAAACCGTGCGCATAAATTTAGGCATGCGATGCAAAATCCAAGTAGCGCTCGTAATTAATCCATCGCAGCCTTCTTTTTGAACGCCAGGTAAACCTGATAAAAACTTATCAGTCACATCCTTACCCAAGCCCTCTTTGCGAAAGCGCTTACCTTCTACTTCCAAGGTCTCCGTTTTGAGAATGCGTTCGCCTGGCTCACTCAGACCATCAGACCAAGTCAGTTGAAAGCGCACTTTATCTACAACGTGGATTTTTCCGAGATTGTGATCAAGACGTTCGACATCAAGCCAATTACCCTCTGGATCAACCATGCGCCAGCTAGCTAAATTATCGAGCGCAGTACCCCATAGAACAGCTTTCTTGCCCCCAGCATTCATAGCGATATTGCCGCCAATACAGCTTGCATCAGCTGAAGTAGGATCGACTGCAAATACCAATCCAGCGCGCTCTGCAGCGTCCGAAACTCTACGAGTTACAACACCAGCACCGGTAAAGATCGTAGATACATCATGATCCACACCTGGCAAACGCTTAAGCTTAACGGCATCGATTTGTTCAAGCTTCTCAGTATTAATGACTGCTGACATAGCGTAGAGAGGAATCGCACCACCGGTGTAACCAGTGCCACCTCCACGCGGAATGATGGTTAGACCTAATTCAACGCAAGCTTTCACCAAGCCAGGGATTTCAGATTCGTAATCTGGCTTGAGAACAACCAGCGGAAACTCAACACGCCAGTCCGTTGCATCAGTTACATGCGCTGCACGAGAAACACCATCAAAACAAATATTGTCGGAGGCAGTGATGCGACTCAACTCTTTACGAGCACGCTTACGAATTTCTGCAACCTCTTTAAAACCCTGCTCGAAATTTTCGACCGCACGATGAGCGGCATTCAATAAAACCTGAACTTGCTCAACGGATTCGCCGCTAGATCTTTTCTTCACCTCGCCAAGGCGGTGCCATAAAGCGTCAATTAATAGTTGACGGCGATTAGCGTTATCCAACAGGTCATCTTGCAAGAAGGGGTTACGTTGAACCACCCAGATATCACCCAAAACTTCAAACAACATGCGAGCTGAACGGCCAGTTCGGCGAACGCCACGCAAATCATTCAGAACGCGCCAGGACTCCTCGCCTAACAGGCGAATCACGATTTCACGATCGGAAAAGGAGGTGTAGTTATAAGGGATTTCGCGAAGGCGGGGTGAACCCGCTTCGGCGTCCAACAACTGGTTCAAAGCTAATGGAGCGTTCATAGCGTCATATTTGATAAATATGCATTTTAATTGAGGGATCTTGATATTGGCAGGAAACCAAGAAAGATGTTGATCTAAGGCGATAAACCCTTGCAAATTTAAGGGCTTAGAGCCCATTCATGGTACGCTCATCGCATGGCAACGAACTATTTAAAGAAAATTTTATCGGCCCGAGTCTACGATGTGGCCAGGGAAACAGAGCTCCAAGTAGCCCCCGAACTCACAAAGCGCTTAGGCAACCAAGTTTTGCTCAAAAGAGAGGATAACCAACCGGTTTTCTCCTTCAAATTGCGTGGCGCCTACAACAAAATGGCCCATTTACCCCCTGAAGCCCTAAAACGGGGGGTTATTGCAGCCTCAGCAGGCAATCATGCCCAAGGCGTGGCCCTGGCGGCAGCCAAAATGAAGTGCAAAGCAGTCATCGTGATGCCACTAACCACCCCAAGCGTCAAAATTGATGCCGTGAAGGCGCGCGGCGGATCTTGGGTTGAGGTGATCTTGCATGGCGAATCCTATAGTGACGCCTTCAAATACTCCGAACTTTTAGAGAAAAAACGGGGTCTAACCTTTGTTCACCCTTTTGATGATCCCGATGTCATCGCCGGGCAAGGGACGATCGCCCAGGAAATCTTTCAACAATATCAAGAGCCCATCGATGCCATTTTTGTAGCTATCGGTGGTGGCGGTCTGATAGCTGGAATTGGCGAATACGTTAAAGCGGTCAGCCCCAAAACCAAAGTGATTGGTGTCCAGTCAGTGGACTCAGATGCAATGCGAAGATCGCTCGCAGCAAATAAGCGCATTGAAATGAAGGATGTGGGCCTCTTCTCCGATGGCACCGCAGTCAAACTCGTTGGCAAAGAAACTTTTCGCATTTGTAAACGCGTAGTCGATGACATCATCACGGTTGATACCGATGAAATCTGCGCTGCGATCAACGACGTCTTCACAGACACCCGTAGCATTCTAGAGCCTGCTGGCGCCTTAGCGATTGCGGGCATGAAGAAGTATGTAGAAAAGCATCGCTTGAAAAAGAAAACATTGGTAGCGATTGCTTGTGGCGCGAATATGAATTTTAGTCGCCTGCGCTTTGTCGCTGAGCGCGCTGATGTTGGCGAATTCCGTGAAGCGGTTTTTGCTGTCACTATTCCTGAAGAGCGTGGCTCCTTCAGACGCTTTTGTGAATTACTCGGCAATCGAAACGTAACGGAATTTAACTATCGCATCGCTGATCAAAGTGAAGCGCATATCTTCGTTGGCATTGGCACACAAAAAGCAACTGATAGCACCACCATTGCAAAGCATTTTCGTAAGGCGAAATTTGCGACCATCGATCTCACCCATGATGAGCTAGCAAAGTCTCACCTGCGTCATATGGTAGGCGGTCGCTCCACCCTTGCTCAAGATGAACTGCTTTACCGCTTCGAATTTCCGGAGCGCCCAGGCGCTTTGATGAAATTCCTCACTAGCATGGCCCCCAATTGGAATATCAGTCTTTTCCATTACCGCAATCACGGCGCAGACTATGGTCGCATCTTGGTAGGCCTCCAGGTTCCCAAAAATGAACAGAAGAAATTTCAAAGTTTCTTAGCATCGCTTGGTTATCCTCATTGGAATGAAACTGATAACCCGGCTTACCGCTTATTTCTTAAATAATGTCATACACACTTACCGGGAAACTCGTCGTTGCGATTTCATCGCGCGCGTTGTTTGATTTTGAAGAAGAGAATCGCATCTTCGAATCGACTGATGACAGCGCCTATATGAAGCTGCAATTAGATCGCCTATCTAATGCTGCTCAAACGGGTGTTGCTTTTCCCTTGGTAAAAAAATTACTCGCCTTTAACGAAGAGGGTGAGCAACGCGTTGAGGTTGTAATTCTTTCTCGCAATGACCCAGTAAGCGGCTTACGTGTCTTTCGCTCAGCCGAACATCATGGCCTACATTTAGAGCGCGGTGTCTTTACAAGAGGTCGGCCACCCTATCACTACCTTCGCTCGCTACATGCCAACTTATTTCTCTCGGCTAATGAAGATGATGTGCGCGCTACGATTGATGCCGGGTTTCCTGCGGCACGCGTATATCCAGAGTCGAGCAAAACTGCAGAGTCTCACCCCAATGAAATTCGCATTGCCTTTGACGGTGACGCCGTTCTCTTTTCAGATGAAGCAGAGCAAGTATTTCAGAGCGAAGGCTTAGTAGCCTTTGTTGATCATGAAAGCAAGAAGGCCGCAATTCCTTTGCCACCAGGCCCATTCAAGCCCTTGTTAGAAGCCTTACATCGTCTGCAACGCTCTACTAGCGAAAAGGGCATGCGGATTCGTACCGCCCTGGTAACTGCTCGCTCTGCGCCCGCCCATGAGCGCGCCATCCGCACACTCATGGCTTGGGGTATTGATGTTGATGAGGCCATGTTTCTCGGCGGACTCTCTAAAAGCGAATTCTTACGCGAGTTTGAGCCAGATTTTTTCTTTGATGACCAAACTGGTCACTGCCAATCCGCTGCATCAGTAGCACCTACTGGTCACGTTGTATCTGGTGTTTCTAATAAACCTAAAAGCTAATGCCCATAATTCCTCTAGGTAAGTCAACAGAATATCCGGATCAATATGATCCGAGCTTGCTCTTTCCGATTACTCGCTCTGAAAACCGCCTCAAGCTAGACATCAAACCAAATCAAGCTTTGCCTTTTGTTGGTGTTGATATTTGGAATGCCTTTGAACTTGGTTGGCTCAATAAAAAAGGGAAGCCCCAGATTGCTCTAGCGGAATTTCAAATTCCAGCAGATTCTCCCAACATGATTGAGTCGAAGTCATTCAAGCTTTATCTAAATAGCCTTAACAGCGCCCGCTTTGAAGATGAAGCTGAAGTGCGCGAAAGGTTGATTGCAGATTTGTCGGCAGTGGCTGGCAGCAAGATTACCACTCGCATCAATCCAGCCGAAGTAATTGCCAAAAAAGGAATGCAGGAGATGAGTGGCGTTCTGATGGATCGCCTCGATATCGAGATCGATCCAAGCCTATCAGCCGACCCCACCTTGTTGGAAGTAAATGAATCTTTTGGGCCGATCGAGCAGTGCTTGGTTTCTCATCTACTCAAATCAAATTGTCCAGTGACTGGCCAACCAGATTGGGCTAGCGTGCAAATTCGCTATCAAGGTCGCCCGATTTTGGAGGAAGGCTTGCTGCGCTATCTGATTGGGTTCAGGCAAAAAGGTGAGTTTCATGAGCATTGTGTTGAAACCATCTTCACCGATATCAAGCGTCAATGCAAACCAGAAAAACTCTCCGTCTACGCTCGCTACACCCGACGTGGCGGTCTAGATATCAATCCCTTTCGCACTGATCACAATGCGCCTTGGCCAGACAATACGCGCCATGCAAGGCAGTAATAAAGTTAGTAGATAAATAAAAAGCCCTTCTTAAAGGGCTTTTTACATTAGGCAATACACATCAACGCAATACTTAAAACGGAATATCGTCATCCATTGCGCCTAGGGATGCAGCATTTGATGATGCTGGTGCAGACTGCTCAGCCGGCTTTGAACGGCTATAACTTTCACCACCATCACCGCCGCCACCTACTGGCTTGCCACCAAGCATTTGCATTGTTTCTGCAACGATCTCAGTGGAATACTTTTCCTGACCACTCGCATCAGTCCATTTACGTGTGCGTAAACGGCCTTCTACATAAACCTGTGAACCCTTTTTGAGATATTGGCCGGCGATCTCTGCGAGTTTTCCAAAGAATGCAACACGGTGCCATTCTGTGGTTTCTTTCATTTCGCCAGACTGCTTATCTTTGTAACGATCTGATGTCGCTACTGAAATGTTTGTAACGGCGTCGCCGCTTGGCATGTAACGTGTTTCTGGATCGCGTCCTACGTTACCTACGATGATGACCTTATTTACCGAAGCCATGTTGTCTCCCGAAGAAAAATACTGCTGTTATTACTGCTAAAAAACTGCTCACTTTAATTAAACCAAAGAAGCTACGGTGATGCCTTTGCTACTACATCCTTTGAATCCACTACTTTCGTGGGTAATTCGCGCATCGACCAAGCAATTATAAGCCAGCATAAAAGCAGCACTGCGCCCATCACAAAGACCGATAAATCGCCATGGCTATCCATCAAGTAACCCCCAATTACAGCGCCTGAGAAGAGGCCAATCGATTGCGTAGTGTTGTAAACACCTAATGCAGTGCCCTTAGATTCTTTGGCAAAACGAGAGACTAATGATGGTTGCAATGCTTCAAGTAAGTTAAAGCCTACAAAGTAAATTAATAATGCAATAGCAATGCCTGTAATTGAGTGGGTGCTTGTAAAGACAAATTCTGCAATGAGGAGCAGCACAATTGCTACTAACAAGACCGTTCTGAGTTGCTGCTTCTTTTCACCAAAAATCAAAATCGGCGCCATCAAGAAAAAAGACAGTAAAACAACGGGAAGATAAACTTGCCAATGCGATGCCAACGGTAAGCCTGCTTCCAGCAATAAGCGCGGTACCACCAAGAACATGGCCACTTGAGTTGCATGCAATACAAATACGCCTGCATTCAGACGCATCAACTCAGGGCGCAGAAATACCTGCTTCAAACTCGCTTGCTGAACCTTGGCTTCAGGCTTAGTGCTAGGCAGAACGTAATAAGCCACAAACATCGCCCCCACTCCCAGCACTGCCAGCACGACAAAAATTCCACTCAAACTAATCAAGCGATAAATTGGGGCAGCAATCACCAGCGATAGCGCAAATGAAAGTGCAATGCTGCCTCCCACTAAGGCCATTGCACGTGTACGAACCTGTTCACGGGTTAAATCAGCAACCCAAGCAGAAATCGCTGCCGAAACTGCTCCAGCCCCCATTACCCCGCGGCCAATCGCTATCCAAAGAAGATCATCCTGAGCAGCGCAAATTAAGGCTCCTGCGACAAATAGAGATAGCCCCCATAAAACAACCGGTTTTCGGCCGATCCGGTCAGAAAGACGGCCTAAGGGGATATAGAAGCAAGCCTGGACAATATTGAAGATCCCCAGGGTTAAACCAACCCATAGGGCGTGCTCGCCACCAGGCAGGCCATGCGCATGAATGCTGAAAACAGGCAAAAGCAGAAATAGGCCCAGCATACGGAGGCCAAAGATGCCTGCTAAGGCCAGAGTAGAGCGAAGTTCAGAAGGATTCATGGGAAAGGGCTATATTAACAAGTTACGCTAAAAAATCATGAATAACGAAATTAAGATCCGCGGTGCACGCACGCACAACCTCAAAAACATCAATCTAGATATCCCTAGAGAGAAATTGGTCGTTTTGACTGGTCTATCTGGCTCGGGTAAAAGCTCTCTCGCTTTTGACACCCTGTATGCCGAAGGCCAACGTCGTTACGTAGAGTCCTTATCTGCCTATGCCCGTCAATTCTTGCAGCTAATGGAGAAACCTGACGTCGATACGATTGAAGGTCTCTCCCCGGCAATCTCTATTGAGCAAAAGGCAACTAGTCATAATCCTCGCTCGACTGTGGGTACGGTTACAGAAATTCATGATTACCTGCGTTTATTGTTTGCACGTGCAGGAACGCCTCACTGCCCAGATCATGATCTGCCACTAGCAGCACAAAGTGTTTCTCAAATGGTTGATACGGTTTTGGCAATGCCGGAAGACACCAAGCTCATGATTTTGGCTCCCGTAGTAAGTGAGCGCAAAGGTGAATTCGTAGACTTGTTCCAAGATCTTCAAGCACAGGGTTTTGTGCGCTTTCGCGTGCGCTCTGGCGGCGGCACAACGAATACTGCCAAAGCAGAAATCTTTGAAGTTGATCAACTACCAGCACTGAAGAAAAACGATAAGCACTCTATCGAAGTAGTTGTAGATCGCATTAAAGTGCGTCCCGATATTCAGCAGCGTTTAGCAGAATCTTTTGAAACCGCTCTGCGCCTTGCTGACGGTAAAGCGATGATAGTCAACATGGACTCTGGCAAGGAGATGATTTTCTCCAGTAAATTTGCTTGTCCCATCTGTTCGTACTCTTTGCAAGAATTAGAGCCACGCCTCTTCTCATTCAATAATCCGATGGGTGCGTGCCCATCTTGTGATGGATTGGGCCATCAATCCTTCTTCGATCCAAAACGCATTGTTGCGCATCCCGATTTATCACTAGCCTCGGGTGCTATCAAGGGATGGGATCGTCGTAATCAGTTTTATTTCAAACTCTTACAGACACTAGCCAAACATGGTGGCTTTGATGTCGAGAAGCCTTTTGAGACTCTCAATAAGAAGCAGCAAGATCTTATTTTACTGGGCTCTGGTGACGTCACCATTCCATTTGAATACATCAATGAGCGTGGCAAGAACAGTATTCGTCAACACGCCTTTGAAGGTATTGTTGCCAATTTTGAACGTCGCTATCGTGAGACCGAATCTGCGACAGTCCGCGAAGAACTATCTCGATATCAAAATGTGCAAACCTGCCCAGCATGTAGTGGCAGCCGTTTACGCAAAGAAGCACGCTTTGTCAAAGTAGGTGAAGGCAAACAATCCCGCGCCATTTATGAAATCAGCGCCCTACCACTCAAAGAAGCTAAAGAATATTTTGAAGCTCTCGAGCTCAAAGGCGCTAAACGAGAAATCGCCGACAAGATTGTCAAGGAAATTGGTTCGCGTCTGCGCTTCCTCAATGATGTTGGCTTAGATTACCTCTCGCTAGAGCGCAGTGCAGATACGCTATCTGGTGGTGAAGCTCAGCGTATTCGTCTGGCTTCTCAGATTGGCTCTGGTTTGACCGGTGTGATGTACGTTCTAGATGAGCCCTCTATTGGTTTACATCAGCGCGATAACGATAGACTCATCGGCACCCTCAAGCACCTACGCGATCTAGGCAATAGCGTATTAGTAGTAGAGCATGATGAAGATATGATTCGCGCCTCCGACTATGTGATTGATATTGGTCCTGGTGCAGGTGTGCATGGCGGTGAAGTGGTAGCTGAAGGCACTCCCGCACAGGTAGAAGCAAACCCCAAGTCCCTAACAGGCGCCTACTTATCTGGTCGCGAGTGGATCGCGGTTCCAGAAAAACGTATTCCCGTAAATGATAAGTTCCTAGAAATCATTGGTGCGCGCGGCAACAACTTGCAATCTGTTCACGCCAAAATTCCAGTCGGCTTATTAACCTGCGTTACTGGCGTATCTGGCTCTGGTAAATCAACGCTGATTAATGACACTTTGCATCACGCGGTTGCACAACATATCTACGGCTCAAATGCGGAACCAGCAGCACATGATGCAATTAAAGGCTTGGAGAACTTTGACAAGGTTATTAGCGTAGACCAATCTCCAATTGGTAGAACACCTCGCTCTAATCCCGCCACTTACACTGGATTGTTTACCCCCATCAGAGAACTCTTTTGCGGCGTACCTGCTGCGCGCGAGCGTGGCTATGAAGCAGGACGTTTTTCTTTCAACGTCAAAGGTGGTCGTTGTGATGCCTGCGAAGGTGACGGCGTCATTAAAGTAGAAATGCATTTCTTGCCAGACGTCTATGTACCTTGCGATGTGTGTCACGGCAAGCGCTATAACCGTGAAACTTTAGACATTCGCTACAAAGGTAAGAATATTCATGAAGTTCTCTCGATGACGATCGAGCAAGCTCATGAATTCTTTGAAGCGGTACCGATTGTTAAACGCAAGCTTAAAACATTGCTGGATGTCGGCTTAGGTTATGTGAAGTTGGGTCAAAGTGCCACAACCTTATCGGGCGGTGAAGCCCAGCGCGTCAAACTCTCGCTAGAACTTTCTAAACGCGATACTGGTAGAACACTGTACATCTTAGATGAGCCAACTACAGGCTTACATTTTCACGATATTCAACTCTTGCTAACAGTACTGCAGACCCTCAAAAAACAAGGCAACACGATCGTCATCATTGAGCACAACTTAGATGTGATTAAAACTGCCGATTGGATTATTGATCTGGGTCCTAAGGGTGGCGCTGGCGGTGGGCAAATTATTGCTACAGGCACACCCGAAGAAGTGGCAAAGAATGAGGCTAGCTTTACTGGTCACTACTTAGCACCACTGCTAGTTCGCAAACCAATCGCCAATAAAAAGAAAAAGTAATTAGAGCAACTTAGATTCGGCTAAATCAGTCGCTTCTGAGTTGCCCGAGAGCACTAAGATATCGTTAGCCTGCAAGCGTAAGTCTGGAGTGAGCTCTAATTTGACATAATCAGAGCCGCCCACTTTTCGTCTAACTGACTGCACACTAACACCCTCATTTTCAAGATGCAATTCCTCAAGAGTCTTCCCAATGCTGGCTGACTCAGGCAATAAGGTAACCGAATGCAAACGCCACGATTCCTTGGTGTCTACCTCATCATCAACTCCACGGAAGTAGCCACGCAATAGACTGTAGCGAGCTTCACGCGCACTCGTAATACGTCTAACTACCTTACGCATTGGCACACCCATCATTAATAAAACATGGGAGGCCATCATCAAACTGCCTTCAATTAACTCTGGCACTACCTCAGTCGCGCCCGCAGCCTGAAGCTTTGCTAAGTCTGCATCATCTTTGGTGCGCACTAGCACTGTCATGCCTGGACGGAGGTGCTCCACTTGATGCAAGACTTTGAAGCTTGCCGGTGTATCTGCATACGTAATCACCACTGCCTTTGCTCTTGCTAAACCTGCTGCAACTAAATAATTTTCTCGGCTAGCATCGCCATAGACCACGTTATCTCCAGCAGCGGCGGCTTCTTTGACGCGGTCTGGATCCATATCCAAGGCAATGTAAGGAATTTTTTCTTGATCAAGCATGCGCGCTAAGCTTTGGCCCGAACGACCAAACCCACAGATGACCACATGGTTTTCTGTACGAACACTTTTAGCTGCAACACGCGTCAGCGCTAATGATTGCAGCAACCATTCGTTACTAGAAAAACGCATCGCAATCCGATCACTATATTGAATCAAGAAAGGTGCGCCAAACATCGAGAGCAGCATTGCTGCCAATACCGCTTGACTCAAAGCGGGGTCAATTAAGTCCAAGCCATCAATTTGATTTAAAAGAACGAATCCGAATTCACCAGCCTGCGCTAAACATAATCCCGTCCGAATTGAGATACCAGGACTTGAGCCGAAAGCACGTGACAACAATGCAATCAAACCGAACTTGAAAATCAGAGGGCCAATCAATAATAGTAGGACCAACATCCACTGCTGGTGGATCACTTCAAAATCGAGCAGCATGCCAACGGTAATAAAGAAGAGGCCCAACAGCACATCCCTAAATGGCTTGACGTCCTCTTCTACTTGATGACGATAAGGCGTCTCTGCAATCAACATTCCTGCCAAGAAAGCACCGAGCGCTAGCGATAAACCAAAGTGCTCAGTAAGACCTGCCATACCCAAAACAATGAGCAAGAGGTTCAGCATGAAGAGTTCTTGGGAGCGTAGCTTGGCGACCAAACTAAACCAACGACTCATCAAAGTTTGGCCAATAACAAAAATCAGTACTAATGCCACCGCAATCTTGATAGAGGCAGCAGTCAGCGCTAAAAATAGGTCACCGGGATTCTTGCCAAGCGAGGGCAACAAAATCAACAGGAAAACCACTGCCAAATCCTGGAACAGCAAAATACCGATGATGTTGCGGCCATGCTCAGTTTCGATCTCAGAACGATCAGCAATGAGTTTGGTGACGATGGCCGTTGAGGACATTGCCAGAGCACCACCCAAGGCAATGGCTGCCTGCCAGGAGATCGGGTAAATCCAGTTCATCAGCAGACTAGCTGGGACTGCTAGCAGCATAGTCAAAATGACCTGGCTACCACCCAAACCAAATACGATGGTCCGCATAGCCCGAAGCTTGTGGAGGTTAAATTCCAAGCCAATCGAAAACATCAAGAAAACCACGCCAAATTCAGCCAAATACTTCACTGTGGCTGAATCATTAGCCAAACTAAGGGCATGCGGCCCAATTAGGACGCCAATGGCGAGATAGCCCAAAATAGGGGGTAGCCCAAAATAGCGGAAAATAACTACCCCGGCCACTCCGGAGGCCAGCAAGATGAGAGTTAACTGAAGGACTGACGGCATATACTCACCCCATGATAGCTAAGACTCGTGATCGAACCCTAAAGCTTGCACGCGACACCCTCACAATCGAGGCTGCTGCACTGCACACTATGCGTGACCGCCTTGAAGGCGCGAATGCTGACGCCCTGGTATTGGCGGTGGATTTACTGCACTCCTGCAAAGGCCGTATCGTCGTTTCTGGAATTGGCAAATCCGGGCATATTGCCCGTAAGATTGCTGCCACCTTTGCCTCTACTGGCTCTCCTGCTTTTTTTGTTCATCCTGCGGAAGCCAGCCATGGCGACCTGGGAATGGTGACTCGTGATGATGTCTTTGTTGCACTTTCTAATTCTGGCGAGACTGATGAGCTTCTCACCATCGTGCCAATCGTCAAGCGCACTGGCGCAAAACTCATTGCATTGACTGGCGCACCAAACTCTTCTTTAGCAAAGTTGGCGGATGCCCATTTAGACACCAGTGTTGAAAAAGAAGCTTGCCCACTGAACTTAGCGCCAACCACCAGTACAACCGCAGCACTCGCTATGGGTGATGCCTTAGCCGTTGCCTTACTAGATGCTCGTGGCTTTCAGGCTGAAGATTTCCAGCGATCACACCCAGGTGGACGGTTAGGCCGCAAACAACTCATGCATGTCAGCGAAGTCATGCGTAGCTTTGATGAGACTCCTAAGATTGCAATCTCTGCTTCCTTACAAGATGCTTTACTAGAAATGACAGCTAAACGTATGGGCATGGTAGTGACCTTAGATAGCTCAAATAAAGTTGCTGGTATTTTTACTGATGGTGATTTACGTCGCCTTCTAGAGAAGAGTACCAATCTAGATGGTCTCACTTTAGAAAAAGCGATTACTTCAGCACCGCGCACTATTCCCCCTGAACTACTAGCAGAAGAAGCTATTGAGATGATGGAAAAACATCGCATTAATCATTTGGTGGTAACTGATCCAAAAGGCGCATTACTGGGAGCGCTGAATCTCCATGATTTATTTGCTGCCAAAGTAATTTAAGCCCCTTACTTTCTAACAATTTATTGACCCATTTCTATGCCTAGCGCCTTTCATGCCCACAACACTAACCCGCTAAGCCAATATCCACAGGCCTGGGATCGCGCCGGGACAGTTAAACTACTTGTACTCGACGTTGATGGTGTCCTGACGAATGGTCAAGTATTGATTGGCGAGAATGGCAAAGAATCTCTGAAGGCTTTCGATATTCAGGATGGTTTAGGGATTAAGCTATTAGAAAAAATTGGTATACCAACTGCCATCATCACTGGGCGTAGCTCCAAAATGGTTTTGGCTCGCTGTGATGAACTCGGCATCAAACACGTACACATGGGTGTTGAGAATAAAGCAGCGGCCTTAGAAAAAATTCTGCAATCGCTTGGTCTCAAGTCATCTGATTGCGCTGTGATGGGTGATGACTGGCCTGACTTTCAAATGATGAAGTCTGCCGGTCTAAAGATCTGCCCTGCACAAGGCCATAATGCCGTGAAAGAAATAGCTCACTTTGTAACTACTCAAGCGGGTGGTACGGGTGCGGTACGAGAAGTCTGCGATCTGATATTGAAGGCGCAAAACCGCTATGAGGAACTATTAGCTCAGGCGCGCGCTTAAGATCATTTCGCCATGGAACTAAATGCCCAAAAAATCAAACTAAGTATCTGGCGTACATTGTTACGCCTGATGCCATTGATCTTAATGGGCACTCTAACTCTCGTTACGTTTTGGCTGGTCAAGAAAAATACTCCAGCGGAAAAATCGGCTATAGAGCGCGTACGCTTACACGAACCCGACTATACGATTACCAATGGCGCTCTATCTGCCCTCAATGAATTTGGTAATACGAAATACCGAGTGCTGGGCAAGAAAGTGATTCACTATGATGATGACGCTTCTATCGATATAGAAACACCTCGCATACGCTTGTTCCCGCCTGAAAAATCACCGATTACCGTCAAAGCGGATAAAGGCCATTTAGATGGCGATCTAACGATCTTAGATCTCATGGACAACGCCGAAATATTTCGGCCACCTCAGGCTGCTACAGCAACTGAACCGGCAAGACCGCGCATGCTGGCACGCTCTTCCTACTTCAAGGTGCTCATTAACGACGATATTATTGAAACCGATAAACCCATTACGCTTGAGCAAGGAGTTTCTGTAATGCGCTCAACCGATGGCGGCGTATTCAACAATATTGAACAAAGTATGGTGTTATCTGGACAAGTAAGAGGTCGTATCGAGCGTGCTCAACCTGGAGTACAGCCATGAGCTTCTTGCGCAAACTGGCCATGCACTATGGATTGATAGTGGCTTGTTTTATCAGCACTGCTCATGCTGAAAAAGCAGATCAAGATAAGCCGGTTGTTTTGGAAGCGGAAAAAGTTTCTGTGAATGACGTACAACAGGTCTACGAGCTCGACGGTCAGGTACTCTTAACCAAAGGTAGCATTCTAATTACCGGCGATAAAGGCAACATCAAAGTTGATCCTGAGGGTTATGAATATGTTGATGTTCAAGGTAATCCAGAGTCGACCGCCAGTTTCCGACAAAGACGTGAAGGTCCGGCAAATGAGTTTATGCAAGGTCGAGGCCAAACGGTTACCTACAACGCCAAGACTGAGCTCCTGACATTGACAGGGGATGCCAACTTAAAGCGTCTGCACAATATGCAAATCCTGGATCAATTGCGCGGCTGGAAGATCGATTACGACGATGTACTACAGCGCTATCAAGTCACGCCGCCGCCAAATGCTAAAGCAGAGGACCTACCTTTAGCTAGATCGATCCTTTCACCAAGAAGAAAAGCTACACTAGAGAAATGACCACGGATTCCAGCAGCTCTCAAAAGCCAGCAACCCTCAGCGCTCAGCACCTTCAAAAGCGTTATGGATCTCGTACCGTAGTGCGGGATGTATCTGTCGAGGTTCAGTGCGGTGAAGTCGTTGGACTCTTGGGGCCGAATGGTGCTGGCAAAACAACCTCTTTCTACATGATTGTTGGCCTAGTTCCTTTAGATGGTGGCAGCATTCTTTTAGATGGCACGGATATCACCCATTTACCTATTCATGAGCGAGCCCGCATGGGCTTGTCCTACCTCCCGCAGGAGGCCTCTGTTTTCAGAAAGCTGAATGTAGCTGAAAATATTCAGGCTGTATTAGAACTACAAGTGCAGGGCGGCAAACCATTAAGTAAGGCTGAAATAGCTCATCGTTTAGATGAGCTCTTGGGTGAACTCCAAATCAGTCACCTGCGTGACAACCCTGCTCTTTCTCTGTCCGGTGGCGAACGTCGTCGTGTTGAGATTGCTAGAGCTCTAGCCTCCCAACCGAAGTTCATTCTTCTAGATGAGCCCTTTGCTGGCGTTGACCCGATTGCAGTTGGAGAGATCCAGCGGATTGTGCGTTTCTTAAGGGATCGCCAGATTGGCGTTCTCATCACGGACCACAACGTTCGAGAAACTTTAGGTATTTGTGATCATGCCTACATCATCAGCGAAGGCAGCGTGCTGGCAGAAGGCAAGCCAGACCAAATCATTGAGAATGATGCCGTGAGAAGAGTCTATCTAGGCGAAAACTTCCGCATGTAAATATTCAGATTTTTTCGAATATTTATTAAATAAACATGATCTGCCCCCTTGGTTTTCAGCAAAATCGCTGATACGCTGGAGGTTCATGAAGTTCATTTCCGTATAAACAAGTACAACATTACAGGGGCCTGCTGCGCACCCCAAGTAATTATTTGCGCATGCATTTTGTTTTGCTATGAATAGGAGCTGCTGATGAATCTGAAAATTAATAGCCGTCATGTTGAAGTTACTCCAGCTATGCGTTCCCACCTTGAGGCTGGGTTAGCAAAAATTCGCAAACACTTTGACCACGTCCTAGATGCCTCCGCATTTTTAATTGTCGATAACGCCAAAGAGAAAAATCTTCGTCAAGCAGCTGAGATCACTATTCACCTCAAGGGCAAAGAACTTTTTGCTGAAGCACATCACGCTGATCTCTACCATGCAATGGATGCAGTGGTCGATAAGCTTGAACGTCAAGTAGTCAAGCACAAGGAAAAGATCCAAGACCATCATCACGAAAAGCACTTTGAGTGATTCTTGGCGTCAGGACACCTATAATCAACCGACATGAATGCCCTGACCGATCTTTTCGCTTTAGACCGCATTGCCTTAAATAGCCCCGCTAAAAATCGGGCTGAGGCATTTGCGGCCGTAGGACAACTATTTGCTAAGCAGGCGGGACTTGAGGCTGAAGCAATTGTTGGCTTCTTAAATGCTCGCGAGGACTTAGGATCTACAGCTCTAGGTGCTGGCGTTGCTATCCCGCACGGCAGGGTAAAAGGCCTCAAGAGCCCGATTGCCGCATTTGTCAAATTAAAAGATCCGATTGAATTTGCCGCACCCGATGGTGAGGCTGTTTCTACTTTGATCTTTTTGCTCGTCCCTGAAAAAGCGACTCAGCAACATCTAGAAATTCTGTCCTCGATTGCACAACTGCTCTCCGACCAAGATGCCCGCAAATCGCTTGCCTCGGAAGACAGTCCAGAAAAGGTGTGCCAGTTGTTACAGACTTGGGGCTCCGCTTGACAACTCAACCCCTACTCCTTGAGGGAGTCACAGCCCAGCAGATCTTTGATGACAATGTCTCTGACTTGAAGCTTTCCTGGATTGGGGGTCTAGAAGGTGCAGATCGCACCTTTCCTCCAGAAGCTGTTAAGGCGGCTGCAGCCAGCTCAGACTTAGTAGGCCATTTAAACCTCATTCACCCAAGCCGGATTCAGATTTTTGGTGAGCAAGAGGTTGACTACCATGCTCAGTTAGAACAAAAGCAAAGGCAAGATCAGATCTCCAGCTTGATTTCTAAAACGCCACCTTGTGTGATTGTGGCTGATGGGAAAACAGCTGATGCTGATCTGCAACTGTTCTGCCAAAGATCCTCCACTCCGCTCTTTACAACGTCCATCTCGGCAGCCGAGGTGATTGACCACCTACGTACGTACCTCACCAAGATTGGCGCGCCCCAGATCACCAAACATGGCGTATTCATGGACATCTTGGGCTTAGGTGTCCTGATCATGGGTGAATCTGGCCTGGGCAAAAGTGAATTGGGCTTAGAGCTCATTTCTCGCGGCCATGGTTTAGTAGCAGATGACGCCGTGGATTTTGCTCGCCTAGGGCCAGACTACATCGAAGGTCGCTGCCCCGTGATTCTGCGTAACCTCTTAGAAGTTCGTGGGCTGGGTTTACTGGATATCCGCACCATCTTTGGTGAAACAGCTGTGCGTCGTAAATTGAAATTACGTTTGATCGTTCAGCTCGTTCGTCGTAATGATGGTGAATTTGAGCGCCTTCCATTGGAAGCGCAACATATCGATGTCCTGGGCATTCCAATTAGAACCGTCAAAATTCAAGTGGCTGCAGGACGCAACTTAGCGGTTCTAGTTGAGGCTGCAGTTCGCAATACTATTTTGCAACTGCGTGGAATTGATACCTTAAAAGAATTTATGGAGCGCCAACGTTTGCAAATGAATGCTGAGGCAGAGTCCACCAAGTCACAAGGTCGTCTCATTTAATATGCAAATCAATCTGATTACCGGTATTTCCGGCTCAGGTAAATCTGTTGCGCTGAGAGCCTTTGAGGATGCAGGGTATGACTGTGTAGACAATCTACCAGTAGCTTTATTAGCAAATCTGATTGAGACCCTAGAAAAAGAGAAAAGTGATCGAGTGGCAGTGGCAATTGATGCGCGCCGCGGTCAAACCATTTCAGAACTACCTACTATTTTAGAAGCCTTACGGCGTCACCATGATGTACGCATTATTTTTCTGAATGCGGATACCAATACCCTAATACAGCGTTTTTCAGAAACACGTCGCCGACACCCACTCTCTGGAAAGACACAAGAAACACAAGAAACTACTTTGATAGAGGCAATTGATAAAGAGCGCAGCCTGCTTGAGCCATTGCGCACTCAAGCCCATAGCATTGATACCAGCAATCTGCCATCCCATGCGCTGCGCTCTTGGATACAAGACCTTCTAAAAGATAAGCCTCAAGGCCTCACCGTGATTTTTGAATCTTTTGGATTTAAAAAGGGTTTGCCAAGTGAAGCTGACCTGGTCTTCGATGTTCGCTGTTTACCTAACCCCCACTATGACAAAGCTTTACGCCCCCTATCAGGCAAGGATCAAGCTGTCCGAGAATTTTTAGAAAAAATTTCTGAAGTAGTCAGCATGGAAAAAGATATCACTGCGTTTATCGAAAAGTGGTTGCCACACTACATTGCAGACGGACGCAGTTACCTGACTGTTGCGATTGGCTGTACTGGCGGACAACATCGCTCTGTTTATTTGGTAACGCGCCTTGTTGAACACTTCCAAGCCCAGAAAGAGTTAGCAGCACTCCAAATCAATTTCTTGACTCGCCATCGCGAGCTAGACTCAAGCCCTGTAAAAGCAGCTTAATTGGCTGAGGTAGGCCGTATTTACCAAGCTGACGTAAGGGAACCCACTTTAAGTTCTCGCCTGAGAATTTCACAGCATCACTTGAAGTCACATGCCAAATCTGCATCCATAAACGGCGATGCGTAAAGACATGCTTGATCTCTACCCCCCGCTCAATAGATTGACAACTTTTCAAAGCGCTAGAGATCTGTTCATCTGGCAGTACCAGCTGAAATAATTCTTTCGCAGTTAAATTCATTGAATTGTTGGCTGAAGGTTCAGAGATTTTTTCTTTTGCTCTCCACGTAGATTCGGGCAAAGACCATAATCCTCCCCAGATGGCTTTGTCTGGACGCCTTTGTAGCAAAACAGAATTAGCATGCCGGAGTAACAGCATGTCACAATTAAATTCGGGAGATTTTGCTTTAGCCAGCTTACGAGGTAATAACAAAACTTGATCGCTAAGATTAGCCTGACATTCTTTTTCGAACGGGCATTTCTTCTCACCACTCAAGCAGACTGGCTTACGAGAGGTGCACCACGTTGCCCCAAAATCCATCAAAGCCTGTGTGTATACCGGCATATCCGTAGATTTTTTAGGCAGGAGTGTTTTGGCTAGCGACCATAACGCTTCACTCACTACTTTTTCTTGGATGGCGCCATCTATACCAAACAGTCTTGCCAAAATTCGTTTGACGTTTGCATCCAGAATGGGTGCGCGCTCATGAAATGCAAATGCAGCTACAGCACCTGCTGTAGATTTACCGATGCCCTTGAGTTGTTCAAGTAATACCGGATCCTGTGGAAATACTCCCCCAAACTCTTCCATAACTTGCTTGGCGCAGGCATGAAGATTCCGAGCACGCGTGTAATAGCCGAGCCCCGCCCATTCAGCCAAGACATCATCTAATGGTGCAGCAGCCAGCTTCTTCACGTTCGGAAAGCGCCTCATGAAGCGGGGATAGCGCTCCAAAACAGTCGCGACCTGAGTTTGCTGCAGCATGATTTCAGAAACCCATACTGCGTAAGGATCTCGAATACTTTGCCATGGCAAACCTTGGCGCCCGTCCTTGCCATGCCAAGCGATCAGCTTGGTGGCGAAGTGCTTGATCAGCGCTTCTGACATTGGGGGCAAAAATAAGTAGAGCGTTGACCTTGCACTATTTGTTTAATCTGTGTCTTGCAAACCTTGCATGGCCGATCTTTACGATCGTAGACTTTGGTCTGCACCATGAAGTGTCCTGGGTCACCTTCACTATTCACAAAGTCTTTGAGAGAACTGCCACCTGCAGCAATCGCTTTTTTCAAAATCAATCTCACAGCGGCAGCTAGCCGAGAACATTGGGGACGAGTGAGCTTTCCAGCAGCCTTTGCCGGATGGATTCCAGCCTCGAACAAACTTTCAGAACAATAGATATTGCCAACGCCCACCACCGCTTGTCCTGCTAGTAAAAATTGCTTCACGGCAACACTACGCTTGCGTGAGGATTGATATATGACATCCGCGCCAAGCTCACCTTCAAACTCTAGTGAAAACGGCTCCACCCCGAGTTTTTGCAAGAGCGCATTACTCTCAATAGGGCCTTTAGATTTTGGATGCCATAAAACTGCGCCAAACTTTCGGGGATCATGTAAGCGCAAACTGAGCTTGCCAAACTCGAATGTCACACGATCATGCGGCTTCAGGGAATCGCTACCAGGAAGCACTCGCAATGTTCCTGTCATGCCTAAGTGGAGTAATAGATATCCAGTATCGAACTCCATTAAAAGATACTTCCCGCGGCGCTGTATTCCCAATACCTTCTGACCCGAAAGTAAGGCATTGAGATTGCTAGGAACGGGCCAACGTAGGCGACCATCAATAATTTTGACTGCACTCACCCTACGACCCTCTAAATGGGGCTGGATACCCAATCGGGTAACTTCGACTTCTGGGAGTTCTGGCATAAATGAATTGTAGATTCGCGGATTAGAATGTGCTCATGACCAAATTTTCATTCAAGACTTCTTTAAGGGTCTTATTGCTCGCAACTGGACTTGGCTTAGGTCTTTCCTCCAGCTATGCCATTGCCAAAAATAGCAGTCTAGATAGCGGTCAAGCTGTCTTTGAGGTCTTGGCCTCCGAAATCGCCTTACAACGCGGTGAAGCTGGGCTGGCATATAGAACCTACTTGGAGCTCGCCCGCCAACTCGACGATCCCCGCTTAGCGCAAAGAGCGATGGAAATTGCTATCACTGCAGGCGCACCGGAATTGGCGCTGCAAGCAGCTCAAACCTGGGATAGTTTGGCTGGGTCTAAGCAAACTAAACCCAAAGAAGTGCTCGTCACACTCTTAATCTTGAATCAACGCTGGTCCGATGCAGTCAAACCAGCCATCTCCCTTTTAAATCAGCAGACACCGGCGCAGCGTGAAAATACCTTGCTACAGATTCAGTCGCTACTAGCTAAAGCAAATGACGAATCAGAAGCCTTAAGAGCTTTTTATGAAATCGTCTCAACCTTAAAGCCAGAACCAAAAGATCCTGGGCTGCTCTATACCTATGCGATGTCTGCTGAAAAATCCGGACACATCGATGTTATGGAAAAAATTCTGCGAGAAATCTTGCGGAAAAATCCAAATGATGCGAATAGTCTGAATGCACTTGGTTACTCGCTGGCTGATCGCAATCAGAAATTGCCGGAGGCATTCAAACTCATTAGCAAAGCACATCAACTCTCACCTAAAGATGGGTTTATTTTGGACAGCCTTGGTTGGGTGAACTTTCGTATGGGCAAAAATGCGCTTGCGCTTGAGCAACTGCAACAAGCTTTTAATATGAAACCTGAAGCTGATATTGCTGCGCATATCGGGGAAGTCTTATGGGCCATGAATCGTCCAGTCGAAGCAGAAGATATATGGCGTAAGGGGCAGCAGTTAGATGCTAACAATCCCACACTCAAAGAAACCTTGAAGCGCTTGAAGCCGGACTGGTCAGTTGCAGATACGCCCCTCAAAGGCTCATGGGACGGGCGTTTTGCAGTGAAGGTTACTGGTCTCACCGAAGGTAAAAATCAAGGTGGATCAGGTGGATTTACTTTGACTCAAGATGCACTGACTGATGTATTGGAAATACGTAATCCAATGGGTGGATCAATTGCCAAAATTACGATTAAACCTGGTGAAGCAATTCTGGAGCGTGATGGTCAACTCACCACCGCAATTGATGCCGATACTCTCATTCAAGATACATTAGGACTGCCGCTCCCTGCTCGTGGTTTATCAGACTGGTTACGTGGACAGACTCGTCCTGGTAGCAATGCCAGCGTTGAAAGAAATGCAAAAGGGCAAGTGAGCAAAATCACGCAAGATGGTTGGACGTTAAATTACAACTGGAAAGATGCTCGGTACTTAGAAAAACTCACGATGAATCGTAGCTCCAATATCGGATCAATTGATATCCGCTTAGTTTTTGACACTCCGAATGAGTGAAGTGCGAATGATGAGTAATGCGTTAGAACTACGTTGTCCCGCAAAACTCAATCTCTTTTTGCACATTGTTGGACGCCGAGAAGATGGCTATCACCTACTCCAATCCGTTTTTCAGTTGATTGATTGGTGTGATGTCCTCACATTAAAACGTATTCCAGAAAATGTAATTCGTCGCATCAATCCCATTCCTGGAGTCCCTCCTGAGCAAGACTTAGTTGTTCGCGCAGCCCAACTCCTCAAAGAGCACTGCAAAATTGATCAGGGGGTTGAAATCGGCCTTGAGAAAAATATCCCCATGGGCGCCGGTTTGGGTGGGGGCTCTTCAGATGCGGCATCCACCTTAATTGGCCTGAATACACTTTGGGATCTCCATCTCGATATCGCTACGCTTTGCCAACTTGGCCTAAAACTCGGGGCTGATGTGCCATTTTTCATCTTTGGCCAAAACGCCTTCGTTGAGGGGGTTGGGGAGAAATTACAAGCAATTTCCTTGGAAACCCAAGACTTTGTAGTGATCTTTCCCAACCAGGGAATTGCTACTTCTCAGATTTTTCAAGACCCTCAATTGACCCGAGATCACGCTCCGATTACAATAGATGGCTTTCTTGCATCGCCAAGGTCATTTCAGTCAAATGATTGTCAGGCTGTAGCGGCGCAGAAATGTCCTGAAGTGAAGCTAGCATTAGATTGGATTTACAAGGCAGTGCCAAATTCGGCGCCTTGCATGTCCGGCTCTGGAAGTAGCGTATTTGCCGCCTTAGACCCTAAGACGGACACCGCAAATCTGGAAAATCTTCTGCAAAATCTTCCAAAAGGATGGATAGGTCGAATTGTTCGAGGGCTAAATAAAAATCCCGCTTACAATTTGATTTCTTCAGATTGACCTGTAGGGGAATCGCCAAGCTGGTTAAGGCACTGGATTTTGATTCCAGCATGCGAAGGTTCGAATCCTTCTTCCCCTGCCAACTACTGTAGACACGACCAAAAGACATCCATTCGACCCCTACCAAAATTCCAAAATCACCTATGTCCGCCCCAATGAACGCTGATTTACTGACTCTTTTCACAGGCAATGCAAATCCAGTTTTGGCCCATGCGGTAGCCAAAGAGCTCAATCTCCCGATGGGAAAAGCATTTGTTGGTCGGTTCTCCGATGGTGAAATTCAGGTAGAAATTCAAGAAAACGTTCGCGGCAAGAACGTGGTCGTAATTCAATCCACTTGTGCTCCAACGAACGATAGTTTGATGGAGCTCATGATCATGATTGATGCCCTAAAGCGAGCATCAGCAAGCCGCATAACCGCAGTGATCCCTTACTTCGGTTACGCTAGACAAGATCGTCGCCCACGCTCAGCACGGGTTGCTATCTCCGCCAGAATCGTTGCAAACATGCTCCAGTCGGTTGCTGGCGTTGAGCGCGTCCTGACCATGGATCTCCATGCCGACCAAATTCAAGGCTTCTTTGATATCCCTGTGGATAACATTTATGCCTCACCGGTGCTCTTGGCTGATTTAGAAGCTCAGAAGACTAAAAAAGATCTCATCATTGTTTCGCCTGATATCGGCGGCGTAGTTCGAGCCCGTGCCATGGCTAAGCAATTAGGTACAGATTTAGCGATTATCGATAAACGCCGCCCCAAGGCAAACGTATCAGAAGTAATGCACTTAATCGGCGAAGTAGAGGGTCGTCATTGCGTGATCATGGATGACATCATCGATACCGGCGGAACGCTCTGTAAGGCTGCTGAAGCGCTTAAAGAGCGTGGTGCTAAGGGTGTTACTGCCTACTGTACTCATGCCGTGCTTTCTGGCGGTGCTATTGCGCGCATTGCCGCCTCTGAATTAGATGAATTAGTGGTTACCGATACCATTCCATTGACCCCAGAAGCAATGAAAATCGCTAAAATTCGTCAATTGAGCGTTGCCCCTATCCTGGCCGAGACCCTTTCCCGCATTAGCAAGGGTGACTCAGTGATGTCGATGTTCGCTGAATAAGCCAAAAATAGCGTTTCTATCCCCATTTTTGGCAGTTTTGAGCCTTTTCTAGGCAAAAACCACGATTCCCAAGATATAATCAAAGGCTTTTCTGTTTGGTCGCGAACGGAAATTAACCTTAATTTAGGAATTCGATATGAAAGTAGTAGCCTTTGAAAGAAGCGTACAGGGAACGGGTGCGAGCCGCCGTCTGCGCAACTCCGGTAAAACTCCGGGCATCATCTACGGCGGTAAAGACGCCGCAACTGTAATTGAGTTGGATCACAACGCACTGTTCCATGCTCTCCGTAAGGAAGCATTCCACTCATCTATCCTTGATCTCGAAATCGGCGGCAAAGCACAAAAAGTGTTGTTGCGCGATTACCAGATGCATCCATTCAAGCCTTTGGTTCTGCACATCGACTTTCAGCGCGTTTCTGCGACTGAAAAAGTTCACATGCGCGTTCCGTTGCACTTCATCAACGCTGAGACTTCAGCTGCAGTGAAATTGCAAGGCGCTGTAATCAGCCACATCTCAACTGAATTGGAAGTATCTTGCTTGCCAGCAGACTTGCCAGAGTTTATTGAAGTGGACCTGAACAAGATTGAAGTTGGTCATGGTATCCACGCTAAAGATATCGCGCTACCAAAAGGCGTGAGCTTGGTATTGCATATTGAGCAAGAAAACCCAGTATTAGCTAATGCACGTATCCCAGCAGTGAAATCTGCCGATACTGAGCCTGCTCCTGCAGCTGCTGCGGCTCCTGCTGCTGAAGCACCAAAGGACAAAGCTTAATTATTTAAGCCTTATCTTTGCGACAGAGGAAGCCCGCTTACAAGCGGGTTTTCTTTTTTGCAGAAATACTTTTATCCTTAAGCACTCATCATGACTAAATTAATTGTTGGCCTTGGCAACCCAGGCGAAGAACACCTAGAAGATCGGCATAATGCTGGCTTCTGGTTTGTTGACGCCCTTGCCAAACAATTGAACACACGCTTTGAAACTGAAAAGCGATTTCATGGGAAAGTTGCAAAAGCTAAATGGGAAGGCGAAGATCTCTTCTTGCTTAAGCCCAGCACTTATATGAATCTGAGCGGTCAGGCTGTGGGGGCGCTATGCCGCTTCCACAAAATTACACCCAAAGATGTTCTGGTAGTGCAGGATGAACTCGATCTCAAGCCCGGTACTGCTCGTATCAAACTCGGTGGTGGCACCGGTGGACATAACGGTTTAAAAGATATTCAAGCTCACCTAGCAACACCTGACTATTGGCGCCTGCGCTTAGGCATTGGTCATCCACGCGATCTCGCGGCAGAAGGTGCACGAGTGATGGATGTTGCAGACTATGTACTGAGAAGACCTTTGCAGGCCGAACAAAAACAGATTGATGCCAGCATCGAAAACGGCTTACAGATTCTGGGTTTGTTTATGAAAGGCGATACTCAGGCAGCCATGCTGGAACTTCATTCAAAAACGAACTAGGGCCGATATCGACCACCTATCCGCAGGCTCTACTTATTAGCTAGTGCTTTTTTGGCAGCAGTTAGGGTTTGATACTTCACCATTAACTGCGTCTGATTTTCTGGAAACGCAGGGTTCAGTGGAATGCAGTCAACAGGACATACCTGCTGACATTGTGGGGCATCGTAATGACCTACACATTCAGTGCACTTATTGGGATCAATCTCATAGATCTCTAGACCCATGTAGATTGCATCGTTCGGACATTCTGGCTCACACACATCGCAATTGATGCATTCGTCCGTAATCATTAAGGCCATCCTGTTTTCCTGCCAGCCCTACGCTTTGCTTTGCTTAGTAGCAGCAATCTTATTAACCAGCCATTTTTCTACAGACGGGAATACAAACTTACTCACATCCCCACCCATCGAAGCGATCTCGCGAACAAAGGTTCCAGAAATAAATTGGTACTGGTCTGAAGGCGTCAGAAATAGTGTCTCAACATCAGGTAATAAATAGCGGTTCATACCAGCCATCTGAAACTCGTATTCAAAATCAGAGACTGCGCGTAAACCACGCACAATGACTCGTGCATTATGTTCGCGGGCAAAGTCTTTTAATAAGCCCGTGAAACCAACAATCTTGACATTGGAATAATGGCCTAGAACTTCTTTAGCAATCTCTATGCGCTCATCTAGAGTAAAGAAGGGGTGCTTGCTACGACTATCAGCAACACCAACAATGAGCTCGCCAAAAATGCTTGAAGCACGGCGCACCAAGTCCTCGTGACCACGAGTAAAGGGATCAAATGTTCCAGGGTAAACAGCTACAGTCATAACGCTCCTAAGGCTTTTTCAGCTACAGGCAAGAGTTTAGTCCCTTCTAGAGCGAAATAGACAAGCTTTTACCTGACCAGCCTCTAGGTACTTCCTACAATACCAATCAGGTACTAGGGCCTCAATCTGCTCTCGAGGGCGATGAGCCGGAAACTCCACATAAATTCCCCCACCTGCACTGTCATCGCAGATACGGGCCGCCTCTACAAGCGCTTGATTTAATAAGCCCTCCTCCTGAAAGGGTGGGTCTATAAAGATCAAATTGCTGGAGCGATCGGCCTGTTGCTTTAAAAACTCCAAACTATCTCTGTGCAAAATCTGCACTACTCCTGGAACAGGAGACGACTGGAGCAAGGCAAAATTAGCCAAGAGCTTGGCATGCGCTTTCTTGTCTTTTTCTAAAAGAGTTACTGAATACGCCTGTCGTGATGCCGCCTCAAAACCTAAGGCACCAGTACCAGCAAATAAATCTAAGCAATTCAAGCCCACCAAATCCTGGCCAAGCCAATTAAACAAAGTCTCACGAACGCGGTCAGTACTTGGGCGTAGGCCAGGCAAATCCATCACACTCAATAAACGACTGCGCCAAATACCGCCAATAATGCGGATTTTTTGAGGGGGCTCGGAACGCTTAACTAATGAAGCGGACTTTACTGGTTTATTTATTTTTAGCTCCTAAGACCACAATCTTCATGCGATCCATAGCCAAATTCCTCTGGAATGCGGCCTTCACTTGCTCTAGGGTAACTGCTTCCACTTGCTTCGTCCAAACCTCCATCGTATCGAGAGGTAAATTATTCCAAGCAATAGATGACACGTTATCGAGCAACTTACGGTTGTTATCAATTCTCAAGGGGTAGCCATTTACTAAATTCGCTTTGGCGGCATCGAGCTCAGATGGGGTCGGTCCATTGGCAATAAATTGAGAAATCGTCGAGCTCATGACATCGAGCGCCAAAGCAGCCTGGTCACTCTTAGTTTGCAAGCCTGCTTGAAAAATTCCTGCATCTTTTCCAGGGGCAAAGTAGCTGGACACACTATAGGCAAGACCTCGTTTTTCCCTAACTTCTGACATCAGGCGTGATACAAAGCCACCACCACCCAAGACATAGTTCCCTACTAGCAATGGAAAGTAATCAGGATTACTTCGGGTGACCGCAGTCATGCCCATAGCAATATGCGCTTGCTGAGAATCAAATGGAATGATCACTTCACGTTGACTGAAAGGCTCGACAGGTGAGCGCTCAAACTCTGGCAACTTAGCTATAGGAGATCCAGACTGAGGTACTCTTTGCAATAAGCCCTGAACGATTTCTACAGCTTCAGTCTTAGTGACATCACCTACGATGCTGACGATCATGCGATCGCCACGATAAAACTGTTTATGAAACTGCTGCAGGTCAGTAGCACCAATATTAGCGATGCTTTGCACCGTTGGAGAATTGGCTAATGGATAGTTACCGTAAACCGATTTTCTAAAACGACGATCCAGAACTGACTCTGGCTTGGTCTGCGCCTCTTGCAATGCGGTTGTCATTCTTTGCTTCTCACGCGCCAAGATCTTGGCATCGTAGGTGGGCGCACTCAACATGGCTGATGCTAATTGAACGGCACGATCGCGTAGATCTTTACGGCTCAAAGTCCGAATCCGCATAATGGCACGCTCACCACCAACAGAAACGCCGAGGTTTGCACCTAAGTCAGCAATCTCATCAGCAATCTGAGCCTCGCTCAATAAACCCCTCTCTGACCTAGCGCCATAGTTCATCAGGCGTCCAGCCACAGTAGCTAAACCACTCTTGACAGCTGGATCATAGCGATCACCTGCATCAATGCTGATTTCAATATCAATCATCGGCAGGGCTTTGGTTTGAACCAAATAGGCTTGTGCACCCTTGAAAGAGTCTAACTTTTCAATGGGTAATATTGCCTGAGCAGATGCCATCATTCCAACCACCAATGCGATTGTCATGCTGGCTTGCTTGATCAATTCATTTAGCAGCACGATTATCTCCTTGCTTATTCTCGCCCGACTGGCGAGCCTGCGGATCTAATACGGCAACAGTCAAACCTTCATCAACTAAATATTTTTTTGCAACAGCCTGGACTTGCGCAGGGGTAATGGTCTGCATCTTTTCTAGCATCACATCAATATCTCGCCATGAGAATCCTGCCATCTCTGTGCTACCAATTTCCATTGCCTGACCAAAGATTGAATCGCGCTTATAGATTTGATCAGACAGAATGCGTACCTTAATACGCTTGAGTTCCGACTCCAGAATTCCTTTATCACCAACTTCTTTTAAGGCTTTCCGAATACTACTCTCGGCCTGCTCTACTGTTTTGCCTTTAGCCATACTGGTACTAATTAAAAATAGTTCTGGCCCTCTCGAGATCATGTCGTAACCAACACCCACATCATTTACTACACGCTCTTGCTTCACTAGAGTGCGGTTCAAACGAGCATTGTCATAACCATCCAGCACCGCAGCCAGAAGTTCTAGTGCATACGGCTCATCATCGTCTAGCTTACCCGGCTGTAGCTTGGGAACCTTCCATGCCATTGCCAGCTGCGCATTATCTGCAGGTGCCTTGACTTGCACGCGCTTAATACCTTTTTGCACAGGCTCAATCTGTGGCTTGCGATCTGGCAACTCTCTTGCAGAGGCAACCCCATAATATTTTTCTACTGCTTTCAAAATGGCTTTAGGATCCACATCACCTGCAATCACCACTGTTGCATTGTTTGGTTTGTACCAGCTGCGATACCAATCACGTGCATCTACAGCTTTCATATTCATGAGGTCATTCATCCAACCCACTACCGGATGACGATAAGGCGAGCTCATGTAAGCAGTAGCCATGAGTGATTCATTCAGAAGGCTACTAGGGTTGTCTTCAGTACGTAGACGACGCTCTTCCATCACCACCTGAATTTCTTTCAAAAACTCAGCATCATCAAAGTTGAGGTTGGACATTCGATCGGCCTCTAGCTTCATCACCTCATCTAACTTGGATTTTTCAACTTGCTGGAAATAGGCGGTGTAGTCACGGGAGGTAAAAGCATTTTCTCGACCACCAACTGCAGCGACTAAGCGAGAAAATTCCCCCGACTTCACTTTGTTAGTGCCCTTAAACATCATGTGCTCGAGTACATGGGCAACCCCAGTTTTACCGTTGACCTCATCCATGGAGCCAGCACGGTACCAAACCATATGCGCAACCGTCGGAGCCCGATGGTCCTCACGCACAATCAACTTAAGACCGTTAGAGAGTTGAAACTCGTGTGTATTTGCTTGACCTACGTCTGTGGCTGCCCAGGCACTGGGGCAGCAAAGTATGAAATAGAAAGAAAAGCGTAATAAAGTGGAGCGCATCTGTAAGATCACCTATCCCAAGAATTAAATTGATAAGATGCAAGGATTAAATTGTATCGATTATGTTCGGCCTACGTAAAACCCTCGGATCCCTATTCAAATCCAATCAGACTGATGAAGCCTGGTTTGATGCCCTAGAAGAATCGCTCATTCTGAGTGATGTGGGCCTACCCACGACCGAACAACTGATCAGCAAACTTCGTAAGGCTGCCAAATCAGAAAAGGCTAGTAGCCCCGAAGACTTGAAGCAACTACTCATTCAAGAGGTGGCAAGTCTTCTGCAGCCTTTGGAGCCAAAGCCCAATCCTTTGTACGTGCATGATCAAAAGACCATGCCAGAGGTGTGGCTAGTTATCGGCGTCAATGGTGCAGGCAAGACCACCACTATCGGCAAGCTGTGCAAACTCTTTCAGTCGCAAGGCAAATCCGTCTTGCTAGCAGCCGGAGATACTTTCCGTGCAGCAGCTCGTAATCAACTCCTGGAATGGGGTGGTCGCAATCAAGTGGACGTCATCATGCAAGAGAGTGGTGATGCTGCAGCGGTCGCGCATGATGCTATTCATGCGGCGATTTCCCGTAAGAGCGACATACTGATTATTGATACTGCTGGAAGGCTCGCGACTCAAGACCATCTCATGGAAGAGTTGAAGAAGGTTAAAAGAGTCATCGGCAAGGCCCTTCCCGGGGCGCCTCACCAGACTTTGCTCGTTCTTGATGGCAATACCGGTCAAAACGGTTTAAGCCAGGTAAAAGCCTTTCATGCCGCTTTAGGGCTTTCCGCTTTAATCGTGACTAAATTGGATGGTACCGCTAAGGGCGGGGTTATCTGCGCCCTCGCCCACACCCTGAATGATGGGCCAAAACCCGCAGTTTTAGCCCTAGGCAAAGGTGAAGGAATTGACGATTTGGCCCCCTTCACTGCCACCCAATATTCTTCTGAATTATTCAATTAAATCAGTTACTTACAGAAGTAAAAAACCATTAGCACTCTCTTGACAAGAGTGCTAAAATAGAAACTTATTAATACCAAAATATATAAAAAGAAAATGGTTCAAAAGAAAGCATACAAACCGCAATTGCAAGCAAGGCAAACTCTGCCAGCAGCGCAGACTGCTGCGGCTTCGCTTGCCTTTCCGATGCTGCCTTCCCTTGGGGTCGGTACGCTCGACTCTTATATCTCGTACGTAAATCGCGTGCCCATGCTGAGCGCTGCAGAAGAACTGCACCTCGCGCAGGAATTTCGTCGCACTGAAAATGTCGATGCTGCGAAAACTTTAGTTCTCTCACATCTCCGCTTGGTGGTGTCGGTTGCACGTCAATACTTAGGCTATGGCATTCCACACGCCGACCTCATTCAAGAAGGCAATATTGGTTTGATGAAAGCCGTAAAACGCTACGACCCCAACCAAGGTGCACGCTTAGTCTCTTACGCAATCCATTGGATTAAGGCGGAGATTCATGAGTACATCCTCAAGAACTGGCGCTTAGTCAAAGTAGCGACAACTAAAGCACAACGTAAGTTGTTCTTTAACTTACGTAGCAACAAACCTACTCTAGCTGCTCTAACACCAAATGAGGTTGAGGCTTTAGCTAAGGCTTTAGATGTCAAAGGCTCCGACGTGAAAGAAATGGAAATGCGTCTGGCTGGGGGTGATGTTGCCTTAGAAGGCGATGACACTGATGATGATTCAGCTTATGCACCGATTCAGTGGCTAGCTGATAACAGTCAAGAGCCTACTGAGATGATGGCTGCCGCTGCAACCGATGCTTTGCATGGTCCACAGCTTGATCAAGCGCTCATGGCCTTGGATGAGCGTAGTCGCAACATTGTGCAGTCCCGCTGGCTGGCAATGGATGCAGATGGCAATGGTACGAAGACATTGCATGATCTCGCTACTGAATATGGCATCTCTGCAGAGCGTGTTCGCCAGATTGAGACTGCTGCCCTTAAAAAGATGCGTGGCCTCTTGCGAGCTGAGGCTGCTTAAGCAGCCCTCTCTGCAACTTTTACTTCAGTAGTTCTCTCAAGTCTTGCGCCAAGGTATCAGCACCTTGCGCATGCTTGATATAGAGGCGTAAACGTCCCTCTGGATCAAAAGCATAACTTCCAGCTGTGTGATCCATGGTGTATGAACCCGGGCTTGTACCAGGTACCTTCTGGTAATAAATCTTAAAGTCCTTGGTCACTTTTTCTAAAGCTGCTTCATCAGCCGGACGCAAGCCCAAGAAGCGTGAATCAAATGCAGGCACATACTGCTTTAAGATGCTGGCGCTATCTCGCTCAGGATCGACGGTGACAAACAATACTTGTACCTTATCTGCCTGGGGACCCAATATGCTCATGACCTGCTGCATCTCTGTGAGAGTTGTAGGACAAACATCTGGACACTGCGTATACCCAAAGAACATCACCACTGCTTTACCTTTAAAGTCAGCCAAAGTCCTGACTTTGCCATCGGGATCAAGCAGACTAAAGTCAGTGCCAAATGCCTTGCTACCAGTAATGTCGACATTTTTGAAACTCGGCTTGGGGCTGCAGGCTAGCAACGCTACACCAATGAAAGACAGCATCAAGATGCGGGCGAGACGGATGGAGAATGTAGATAAATTCATATTCATCTCAAATGAAATAATGATCGATTAATAGCGCTGCAAACAGTAGAGACAAGTACGTAATTGAAAAACGGAAAGTCTTTTTCGCAAGCTCATCACTATAGGAAACAAATAGAGCAACAACATAAGCTAGGAATATCAGACCCAGAATAATTGCAGAGATTAAATACACTAACCCGCTCATACCGTAGATGTAAGGCAGCAAAGTGGCGGCAATCAAGATTAAGGTGTAAAGCAAAATATTGAGTAGCGTAAAACGTTCGCCATGAGTCACCGGCAACATCGGCAAACCACTTTGCACATAATCATCACGACGATACAAAGCAAGTGCCCAGAAGTGTGGCGGTGTCCAAACAAAAATAATGAGCACCAAGAGCCAAGCTTCGGCAGAGAGGCCATTAGTGACGGCAGCCCAACCTAAGGCGGGTGGCATAGCACCAGAAAGCCCACCAATCACAATATTCTGTGGTGTGGCAGGCTTCAGTAGCCAGGTGTAAATCACGGCGTAACCAACAAAGGTAGCTACGGTGAGCCACATTGTTAATGGATTACAGAATTTCCACAAAATGACCATTCCCAAGCTACCGAGAACGATCGAGAAAATAGTAATGTGTAAAGGCGTGACTTCGCCAGTTGCAGATGGCCTCCAAGAGGTACGCTTCATTTTGGCATCGACGGCCTGCTCAATCAAACAGTTCATCGCAAATGCTGCGCCTGCCAACAACCAAATACCGACAATGCCACCAATCAGAACTGGATAGGGAACCATGCCAGGGGTAGCCAAGAACATCCCGATCACTGCGCAGAAGACTGCCAGCTGAGTAACGCGTGGCTTGGTAAGAACCCAGTATTGACGCCAACGTGGCATCACTACAGGCGCGGAGGAGGTGGGGCTGCTCATAATGATTTAACCATCTTAATATGAATGGGGGCACTCCAGGCAGACCATTGAGTCAGGCGAACCAAACAGAAAACCAGCGCAGCAGAGCCAGCGGTATGCATTAAGGCAGCAAGGAGCGGCCACTGAAAGACTACATTGGAAATGCCTGTCAGAGCTTGAAGAATCAATAAGCTGAGTAATAGTTTGGCAATTCTACCCATTCCAGATAATTGAGAATTGCTTAACTGGAGAGCGCTGGCTCCCAAAAGACCGAGAGCTGTTACGGCAACTACAGCAAATACACGATGTGCCCAGTGAATCGTTTGTAAGGCGACAGGAGAAATAGATTCACCTTGAGCATTCAGTCCTAGGGCACGCCAAAAAGTGAAGCCCTCATGCCAATCTGTCTCTGGAAAAAACGTTCCCATGCAGGTCGGAAAATCTGGGCAGGCTAATACAGCGTAATTCGTACTTACCCACGCACCTAAAAAGATTTGAATGCACAAAGTTGCTGAGGCGAGTAGGAGCAACTTTGCAGAAAGCGGCTTACTCTGAATGCGAAGAGCCGAGGAAGCTTTCTCTTCCCAGTCTTGCTGCGCATAAATCGTTAAACAAGCCAGCAACACTAAAGCCAGCATCAAATGAATAGTCACGATGATAGGTTGCAATTTAAGTGTGACTGTCCAAGCACCAAACGCACCTTGAATACACACTAAAACTAACAAGCCAAGGCTACCTAGTAGAGGATTTTTTTCCAAGCTGCGCAACTTGCTCCAGGCTACTGCCACCTGAATCAAAATCAAGGCTCCGACTGTCATTGCTAAATAGCGATGAATCATTTCTATCCAAGCCTTCATGACTGTGACGGGGCCAGTAGGCATATTCGCTTCAGCTTGCTGTATCTCACCGATTGCATGCCATGGATTTGATGTGCCATAGCAACCTGGCCAATCTGGGCAACCGAGACCAGAGTCCGTAAGGCGGGTAAAGGCACCAAACACAATCAAGTCGAAGGTCATAAAGACTAAAACCCAATTGAGCTTTTGGAAAAAGTTATAAGTCGGTCTAGTCCAGAGATAAACCAAAGGTAGTCCCGCAAAAATAATTGCAATTGCAGCTAACTCAGCGAGCAATAACAAACTACTCATTGCAATTTTTCGCCCTTGCGATTGAGGCGCAACAGTTTCTCGAGATCCTTTTTGATGCTGCCAAACTCTTTCGGAGAGTTTGTCACTGGAAAGAACATCATCTTGGCTGGGCTTGGGTCAATCAACTGAATCTTCTGACCTGCGCCATCGCGATTAAGCCAAGCATCAAATTCAGCCTTCAGCTGAGGGTCTGTTGGCAAACTGAGGATCTGAAATCCTGCCGTTTTTTGATCGTAGGCCAGCAATACCTCTGGATCAATTGGCTTTCCGTCTGTATTCACCCAAACTAATTGAACACGACTACTTTCGCGACCAACTGCGATGCGCAACTGGCGCATCAGAAATAAGGCCTCAAGACAAGATTCGTTTTTAATAGTGCATTCACCAGCCGGCCTCGCCACTAGCAAGGTCCACTTTCCATTAAAAGGAATATCAAACCATGCGGGGTTTACTTCTTGAACAGGTTGAACCAGGGTCCCGAAGTTCGTTTTTCCACCCTCCGGCTTAAAAACGTAATACGCCAAGTAGGAGGCGATCACTGGTGCGGCGCAGGCAAGCAACAACAGCAGCATCTGAATACGGCCACGTCGAGTTTGTGCATTAATCGCAGATGCATCTGTTTGTGATGCTGGAATCAATAGCTCTTTATCACTCACCCTTTATCTCCATTCGCAGCAAGCTCTCGCCGATATTTCATGAGCCCATTAATGAGCCAAAATAAAAACCCAGTAAATGCTAAAGCAAACCACTGGAATGCATAAGCATAATGGCGATCGACTCCGTTCGTTGGGGAAGGCCAATTTCTGAGTAAACCATCCTCTTTCGAGGAGCCAGACTCTCGAACGATGAAAGGAAGTTGCTGCCATTGATGAGTCTGAGCTTCAAGACCCAAATCAAAATTTTGCTCAATCCGAGGACTTGATTGCGTAGCGTCCTTTTTGCCCAACTCATAAACCCTTCCGGGGTGAGGGAAAGCAACTCCCTCAATAGCCACCTCGTTACCCACGGTTTTCACTGAGGGTAACTCAACGCGATTTTCGCCATTGCGAGGTGCCCAACCACGATTAACCCAAAGCACAGCCTCCTGACCATCCAATTTCATGGGCATCATCACATAAAAGCCTGATTGCCCAGATCCGCCAGTAGCACCCTCTGGAATCGGCTTGGGGCGGTTATCGAGCCAAATAGCCTCATCTGGCATAAAACGCCCCCGGGCAAGAATCCGGCGTTCTGTAGCCTGCTCTAAGCTCAAGCTGTCTGTGTTGGCATTGAGAATGGGCATTTGGAGTTTGGCTGCTAAAGACTGGCCCAAACGAATCTTTTGGTCTGCTCGATTTAACTGCCAGATACCAGCACCACAGCCCACTAAAATCACCAGAAGGGCTGATAAAGTAGCGACTATACGACTAGTAATTAAGCTAGAAAACATATTCACAGGGGTATTTTGAGATGAAATGGATTATTCCAGTTGCACTGCTAATGATTGTAGGGAGCTTGGGCTCTGCACTCTACTTCATGATGAAAGACAAAGGCGGGAGCTCAAGAATGGTTCAGTCTCTCATGCTGCGTATTGGACTTTCAATAGTTCTGTTTCTTGGCATCTTGATTGCCCACTACTTTGGCTATATTGAAGCTACCGGTGTTCGGGTAGGAACAAACTAGGCAAAATAAAAACGGCAACCCAAAACAAATCGGGGCTTAACGCCCCGATTTTTATTTCCTTACATCCAGTAAACAGCGATGTAGAGGCCAAGCCAGACGACGTCAACGAAGTGCCAGTACCAAGCAGCACCTTCAAAGGCAAAATGGTTTTCAGCAGTAAAGTCACCACGGATCATACGACGCAACACAATCGCCAACATCAAGCCGCCAAGGAATACGTGGAAACCATGGAAGCCGGTCAACATAAAGAATGTTGAGCCATAGATACCTGAAGTTAGTTTCAAATTCAGGTCAGCATAAGCGTGATAGTACTCATAAACCTGGAAACCTAGGAAGATAAGGCCCAGTAGAACCGTAGCCGCCAAGCCATTAATGGCTTGCTTCATATGGTTCTCACGAATTGCATGGTGAGCGTAAGTCACTGTTACACCTGAGCTCAGGAGCAATAAGGTATTGATGGTTGGAATTGGCCACGGACCCATGGTCGTGAATTTCTCTACCAAGCCAGCTGGGCCATCATTAGGCCAAACAGCCTGGAAGTCAGGCCAAATTAATTTGCTTTCGACATCACCCATCCAAGGCATCGCAATGTTGCGTGCATAGAACAAAGCCGCAAAGAATGCGCCGAAGAACATAATCTCTGAAAAGATGAACCAAGCCATCGACCAGCGATAAGAAATATCTACGTTCACACCATTTTTGCCAGCATTAGACTCAGCAATAGTGTCCCCAAACCAGTTGTACAAAACGAATATCACCCAGAGCACACCGACTGCAGTTACTGGGCCGCCCCAAGCTGCATGGTTTACCCAACCAGACATACCGGCGCCAAAAGCAAGCAAACCTAAGGCCGCCGACGCTGGATGACTGGATAGTCCAGGAACGAAATAGTAAGGGGTTGAATTGGATGACATCTTATTCTCTCTATTCAATCAAAAAATAATCAATGGGATACAACTGCTTTAACTATCAACAGGAGTATGCCCATAAAAATCAAGGCACCCACAACTCCCGCAATAACAATGTGGACAAAACTTAATGAAGCTACATCTTCCTGCAATCCTGATTTTTTACGCACGCCCAAGAAGGCCCACAATACAGCGATCATCGATTGCATAAAAGTACTTTTCTTACTCATGACGCCGTTTTCGATTTAGGAGTTGTTGAGCCTGCTGGCTGCTGACCAACCCCCAATTCAAAGAAGGTGTACGACAAGGTAATGGTTTTCACATCAGCGGGTAGTCCCGCATCAATCACAAACACCACTGGCATCTTCTTCATTTCATGAGGCGCCAAAGTTTGCTGCTGAAAACAAAAACAATCTAACTTAGTGAAGAACTCCATGGCACTTTTAGGTGCGTAACTCGGAATAGCTTGAGCGTCTACAGAGCGGCTCAAATTATTTGTTACCTCATAAACAATCTCGGTCATTTCGCCAGGATGAACTTCTAAAAAGTTTTTTACTGGGCGAAACGTAAAAGGTCCGCGGCTATTGGAATCAAACTCGATAGTCACCTTACGGGAATAGTCCACTTGAGTATTGCCAACCTTATTGGCGCTATAGGCTCGAATCCCGTAATCGTTCTTGCTAGTGACGACGTTAATACCGGTCACTTCGCACAAAGCTTTATACATTGGCACTAGTGCATAACCAAAACCAAACATCATCACTGAAGCGATCAAGAGCTTCAGCAAGATTTGGCGGTTAACGGAGGCAATAGCAGACATGATTATTCAGCGGGCTTTAACCCAATAAGCCCCGTTTAATCAGGATGCCGAGGAAGAACACGACGACGACACTTAAAAGAATAAAACCCAATCTGCGGTTACTGGCAGATTGGGATTTGTGTGCGGCTAGTTTAGATTCCTGCAGCATGTAACTCTGCAGCAGTTGGAGGTGTTTCAAATGTGTGGTGTGGCGCTGGTGATGGCACTGTCCACTCCAAACCTTTAGCACCATCCCATGGCTTCATTGAAGCTTTTTCGCCCTTGCCGTTGTAAGCTGGCAAAACAACGAAAAGCAAGAAGTAAACCTGAGACAAACCAAAACCAAGCGCGCCAATAGAGGCAATCGTGTTGAAATCAGCGAACTGAGTTGGGTAGTCAGCGTAACGACGTGGCATACCTGCTAAGCCCAAGAAGTGCATTGGGAAGAAGGTGATGTTAAAGAAAATCATGGAAGTCCAGAAATGGATCTTGCCGCGAGTTTCATTAGCCATGTAGCCAGTCCACTTTGGACACCAGTAATAGAAACCAGCAAACATGGCAAACAATGAGCCAGCTACCAAAACATAGTGGAAGTGGGCAACTACGTAGTATGTATCTTGTAAGCCAATATCAATTGGTGCCATCGCTAGAATCAATCCAGTGAAGCCACCCATTGTGAATACGAAAATAAATCCAACTGACCACAACATTGGAGTTTCAAAGGTCATGGAACCTTTCCACATAGTTGCAACCCAGTTAAAAATCTTGACGCCTGTTGGAACTGCAATCAACATCGTGGCGTACATAAAGAACAGTTGGCCAGTAACCGGCATACCAGTTGCAAACATGTGGTGAGCCCAAACGATGAATGACAAGATCGCAATAGATGCGGTTGCATAAACCATTGAGCTATAGCCAAACAAAGTTTTTCTTGAAAAAGCAGGAATGATTTCGCTCACGATTCCAAATGCCGGAAGAATCATGATGTAAACCTCAGGGTGACCAAAGAACCAGAAAATATGCTGGAACATAATTGGATCACCACCACCAACTGCAGAGAAGAAAGAAGTGCCGAAGTGACGATCTGTCAAAACCATGGTGATCGCGCCTGCCAATACCGGCATCACAGCGATTAACAAGTAAGCAGTAATCAACCATGTCCAGCAGAACATTGGCATCTTCATCAAAGTTAAGCCAGGAGCGCGCATATTCAAGATGGTCACGATGATGTTAATCGAGCCCATGATTGAAGAGGCACCCAACAAATGGAGTGCAAAGATGGCCATATCTAAACCTGGGCCCATCTGTGATGTCAGTGGAGCATATAAAGTCCAACCGCCAGCAGGAGCGCCACCAGGGGCTAAGAATGAACCAAATAACAAGCAAGCAGCTACTGGCAAAATCCAGAAGCTAAAGTTATTCATACGTGCGAAAGCCATATCTGATGCGCCGATTTGAACGGGGATCATCCAGTTCGCAAATCCAACGAATGCAGGCATGATCGCGCCGAACACCATCACCAAACCGTGCATCGTAGTTAACTGATTGAAGAACTCAGGTCGCAAGAATTGCAGGCCCGGTTGGAATAGCTCCAAACGAATACCCAAAGCCATCACGCCACCAGCCAACAAGCTAATGAATGAGAAGATCAAATACATCGTACCGATGTCTTTGTGATTCGTTGCGAACAACCAACGACGCCAGCCATGTGGCGTGTGATCATCGTGTGCGTGATCGTGTGCGTGATCGTGGGTGGTAGAGACTGTGCTCATGGATTACTCCAGTTTAGTTTGATCTGTATTAATAAATAAATTACTTGCCAGCGCGCGCAGAAACAATATCTTGGGTTTGAATAATCTCGCCCGTTTTATTGCCCCAAGCATTGCGGGTGTAGGTCATAACAGCAGCAATATCGCCATCAGAAATCACACCAGCCCACTTCGGCATTGCACCCTTACCATTGATAAGAATGTCGTATTGAGCCGCTTTTGGTCCAAGAACCATCTTGCTGCCATCAAGTGCTGGGAATGCACCCGCACCTTTGCCATTTGGCTGGTGGCAAGCTGCGCAGTTGGCTGCATAGACCTTAGCGCCACGCTCTTTTTGCTCATCCAAGGTGTAAACCTTGGTTGGATCATCAGAAGCCGCGCCCATTTCTTTTTTCTTCTCGTTTACCCACTTGGTGTAATCCTCTTGGGAAACTACTCTCACTACGATCGGCATAAAAGCGTGCTGTGCACCGCATAACTCCGAACATTGACCGCGGAAAGTGCCGATCTTATCTGCACGGAACCAGGTATCGCGGACAAAACCAGGAATCGCATCTTGCTTTACGCCAAAGGCTGGAACTGCCCACGCATGAATCACGTCATTTGCAGTGGTAATCATGCGAATCTTTTTGCCAACTGGGACAACCATTTCGTTGTCTACTTCCATCAAATACGTATTTGATTTTGCTTCCAAGTTATTAATGGCTTCACGTGGTGTGGATAAGGTGGATAAAAAGCTAATACCTTCACCCTCACCCTTAATGTAGTCGTAACCCCACTTCCACTGATAACCAGTGGTCTTAATGGTGATATCAGAATTGGTTGTGTCTTTCATCGCTACAACTGTTTTTGTTGCAGGCAAAGCCATACCGATAACAATCAACAATGGAATCACCGTCCAGATAATCTCAACAGTGGTGCTTTCGTGGAAAGAAGCAGATTTAGCACCCAAAGATTTACGGTGCTTGAGGATGGAATAGAACATCACCCCAAAAACACCAACAAAAATCAGTGCGCAAATAATCAACATCATCCAATGCAACCAATGGATTTCTTGCATGATTTTGGTCGCCGCGGGGGTAAAGTTCAGCTGGTTTACAGCCGGACCACCTGGCATATCTTCTGATGCCTGTGCAATTGCAGTGCCAAAGGCTGCTACTAAGTAGAGCGAAGCCCTAGTGACTTTTCCAAATAAATTCATCTTATTCTCTGTTTATTGTCATGAGCTTCTGCAGCAATACAGCTTCAGAAAGCCCAAAAAAACGGTATCAAGCAATTCAACTAGCGCTAATTATAGGGTTATTTAGACTCAACAACAAACCAGCTGAACTGGGCTAGCCTCAATCTTGGCAATGGTTTAAAAGATAGTGAATACTCACACTTAAGCAGAATCACTCCTAGTCTTGCGTCCGATTTGGTTTAGATCAATATAAGCGACATGATCTTGTGATTTAGCAAGGTGCTTACCCAAAGCCCAGGCATGCCCATAAATCACTTCTAAGGTCAGTTTTTTGGGTAATAAAGTAGTTAAGGGGCTATTTTGATCAATAGGATCAAGCAAATGGAGTGCCTTGGCATCTGAGAGCAGGATGTCATCACTGTCATAGTCCAGTCCCAAGAACTCCATATCCATGACTGGGTCTGAGAAGCGCTCACCCAGCAAAGCATCCCCCATATCGTGCATATCCCAAGGGCTAGCCAAGCTCTTGAGCGGTAATTGCTGAGTCAACATCTCGGATCGAAGTTCTTTAGCGGTATCCGGACCTAGATAACTGAAAGTCAGCAATCCACCCTCCTTCAGTACCCGCCAGCACTCTTGCAAAAAATGCTCGGGATCAGATAAGTCTTGAATGAAAAGAACGCTCACTACTAAATCGACAGAATTACTAGGGAGGTTGATGCGGCCTGTTTTTTTGTAGTCATTAAGTGAAATCACAGATGCCGATTTCATTCTTGAATTCCACAATCGAGCCGTCCGTAATTTCAATAAATCAAAACCCGTTATTTGAGATTCCGGTGCACTATGAAAGCGAAGGCCTGGAAAACGTTTCGTCAGAAAAGGAGCATGCGCTCCAGGGAAATCTGGAAGTAACAAGACGTCCTTTACTTCTAGCTTAACGATGTCTAATTTTTGCAACATGCGAGCTGCAATTTCATCCTGAAGCCATCTAATTGATTGGGTCATTCGCTCAGTATACTCAGCGACCCATGCGAACAATAGAGAATATTTTCGAAGTTATTTCTTCTCGCTTATTGCCAAGTGCTTGCATTGTTTGCGGCGTGTTTGGGCAACGTACGGTCTGCGTTGACTGCTCTTCTCGACTTGCCTTAGAGCAACTATTGAATTACGAATGTTGTCAGCAGTGCGGGCTCACTCTTCAAGTAAGCGAACTCAAAGATAAACGTTGTCAAGAGTGTGCCTTCAATGCACCCTACTTTGATCAGACCTTTTGCCTTGATCGCTACGATGGCAGACTGCAATCCGCTTTGCATCAATTGAAATATCAACGACGACTTGCTTACGCTCACGGACTGGCATCAGCATGGAATCATCTCATGCCCAAAGACCTCCATTCTTTACAAGCAGACTTTTTACTTCCGGTACCACTCAGTCCGGAAAAATTGTGTTTACGTGGTTTTAATCAAAGTTGGGAATTAGCCAGGCGAATTCATTGTGACAAACGCATTCATAAAAACCCGCACATTCTGAAGCGCCATCATCACAACCGACATCAGGCTTCTGAAAATCGTGCCAATCGTCAACTCGCTATTCAAGATATGTTCTTCATCAACCCTCGATATCAAGGCCAACTGGCGTCGACCTCAGTAATCGTATTTGATGATGTCATGACAAGCGGGGCAACCTTGAATGAAATCGCTCGCGTATTGAAGGACAATGGCGTATCTCGTGTTATTAATTGGGTTCTACTAAGAACACTTCGTCCATCGTAAAGATCTGAGCATGTTTAACATTGTTTTATTCGAACCAGAAATTCCGCCCAATACAGGCAACATCATTCGCCTGTGTGCAAACACAGGTGCAAAACTCCATCTCATCGAGCCGCTTGGCTTCCCCATGGAAGATGCCAAACTTCGTAGAGCAGGGCTGGACTATCACGAGTTTGCCAAAGTAAAAGTTCATAAAAACTGGTCGCAGTTTCTTGCTGATGAACAGCCTAAGCCAGAACATATTTTTGCCTTGACCACTAAGGGGTCTGGCAAGTTTCATGATGGCAAATATTCGCCCGAAGATTATTTTGTTTTTGGCTCAGAAACCAAAGGCATTACTGAAGAAGTGAGAAATTCGATCCCAGCGCCCAATCAAATGCGCTTAGCGATGCAAGATAGTAGCCGTAGCCTGAATCTCTCGAACACGGTAGCAATTGTGGTTTATGAAGCTTGGCGCCAAAACGGATTACTTGGCGGAAGTTAAGAAGCTTAAACTTCAACCTTGGGGTCGCGACCCATCAGCTTTTTTACCGCCTCATGCGGTGACAGTTTTCCAGACAAGACTTCGCCCATCATGGCAGTAATTGGCATCTCGACACCCAGACGTGTCGCTAAATTGCCAACCGCGGAGGCGCACAAGACGCCTTCAGCCACATGTCCTAAGCTACCCAAGATTTCAGGTAAAGGCTTTCCTTCCGCAAGCGCCAAACCAACACGACGATTACGCGAGAGATCGCCAGTGGCAGTCAATATCAAATCTCCTACGCCAGTCAGCCCCATACAAGTCTCTGGCCGGCCGCCAGCAGCCTTTACTAAGCGCATCATTTCTGCGAGGCCACGAGTTAATACTGCAGCACGAGCATTTAAACCAAGGTCTAGGCCATCACCAATACCAGCAGCAATTGCCAGGACGTTTTTAATCGCACCACCCAGCTCAACTCCAACCAAATCGTCACTGGCATAGATACGCATATTGCCGTGATGAAAAGCGCCCTGAACAATGTCACATAAGGTATTTGATTTACTAGCAATCGTTAATGCGCAGGGCATGCCATTGCCAACTTCTTGCGCAAAACTAGGTCCAGATAAAGCACCGTAAGAATGCTGAAGGCCATGACTATGTAACTGATCTTCGCGCGCTACTACTTGGTGTGGTAACAAAGTAGTGCTGGGCTCTAAGCCCTTGCACAACCAAACGATATTCAGCGGGTGCTTTGTGAGGCGCAGTACCTGAGCTACTGTTTCTGACAAACCTGACATTGGAGTTGCAATCACCAAAAGATCATTCTCAGAAAGGCGTTCAATGGCACTGTCAAAATTCACTTCTAATTGCAAGCCTTTAGGCAAGATGACGCCAGGCAAATAATCCACGTTCTCGCCCGACTTTTGAATACCTTCTAACTGCTTAGCGCTTCTTGACCACAAACACACGTCGCCTGACTGAAGATGGCGCGCTGCTTGCGCTGCCATAGCAGTGCCCCATGAACCAGCTCCAAGCAGCGTCACTTTCATGATCTGTGGGCTTTAATTAAATCAACTTAGTGAGGAAGAATGATTTTGCTTTCATCGGCAGATTCACCTTCCGTTGCAGCTGCTTGGGCAGCCTGCATCAGGCGGTGTTCATACATGCCGTGGAAATTAATCTCATTTAAATGGATAGGCTGGAAACCTGCGCGGCTAATGGTGTCAGCAATATTGGAGCGCAAGTAAGGATACAAAATCGTTGGGCAAGCAATACCTAACATCGGATCAATTTGCTCCGGAGGGATATTGCTAAATTCAAAAATACCTGCTTGCTTCGCCTCAACCAAAAACAGTGCCTTGCTATCAACTTTGGCAGTTACTGTCGCAATTAAAGCAACTTCAAAAATCTCATCACCCAAACGAGTAACAGCAACATCTACCTCAACCTCTACTTGAGGCTCAGCTGAAACCAATAAAATCTGTGGGGCATGTGGCTGTTCTAAAGATAAATCCTTGAGGTAGATCCGCTGAATACGGAAACCAGGCTCTTTTGAGTTATCAGCTGCATCTGGAGTGGAGGTAGTTTGTTCAGTCATGGAAAACTTTCTGAGTAATTTTTTAAGCCAATAGTGGATCAAGTTGACCGGCACGATCTAAGGCTACTAGATCGTCATAACCACCAACATGGGTTTCACCAATATAAATTTGCGGCACTGTGCGACGGCCCGTACGAGTCATCATGATCTCGCGCTGCGCAGGATCGCGATCAATCAAGATCTTCTCTAGATTTGCAACGCCTTTCTTCTGCAATAGCTTCTCCGCCATAACGCAGTAGGGGCAAACTTGGGTGCTGTACATTGTGACTGGTGGCATAACTGAGACCCGCTGAATTATTTAACTAATGGCAGAGCTGCAGCCTGCCAACCTTGAACGCCGCCATCTAAGACCGCAACCTCCATAAATCCTAGCTTCTTCAATTCAGGAACGATTTTGCGGGCGCTGACACCGGATTCGCACACCAAAACGATGGGGTTTTTACGGTCCAGCTTAAGCTTATCAATTCCAGATGGAATTTGCTCGGCCAAAATATGTTTTGCTCCAGGCAAATGACCAGCCCTGAAGTCAGATTCTGGGCGTAAGTCCAAAACGGCCGCTTTGCGGCGATTCATCCAAATAGTTGCTTCCGTAGGCGATAAGCCTTTTCCGCTAATAAGCGTAGATAATGTGGGAAGGAAGAGCGCTGCGCCCGAAACTAGCAGGAGGGCGATAAGCGCTAAATTATCAATTTGCGTGAGAAAGTTCATCACCGGATTATAGAATGGCTCTATGAAACAACTTGTCCTTATTCGTCATGGCGAATCTGCCTGGAACCTTGAAAACCGCTTCACTGGCTGGGCGGACGTTGACTTAACCCCAAAAGGCACTGAACAAGCACTTGCCGCAGGTGAAAACCTGCGCAAAGCAGGCTATGAGTTTGATGTAGCCTACACCTCAGTCCTCAGAAGAGCTATCCGCACTCTATGGCATGTCCAAGACACCATGGATCTCATGTGGTTGCCTGTAGTTCATAGCTGGAGACTAAACGAGCGTCACTACGGCGCGCTGACCGGACTCAATAAAGCTGAAACTGCCCAACAGTATGGAGATGCTCAGGTTCATATTTGGCGCCGTTCCTATGATGTTCGCCCGCCACTCCTAGAAAAAGGTGATGAGCGTAATCCGCAAAATGATCGCCGTTACGAAAAACTGAGCGCCTCTGACATTCCCTTAGGCGAGTGCCTAAAAGATAACGTTGAGCGTGTATTACCCCTTTGGAACGAATCTATCGCCCCCGCCCTGAAGGCAGGTAAGCGCGTATTACTAGTTGCACACGGCAATAGTATTCGCTCTTTAATTAAGTATCTTGACCAGGTTTCTGACGAAGACATTATGGAAATCAACGTTCCTAATGGCATCCCGCTTGTTTATGAGCTCGATGACAACCTCAAACCCATTCAGCATTTTTATTTGGATTAAGGTAAAACAGAAACATGCGCGTATTTTTCAAGAACTTTGCCCTAGTTTCTGTTGGCCTCATCGCCGGGGTTGCAGCCACCATTCAATTGTCCGCTACTGCCCAGCAGAACACGACGCTACCTCTAGACGAACTACGCACTCTATCCAATGTCTTTGCTCAAATCAAACGTGAGTATGTTGAGCCGATTGAAGATAAACAGTTACTGACCGATGCCGTCAAAGGCATGGTGAGCAGTCTTGACCCGCACTCTACCTATCTTGATAAAAAAGATTTTTCTGAAATGCAAGAGCAAACTAGCGGTAAGTTTGCTGGTCTTGGTATTGAAATTACTTCAGAAGACGGCGTGGTGAAGGTACTTAACCCAATTGAAGATAGCCCTGCAGCACGTGCCGGCTTGCAAGCCGGCGATCTCATTACTCGCTTAGATGACAAACCTGTTCGAGGCATGTCGCTGGATAAAGCGGTACGCACCATGCGCGGTACACCGGGTACAAAAATTACTCTGACTGTCTTCCGTAAAAGTGAAGAGCGCAGCTTTCCAGTAACTATTACCCGCGCTGAAATTAAAGTGCAGTCAGTCAAAGCCAAAATTTTAGACAACAACATTGCCTGGGTCAGAGTAACGAGCTTTCAAGAACGCACTGTTCCTGATCTCGCTAAAAAATTAGCTGAGCTTGCGAACCAAGATCCGAAAATGAAGGGCATCATTCTTGACCTCAGAAACAATGGTGGTGGCTTGTTGCAAGGCGCAGTCGGTGTTGCTGCTGCCTTCTTGCCAGCAGATGCTGTGATTGTTTCTACCAAAGGTCAGACAGCTGACTCAAAGCAAGTATTCAATGCAACGCCGGCAATGTATCGCCTGAGCGAGCCTGGTGATCCTTTATCCAGCGTACCGGCGATGTATAAAAAATTACCAATGGTAGTTTTGGTAAACGCCTATTCCGCATCAGCCTCTGAAATTGTGGCTGGCGCTTTGCAGGATTACAAACGTGCAACGATTATTGGCAAGACTACTTTTGGCAAAGGCTCCGTGCAAACAGTCCGCCCCCTTACTAATGATTCCGCACTCAAGATCACTACGGCTTATTACTACACGCCAAGTGGTAAATCGATTCAGGCCTACGGCATCAAGCCGGATATCGCAGTAGATCAAAATAAAGATGGCGATCCTGATGATGTATTAATCACTCGCGAGATCGACAGTGAGAAGCATTTGCGTAATAAGCAATCTTCAGAAGAAAAGCTTGTTGCTGATCGCGAGAAACGCCGCCTAGAGGAGTTACAGCGCATCGAAGAAAAAAATGCCAAGAAGACTCCTGAAGAGAAAGAAAAAGATAAGGCCAAAAAGCCTGTCGAACTTGGCAGCGCGGACGACTTCATGCTTTCTCAGGCAGTTGCATTTATTAATGGCGAGCCTGTGAAACGCTCTGCCTCCAAGCTAGAGTAAGTTCTAGCTATTAGGCATAGATATGAATGATGAGCAGCTACTTCGCTACTCGCGGCATTTACTGCTAGATGAAATTGATGTTGCTGGCCAAGAAAAACTGCTTGGCTCGCACATCCTCATTATTGGTGCCGGTGGCTTAGGTAGTGCTGCTGCGCCTTATTTAGCTGCGGCTGGAGTGGGGCAAATAACACTAGTCGATCATGACAAAGTTGAGCTCACCAATTTGCAACGCCAAATCATGCATACCCAAAAATCGATTGGTCAATACAAGGTGGATTCGGGTAAACATTTTTTACAGAGCATCAATCCCACACTCATAATTAATGCAATCTCAGAGAAAGCATCAGAGAATTTATTAAAAGAAGTATTGCCAACAGTGGATCTTGTTTTAGATTGCACGGATAACTTTGCTACCCGTCAGCTGATCAATGCGAGCTGCTTCACACATCAAGTGCCACTCGTCTCTGGATCTGCCCTTAAATTTGATGGTCAATTAAGCGTCTTTGATTTTCGTAATGACGCATCACCCTGCTATGCCTGCCTCTTCTCCCCAGCCGATCAGCCTGAGGAAGTGAGCTGTGCCAGTATGGGAATCTTCTCCCCTTTGGTGGGCATTATTGGCGCCATGCAGGCAGCGCAAGCACTACAGGTATTGATTGGCTTTGGTCAGCCTTTAGTGGGAAGAATGCTGCTGTGGAATGCGCTGAACACTCAAATTGACGAGATTCGCATCTCGGGAAATCCTGAGTGCTTAGTTTGCGGTCAAATGCACTAAGCCCTGCAGCCTCACAAATTCGGAATAATTTAAGAGAGCAATTTTTCTAGTGCCTCAGCCTGCTCTTCAGGTTCAATCGCTTTGAGCACTGCACCAATTCGGGACTTAAGTAAACCAACATCAGCTCTCAAGATTTCACGCTTGACCAATAGTAGTTGGCTAAAGTGCATAGAGAAGTCGGTCAAACCCAAGCCTAGCAATAGCTTAGTCATTGAAGGATCACCCGCCATCTCTCCGCACACTGCTACCGGGATGTTGGCCCGCTTAGCTTGATCAATGATGTTGAATAACAAATTCAGAATAGCTGGGTGATAAGGGTCGTAGAGATGCGCAACCGCATGATCTGCTCGGTCAATAGCCAGGGTGTACTGAATTAAATCATTAGTACCAATCGATAAGAAATCAAAGCGATTAATAAATAAAGGTAATACCAAAGCAGCCGCAGGAATCTCAATCATGGCGCCCACTTGAATGTTGGGATTAAATGCCTGACCACGTTGATGCAACTGTTGCTTGGCTTTTTCAATCAACCGTAAGGTCTCATCAATCTCTTTGACATGGGCTAGCATGGGAATCATGATCCGTGCCTGTCCATGCGCTGAAGCCCTCAAGATTGCTCGCAACTGCGTTAAAAAGATCTCCGGCTCAGTCAAAGACCAGCGAATAGCGCGCAAACCAAGAGGTGAGGTACCGGTCTCAGATAGATCAGAACCCGAACCCAGCGCTTTATCTGCACCTACGTCAATCGTGCGAATGTTGACTGGTAAACCATGCATCAGATCCACTACACGACGATATTCTTGATATTGCTGCTCTTCATCTGGAAGCGCTTGCTTGCGATCCATGAATAAAAACTCTGACCGAAATAGACCCACACCAATGGCGCCCAAATCTACCGCTTGAGTAGCGTCTTCTGGTAATTCAATATTGGCCAACAATTCAATTGCAACATGATCAACCGTAGTGGTGCGTGAGTGCTTTAGTTCTTGTAACTTACGGGTCTCTTGAATGGCCTTCTCTTGTAAAAGACGGTATTCAGATAGCAACTGCTCATCAGGCGCAACGACGACGACACCATGCTCACCATCAATCACTAACCAATCGCCATGACGAATCATCTCGCTGGCATGGCGCACACCGACTACCGCAGGAATTTCCATACTGCGGGCAACAATTGCTGTGTGCGAAGTCTTGCCACCTAAGTCTGTCACAAATCCAGTAAAGGCATGCTCTTTGAAGCGCAACATGTCATGTGGTGCAATATCGTGCGCCACGATAATGGCATCTACCCCAACATCACTTGGTGACAATAAATCAGAATCACCTAAAGCATCTTTTTGCTGAGCATTCAGGGCTTTAAGCACCCGCTCTGCCACTTGGCGAATATCGTTGGCTCGCTCTTTTAAATATGCATCTTCAATCTCTGCAAATTGCTCCAGAAGATCATTGAGCTCGGTAGTCAAGGCCCAAGCAGCATTCAAGCGTTGCGTACGAATCAGCTTCAGCGGCTTTTCAGCTAAGGCTGGATCTGCAAGAATCATGCCATGCACGTCCAAGAACGCAGCCATTTCTTGTGGTGCATCCTTTGGCAAACCTTGACGTAACTGTGCAAGCTCTAGGCGCACTTGCTCAAAAGCATCCAATAACTTTTTGGCCTCAGCCTCCTCTTTGCCAGCTTCAATGAGGTAATGACTAACTTCTAATGCTGCACGTGAAATCAGTACGGCTTTGCCAATGGCAATGCCTTTAGATACTGCAATTCCGTGCAAAGCAAAAGTCATCCTTATTCGCCCTCACCAAATCGATCATTAATCAATGCAGTTAAAGCCTGCATTGCTTCATCCTCTTTCTCGCCAATAGTTTCAATTGTGACCGTACTGCCAATACCAGCAGCCAGCATCATGACGCCCATAATGCTCTTGGCATTAATTTGGCGTCCATTGCGGGATAAAAAGATTTCACAAGGAAATTCGGCAGCAAGCTGAGATAACTTCGCAGATGCACGAGCATGCAATCCCAGCTTGTTAATGATTTCAATTTCAGCAACAGGCATAGTGAGTCCTATTTCTCCGTAGTGGCTTGTGGTGTTTTAGTGCCTAAGCGCAGAATTCCATTTTGACCACCTAGAAGCGCCTTTTTAGCCAGCTCTTCCAAGTCCTCACCACGATGAGAGATGCAGCGCATCAGCATCGGTAGATTTAATCCAGCCAAGACAATCACGGGTGCATTTAAACCGGATAATGGTCCCAAAGCTTCAAGCTTAGATGCCACATTAGCTGGGGTCGCGCCCATGACATCAGTCAGTATTAAAACGCCCTGTCCTGTGTTAACTCCATAGGCCGCTTTCAACAATCGGTCGAAGCTGGCTTTTGTATCTTCGTAGGGCGGAATATCAACAGCCCTTACCCTCTCTGGCACCACACCAAATGCATGCTCAGCAAAACCAAGCATCGCGCTTGCTACTGGGGTGTGGGCAACTATAACGATTCCAACCATGTTTATGCCAATGCCTTTTCAAGCGCTGTTAACCAAAATTTCGGAACATCAAATCCGCTTTGCTCAGTAATTTCTACAAAACACGTTGGGCTAGTCACATTAATTTCGGTGACATATGCGCCAATTAAATCCAATCCTACCAAGAACAAGCCGCGGGCATTCAATACAGGGGCAAGACGCTCTGCAACCTTTATCTCAGCATCTGTTAGTGCCATAGCTACCCCTTTGCCACCGGCAGCTAGGTTGCCTCTAATTTCACTGCCTTGTGGAATGCGGGCTAGTGCAAATGGCACCACCTCACCACCGATCAGCAACACTCGTTTATCGCCTTGGGATATTTCTGGCAAGAATCTTTGCACCATAAGAGTACGCGCACCATTTTCACCAAGCGTCTCAACGATGCTGGCAAGATTTAAACCATCGGGCCCCACGCGAAATACGCCCATGCCACCCATACCATCGAGGGGCTTAATGACAATATCTTGATACTCTTGATGAAATACTTCAATCGCACTGAGTTCACGTGTCACTAAAGTTGGTGGAATGAGTTCCGGAAACTCTGTGATAGATATCTTTTCGGAGTGATCCCGAATAGCTGTTGGATTATTAAAAACTTTCGCACCCTGACGAACGGCAGCTGACAATAGCCAAGTGGTATTGAGATATTCAATATCAAACGGTGGATCAGTACGCATCATGACTGCGTTAAAGGTATTTAATGGGCGATCTTCTATGGGACCCAATTCAAACCAGGATGTACTGCTTGGCTTAATTTCGAGGGACTGACAATCAGCCACTACAAAGTCATCTCTCCAGAGAATATTTCGACTTTCGCAAAACCAAAGTTGGTGTCCTGCTTCTTGCGCAACTCGCATCATTGCCAAGGTAGAGTCTTTACTAATCTTAAAAGACTCTAGAGGATCAGCAATGAAAAGAAAGTTCATTTCAATATTCGAGTAAGTTAAGCAGCTTCAGCATTAGGATCGGAGCGCTCTAACTCTAAGGAGGCTGCCAACAAAGCTAGGCGAGCGACAACGCCATAGAGATAAAAGCGATTGGGAGGTGCGCTACCAGGCTTAGCGCCCAGATCTGGAATGGAGTTTTGCTCGAATGCCAAAGGTACAAAATGCATTCCCGGCGCGTTCAGATTCTCATCAGGGCCACGGTCTGTATGCACTCGATAGAAGCCACCGATTACATAGCGGTCAATCATGTACACCACGGGCTCAGCAACTGCCTCATTCACCTTCTCAAAGGTATACACGCCTTCCTGAATCAAGACATCGCTTACTTCAAGGCCTTCTTTGACAACACTCATCTTGTTGCGGTCTTTACGATTCAAACCTTTTAGCTGAGCAGGATCATTCACCACCATCACACCCATGCCATATGTACCAGCATCTGCTTTGACAACGACATATGGTTTTTCTTTAATACCGTACTCACGGTATTTCTTCGCAGTTTTCTTGAGAACTTTCTCTACAGCTGCTTGCAATTCTTCCTCACCTTTGCGCTCATGAAAATTTACATTAGAGCAACTAGCAAAGTAAGGATTAATCATCCATGGATCGATATCTACTACCTTCGCAAATTTTTTGGCGACCTCATCATATGCAGCAAAGTGATTTGATTTGCGACGAACATGCCAACCTGCATGCAGGCCTGGCAAGAGATATTGCTCGTGCAGATTTTCTAAGATCGGAGGAATACCCGCCGATAAATCATTGTTCAGCAGAATTGAGCATGGATCAAAATCTTTTAGTCCGAGACGTTGCTTCTTCAAACCCAAACGAGATAGCGGTTCCATCAAGAGACGATTACCATCGGGTAAATCAATCCAAGTTGGTTTTTTTATTTCGTCAGACAAAGTGCCAAGGCGGACATTGAGACCCGATTGACGCAAGATTGATGATAGGCGCGCAATGTTCTGCAAATAGAACGTATTGCGAGTATGTCGCTCGGGTATCAATAGTAAATTTTTTGCCTCAGGGCAAATCTTCTCAATCGCAGCCATAGCAGCCTGAACAGCTAAAGGCAGCATTTGGGGCGAGAGATTATTAAAACCGCCCGGAAAGAGGTTGGTATCAACCGGTGCAAGCTTAAAGCCTGCATTACGCAGATCTACGGAACAGTAGAACGGCGGAGTGTGCTCCTGCCATTCAAGCCTGAACCAGCGCTCAATCGTTGGGGTTGCTTCTAATACCTTCGACTCGAGATCGAGAAGAGGGCCGCTAAGGGCAGTGATGAGATGTGGAACCATTTCACCATTGTAAGATTTTTAAAAGAAAGACGCGGAATCCGAGGATCCCGCGCTTAAAAACCGGGCAGCCAACTAAAGCCGCCCAGAAGGGGTAAAAACGCTAATTAAGACTCGTAAGCGGACTCACCGTGGGAGCTGATATCCAAACCTTCGCGCTCTTCATCTTCCTTAACGCGCAGGCCGATCACGATATCCACTAATTTGAAGGCGATATAAGAAACTACGCCAGACCAAATCAGGGTAACAATCACGCCTTGGCTCTGAATCCACAGTTGGCTAGCAATAGAGTAATCAGGGGCTGCAGCATTAGCTACGTAATCCCAAATACCTGTTCCGCCCAAAGCTGGATCTGCGAACACACCAGTTAACAATGCGCCTAAGATACCGCCAACGCCATGCACACCGAATACGTCCAAGCTGTCGTCTGAACCCAACATCTTCTTGAGACCAGAAACACCCCATAAGCAAACTACGCCAGCAAGAGCACCGATTACGAGTGCGCCCATTGGGCCAACAAAACCAGCAGCTGGAGTAATTGCAACTAAACCACCTACGCAACCAGATGCAGCACCCAACATAGAAGGCTTGCCTTTTGTAATCCACTCAGCAAATGACCAGCCCAATACTGCAGCTGCTGTTGCCAACAATGTATTTACGAATGCCAAGACTGCACTTCCGTTTGCTTCCAGAGCAGAACCCGCATTGAAGCCAAACCAACCGAACCACAACAGTGAAGCACCAATCATGACGAACACTAAGTTATGTGGCTTCATCGCTTCTTTACCGTAACCCAAACGTTTGCCGATTACAAATGAACCTACCAAACCTGCAATCGCAGCATTGATGTGAACAACGGTACCACCAGCAAAGTCGAGAACACCTTTCTGCCACAACCAACCAGCACGAGCTGTAATAGCTTCGAGTGATGCAGCATCTTTAATGTCATCAGGACCGGGCCAGAACCAAACCATGTGAGCGATTGGTAAGTAGCTAAAAGTGAACCACAAAATCACAAACAAAATGATTGCGGAGAACTTTGCACGCTCAGCAAATGCACCAACGATCAAGCAGCAAGTAATCGTTGCAAAGGCAGCTTGGAAGGCCATAAATACAAACTCAGGAATCACAACACCCTTACTAAAGGTAGCTGCAACTGAGTCAGGAGTAATGCCCTGCAAAAACAAGCGATCTAATCCGCCAATGAATGCGCCGCCTTCACTAAATGCAAAGCTATATCCATAAAGAGACCATAAAACAGTCACCAATGAAAAGACAAACATGCACTGTACGAGTACAGAAAGAATGTTCTTACTGCGTGTTAAGCCGCCGTAGAACAGAGCCAAACCAGGCAATGTCATCAAGATTACCAATGCAGTACACACTAATAACCAAGCTGTATCAGCCTTGTTAGGAACCAATGCAGGAGCGGCTGCAACTGCTGCCGCTGCTGCTGCAGCCACTGGCTTTGCTTCATCAGCAAAAGCTGGTGAAGCTACCATCACACTAGTTGCGCCAATAGCCAAGGCCATTGCGCTTCCAGCTAGGAGTCGTTTCATCCAAGTTAACATTTTGAACCTCTCTTTAAAGTGCTGACGCGCCGGTTTCACCGGTACGAATACGAATGACGTGTTCAACTGGAGAGACAAAAATCTTGCCATCACCAATTTTTCCAGTACGGGCAGATTTTTCAATTGCTTCAATCGCTCGCTCCAAGATGCCATCTTCAACAGCAGCTTCAATTTTTACTTTAGGTAAAAAGTCGACAACATACTCAGCACCGCGATATAACTCAGTGTGACCCTTTTGACGACCAAAGCCTTTAACTTCAGTGACGGTGATGCCCGAAACTCCCACTTCCGAGAGAGCTTCGCGCACTTCGTCAAGCTTGAAGGGCTTGATGATTGCGGTAATTAATTTCATACGTTTCTCCGTTCAGAGGAAGGAATTAGAAAGTTTTTGTAAGTGTAAGAACGCCTGTTGAACCAGCTAAATTCTTACCCGTTGGTGATACATAGTTGTATACACCTGAAGAATTTTTTCCTGCGTTAGTACCGATATAAGCAGCAGCTAAAGATAGGCCGCCACCAAAGTCCTTTGTTACGCCCAATTTCCAATCGGTATAGCTATATAAACTGGAGTTAGATGTACCGGCGACAGATCCAGCAATATATTGGTAACCAACGTGTGCATTTACTCCAAGTCCCCAAACGCCAGTATCGTAGTTAACTGTCAAATCAGGATAGTAAGAGCCGGAGCTGTTTTGATTTCCAAATGTATTGGTTACTGCATAAGAAAACTTCAAGAAACCAGTTACCGGGCCGAATGTATAGTTTTGAGCTGCATAAATCTCTGTTGTATTTGGATTTACATTGGTGCCGGAAAAGTTTCCGGTTGTTGGATAGTAGTACTGCAATACACCTAAGTCAGACGCAAAACCTTCGCCAATTAATTCCTTTTTTACACCAGCATAAAAATCCATCTCAATGCTTGAGGCTACTGAAGGGTTTAGGTTATTTACCCAAGAGATTGAACTATTCCAGTTACCAATGTAGAAGCCACTCTCATGAGCGTAGTCAAAGCCACCTTGAATAGCTGGTCTCAAGTTCGACTGGGAGACACCACGATAGCGGTAGTCGCTTACCAAAGAAACGTTAGCTGTAATTGGGCTGACTTCTGGAGCCGCTGGCGCAGCTGCAGGAGCTGATTGTGCAAACGCTGCAGTTGTAAATAAGCCAGATGCTGCGAGAGCGATGGCTGTCTTTTGAATAGTTTTCATGTGTTGCTCCTTGCTGTGTGTAATGAAAAAGGGATAAATGCTTTATTGCATGGAGTAATCATGAATCTCGGCCACCCTTCTAATTTGGTGCAATTCCCCTAATTAAGGCCTATGCCCCCCTTTAGTGCGTATATTTGCACCAATTTGGTTCATTTTGGTGCGATTGCAGCATTTTTGGCTGGTTCTGCCTGTTTTTGGCCCAACAACATAAAATAGATTCTGTATCTTTTAAGCAACTTTCAACAGAACGGCGGGCAGCATTATGCAAAAACCAGGCGAAATCCTAGAACAAATCCAGCGCATTGCTAGCGATATGCAGAACAAGGTTGGGGATGCTATTCGCAATTCACCTGCACAAGAGATTGAAAAGAATGTGCGTGCAATGATGAATCAGGGATTTCAGAAAATGGACTTAGTTACTCGTGAAGAGTTTGATCTGCAATCTAAGGTGCTGGCCAAGACTAGAGAAAAGTTAGAAGCTCTAGAAGCCAAAGTAGCCGCCCTAGAAAAATCTTAAACAGAATTTCAGTTTCGTCTAGAAACTATTCTGGACGAAACTCATCAAAGAAGTTGGAGTAAGCCTCTTCAGAGAAAAATTGTTTTGCATCCACCCTTGCTGGAGCAGCATGCAAAACCGAGATCTGATAAATCCATGTCCCATTATTTGGCGCAATCCTGGTAATCCAACGTACACGCATTGATTGCTCTACTGCACCAGTAGATTTAAATTCCAAGAAGTAATCCTTAGTGGCAATACGCTGTTTGTTTGCAGTCTGATAAAGAGTGTCTGTACTAAGCGCACTTTCCAAACTGACATTCGCACGATTTAATAAATTGCCCTGTAATTGCTCTAACAATTTAGGCACCAGGGTAGCTTGATCCTTACTCAAGCGAATCGTACTTATAGAATAAATATCATCCTCAATTTTTACCGCTTCTAAGGTTTGAGGAATTTCTTGATTTACGTAGGACAGTCGTCGCTCCATTTTTTCAGGCTTACCTGGAAATAAAGCGCTATAGCCTTCTTGAGGAGACTGTACAGTCCGCCAATCTAACTTGGGGCTACAAGCGGTAAGTAGAAATGCAAGTGCTAGGACTACACCAAACTTTTGGAGCATGAGTTTAGACAACGCCTGCACTGTGGGCTTGTTGATCAGCATGGTAGCTAGAGCGCACCATTGCACCCACGGCGGCATGTGAGAAGCCCATGGCATAAGCCTCTGCCTCGAAATGCTTAAACACATCTGGGTGAACATAGCGCTGTACTGGGAGGTGGTGACCTGATGGAGCTAAGTACTGTCCAATCGTCAGCATATCGATATTGTGCTCACGCATATCACGCATCACTTCCAAAATTTCTTCGTCTGTCTCACCCAAACCAACCATCAAGCCACTCTTGGTTGGAATATGTGGGAAGCGCTCTTTAAAGTCTTTTAATAACTTTAATGAGTGCGCGTAGTCTGCACCGGGACGAGCTTGCTTATAGAGACGAGGTACGGTTTCTAGATTGTGGTTCATTACATCGGGCAAACCTTGTGGTGCGTGCTCAGAAAAAATATCCAAAGCTTTATCTAGGCGACCACGAAAATCGGGAACCAAGACTTCAATACGCGTACCTGGTGAAAGATCTCGTGATTGAGAAATACAGTCCACATAATGCATAGCACCGCCATCACGTAAATCATCACGATCTACGCTGGTAATCACCACATAATTTAATTTCAGGGCCGCGATCGTACGCGCTAAATTGCTGGGCTCTTTAGTGTCTAGTGGATCTGGTCTGCCATGGCCTACATCACAAAATGGGCAACGACGTGTACATTTGTCGCCCATGATCATGAAGGTAGCAGTGCCCTTGCCAAAGCACTCTCCAATATTGGGGCAACTCGCCTCTTCACATACTGTCACCAACTCATTCTCACGCAAGATTTTTTTGATCTCGTTAAAGCGAGAATTGCCTGAAGCAGCTTTGACGCGAATCCAGTCTGGCTTTTTGAGTACTTGCTCCAAAGGCACGATCTTGATTGGAATACGCGCAGTTTTCTCACTCGACTTCTGTTTACGTGAAGCATCGTAATTAAGGTCTTGGCGACTATTGCTAGTAGTGGCGGTATCGAGGTCCGGCTTATTGGTAGTCATGATGGAATCAGTTGCTTTTGCAAATGCCCTAAAAGGGTTTGGCTAATAATGTCTATATTGTCCTTGATCCCAAGGGTTTGCATATCTACTGTCCTTAAGCCCTCATACCCACATGGGTGAATGCGGGAAAAAGCGGCCAGATCAGTCGATACATTGAGGGCAAGCCCATGATAGGAGCACCCTTTTGAGACTTTGAGGCCCAAAGCAGCAATCTTTGCACCCCGATACTCCAATGAAACTCCGCTCTCCCGAGCAATATAAATACCGGGCGCACCAGCATGTCTTTCTGCCTGAATGCCAAAATCTGCCAGGGTATCAATTAAGGCTTGCTCAATTCGGGAGACAAGTTCTTTTACAAAAATCCCCAAACGCCGCAGATCGAGCAATAGATACACCACGATTTGCCCAGGGCCGTGATAAGTAATCTCACCACCGCGATCTACCTGCACTAGGGGAATTTGATTGCTAGGGGAGTGTAAGTTACTCGCATCTCCAGCTAAACCTAGTGTAAATACTGGAGGATGTTCCAGAATCCAAATTTCATCTGGAGTATTGCTATCTCGCTTCTGCGTAAAATCCCGCATCGCTTGATAGCTTGACTCGTAGTCAGCTACCCCTAAATGTTTTACTAAAAAACTCATGCAAATAATTTAGAGAACCACACTAACGAGAGGATGTGTAGATAGAGTGCGATACAACTCATCCAATTGCTCACGACTAGTTGCAGTGATCGGTAAAGTAATACCCAGATAATTTCCGTCTTTAGAAGGTCGTTGCTCAACCTTGCTCTCATCAAGGGTAGGATCAAATTGACGGGCAATATGCAAAACTGCTGGCAAGTATTCTGGATTGGTCTTACCCATCACCTTTATCGGAAATTCAGATGGGTACTCGATAAGGGATTTTCTATCTTCAGTCATATTTTTTATCTCTCTAATGTACTTTGTAGTTTATGGATTGCGATGATCAGGCATACCCAACCAAGCACCAGTGATGATGTTGCGTATGCAATGTAGACGTCGGTGGAAAAAATGGTCTGCGCCTGGCACCACCTGTACTGTTAGCTCTTGAGGACGCGCCCAATCCAAGACGTCGATCAAGGGAATAGTTTCATCGACCTCACCATGTATCAAAATCGTATCAGCAGGTACAGGCGCTAAGACCCACTTTCCTGCCGCACTACCCACCATGACAAGTCGCTCAGCTGGGCGTCCGAGCCCTGCTAAACGCTGCACTAAATGGGTTCCAACAAAACTGCCAAATGAAAATCCAGAAACCACTAAAGGCAAAGTATTTGCAGTCTGAGTCCACGCTTGTTGTGAAGTCGCATCAAATTCATTCCAGCTTGAGGGCGTGCGCATCCAATCAGTGACATGTAGCAGATCTTCCATCTCGCCAACACCGTCATCATGCACACCAGCAGTAGCGCCAACACCGCGGAAATTAGGACGCACGCTAACGTAACCGAGTTGATTAAAGGCACGCGCCATAGTCTGTGCAACCTTGTTATCCATTGTTCCGCCCATTAGCGGATGAGGATGTGCAACTAAAGCTAAACCCCTCACCAAAAAATCAGGATTATTTTTTAATTCGTCAGGCAGATCAATCGACATTTCAATTTGACCTACAACGCCTTCAATATGAATGATTTTTGTACGGCTATTCATGAGGAAAACTTTCCGAAATCTTTTTTAAGCTAACTGCAGACGCTCTACAGGTCGCCCTTGTATTAAGTGTGACTGAATAATTTCTTCAATGTCTTCAGTATCCACAAAGGTATACCAAATACCCTCTGGGTAAATTACGGCTACTGGGCCATCAGCACAACGATCTAAACATCCCGCCTTATTGATGCGGATATTTCCAGGGCCAGACAATCCCAACTCTTTCACGCGTTTTTTTGCATAGTCAAATAATGCAAATGCGTTATGGCGATCGCAACAATCTTCGCCATTACTTCGCTGGTTTAAACAGAAAAAAACATGGTGTTTGAAACTCATAAGTAATCTCAATCAAGGTTTTAAATTAAAAGTAGTCCGATTTCGAAGCACCCACAATAAAGCTAATGGCAACCATACTACTGAAACCCATTGCATTAACTCATTAAAGTGTAATAGTCGGCCTTGGTGCCAATGTCTTAATGTCAGAATGAAATAAGGGTTATCCGGTAACAGATTAATTGCCAGAGTAGCGCTCAGCAAGCAAGCGATCGCAAGCCAGGTTTTATTGGACTCAGAAAATTGGAGGGTCCATTTCAGCAATAGACTTCCCAATACCATCCCCCACAGAGCTCCTGCAGTAAGCCATAGCAAGCCAAACTCTGCCCCAAATTGCAATGCAGTAAAGGCAATCTTGATCAAAACGGTGAAGCAAAGCAGACTGTTTAAGATTTTCCACTGTGGCGCTTTTGCACGCATACCCAGTGATAGCAAGAGCCCAGTACCGAGCCAGCAAATCGCCGTAATGATCGATTCCTGAACAACATGGTTCACGACCATCGTCCCCCAATCGACCGAGGCAAAGATCGCGTGACCCCATACACCGGTGCCCAACCAAGAGCTTTGGGGGTAGATTTGAGCCCAAGGAAAAAGTAGAAATAGAGCACATGCAGCCCAGTTCAAACCAAACCACTGGTCAAAACGACGGCGTATTGCACTACCGGAGAGCCACTGGGGCCCCAAGGGAATGGCTAATAAGCCGCCCATCAAGCCACCCAGTAGATTGGCCCACCAATCCATTTGGCTCGGAATACGCGTGGGAAGCCAAGTTTGCAAAGATTCGACACTAAAAGCCAGCGCCGCACTAAAGCTCAAGGCAATGCCTAGAGCAACAAAATTACGCCACCGGGGGTAGCAGGCAAAGACCAGCAAAAATCCCAAGGGGATATAGGCCAAGATATTGACCGAGACATCAAATAGCGTAATAAAGCGGGGTAAGGGGGCGTCTAACCACGCCCATGGGGCAATGCCATTGTCAAAGTTGAAATCAAATGGGTTTAAGCTGACATAGATGATTAACAGCGCATAGCTCAGGCTAATGGCTCTGGCCAAAGGCATGGCCTGAAGTGGCCAAACAAACTTGCGAGGACGCTGATCTTCGTGATGCATCCCACCATTCTAGGTCAGCCTGGTCAGATCTTTCTACAATAGGAAAATGAGTACGAATTGCATCCTAGAGCGCGTTGCCACCACCAAATCAACTAATGATGATTTATTGGCCCGTTGGCGCGCCGGGGAATTAATTGATCCAGTTGCCCGTATTGCTCAAGAGCAGACCTCCGGTAAAGGTAGAGCCGGAAGAGTTTGGCTTTCAAGGCCGGAAGACACCCTGTGCTTCTCCCTGGCCTACCCCTTTCACAAAAGCCCCAATGAACTGAGCGGGCTGAGTCTAGTTATTGGCCTAGCGCTTATTTCCGGAATTGCAGCAGCACTAGGATTGAGTGAGGACGCATTGCATCAACAAGGCTTGCGCCTGAAGTGGCCTAACGATTTGCTTCTCAACAATGCCAAGCTTGGCGGCATCCTCATTGAAGGTGGGCAGAGTAGTCCAAGCTTGCCTACTTGGATGATTATTGGGCTAGGCCTTAACTTACGCAATGCAGCGCTAATTGAAAAGAGCTTAGAAGGAAAGGTCGCTTTAGGGGTTGGAGATCTGGAGCAACTCATGCCTCACCAAAGAGCGCTTCCGGACACCGAATTTGTTTGGCTAAAACTCATTGAATCCTTTGAGAAATATTTAACTCAGTTTGATCAACATGGATTCGGTCACTTTAAGAATTCGTGGGAGCGATGGGATGCCTTTAACGGACAATCTGTTTGCATCTCAGGCGCGGGCAAAGAACCCATCATTGGTATTTCTGCTGGAGTTGATGACACTGGCGCGCTTATCCTAAAACAGCATGACAAATCCGTTGCCATTCATGCAGGCGATATTTCTTTACGAGTTCAATCATGAGTTTGTATTTAGTATTTGATCTTGGCAACACTCGGCTCAAGTGGGCCGCTGTCGAATCCACACAAAATATTTCAGATCGTAACAAAAAGTTGTGGGCGTATTCTGGCTCTATTAGCACTAAATCATTTCAATCACCAGAGCTGCGTGCCGAACTATCTGACTACATTTCTAAAACCTTGCCTAAGCCAGATGCGATTGGATTTGCTTGTGTGGCGGGCGATACCGCCATCAATCATCTACGTAGCCTCTTTCCACAATGGCAAGATCTTGAGTGGAAGCAATTTACAGGCAGCAGCCCTTACGATGGTGTTCGGACGCTCTATCAAGACCCAAGCAAGTTGGGTGCAGATCGATGGGCGGCATTGATTGGTGCAAGAGCGCTCTCAAACACCAACACACTAGTGATTAACGCTGGGACAGCCACGACTATTGACCTGCTGGGCGGCAATGGTGTTCATTACGGCGGCTGGATACTGCCAGGCCTGAGTATGATGCAAGAAGGCCTGCAACAACATACGGCCCAACTTCCATTGGCAGTTCGCTCTAGTAATAATGCAACTCAAGCAAGCTTTGGCACAACAACAGATGACGCTATTACTGGTGGCTGCGATGCTGCACAAATTGGCGCAATACTACGCGCAGCATATTTAGCTAAAGCCATGAATCATCCTGTTGAACGAATTTGGCTTGATGGTGGCAATGCCAAAGTGTTGGCGAATGAAATTAAACAATTTCCTGAGTTGGCAACACTGCCAATTGAGCCCATTGAAGGTTTGGTGCTGCGAGGACTTTGGGCTTGGCTCTTGCAAAATCTTTGAGCGCTAGACAGCTTTAAATAATTTATTCTTAGCTAGTACGAATCTTGCCCAACAAAGTGGTTGTAGAGCGCTCATATAGGAATGGAATAGCGACTGCTTTGCCACCCCAAGTTTTCACTAAGCGAGTTTCTTCGAGTGTATCGATTTCATAATCTCCACCCTTGACATAGATATCTGGATGAATTTTTGCAATGAGGTTCACTGGGGTTTGTTCTGTGAATAACACTGCTAAATCGACGCTCTCGAGCGCTGCTAATAGAGCTTGGCGATCAGCCTCTGTATTGATAGGTCTATCGTCACCCTTACCCAACATCTTGACTGAAGCATCTGAGTTCACACCTACCACCAGACTAGCGCCCAATGCTCGGGCCTGAGCTAAGTAACTAGCATGACCTCGATGCAAGATATCAAAGACGCCATTCGTGAACACCAGAGGTCTTGGCAATGCAGCAATGCGCGCCTCCAGCTCTGTTGGGGCGCACACTTTGGACTCAAATGAAGGTAATGGTAGAGAGCTCATAACGTCATATTAATGGCATTGAGCTGAGGCCAACGATATTTGCCAGAATGTCTTAGACTTGGACATCCCCACCCAGTCCATAGGTTCAAGATGATTCGTAATATGCAGAGCTACTTACTGGCACTACTTTTGCTGCTACCAGCAATGCAATTGGTTCAGGCGGCACCGCCAGCCTCGCCCAGCTGTAACCCCCTTTTATCGCACACCTTTCCCAGATTGCAGGATGAGGCGCCTCAAAACCTCTGCCAATACCAAGGAAAAGTCATTTTGGTCGTTAATACGGCCAGCTTTTGTGGTTTTACTAGCCAATATGAGGGTCTAGAGAAGTTATATGCCAAATATAAAGATCGTGGCTTGGTGGTATTGGGATTTCCATCAAACGATTTTGGGCAGCAAGAGCCGGGAAGCAACAAAGACATTGCTGACTTCTGCAAAAATACCTATGACGTGAAGTTCCCCATGTTTGCTAAAAGCTCAGTGAGTGGCAGTAATCCCAACCCTTTATTTAAAATGCTCATTGCCAAGACGGGAACAACACCGAAATGGAACTTTTATAAATACCTGATTGATCGCAATGGCAACGTGGTGGATGCATTTGGCAGTATGACTAAGCCAACAAGTAGCAGTATTACTGGCGATATAGAGAAACTTCTTGGAGAGAAAATTTAGTGGGTAAGAAAAAAGTTGCCATCATTGGCGCCGGTATTTCTGGACTAGGTTGTGCTTATGCGTTAAGACAGCACCCAGATTTAGACATCACCATATTTGAAGGCGGCAACCATATTGGCGGTCACAGCAATACTGTAGATCTCACACTAGAAACTCCTCAAGGCAAGATGACCCATGGAGTGGATACTGGATTTTTAGTATTTAATCGCAAAACCTATCCTCGCTTAGTTCGGTTGTTTGAGGAAATTCAGGCACCAATAGCACCATCAGAGATGTCTTTTTCAGTATCGATTGATGCTGGCAAAAAAACTGGGGTCAATAAAAAAATCGAGTGGGCTGGAAACGATCTAAACTCTTTCTTTGGACAAAGAAGCAACTTATTCTCCCTGTCGTTTTGGAGAATGGCTTATGACATCTTACGCTTCAATCGTCTCGCCACTCGGCTCGCAGAAGAGCAAATCACTGCCAAGCTTGAATATGCAGAGCCGGATGAACGCATTAAAGATTTTTTAGATCGCAATCGTTTTAGCACGAGCTTTAGGGAAAATTATTTCTTGCCGATGATTGGCGCCATCTGGTCATGCTCTGTCGAGCAGATGCTGGAGTTTCCAATTCAGACCATGGTTCGTTTCTGTCACAACCACGGACTTTTGCAAATTCAAAATCGCCCGCAATGGCTTACTGTTAAAGGCGGTTCACGAGAGTATGTGAAACTTTTAGTAGCTGCTCTGGAGAAGCGACAAGTCAAGTTTGTGCGCGAGACAGTTGTTCGTGTCAATGCACGTCAATCTGAAAACTCTCAGGCTGAAGTGATTACATCCTCTGGATCACATTGGTTTGATGAAGTAGTGATGGCGTGTCATAGCGACCAGACTTTAGATCTGGTGCACGGCATCGATCAAGATGCCCGTAATATTTTGGCCTCGGTGCCTTATCAAAAAAATCGAGCCATTTTGCATACAGACATCAATTTCTTACCAGCTACCGAGCGCTGCTGGGCAGCTTGGAATTACACTGCAAAATCAGGTGCAACACCGACTGCACAGCAACACGTCAGCGTGAATTATTTAATTAATCGCTTACAGCCACTACCCAAAGCATTCGAGAGCACACAGATTATTGTGAGTTTGAACCCGCTGACTGATCCCAATCCAAAATTGGTGCATGAGGAAATTCATTACTCGCACCCAGTGTTTGATATGCGTGCTGTTCAGGCACAAAAAGAGCTACCACTAATTCAAGGCAATGCCTCAATTTGGTATTGCGGCGCATGGACTGGATTTGGCTTTCATGAGGATGGTCTTCGCTCAGGTGAATTGGTGGCAATGGATCTAATGGAAAAAATTGCACATCGCGTTCTACCCAACTCCATTAAAGACGTTCAGTAAATGAATTTGCCAACGATTAATTTTGGGACGGTAAAGCATCGGCGCTTTCGCCCCGCTAAAAATGCGTTTGGCTACGGTGTATTTACGCTATCCATTCCGATGCGCGCTCGAAGGAGTGACCCAACATTACTGAGCATGCATGGTCTTAGAGATAATCAATTCGGACTTTTCTCATTCTTCGACCAAGATCATGGATTGGGCAATGCAGATAGCCTGAGCTGGATTGAAGCAACCTTGGAAGCAAATCATATTAAGTCTATCGATGGCGAGATCTGGTTACAAACCTTCCCGCGAGTATTGGGATATGTCTTTAATCCTGTGAGCTTTTGGATTTGCACTCAAGCCAATGGACAAGTTCAGGCGGTATTAGCCGAGGTGAACAACACTTTTGGTGAACGGCACTGCTACTTGCTCAACCATGACTCTGGCAAAGCCTTGCAATCCGGAGAGACCTTGGTGAGCAAGAAAGTGTTTCATGTGTCGCCTTTCTGTGACGTACGCGGGGAATACCACTTTCGCTTTTTGTTTCCTCAGGATAGCAATTCAAAGCAGCATATCGTTTGTCGGATTGAGCTTCATGAAGACGGCGCTCCATTGATCAATACCAGCATCAGCGGGCTAGCTCAGCCCTTAAACAAAAGCACTCTCTACCTTGCCTTCCTTCGCTACCCCCTGATGAGTCTGGGTGTTATTGGTCGAATTCATTGGCAGGCATTGAAATTATGGTTAAAAGGTGTACCCTTTCACTCAAAACCTAAACCACCAGAACTTGAAATTACCCGATGAATCGCCCCGGCCAATCACTACTGTCCCGCCTAACCTTCTCACGTACTGAGAAGCGCGAATCTAAACAGCAACAATATCGCTCGAGTACAGAAACCTTATTGGCTCTTTTGGGGCAATTACGCAGCGGATATTTGGTGCTCACCCTGCCAAATAAAGAAGTCAAAGAATTTGGAAATAGTACAGATCAATTGCATGCAGAAATCCAAGTTTTAGATTGGTCCGTGTTTAAACAAGTGTTATCTCATGGTGATATTGGCTTTGCTGAAAGCTATATTCGGGGTGAATGGAATACACCTGATCTCAAAGCAGTTCTGGAATTGGCTATTCGTAACCGCACCATCTTAGAGAAAGCAATCTATGGAAGCTGGCTTGGATCCATAGCGTATCGCCTGAGGCATTGGTTTAGAGATAACTCCAAATCTGGAAGCCGTAAAAATATTCATGCGCACTATGACTTAGGAAATGCCTTCTACACCCTTTGGTTAGACCCCACTATGAGCTATTCAAGCGCGTGGTTCTCTGAGGGTGACAAACAATCACTGATGGATGCGCAACGTGCCAAGATCAAACGTATCTTAGATTCCATAAACACCAAGCCAGGTGATCAACTCCTAGAAATTGGCTGCGGTTGGGGTGGCTTTATGGAAGAGGCTCTGCGGAATGGCAATCAAGTTACCGGCCTGACTTTGTCGACAGAACAAAAAGCTTTTGCAGACACTAGACTTCAAAAAGTAGTTGCAGAGATAAATAGTTCCCGTCAATTCGAAGTGCGTCTCCAGGACTATCGAGACTGTGCAGAGCAATTTGATGGCATTGCCTCCATTGAAATGTTTGAGGCAGTTGGTGAAAACCATTGGGGTGAATACTTCCAAACCGTTGCCAATCGACTAAAAGCAGGCGGCCGAGCTTGTATCCAAACAATTGTGATTGCAGAAGATTTATTTGATCGCTATCGCCATAGTACCGACTTTATCCAACAGTATGTTTTTCCAGGCGGCATGCTGCCATCACCAAGTAAGTTCAAGGCTGCGGCCGCTAGTGCAGGCCTAGAGGTTGAGGCAGAGTTTGCTTTTGGTGCCGACTACGCTAAAACCTTATGTCTATGGCGTGATAGCTTTAATCACAAGATTGAAGAAATCTATCGCCTCGGATTTGATGAAGCTTTCATTCGACTTTGGAATTTCTATCTCATGTATTGCGCAGCTGGATTCTCCGAAAAGAATATTGATGTCGTGCAGTACACCCTCAAACACCAAGATGTTATTCACTCAAGTGATGCCCTGCGCCCATGAAACAAAAAGGAATTGATTCATTTATCAATCAACGTATTTGGATCATTGGAGCATCCAGTGGAATTGGTGAGGCCTGTACAAAAGCTTTTATCAAAGCAGGTGCAAAGGTGGCACTCTCAAGCCGTCGTGTTGAACGCCTAAATACTCTTGCGCAATCCGCGGATCCAGAACAAAGCTTGGTTCTCCCGCTGGATGTGACCCAGCAAGAACAGCTTATTTCAGCTCATCAAACTATCCTAGAAGCGTGGGGCGGATTAGATCTGCTGCTATTTGTTTCCGGCGTATACACACCCTTGCGCGCTGATAATTTTGACTTTGATGTTGCACAACAAACCATTGATGCCAACTTACTAGGCCCCATGCGGGCAGTCGGAATAGTCTTGCCGAATATGCTCGAGGCTCACTCCGGTCACATTGCGATTGTTGGAAGTGTTGCTGGATATAGCGGACTCCCAAAAGCTTTGGCCTATGGGCCAAGCAAAGCGGGGATTATTAATTTCTGTGAAACACTCTATTACGACTTACTACCGCAAGGCGTAAGTGTGCATATGATTTCACCAGGCTTCGTGGCAACCGAAGCAACTGCTCAAAATGATTTTGAGATGCCAGCGCTAATCACTGCTGATGAAGCTGCTAAAGAAATCCTTAACGGAATTCAGGCGGGAGAGTTTGATATTCACTTCCCTAAACGATTTTCAGGATTCTTAAAGTTCCTCAGAATCCTGCCTTACCCTCTTTACTTTTGGATCGTACGACGCTTCGTCAAAATCTAAGATTCGGACTTACTTGTACTTATCCTTACGGATTTTTTGCTCCAAGAAATCCATTACTGCGATCGCTTTAGCTTTGGTTCCAGCAATTGATGGGGAGGTCACATAGCGACCCTGCATCACAACAGTTGGCACACCATCAATGCGGTAAGCATCAGCCATCTGCCTTGCAGCACGTGCCTTCGATACAACGGCAAAGGAACGATAGGTGGCCAAGAAAGTATTGCGATCAATACCCTGAGACGCAACCCAATCTGCAATCTCATTTTCTGTCATGAGGCGCTTATTTTCTTTATGCATGGCGTACATGACTTTGTCATTCATCGCATCACCCTTGCCCATGGCCTCTAAGGCATAGAACAATTGGCTGTGTGGCATAAAGTCATCACGGAAGGCAACAGGCACTTTGCGGAATGTCACATCCTTTGGTTGGCGCTTAAGCCATGCATTGAGCTCCGGCTCAAAGTCATAGCAATGTGGACAGCCGTACCAAAAGAACTCGATGACCTCAACCTTGCCTTTAGATTCAACTGGCTGAGGAGTAGGCAGAATACGGTAATCAAACCCCTCTTCAATCTTAGGGCTTTGCGCAGTAGCAAGGCCTGAAACAGAAAAGGCCATACCAAGAATCGCCGCAGATAAAAGGGCTCGCTTAGACTTAGACAATGTGATCATGATTTGCTAGATTTAATAACGCTCGGTTTAATGCCCATGCTATTTAACTTATCTCGCACAGGATTGCTTTCTTCGACACTATTGTATGGGCCAACACGAACACGCCAGAGCGTGTTGCCCTCGCTACTAATTTCACTTAGTTGGGACTGGATGCCCTGAATAGCCAAGCTGGCTTTTTGAGCATCTGCATCAGCTCGCTTATTAAAGGCGCCCACTTGTAAGAAATAAATTGCATCCGATTTTGCAGCTGGTGCGGGGGTCGATTCTGCCGGCTTCTTCCCATTGACTAAATCAGCAATAGGGTCTGGGGTATTGGCCGCAGGTGCCGCCGACTTGCCCTGCAAAGGCTTATTCAAATCAAGAGACTCCGCAGGGGCGGCTGCTTCGCCCTCGGCAGGCGCTGGACCTGGCTTAATTGTTAATGGGAGATTAGGGGCTCTGACTCCAGGGCGCTCTTGAGGTGTGTTTTTGGAAAGGTAAAAGGCAATCACAAAAGCAACGCCGAGACCAACCCCAAGACCTAAAATAAAGCCAAGGATAGTGCCACCATACTCCGGACTCGAAGACGGCGTGTTGGGAGTGAAGCTGGTGTTTTGATTATTTTGTTTCATCGTGTCCCCATCCTTCTTTTTACTTCTTGAGTGCTAGCGGTTGATACAGCCTACATCTTAGCGGGTGCTGAAACACCTAATACTTTTAATCCATTTTCAAGCACCTGGCGCGTTGCCGAAAGTAATGCCAGACGAGCCAATTTCAAAGCAGGATCATCCACCAGAACGCGATCTGCATTATAAAAAGTATGGAAGTCTCCAGCTAAATCACGTAAGTAGAAGGCTAAAGCATGTGGCGATAAATCCGCAGCTGCATCCGTGAGCATTTCTGGATATTCAGCCAAACGACGCAAGAGATGATCTGAAGCCTTGCTTTGTAAAAGAGAAAGATCCGCACCCTTCAGGTCAGAAACCTGCCCACCCCACTGAGTCAAGATAGAGCAAATACGCGCATGGGCGTATTGCACGTAGAACACGGGGTTCTCGTCATTTTGCTGCAATGCTAAATCAACATCAAATACAAATTCAGTATCAGCTTTGCGGGAGATGAGGAAAAAACGTACCGCATCACGTCCGCGCTGTAGCGCAAGCTCGCGCTCATCAGCTGTCATTTCTGGCGTAACACCACCAGACCACTCAACTAAGTCACGTACAGTCACATAAGAGCCTGCACGCTTAGAAATTTTGACCTCTTCACCATGGCGCATAACTGTCACCATCTTATGCAATACATAGTCCGGGTAGGTTTTTGGAATATTCCAACCGCGCTTCTGCGCTACGCCCTGCAAGCCTGAACGTACACGGGCGATCGTGCCATGGTGATCACTGCCTTGGACGTTAATCACTTTTTCAAAGCCACGATTCCATTTACTGGTGTGATAAGCGACATCAGGCACAAAGTAAGTAAAACTGCCATCGGACTTACGCATAACGCGATCTTTATCGTCACCATCATCCGTTGTCTTTAGCCAAAGTGCACCTTCAGATTCGTAGGTCTTACCAATATCCTGCAACTCTTCAACAATCTTGGCAACACTACCGTCGGTATACAAGGAAGATTCTAGGTAGTAGCAATCAAACTTCACACCAAATGTTTTCAGATCGATATCTTGTTCATTACGTAAATACGCCACAGCAAATTGACGAATAGCTTCAAGATCATCTTGATATTCAGAGGAAGCCTTAAAAGCAATCGCAATCTCTGCAATGTACTCACCGTTATAAGCGCTCTCTGGCCAAGCGGCATCGCCCGGTTTAAGCCCATTTAATCTGGCCTGCACAGAGAGCGCCAAATTAGCGATCTGTACTCCAGCATCGTTGTAATAGAACTCGCGGTGCACCTTAATGCCCTGAGTTGCCAATAGGTTTGCCAGCGCATCACCTAACGCAGCTTGACGGCCATGGCCAACGTGGAGGGGGCCAGTAGGATTGGCAGACACAAACTCAATCATGGCACTAGAGACAGGTGCTGCTTCTGGAGCCAACTGACCAAACTGGGCTCCCGCCGTGAGAATCTCTTGCACCACGGCAGTTTTAGCGGCGTTGCTCAGGCGAAAGTTAATAAAACCAGGCCCTGCGATTTCGCAAGAGGCAATGAGATCGGCATAGCCGGGTTGCTGCTCCAGACGCTCAACCAGTGCTTGCGCTAATTCCCTGGGATTTAGCTTCCAAGCCTTGGAGAGTTGGAGGGCAATATTACAAGCGACATCGCCATGGTCTACAGCCTTAGGGCGCTCTAAACGAGGTGCCGGGGCATCGCCCAAGCCACGCTCCTGAGCCAAACCTTGCAGGGCCACACCGAGCATCTCAATTAAACGATTTTTATTAGTTAACAACATAGATAAGTGAGTTTATCAGGTGGTAAGCTATCGAAATGATCTATCAATTTCGCTCCAAAGCGGGTCCTGACGTCATCATGCTGGCTGATCTGACCCAGCGAATCTTTGAAATTTTGGGTCGCCCATTAGAGCCCAGAGGTATTTTGACGGTTGAGCAACTGCCAGCCCTCATCATCGCCCTAGAAACCGCCATTCTGAAAGATTTGGAAGAGCGAGCTAAAAGCAATACTGCCGACCCAGAAAATGCTGAGAAACCGAAGCTTGCAGACAGGCTGGGGCAGCGTGCCTACCCCTTCCTAGAGCTCATGAAACAGGCTAAAGCCAAAGATGAGCCGGTGATGTGGGGCGTTTAAGCACTTCACCCCACACTACTCCACACCAGCCAAATCTAATCTAGTCTATTGAGCTTGCCAGCTGGCGACGGATATCTTCAACTGACTCGTTGCGACGCTTAGCAAGATCTTCAATCTGATCCGCAGAAAGCTTACCAACGTTGAAATAACGCGCATCTGGGTGGGCCAGATAAAAGCCGCTGACACTGGAGGCCGGATTCATGGCCATCGACTCAGTCAAGGTCATACCAATATCTTCTGAACCAATGACGCGCAATAAGTCTTTTTTAACTTCATGAGCAGGACAAGCAGGATAACCAGGGGCTGGACGGATACCGCGGTATTCCTCATTGATCATTTGATCATTCGTCAAAATCTCGTCAGTTGCATAACCCCATAGGTCCGTACGAACACGGTGGTGCATTAATTCTGCAAATGCTTCCGCTAAACGATCAGCCAAGGATTGCAACATGATTGCGCTGTAATCATCATGCTTCGCATGAAACTCAGCCACTTTTTTCTCAACGCCGTGACCAGTCGTCACAGCAAAGCAGCCAAGGTAATCAGCCACATTGGAATCTTTTGGCGCTACATAATCTGCCAAGCAACGATTAGGTCGACGAACACCATCTATTACTGGGCGCTCAGCCTGCTGGCGCAGGTTATGCCAAACAAACACTGGATGCTCACGAGATTCATCGCTATACAAGACAATGTCATCACCTATTGTGTTTGCTGGATAGAAGGCCACTACAGCGTCTGCTTGCAACCACTGACCTTTGATTAATTTATCCAGTAGTGCCTTGCCATCTTCAAATACTTTACGAGCCTCTACGCCAACGATTTCATCGTCCAAGATTGCTGGGAACTTACCAGCTAAATCCCAAGTTTGAAAGAATGGTGTCCAGTCAATATATTTGGCAATATCACTGAGAGAGAAATTCTTGAAAACACGACGCCCAATAAACTTGGGCTTCTCAGGCACATAATTAGCCCAATCAATCAGCTCGCGATTCTTGCGCGCAGCTTCTAAAGAGATGGTTGGCGATGCTTTCTTGTTGGCATGTTGCTCACGAATACGTACATAGTCATCGCGCAAATCTTGAATAAATTTCTTAGCACTCTCATCGGATAGTAAGCTCGATGCCACCGATACAGAGCGGGAAGCGTCAGGCACATAAACTACCGGGCCATCGTAATGCGGTGCAATCTTCACTGCAGTATGAACGCGTGAAGTAGTTGCACCACCAATCATCAATGGAATTTGACGTTCACGGAAATAGTCATCACGCTGCATCTCTTGAGCAACGTAGGTCATCTCTTCCAAGGACGGAGTGATTAAGCCAGAAAGACCAACAATATCTGCTTTTTCTTCTTTGGCGCGCTTGAGGATTTCTGCGCAAGGTACCATCACACCCATATTGGCAACTTCAAAGTTATTACATTGCAGCACTACCGTCACAATATTTTTACCAATATCGTGTACGTCACCCTTAACAGTCGCCATCACAATCTTGCCCTTGGCTTTGGCTTCGCCACCAGAGGCAATATGTAAACGTTTTTCTTCTTCAATGTACGGGATCAAAATCGCAACCGCCTGCTTCATTACTCGCGCACTCTTGACCACCTGGGGTAGGAACATCTTGCCAGCACCAAATAAGTCGCCCACGACGTTCATGCCATCCATCAAAGGGCCTTCAATCACCTCGATTGGACGACCGCCTGCACCCATAATTTGCGCACGCAACTCTTCAGTATCTTCTTCAATAAAGGTGGTGATGCCATGTACCAATGCATGGGTTAAACGCTCACGCACCGGGGATTCGCGCCAGACCAAGTTCTCTACTTGCTTTGCGCCTCCACCCTTAAATTGGTCGGCAATATCGAGCAAGCGCTCCGTCGGAGTCTTGCCATCTTTTTCTTTAAAACGGTTTAGCACCACATCTTCGACGCGCTCACGCAATTCAGGATCTAGGTCTGCATATACGCCGAGCTGTCCTGCATTGACGATGCCCATATCCATGCCCGCCTGAATGGCGTGATACAGGAACACCGTATGAATCGCTTCTCGAACGCGATCATTGCCGCGGAAAGAGAAGCTCACATTAGAGACGCCGCCACTCACTTTCGCGCCCGGCAGATTTTCTTTAATCCAACGAGTAGCGTTGATGAAATCTACCGCATAGTTATCATGTTCTTCAATACCCGTCGCAATGGCAAAGATATTGGGGTCAAAAATAATATCTTCTGCTGGGAAGCCAATCTCATTCACGAGAATTTGATAGCAACGCTGGCAGATTTCGGTCTTGCGCTTGAAAGTATCTGCTTGGCCTACTTCATCAAATGCCATCACTACGGATGCTGCGCCGTAACGTCGGATTAGTCGCGCCTGTTTTCTAAAAGACTCTTCTCCCTCTTTGAGAGAGATCGAATTCACAATCGGCTTACCTTGAATACATTTCAGGCCGGCTTCGATCACACTCCACTTGGAGGAGTCAATCATGATCGGTACACGTGCAATATCCGGTTCTGAAGCAATCAAATTCAAGAAGCGCGTCATCGCCGCTTCAGAATCTAACATTGCCTCATCCATATTGATGTCAATAACTTGAGCACCATTCTCAACTTGCTGTCTCGCAACTACTAGCGCTTCATCAAATTGATTATTCAAAATCATGCGCGCAAATGCTTTGGAGCCTGTGACGTTTGTACGTTCACCAATATTCACAAAGCCGACATCAGTAGTGACATTAAAAGGCTCTAAACCTGAAAGCTTCATCGGCGGCATTGTCTTTGTTGTCTTACTCATGCCGACACCTCCGCGCTCTCACGGTAGAAGGCACGTGGCTTGCGCTTAGCAACCGCATTTGCAATCGCACGAATATGATCGGGCGTCGTGCCACAGCAACCGCCCACGAGATTGACTAAGCCATCTTTTGCAAAGCCATCAACCAAGCTAGAGGTAATTTCTGGAGTTTCATCAAAGCCAGTATCACTCATTGGATTAGGTAAACCAGCATTGGGATAGCAAGATACAGCGGCATCACAAATACGAGCAAGCTCAGCAATATAGGGACGCATCAGCGCTGCACCTAAAGCGCAGTTCAAGCCAAAGGTCAGTGGCTTGATGTGGCGCAAGCTATTCCAGAACGCCTCAACTGTTTGTCCAGACAAAATGCGACCAGAGGCATCTGTCACCGTTCCTGAAATCATCACCGGTAAACGTTCACCCGTTTCTTCAAAGAATTCATCTAATGCAAACAATGCAGCTTTGGCATTGAGTGTGTCGAAGATTGTTTCGACCAAAAATAAATCAACACCACCCTCAAAGAGACCTTCAATCTGCTCGCGATAAGAAGCGCGCAACGCATCAAATGTCACATTACGTGCGCCTGGATCATTTACGTCCGGAGAAATACTCGCTGTCTTTGGAGTAGGGCCAATTGCACCAGCCGCAAAGCGTGGCTTATCTGGCGTAGAGTATTTTTCACATGCAGCGCGCGCCAATTGAGCAGAGATGACGTTCATCTCTCTCGCCAAGCCGGCCATTTTGTAATCCTCTTGAGCCACAGAAGTAGCGCCAAAAGTGTTGGTTTCAATAATGTCAGCGCCCGCGTCTAAATACTGCTCATGAATCTTGCTAATAATTTGGGGTTGCGTCAGAACTAAGAGCTCGTTATTGCCCTTGATATCGCCCGGATGATTTTCAAAGCGGGCATTTGCCGGCAATCCGCGATAGTCCGCTTCGTTCAGCTTGTATTGCTGAATCATGGTGCCCATAGCGCCATCCAAAATCAGAATGCGCTGCTTCAGTAGCTCGGGAAGTGCCTGACCGCGGGTGTAAGGCTGGGATAAACCATTAGATTGCATTGCTTAACCGGGATTAATCTCTAGAATCTCTTATTGTATTGGCAATAAGCCACTTTTATCTGACCCGGAGCCCGCCCTATGTTTGGAACTATCCCTGAATTCAATCAAAGCCTTGAAATGATGAAAACCATGTGGGGTCAGGGAGCAGGCGGATCGACACCAGGTCAATTCCCTTTCACTACAGACGCCTCTAAGGCTGCTGGGGGGTTTGGCTCCGCATTTCCAGGGCTAGACACAGATGAGCTTGAAAAGCGCATCAAAGACCTCAAAAGCGTTGAAAACTGGCTAAACCTCAACCTCAATGTCTTGAAGTCGACGATTCAGGGCCTAGAGGTGCAACATGCCACCATGATGGCCCTCAAATCTTTTGGTGATGCCGTTTCAGCCACTGCAGCCGCTGCTACCAGTGGAGCTGCCGAAGACTCCGGAACAAAAGCTGCTAAACCACGCAAAACCGCAACACGCCGTCGTCGCAAAGCTGGCGACTCAACCTTCCTCGACGAAGTAGGTAATTCAGATGGGCAATAGCCTCACCCATGGCAAATGTCATTTGGTGAATATCTAATTCACGCTTAAATAAAACCGGCACTATCTCTCGAGCAGTTGCCGGTTTTTTACATGCCCCGAGCGTTTCTGCCAAGCGCTCATCATGGTGCAATTTCAACTGATCAATTCGCGGCTTCATCCCTGTAAATGGCTTGCCATGAGATGGGAGCACTAGAGTGTCATCAGGTAACGGCAAGTATCGATCTAAAGAGCTTAGATATAAACCGAGAGGGTCTGCATCAGGATCCGCATCGTAGACACTGACATTAGTGGAAATCCGCGGTAACAACATATCCCCAGAAATCAACACACCTAGATCTTTACAAAATAGCGAAGCATGTTCTGGAGCATGACCAAATCCCATAATCACTTGCCACTCGTGTCCACCAATCAATATCATTTCGCCATCGATGATGCGGCGGTACTGCCTTGGCACACCCGGAACCATGTTGCTGTAGTAGTTTGATCGCGCCCGAATTTTTTCTAAATCTTCAGGTGCAATGAGTCCATGTCTTTGAAAATGGTCTGCAGAACCACCCCCACCAGCACGCGCACCAACTGCAGCGCCACCTTCCTTATGACTGAGCCATTGCGCAGTTAAATAATCCGTCATGGAAATCCAAAGTGGTGCATTCCATTTTTCACAAAGCCACTGAGAGAGTCCCACGTGGTCTGGATGCATATGGGTCACGATCACCCGTAATACCAGCAAGCCCTCTAGCTGAGTGGCAAAGATCTGCTCCCAAGCCGCTCTAGTCTCTTCATTGGCAATCCCACAATCCACGATGGTCCAACCCTGAGTGCCTTCAAACTCATCACGTAGCAGCCATAAATTGATGTGATCCAAAGCAAACGGTAGACGCATCCGCAACCAACGCACGCCTGGAGCAAGCTCCATCGAACTTCCCACTTCCGGCAAAGCATCGGCTAAGGGATAATGAATAGCACTAAGATCACTGGATTGGTTTTTAGTATTCATCTTTTTCTATTTTAGGTTTGCTTTGACAACAGTTCCATCACCTTGCATCAACTGGTGCGACATCAACCCTGAGAATGGTTTTTGCCGTGGCTGCTATCGCACGCTATCGGAGATTGCAAACTGGTCTGAACTTGCTAACTCTGAAAAACTTGAGGTCTGGGAAAAACTAGAGGCACGTAAACCTCAAGCGCCACAGTAAGCATTATTCATTGCTTATTTATTGACATCCACAATTAAGCGGCCGCGTACATTGCCCGCCATCAGCTCTGACGCATATTTAATGGAATCTTCCAAACTAATTTCGTGAGAGATTTCTTCTAAGGTTTTAAGGTCCACCAGCTTACTCAATTGCTCATAAGCAGCAATACGTTTTGCTTTAGGCACTGTCACGCTATTAATGCCATACAAAGTCACGCCACGCAAAATGAATGGCGCAACAGTCGAGGGAAAATCCATTCCCTGAGCTAGTCCGCAAGCAGCAACTGCACCGTCGCTTTTGGTTTGTGCACAGGCATTAGCCAAGGTGTGACTACCAACGCTATCGACGACTGCCGCCCAACGCTCTTTAGCCAAAGGCTTGCCAGGAGCTGACAATGCGGCGCGATCGATCACTTCGCTTGCGCCCAATTTCTTCAAATAATCCGCCTCAGACATGCGTCCAGTGCTGGCAACAACGGTAAAGCCCAATTTGCTTAATAGGGTAATGGCGAAACTTCCCACCCCACCAGCAGCACCAGTCACCAATACTTCGCCATCACTCGGCTTCAAGCCATGCTTTTGTAAAGCCATCACACACAGCATTGCTGTGTAACCTGCAGTACCAATCGCCAAGGCTTGCTTAGCAGTAAAACCTTTTGGTAGCGGAATGAGCCACTCTGACTTCACACGTGCTTGCTGCGCCAAACCACCCCAATGCCCCTCTCCAACGCCCCAACCATTGAGCAGCACCATATCGCCCACCTTAAATTCTGGGCTAGCGCTCTCTAACACCTCGCCTGCAAAATCAATCCCCGGAACCATCGGAAAGCTGCGCACTACCGGCCCTTTGCCGGTAATTGCCAAACCATCTTTGTAATTCAGCGTGGAATAGAGCACCTTCACCCTGACATCACCATCAGGCAAGCTAGCTTCATCAACCTGAGAAAGCTCAGCCCGATAACCTTGATCGTCTTTATTTACCAAAATAGCCTTAAACATGTCTCTTCCTTTTAAATACGCCGCATTCCCCGCAGCAAGTGCCTAATAGGTTTATCCTAACGAGCATTGCTGATTATGGAGGTGTCCATGAAAAAAATTCTACTATTAACTACGATTTCTGGCTTAGCGCTAGCTGGATGCTCCTCAAGCCAAATTAATATGTCCATGGGCAATATGCGCCTCATTACCTCCAGCGCAGCACCACAAGATGTCATGAATTTTGCTAATACAGCCTGTAAGAATGATTTCTACCAAGGTGCCAGCTTTCTGTCTAAGGCAGGCAAGGAATATCGTTTCAAATGCGTTAAAGCAGAAGAAAATGAAATCCTAACCCCGATTCCTGGCACCAGCATTCCTTCTGATGCGCCAACTCCAGCTGCAACAAAATAAACAAATTACTTAATAGATAAAGCAAGATGACCCCATTCACCTCCCAAGAGCTGCGCAAAGGCTTTTCCTCTTTTGCGACAGGGGTCACAGTCATTACTTGCCTCGATCCCGACCAGAACGCACACGGCATCACGATCAGCTCTTTCAATACCGTTTCATTAGAGCCACCACTCATTTTGTGGAGCCTCAAAAAACATTCACGTTTAATGCCCCACTTTGAGGTAGGTCACAAACAACTTATTCATGTCTTAGAGCGTTCGCAGGAAGCGATGGCGATGCACTTTGCAACCGTTAAAGAAAATCAGTTCATTAACATTCCGCATCAAATTGCAGCTAGTGGCCTCACTCAAATCGATGGATGCTGTGCTTACTTTGAATGCGAGACTGTATCAGTGCATACCGGCGGCGACCACAACATCATTGTTGCCAAAGTGATCAACCTAAAACACACACCAGAAAGTCACCCCCTCATATTTGCACACAGCAAATTTATGGGGCTAGATACACCCCTTTAAATACAACTAAATAGGAGTTCTCATGATGCGTTTGTGGGGAAGAAAAACTTCAATCAATGTCCAGAAGGTGTTGTGGTGCCTGGCAGAGTTAGGGCTAGAGGAGGGCAAAGATTTCGAGCGCATAGATGCCGGCCTTCATTTTGGCAAGAATCGCACTCCTGAATTCTTAGCGCTTAATCCCAATGGTTTGGTTCCAACCCTACAAGATGGTGATCTTGTGCTTTGGGAATCTAATACCATTTTGCGCTATCTGGTTCGCCAGTACGATCAGTCAAAACGATTCACAAGTGATATTGCTACCCACTATCGATCAGAGAAGTGGATGGACTGGCAGTTGAGTACCATGTGGCCACCACTAAGAGTTGCGCTACTTGGACTCACTCGCACTCCGGAAGCAGATCGTAACTACGAATTAATTCAAAAGTCTTACCAAGAGGCAGATTCTTTGCTTGCCTTACTTGATCAGCATTTAGCAATGCACTCCTACTGCTCTGGTGAGCAATTCAATATTGGAGATATTCCATTAGCCTTATGTGTCAGTCGATGGGTATTACTGCACCAAACCTTTCCTGAAAAAACTGGGCCACGTTCACAATTAAGCAATATTGATGCATGGATGAAACGCATAGAAGCAAAAACCAAATACAGCGTTGTAGCTGAAAAAGAACTCAATATTGTTAAATAAGATCAGAGTTCAATAAGAAAAGGGTGAACTCAGTTCACCCTTTTTCTTTATCGCCATAACAAGCAGATTACTGTTGCTTGAATTTTTTCTGATGGTGATCAGCGCCAATAAATAAATACATGGCAGGCACTACAAAGAGCGTGAACAAGGTGCCAATCGATAGGCCAGTAAAAATCACGATGCCCATAGATTGACGGCCAGCTGCACCTGCGCCAGAGGCAATCACCAAAGGCACTACGCCTAATACCATGGCGGCAGTGGTCATCAAGATTGGGCGTAGACGCACGCTACTCGCTTCTACGATGGCATCTAACTTGCTACGACCAGCTTCTTGTAACTCATTAGCAAATTCCACAATCAAAATACCGTGCTTACTAATTAATCCCATCAGTGTGACCAGTCCAACCTGGGTATACACATTCAAGGTGGTGAATCCTAAATTAATAAAGATCAAGGCTCCAAATAAGGCGAGCGGCACTGAAACCAAAATCACGATCGGATCGCGGAAGCTTTCAAATTGCGCCGCTAAGACCAAGAACACAATCAAGATCGCAAAGAACATCGTCACCAAGAAACCGCCAGACTCTGCCATGAACTGACGGGATGGACCGGCGTAATCCATGGTGTAACCATTGGGTGCCACTTCTTTTAAAGTTTGACGCATGAACTCCAGCAGGTCTGCCTGAGAAATAAACGGCGTACTTACACCAGAGATGGTTGCAGAGTTGAGCTGCTGAAAGTGATTAATAGATTGTGGAACTACTTTTTGCTTAATTGTTGCAATCGTACGCGCCTGAATCATCTGCCCACTTGGAGTGCGTATGTAGTAATCCAAGATCTGATCAGGGTTGAGGCGATCCACTTGCTTCACTTGCGGGATCACCCGATAGGAGCGGCCGGCAACAGAGAAGTAATTCACAAAGCCACCACCCAAGGCCGCGGAGAGTGCGCTACCTACTTGCTGTTGAGTCATGCCCAGCGCAGCGACTTTCTCACGATCGATTTCTAATACGTCTTGTGGCTTGTCAATCTTCAAGTCTGAGTCTACGAAGAAGAAGTTGCCACTACGACGCGCTTTATCGAGTACCGCTTGAGACACTTCATTCAGCTGCTCATAAGACTCAGTAGTATTGATCACTACCTGAACAGGCAAGCCCTGTGCGCCTGGCAAAGCTGGGAATTGGAAGGCGGCTACTCGAGCGCCGGCAATCGCATTCCACTTACTCTGCATATCCTCTTGAAACTTGGTGGCGTTGCGACTACGTTGATCCCAGTCTTTTAGCAATACGCCACCAAAGCTACTAGTGGGGCTGGTGATCTGGAACATCTGCTCATACTCTGGCTCTGCTGCTGAGATTTGATAAATCTGATCAGCGTAGGTCTGCATCTGATTGACGGTACTGTTCGGTGGGCCTGAGGCCTGCATCAGCACAATGCCCTGATCTTCTGTTGGCGCTAATTCAGAGTGGGCAGTAGCGTAGAGATAAGCAACCCCACCCAATAAAATGACACCCATCACGATGATCACTTGCCAGGTACTCAAGAGCTCACGCAAGGTTGTTTGATAGCTGTGGTGGACCTTTTCAAATATGCGGTCAATCTTTTGCACAAATGATGAGGCTTCTTGCTCTTCAGTAAAGATGCGGGAACACATCATTGGAGAAAGCGTCAAGGCAATCAATCCTGATACCGCGACTGCACTAGCTAAAGTAAAGGCAAATTCCGTAAAGAGTGCGCCAGTTAATCCGCCTTGGAAGCCAATTGGGATATATACCGCGATCAATACAATGGTCATCGCCAAAATAGGACCGCCCAGCTCACGCGCAGCGATTAAGGAAGCTTCTAACGGAGACTTGCCTTCCTTCATATGACGGTCAACGTTCTCAACCACAATAATGGCGTCATCGACGACTAAGCCAATCGCCAGCACGAGGGCAAGTAATGTCAGCAAGTTAATGGAGTAGCCTAGGACCTGCATTAAGAAGAATGTCCCGATTAAAGAGAGTGGCATCGCAATCACAGGCACAGCAACCGCACGCGCACTTCCTAGGAAGAGATAGATCACCACCGTCACAATCAATAGTGCCTCTAGAAGAGTTGCAACTACCTCATCAATCGAAGTTGTAATAAATTTAGTCGAGTCGTAAACCACCTTGCCCGACATGCCAGTGGGTAACTGCTTCTGAATATCTGGCACCACGGCGCGGACACGCTCAGCTACATCGAGTAAGTTAGCTTGAGGCGCTACCTTAATAGCAATAAATACTGAGCGCTTGCCACTAAATGCGACATTCGTGTTGTAGTCCTCGGAGCCCATGGTCACAGTAGCCACTTGGTCAAGGTACACAATATTGATGCCGTCTTTCTTGACGACCAGTTTACGGAACTCATCAAGTGTATGGAGATCAGTGCCTGCCACCAAATCCACAGCAACCATATCCCCTTTAGTGCTACCTACTGCGGATAAATAGTTATTGGCTGCCATAGCACTGTAGACGTCATCCGCACCCACACCAAGCCCTGCCATCTTCTCGCGATCAAGCCAAGCGCGCAGAGCAAATTTTCTGCCACCAGTAATTTCAGCATTCTGAACACCGTCCACAGAATCTAGCTTTGGCTTCACTACCCGTAACAAGTAATCGGTAATCGCATTATTCGGAATGTCATCGCTATAAAAGCCCATATACATTGCCGCAGTGGACTGGCCAATTTGCACAGTCAATATAGGCTGCTGAGCTTGGGGTGGCAGTTGATTCTTCACCGAACTAATCTGGGTCTGAATCTGCGTTAATGCAGCATTGGAGTCGTAATTGAGCTTGAGAGTTGCGGTGATAGTCGATAGGCCGCTCACACTCATCGAAGACAAATAGTCGATACCTTGAGCCTGTGCAATCGCCGTCTCTAGTGGCTGCGTAATAAACCCTGCAATCGTCTCTGGGTCAGCGCCATAGTAAGCGGTTGTAATCGTAACGATCGCATTTTGAGTTTGTGGATACTGATTAACTGGCAAAGATCCAACTGCCCTTAAACCAAATACCAAGACGAGTGCACTCACTACCAGCGAGAGTACCGGCCTACGAATAAATATGTCAGTCCAATTCATCTAGGACTTATTCCTGTGGCTGTGGGTTTGGTGAATTCGATGGCAACACCTTGTTATTCACAATCAGTGGTGTGCCATTCTTCAACTTAAGCTGGCCACTAGTTACAACTGTGTCCCCCTCTTCAACCCCTTTGAGAATCGCCACTTGATCCCCACGCGTTAAACCAGTGGTTACAAAGACTTGTTGCGCCTCAAGCGCAGGCTTACCCTGCTTATCCTTTTTGCCGGTTGGCTTAGCAATAAAGACTGTCGATCCATATGGGTTATAAGTTACGGCAGTTTGAGGTAGCGTCAGCAACTTCACTTCATCGCCCAACTTAATATTCACATTGGCAAACATGCCGGGCAAAATCTTTTTATCTGGATTAGCCAGCTGAGCCTCAATCTGAATATTGCGGGTATTAGTATCTACTTTAGGACTCACAGCAGTAACCTTGCCAGTAAAGCTTGAGCCCTTAAATGCATCGGTCGTCACTACAATTTCTTGTCCGACCTGAATCTGCTCCGCATTACTTTGCGGAAGATTAAAGTCCACAAAAATAGGATCTAGGGTTTGGAGGGTAAGCAACTTATCGCCCGGGTTAACAAACTGTCCAGGGTTGATCATCACAATACCAACACGACCACTGAAGGGGGCTTTTAGATTCTTCTTGGCCACTAAAGCGGTTTGCTGTTCTACCTGAGCCTGCTTAGATTTGGCATCTGCTTTACTAGTATCAAATACGTTCTTACTAATAGCCTGAATCTCTAACTGTTGTCTATCACGCTCATTTATTACCTTAGCCAAATCTGCCAATGCTTTTAAAGAATTGAGTTGCGCAACATCAGAGGCGTCATTCAATTTAATGAGCAAGTCACCCTCTTTCACATCCATGCCGGATTTAATGGGTACGTTTTGCACTAGGCCACCAATTTCAGTGCTGAGCTCAACGCCTCTAAATGCACGCACATTACCAACACTAGATAACTTAGGTTGCCATGCTGTTGTTTCCACCACCATCGTCGAAACCGTTGCTGGAGGTAAACCCATGCCAGCAATGAAATGCTTAATCATGAAAGTCTTGAGTTGATTGAATCCAAATATCAAGCCCAATAACAAAAATACGCCACACAACATAATTGTCATGCGTCGACCCAAAGGCGTCATGGATTGCAGCCTGGCATTGGCCTTACTGCGGATGAAGCGTTCGCGCAAACGTACCCAGAACCCTTTTACCTTTTCCCAAAGTGCAATGAGCTTCTCGCGAAGTTTCCACTCGACAGCCTTCGCACACATCCAAGTCCACAAGGCAAGTACTGCCGCAGTTACCTTGGTTTTAATTGTTTCCAGAAGTTTCATTTTGATCTTTGTTCGCTATGGCTTTTGGTTGAAAGGCTGGGCCGGTGCGATTCCACCAACCACCACCCAATGCTGCAAATAAGGCTGCTGTGTCAGAGAATCGAGTTGCTTGTGCAGAAACGGATTTGACTTTAGCAATTTGGTATTGATTTTGATAATAGAGAACGGCCAAGTAGCTGGCGGTGCCCAGCTTATATTGCTGCTGGACCAACTCTAGCGTTTCATAAGCATAGCGCTCTGCATCCGATGCAGACTTCAATGCCTGAGCTCCGGTCTCTAAGGCACGCAGAGAATCTGCCACTTCTTGAAATGCTTTGAGCACAGTCGCTTGATATTGAAAAACTGCTTGTTCGTAATTGGCCATGGCGCCACGGCGTTGCGCTAATAGCTGCCCACCCTGAAAGAGTGGCTGAAAGATCCCCCCAGCAATCGACCATAGCGTCGCGTTTGGCCCAAAGAGGGCTGCACTAGTTAGGGCTGCAGAGCCAATTGCGCCAGTAATATTAAATTGCGGCAATAAATTAGCAGTGGCTACTCCCACCAAAGCATTGGTAGCCTTGAGTTGTGCCTCTGCTGCACGCACATCCGGACGCTGGCGCACCAAGCTTGATGGCACGGAGAGTGGTAGCTTCTCTGGCAAATGCAAAGACTTCAAGTCGAACTGGGTGATGTTGGCATTACTGGGCAACTCACCAACCAATACCGCTAATTGATTTCGTGCAAATGATAGATTGCGTTCGTAAGTAAATAAATCTACTTGCGAGTTAGAAACTAAAGTTCTTTGTGATGTCACATCCACTCGAGAAACTGTACCAATCACCAATTGCTTCTCTGTTACTTCAGCCAAATTCGTTTGCGCCTTCAGAATTTCTTCTGTGGCCTGCATCTGCGCACGTAAAGCAGCTTCACGTACAGCACTGGTCACAATATTCGCCGTCAGGGAAAGGTATGCACCTTCTAGCTGAAACTGTGCAATCTCCGCTTGCGCTCTCGCACCTTCAACTGCGCGGCGAGCACCACCAAATACATCGAGCTTGTAGGTAACGTTTACAGAAGCGTTGTAGAGGTTGTAGGTATCAGAACCATACGGTAAGCCATAAATACCGGCTGGCTGTAACTGCCGAGAGGTACCACCATTCAAACCAATCGCCGGAAAGTACTGCCCACCAATTTGTGCGCTGACATTTTCTTGGCTGGCACGTAGCGCAGCATCAGCTGCCCCTAAATTGGGATTTTGCTGCAAGGCTTTTTTAATGAGTACATCGAGCTCTGGAGATTTAAATAACTCCCACCATTGAGCCTCAATATCGGCGCCCTCAATAAACTCTTGATCTGTTCCGCCGGGCACACCAGGTGCAGTGGCTAACTTCTGTGAGAGAGTCTTCTCTGTATATCTTGATGTATTTGGAGCATCAGGTTGTTTGAAGTCTGGACCCACCGCGCATGCAGAAAGGAATCCCGCAAAAACAAGCGGAAGCCAACGCAAACTAGAGAAATCTTTGGAGCCGAGCATGAGTTGTGACAAATATCCTTTTCTTCACTTGCTATTAGAACACAGTTTTACCAGTGATTTTTTGTAACATATTGATTTAATTGGTTATTTTCTTGTACACAGCCAAACAAAGAAGTCAAATGGAATTTTGATGCTGTTGATTTTTAATGGGCAATTCTTCCAAAGCTGCCGCTATTGAAATCCTGCATTGCCTGAGCAATCTCTTCCTTGGTGTTCATGACAAATGGACCGTACCCAACGATGGGCTCATTAATCGGCTCACCACTCAACAGCAAGGCAATCGAGTCCTCGAGCACATTGACTTGAATATCTTGACCCTGGTTACTAAACATCAGCATCTGAGCGTCTTTAGCCACTGCACCTTCACCTGCTTCAATAGCGCCCTTCAGCACCACTAGAGAAGTATTCCAGCCCTCAGGCACAGGAATGCTTGTTGAGCCCTTCTTCAACTTGAGGTCAATGACATTCATAGGGGTAAAGGTATGCGCAGGCCCCTCATGACCATCAAACGTCCCAGCAATGATGCGCGCTTTTCCTGCACCATTATTCAAATCAATTTCTGGAATCTGCTTGTCCAAAATGGCTTGGTAGCCTGGCTCAGTCATTTTGAGTTTTGCGGGGAGATTTACCCACAATTGCACCATTTCTAAAGTTCCACCATTTTTGGCAAAGTCTTCAGAATGAAACTCTTCATGCAAGATGCCAGAACCAGCAGTCATCCACTGCACATCGCCGGGACCAATCACTCCGCCTTGACCTGTGGAATCCTTGTGAGCCACTTCGCCTTCATACACAATGGTGACCGTTTCAAAACCGCGATGAGGATGTGAGCCCACACCCTTACGATCTGTTGTTGAGGGGAACTGTGCTGGACCCGCATAATCCAACATTAAGAATGGACTCATTTGCTTTCCCAGATCTTGATAGAAGAACAAGGTACGCACTGGAAAGCCATCGCCCACCCAATGACCTCGATCATTACCTTGTATGCCAATGAGTTTTTTCATCATCCCCCCAATTTTTCAGAAAATAAATTCTTACTTTGCTTTTAGTTCGCCAGCAATCTTTGCAATACGCTCGCCATAGAGACGTGCAGTTTCTAAGTCGCCCACATTCACTTCATCAGCACTTGCATCTGAAGGTGTTTGCATCATTGCGCCAGCAGATGAACCAACATAGTTCACATCATCACGCTTCGCTGCTTTCGAATTGGAGGGCATCAAACCAGTGCCCACCCAAACACCTGAATGCTGCATTGCTAGCGTAAAAAAGTAATGCAAGGTGGAATGCTTATCACCGTTCATCGTTGCAGAATTTGTGAAGCCGCCAAATACTTTATCTTTCCACTGCTGTGAAAACCATTGCTTAGAGCTAGCATCAGCGAACTTCTTAAACTGCCAGCTCACAGTACCCATGTAGGTTGGTGAGCCAAATACGATGGCATCAGCATTATTTAAAACTTCCCACTGTGCATCAGTGATATTGCCTTCAGCATCAATGGCTATCAATGTCCCATTTGCACCCTTAGCAAGGGCCTCAGCTTGTTTAACTGTGTGGCCATAACCACTATGAAATACAACGGCTACTTTAGTCATGATCATTTCCTTTGAAAAATTGTTTTAACTTCTTTTAACACCGTTACTGCTTGCTCTAATTCTTTCTTGCCGAGCTTCCCGAAAGCTTTGCCGAGATACTCAACATGCTCCGGAAATACTTTCTTAAATAACTTATCGCCCGATTTGGAGAGGGCAATCTTATAGCTTCGGCCATCGTCAGTATTCATCAACTTTTCTATCAGCCCTTTATCTTCTAGGCGCTCAAGAACGCCTGTCATGGTTCCCTTAGAGACCAGCGTCTTCTCGCCCAGCTCCTTGCAAGTCATTGGCGGCTGATTGCCCAAAGTCGCGACAATATCGAACTGGGTAATAGTTAAACCCATCTCTTTGATATGCACCGCAGAATAGCCCTCAAATGCCTGATATGCCTGAACCAACTCCTTAACAAGCGATAGGTGATTCATTTAGTTACCTCAATTTAGTCTGTATACGTACTATTTTAGTACTAGTTCGTACTAATTGCAAGGACTTACGAAATTTAAGGGCATAAATCCAGCGAATTCGCTTCCGCCTGGTTTAGTACGCCTACAAAAAGTTTAGGATGCATCCACCCCAGAGGAATTACTCGACCGTAACGCTCTTCGCGAGATTACGTGGCTTATCGACATCAGTGCCTAGGGCGCAGGCTGTGTGATACGCCAAGAGCTGTAATGGAACAACGTGCAGGATTGGGGATAGATTGCCATAGTGCTCAGGCAAGCGAATCACATTGATGCCTTCGCTACTAGCAATCTCAGTATCTTGGTCGGCAAAGACATATAACTTACCGCCTCGTGCCTTTACTTCCTGCATATTGGATTTGAGCTTCTCCAATAAATCATCCTTAGGCGCTACGGTAACAACTGGCATCTTTTCAGTAACGAGCGCAAGAGGACCATGCTTTAACTCACCAGCTGGGTAGGCCTCAGCATGAATGTACGAAATCTCTTTCAACTTAAGCGCGCCTTCAAGGGCAATTGGGTAATGCATACCGCGCCCGAGGAACAAAGCGTTTTCACATTTAGCAAATCCTGTACTCCAAGCCATGATCTGAGGCTCAAGTGCGAGTACTGCATGCAAGGCTTTTGGCAAATGGCGCAAGTCACGCAAGAGCTCTTTCTCTTGCTCAGGACTCACCTTGCCTGCGCGTTTAGCTAAGGAAACAGCCAACAGATAAAGCGCAACTAATTGAGTTGTAAATGCTTTAGTGGAGGCTACGCCAATCTCGGTACCAGCCTTGGTCAAGAAACTCCAATTTGTTTCGCGAACCATTGCACTGGAAGCCACGTTACAAATTGCGAGAGTGTATTGATGACCTAAGGACTGTGCGTGACGTAATGCCGCCAAAGTATCGGCAGTCTCGCCGGACTGAGAAACCACCACAATTAAGGTATTTGGATTAGGAACCGTGGTGCGATAACGATACTCACTGGCAATCTCAACTTGGGTCGGAATGCCAGCCAAATCCTCTAACCAGTATTTAGCAACACAGGCGGAGTAGTAGCTAGTACCGCAAGCTAAGATCAAAATTTGATCGAACTTTTTCCACTGCTCAGGATCGGCATGAAAGAGTTCCGGTCCAAAACTAGCAATATTGGCAAGCGTGTCACCAATTGCTCTGGGCTGCTCAAAAATTTCTTTTTGCATGTAATGCTGATAAGGGCCTAGATCGACTGAATCAGCCTGAGCAGGCATGGGCTTTTGCTCACGCTGTGCTGTCTTGCCCGCTTGATCAATGATCTCAACACTCTCCGCCTTGAGAATAGCAACATCACCCTCCTCGAGATACATCATCGAATGTGCGCGACCAGCCAAAGCTAGCGCATCAGATGCGAGGAAGTTTTCATTTTCACCAAGAGCTACTACCAGTGGAGAGCCAACGCGCGCCCCGACCAAAACATCTGGGCGATCCTGTGCAATCACACCAATTGCATAAGCACCATGAAGGCGCGGTAATACAGAACGAACTGATGCAACCAAATCCGCTTGATTGCTAGCTACATAAGCTTGATGAATTAAATGTGCAATCACTTCAGTATCCGTCTCTGAGGAAAATACATAACCTACAGATTTCAGCTCAGTGCGCAGTGATTCGTAGTTTTCAATAATGCCGTTATGAACAACAGCAATCAATCCACCAGAGATATGAGGATGTGCATTTTGTGTATCTGGCTTACCGTGAGTTGCCCAGCGTGTATGCGCAATTCCTAAGGTGCCATGAAAATCTTTGCCCTGCTCTGCCAACTCAGAAACACGGGCAGTGGTACGAGCGCGCTCAATCGGGTGCTTAGTATCATCACCGTTAATTACGGCAAAACCACAAGAATCATAGCCACGATATTCAAGGCGACGCAGGCCTTCGATCAATACCTCAACAATATTCTTGCGCGATGCTGCGCCAACAATTCCGCACATTATTTTTTAGCCTTCACGGATTTTTTGGCGGCTACTTTCTTTGTCGCTAACTGCTTATCAGCTACTTTCTTTTCCTTCTTTACTGGGCGTTGCCACTGTAAAGAGATTTGCTTAGCGCGCGACACGGTAAGTTGGTTAGGAGGCGCATCCTTAGTCAGAGTCGTGCCCGCACCCAATGTGGCGCCACGACCAACACGCACTGGGGCAACCAACTGAGTATCCGAACCAATGAATACATCGTCCTCAATAATGGTTTGGTGCTTATTCACACCATCGTAGTTACAAGTAATCGTACCTGCGCCGATATTAACTCTAGAGCCCACAATCGAATCACCCACATAGGCCAAGTGATTAGCTTTACTGTTAGCGGCAATCTTGCTGTTCTTCACTTCGACAAAGTTGCCAATATGGACATCATTGGACAAATCTGCGCCAGGTCGTAAACGTGCGTATGGCCCAATCAGAGAATTTGCCCCAACCTGAGCTCCGTCGATATGGCTGTATGGGTGAATGGTGACATTCTTACCAATCACGCTATTACGAATGATGCAGTACGGCCCTACTTTTGTGCCGGCGGCCAAAGTGACGCAACCTTCAAATACACAACCTACATCAATGAAGACATCAGTACCGCACTCCAGCGTTCCACGGATATCGATGCGTGCTGGATCGGTCAAAGAAACGCCAGCATCCATTAATACATTCGCTTGATTGAGCTGATGGACTCGCTCTAATGCCGCCAACTGATCACGACTGTTAACACCAACCGTCTCATATTCAGCATCGGCTTGCGCAGTGCGAATAGGCACACCATCCTTTACTGCCATCGCAATGACATCAGTTAAGTAGTATTCACCTTGAGCATTACTAGCCCGTAAAGCCTTCAACCATTTCTTCAGTGAGTTTGTTGGCAGCACCATAATGCCGGTATTGATTTCTTGAATACGCTTTTGCTCATGCGTTGCATCTTTTTCTTCAACAATCTCTTTTACGGAGCCATCGATATCTCGCACGATGCGACCGTAGCCCGTTGGATTACTCAAGTTTTGGGTTAGCAGCGCTAATGCAGAATCTTGGCCACGCACACCATCAGCCAATTTGGCCAATTTAGAGAGTGTTTTCTTACTTGTCAGAGGTACATCGCCATACAGAACCAAAGTAGGCTCATTCACATCGAGCTTAGGCAAGGCTTGTAATAAGGCGTGGCCTGTTCCCTTTTGCTCAGCCTGTAATGCAGTGCCCACTTTGCCAAATCGATAATCCTGCTCGTTAGCTATTTGAATAAATTCTTTAACATCGGCTGCGCCGTGACCAATAACAACGATGGGGCCAGTTTTAGCGCTCTTACCTTGTAAATCTAGGGCTGTATTGAGAACATGCTGGAGAAGGGGTTTCCCGGCCAAGGTTTGAAGAACCTTGGGTAATGCGGACTTCATCCGCTTTCCCTGCCCAGCAGCCAAAATAACGATGTTCATATGGAGGGATTATAAGACCCCTGAATGAGTGTTCCACAGGCTATTTCATCGATTTCAGTCTCGTCAATTGCCTTATCGCCAACCGATCTTGCGGCAATACCCGATAGCTCTGTAGAAATCTCCAGATTCTTGAAGTCAAAGGCCTCGCCATCCATTAAATGGGATGGCACGATGTGGTGCATTGAACGAAAGAGATTCTCGACGCGCCCTGGATGCTTCTTCTCCCACTCGCGCAACATCTCTTTCATGGCGCCACGCTGTAAATTAGGCTGACTGCCGCATAGATTGCACGGAATAATGGGGAAGTTCATATCAACCGCATAACGTTCAAGCAACTTTTCAGGAACATATGCGAGTGGACGAATCACAATATGCTTACCGTCATCTGATCGTAGCTTTGGCGGCATGCCTTTGAGCTTGCCTGCAAAGAACATATTCAGCATCAATGTTTCTAAGATGTCATCACGGTGGTGACCCAAGGCAATCTTTGTTGCACCCAGCTCGTCTGCCACGCGATACAAAATTCCACGACGCAAACGAGAGCAAAGACCGCAGGTAGTTTTACCTTCTGGAATGACACGCTTGACGATGCTATAGGTATCTTGGTTTTCAATATGGTATTGAACACCCAAAGCTTTTAAATAGTTCGGCAAAATCTCTGCCGGGAAGCCTGGTTGCTTCTGATCCAAATTGACAGCAACGATTTCAAAATCAATTGGGGCGCGCTCGCGAAGCTTCAGAAGAATATCGAGCATGGCGTAACTATCTTTACCGCCTGACAAGCAAACCATCACCTTGTCACCATCCTCGATCATGCCAAAGTCTCCGATCGCTTGACCAACCAAACGACAGAGCTTTTTCTCTAGCTTGTTTTCTTCGAAGACTACTTTACGGATATCACTCATAGCTGCTAAATTTTTCTGGATTCTCTTTAAACCTGCTTCATCCGAAATACTTCAACACCAACGGAGTGGCAATCTGGATAGACATCGGGCTTAGCTGTACTAACACGAGCAGCAATGACCTTGGGATGCAAGAGCATCGCGGCAACGATGTCATCGCAGAAAGTTTCTTGCAGATGAATATGGCCCTGGGAAGACCGTGCCTTAATGGTTTCACGCATGAAGTCGTAATCTACAACCTCCTCCAATAAGTCTTTAGAAGGGGTATTCATTTCCAAAGGAATATAAAGATCTACGTTCAAAATAACGCGTTGCTCTGCCTTCTTCTCAAAATCATGAACACCAATATTGATATAGATTTCATAGTCACGCAGAAATAAGCGGCGGCAATCAGCAAGGGCTGGATGAGAAAGAATGGCATGCATAATTTTTATGAACTCTTTTTAATTTTTATTCTGTATTAAATTCTTAATTTGTTTTAAACATCACATCGCGTGATGATGGCAGCAGATGTTGTCCACCATCTACATATAGTGTTGTGCCTGTAATCGCATTCGAGTTAGCCAAAAATACAGCTGCTAATGCAATATCACTAGGTGTTGATGACTTTCCTAGTGGCGTCATCTGATGTGCTTTAGTAAACCCAGCTTCGGTTTGGTCACCTGAAGTTAGCGTAATGCCAGGAGCCAAACCAATTACCCGTAAGTGCGGAGCGAAATCTACCGCCAGTACCTCAACTGAAGTGAGGAGTGCTGCTTTAGATAATGTATAAGACAAATAATCTGGATTGAGATTAATTAATTTTTGATCGAGCAGCTGAATCACTGAGGGGATAGATAAATCAGCCTCGCCTGCTTTCTTTGTTTGACTCTTTTGATACTTAAACATTAACTGGGCCAGCAGTATGGGTGCGGCCAAATTAACTTGCATGTGGTCTTGCAAACTTTTGTCGCTAAGCGGGGTATCTGAATTGGCGCGATCATATTCAAAGATTGAAGCGCTATTTACGAGACACTCGAGGTTTTGAAACTCAGCAACAACAGTGCCAAACAGAGAATGAATTTCTGCTTCGCTAGCGAGGTCAGCCTTAAATGCCACAGCCCTTCGCCCCAGTTTCTGAATTTCGGCTACGGTGGCCTTGGCATCGGACTCCGAACGGCCATAATGAACTGCCACATCCCAGCCCTGACGAGCAAATTCCAAGGCAATTTCCCGACCAAGACGCTTGGCAGCGCCGGTCACTAAAACCGCTTTATTTTGCTGAGGTGATGGGTTTGAACTCAAGTTCACTTAAATTCTCTTAGACTAGCGAGCTATGGATATTACCTTGACCAGCCTTGAAACGGCTCATACCGAGCTTCTTAGCCAAAAAATAATGGCTGAAATCGCCTCTAAAGGCGGCTGGATCCCCTTTTCAAGGTATATGGAAATGGCTCTGTATGAGCCTGGAATGGGCTATTACAGTGCTGGGGCTCATAAATTGGGTGCTGGCGGTGATTTCACAACCGCACCTGAGCTCTCCCCCTTATTTGGCGCAGCTATTGTAGAAACGCTTTTACCGATTCTGGAGGGCCTCCAAGCCCAAGGGCTGCCTACCCAGATTCTGGAGTTTGGCGCTGGCACCGGAAAATTGGCTGAATCCATTCTCACCCGCCTGCACGATCTTGAGTTCTCCTTGGATCACTACGACATCATCGAGATATCACCAGACCTAGCTCAAAGACAAGAGGAGCGCCTCAAGCAACTTATCCAGAAACTAGGCCTATCTACTAAATGTAATTGGTTAAGTGCTTTGCCTAGCAACTTCAAGGGCATCATTCTGGCCAACGAGGTAATTGATGCCATCCCTTGTGATGCCATCATTTTTCAAAATGGCTTTTGGTATCAACAAGGAGTCGTTGTAGTAGATGGCAAGCTTACTTGGTCAGTAGGACAACCCCTTGAGCAGTCACTGCTTCCAGAGACTTTGCTCACCGGAGACTTTTCTGAAGGCTACGCTACTGAATTGCATGCCCCAGCAAATGCTTGGATGCGCCAAGTAGCCAAGCATCTTGATACCGGACTCTTCCTCACTTTTGATTATGGATTTCCGGAGAGTGAGTATTACCATGCACAACGCCTAGAAGGCACACTCATGGCACATCATCGCCATCATGCCATTCAAGATCCGTTTCACCTTCCGGGGCTATGTGATTTAACGACACATGTGGAATGGTCGCAGATTGCACGCAGTGCACTCCAAGAAGAAGTTGATGATGTCTATCTCAGCAATCAGGCAAGTTACTTACTAGATGCAGGCATTGGCGATATTGCACTAGAAGTTGGAGATCCCAGCAATCCAGAAACTTTCTTACCAATCTCCAATGCGTTACAAAAACTATTATCTGAAGCGGAGATGGGTGAGCTCTTTAAAGTCTTTGCGTTCTCAAAGAAACTAGCTGACGTATTGCCAGACCATGTCCTAGAAGACTTACCTGGCCTTCGAGGCAGAAATCGGTTGTAGTAGTTAAATGCTTACGGCTGCGGTAATAGCCAAGAGCCTCGCAGCATCTACCGCACAGCGAATGCTTTCCCCGTTGGACCGGTCTTCTGCGGGAATGCCTCCAATAATTTTTGCTGTGTCGAGTGCCTGAGAATTTTGCATTGCCAATATTAAAGCGCTCACGCTGAAACCAATACGTTCAGCTAAATCTAACAATGCATGCCCACGATCCGGCTTACGCCATACATCAGCTCGATTAAACCAAGCCAGTACATCAGCAGGCTGAAATACACCATTTTTAATCTTTGCCGTATTTTCAATGAGCAAATGGAGCTCACTAAATATTTCACTGAAATCCCGCACTTCATTTGGCATCTTGACGCACTCTGCCCATGAGCGAATTTCACTAGCAGGCAAATGCATGAGTGTTACGGCGCAGCGATCTTCAAGACGGCTAGCTGCTGCATGCAAATAGGTGATAAGTTGCTCGCGGAACTCTTCTTTAGCTATAAGGGATGTCAGTGTTGACGGCAGCAGCACTTTGGCTGCATCAGCATCCAGCAAAACCTGAAACATCCGCATAGGCTTAGTAGCAGTAAAGCCTCTAGCTAACTCCTGCCAGATTCTCTCAGCCGAGAGTGCTGATAATTCATTGGACTGAACGATGGCCTGTAAAGCATCCATGGTTTCGGACGCCACCGTGAATTCAGGAAAGCGCGCTGCAAAACGGGCGATACGCAAGAGACGTAAGGGATCTTCAGCAAACGCATCAGACACATGACGAAATACCTTAGCCGCCAAATCTTGCTGGCCGTTATAGGGATCCAAAATAGGTCCCACCCATTTACCATCAGCACCCACCTCTTGAGCCATTGCATTGATAGTCAGATCGCGACGCTCTAAGTCCTGCTCTAGCGTGACAGTCGGGTCAGCATAAAACATGAAGCCTTTATAACCCTTGCCCGTTTTACGCTCGGTGCGCGCTAAGGCATATTCAGCTTGGGTCTCTGGATGCAAGAACACTGGAAAATCTTTTCCCACCGGACGATAGCCCTGGGCAATCATTTCTTCTACGCTAGAACCAACCACCACATAATCGATGTCATGCACCGGCAAACCCATCAGGGTATCCCGAATAGCGCCACCGACTGCATAGATCTTCATCGACTTATTTCATGCCTTCTAAGGTGCGACGACTAATGCCAAAAACTTTAGTCAAGGCATCTACGCCATTCAGCGGCAAGATATTTGGCAACTGCATTGAGGCAATATTGTCGCGTGACATTAAAGTGGGGACAGGCAGAAATTCGAAAGCCAAAGCCTGGAGATAACCAACGAAATCTGGCACAGGAATAATGGCGCATTTTGTATTTACCTTGCGCGCAGCAAATTCCACAATCTCTTTCATGGTGTAAACCGTCGGCCCCACTAAATCATAAGACTGATGAATAGTTGATGGCATTTTTAGAGCCTTGGTAAAGGCAGTTGCCACATCATCTACGCTCACCGGCTGGAACTGTGCTCCAGAGTTAGCTAGCGGCATTGCTGGAAATAATTTTGTTAACTTGGAAAATAAATTAATAAATTGATCTTGAGAACCAAAAATGACTGAGGGTCTAAAAATAGTCCAATCGAGGTTGCTAGCTTTTACAGCAGCCTCTCCATCACCCTTGCTGCGCTGATACATCGATGGGCCATTCGAATCCGCGCCTAATGCACTCATGTGCAGGTAACGCTTGAGACCATGCAATTGCATCGCAGTCATGATGCTCTTTGGGAGCTCGACGTGAGCTGCTGAAAATACCTTGCCATAAGGCTGAGCAGGCTTGTCATGCAACACGCCAACTAAATTAATGACTGCACCACCAGGCTTAATTCGTGAGCAAAGCTCTTGCAAAGAATCAAACTCATGCACATCAGCATCTTCTAAGTGCACTTTCGGCAACATACGCAATTCACGTGCAGATGCTAAATGTCTAGTGGGTAGCAAAACGGAACAGCCCTCTGCTTGCAATTGAGCAGCTAAGACTCTACCTACAAAACCGTTACCACCAATTAGCAGAATGTCATATTTCATAAAACTCCAATGTAATTGAAATACTAGGGTAGTTCAGATGCGTTTGCCGCTTTAGGAGTAATCACACCTAAACGCTGCTTTAAAGACTGTGTCTGTCCATGCATCACCGATGAATAATACGTTGCATTGGCTAATACATTTTTTACATAAGTTCGCGTTTCATTGAACGGAATCGTTTCCGCAAAAATTGCACCCTCAGTAGGACTCGTCAGCTTTTCTCGCCAAGTCTTTGAGCGTGATGGACCGGCGTTATAAGCAGCAGATGCTAGAACCCAAGAGCCATCCAGGTCCACCAAGACCATATTCAAGTAATTGCTACCTAAAGTGAGGTTGGTATTGGTATCAGTAAGCTTGTCATTGGTATATGAGGTCATGCCAATTTTCTTAGCAACATACTTGGCAGTGTTTGGCATCACCTGCATCAAGCCTGAGGCGCCGACTGAAGAAGAGGCATTCATGATGAAGCGCGATTCTTGACGAATCAAACCATAGGCCCAAGCCAAATTCAAATCAATTTGCTTAGCAATTGGCGATAACTCGTCACGATAAGGCGTTGGATAGCGCAAGCTAAAGTCATGCTCTTGCTTAGTACGATCGGCTGTATTTACAACGCGATCATATAAGCCAATACGCTTAGCGTATTCAGCAGCCGCCAGTAATTGCTTGTCACTCATATTGCGCAGCTCCCAATTCCAATCGCGGTTGCCTTCAAAGCGCAAATTCATGGCGTAGAAACGCTCACCCCGAATAAAGCCTTTACGTTGAGACATCGCTTCGATTTCTGCATCACTCACTTTGGTGCGGGCAGGCGCATGATTGGATTTACCCAAATCTTCACGCGCAAGCTGTCCATAAAAGTTGTACTGATCAGCAACCAGCTCCAGATTCTCGCGGGCTTTCTCATTTTGGCCGTCGACTTTTAATGCGCGCGCATACCAATAAGTCCAAGCGGGATCTTTACTGCGAACTGCTGGGTTCATACCCTCAATGGCATTCTTTACTAGAGCCCAATCTTTAGCCCGCAAGCCTGCGCGCACTTTCCACTCCTGACCTTCAGTAGAAAGAAGTTCGTTGTAGCCTAACTCTTGCTGTAGACGATACGCATCATCCGCATTAGGATCTAATTTTTTCGCAAGGAATTGGCCAATCACACCCCAAGCTACAGCCTGGTTTTCTTTGCTATAGCGCGATGCATTTTGTGAAAAATCTTTAAACGCTTTTGCAGGATCGGCTTTGGCGGACTTGACAATCTCAGCAATAGGATCCTCGCCACCCAAGCGTCGTGACATGGTGTCAAAACCCATCTCACTAGCAGCACGACCAATGGCCTTTGCTTCGCTTGGCGTCATGCCGCCAGCCCCAACCAAGATGGGGACGAGCTCTTGGCAAGCCTGACCGAAATAACGTGGATCCAATAATATTGCGCGTGCGTCTATTGCTACTTTGCTTGGGTTCTCACCTTGGGCCAATTTTGACTGCAGTGAATAGCACTTCACTTGAGTGTCATCATCCAAAACAAACTTAGGGTATTCGACATCAAAACGCGCCCAATCTTTTCGCTTACCCAAGACGAGTAGCCAGTCATTGCGCATCCGGTCAGCCAAAGCCGTACCTTGGTACTGATTTAGAAAAGCCACCACCTGAGAGTCAGCATTACTATCGGCACGTGCACCACCAGCACTATCAAATAACTGGGGCTTAATACGAAAATAAGCTACATAGTCCTCATACGGATAATTAGAGAGGCTAGCAGCCAATGTTTGCGCCCGGGCTACATCATTTCGTTTAGCGGCCTCACGTAATTCAATAAAAGTACGATCACCTTCCGTGATCTCAAAGGCTGAAATCCGGCTTTCTTTTGCAGGAATAGTTTTCTTCGCTTTTTCAGCAAAAATGCTGGGCGCAGAAACAGCAAGGGCTAGAAATAGAATCCCGCCCACGGTTTTTTGCCAGCCATCAAAAACATGAAACTTCTTTTTCACCGTCATACCTTATCGATTTACTATATCTCTTAATTTTCGCCTGATAATGGTCTATATGCACGGCAATTCTCCAAAATCGCTACGGCAAGACTTGCTAGCCCAAAGGAAACAGTTTGCGGCTAGCGCAAGCTATTCCATAGCTCAAGAAGCCATTTTGGCTAGCCTAGCTGCTTTTCTAGAGAACCATGACACCCAAATTCAATCCATAGCCTTGTATTGCCCTATACAAGATGAGCCTGACCTAAGACCCGCACTACTAGCATGGGCTCAGAGTAAGACAGGTAGAGCGTTAGCTCTTCCATTTGCGCGTCCCGATAAGCATCTGGATTTTTATGCCTGGGAAGCGGGGGATCTCCTGATTCCTAGTCGCCATGGCGTGCCGGAGCCGGATCCCAATAACCCTCGCAGACCTCAAGTCACTCCAGACTGCATCCTGATTCCCTGCGTAGGCTGGTCAGAATCCAGGGTGGGCGATAAAACACATTATTGGCGGCTTGGGTATGGGGGTGGCTACTTTGACCGCACCCTAGCCCAGTTGCGTAAAGCTAAACCAAGCCTACTGTGCGTAGGCATTGGCTTTGATTGGCAAAAATTAGAGGATTCTCATTGGCAGGCTCAAGCGCATGATGAGCCTTTAGATGCCATGCTGACTGAGTCAGGCTTATTCATTACTTATTGAGACTGAGATTGTCTGCAATCGCTAAAACAGCATCTGCCTGATTGAGTGAATAAAAATGTAGTCCAGGTGCGCCAGCCACTAAAAGCTGATCACACAGATCTGTCACCACTTCCTCACCAAACGCACGAATCGAAGCGGTGTCATCGCCATAAGACTGCAAACGCAAACGAATCCAACGCGGAATTTCTGCGCCACAGGCATCAGAAAAACGCAGTAGCTGAGTACTGTTAGTAATTGGCATGATTCCAGCAATCACTGGCTGAGTAACGCCCAAGTCATAGGCCTCATCCACAAAGCGGAAATAGGCGTCGCTGTTATAGAAATACTGAGTCACTGCTGAATTAGCTCCAGCTTTCATCTTCTGCACAAAGAAATCCACATCCGTCGCCGGCGACTTGGCCTGAGGATGACATTCTGGATAGGCGGCTACATCAATATGAAACCAGTCACCAGTTTCTGCACGAATAAATTCGACTAATTCATTGGCATGATGGAACTCACCATACTGGCCCATGCCAGATGGTAAGTCGCCACGTAAAGCCACAATCCGCTTAACACCTAAAGCTTGGTACTGCTTCAACATTTCGCGCACGCTTTCACGTGAACTACCAACGCAAGATAAGTGGGGGGCAACCGCTGCACCTGCAGCGTGAATATCGCTCACCACTTTCAATGTGCCAGATTGTGTAGAGCCACCGGCACCAAAAGTCACAGAATAAAAAGCGGGCTTGAGCGTTTCACTAAAACGCTCGCGCACGAGATGCAGCTTATTCTCACCTTCAGGTGTTTTTGGAGGGAAGAATTCAACGCTTAATTCCATGATCTTGGGCCTGTATCTCTATTTCTCTATTGAACAATATCTAGCAAGGGGTAGATTAATAACGATAGTGGTCAGCCTTGTATGGGCCTTCCTTCGTTACACCAATGTAAGAAGCTTGCTGATCTGACAATACAGTTAACTGTGCATTCAATGTCTTGAGCTGCAAACGCGCAACCTTCTCATCCAAATGCTTTGGCAATGTATAAACACCAACTGGGTATTTATCTGTGCCAACTGCATTCCACAATTCAATCTGCGCAATCACTTGGTTCGCAAATGAAGAGCTCATGACATAAGATGGGTGACCTGTACCGCAACCCAAGTTCACTAAGCGGCCTTTAGCCAAGATGATGATGCGCTTCTCGGGATTGCCATTCTCTGCTGGGAAAATCACGTGATCTACTTGTGGCTTGATTTCTTCCCACTTGTATTTCTCAATACCAGCAACATCAATCTCGTTATCGAAGTGGCCAATGTTACAAACAATGGCTTGATTCTTCATCTTCACCATGTGGTCATGTGTAATCACATGATAGTTACCAGTTGCTGAAACAAAGATATCTGCTTTATCTGCAGCGTAATCCATTGTGACAACGCGGTAGCCTTCCATCGCTGCTTGCAATGCACAGATTGGGTCTACTTCAGTAACCCAAACTTGAGCTGACAAAGCACGTAGAGCTTGGGCTGAACCTTTACCCACATCGCCGTAACCACAAACCACTGCAACCTTACCGGCAACCATGACGTCAGTAGCACGCTTGATCGCATCAACTAAAGATTCGCGGCAACCATAGAGGTTGTCGAACTTGCTCTTAGTAACAGAATCGTTTACGTTAATTGCTGGGAACTTCAAGTCACCTTTAGCGAACATCTGATAGAGGCGATGTACACCAGTAGTAGTTTCTTCAGTTACGCCTTTTACTTTTTCTAAGCGTGTGGAATACCAAGTTGGATCTTGCGCCAATTTCTTTTTAATAGCTGCAAACAAAATAGTTTCTTCTTCGCTGGTTGGATGATTCAAGCAAGCTTGATCTTTCTCAGCACGTGCACCGAGGTGCAATAACAAAGTGGCATCGCCACCGTCATCCAAAATCATATTGGTGAAGCCGCCATCAGCCCACTCAAAAATACGGTGGGTGTAATCCCAATACTGCTCAAGAGTTTCACCCTTGATCGCAAACACTGGAGTGCCATTGGCGGCAATCGCTGCAGCAGCGTGATCTTGTGTGGAGAAAATATTGCAAGATGCCCACTGCACTTCAGCGCCGAGCGCTTCAAGCGTCTCGATCAATACTGCAGTTTGAATGGTCATGTGCAATGAGCCAGTGATACGCGCGCCACGCAATGGTTGCTGTGCTGCGAACTCGTCGCGAATCGCGATGAGGCCTGGCATTTCTGTTTCAGCAATGGCGATTTCTTTACGGCCAAAGTCAGCCAAAGAAATATCGGCAATAGCGCAACGGGTTGCTACAAAGTTGTTTAAATCGGAAACGGTACTCATGAATGCTCCAGCTAAATACGATCCAATGCTGGAGTAGAAACTCGCTAGCCATTGAATCATGGGTTAGCGAGCGCAGTTGCAATTAGCAAACTCTGGGATTACCTAGGAGTCCACTCCCTTCAAGCCTGGGGAAACGCTGGTTCTCAGCATTCCTTGCAACGCTCCTTGAAGGTATGGCGAAATTGTAATCAATTTCGCCATATTTCGCCTCAATACAACTACTTACTGCAAATTTACCACTTAGAAGGCCGATTACAGACCAGCTGCTGCACGTAAGGCAGGCGCTTTATCGCACTGCTCCCAAGTGAATTCCGGCTCTTCACGACCAAAGTGACCATAAGCAGCAGTCTTACGATAAATCGGACGTAAAAGGTTCAACATCTTCACGATGCCTTTTGGACGCAGGTCAAAGTGCTCAGATACTAGTTGTGCAATCTTCTCGTCAGAGATCTTGCCCGTGCCAAAGGTGCTCACCATCACTGAAGTTGGCTTCGCTACACCAATCGCATAGGAGATCTGAATCAAGCACTTGCTTGCTAAACCAGCAGCAACTACGTTTTTCGCTACATAACGACCTGCATAGGCAGCGGAACGGTCAACCTTGGATGGATCCTTGCCAGAGAACGCGCCACCACCGTGAGGAGCCGCACCGCCGTAGGTGTCCACAATGATCTTGCGACCTGTCAGACCACAATCGCCTTGCGGGCCGCCGATAACAAATCGACCTGTTGGGTTTACCAAGAAGTTAATTGCGCCTTTGATCAAATGCTTAGGCAATACGGGCTTGATGATTTCTTCAATCACTGCTTCACGCAACTTCTCCAAAGAAATATCTTCATCATGTTGTGTGGAAAGAACCACGGTGTCGATTGAGTCAGGCTTGCCATCAACATAGCGCAATGTCACTTGTGACTTCGCATCAGGACGCAACCAATTTAAACGGCCATCACGGCGCAGTTGGGATTGACGCTCTACTAAGCGGTGTGACAAGTGGATTGGTAAAGGCATAAGCTCTGCAGTCTCATCACAGGCGTAACCAAACATCAAACCTTGGTCACCAGCGCCTTGATCTAAACCGTCGTCATGTGCTTTGTCAACACCTTGAGCAATGTCAGGACTCTGTTTGTCATAAGCCACCAACACGGCACAGCCTTTGTAATCAATACCGTAGTCAGTATTGTCGTAACCAATTTCACGCAAAGTATTGCGAGCTACCTGGATATAATCTACATTGGCATTTGTTGTGATCTCACCAGCCAACACTACCAAGCCGGTATTACACAAAGTTTCTGCAGCAACGCGCGCAGTTGGGTCTTGAGCCAGGATTGAATCCAAGATGGCATCAGAGATTTGGTCTGCTACTTTATCGGGGTGACCTTCAGAAACCGATTCTGAGGTAAAGAAGTAATCATTTGCCATTGCATATTCCTTTAAAAATTAACACGATCTAAGGGACAACTCGACGTGCCAGGAACTACAACGGCGACGCTTTAGCAGAATTTATGAATCGCCCTGCAAGTTGCCTTAACTCAGCGATAGACGAATTCTATCCGAAAAATGCCTTATTCATCAAGCATCACCATAAATTTGGCCCTATCGCCCGCATTGAATATCATTAGAGGGTGCGCAAACTCCTTCTCAAGCTAACCCTCGCTGCAATTGCAGTGTTGCCCTTGTTCCTAGTTCAGGTAATTGGGGCTGCCTTAGGGATACTGGCCTATCTAGGGTCGAAGCAATATCGATCACTTTTTCGCCCTCAATATGAGGCCGTTGTTAAGAGTCATCATTTACCCCTGCAAATTTGGCGTGCGGCGGCAGCCTCAGGACAGCTCTTTTCAGACAGCCTATGGATTTGGCGAAATCCCAAAAAAGCACTTGCCCTGGTTGAGGTACAAAACTGGGATCTGGTTGAGGCAGCTATCAATGAAGGTCATGGCCTAGTCATGCTGACACCCCACCTAGGTGGCTTTGAAATCATTCCTCGAGTCTTAGCTCAGCACTTCCCGGCTACCATCCTCTATCGACCCTCACGTCAAGAATGGCTCAACGAAGTGGTGGAAGAAGGTCGGGCCTATCCCAATATGCATTTCGTGCCAACTAACCTGAATGGCGTTCGCCAGATGACGCGGGCGCTGACACGTGGAGAAGCCATTGGCATTCTTCCAGATCAAGTGCCTAGTGGCGGCGAAGGAGTTTGGGTACCCTTTTTCGGGCGCCCCGCCTATACAACCCCACTTCCTGCTCGCTTAGCCAATCGCAATAACACGCCGGTTGTGATGTTTACCGCTAAACGCAAAGGCCTTGGTAAAGGCTGGCTAATGCAGGCCAAGAGATTAGCGCCGCTCTCCGAAGACTCCATGCTTGCTGCTGCAGAACTCAATGTCGCAATTGAAAATGCGATCCTAGTTGCACCCAATCAATTCATCTGGGCCTATAACCGCTACAAACATCCCAGCGGAGCAGAATTACCACCAAGCAATTAGTTAATAAATTTATAATTTATTCAACATGACCTGGTTACAAAACGTTTTTAATTTCCTAGCGCTGAACTTATTGCGTCTTTTTGCCTTTCTACCTTACACCCTCACCATCTATATTGGTTACGGGCTTGGCTGGCTAGCTGCCCATATTCCGAACGAACGTGCCAAGGTCGTAAAAACTAACCTGCGTTTGTGTTTCCCCAATCTGAGCGAAGATGAAATTGATGCACTTGCACTAGAGCACTGGAAGTTATTTGGACGTAGCGTAATTGAGCGAAGTCGTATCTGGCTTGGCAGTGGAAAGCAGATTACTGACATCGTCACCATCAACTCTGCGATTACGCTTGGCGATCGTAAGCCGAGACTCTTAATCAACCCCCACTTCGTAGGACTCGAGGGCGGCTTCATGGCACTCTCCGTTTTAGCAAGTCAGCATGATTGGCCGCGCGGTGCGGGACTCTACCAGAACATGAAGAACCCATTCTTTAATCAAAAGATGATTGAATGGAGAAATCGCTTCGGCGGCAAATCCATTGAGCGTCAAAGTCGCTTACGTGATTTGATTCGGGAAATTCAAACGGGTAACTTTATTTTTATTGCGCCTGACATTGATCTCGGACCACGCGACTCTGTTTTCGTGCCGTTCTTTGGAATTCAAACTAACACGATCACTTCAGTCTCTCGCTTAGCCAGACTGAGTGGCGCAGAAGTCTGTCTCATGACTACAACCTTAAATCCGGATCGCAAAGCGTATACCTGCAACATCAGCGCACCACTTCCCAACTTCCCAACGGATGATGTGGAAGCCGATACTGCACGCCTGAATAAATATATCGAAGACCTTGTTCGAGAAAGGCCAGCGGAGTACTATTGGGTACATAAACGCTTCAAACATCGGCCGCCTGGCGAGCCAAATCTTTACAACTAATTGGAATTCTTTTGAGTACGAATTTAAACAAGCCAGCACGTACTTTACGCTTCACCAAAATGCATGGTGCCGGCAATGATTTCATTGTGCTCAATGGGATTGATCAAGATCTCGGTGGCATTACACGTGAGCAGTGGCAAAAACTAGCTCATCGCCAATTTGGAATTGGTGCTGATCAAATTCTGCTGGTTGAAAAAGCCACACGTCCTGATGCTGATTTTCGTTATCGTATTTTTAATTCTGATGGCGGTGAAGTTGAGCAATGCGGTAATGGTTCACGTTGCTTTGTTCGCTTTGTACTTGACCAAGGCCTTTCCACAAAGAACCCTTTGCGCGTAGAGGTAGCGCATACCGTTCTCACCTTGAGATCTCATGATGATGGTCAAGTAGAGGTGGATATGGGCGCGCCGATTTTTGAGCACAGCCAAATTCCTTTTAACGCAAACGGCTTAGCAAGTAAGCAAGAGTTCCATGAGATGCTCTATGCGCTGCCGATTGCTACGCCCGCTCCACACGACAGCTGGATCGGCGTTGTATCGATGGGTAACCCCCATGCCGTGCAAGTAGTCGGTGATGTTGATAGCGCGCCCGTACTCGAAGAAGGTCCATCGATCGAAAAGGATGCAGCATTTCCGAAAAGAGTTAACGCGGGCTATATGCAGATCCTTAATCGCAATGAAATCAAGTTGCGTGTCTACGAGCGTGGTGCTGGTGAGACTCTCGCTTGTGGCACTGGTGCGTGCGCTGCAGTAGTCTCGGGTATTCGTCGTGGTTTACTCGACTCCCCCGTCAAAGTACATACACGGGGTGGCGATTTGATAGTTGCCTGGGGTGGCATGATCAACGAAGTAGCTCAGAGCGTCATCATGACTGGGCCAGCCATTACCGTGTTCGAAGGCGAAACAGCAATCTAAAGAGCTGAGCTGCTCTTTAGATTAAATCCCGTATTTCTCGCGATAAGCTTTTACTGCTGGTAGATAGTTAGTTAACTCGGTATTGCTGGAAGCAGTTAAGAAAGCCATCAAGTCTGCCAAGTTCGCAATTGCCACTACCGGCAACCCAAACTCTTGTTCGACAGCTTGCACTGCGGACTTATCGCCAATCTCCGTAGCAGTCCCTGATTTTTCCATACGATCTAAAGCAATTAATACCGCCGCTGGTTCAGCACCTGCATCGCGAATGAGTTTTACAGACTCTCTCACCGAAGTCCCAGCTGAAATCACATCGTCAATGATGACTACTTTGCCTTTGACTGGGGCACCTACCAATGAACCGCCCTCACCATGGTCTTTGGCTTCTTTACGGTTATAGGCATAAGGCACATTACGGCCCGCATCGGCCAAAGCGATTGCAGTGGCAGCAGCTAAAGTGATGCCTTTATAGGCTGGCCCATAAAGCATGTCGTATTGCAGGCCAGATTCTTGCAGGGCTTTAGCGTAATAACGACCTAAGGCACTAAGGCGAGCACCATCATTGAATCCACCCGCATTAAAGAAATAAGGGGAAAGGCGCCCTGCTTTAGTTTTAAACTCCCCAAACGACAAAACATTTGCCTCTAAGGCGAATTGAATAAAGTTATCTTGATTAGAATTTTTTGAGCTCATAGGCCTATATGTTACGCATCATTTCTGCCAACCTCAACGGTATCCGTTCTGCAGTCAAAAAAGGCTTTCTGCCTTGGGTTGTAAAGCAAAAAGCAGACTTTGTCTGTATGCAGGAGCTCAAAGCTCAACAGGACGATTTGGAGAGTGCCATCCTTAATCCAGATGGCCTGCATGGCTTCTTTCATCATGCTGAGAAAAAGGGTTACAGCGGTTGTGGCATCTATACCCCTCACAAGCCTGATGAGGTGCTCTATGGCTATGGCAATGAAGAGTTTGATGCTGAGGGGCGCTATGTAGAGGCCCGCTTCAAGAATCTCTCAGTAATCTCGGTATATATGCCCTCAGGCTCAAGCTCGCCAGAAAGGCAGGAGGCGAAATATCGTTATCTAGATTCTTTCTTGCCACACCTAGTGGAGCTCAAAAATTCAGGGCGTGAGATTGTGCTGTGCGGGGATGTCAATATTGCCCATAACGAGATTGACCTCAAAAACTGGAAAGGCAACCTAAAGAATTCAGGATTTTTACCCGAAGAGCGCGCTTGGCTAAGCAACTTATTTGGCAAAGTCGGTTACGTAGATGTCTATAGAAAGCTAGAGCCCGAAGCAGCAGAGTCCTGCTACACCTGGTGGAGTAATCGGGGTCAAGCTTATGCAAAGAACGTGGGCTGGCGCATCGACTATCACATCACCACACCAGGGATTGCAGCAAGCGCCAAAAATACTGCTGTATATAAAGATGAGCGCTTCTCAGATCACGCTCCACTCACAGTGGATTACGACTGGTCTATTTAGCGACTTGTGAATCGTGCTTTTTAAACTCCACTACTTTGAATTGAATAGTGAGCCAAATCAGAATTAATACTGGTGCACCAATAATTGCAGTACTAATAAAAAAGTTTGAATAGCCAAAGTTATTTACAAATACGCCTGAGAATCCAGCTAACCACTTTGGTAATAAGAGCATCATCGAACTAAATAATGCGTACTGGGTTGCGGAATATTGAATGTTTGTCAGCGCTGATAGGAATGCGATAAACGCAGCTGTAGCAATTCCGGAACTGAGATTGTCAGCAGAGATAACCCAGATCAGCCCATGCAAGTCATGGCCCTGTGTCGCAAGCCAAGCAAATAATAAATTGCTGACGGCCGATAAAATTGCGCCCAAGAACAAGATGCGCATGACACCAAAGCGCAAAGTGAGCACGCCGCCCACGAATGCGCCCACTAAGGTCATCACCACACCAAAAACCTTACTAACTGCTGCAACTTCATCTTTGGTGTAACCCATGTCTACGTAAAACGGATTGGCCATAATGCCCATCACTACATCACTAATACGATAGATGGCGATTAAGGACAAAATCAAAATAGCATGCCAGCCATAGCGCTTGATGAAATCTGCAAAGGGCTCAATGAGGGTTTGATGTAGCCATGCCCTTGTATTACGGGCTTTTGCAAGCTCAATGCGAATGGGCTCTTTACTAAACAAAGTGGTGACAACACCCACACCAATCGAGAGCGCCATGCAAAGATAAGCAAATTGCCATGCAGCTGGGTCGTAGCCAGTAAGACCAGATTCAGCGCGGGCAGCCAACCAGAGAACACCGGCACCAGACCAAATCAATGCGAGGCGATAACCTGTTTGATAGGTCGCAGCCAATGCGGCCTGATGGTCGCTATCGGCAGACTCAATACGAAAAGCATCTAATGCAATGTCTTGGGTTGCAGAACCAAAAGCGACTAGGAGCGCGCACCACACAATCGGCGTCAACTGAACCTTGGGATCAATACTTGCCATACCCACTAGACCCAGAACAATCAGCAACTGCGCAAACAGCAGCCAGCCACGCCTTCTGCCAAATAAATTGGATAGCAAGGGAATGGATAGTCGATCTACCAGAGGGGCCCACATCCACTTAAACGCGTAGATTAAGCCAACCCAAGTGAGGTAACCAATGGTGCTGCGATCAATACCCGCCTCTCTTAACCAAAAGCTGAGTGTTCCTAAAATCAGTAGTAGGGGTAGGCCTGCAGAAAAGCCCAAGAAGAGCATTCGAAGACATGGCCATTCGAGATAAACCCGAAAGTCTTTCAGCCAGGACTGGGCGCTACTAAGCACGTCGAACGCGGAACAGCGCTAGGCTTCCAAAAAGATTAGGCATCAAAGTAACCTGACGACCCTCATGCAAAATGCATTGATCCAGTATCTGCAAGCCCAAGCTCGAAGCTAGCTTTTCAAAATCGGCCACCGTGAGAACACGTACGTTAGGTGTGTTGTACCACTGGTATGGCAAGCTCTTAGAGACAGGCATGCGACCAAAGCCAACAGCCAGGCGATGAGACCAATGGCCAAAGTTTGGAAATGAAACAATCGACTCTTTACCAACTCGAACCACTTCACGCAAGATCTTTTCAGTTTCATGAATGGTTTGTAATGTCTGGGAAAGCACTACCGTATCAAAGCTATGATTCTCAAAGAGCGCTAAGCCGCCTTCCAGATTTTGCTGAATGACGTTCAAGCCTTTTTGTACACAAGACAGCACGCGCGCATCATCAATTTCAACTCCATAAGCGTGCACCGGTTTTTGCTTTTGCAAATACTCCAAGAAGCTTCCGTCACCACAGCCAAGATCCAACACTTCACTATTGGGCGCAATCCAATTCGCTATTGCGGCAAAGTCTGCGCGCTTCATGATTGAGCCTCTAGCATTTGTTCAAAATAAGCACGAATCAGATTGTGATATCTCGGATCATCTAATAAGAAAGCATCATGCCCATGTGGTGCATCAATCTCTGCATAACTGACCTCACTCTTATTGCTGAGTAAAGACTCCACAATTTCACGACTGCGATTAGGCGGGAAACGCCAATCGGTGGAAAAGCTTACGACTAAAAACTTGGCTTGCACTTCAGCAAGGGCGCGATTCAAGCTACCCTCATAACGACGAGAAGGGTCAAAGTAATCTAGCGCTCGGGTAATCAGTAAATAAGTATTGGCATCAAAGTAAGTGGAGAACTTATCGCCTTGGTGGCGCAAATAACTTTCTACCTCAAATTCCACATCAAAGCTGAAGCGGTAGTCTTGGGATTCACCGCTAGGTCTTTGTAACTCGCGCCCAAACTTTTCTGCCATGTCATCATCTGACAGGTAGGTAATGTGCCCAACCATGCGAGCTAGTCTGAGGCCGCGCTTTGGCACTACGCCATGTTCGTAGTAGTTACCACCATGAAAATCCGGGTCAGACAAAATGGCATTACGAGCCACTTCATTAAATGCAATGTTCTGCGCGCTCAGTTTTGGTGTCGAAGCAATGACCAAGCAATGGGCAAGTCGTTTTGGGAACTGGATAGACCAAGCTAATGCTTGCATACCACCCAAGCTTCCACCCATTACCGCAGCAAAACGACGAATGCCCAACTTATCAGCTAAACGCGCCTGAGTATTCACCCAATCTTCCACCGTGATCACTGGGAAATCTGCGCCATAAGGCTTACTGGTGGCCGGATTGATACTCATTGGCCCAGTGGATCCGAAGCAAGAACCTAAGTTGTTAACGCCGATAACAAAGAAGTGATTTGTATCTACTGGCTTACCTGGCCCAATCATGTTGTCCCACCAGCCGATATCTTTTGCATCATCGGGATTGGGTCCAGCCACGTGGTGTGATGCATTCAGCGCATGACAAACCAGCACGGCATTACTTTTATCGGCATTGAGCTTGCCGTAGGTTTCAATAACTAAATCGTAGCCCGATAAGATGGCGCCACTTTGCAAAGGCAAGGGCTCGGCAAAATGGATAGTGTTTCTAGAGAGATGTAGCTCGCTCATTCGGACAGAAGAATACGAAGACTAATATCAGATGCTTCGGTTGGAAGCTTCTTAAAGCCGCTACGCGCAAAACGGTGCCAGCGCCCCAAAACATAACTCATCAACATTGCTGCGCGAATACTAACTTCATCTTGAGATACGTTTGCCCAGTTACCACCCTGAGTTTGCGCAATGCGCAGTGCTTGCTTTAAGGATGCCTCTACACGATCAAGCACCTGTGTAATACGGTCTTGCAAGCGATCATCTTCCTGCAAGAGTGCGTCACCTAGAAGAACACGAGTCATGCCAGGATTCTTTTCAGCGAAGAACAAAAGCATCTGCAAAATGCCACGAGCTTGGGCAAGTCCGGATTCTTCTTTTTGATTAATCTGATTAATCAAACCAAAAACGGTTTGTTCAATAAACGAAATCAAGCCTTCAAACATCTGCGCCTTACTGGCGAAATGTCGATAGAGTGCCGCTTCTGAAACTTGAATTTTTGCCGCTAATGCCGCAGTGGTGACGCGCTCACCCTTAGGGTTTTGCAACATCTCGGCCAATACTTGCAAGATTTGCAAACGGCGCTCGCCAGGGCGTGGACGCTTACGTGTCTTACCCTCTTCAGCAACTGTTGCCTCGATCTCTGATGCACTAGGGTCTAAAGAATCACGCATGTCTATATCTCTTATCAACTCTTAACGAGAGCGAATCATTGTTCCAAAAGCTTGCTCTGTCAGAATTTCTAACAACAAAGAGTGCTCAATTCGGCCATCAATAATATGAACAGAATTCACGCCACTCTTGGCCGCATCTAATGCAGAAGAAATTTTTGGCAACATACCGCCAGAAATCGTGCCATCAGCAAAGAGGCCATCAATTTCACGTGCGGTCAGGTCTGTTAAGAGCGTGCCATTTTTATCCATCACACCAGGAATGTTGGTCATCATGACCAATTTCTCTGCATGAAGAATTTCCGCCATCTTGCCAGCCACCAAGTCAGCATTAATGTTGTATGCCTGACCTTCTTCGCTAAATCCAATTGGGGAGATCACCGGAATAAAGGCATCGTCTTGCAATGCTTTAACCACTGCCGGATTAATGGCTTCGATTTCGCCAACAAAACCTAAATCAATCGTTGCACCAGCCTTCTTTTCATCGGCAACAAACATTTTCTTCGCCCGAATCAAACCACCGTCTTTACCAGTCAAACCAACGGCCTGGCCGCCAAAGTGATTGATCAACATCACGATGTCTTGCTGCACCTCACCGCCGAGGACCCACTCCACCACTTCCATGGTTTCTTCATCAGTTACACGCATACCTTGAATGAAGGTGCCGGTCTTACCAATCTTCTTGAGGGCCTCATCAATTTGCGGTCCACCACCATGAACGACGACTGGGTTCATACCAACCAGTTTCAGCAAGATGACATCGCGCGCAAAACTTTCTTTAAGGCGCTCCTCAACCATTGCATTCCCACCATACTTAATCACGATAGTCTTACCGTGGTACGCACGAATATAAGGCAAGGCCTCGGCCAAAATCTCCGCCTTCAGTAAAGGGGAGATTTCGCTAATAGATGGAGATTGCTTGGTCATTGCTACTTTTTTATTTGATCTGGTAATTAATCGCCAAACAACTTTTGACGAAGCTCACGACGCTCTTGTGCCTCGAGAGAAAGATTGGCTGTTGGGCGTGCAATTAAACGGTTCAAACCAATTGGCTCACCAGTTTCTTCACACCAACCGTAATCACCAGACTCAATACGAGCCAAAGCCTGCTCTACTTTTTTCAACAGCTTGCGCTCACGATCGCGTGTGCGCAACTCAAGAGCGTGCTCTTCTTCAATCGTTGCACGATCCGCAGGATCAGGAACCAAAATGTTTTCACGTAAATGCTCTGTAGTTTCAGAAGCATTTTTCAAAATATCGTCTTTTAAGGTCAGAAGCTTTTGACGGAAAAAATCGAGCTGAGCTGCATTCATATAGTCCTTTTCGGACATCTTGAGCAATTCAACCTCTGTTAAAGGAGCACCCTTAGCAACCTTTGCACTTGCTGCCTTAGAAGGCGCCTTTGCTGTAGCTGAAGATTTCGTTGGTGTTTTTACAGTCATTTCATTCTTTCCATGGATCTAAACCATTATTACTTCATTCTGCCAAACTTTTGCTGCGCTTTTGCCAATATTTATCAATATTGCCTGTGGCGGCGGATTGTACTTGATATTTCCTAGACCAAACAGCCCTCAAGCCCAGCCAGTAGGGTGTCTTTAGGCAAATCAATGCCAATAAAGACCATGCGAGTTTGCTTGGGTTCGGTGCCCCATAAACCAGCCATATCGCTCCCCATCATCTGATGGACGCCCTGGAACACAACTTTTCGGTTACTACCCTTCACATAAAGCACGCCTTTGTAGCGCAACATCTTCTCTCCAAAGACCTCCAAAATGCCTCCCAGGAAGTCCTCTAATTTTTTATGATCAAAGGGTTTATCACTACGAAAAACGAAGGATTGGATACGGTCTGTATGCCCAGCATGGCCATGATGATCATGACTATGGTCGTGCCCACAAGTGCTGTGATCATGGTGGTCATGGCTGTGATCGTGGCCACAATTAGCGTGATCATGATCATCTTGCCCCAAGAAGTGAGGATCAATGTCGAGCTTCGCATTCAAATTAAAGCCCTTGAGATCCAAAACAGCCTCCAAAGGAACTACCCCCTTAGAAATACCCTGAATTGGTGCGCGGGGATTCATGTGCATCAAACGATTACGTAAGGCATCCACTTCAGCAGGCGTTACTAAATCGGTCTTAGTGATGAAGATTTGATCAGCAAAGCCTACTTGACGCTGCGCTTCTTCATGCTCAGTCAGCTGTTGTGGGCCGTGCTTGGCATCCACAAGGGTGACCACCGCATCTAATACGTAATGATCTGCGACATCATCATCCATGAAGAATGTTTGCGCCACCGGGCCCGGATTGGCTACACCAGTAGTCTCAATGACAACGCGATCAAAGCTAATTTTTTTATCTTTGCGCTGTTCCCAGAGAGCGTTCAGCGCCTCAACTAAGTCACCGCGAATAGTGCAGCAAATACAACCATTGCTCATTTGCACAATATTCTCTTGATTGTCTTGAACCAAGATGTCGTTATCAATATTCTCTTCACCAAACTCGTTCTCAATCACAGCTATTTTTTTGCCATGCTCAGCAGTCAGGATGTGTTTGAGCAAAGTGGTTTTGCCGCTACCTAAAAAGCCCGTGAGAATTGTTACCGGAATTAACGCCATCATTGATCCTATCAAAATCTATAAATAGATTTCCCAAATGGGAAACCTTCTATCTTACCGAGTTCCTCAGGCTTTGCCAGCCTTTGCGCGAGGATGGGCTTTATCGTATGCCTGCGCTAGGTGCTGGAAATCTAAAGAGGTATAAATCTGGGTGCTAGCAATGCTGGCATGCCCCAGCATCTCCTGCACTGCCCGTAAATCTTGGGACGATTGCAGGACATGGCTAGCGAAGCTATGGCGCATCATATGTGGGTGCACATGGGTTGGTAGACCGGCTCTCATTGCCAAAGTTCGCAGGCGTGCCTGCACCGTCCGAGGGGATAAACGCGCACCCGTAGCGGAGATAAATAAAGCTATCGATACATCCGCTTGCTCTAGTTGATCACGGATCGTACGCCAGACTTTGAGAGATTGCATTGCAGGTCCGCCAATTGGGACTGAGCGGCGCTTGCCACCCTTACCCAAAACCGTTACTTCTGCTGCATCCCAATCCAACCAGCCAGCAGATTCATGTTGACGATCTTTGCTTTGCATCACATCAATGCCCAGCAACTCTGATAGTCGTAAACCAGAGGAATACAGCAAATCAATGATTGCTGCGTCACGTATCGTCTCTAAATCCTTTTTTTCTTCAGCCTCTTTTAGGGCTTGATTTACTAAAGAGAGTGCCTGTTCAACCGAAAGTGCTTTAGGTAAAGACTTCAAACGTTTAGGAGCTTTCACATCATCGACTGGATTAGCTACTAGGTTTGCAGTCACCCTGCCTGCTTGGGCATCGCGACGCGCGTCTTTCTCGGTTAACCAGTCATACCAACCGCGCCATGCAGACAGCGCTCTTGCAATCGTACGAGATGATTTTCCCTTCGCATGCAAACGGCCTGCCCAGCGACGCACATGAGCATTTGTTACCTTTAGCAAGTCAACGGCATCATCCGTTGCCAGTGCTTGCAACTCACCCAGATCCATGCGATACGCTTTGAGCGTATGAGGTGAGAGCTGCCTCAATACATGCAGCTCGTGCAAATACTCCTGCACCAAGGGATGAAGATCAGCTGGTGCTTGGCTCATAAGCCTGGATACGATCCAAAGCTGCAGCAGTCAGTTCAGCAATCTGACGTAAATAGAATGCGCCCATGTCGGCGGTAAAGCGCGACTCGTCTTTACTTGCCAGCAAAAGGACGGCTGGCGATTGCACCACGCCAATACTCTTACCTAATGGCAAACCAATCGCCACCATACTTTGCCACTCAGGATCAATGCTTACCTGCGTTGCCAGCAGATCCACACTTGCAGCTGCCAGCTCCTTAGCGGAACCACATAACGGCGTATCAATCCAGGGGCCAAATGCTGTATTGGGCGACAAGAGTTGTGCGGACTCCACTTCAAATACTTCTGCTAAGCCTGTAGTCACTGCAGACTCTACGTCTGCTTTTGTGTTTGCAACCATCAAACGTAATAACCAAGCCACCAAACTCTGTTGAGTCTTGTCATTACGACTACCGAAATGCAGCATCTCACTCAAGCGACGATTGAGCTCTTGATTCTGTGTACGCAACAGAGTCATCTGGCGCTCTTGCAAGGAGATCGCGCGATCTTCATGAGGATGCTTCAAGCGAATTTCATTTAAGAGATTGGCATAGCGCTCAAAGAAACCGGGGGTTGCACGCAACCACTCCGCTACCAATTCTTCTTGCTCAGCTTGCTTAGGATCGATCGCGCTCATCTATGTCTTTCTCGCTTATTTTTTATTTAACTATTTAGCTCAGCTTCTTACGCAGCAACTCATTTACTTGGCCTGGATTGGCTTTACCTTGCGAAGCTTTCATGATCTGGCCCACCAAAGCATTAAATGCTTTTTCTTTACCAGAACGGAACTCTTCTACCGACTTCTCGTTAGCTGCCAATACCTTATCGATCAGGGCTTCAAGCTCACCACTATCGCTAATCTGCTTCAAACCCTTAGCGTCAATCACTTGATCAACAGTACTAATAGCCTTACCTGCGATGGCCTCTTCCCACAGAATTGCAAAGATGTCTTTTGCAATCTTGTTAGAAATAGTGCCATCTGCAACGCGGGTTAATAACGGCGCCAAATGCTCCGCTTTCAAGGGTGCAGCTGAAGTAGCAATACCGGCACGATTCAGTGATGAAGCAAACTCACCTGCAATCAAATTAGCCGCAGCCTTTGCCAGAGGCTTACCAACAATCGCAAGCAGCTCTTCAAATACCTTGGCAGTATCGCGATCTTGTGTAAGCAATTGTGTGTCGTAGGCGCTCAAGCCAAATTCACTTTGCCATTGCTCTCGTAGCTGTGCTGGTAATGCCGGCATCTTGCTGCGTACATCAGCAATCCATGCGTCATCAATCACCACCGGCAATAGATCAGGATCCGGGAAATAGCGATAGTCATTAGCATCCTCTTTACTGCGCATGCTCCGGGTTTCTTGACGATCAGGATCGTATAAACGGGTTTCTTGTACGACTGTGCCGCCATCTTCTATTAATTCAATTTGACGACGCACTTCATATTGAATCGCTTCTTCTAAGAAGCGGAAGGAATTCAAGTTCTTAATTTCGCAACGAGTGCCAAATTCTTTTTGGCCTACAGGTCGAACAGATACGTTGGCATCGCAACGGAAAGAGCCTTCTTGCATATTGCCATCACACACCCCAAGCCAAACTACTAAGGTATGAAGTGCTTTGGCATAAGCCACCGCTTCAGCTGCGCTGCGCATCACTGGCTCAGTCACAATTTCTAGCAATGGTGTGCCGGCACGATTTAAATCGATGCCACTAGATGCTTCGCCGTGCGGCCCCAAGAAGCCTTCTTCGTGAACCGACTTACCTGCGTCCTCTTCCATGTGGGCGCGCGTGAGCTCAACTACTTTGACTTGATCGCCGACTAAGATTTCAAGATGACCGCCCACAACTACAGGTAGATCCATCTGGCTAATCTGGTAGCCCTTTGGTAGGTCGGGATAGAAGTAATTCTTACGCGCAAAAATACTTGCAGGCGAAATCTTGGCATTCACTGCCAGACCAAAACGAATGGCATGCTCAACTGCTTGGCGGTTCAGCACAGGCAAAACCCCTGGCAACGCTAAGTCAACAGCACAGGCTTGTGTATTGGGGCCTGCACCAAAACGCGTACTCGCACCACTAAAAATTTTGGATTGCGTCTGTAACTGCGCGTGAGTCTCTAGACCAATAACGATTTCCCACTGCATCATGCCACCTCGCTTGCTTGACGCAAATGCCAGTCGCTATTTTGCTGATATTGGTGCGCCACTTGAAGTAAGCGTGCTTCAGAAAAATAATTCCCAATGAGCTGCATGCCGATTGGCAGCTTGCTTGAATTAAAGCCGCAAGGAACACTCATCGCCGGCAGTCCTGCTAGATTGGTTGAGAGCGTGTAAATATCCTCTAAGTACATTTGCACTGGATCTTTTGATTTTTCACCTAAGCGCCATGCAACATCGGGTGCAACTGGTCCTAAGATGACATCGCACTTTTCAAATGCTGCCTGAAAATCGGCTGCAATGATGCGACGAATTTTTTGAGCCTGTAAGTAATAAGCATCGTAGTAGCCATGACAAAGCACATAGGTACCAACCAAAATGCGACGCTTTACCTCTGCACCAAAACCTTCGGTACGAGACTTCTTGTACATATCGGATAAATCACGATATTCATTTGCGCGATGACCATAGCGCACACCATCAAAGCGACTCAAATTACTTGAAGCCTCGGCAGGCGCTAAAACGTAATACACCGGAATAGATAACTTGGTTTTAGGGAGGCTTACTTCAAGCAACTCTGCGCCTAAATCTTGCAAGGCTTTTGCGGCAGCATTAACTGCATTAGCGACTTCGGGCGCAAGTCCTTCTGCGAAGAATTCTTTTGGCAGGCCGACGCGCAACCCTTCTAATGGATTTGCTGAATTAGAACCGCCCTCTTTCCAGGACTGCGTGAGATAGCGACTGTAATCCTCTCCAGAATCAGCCAAGGATGTCGAGTCTCGTGGATCATGTGATGACATGGCTGTGAGCAATAGAGCGCAGTCTTCTGCGGTCTTGCCCATTGGACCAGCCTGATCGAGTGAAGAGGCATAAGCAATCATCCCGTAACGAGAAACGCGCCCATAACTTGGCTTGATTCCAGTTAATCCGCAAAAAGCAGCAGGCTGACGTATTGAGCCCCCAGTATCTGTACCTGTTGCAATTGGGGCTAATCCTGCGGCTACTGCCGCTGCAGAACCTCCAGAAGATCCGCCAGCAACATATTCTGAATTCCAGGGATTTAAGACTGGGCCATAGGCTGAATTTTCATTCGAGGAACCCATCGCAAACTCGTCCATATTGGTTTTGCCAAGGCAAACCATGCCGGCTCCATTGGGATTCAATTCATCCGGAATTCCGAGATTTGCGACTACTGTGGCATCAAATGGACTGAGGTAACCCTCGAGCATTTTGGATGCGGCAGTGGACTTCCAACCACGGGTTACAAAGACATCTTTATGGGCAACAGGAATGCCTGTCAATTTTCCAGCCTTGCCCGATGCTAATAATGCATCTGCTTTAGATGCTTGCTCTAAACTTAAGTGAGCACTTACATCAAGATATGCGTTCCAGTGCTTTCCAGCTTCAATACGGTCGAGAAAGTACTTGGTCAGCTCAGTACTGGAGACCTCTTTAGCAGCCAAGGCTTTGGCCATTAGCGCGATGGGGGTTTGGTGCCAACTCATTCGATCACCCGCGGAACTAAGAAGTAGCCATCCTGCACGGCAGGGGCAGATTGCATATTTTCAGCACGATGGTCGGTTTCCGTCACTGCATCACTACGCAGGGGTTGCGCCAAATCACGCAAAAAGAGGATGGGGTGAGCTAAAGGGGCAAGACCGCTCGTATCGACAGCCTGCATCTCCTCAACCAAGGCAAAAACGGCCTGTAATTGGGGCAATACTGCCTCGGCTTCTGCCTGACTTAACTCAAGGCTGGAAAGGTGCGCAATGCGCTGGACATCATCAAGTTTCATGGGGCGCTAGAGTATCATTCCTATATATATTTTTTAACACTTACTTATTTTCCCACTACATCATGTTTGGTTTTTTCCGCAGCTACTTTTCTAATGACCTGGCCATCGACCTAGGTACCGCTAACACCTTAATTTACATGCGTGAACGGGGTATTGTGCTTGATGAACCGTCAGTCGTGGCAATTCGCACTGAAGGCGGCCCAAATGGCAAAAAGACCATTTTGGCAGTCGGAAAAGAAGCAAAAGCCATGTTGGGACGTGTTCCTGGAAATATTGAGGCTATTCGTCCGATGAAAGACGGCGTTATTGCCGATTTCACGATTACCGAGCAAATGCTCAAGCAATTTATCAAAATGGTGCATGAGAGCAAGCTTTTAAAGCCTAGTCCACGCATCATCATTTGCGTTCCTTGTGGATCCACTCAAGTTGAGCGTCGCGCAATTCGCGAATCTGCATTAGGTGCAGGCGCATCCCAAGTATTTTTAATTGAAGAACCAATGGCTGCTGCAATTGGTGCAGGTCTGCCAGTTTCTGAAGCGGCTGGTTCGATGGTTGTTGACATCGGTGGCGGTACAACTGAAGTTGGCGTGATGTCATTAGGCGGCATGGTTTATAAAGGCTCTGTTCGTGTTGGTGGCGATAAGTTTGATGAAGCAATCACCAATTACATCCGCCGTAACTACGGCATGTTGATCGGCGAACAAACTGCTGAGTTGATTAAGAAGACAATTGGTTCTGCATTCCCGGGACAAGAAGTCCGCGAGATGGAGGTTAAGGGTCGCAATCTTTCTGAAGGCATTCCACGTAGCTTCACTGTGACAAGCAATGAAGTACTCGAAGCCTTGACTGATCCATTAAATCAAATCGTGACTGCAGTAAAAGCGGCCTTAGAGCAAATTCCTCCTGAGCTTGCATCTGATATCGCCGAACGCGGCATGATGCTGACCGGCGGTGGCGCACTATTGCGTGACCTTGATCGCTTGTTGCTGGAAGAAACTGGCCTGCCTATTCATGTTGCAGAAGATCCCCTCACTTGCGTCGCTCGTGGTTGCGGTATTGCCTTAGAGCGCATGGACAAGCTGGGTGGCGTGTTCTCACAAGAGTAATTGACTTAAGCGTCGATTAGGGAATTGCAACATAGCGCTCCTCCTCTTTTCAGACAAGGCGTTCCAGCTTTAGTCAAACTGATTGTCTGTCTATCGATCAGCATCGCATTGATGTTGATCGATTTTCGTTTTAAAGCACTTGATCCGATTCGCAATAACGTCAATTGGTTATTGCGTCCTTTAGAGTATGTGATGATGATGCCGCGCAATGCATACGATGCCAGCTCTGAATATTTCACAACACGCGGAACGCTTGATAAAGAAAATCAAGAAATGAAAGTGCGTCAAGCAGAGCTTTCTTTGCTTGCAAATCAATCTGAGTTTCTGCTTCTAGAAAACCAAAATCTCCGTCAGTTGATGGACTTGCAAAAGCAGGTGCCTTTCAAAACATTACCAGTCGAAATTTTATTTAATCCACCCAATCCAATTTCTCAACGCATTGTGATTAACCGTGGGAGCGATGATGGCCTTAAGCTGGGCAATCCCATTGCGAATGATTCAGGCATCTTGGGCCAAGTGGTGCGTATTTATGATCGCTCTGCAGAAGTATCGCTACTAGAAGATCGTGACTTTGCAGTACCAGTTCAAGTTGCACGCAACGGCTTAAGGGCCGCTGTTTTTGGCGCAGGTCGCGGCAATCCACTTGAGCTTCGCTACCTTCCCGTGGCCAGCGATTTAGAAGTGGGCGATGTATTGATTACCTCTGGTATCGATGGCATCTACCCTCCTGGGTTTGCGGTAGCCGTAATTAGTCGCATTGAACGCAATGCAGATAAAAACTCATCAAACGTTTTTTGTGAGCCAGTTGCGCCAGTCAATCGCTATCGCCAGGCCTTAGCCCTGCTTTACGATCCGCAATGGGATGCCAAAGCATCTGCCGCAAGTAGTAAGCCTGGCGCACCACTGACTAATACTCCAGGTCGTCGCCAAACTCGTGCGCGAGGAATGCAATGATCGACTTTCAAAGCGGCTATATCCTGCGCCCGGTCAGTCCGGTCTTTATTTACTTCAGTCTGTTTTGTGCGCTACTACTCAACCTGTTGCCTATTGGAAATTACGGCTGGGTTCCTGACTGGCTCATTATTTGCATCGTGTTCTGGAATATTCACCAGCATCGCTATGTTGGCGTCATCATTGCATTCATTCTTGGTATGCTGATGGACGTCCACAACTCTGACTTATTGGGCCTTCACGCATTTAGCTACTCATTAGTGGCATATATCGCCATCTCTTGGCATCGCCGCATCATTGCCTTGACAGTTTTAACGCAAGCCCTGCATTTACTACCCATCTTCTTATTAGTTTCCTTATTTCCAGTGCTGGCTCATTGGCTATTAAGTGGTGAGATTTATTGGTGGGCTTTAACTGGTGCTATTCAGGCTCTAATTGAGGCATTACTGTGGCCTTTAGCAACGCGCATCTTGTTGTCACCTCAACGTCGTCCTATTGACGTTGATCACAACCGTCCAATTTAAGTAGCGCCATGGTTTCGTTTAAAAAACCAGACCTCGACTCCTTTCAAGAGCGCATACATATTGCGACCCTGTTTGTCACTTTCTGCTTCCTATTGCTCATCACCCGTCTAGTGTGGCTGCAAATGGTGAGTCATGGCAAATATGCCCTGCTCGCAGAAAATAATCGTATTGCCCTAGTTCCAGCACCTGCGAATCGCGGTCTTCTCATAGATCGCAATGGCATTGTGATTGGCAGAAACTATTCGGCGTTGACCTTGGATGTGAATGCAGCAGAGGTTAAGGGAAACGTAGATGAGCTGATTGATGAGCTATCCCAAATCGTATTAATTTCTCCGCGGGACCGCCGCAATTTCAAGCGCTCCCTAGAAGATTCTCGAAAAATGGGCACTTTTCCACTCAGATCCATGCTTACCGAGGCTGAAACTGCCCGATTTATGGCCAATCGCTATCGCTTCCCCGGGGTAGAGATCCGCGCCCGCAGCTTCCGAGAGTACCCCTACAACGAGCTAGCCTCCCATTTAATTGGCTACATTGGGCGCGTTTCTCAAAGAGATAAAGAGAAAATGCAGGCCGAAATTGAGAACTCCAAAGCAGACGATCCCGATGCTCTGCAGGCCTCTTTTTTGCCAGGCATTCAATACGTTGGCAAGATTGGTCTAGAGCAAAGTTACGAAACAGTTCTTCGTGGCGTGCCAGGATATGACCAAGTAGAAATTACTGCAGGCGGCAAACCAGTGCGCACACTTTCTAGCTCGCCTTCAATCCCCGGAAAAAATGTGGTGCTGTCAGTTGATATCAAACTGCAATATTTAGTAGAACAACTTTATGGAAATTTCCGTGGCGCATTTGTTGCGATTGAACCTGAGACTGGGGACATCTTGGCATTTGTATCCAAGCCCAATTTTAATCCCAATGATTTTGTTGAAGGCATTGATTCGGTAACGTGGAAAGAGTTGAATGAATCACCTCAAAAGCCACTCTATAACCGCCCCCTCAAAGGAATCTATCCTCCAGGATCAACCTATAAACCATTCATGGCACTGGCTGCTTTAGAAACCAAAAAGCGTACACCATCACAATCTATTTCCGATCCAGGTTATTTTGATTTCGGCAATCACACCTTCCGCGATGATAAAAAAGGTGGGCACGGTATTGTCGATATGCAAAAGTCAATTGTCGAATCTTGCGACACTTACTACTACCTACTTGCGCGCGACATGGGCGTGAATATGATGCACGACTTCATGAAGCCATTTGGTTTTGGGCAAATCACTGGCATCGATTTACAAGGCGAATCCAAAGGCGTACTGCCATCCACTGAGTGGAAGAAAAATACCTTCAAAAAACCAGAGCAGCAAAAGTGGTATGAAGGTGAAACTATTTCTCTTGGAATTGGACAGGGTTACAACGCATTCACTATTTTGCAGTTAGCCCATGGAATGGCGAATTTGGCAAACAATGGCATTGTGATGAAGCCGCACTTGGTGAAAGCCATTGAGGATCCATTTACGAGAAATCGTACTCTTACAACTCCGAAAGAAAGCTATCGCATTGATCTTGCCCCGGAGAATATTGAGGTGATTAAAAAGGCAATGCTTGAAGTGAACATCTCCGGAACATCTGCATCCGTATTTAAAGGTGCTGGATATCAAGCGGGCGGTAAAACAGGAACGGCTCAAGTCTTTAGCTTAAATTCAAAAGAGTACAACCATGGATCAACCGCAGAATTTTTAAGAGATCATGCTTTATATGTTGCGTTTGCTCCCATAGATAAGCCAACTATTGTGATTGCTTTAGTTGTAGAGAATGCAGGATTCGGAGCACAGCATGCTGCGCCGATTGCACGTAAAGCACTTGATTTTTATCTTGAAGGTAAATGGCCCAAGGAGATTCCTGAATGGAAAAGAGCGCCATAGGAAAAGCGAAAAAAATATTTCTGAGTATTTTTAGCGGGCTTGATCGCCAGCTAGGCCTTATTTTACTTGGCTTAGCGGGAATTGGATTTATCATATTTTTATCTGCAAGTCAGAATACGCCTGTTCGTTTTGAAGATGAACTGCGTAACCTTGCTCTTTCATTTGCAGTGATGTGGGTCGTTTCACGTATTCCACCAAAATGGTTGGAGATGGCTGCAGTCTGGATTTATGGAATTGGGGTTGCACTACTCATTGCTGTTGCTGTGTTTGGATTGATTAAAAAAGGTGCGAGGCGTTGGCTTAACATTGGTTTTGTAATTCAGCCTTCCGAGATCATGAAAATTGCAATGCCACTCATGCTGGCCTGGTATTTTCAGAAGCGTGAAGGTATACAAAAATCTTGGGACTATGGAGTAGCAGCAATCATTCTTGCGATTCCGGTATTCCTGATTGCGCGTCAGCCCGACCTAGGCACAGCGCTCTTAGTTTTCGCTGCGGGTATGTATGTGATTATTTTGGCGGGACTCCCATGGAAATGGATTCTGCCATTTATTGGCCTCGGTGCTTTTGGCATTATCTTGATTATTATTTTTGGCAGCACTATTTGCGCACATGATGTTGTTTGGCCCTTCGTTCATAACTACCAAAAACATCGCGTCTGTACTTTGCTTGATCCCAGTAGCGACCCTCTTGGTAAAGGCTTTCATACTATTCAATCCATGATTGCAATTGGCTCTGGTGGATTTTTTGGTAAAGGTTGGTTTCAGGGTACGCAAGCGCATCTGGAATTTATTCCAGAAAAGCATACCGACTTCGTCTTTGCTGTTTTCTCTGAAGAATTTGGTTTGCTAGGCAACCTCGTCTTACTTGCTCTATTCTTTGCGCTGGTTAAAAGAGGTCTAGCCATCTCCGCTAGCGCACCTAATCTTTTTACCCGCTTACTTGGCGCATCAGTGACGATGATTTTCTTTACCTACGCCTTTGTCAACATTGGCATGGTCAGTGGCCTATTACCAGTTGTGGGCGTTCCATTACCTTTTATTAGCTATGGAGGCACCGCTCTAGTCACACTGGGTTTTGGTGCTGGAATTTTGATGAGCATCCATCGTCATCGACGTCTAGTGCAGAGTTAGAAATTTGGCAGCGGCATTCGCAAGCCTGCTGCCTAAATAGTGAAAATAAAAAAGCCCGGCATGCCGGGCTTTTTCATCAACAATGCAAGAATTACTTCTTACGCTTGTTAACTGAATCTTTAAATGCCTTACCAGCAGAAAACTTAACAGTTTTAGCAGCAGCAATTTTGAGTGGCTCGCCAGTTTTTGGGTTACGGCCCATACGTGCAGCGCGCTTACCAGAAGCAAAAGTACCGAAACCGATCAGTTGTACTGAGTCGCCTTTAGTAACAGCTTTAATGATTTGCTCAATAGCAGAATTCAATGCAAATTCAGCTTTGGCTTTTGAGATCTCAGCGTCGTCAGCAATCGCTGCGATTAGTTCTGCTTTGTTCAAGTGAAGCTCCTTATAGATATTGATATCAGCGCACCTTGCGCTTACATGATTTTAACCACAAAAAATTACAAAAATAAAGCTGCATCACAGCAAATTTTTTTATAACTACTTTTTACTCTTCTATAACAGTCACATCTGATACAAAATACTCGGTATCGCCGAAACAACTTGTAGGCAATCCGATGTGCTGATCATATTTCAGGGCAACTTTTTTACCCAAATTAGCATTGATTTTTTGCGCCACAGCATCTTCGCGCACTGTAAAGAGGAATTTTTCTGACATAGTTCCCGGCATAGAAACCATGGCTAATTCACCTTCCCAGGTTTTACATACGTAGCCGCGATTGGAAAACTTCTGGACATAGCCTGCGCGCTCACCACTGCCATAGCTCCAATTAAGCATAATCCAGGTATAGGCCGCCAAACCAGCTAAGCCAATCAATACAAGGCTTAAAAGCCATTTTATGAATCCATTCATGTGATTTTCCTTAACAAATCCCCCATGCAGCCCTAATTAGGTGCATGACCTGTAAGCCAGTTTTGACCCCAATCAACATTTGAGCATATTCATTACAAAAATAGGGATGAAATAGCGGTCCATACAAATTAAAATATTAGTGTTAACGCTAATTGGTAAATTCCATGGAACTTCGTCACTTTATCTTTCTGATTTTTGTTGTCTCGGCTATTTATGTCTATTTCAGAGGGAATGTTCGATTTGGTGTGGTGCGCTCTCTAACGGATTACCAAGTACTTTTAGCGCCAATCAATAGCCTGCTGTACTTATTTTCGAAAACTAAGGCTGGGGCATTTATTCCAGTTGCTGATTTTCCTGAAATGAAGCCCCTTCAAGATAATTGGCAAATGATTCGTGATGAGGCCCTCGCCTTAAATGCAGATGGCGCAATTGCTGCCGCTACGGGATACAACGATATTGGGTTCAACTCCTTTTTCCGCACAGGCTGGAAACGATTTCACCTCTATTGGTATGGGAAAGAATTGCCATCAGCACAGCTCAATTGCCCCAAAACCGTTGCGCTCCTGAAATCCATCCCCTCGATCAAGGCGGCAATGTTTGCCTCCTTACCCCCTGGAGCAACGCTAGTACGCCACAGAGACCCCTACGCTGGCTCACTGCGCTATCACATTGGCCTTGTCACCCCGAACGATCCAAAATGCTTTATCGATGTGGATGGAGAGCGCTACTACTGGAAAGATGGTGAGCCCGTGATGTTTGATGAAACCTATATCCACTTTGCTGCCAATGAAACTGATCACCAGCGCATTGTCTTGTTTTGTGATGTCGAACGGCCTGTTCACACTAAATTGGTGCAACTATTAAATCGCTGGTTTGGTCGCTACGTAATGAGTGCAGCCTCCTCCCAAAACGTTGAGGGGGAGAAGGTGGGGCTCGTCAACATTCTCTTTAAATACTTTTATCACCTTAGAGCGCAAGCTAAAAAGCTGAAAGCAAAGCATCGCGGCGTTTATTACATTGGGAAGTGGGTGCTCATTTTAGGGATTTTGTGGGCAATTTTTTGGTAAGCCTTAGGGGCTCAGCACTTCAATAATTTGCTCTGGGGTAATTGAACCCCAGATCTCCACCCTTTTAATGCGGCTACTTTGCCCAGATAAGAGTTGAATTTGTTTTTGTGGCACTCTCAACTGCTTGGAAAGCCATGATAAAAGCATCTCATTTGCCTTATTTTCCTGGGCAGGAGCCTGTAGCGATATCTTTAGGCAGCCGTCATGAAGTCCAACCACTTTGGTCAGCTTTGCGCCCGGCTGGCAATGCAAATTGAGGACAATGCCAGTGGGGGTTTGTTTTAACCAAATAGGCATCATTAAAGTACTTTAAACTCAAATCATGATTATGAAGAACTCCAACGCCTTAGACCAGCTATTTGCCAATAACCGCGAGTGGGCAGAAGCCATGATCGCCAAAGATGCTAATTTTTTTAAGCGTCTAGTCTCACAACAGGCACCAGAATATCTTTGGATTGGTTGCTCGGATAGTCGTGTACCTGCAAACGATATTGTTAATCTGCTACCAGGCGAGCTCTTTGTTCATCGCAACGTTGCGAACGTCGTCGTTCACACTGATTTGAACTGTTTATCTGTGATTCAATTTGCAATCGACCTTTTAAAGGTCAAACACATTTTGGTAGTTGGTCACTACGGCTGCTCTGGCGTGCATGCTGCGCTTACTGATAAACGAGTTGGACTTGCTGATAATTGGTTGCGTCATGTCAAGGATGTGCATCAAAAGCATGAACGTTATCTCGGCGAAGTCATCCCCAGCCCAAAACGTCAAGATCGCTTATGCGAGCTTAATGTCATTGAGCAAGTAGTCAATGTTTGTGAAACCACCATCGTTCAAGATGCGTGGGCGAGAGGGCAGGATCTCACTGTGCATGGGTGGGCCTATCGCCTTGAGACCGGCTTAGTAAATGATTTAGGCATGTCTATTAGCTCCACCGAAGAAATGCATGTGCGTTACGCCAAATCCTTATCTCGCTACGATGCCGAATAAATTTAGTTTTGTTTAAAAACTTTTCAAACTATTCTGGGGTGGCACTCCTCAGATTTCTAGTATCGCTACCATACAAAACCCTAGTCTCTATTGGCTATGGCTTAGGTTTTTTGGCGGCGCACATTCCTAGCGATCGTAATCGGGTGGTTCAAAAAAATTTAGAGCTGTGCTTCCCTGAGCTGAATGATCAGGAAATTGATCGACTCAGAAAACAGCATTGGCGACTACTAGGTCGCAGCCTGGTAGAGAAAAGTATTATTTGGCTTGGGAGTAAAAAACAGCTTGCCGACATGATTGAGGTTCAGTCGGAAGTTGATCTCAATGATCGGCAACCACGCATCTTAGTAAACATGCATTTTATTGGTATCGAGGGCAGCATTATTTTAAGTGCGCTTGCAAAAGATAAAGGCTGGCCTCGCACCTCTGGATTTTTCCAAAGAATGAAAAGCCCCTTTTTCAATAAAAAAATTGTTGAGTGGCGTAATCGTTTTGGCGGAAACTCGATTGATCGCCAGGGAAACTCGCTTGAGTTGATTCGAGAAATCCGCAAGGGCAGTTTTATTATCATCGCGCCCGATATTGATCTGGGCCTGAAAGACTCTGCCTTCGTTCCCTTCTTTAATATTCAAACAAATACAATCACTGCTGTATCGCGTCTTGCCAAGATTACGGGAGCACAAGTCTGCATGATGGTCACCACTTTAAAAAAGAATGAGGCTGGCTACATTTGTACTATTAGAAAGCCTCTTGAGAATTTTCCAACTGATAATCCTGAAGCTGACACCGCAAGGCTAAATCAAATTTTTGAACAAGAAATACGACTGAGACCCGCCGAATACTACTGGGTTCATAAGCGTTTTAAAAATAGGCCATTTAACGAAGCCAGCCCCTATTAAGCCTTCTGCTGGACGCGCTTTTGTCCTATCATTAAAGGATGACTGAACGCATTGGGCTATTTGCCGATCTACATAGTAATTTAGAAGCTTTTGATGCCTGTATGGAGCAGGCAAAAGAGTTGGGTGTAAGCCGCATGGTTTTCTTAGGAGATATTGTTGGCTACAACGCAGATCCCGGCGCTCTGATTGATCGTATTGGGGAATTGGTTGCTGATAAAAAAGCAATTGCGGTACTAGGCAATCATGATCAAGCAGTATTTGAAGACCACCGCCACCAAATGAATGCCAGTGCAAATGCAGCAATCGAGTGGACCAAGGCACAGCTGAATTCCACTCAAGTTCAATTCCTGAAAGATTTGCCGCTCATCGTTCAAGAGGAGGCGATGTGTTTTGTTCATGCATCAGCTCACAATCCCGCAGACTGGAATTACATTACTGACAGCATGAGTGCGTGGCGTTGCGTTCAAAGCTCAGGCAAGACATACACTTTTGTTGGTCACGCGCATGAGCAAGCCCTGTTCTATCAAAGCGCCGTTGGTAAGCTCATTCGTTTTTCACCACATCCTGGCGATGAAATTCCTGTCATGAACCATCGCCAATGGGTTAGCGTAGTGGGTTCGCTTGGTCAGCCACGAGATGGAAATCCTGAGGCTTGCTTTGCTGTCTTCGAGCCAGCGTTAGAGGCGCTTACTTTTCACCGCACTCCCTATGATCAATTCACCGCTGCAGACAAAGTTCGTCGCGCTGGATTGCCCGAAGACCTTGCTAACCGCCTCATTACTGGAAAATAATTTTCCTATGTCGATCAATACTGATATTGAAGCGGTTGATGATATTTTCCAGGAAGGCAAAGTTGTTGATGGATTTGTACTAGGTCCCGAGGTTCATCGCGGTGGTATGGCCAGCCTATACTCCGCAACTAAAGAAGGCGTCGATGTTCCTATTCTTCTGAAGATTCCTAGGGTGGGTCGCGATCAACCGGTAGAAAGTCTAATTGGCTTTGAGACTGAGCTCACGATTTTGCGCTCACTAAAGAGCCCCTATGTCCCCAAGTATCTCGGCTCCGGCAATATGGCAACCCGTCCCTATATTGCAATGGAAAGAGTGGAAGGTAGGCCACTTGAGGATCTCATCAAAGAAGGTAAGGTTTTTACGATTGATGAGGTTGTACAGATTGGCGCGGACCTAGCACAAGCAGTGCAGTCCTTGCACGCACAAGACGCCATCCATTTAGATATCAAACCAGAAAATATTTTGATTGATGAAAAAGGCAAGCTCACCATAATTGATTTTGGCTTATCTCATCATGCACGCTTCCCTGACTTACTTGTAGAAGAAATGCGCAAGGGAATCGGTTCGGCTCCATATATTGCACCAGAGCAAGTGATGGGTATTCGCTCAGATTACCGTAGCGATATTTTTTCTATTGGCGTCATCCTGTATGAGCTGTTAACGGGAGAGCTCCCGTTTGGTAACCCGCAGAGCATGAGTGGTTTACGCAAAAGAATGTGGGCGCAAGCTTTTCCTCCGCGTGCAATCCGCAAAGAGATCCCACGCTGGTTACAAGAAGTTGTTTTACGCTGTCTAGAACCACGCGCAGCAGATCGTTACCAAAGCGCTGCACGTCTGCGTCAAGTGCTACGCGATCATGAGAGCGTCACTTTGACTGAGCGCGCAGATCGCGTTGACCCTCTGAGCTTTTGGGAAAATCTCAAGCGCATGTTCCGTGCGGCGGGCTACGAGCCCTCTCCCAGCCCACGCCCTAGCGTCGGAAATTACGATGCACCTCTCATGATTGCTGCGATTGACACACGCCAATCGGATGAGAGCTTGCGTGATCGAATGCAAACAACTGCAAAGAATTTATTTCTAGCCTATCCCGAAAGTCGCCTTGTATGTATTAGCACCATTGCTAGCACACCCACTTTTGAAGGCAATCAAGAAAGCGAAACAGCTAGCGGTATTGTGCGCGGGCATCTCGTACAACTCATGGAGTGGGCGAAGCCTTTGAAGCTGCCCCCAGAACGGATTTCCTATCACGTACTGGAGGCGCTTGATCCAGCTAGCCGCATTGTAGAATTTGCCAAGGACAACGATGCCTCGCTGATCTTGATTGGCGCCTCTCATAAACTACCCAATAAAGTCACGCCATGGCGCACCTCAATGACAAAGATTGTTGAGGAAGCCCCGTGTAGCGTTCATATTGTCAGGACCTAGAGCTTAATCTGGCCTGGGTGACAATTAGTGCATCTTGTCTTGCTTACGATCCAAAATCACTTCGGGCTCCTGAGCCTCAATCCAACTATCACGATTTAGTGCAGCTGTTAATTGCTGCTGATTTAACTCACCGGTCCAGCGAGCTACAACAATAGTTGCCACACCGTTACCAACTAAATTAGTTAGTGCGCGAGCCTCAGACATAAAGCGATCGATACCCAAGATAATGGCAAGGCCTGCAACAGGCACATTTCCTACCGCAGACAAGGTTGCTGCCAAGACAATAAAGCCACTACCAGTAATGCCTGCAGCCCCCTTGGAGGTCAGAAGCAAAACTAGCAATAAGGTAATTTGCTGCGTAATAGTCATTGGCGTGTCTGTAGCTTGCGCAATAAATACCGCTGCCATTGTTAAGTAAATAGAGGTGCCATCAAGATTGAATGAATATCCCGTTGGGATGACTAAACCGACGCAGCTTTTCTTGGCGCCTAGCAACTCCATTTTCTCCATCATGCGCGGCAAAACCGACTCCGATGAGGATGTTCCTAAAACAATGAGCAACTCTTCTTTGATATAGCGTACAAATTTAAAAATGTTAAATCCATTGAAGCGCGCAATGATTCCAAGAACAACAAAGACAAAAAGTAAGCAGGTGATATAAAACGCGCCCATCAGCTTGCCCAATGAAAATAAAGAGCCCACTCCATATTTTCCAATCGTGAATGCCATTGCACCAAAAGCACCAACAGGGGCAAATTTCATGACGATGCCAATAATGTCAAAAAGAACATGGGAGGTTTTTTCGATCAAGTCAAATACCATCGTTCCCCTGCCGCCAAATTTATGCAATGCAAACCCAAATAAAACGGCAACAAAAAGCACCTGCAAAATTTCTCCTTTTGCAAAAGCATCGACTACTGTATTGGGAATAATGTTTAACAAGAATTCAGTGGTCGTGGCCATCTTGTCTGGACCCGTATAGGCAGCAATAGCCTTGGTATCCAAGCTGGCAGGATCAATATGCATGCCCGAACCCGGCTGGAGGACATTGACTACGATTAAGCCAACCATCAGCGCGATGGTACTAACAACCTCAAAATAGAGCAGGGCTAAGCCACCCGTCTTGCCGACCTTCTTCATATCTTCCATGCCGGCAATACCCAACACAACCGTGCAAAAGATAATGGGGGCAATCAGCATTTTGATGCCCTTGATGAAGGCATCACCAAATGGCTTCATCTCTACACTCAAGGATGGGTATAGGTGGCCTAACAATACACCCACTACAACCGCTACAAGCACCTGAAAGTAAAGGATTTTATAAATTGGAGGCTTTTTTAGTGTGGGTGTCAATTGAACTTCCTTTGCATAATGGATAGCACCGTCCGAATAGGGCATCTAAACCCAATAATACCCTCCGGCAAAATGATGAAATTGTCAGCTTGCCCGATAATGCAATCATGGAAGAAAAAATACGCGTATCCAAGCTGCTCTCTGAGCTAGGTCTATGCTCCCGTCGTGAAGCAGACTCTTATATTGAACAAGGTTTGGTCACCGTCGATGGTGAGGTGGTCAATGAACTAGGATCCCGAGCTTTTCGTCACCAAAAGATTGAGCTCCAGTCTGGCGCCAAGGCGCAACAAGCATCTCGAGTTACAGTTATTTTGAATAAACCAGTTGGCTTTATCTCTCACTTTGATGATGAGCAAGAGTATCAGCCCGCAGCCTCTCTCATTACTCCCGATAACTACTTTGCTAGCCCACTCGATAAAGGTCGTAATCCACGCTTTAATACCCGTGGCCTAGCGCCCGCTGGTCGCCTCGATATTGATTCGACTGGCATGCTGGTATTAACTCAAGATGGTCGTATTGCAAAACTGCTAATTGGCGAAAACAGTCCCATTGAAAAAGAATATTTGGTCCGAGTCGAAGGTGCGCTCTCTTTTGAAGATTTGGATAGACTAAAACATGGCCTGGAGTTAGATGGCGTTGTTTTGAAACCGGCTCAAGTTAGTTGGCAAAACGAAGATCAACTTCGCTTTGTTTTACGAGAGGGTCGTAAGCGTCAAATCCGTCGTATGTGCGAGATGGTTGGCCTCAGGGTGTTAGGTCTTAAGCGCGTCCGTATGGGTAGAATTTCGCTGGGCGCCTTACCCCCCGGAAAGTGGCGCTTTGTTAGGCCCGAAGAGCAATTCTAAGAAGCTGCGCCCGCTTATAATTCTGTCAATTAGATTAAGCGCAGAATTACCATCGATACCATCACCTCCAGCACTCCCGGCGCAGAAGTTTTAAGACGCCGCAGCTTTGCCATCATCTCTCACCCAGACGCTGGCAAGACCACACTTACCGAAAAACTCCTTCTGTACGCAGGGGCGATTCAGATTGCAGGTAGTGTAAAAGCCCGTAAAGCTAGTCGACATGCAACATCCGACTGGATGGAAATTGAAAAACAACGTGGTATTTCCGTGGCTAGCTCCGTAATGCAAATGGAGTATCGCGATTGCATTATTAATCTTTTAGATACACCAGGACACCAAGATTTCTCTGAAGATACCTATCGCGTATTAACTGCCGTAGACTCCGCGCTCATGGTCATTGATGCTGCCAATGGTGTTGAATCACAAACCTTACGCCTGCTTGAAGTCTGTCGCGCACGCAACACACCGATCGTCACTTTCATCAACAAAATGGATCGTGAAGTAAAGCCGCCCATGGAGTTGATGGACGAGATTGAAACTGCGCTCGGCATTGAGGTAGTTCCCTTTACTTGGCCAGTAGGCATGGGTAAATCATTTGCCGGCGTCATTGATATTGCCAACTCCCACATGCGCATGTTCAAGGCTGGCGAAGATCGTGTCACTGAAAATTCTCATGCGATTGTTGATGTCAACGATCCGGCCTTAAAAGAGCGCTTAGGCACTGATCTTGAAAATGCACTTGCCGAAGTCGACCTGATTAAAAATGCAATGCCTGCTTTTAATAAAGAAGCCTTTTTGGCAGGCCGTCAGTCACCGGTATTCTTTGGCTCAGCGATTAATAATTTTGGTGTGCGTGAAATTCTCAACACCTTAGTAGAGCTCGCACCATCACCAGGATCACGCAAAGCATTGCAACGGGAAGTTAGCCCAGCCGAGAATAAATTTTCTGCAGTGGTGTTTAAGATCCAGGCCAATATGGATCCAGCCCACCGAGATCGTGTTGCCTTCTTGCGTATTTGCTCGGGGCACTTTCAGCGCGGTATGAAACTGAAGATTTGTCGCAATGGCAAAGAAGTGCGTACCAACAATGCGCTGTCTTTCTTGTCACAACGCCGCGATATTTTGGATGAAGCCTTCCCTGGCGACATTATTGGATTGCCAAACCACGGGCTTCTTCGACTGGGCGATACGCTCACCGAGGGAGAGCAATTGCAATTTACAGGACTGCCATTTTTTGCGCCTGAGATTTTCCGCATGGTGGAGTCTGCTGATCCATTGCGCTCAAAACAATTACGCACGGGCTTAATGCAGCTTGGCGAAGAAGGCGCGATTCAGGTGTTCCGCCCTATGACTGGCGGCACGATGCTGCTCGGTGCATTTGGGCAGTTACAGTTTGAAGTGGTCAGTCATCGCCTGCAAACTGAATATGGTGCAGAAGTGCGTTTATTGCCCGCCCGCTACAACCTAGCCCGCTGGGTCAGCTCAGATGATCCTGTGGCACTGAAGAAATTCATTCAAGAAAATATTCACCGTATGGCCGAGGATGTTGTGGGAGCCTCAGTATTTTTGGCCAGCCATAAATCTGAATTAGATGTTGCTCAACAACGCTGGGAATCCATTCAATTCCACGCGCTTAGAGAGCATGCAGGTCTTATCTACCAATCTGACCTCGCTGGTTAAATCTAGCGTGGGCTTGATTGCGGCCAATTGCAATCAAATACTGTAACTAACTGAGTGTCACTCTTTCTAAAAGAGGCAGTCTTGCCATATTGAGCACAATAGGCATTAGCCTTTGATGTAAGTGAGGCAATAGACTCGCCATCGCTATTCAAAAAAGTAACGTGATTTGAGTCTGAGGCATCGGTATAAACTGCGGCGCAAGCACTCAAGCCAACAATACTCAGCAAAACAATATATTTAAGATGCTTCATTTTTAATCCTCTTGACTAAGCGGGCAGTGAGTTTGCTTGCGAACGGACGATAAATCAAAATGCAAATCATCGCCACTGGATAGGCGACCGCCCAAACCTCCAGCCATACCCAAAAGAAATTTTGCGCAAAACCTACGCGCACCAAGGTAGTGGCGAAAGTAATACTCAATGACATGAGTCCGCCCATGATGGCGGCAAAAATAAGATTGGGAATATTCATCATCCAATCATAGCGCCTTGACTGCTTAGCTGTTATTCTGATTTGTGATCACTATTCCGCGCCCTACTTAGGGGAGTCTACTGAGCAAGCTCAGAGGTTCATCATTTCAAGACTCTAGGAAAAAATATGGCTGTTGGCCAAAATCAAAGAAATAGAAAAAACGATCCCATGCTGAGCAAAACTGGCAAAGCTAAATTGGGCCCACTAACCGTTACTCAACTCACGAAATTGCTTGAATCTAGTACTAAGCCTAAAGAGAAGGCAAAGATTCAAAGGGCTCTAAACAAGCGTCCTCTGCTACCAGCGCCTGTCGCTGAGGCTGTTGCAGCCTAAGTACTAAGCCCCGAAATTACCGGGGCTTTTTCTTATGTAATATGCTCTCATCATGAAAGCATTACCGCAAATTCACTCTATCTATATTGCCTCTCGCGCGGGCGAATCGATGGTGCAACTTACTCAGGCTGAGATTGTTGCCGGCGAAGGAATTGTGGGTGATCGCTATGCCTTGGGTATCGGCGCATTCTCAAAATCGAAACCCAAGATCCGTCATGTCTCCCTCATTGCGCTATCTGCTATCGAGAACGCTAATAACGAACTGCTTGCAAAGCAACAAGTAGTTTTTGATCATGGCGATACTCGCAGAAATATCGTGATCAGTGGCATTTCGGAGGATATGCTCAATGGGCTAGTGGGCAAGACCTTCTCTTTGGGTGGTCTTGCTTTTAAAGGCACTGAATTATGTGAGCCTTGTCAGCGACCTGCTAACTTGCTAAAAAGACCAGATTTTATGAATGTATTTGAAGGTCGGGGCGGCCTCAGAGCACAAGCCCTCGAATCCGGATACCTCGCCCCAGGAAACACTCTGCTTCTCTCGGTCGCCGAAGAAAATTAACTCAACCCCTGATTGAAATATGTCCACAACAACACTCTGCTTGATTCGCCATGGCGAAACTGCCTGGAATGCCGAAAGACGCCTGCAAGGGCATACCGACACCCCCTTAAATACCAAGGGTGCAGTTCAAGCCCGACAAATGGCTCAGGCTCTTAAAAATATCAAGCTCTCGTTTGACGTCTTGTACACGAGTGATCTGAAGAGAGCAGCTGACACTGCAAACGCTGTCGTTGAATTATTTGGGGTTGAGCCACAGATCGATAGCGCTTTAAGGGAGCGGCATTTTGGGGCGCTTCAAGGCCTCTCCATTAGTGAGGCGCCATTACTTCAGCCCGAGATTTGGCAAGCCCACATTACTCGTGACTTGGAGCATGATCTTGGTGGCGGGGAAAGCATTCAGCAATTTGCATCGCGCGTTCAAAATGCTCTAGACAAAATTCAAGAGCGTCATGTTGGTAAAACTATTTTGCTAGTTAGCCATGGTGGCACACTTGACATGATGTATCGCATTGCAAGTAAGCAAGACTTGCGCGCCGAAAGAGTGGCTTCCGTGCCCAATGCTTCATTAAATTGGATTACTCATAGCAAGGCTAGTGGTTGGGAAGTAAAGCAATGGGGAGACACTCGCCACCTTGAGGGTCCCGCCCTAGAGAATGTTGACCTCTAAGTAAAAAAGTCACCCGAAGGTGACTTTTGAGTTTTCAGAAAATATTTACTTTCTGATGTGTGCGTGACGGGCTGCATCTTGTGACATACCCTCACCCTTTGGCTTACCCTCAAGCGCTTCTTTTTCAGCAGTAATTTCTTTGCGACGCTCTTTGCAAGAACCAGCGATCTCTTGTAAGGCCTTGCGTGCTCTTGCAGCAGAAGCTTTGACTCCCTTTCCATGGAACTTTTCGTTCTCTGATTGGTATGTTTCGAAAGCAGCAATTAACTTGTCATGATGGGACATATTTTTCCTTATGAATAATTGAAAGAATCGGCTTAAGGAGCACTTTAACCCAATATATGCAAATCACTCCAATTTATTGCGTCCAGCGATTAATAATCTCTTTTAGCTTTTCTGGGCCCAACTCAGCAAGATAGAGATTAAAGTCATCGCGCAATTTAGAGCCTTTTTTGAAGGCAAATCCCAGATTATCAAATCCAACCACTTGGTAGCTACTGCTTACTGGAAGATTTAAGGATTTTTGATAGTTGACTAACATCACGTTATCCACAAATACTAAGTCCACAGTACCATTTTGCAAGGCAAGCAAAGCTTCCGTGGGCGATGGATATAGCTTTACTTGCTCCACTGAGTAATAGCCTTTTGGTTGCAATACAGTCTTCACATAATCGTCGAACACACTACCCGTCGGATAGGCAATGGTGTATTTCTTTAGCTGAGATAGATCCGTAATTTTGATATGGCGGTTCTTTAATCCAATTAACTGCCATGTACTTGTGAAATACGGATTAGAAAAATCCATCACTTCTTTCCGCTTGTCGGTAATGGAGATTCCCGAGAAAGCAACATCAGCCTGCCCGCTGGTGACGGCACCTAACATCCCCAGCCAATCGTAGGCGGTTGTTTTAAATGTACAAGCACGCGACTTACAGTAGCCCTCAAATATCTCCAAATCTATGCCCGTGTATTTACCGTCTTTTTCAAACAGCATTGGAGGAATAGCAGGGGACACGGCAACCTGAATGACATTAGCCTGCTCTTCTTTGGAGCATCCGCTAACTAAGATTAACGCAATAAATATGTTGGAAAGTAGACGGGTAAGTCTCATGATGTACTCAAAATTAGATTGGATAAATGATCTTATCAAGAATTGAATATAAAAAAACCACCCGAAGGTGGCTTTTCCTTTTCAACTCAGGCTCGCGAATTACTTGGCGCGACTTTTTGTTGATTTTGCTGTCTGGCCAAACTGACCTTGTGCACTTTTCATTGCCGTTTCAACACTTTTCTCAAAGTTTGCAAAAGCGTCTTGAGTGCTTGAACGCACTTGATCAAAATTTTGCATTGCCGTATTGAATGCAGATGTGAAGGCGCTGACATATGCCTCAGAACCAGCAGGCGCTTTTGATGTAGCTGTCGCCACAAAGCTCTTCAAATCATCCTGTGATTGGTCAATGGCAGCTTCTACGGCCTCAACCAACTCCTGGTTACCACGGCGTAGCACCGCTGCAACTTTTTTCTGATAAGCGGCAACTTCAGCAACGGCTTCTTGTACCTCTGGGCTTTGTAAAAGATCTAATGCGGCTTTGGCATCTTTACCTTTTAACAACTCCGCAGCTTTTGCTTGCGCATTTGCTACAGCTTGTTGCGCTGCTTGATAATTGATTTCTGCCAACTCTTGGGCATTCTCAAAGGCGGTTTGACCCAGAGCACGAGCGCTCTCTACGGATTTAGCCTGATTTCCTGCGAATTGATTATTGAACATGGTATTTCCTTTAAAAGTTTATTTGTTGCACTGCACCATATTAATAGCTTAATTTGGGCTTAGCAAGCAAATATTGTTGCAAAGCAACATATAATCTCGTCAGCTCAGGTGTTTTCTTATAAAAACAGCATTAACCCTCAATTGAGAGACGCTTTTCTTTGTCCGGCTTAGAAATATTCGTTATGCGTCGTAAATTCATCGTCTTTTTACTCTTATGCATGCCATTGGCTGCGCCCCACGCTGAAAGCGTCTCGGACTGGTTTCAAACCACAACAACTCATCTGGAGTCTGTTTGGGATAAAGGCAGAAATGAGCTTTATATCCCTCTCTACACCTATCACATGCCCTATGCGTACTCTCAAGACAAGATCAATCAATACACCGAATACCCCATGGGAATTGGTTTTGGTAGAGGCTTAATCAATGAGAGCGGCAATTGGGAGGGCATTTATGGAATGACCTTCAAGGACTCTCATGGAATTTACCAGTACATGGTGGGTTATGGATGGATACCGATGTGGAACATTGGCAATAGCGCGGACTGGAAATATGGCGTTGGAGCAACTGCTTTCATCATGTCGCGGCAAGACATCATGAACTACGTCCCCTTCCCTGGGGTACTCCCAATTGCTTCAATCAGCTATAAAGATCTCAGCATTCAAACTGCCTACGTGCCCGGCGGACAAAACGTTGGAAATGTCCTGTTCACCTGGGCCAAATACAATTTGCCTTAATGCAAATCAGGCGGGATTATTGGTTAAATAATCGATAACCCAGGCTGGATCACTGTCACTTGGAAAAATTGGGTAGTGCACAGCTTCAATCACACCGTCATTCGCCACCAAGGTGATCCGCTTTAGCAGAGTCATTCCGGCCGCAACAAAAGTAGGCAATTGCAGAGCTTGCTGAAATTGATAATCCACATCACTGAGCACAGCAAATGGTAAATGTAGGCGATCTGCCATCTCTTGCTGATATTCGGTAGATTGCACACTCAAGCCAACAACCTCTGCACCCAAAGAGCGAAGCTCCTGGTAGTGATCTCTGAATGAGCAACTTTGTGGCGTACATCCTCTTGCTCCTGGTATCTGATCCCACCCATCAGGTAAGGCTACATTTGGCTGCCCCGTCATTGGGTAGCAGTAAATCACCAAGCGGCCCTGAATCTCACCGGGGTTCAATTGCTTGCCGGTGGTTGTATTTAAAGAAATGGCGGGCAAACGCATGCCCACTAGGTGCTTGGCTGCCCCATCATCCTGAGGAATAGGGAGATCAGTAGGCAATTGATTGAGATTTGTCATAAATTGAATCTTAGCCTAAAAACTGGCCTACTTGCACGACTTTGAAGGGACTGACTTCTTGAGTGATGCCATCTCAGCCATGGACTCGAACTGACGATGGACAACATTTTTAATGAAGTACTCGATCACCACTGATGGCACCAAAGAGCTTGGCTCAACCTGCGCATCATATTTAAAGACTGTGGAATTCTTCTCGGGCAATAGTCGCCAGCTTCCCTTGTAATACTTAGTGTCTCCACTGAGCTGCTCAAAGAACAAGGCTTTATTGGGGACTTCAACGTACTGAAGCTCGGATCGCATCTCAAATGGAATAAATAAAATTCTCTCTTCAAGCAAGCGGGCAACCCTGACTTTATTACCCGTTCTGGAGAGTACTTTTGAATCAACTACTCCAGGTAAATTTTTGATGCCTTCATAGTCAGTAATAAATGAGAAGGCCTCGCATACAGTAATGGGTACCTCATAGCTAGCAATCACTTGAAAGCGATCGCCCAATTTAGTGACTCCCACTCTTAAGTCAAAAGGAGTGGATGCCTCTTGCGCAAGAGCAACACCAAATGATGCAATCAGAAGAAAGTGGATTAGCAGCCTCATACCAATAGTGTAGAGGCTATTAGGTGCACTGCCTTTACATGAAGCTCAAAATCCATACCGTATGTACTCTCGCTTTATAGCAAGACTACGCGCCGCGATTATTCTGCAGACGCGCGCATTAACCTCAGGAGCTCGATGTCATGCTCTGGCAAACCATCTAATACTCCAGTGAGGCTTGGCATCTTTTCAAGAATTTCTTTTGCCAAGAAAAAACGCATTGACCAGGCAGGGAAGCTTCTGGCTGTAATTTCCTCCATCTTCAAAAGGCGTACCTGTTGATGTCGAGGATCTGCTTGAATTTTCTCCCATATTTTCAGGACCTCACTACGAGGCCCCTCTAATATTTGACCAAAGTGTTGGTTTTCGTAGAAGAGCACCCCGGATATACCTAGCTTTTTATTGCGCTGCGCCGCTTGATCCGTAAGGCGCATTAAAGCCAAGACACCCATATCCTGCGTTGCCTTACTGATATAACTTACGGAAATCAATGTGGACTCACTCATGCTCTTATCTCAGCGCTAGAAACCTAAACCGCTCTAAATTAAATCAAGTCAATAATGACCGATCTTAGCTTTTGATATGGCGAGAATCAATGCTGATTTACCCGCGAGACCCGAAACTCTAGCCTAGCTCTGCCTCATTAAAAGCATCGCGTATATATACGGGTAGATCTATTGGTGGCGGCCTAAAACCGGATTGGTAAAACATATCCCCAATGTGGCCCCGATGAAACGCTTTGTGATTACAGATATGAATCAATATGTCGCCTCTAGTCATTTCACCGACACCACCATCGACAAATGAAAAGCATACTTTTTCGCTCAACAAGGACTCACTCATCGTATCGGCGTATTGAACATACCAGTCGCCCATTTCGCCTAACTTGTCTGAAAGCAGCTCTAAAGAATCTGGGGACTCAGTCGTACGGGATGTAAAGCCGTGATCATTGCCAAGCAAATGGGCTCTCCATATTTGATCAACAATCGCTATATGAGCCAAAGCGAATGCCATTCCACCAAATGCAGCAGCACGTTTTTTGCTGAACTCCTCATATGGCAGCTTAGAAATAGCCGCTAAGAGCAAATCATTTGCCCACTTGTTGTAGCGCGTAAGCATTCGGACATTTCGAACAGCAGACATAGGACCTCTTTTGAGCAAGTAAGTACAGTCTAACAAATGAGAAAACCACCCGCAGGTGGTTTTGGTATTTCTTAGTAGTCAGTAGCCAAGATTAAATCGCTTCTTTATAAATTAGACGAGTGCAATTGAAAGCTCAAATGCGCATCTACGGCAGGAAATTCACCCGCCAGAATGCTGTATACACAGGTATCTCGAAGACTATCTTTGGCATCTGGATGGCGATTAATCTGGTGGCTTCGCAATACACCGTCTAGTTTTGCGCCCAATCTCTCAATGCCTTTTCGGCTTTGATGATTAAAAAAATGTGTACGAAATTCGACGGCAATACAAGCTAAGTCAACGAATGCATAACGTAATAGCATTAATTTACATTCAGTATTGATCGCCGTGCGCTGAACTGACTGGCGGTACCAAGTAGACCCTATCTCCAGCCGACGATTTTCTTGATCAATATTCATATAAGTAGTCATGCCAATGGGTTCACCTTTGGCATCCAAAATACAAAATGGATTCATGGAACCTAGCTTCTGCAGATTCAAACGCCTTTCAATTTCCTTTGACATTGCCTCAGGCGAAGGTACGCTTGTATACCAAAGCTTCCAAAGTTCACCATCCCTAACGGCCTCACACAAGCCGTCATGATGCGCCATAGTTAATGGCACTAATGAGGCATGCTTGCCTTGTAAGGTAACTGCATCGGAGAATTTCATCTCATATCACTTTCAAAACCTGGCTGAGAGAGTCGCCCTCATAGTTTGGGATTTCACCAATCTCTTCAAAAGGATGGTTCAAGCGATTAACCCAAAATACATCAAAGCCGAACCACTTTGCCGCTAGAGCATCCCAAGCATTACTGGATACAAATAGTATCTCGTCTTTCTTGACCGGAAAAGCCTTCAGTAGAAGTTCATAGGCTTGTGGGGCAGTTTTAAATAGGCGAATATCTTCAATGGTTACCACTTTATCGAGATAGGGATTTAAGCCGTTACTCTCCACCACTGTAGCCAACATTTCTCTACTGCCGTTCGACAATATAGCCGTTGAAATGCCCTTCTCTTTAATTGCCTTGAGCACACTCAGACTATCGTCAAACCCGGTGAGCTTGGCATACTGATCCATCAGTCGCTTCTCATATTCAGGAGTGAGGTTTAATCCCATGCGCTTACAGACATATCTCAATGAGCGAATCGTTAATTCCCAAAAAGGAAGATAGTGCTTACTGCCATTGGGATTGGGGTCGCTCATGGTTACTAAGCGGGTATATTCGATTTGGCGATCACGCCACATCAAAGCAAAAGCCTGTCCATGACCTGGAAATAATTCTTCTGCCAACTGCCCCATGGAATACACATCAAATAAAGTGCCATAGGCATCAAAGGCTATAAGCTTGTACACGCTGTCTCCCTGCTTTTTAATATGAATTGATATTGTCGTTTAAAACAATATTGCGCGATGAACTCACCATGCGTCGTGATGCCAGGGCATGCCATGGGCTAACATAAATGAAAAACCACCCGTAGGTGGTTTTGGTATTTCTGGATACTCAAACAGTAATCGATCAATGCGCTTAGGATACCAATTTCACTTGATCAAGCCACACGCAATTCTTGGGCCAGAATTTCCAGCTGGCTGAGATTTATAGTCATCAGGATCGCGATGAACTACGACGGATCTTCCCAATATTCCAGCTGGCCCAGTATTGACAGTAAATCCACTTAGCTTTGCCGAATAAACCGCGTTACCATTCGCGTCTGATTTGATGTTTGGCATATCGCCAGCATGATTCGACCCGCTTCCTGGCATGCCGTGTGATTTTGTATCGGGGTTGAAATGACCGCCTGCGCTAGTCGCATCAGCTGCGGAGCAATCCCCTTTTTCGTGAACATGAAACCCCTGCTCAGCATTTGGCTTCAAACCGGAAAAATTCCCAGTGACCAATACATCATGCCCTTGCCATACAAAATTTACCGTTCCTTTAGCATTGGAGCCTGAACGCGAATCTAGGGTGGCCGATGCTTTTTGACCAGTGCCGTGCTCCATAGACTGACATCCAGCCAATGATAAAAGTGCCAAACTGCTCACCGATAAGATCATTTTCTTATTCATCATGCTCTCCCCACTAAATGCCTATTGAAATAGTTTTTTGATTCTCCCACCTTTATCCAGCCAAAACGCTTATCCGAGGGTTTGTACTAAACAGTAAATAGCTTATATATAACCCAACCCAAGTTGAGCACTGCTAATGAGATAAGTGTTCCAAAGGTCAATTTCATGCCCAATACACGCTTACTAAAATCTGGCGGGGGCACATTGATGCCTTTAGCATGAACCAATCGGCCAATAATGAGAGTGATTCCCGGGAGGGTAACTAACCACCAAGGCGCTCCATTTAGTTCAAGACAGGCAATTAAGATAATTCCAAATGGAACATATTCAGCAAAGTTGCCTTGAGCTCGAATGGCCCTCTCAAGGTCATCATGGCCACCGCTTCCTAATCCAATCTGATTTTTTCTTCTAAGGCCAATAACGGCAAATGAAAGTTTTACAAAGATGATGGTTAAGGCAGCGGCAATGACAGAGGTAATCAACAGCATTTAGAGCTCCCGAGAAGATTTCTAGATACTAATCGGAAATGAAAATCCACCCGAAGGTGGTTTTGGTGTTTCTTGGTGGCCCGGGGCGTAATCGACCAAGGCCCATGATGCCTAATCCTGCTTTAGACTAATCAATAACCATTTCTTCTTGAGGCTTAAATGACTTGGATCATTACCAAATACTTACTAACAGCAGGAATGGTTGTATTCATTTCTGAAATGGCCAAGCGAAGCGATCGACTGGGTGGTTTTATTGCAGCATTACCCGTAATGACTTTTTTAACCCTTCTATGGCTTTATATAGAAAACCAGCCTGAAGAGAAAATTGCAAATCACGCGTATTACACCTTCTGGTATGTAATTCCGACATTGCCCATGTTTTTACTACTTCCATACTTACTTCCAAAGCTGGGGTTTTGGATGGCTATGGGTGCATGCGTAGTGGCAACAGTTATTTGCTTTGGCTTATTTGCCTTGATGATGAAGGGCTTTGGAATTAATCTGCTCTAAATGAAAAAACCACCCGAAGGTGGTTTTGGTGTTTCTTGGTGGCCCGGGGCGGAATCTACTGGCGCCCAAGATATATGATCCTATTTAGAACTTATAGCCAACACCAGCCAAGAAGTTATAGGAAGATGTTGATGGGCTAAAGTTAGTGATGAGGCTTGTATCGCATAAGCTACTTGTGCCCATAGATGTTTTGCCATAGCTATAGTAGTTAGCTTCAGTGAACCCATAAAAACCACTTGAGATTATTTGCTTGTAACCCAAGCCAGCTAAGAATCCCTGAGCATTTCCACTGCCCATAGAGTCCCCATTACAAGAGCCACCACCGTCATCATAGTAAGAGGCTTTTACTTTTTGCGTTGAATAGCCAACCTTGGCATAAACCAATTTATCTTTATCAAAGGCATAGCCAGGGGCTAAAAAAATATTTAATCTATTTGATGCTTTATAAGTTGTTCCGGTTCCCGCATAACTACCATTTATATTTGCCGTTCCAATCGTTGTTTCAAGAAAGGAATAATCAAGCCCCAACCCAAGCAATATGTTTTGTGAAATAGGGTAGTTGTAACCCACGCCCAATATGACTGGGGCGCTACCCTTAGAGGGATTATTGTTACCACCCGGGAAATTGCTTTGATTATTCATTGTTAAGCCGGTATTGCTAACAGAGTTATTTTCATATCCAGTAGCAATCTGGCTATAAAAGCCTTGAAACCCACTTTGGGCGAAGATGCTTGGTGTGAAGCAAATCAATCCTAACGCCAATAATTTCGTAAATTTATTCATGTCTTTTTTTTCCTAATTATTCTATTCATTAGAGGCATTATCACTCAATTCACTTAGTGATATAAAAGGTGATTGTCTAGTTAAGAAAAAACCACCCGAAGGTGGTTTTAGAGTTTCTTGGTGGCCCGATGCGGAATCGAGCCGGGGCTGAGGATGTCTGACCCTAAATTGTCCTTTAAAACGAACTCGACTGACCTAGGGATAAATAACTGATTTTTTCTTTAGCGCTTACTTTTTCTTGAATACCACTTCATTATCTTTGCCATTCCAAGGCAATATACCCACCCATGTATCGCCCACCACTTTTCCTGAAAAGGTTACATGGGGGCATTGAATTACAGGCAAAGGTTCTGTTTTAAAAGAAACTACGTCACCAGAAATTTTGCCCGATTCAATTTTGGTATTACCTAGGCATCGAACGGGGCCAGTAAATTGCATTTCACCCAAAAATGTCCCATCTGTGTTCTTTTCAATTTTCAGGATTACAAATAATCTGAAATCATCGGGGGGCATACCTCTTGAAAAGGATTGGTTCCCTCTCCACGGAGGAGTAAAAGATGTTTCCCATGTTTCTTTAACTTGGGCAAATGTAGACTGTATTGCCATTAAAAGAGTTAAAAAGAGTAGCTTTTTCATCGTTAACCTCAATATTTATCTGTTGATATTAATGGTCTTTAAACATTAAACGCAAGAATTTGGTTCGTAAATAGTCAAAAACTTTGGTGACTTTTATATTAATTGCGGGGATTAAGACTTTATTTTCTTAGTTGCCTTTAAGAGAATCCACAAATGAAAAAACCACCCGAAGGTGGTTTTAGTGTTTCTTGGTGGCCCGGGGCGGAATCGAACCACCGACACAAGGATTTTCAATCCTCTGCTCTACCGACTGAGCTACCAGGCCAAGACTTAGGATTATAAATGAAACTGATTTGCAGGATTAAAAACTCAGTTTGCGATGCCAGCCTTACTCAATAGACTTATAAATTAGCATTAGAGAGGCCGTATTTAAAGGCTCTTATGGAATGTTCGTAAGCTATTCAGCAATCTGGCCGGCTAATTGCTCTGCTTGCTTGGCAATAGCGCTTGCAGCAACGACATCGCCCAAGCTGCCCATAGTTGCCGGCCCAATCATCCATAAACTGCTCCACCGATCCGATGGCAAGTGACACACTCTACAGCTTTCATCAACTGCAATAGCATGCCCAAGAGGGTCCCTGATTGCCAATCGGTCTTCAATGAGTTGATTTAATAAAGGGTCGGATGCAACGCCAGTGCAATTGATGATTCGATCTCCCTCAACTTCAATGCCATTTCCTAGGAGTACCTTCACCCTAAATTCAGAGCATTGAATTTCTGTAGCGCGTCCCAATACAAATTGAATTTGATTTTTTGACCTTAGCTTTTCATATGCAGCAATCGTCTGGGGTGATGCTCGAAAACGATACAAGCTCCAAAGCCAGCCCAACCTCTTAAATAAAGTCCGCTTTTGTCGCACAGAGAATTGCTGCCAAATCATACTTATATTTATCCTCAACTCTTCCCATGCGCTTTGCCACTCCGAACTCGTGGTTGATGTTGAGGGCAAATAGTCCCGCATAAAACGAATGAATTTGGCTGGGGTTAAATTCTGCGGCCATATGGGCTGAACTTTTCTCTCCCAATTCGCCTGAGCCGGAGGAAAAATGGCTCGCGGACTAATCACATATATTGGTCCAAGATGCTTACGCTCTCCTAAGTTATTAATAGCGTCTAAGGCTGTTAGTCCTCCACCAAGCAAAATAATGTGGTCTTGAGTTTTTGCAACGTCTAATCCATGACCCGCCCAAGGATTCTCAACAAGACATGATGCAGATGAGTCTGGTTTCGAATTGGTGACAAGGCAAGGCCAAGTGGGCGGGGGATTTCCCGTGGCAATAATAACTTTCCTTGCGCTAATTACGCTTTGATTATCCAGGGCAAGACTCCAGGAATGATCGACCCCATTTAAGCTAAGAACTTTAGCTTTAATTTGCTCAATGTGACTCGATTTGGATTTGCTAGCAACGAGCTCAGAAACATAACGTCCAAAATCTTGGCGACGATAAAAATATCCGGCATCAGTCTTTGCATCTAGATCATTTATGTTCTCTTTTGCCCACCTTGCAAAATGCAAAGGGTCATTGGAAAAAATGGTCGGCAAACTCTCGCGTATATTGAGCCGAAAATGTGGGTTATCGCAACCATATGCATTACCTTTACCCAGAGCGCCCGAGCCAATCACTGTTATAGCGGTAGGGGCGATACCCCTGCGCAATAGATGCACCACCATTACAGCGGCAGCAAAGCCGTCTCCAATGATCACTAGCTCTTTGATATTAGACATTGTTCGGCCTAAAAAACAATTAGCCCCCTATCCAACAGACCGGGCAAGATGTAATTTTTTATAACTGTCGATTAAACGGTGATGCCTCTCTAAACCCTCTAACTTAGTACTTGTAGGAGTTAATCCAAAGAAGCGGACATTACCATTTACCGATCCCAACACTGCATCCATTCTATCCATGCTAAACATACGTTGTAGGTTAAGCAGGTAGTCATTAAGTTCCAAATCACCATCAAGCATAATCTCGAGCACTGCATTTAAAGCCTGATAAAAAAGCTTTCTCTCGACGGTATTGTCGTTGTATTGAAGAAAGGCACCTACCAATTCTTGTGCTTGCTCGAATCGTTTCAAGGCTAGATTAATTAAGAGCTTTAACTCAAGAACTGTTAATTGCCCCCAAGGCGTGTTCTCATCAAACTCGATGCCAATCAATGTAGCGATATCACCATACTCATCCAGCTCATTATTTTCTAGTTTTTCTAATAGTTTGCTTAACTTCACATCATCTAGTTGATGTAAATTCAAAATATCAGCACGGAACAATAGCGCTTTATTGGTGTTATCCCAAACCAAATCCTCAACTGGATAAATCTCAGAGTAACCTGGAACCAAAATCCGACATGCTATAGCGCCTAGCTGCTCATATACCGCCACATAGGCTTCTTTTCCTAGAGATTCAAGAATGCCAAATAAGGTGGCTGCCTCCTGCGCATTAGAGTTTTCACCTTTGCCAGAGAAATCCCATTCAACAAAGTCGTAATCTGAGTGTGCGCTGAAGAAGCGCCAAGAAACAATTCCACTTGAATCAATAAAGTGCTCAACAAAATTATTTGGCTCGGTAACTGCCTCACTTGCAAAAGTGGGTGGGGGTAAATCATTCAGGCCCTCTAGGCTACGACCCTGCAGCAACTCCGTCAAACTCCGCTCTAGTGCCACCTCTAAATTTGGGTGGGCGCCGAATGATGCAAATACGCCACCTGTTCGAGGATTCATCAAAGTAACGCACATCACTGGGTAGACACCACCCAAGGAGGCATCCTTAATCAGCACTGGAAAGCCCTGCTCTTCAAGGCTTTGAATGCCGGCCAAAATACCGGGATACTTTGCAAGCACTTCTTGCGGCACATCCGGCAAAGCAATTTCACTTTCAATAATTTCTCGCTTCACTGCCCGCTCGAAAATCTCTGAGAGGCACTGCACCTGAGCTTCAGCGAGCGTGTTGCCGGCACTCATGCCGTTACTAACATATAAGTTTTCAATGAGATTCGATGGAAAATAAACCGTCTTGCCATCGGACTGACGAACATATGGCAAAGCGCAAATCCCGCGCTCGACATTACCCGAATTGGTATCAATTAAATGGGAGCCACGTAACTCACCATCAGCGTTAAAAATCTTTAAACAATAGTCGTCAAGAATTTCTTTTGGTAGCGTATCTTTAGGACCTGCCTTAAACCAACGCTCATTGGGGTAATGCACAAAAGGGCTATTGGCGATCTCTTCGCCCCAGAAAGCGCCGGCGTAGAAATGATTATTACTAAGTCGCTCGATATACTCACCCAAAGCTGATGCCAAGGCACTTTCCTTCGTAGAGCCTTTGCCATTTGTAAAACACATGGGTGAATGCGCATCACGAATATGCAAGGACCATACATTTGGTATGAGATTACGCCATGAGGCGATTTCGATCTTAATTCCTAGGTTTGCCAACACACTAGACATATTCGCAATCGTTTGCTCTAGCGGTAAATCTTTTCCTGGAATGTAAGTACTTGCGTCGGAAGCTGAGTTCAAAGCCAATAGACTTTGCGCGTCAGCATCTAGATTCTTCACCTCTTCAATAACAAACTCTGGGCCAGCTTGTACGACCTTCTTTACCGTACAGCGCTCGATAGATCGCAAGATGCCCTGACGATCATTTGCAGAAATATCTTCTGGTAACTCAACCTGGATTTTAAATATCTGTTGATAACGGTTTTCTGGGTCAACAATATTGTTTTGTGAGAGCCGTATGTTCTCGGTTGAAATATTGCGTGTATCGCAATACAGCTTTACAAAATACGCTGCGCATAAGGCTGATGAGGCCAAAAAGTAATCGAAAGGCCCAGGGGCTGAACCATCACCCTTGTATCGAATGGGCTGATCAGCAATCACCGTAAAGTCGTCGAACTTAGCTTCAAGGCGCAACTTATCGAGAAAGTTAACCTTTATTTCCATGGGAATAATTCCGAAATGATATGAGCGCTATTATCCGTCGCAACAGCGATGCTGTGTGCCCTATCAATAAACCCAAAGAATCAGTGCCACTAACTCATGGGGTAGTTTCTTATTGCTCGGCCTTATTGCGTGAAGTATCGATTCCCAAAGCCTTTAGCTTGCGATAGAGGTGGGTTCGCTCCAGGCCCGTGTATTCAGATATCTTGGTCATGCTGCCACCCATGATGATCATTTGATGCTCAAAGTAGGCTTTTTCGAACAAGTCTCTAGCTTCGCGTAGTGGTAAATCAAAGTATGTTTTTGCAATGCCACTGATGTACTCACCATCCGGGGCTTGCGGAGTCGGCTCACTGGCTACTACCTTAGGGCTTGGGGTTGATGTGGGCGCTGTAGACGCCTTTTCTTCAATGGGCTCAATGTACTTCGGTGAACTCTCCAGCGCCTTATTGACAGTCTTCAGTAATTTTTGCAGTGCGATGGGCTTTTCTAAGAAGTTGAGCGCCCCAATACGCGTGGCTTCAACCGCTGTATCAATCGTGGCATGCCCCGACATCATGACGACCGGCATTGTCAGCTGCCCAGTCTTGGACCACTCTTTTAGCAAGGTGATGCCATCCACATCTGGCATCCAGATATCGAGCAAGACGAGGTCTGGGCGCATCTGCTCGCGGATTGTGCGCGCCTGCACAGCACTCTCAGCCGCATAAACAGTGTGGCCTTCATCCGTCAGAATCTCATTGAGAAGCTCGCGAATTCCCATCTCATCATCGACCACCAAAATACTTGCCATTCTTATGCTGCCTCTTTTGCCAGATTCATAAACAAAATTGATATTTGCGCACCAATTACTTCATCTCCCTGCATGCGATTCCGAACTTCAATTTTGGCACCGTGATCATCCACGATTTTCTTCACCACTGCTAAGCCTAATCCAGTACCTTTGCTCTTCGTCGTTACGTAGGGCTCAAAAGCCCTTGCCAATATCTTAGCTGGAAACCCTGAACCACTATCACTTATTGTTAAACGTACCGCATTTTGCGGCACGCCATTTAATTCACCATAGGGCACTAATTCCGTTTTCACTTCAACTGGCTCAGCTTGGTGGGCGCCCTCAAGAGTAGCATCTTGTGCATTTTGTAAAAGATTATGAATAATCTGTCTCAACTGTGTAGGGTCACCCATAATGCTCGGACAGCGTGGATCGAGCTGAGTCCGCAAAGGACTTCCCTCATATAAACCTAGAATCTCTTGTGTCAAAGTATTGATCGACACGGATTTCAATTGAGGGCTTGGCGTTTTAGCAAAGTCTCTGAAATCATTCACCATCTCTTTCATTGCCTGCACCTGCCCAATGATGGTTTCGGTGCTGCGATTCATCATTTCTTCGTGCTCAGGACTCAATTTACCAGCCAACTTATGCTGCAATCTCTCTGCTGAGAGCTGAATCGGAGTTAGTGGATTTTTAATTTCATGAGCCAAGCGCCTTGCTACCTCACTCCAGGCAATGGAGCGCTGTGCACTGACGACATCAGTAATATCATCAAAAACCACCATACGTAAGTCGGCAGTCAACTCAGTTCCGCGGATAAACAAAGTAACGCCAGGTTCATTTTCAAACTCGTTTGTACTGTGAAGCTGAATTTGTTTTTGCCATACTGGTGCCGCCTTATCTGCACTTACGCCTTGCTGCTTGCCCTCTACCCCCACTGCCAGCTTCATCGTAGCAAAACCTTCTTTAATGGCTTGATCAAACTCAATCAGGCTCGGGCTATCACTTAATGGGCGGCCATCCATTTGTGTTAAATCTTGCGCGAAGATTCGATCGGCACCAGCATTGCTAGAAACCACATTGAAATTCTTATCAAAGATACAAACACCGGCAGTGAGGTTTCCCAATACCGTCTCTAAAAATGATTTTGATTCCTGCAAGGAGGTTCTGGTGTCGGCCAGTTGGCGCGTCATCACATTAAATTGACGCGTCAACATGCCTAGCTCATCACCAGTATCAAGCTCTGGCTTAGGCGATAAATCCCCCTGAGCAACTGCTTGCGTTCCCTTTAGGAGCATCAATAGCGGTCTAGCAAGCTGACGACCCAAAATTAAAGCCAATGTCACGGCCACAAACAATGCAAAGAACAAAGTTAATGTCAGCGTACCCACAAACATTTTTCTTAGGCCGGTTCGACCCAATGACTTCTCTTGATAATCGCTATAGGCAGACTCAACCGCAACAATATTTTTGGCCAATGGCCCGGGAATGAAGCGTACTAGCTGCAAAAAGTATTTGTCTTCTACTTCTTTGCCAGAATCTAACTTGCCGGGACTGTATTTCTTGCGCACAATCGGCACAATTGCTCTTACTCGATAACCGCGCTGCCCTCCATCCATTTCAATTTGGTCGACAGATGTGATGCCCTTCTTCTTGAAGGCTTCGGCAATCACATCAGCACTTGGTGCGGGTAAGTATTTTTTAGCTCTTACCTCGCTAGTCAAAATCAAATTTCGTTGAATGCTGAAAAGGCTCACTTCTTGAATGCCAAATTGATTACGGATCTTCATGACCATCGCGCCAACTTGTTCGGAGCTGGTGCCTGATGGAACCTGCACTATTTGCTCAGCAATATAGTTACCCTCAGACAAGATTTCTTCTTGAGCAAGACGAAGGGTAACGCGCCCCAATTCGAGGCCAGCATCCAGTGCGGACTCTACCTGGACATCAAACCAGGTTTCAATGCTCCGAGAAACGAACTGCAGGGAAACGCCATACAAAATTAATCCTGGAACAACGCCAACCAGAGCAAAAATCATGGCTAACTTTGCTACTAAGCGTGTGCCGAATCGACCCTGACGCCAACGAATAGCAATCACAATCACCAAAGTCAGAATCACTAAAGTTAAGCAAATGCCAACAATAAAATTGGCTGCATAGAGCCAAATAAAATAGTTATCAAAAAATTCGGTGTTTGATGTTGCAACAGATAACAGCACCAACAACAAAAGCGCAAAAGCACCAATTACTGCCATTGCTATAGGCAGAGCACGCCTTTTCCAGGCATCTTTCTCGAAGGCGTTTGACCCAATGAAGTCTAAAGATATCTTCATCGTTTAATTAGGTTGGGGCCATTTGGTAAAAACGGAAATCGCACCCAATCACTGCTGACATTCCAATCACGATTGTTAAGTGCATTTACTTGGAATGGTTTGGGTAGCTTAGCCAAATCTAAGGTCATTCTGATTGCTGCAGTGTAAGACTTACTCGAATCAATTTGGCTACCCTCTACTACCCGCCAGCCTCCGATACTACCCGCCGCCTGCAATGCCTCAAACATCGTTCTTGCAGAAAAAGTAAAGCCCTCAGATGCAATGCGATATTGCTGTGTCATTGGTTGATAAGATAAGCGCGTTAATCGTTGAGCCAGCGCAGGCTTTTCATCAAACCAATACCAACGCGAACGAGTTACATCAAACTCTGTCTGAAAATATAAGACTACCCCTTTTTGAACTGCATCTTCCAAGCCTGGTGTTAATTCAATCTTAAATGTGGCATTTAAAAGCCAATCGTTATCCACCCGCTCTAGCTCGGCAGATTTCAGCTTGATGCCCTCTGCATTTACAGCAGCCGAAAATAAACTCAGCGCTATCAAAATACAAAGAATGAATTGTTTAATGCCTTGGCTCATGGCCCATTTTTCTTAAACAAAGCATAGTAAAAACCATCATTTAGCTCCGCAGGCAAAATTTGTCCCGGAGCACTTAATCGTAACGCATCAAGATGCTCTGTCACAAACCACCTTGCCTGCTCCTCACCTTCTTCAGGAAATACCGAGCAAGTCACATACAAGAGCGTACCGCCAGCCTTTAGCATCATCCAAGCTTGCTCCAAAATTGCGCGCTGTCGCGCTTGCAGCGCTTTAATGTCTGCTTCACGACGCAAGAAAGGGATATCTGGATGTCTTGCAACAATACCCGATGCTGAGCAAGGCGCATCTATGAGAATTTTGTCGAACGCCTTTCCATCCCACCAGGCTGACTTTGAGGCATCGCCGCGAACAACCCGCACTGCATCAGACTGAAGGCGCAAGCGATCGAGATTGCCGCTAATTTTCCCAAGACGCTCACCATCGAGCTCCAAAGCAATCATCTCGGATTGCGCAAGCTCTAGTAGATGAGCAGTTTTTCCTCCGGGAGCCGCGCAAGCGTCTAATATCCGCTCGCCAGGTTTTGGATCGAGCAATACCGCTGCAATTTGTGCGCCCGCATCCTGAACAGAAACAGCGCCACTATAAAAGCCAGGCAACTCTGAAACAGGTACCGGCTCACGCAACAACAAAGCAGAATCTAGTGGAACCCCAGCAACGCTGGTGATGGGCTCTGCAGCAATGCCAACCTGATGCAATAGGTCTTGATATTCCTGGCGTGTATGTTGTTTAGCGTTTACTCGCAATATCAACGGTGCACGTTGAGCTTGCTGAATGAGCATGGCCTGCCAAGACTTAGAATAATTACGCTTTAGACTAGCCCTCCACCAGGGCGGGAAAAACATGGGGATAGGGTCTGGCGGATAAGGTTTTTCATTCTCCGCCTGAACTGCCAGACTCACCTTGCGCAGTACGGCATTCACCAAGCCTTTGGCATACATCGTAGGTTCATATTCGCTACAGGCTTTTACTGCCTGATCGACAATCGTATGTGCTGCATAGCCCTTACCCTCCACCCCATTCTGAAGAAATAAAGCGATCGCAACGCTGAGTAAGTACTCCACTTCTTGCGGTGGTGCCTTTGGAATGAACTGCTTAATAAACTCGTGTGACCTTACCCACTTACGTAGAGCATCAAATGTAAGGCTTTGCACGATGGGGCGCTCGTGAGCATCTAACTGATCCAAAACCTCTGTAAGCGATCGACCCACCATCACCTCGCCAATTGCTTGCGCTGAAATAGTAATCGCCTCCGATAGCGGAAGAGTACGTGGTGTTTTTTGGTCGATCAAATTATTCCGCTCCGGGGTAAGCCCCGTTTTTTGCCATGCTGATTAAACGAGCTACTCGCTCCTCCATTGGGGGATGGGTAGAAAAAAGTTGCGAGAGGCCGCCAGCAGTCAAAGGGTTAATAATCATCATCTGTGCTGTTTCGGGATGTCGCTCAATTGCTTGAAATGGAATGCCTTGGGCATAAGCATGAATTTTTTGCAGCGCCTGCGCCAAGGCCTCTGGATCAGCACTCATTTCGGCGCCACCTCGATCAGCCTCATATTCACGAGCACGAGAAATGCTCATCTGAATTAGGCTGGCCGCAAGCGGAGCCAAAATCATTACTAATATTGTTGCCAGCGGATTACCTTGTCGGCCCTCTGAATTGCGACCACCAGCAAACATGGCCAGGTTGGCTAATGCAGAGATTGCACCGGCCATTGTTGCAGCCAAAGTAGAAATTAAGATATCTCGATGCTTAACGTGTGCAAGCTCATGTGCCATGACGCCACGCAATTCACGGCTGGAAAGAACTCTCAAAATGCCAGTGGTTGCAGCAACAGAAGCATGCTCAGGATTTCGACCTGTTGCAAATGCATTGGGCGCATCTTCATCAATTACAAAAACTTTTGGCATCGGGATCCCAGCTTTCTCAGCCAACTCTTTCACCATGGCGTAGAGCTGTGGGGCGGAACGCTCATCCACCTGCTGTGCGTTCGTCATCTTCAGCACCATCGTATCTGAGAACCAGTAGCTAAAGAAGTTCATTCCAATCGCTATCAATAGCGCCATGAGCATTCCTTGCTCGCCACCCAGCATGCCACCAACGACAACAAAAAGTGCGGTGATTGCCGCCATCAACATAGCCGTCTTTACCAAATTAAACATTCGCGCCCCCTTGCTGATTGGTGAATTTTTCAAATCTCATTACAGGATTTACATTCATGCCGCTAGAAATACATAGGTTGGCAGCAATCCGTTTTCCGCCGGGCCTTTGCATTTCTAATATTTCAATCACGCCCTCGCCACATTGAACATAAACCCCGTTTCCACTAAGCCCCACAACCTGCCCCGGAATGGCATCTTGAAGTTGCGCCTTGTCAGACATGCGAGAGCTCCAAAACTTCAACTGCTCCCCGTAAAGGCTGCTGGTGGATCCAGGAAATGGATTGAAAGCTCGAATACGTCGATCGATTTCAATGGCGCTTTGCTGCCAATCAATTTCTGCTTCGCTCTTTAATATTTTTTCTGCGTACGTAATGCCTTCGGCAGGCTGCGGCGTTCTTACAACAGAACGATTTTGATCTAAGTCGTTTAAAACTTTTACCATCAACTCAGCACCCAAAACCGCAAGACGATCGTGTAGTGATGCGCTAGTTTCATCAGATCTTATTTTCAAATCACCCACTAAAACAGTATCGCCAGTATCCAAACCTGCATCCATTTGCATGATGCTCACACCGGTCATGAGATCGCCACTCTCTATGGCGCGCTGTATCGGCGCCGCACCGCGCCACCTAGGCAAAAGAGATGCATGAATATTAAAGCAACCATGCTTGCCAGTGCGAGAGGCAAGGTCAAGAATGTCTTGAGGAAGAATCAGCCCATAGGCAACAACGACCATTGCATCAAAATCAATGTCAGATAAATATCGATACGTCTCTTGTGCTGCTGCTCGTTTCTGCAAGTCAGCATGGCTCTGCTTGAGTGTTGCTGGCTGTAATACGGGAATATTTTTCTCTTGCGCAAATATTTTGACAGGGCTCGCTTGAAGATGCATGCCACGACCTGCGCGGCGATCTGGCTGGGTAAGCGCTAAAACAATTTGATGGCCAGCCTGTTCTATTGCGCGCATTGCTTGCGCAGCAAACTCTGGGGTACCAGCAAAAACAATTCTCATTGGGCGCTTAGCGCTCGCCTACTAATTCTTTTGCGCGCTTTTTCATTTTGAGAGATATGCGATTGCGCTTCAACATCGAGAGATACTCAACAAACACTTTGCCCTGCAAGTGATCCATCTCGTGCTGCAAGCAGACCGATAACAAACCATCTGCCTCAACTTCAAATTCTTTTCCATTGATGTCGAGTGCTTTTACCCGCACTACCGCCGGGCGATCAACTTCATCGTAATACTCCGGCACAGAAAGACAGCCTTCGCGCCATGATTTTTTTTCTGGGCTTGCCCAAACCAGCTCAGGATTAATAAAGACCATTAACTCGTCTTGATTATCCGAAACATCAATTACAACAATTCGCTCATGAATATCTACCTGCGTTGCCGCTAAACCAACACCAGGTGCGTCATACATAGTCTCGGCCATATCGGCCACAATTTTTTTGATGCGTGCATCTACCTGCGCTACGGGTTTGGCAACCTTGTGTAGGCGTGGATCTGGGTAACAAAGGACGGTTAATAAAGCCATGTAGGAATTATCCAACAGAGTAATCAGGCTGTCCCGATAGTTCTCAACAGCCCCATGCTGAAAATTGCTTTATGTGCATACTCAAAAACCCAAACATCGTCCAAATTCAACGAAATTCCCCAGGCTACCCAGCTCGCCTGCTGGATTTATACGATCCACCCAACTCACTCTATATATATGGTGATATTCGCCTACTCAACATCCCGGCGATTGCTATCGTAGGCTCAAGAATTGCCAGCCCAGAGGGGGTCAAAAATGCTCACTATTTTGCGCAAGCCCTATCTGCCGAGGGTTACCTCATTATTTCCGGGCTGGCTCGAGGCATTGATGGGGCAGCCCATTTGGGCGCCCTCGGGCCAAATCGGGACCACCCAACCATAGCAGTATGTGGAACAGGGCTAGATATCGTGTACCCAAGTGAACACCTTGGATTGGCCCAGGCCATCGGTAGCGCAGGCCTCCTAGTGTCTGAACTAGCCTCAGGATCGGGACCAAAAGCATGGCACTTCCCACGCAGGAACCGCATCATTGCCGCCCTCTCCCTAGGAATCCTAGTGGTTGAGGCGGCTGAGCGCTCTGGTTCGCTTATTACAGCAAGGCTGGGCTATGAGCTTGGCCGAGAGATTTTTGCTATTCCGGGGTCAATACATAACCCCCTTAAAAGGGGCTGTCACCAGCTACTGCAGCAAGGGGCCAAACTGGTCCAATCCCCGCAAGACATCCTTGAGGAGTTACCAAAATGCCAAAAAACCTCATTTAAAGCTATTTAAAGCCCATTTTTAAGAAAAACTAGGCCCTGTACTGGGGTCTTACTAGGTCTAGAAAAAGAGGGTTTTGGACTTTTGTCAATTTATCGGTTAATAATAAAAAAGGGGTGTGATGGGGGTCTGACCAGGATCTGGTTTAAATTGGTCACCCGTTTTCACCCATTTAAAACATCATTTCAAGCTCAAATTTAGGCAAAACGCGTGGCAACTAAAGCAACTACCAAAAAAAGCAGCTCAAAGACTTCAACCGTTGATCACCCAAAGGCGTTGATCATTGCGGAGAAACCTTCCGTTGCGAATGACATTGCCAAAGCTTTAGGTGGCTTCACTAAATATGAGGATTATTTTGAGAGCGATGACTTCGTTATCTCTTCTGCGGTTGGTCATCTATTAGAAATCGCCGCCCCCGAGGAATTTGATGTCAAACGCGGGAAGTGGTCGTTTGCAAACCTGCCTGTTGTGCCCCCCTATTTTGATTTACGCCCAATCGCCAAAACTGAATCGCGACTTAAGGTATTGCAAAAGCTGATAAAGCGCAAAGATATTCATGAACTGATTAATGCATGTGACGCGGGGCGCGAAGGCGAGCTGATCTTCCGTTTGATTGCACAGCACGCAAAAGCACCTCAATCAATCAAGCGACTTTGGTTGCAGTCGATGACACCAGCAGCTATTCGTGATGGCTTTGCTTCCCTGCGAAGCGATAGCGACATGCAACCCCTAGCCGATGCAGCACGCTGCCGCTCTGAGGCTGACTGGTTGGTTGGAATCAATGGCACTCGTGCCATGACAGCATTCAATAGTAAGAGCGGTGGATTCTTTCTGACAACAGTTGGTCGTGTGCAAACGCCAACACTCTCAATTGTTGTGGAGCGCGAAGAGCTGATTCGTAAATTTATCTCTAAAGACTACTGGGAAGTGAAGGCGGAATTTATCGCTGCAGCTGGTATATACGAAGGTCGTTGGTTTGATCCGAAGTTCAAGAAAGATGCTGCGTCTCCAGATGCGCGTGAAAATCGCCTCTGGAGTGAAGCCGCTGCACAAAGCATTGTTGCGGCCTGTCGCGATAAAAAAGCAAGCGTTAAGGAAGAGGCGAAACCAGCTACTCAGCTCGCACCACAACTATTTGACTTAACTAGCTTGCAACGCGAAGCTAATGCGCGCTTTGGCTTCTCCGCTAAAAATACCTTGGGTTTGGCTCAAGCACTTTATGAGCGCCATAAGGTACTTACTTATCCACGTACAGATGCCAAGGCCTTGCCCGAGGATTACTTGGATACCGTAAAACAGACCATGGAAAACCTGGCTGAGAACTCACAAGAATATCGTCCCTTTGCTAAGCAAATTTTGCAAGGCGATCCCAAGGATCCAAAAGCTAAAGCAGGGTATGGTTGGATCAAACCGAATAAACGTATTTTTGATAACTCAAAAATATCAGATCACTTTGCGATCATCCCCACCTTGGAGTCTCCGAAAAGTCTCAGCGAACCAGAGCAAAAACTGTATGACTTAGTTGTGCGTCGCTTCTTGGCAGTGTTTTATCCAGCAGCTGAATTCCGCGTCACCACGCGCATTACAGAGGCTTCGGGTCATCACTTTAAAACTGAAGGTCGGGTGCTTGTCACGCCAGGTTGGTTGACGGTCTATGGCAGATCCAATCAAGCAGATGATGAATTGGTAGCAGTGCAGGAAGGTGAAACCGTCCAAAATGAATCTATTGCAGCCATTCCATTAAAAACCAAGCCGCCAGCTCGATATACCGAGGCAACTTTGTTATCAGCAATGGAAAGCGCCGGTAAGTGGGTGGATGATGATGAGATGCGAGAAGCCATGGCTGAAAAAGGCTTGGGTACACCTGCAACACGTGCTGCCATTATTGAAGGCCTTTTAGCAGAAAAATATATGGTTCGGGAAGCGCGTGAGCTCATTCCCACCGCTAAAGCATTTCAGTTAATGACCCTCTTGCGCGGCTTAGATGTTGAAGAGTTAACACGGCCCGATCTCACGGGTAGCTGGGAAAACAAACTCTCTCTGATTGAGCGCGGCGAGATGAATCGCGACACCTTCATGCAAGAAATTGCACAGATGACGCAGCGTATCGTCAAGCGGGCTAAGGAATATGACAGCGATACCATTCCAGGCGACTATGCGACCATGTCTACACCTTGTCCACACTGCAAAGGTGCGGTTAAAGAAAACTATCGTCGCTTTGCATGTGAGAAGTGCGGATTTACGATTAGCAAAACTCCAGGCGGGCGAGCATTTGAATATCCCGAGGTAGAAGAATTGCTTCGCGAGAAAACCATTGGGCCATTGCAGGGATTCCGCAGCAAAATGGGTAGACCATTTGCGGCAATTATCAAGTTAAGCGAAATCCCTGAAGATGACGCGGATTATCCGAATGCGGGCTTTAAGCTTGAGTTTGATTTTGGCAACACCCAAGAAGACGAATCGGAAGCAATTGACTTTACTGGTCGTCAAGCTTTAGGTGTCTGTCCAAAATGCTCTGGTGCCGTATATGAAGATGGCATGCGTTACTTGTGCGAGAGAAATACAGGGCCCGATAAGTCGTGTGATTTCAAAACAGGCAAGGTGGTTTTGCAACAAGAAATTTCTGCTGAGCAAGTTCAAAAATTACTTGCCGAGGGTAAAACTGACTTGCTAACCAATTTCAAATCCAATCGGACTGGTCGTGGCTTTAAGGCTTATCTTGCCTTGGGTCCCGATGGCAAAATTGGTTTTGAGTTTGAAGCTAAAGCACCGAAGGCGGGGGCTACATCCAAGGCGCCAGCGAAGAAACGCGCAGGTGCCAGTGCGGCTACTAAGTCTGTGGCAAAACCGAAGCGTGCCAGCAAAGCAAAATCATCTTCAAGCACTTGAGCTGTAATCAGCTTAGCCGCCAAGGCTGACCAAAGAGCGCCTCTAGACCCCAGGGCTGTTGCCAGAAATATCCCTGGGCGTTGAGTCAGTGCGCCAATGATGGGCAAACGATCGCCCGCAACGCAACGCACACCCACAAAACTACCTAGCTTTTGAAGGTGGCCAACATCGCCTTCTGCATAATTTAGCAAACCCTTTGCCTGCTCACGATTAAAGTCATCACTTGAGTCCCAATCTTCTAGATCGGACTCTCCCTCATCAAAACTAGAGCCCACTATCCACTGGTAATTTCTATCAGATAGTTTCTTGGCTGGCAAACAATAACCATCGCCCGATATAGCGGTGCGAGGTAGTTTTGCTGCCCACGAACTATTTTGATCAATAGAGAAAATACTGAGTTGTCCGCGAACTGGTCTTAAGGGAAGTCGTACGTTGATGCTGGCGGATAACTTTTTGGATTCGAGCGCTGCAGCAATAATAACTTTGCCAGCGGTCATGATGAGCTTATCTTGAGGGTCGATTAACTGCCAGCCAGTATCCACTTTCTCTAGTCGGGCTACAGAAATATTCCAACAGCAAGTCAGCTTTGGGTGCGGTTTGAGCGCATCTGTTGTTGCTTCCAATAAATTTAATGATGCTCCACGTGGAAGCCAAATGCCGTCTTGATTAATGCCACATGCTTGGATTGCATCATCCGCATAAAGTGCTTGCGCTAGATCCTCATCAAGATCAAGTGACCGCAAATAACTTGCGACATCATCATGATTAAAGGTCTTATCTTTTTTGTTTGGCTGAAAGATGCCATGCTGCTTCCATACATTACCCCAGCGAGCTTCAGCCATCAAAAATGCAATGCGGGTTAAGCGTAATAGACGGGGGGCTCCACGACCTACATGAGGGTGGGCAATAGCGTAAGCGTGACTAGAGCATGCTGATGCGGGATGGGGCGCTGAGTCAACTATACAAACTGTTTGACCGCGCTCGAGCAGCTCATTGGCAATGCTGGATCCAGCAATGCCTGCCCCAATCACCACGATGTCATGGTGTTGGGGTAAGGTCATTCAATAAAGATGTTTTTAAAAAGGCTTCTTAAATTTCTAGGGGATGCCTAGGCGTTTAAGCGCTTCTCAATTTTGCTACGAGCTTCGATTAACTCTTTAGGCAAACGATCACCTAAGTGCTCAAACAATTCTGAATGCAATTTGAGCTCGTTCTTCCAATCATCAACAGCGACGGTAATGGCTTTTTCAAACTTGTCCACTGAGTAATCGAGGCCGTTCCAATGCATATCAGCGTGCTCCGGGCAAATACCAAACACTGTTTCCTTGCCTTTGGCTGTACCTTCAGCACGACCCAAAATCCAAGAAAGTACGCGCATGTTTTCACCGAAGCCAGGCCATACAAACTTGCCATTCTCGTCTTTACGGAACCAGTTCACACAATAGATCTTTGGCAACACAGCGCCTTCAGCAGCAAGCTTGCTACCGATGTTTAACCAATGTTGGAAGTAATCGCTCATGTTGTAGCCAGCAAATGCAATCATTGCAAATGGATCACGACGAACAACACCAACTTGACCAGTAATCGCAGCGGTAGTTTCAGAGCCCATTGTTGCGGCCATATAAACACCCTCTACCCAGTCACGCGCTTCGCTGACCAATGGAACTGTGTTTGAGCGACGGCCACCAAACAAGAATGCGTCAATCGCTACACCTTCAGGGTTATCCCAATTAGGATCGACTGCAGGGTTATTAGTGGCAGCTACGGTGAAGCGTGAATTTGGGTGTGCGGCTTTGCGACCAGCAGCGCCGTCAGCTGGAGTCCAGTCCTTGCCTTGCCAGTCAATTAAATGTGCTGGAGGTGTATCAGTTAAACCTTCCCACCAAACATCACCATCATCAGTTAGACCAACGTTAGTAAAGATCACATCTTGATTTAATGAGTCGAGACAGTTTGGATTGGTTTGGCGGTTTGTTCCTGGAGCAACACCAAAGTAACCAGACTCTGGGTTAATTGCAAACAAACGTGTCTTACCTGTAACAGGGTCTTTGCGCGGCTTAATCCATGCAATGTCATCACCAACTGTAGTGACCTTCCAACCCTCAAATCCCTTTGGAGGAATCATCATGGAGAAGTTGGTTTTTCCGCAGGCAGATGGGAACGCAGCAGCGATATGGTATTTCTTGCCTTCAGGTGAAGTCACGCCCAAGATCAACATGTGCTCAGCCAGCCAGCCCTGATCGCGACCCATATTGGATGCAATGCGTAATGCAAAACATTTTTTACCCAATAAAGCGTTACCGCCGTAGCCAGATCCGAAAGACCAGATCTCGCGAGTTTCTGGGTAATGAACAATGTACTTGGTTTTGTTATTCGGCCAAGCAACATCTTTTTCGCCAACAGCCAAAGGCTTGCCAACAGTGTGAATACAAGGAACGAATTCGCCAGTAGCGCCAAGCTGATCAATCACCGCTTTACCCATACGAGTCATCAAACGCATGTTGATAGCAACATATGGACTATCAGAAAGCTCAACACCAATATGTGCAATTGGGGAGCCAATTGGGCCCATGGAGAATGGCACCACATACATTGTTCTGCCACGCATGCAACCATCAAAAAGCGGTTGAAGGGTGGCGCGCATTTCACTTGGCTCTACCCAGTTATTTGTTGGGCCGGCATCTTCTTTGTTTGCGGAGCAAATAAACGTGCGGTCTTCAACGCGCGCTACATCATCTGGATCAGATAATGCCAAGAAAGCGTTTTTGCGCTTAGCTGGGTTAAGGCGCTTAAATACCCCTGCGCTTACCAGCAGGTCACAAAATTCATCATATTCAGCCTGGGAACCATCACACCAGCGAATCTTATCTGGCTTGGTAAGGGCGGCAACTTCAGCAACCCATTGAATCAGTTTTTGATTTTTTACGTACTCAGGTGCATTGGTATTGATAGTCATGAGAGTCCTATGAAATGTAATTTTTTTGATCGCACTATTTTAACATTTTGGGCATATTTTTAGCGGCACGCCCACCAAGCGCAAACCCTCTACTTGCCAATACAAAATTGGCTAAAGATCTTGCCCAGCAGATCGTCTGGGAGCAGCTTCCCGGTGATTTGTCCGAGTTGATCTTGCGCCAAACGGAGCTCTTCTGCGAACAACTCCAGCGATATGTTGCCATCTGCTGCGAATTGTTGGGATTTGTCCAAGTGGGTGGCTGCCCTGTCTAAGCAATCCAAATGCCGTCTGCGGGCAAGGATGGCGCCCTCCTGATTACCGCCCCAACCAACCGACTCTAGAATTCTCTGTTTTAGAGCCTCAATACCCTCACCCGTCTTGGCTGAAATAAGCAAAGATTGGTTTTCGCCTTGTTGAGCTGTCGCTTTTTCTAACAAATCTGACTTATTGCACACCTCTAAAACAGGGCATTTCGGCGGGAGCGCCTTCAATATTTGGGCTTTTAACCCTAAAGCCTCAGCACCATCAATGGTTTCTTTAGCGCTTGGATCTTGCAAAAAAATAACCAGGTCTGCTGCCCGAATGGCATCCCATGATCTTTCAATGCCCTTAGCCTCAACCAGATCGCTGGTTTCGCGCAAACCGGCAGTATCAATAATATGCATCGGAACGCCGTGAATGGTGATGCTCTCCTTAACGCGATCTCTCGTGGTCCCAGCGATCGGAGTGACGATAGCGACCTCCTCGCCAGCCAAACGATTGAGGAGGGAGCTTTTCCCAACGTTAGGGGCGCCAGCTAAAACCAACTGAATACCATCGCGCAAAATTTTTCCCTGTTTCGCGCCCTCTCTTAATGCTTTTAACTTTTGCATCACCGTGCTGAGACGTTCACGGGCCTGGGCATTCTCCAAAAACTCAATCTCTTCTTCAGGGAAGTCTAGGGTGGACTCCACCAAAATACGAAGCTGGGTAATTTCTTCAATCAGGCTATTGATGTCATTTGAGAAAGCACCCTGCAATGAGCGCGCTGCCCCACGAACTGCTGCCTCACTTTGTGCATCAATTAAATCTGCAATTGCTTCTGCTTGAGCTAAATCGATTTTGTTATTGAGATAGGCACGCAAAGAAAACTCGCCTGGCTCGGCGATAACCAAACCCTGATCTTTTCCCAGCTCGAGACAGCGCTTCATGACCAACCCTAAAAGCTGCGGACCACCGTGGCATTGCAGCTCTATGACATCTTCGCCCGTAAAAGATGCAGGGGCAGCAAAGTAAATGGCAATGAGTTGATCGATTGACGCGCCCTGCGCATCTCGAAGGGTGAGTAAGTTAGCCTGTCGTGGCGCAAGTGCTTTATGAAATAAAGCTTCGGCCATCGGCAAAAGGTGTGGTCCGCTAATGCGGATAACGCCAACCCCCGCCTTCCCGGGCGCGGTAGCAACCGCAATGATGGGTAGTTTTCTGGTCATCATTGCAGGTACTCTTTTTATTTTTCAGCAGCTAAAAATTTATTTAGCTAACTTCTTCCCAAACATTTGATTGATCTGCCATTGTTGGGCAATCGAGAGCAAGTTGTTCACAACCCAATATAAAACCAAGCCGGCAGGGAAGAAGAAGAACATGACAGAAAACACTAAAGGCATGTACATCATGATTTTCGCCTGAACTGGGTCAGGTGGAGTTGGGTTGAGTTTTGTTTGCACAAACATTGAGGCAGCCATGATGATTGGCAAAATGTAATATGGGTCTGGAACTGATAAGTCATGAATCCAACCAATCCACGGGGCATTACGCATCTCTACAGAAGAGAGCAGAACCCAGTACAAAGAGATAAATACAGGGATCTGAATCACAACTGGCAAGCAACCGCCCAAAGGATTAATTTTTTCCTTGCGGTACATCTCCATCATGGCCTGATTCAGTTTTTGTGGCTCACCCTTGTATTGCTCTCTCATTGCAAGCAGACGTGGTTGAACTTCTTTCATTCGCGCCATTGACTTGTAGCTGGCTGCAGACAATGGGAAGAACACCAACTTAATCAAGATGGTCAAAAGAATAATTGACCAGCCCCAGTTACCAACATAAGCGTGGATATTTTCTAGCAACCAGAAAATAGGTTTCGCAAGAATGGTGAGGTAGCCATAATCTTTTAATAATGCAAACCCAGGAGCAATCGTTTCTAAAACGCTTTCTTCTTGCGGGCCCACAAACAGCTTTGCTTTTTCAACAACCGTTGTGCCTGGTGCAACGACTCCCAGCGGCGTTTGCATGCCAATGCGGTAGAGGTTGTTGTCGATTTTTCCAGCATAGATGTCGCGCGCGGCTTTATCGCCAGGAATCCAGGCGCTGGCAAAGTAGTGCTGAACCATAGCAATCCAAGCAGGATCGCCAGCAGGCACTACTGTAGGAATAGTAATTTTGTTTTTATCAATTGCCGTGAATTCCAGCTTATTGAATTTTTCTTTTTCGGTGTAAGCGGCCGGTCCGGTAAATGTGCTTGCTGAGAACGCACCATCAAAAGGTCCAATTTTTGCCTCTTGTGATGCATCGCGCACGATCTCTGTATATAGAACTAGTGGCGCTGCATTCGCATTGCTTTGAGTGACGCGATGGCCAACATCAACAACGTAGCTGCCAGGACTCAATACAAAAGTCTTCTCAAGTTTTACACCATTGCGCTCACTTGCCAGAACTATAAAAGGTTTTCCAGAGCCATCTTTACCAGATTGCACCAATTTAAATGTGCTGGTGTGGTTGGGAAGGTCCGCATTGCCCAAAGCAATTAAGCCAGAACGAGCAAAATATTTATGGTTTGGTGCGTACTGAAATAACTCGATTGGTTTTTGTTCTGCAGTAAGTTGCTTTGGTAACTTTGCATCAATTACGTTGGCGCCATTTGCGCTGATTTCTAAAATCAACACATCGTTTTGCAACACAAACTTTTCAGATGTTTCGATTCCCCCAGCCATTACAGCGGGCGCTTGATTAGGCGCAGAAATGCTTGGGCTTTGTATTGGCGCCGGAACATCTATCTTATTTACTGGAGCCTTGTCAGAGACCGCAGCTGAGCTTGTAGGGTTACCACCAAACATAGATGGTTTGCCTTCATGAACTTGCCAGTTGTTGTACAACAGCAGGGCCGACATGGAGAAAACTGCCCAGAGGATTGTTTTTTTAAAGTCCATTTGCGTTCACTTAATGATGATGAGGTGTTGGTTTTACTGCAGGATCATATCCGCCATGTGACCATGGGTTACAACGCAAAATGCGCCACACCATTAAGCCAAAGCTTTTAAAAAATCCGTAATTTGAAAAGCAATCACAAGCGTATTGCGAGCAGCTTGGTACAAACTTACATTGCATACCTACAAAGGGGCTGAGTGCTATTTGGTAAAGCCTCACAACCTTAATGGCTAGCTGATTGAATAGGCGCACTTTAAATTAGTCCTGCAATCTGATTTCGCAGAACATCTTTTTCTTTGCTCCTGAGCCTGCCGCGGGTTTCGCGACCAATGGGTTTTTTCAGCTTCACCACAACATCGCTATTAAGGGTGCTTGCTTGTGCACTCCTGACTAATTCGCGAATCATGCGTTTTATTCGGTTGCGGTCTACGGCCCGCTTCGCTAATTTTTTAGCTACCGCAATACCCAAGTCTGGTCTTGAGCCCTGATCCAAGGATGCCAAATACAAACCCCAATACAAACTTGTCTTGGGGCGTGTTTTTAGTAATTCAGAAATCCTGGCGCTATTCAACTGCTAAATTAAACAGCTAAGCGTTTGCGACCTTTAGCGCGACGTGCGTTTAATACTGCGCGCCCACTCTTAGTTTTCATACGAATACGAAATCCGTGTGTGCGTTTACGACGTGTTACTGAGGGTTGGTATGTTCTTTTCATGATTCATCCTGCAAAACCCAGTATTTTCCTTGTTGCAAGGCAAAAGGTCAACCGCCACAGATGAATATATAGGTATTTTTCTCTATTTAATTAACCCTAATTTTATAAACCACTGATTTTGTTTGGTTTTTTAATTTTATTCACAAGTTATCCACAGGTTTTCCACGTTTTTCCTGCTTGTGGATAACT